>NZ_JBWKSZ010000002.1:0-88788 GCF_059420045.1 Frondihabitans sp. GW821-FHT04F02 | reverse complement strand
GACGTCTACCCAACACTTCCTTGCGAGCTAGCGCGCGAACACGCGAACGAACGCACGAACTGGCGCGTGCACGCAGGCCACCGCCAACGCGTCCGCCCTACCGCCACTCGTCGGGCGGCACTCCCTCGTCGTACGGGTCGTCGGGCGGCGCGTCGGGCCAGCCGCCGTCGTCGAACTCCGGCTCGGGGTCGAAGCTGGTCACCGGCGCGGCGGCCGGCCCGCGCCCCGGCGCCGCTCGACCACCCGACGAAGAAACAGACGCAGAGCCGGCCCCAGCCCCACCCGATCCAGCGGCACCGCCACCCCCAGCACCGCCCACCACCTCGAGCAGCGCCTCGCCGTAGGTCTCGAGCTTCTTCTGGCCGACGCCCGAGATGGCGGCGAGGGCGGAGAGCGTGGTGGGGCGCGTGGCGGCGACCCCGCGCAGCGTCACGTCGCCGAAGACGACGTAGGCGGGGACTCCGGCCGCGCGAGCCGTCGCGGCCCGCCAGGCGCGGAGCTCTTCGAACAGCGGCTGGGCCTCGGCGGGCAGATCGGTCACGGCCGCGGCGCCGGAACCCCGACGGGTGCGCACCGACCTCGCCACGCGCTCGGGCTCCTTGCGAAGCCGGACCGGCCGGGCTCCCGAGAGCACCTCGCCGGAGGCGTCCGTCAGCAGGAGGGTGCCGTAGCCGTCGGGCGAGACCGCGAGGAGGCCCTGGGCGAGAAGCTGGCGCACGACGCCTCGCCACTCGATCTCGCTCAGCTCGGTGCCGATGCCGAACGTGGCGAGGGCCTCGTGGCCCTGCTGCGTCATGCGCGGGGTGCGCTTGCCGAGGAGGATGTCGACGAGGTGGCCGGCACCGAACTGCTGATTGCGCTCGCGCTTGAGGCGGACGATCGTCGACAGGAGCTTCTGCGCCGGGACCGTGCCGTCGACCGCAGTCGGCGGGGTCAGGCAGGTGTCGCAGTTGCCGCAGGCCGTCGAGGTCTGACCGAAGTAGGCGAGCAGCTGCACTCGGCGGCACTCGACGGTCTCGCACAGCGCGAGCATCGCGTCGAGATGAGCGGTGAGCTGCCGGCGGTGCGCGGCGTCGCCCTCGGACTGGTCGATCATGCGGCGCTGCTGCATCACGTCCTGCAGCCCGTAGGCGAGCCACGCCGTGGCGGGCAGGCCGTCGCGGCCCGCGCGACCGGTCTCCTGGTAGTAGCCCTCGACCGACTTGGGCAGGTCGAGGTGGGCGACGAACCGCACGTCGGGCTTGTCGATGCCCATGCCGAACGCCACGGTCGCGACCATGACGATGCCGTCTTCGCGGAGGAACCGCGACTGGTTGCGCTGGCGCGTGCCCGCGTCGAGGCCGGCGTGGTACGGAAGCGCCGGGATGCCGTTGGCGACGAGCGACTCGGCGGTCTTCTCGACCGAGTTGCGAGACAGGCAGTAGACGATGCCGGCGTCGCCGGGGTGCTCGGTCTGGATGAGGCGGAGCACCTGCTTCAGCGGCTGGTCTTTCGCCTCGATGCGGTACTGGATGTTGGGCCGGTCGAAGTCGGCGACGAAGTGCGCGGCGCCGTCGAGATCGAGGCGGGTCGAGATCTCGCGGTGGGTCGTCTCGGTCGCGGTCGCCGTGAGGGCGATCCGCGGCACATCGGGCCACCGCTCGTGCAGCACCGAGAGCTCGAGGTAGTCGGGTCGGAAGTCGTGACCCCACTGGGCGACGCAGTGCGCCTCGTCGATGGCGAACAGCGAGATTCGCCCCTGGTCGAGGAGATGCTTCGTCGACTCGAGCCGCAGCCGCTCGGGAGCCAGGTAGAGCATGTCGAGCTCGCCCGAGCGGAAGGCCGCCTCGACGCCGGCCCGCTGCATCGAGTCCTGCGTGCTGTTCAGGAAGGCGGCCCGGACGCCGACCGCCTCGAGCGCGTCGACCTGGTCTTGCATGAGCGCGATGAGGGGCGAGACGACGATGCCGACCCCGTCGCGCACGAGCGCGGGCACCTGGTAGCAGAGCGACTTGCCCCCGCCCGTGGGCATGAGCACGAGGGCGTCGCCACCGTTCGCGACCTGGTCGATGATCGCGGCCTGGCTGCCCCGGAACGCGTCGTAGCCGAAGACGTCGTGGAGCACGTCGAGCGGAGTGCGGCCGACGGGAGCGGGGGCGGAGGTCGTGGTCACCGGGCGAGTCTACGAGGGTCGTCCGACATCGCGCTGGCGTTCTCCACAGGGCCGCCACCGGTGCGCTGAGGGCTGTGCCGGCGGGCCTGCAACTCGACGAGGAGCACGTAGACGCCTGCCGACACGACGGTGATGCCGGCCCCGATCGGAGAGCCGTCGTTCTGGCTGACCTGCACGACGGGCGCCGCGATGATGAAGACGACGACGTTGTTGATCACGTGCGCCACGATGCCCGCCTCGAGCCCGCCGGTGCGCCAGGTCAGGTACGCGAAGGCGATGCCGAGCGCCGACACGTCGAGACGGCCCCACGCGTTGTACGAGTGCGCGAACGCGAAGCCGACGACCGGCACGACGATGGCGACGACGGGCCAGCGCACCCACGAGCCGAGGCTCTGCATGGCGAGCCCGCGGAAGGCGAACTCCTCGCCGGCCGCCTGGAGCGGCACGAAGAGCAGGATGATCACGATCGAGGCGAACAGCGCGGCCGGCGGCGTCGCTGTCCCCGGCGCCGTGACTGCACCCTGCTCGGGCCAGATCGACGAGGTCAGCACGTTCAGGCCGATGCTCACGCCGATGAAGATGGCGCCGGGCACGATGCACCGCGCCAGCCACCGCCAGCGCAGCCGCCCCACGACGCTGGTCAGCTGACCCCATCCGCCGAGGCCCGCCAGCCGGACCGCGATGATCACGGCGGGCACCATCGTCGCGAGCGCGCCCAGCGTCAGCAGCATGACGAGCGGGTTCGAGCTGTCCTGCGGGTTGCGCTGCGCCGCGTCGACCAGGTCGACGCCCGCCTGACGTCCGCCGACGGCCTCCACGATCAGCACGAGCCCCTGCTGCCAGACGAGCGAGAACCCGAAGTAGAGCGCGAAGCCGATCGCGATGGCCACCAGCGGCTTCCACCACCGGTACCCGGTGTGCGCGCGGAACATCCGGTGGTAGGCGTGGCTCACCTGGCGAGGGTAGCCGGTCAGTCTGCGATCAGTCGTCGTCCCAGTCCCATCGCCTTGTCGGGCGCGAACCCGAGGTGCTCGTAGAAGCCGATGACGCGGTCGTTGCCCTCCCGCACCTGCACGTTGACCTTCGGGCACCCGAGGTCGAGCAGCAGCCCCTCGGCGTCGGCCATCATGCGCGCGCCCAGCCCGGTGCCCCGCTCGGAGTCCGCGACCGCCACGTAGTAGACCCACCCGCGGTGCCCGTCGTACCCGCTCATCGCCGTGGCCACGATCCGTCCGTCGTCGGCCACGGCCACGCGGAAGAGCTCGGCCTGCACGCGCAGCTTGCGCTCGATGTCCTTGCGCGGGTCGTTCCACGGCCGGGTCAGACCGGCCTCCTGCCAGAGGGCGACCACCGCGTCGGTGTCGGCGGGGTCGAACGATCGGATGGTCATCCGTCCATCCTCCCTGAAATCCCCGCGGGCGCAGGGCAGTGCCTGGCAGGAACTCGAGGCGGTCGCCAGAAAGACAGGCGCACCCCTCACCGCCCCGCCGTCGTCGTGAGCACGGACGACCCGTCGGGCCTCCTCCGCACCTCGATCCGGTCGGCGATCCGCTGCTTGAGCTCGTCGACGTGGCTCACGATGCCGACGACGCGGCCACCCGCCGACAGCTTGCCGAGCTCGGTCATCACGGAGTCGAGCGTCTCGGGGTCGAGCGTGCCGAACCCCTCGTCGACGAAGAGCGTGCCGAGGTCGATGCCGCCGGCCTCGGACTTCACCACGTCGGCGAGCCCGAGCGCGAGGCTGAGGGAGGCGTAGAACGTCTCGCCGCCGCTGAAGCTCTTGGGGTCGCGGGTGGTGTCGGTCGCGTTGTCGCGGATCGCCAGCGCGAGGCCGGTCTTGCGGGTGCGGGCGCCCGCTTCGCGCTCGGCCCCTTCGAGCTGGTAGCGACCGCTCGACATCACGCTGAGGCGGGCGTTGGCCGCGTCGAGCACGTCGTCGAACCGACGGAGCAGCACGTAGGTCCCGAGCGTCACCCCGCGCAGGTTCTCGCGTCCGGCGGCGCTGGCGATGTCGGCCATCCGCACGATCGCCCGGGTCTCGCCGGCGACGGCGGCCTGCGCCGAGACGGCGGCGTCGACGGCCTGCAGCGCCGTCGTGGCCCGCGTCGCCAGGTCGCTCGCCCTGGTGGCCGCATCGACGGCCTCGGCCAGGGCGGTCGTGGCGGCGTCGGCGCGCTCGGTGGCGGCCTCGAGGCCGGGCTCCTCGTCGCCGGTGAGCGCCGCGATGTCGGCGGCGGCGAGCCCTGCGGCGACGATCGCGGTGGCGGACTCGTGATCAGCGACCACCCGCGCGAACTCGGCCTCCCGGGCGGAGCCGAGGACGGCCGCCGCCGCCTCATCGGCGCTCGGGAACGGCGACGCCTCGACGGCTCCCGCCAGTTCGGCCGCACGCGCTTCGACGGTCTCGGCGGCGCTGTCACGGGCACGGCGGGCGGCGATTCGGCTCGCGAGGGCGCGCTCGTCGGCATTGAGGGCGGACACGAGGTCGCGGCAGCTCTGGGCGCGGCCGTCGAGCGCCTCCGCGACGCGAGCCGTGTCGGCGTCGATCGCCTCGGCGTCCGCCTCGATTCGGGCCGCTTGACCCTGGGCCGCCTCGCGGGCGATGCCGAGGGCCGTGGCCATCGCCGTCGTCTCATCGTCGAACGCGACCAGCGCGGTCTCGGCGGTGGCGAGCTCGCCGCGCGCCGACTCGAGCTCGGCCAGGCGGACGGTCGCCGCCCGGAGCCGCTCAGCGAGCTGGTCGCCGGTCGCATCGCCGACCTCGGCGCTCGCGTCGTCGAGGAGCGCACGACGCGCGCTCTCCTCGCCGCGCACCTCACGAAGCCGGGCCTCAGCCTGAGCCCTTGCGTCGGCGGCCTCCTCGATCCGCTCGTCGGACGGGTGCTCGTCGAGCATCCCGGCCGGGTGCGGATGCTCGACCGCTCCGCAGACCACACAGGGCTCCCCCGGAATGAGATCGCGTGCGAGCTCCCCGGCCATGCCCGAGATACGGCATAGGCGGAGCTCGGCCTCGGCCGCCACGGCCTCCCCCGCCGCCGTGACGGCCAGTGCGACGCGGGCACCGATCGACTCGACCTGCGCCGCGAGGTCGTCGCGACGACTCAGTCGGGCGAGGGCGACCTCGGCGGCGGCGGACTCGGAGCGCGCCTTCTCGACGTCGCCCACGCGCCGACGCAGGTCGTCGAGGGCGGCGACCCGCTCGACCCGGGTCGCAGCCCGCTCGGCCAGCGCCGACTCGGTCGTCTCGATGTCGGCGCGCGCCGTCTGCAGCGTCTGTCGCGACTGGCTGAGGGCCGACCGGCGAGCGTCGAGCCCCGACTCGACGCGCGCGACGTCGCGAAGCGTGGCGATCTCGGCGAGGAGCGCGTCGCGGCGGAGGACGAGGTCGCGCACCGAGGACGGCCCCGCCTCAGGAGAAGCGACAGACGCAGCGAAAGCCGATACCCGAGGGGAAGCCGCGAGGGGCGGAGCCGATGTGCCGGACGCAGGCTCGACGGCCGCGAGAGCGGCAGCAGCCGCCTCGAGCTCGGCCCGAGATCGGGCGAGTGCGGCGGCGGGTGCCACGACGAGGGCGGCCGCGCGGGCCGACGCGAGGCGAGCCCGCGCGGTGTCGGCAGCGGCGGTGGCGGCCTCGAGTTCCTGCTGCTGGGCGAGAAGACGACTGCGGCGCGCCAGCGCGTCGACCAGCCGGACCGCCTCGACACGGCGGGCCTCGGCCGCGGCCGCGACGGCTCGACGCGCTTCTCGGGCGTCGACCCCCGAGGAAGCGGCCGCAGTGAAGCGCGCGACGGCATCGGGTGCGTCGGCGACCTCGACTCCGTCGTCGCCGGTGGCGCCGCGAAGGCCCGCGAGCGCCTGCGCGACAGCCGTCTCGGCGGCGGTCACGGCCGCGTGGGCGTCGCGCCGGGCGATGACGAGCTCGGCGGTGGTGCGGTCGTAGACCTCGGTGCCGAACAGCGACTGCAGCACGAGGCGCCGCTCTTCTCCCGTCGACGCCAGGAAGCGCGCGAACTCGCCCTGCGGCAGCACGATCGTCTGGAGAAACTGCTCCTTGGTCAGTCCGACGATCCGGACGATCTCGGAGCCGACCTCCTGCGCGCGCGACGACACCGGCTCGCCGCCCTGCGAGTCGGGCGTGGCCAGCCTCGTCAGGGTGACCGACGCGTTGGCGCGCGTGAAGCCCTCGCCGCGCGCCTTGGGGCGCTCCCACGCGGGGGTGCGTCGGATGCGGTGGATGCCGACCGGCGTCTCGAAGACGAGCTCGACGAACGGCTCGACGTCGCGGGCGGCGTGATGGCTGTGGAGGCGGTCGTCGCTTGAGGCCGCGCCGGCCAGCGAGCCGTAGAGCGCGAAGACGATCGCGTCGATGACGGTGGACTTGCCGGCGCCGGTCGGCCCCTCGAGCAGGAAGACGCCCGACGTGCCGAGCGCGGCGAAGTCGACGGTGAACTCGCCGGCGTAGGGGCCGATGGCGCGGAGAGTGAGGCGGTGGAGGTCCATCAGTCGCTCGCCTCTGCCGAGCGGGCGCGCTCGTAGGCGGAGCGGAGCACGGCGATCTCGACACCGGTCGGCGCCGCGCCCGCCGCGTACTCGACGAACCCGGTCGCGATCTCGACGGGGTCGGCATCGACGGCGATGGCCCGCCTCTCGCTCGGAGCGAGGCCGCCGGTGGGCACGTGCTGAATCGCCAGCACGTGCGGGAACCGCTCTCGCAGGAGAGCGTGGAGCCCGGCGGGATGGACCGCGTCGGTCACGAAGATGCGGAGCCAGTCGTCGACGACGTCGTCGTGACGGCCGTCGAGCAGGTCGGCGAGGTCGCCCGTGATCTCGGACAGCCGTCGTGGCACGGGTGCCGTGATCTGCTCGAGCGCGACGCTCCCGTCCGCCGCGAGCTCGATCAGGGTCGTCGACTTCACCTGCGTTCGCTCGCCGAACGAGAACGCCAGCGGCGACCCCGAGTAGCGGATCACGGCCCTGTCGGAGCGCAGCGTCTGCTGCCCGTGGAGATGCCCGAGCGCCACGTAGGAGAAGCCGTCGAAGAGCCCGGTCGGCACGGAGTCGACCCCGCCGACGCGGATGTCGCGCTCGCTCTCGCTGGCCGCCCCGCCCACCACGAAGGCGTGGGCGACGACCACCGACCGTGCGCCGTCCCGGCCGGCGAGGTCGTCGCGGACGCCGGCGAGCGCTGCTGCCATCACGGCCTCATGCGAGCGCGGGAGCGGCTCGGCGCCGAACGCGTACCGGACGTCGTCCGGATTGAGGTAGGGGACGCCGTAGAACGCGACCGGCCCGTCGGAGTCCGTGACGACCACCGGCTCGGCCACGTCGTCGACCGACGCGAGGATGCGCAGGCTCGGCCGCATCAGCCCTGCCGCGAACCCGAGACGGGTCGCGGAGTCGTGGTTGCCGGGCGTCACGATCACGGTGGCGAGGTCGCTCAGCCGGGCGAAGGCGTCGGAGAGCAGCCGCACCGACGGGACCGCCGGCACGGCCCGGTCGTACACGTCGCCGGCGACGACGACCACGTCGACTGCCCTCTCGCGCACCACCTCGACGAGGTGCTCGAGGAACGCCGCGTGGTGCTCGGTCAGATCGACGCCGTGCAGGGTTCGCCCGAGATGCCAGTCGCTGGTGTGGAGGATGCGCAAGCGGGGAGGCCTTTCGTGGAGGGTGGCATCACTGTATCCAGCCCCTCCGACACGCATCGGAAATCGTCCACAGCCTCGGCGCGCGACGACTCTCCGCCCGGTGAGGCCCCGATCCCACCCTCGGCGTCGATCGGCCAGCACGGGGTGATGAGGTGTGACTCCTGAGGTGTCACGTGTTCCACGTGCTGGGCTGAGGTGTGCCTGCTTGCGCGGCCCGCTGCCCCTCGCGGAGACATGAGGCGGATTGACCGCCGCCTCGTCGGCTCCGTGCTCGCTCCGATCGGCGCCTACCGACTCACCGGACGAGTCGTCGCTTTCATCAGTCCGAGAGATCGGCCTCCCAGTTCGCCTGCTGGATGAGCACGTCCAGCTCGCGCAGCCGCCGGGCGACGTCGTCGGCCTGCTGGCGCACACGCGCCGTGGGAAGGGCCGAGAGGTGCCGCAGCTCGCTGCGGAGCTGCCGGTAGCCGCCGTAGTCCCCGACCCCGGCCGACGCGTCGGCGGCCTGCGTGAGGATCGAGTGCCGGGTCCGCAGCAGGTCGCGGTGGGCCAGGGCCTCGGTCATGGTGCGCCCGTCGTCGAGGATGGTCGACGCGTTCGTCAGGTTGACGGCGACGACGAGCTGCTCGAGGGCGTCCTGCAGCGACTGCACCTCCGTGAGGAGCGCCGCGGCGTCCTCGCCCGGCTCCTCGCCCTCCTGGTAGCGGGCGTTGGCCAGGATCCTGGCCCGGAGCTGCTCGATGCGCTTCTGGAGATCGCCCCGGTTGATCAGGGCCTCTGCGAGCTTCATCCCTGAATCCTCGCACCGGAGCGCCCCGGGCGGGCGGACTCTCCCCAGTTCTGGGGATGACTCGATGATCGAGTAGTCGGTTAGCATTGACTACCTCGATCATCGAGACATCGGCTCCGGACGATCAGCTGCACGCAGCGCTCCGCCGCCCTGACAGCAGGAGAACCCATGACCATCAGCGGGGCCACCGCGCCCGCATCGACCTCGGCGGAGCAGCTCACCGCGCTCCTCAAGGCCTTCCGACTCATGCAGCTCCAGCACGGCCGCGTCATCATCCACCAGAGCACAGCCCTCGCGATGGGCGCGACCGACATCCGCGCCCTCTTCTTCATCTCCGAGGCCGGCGACGGCGTCACGCCCAAGCAGGTGGCCGAGTTCCTCGAGCTGTCCACCGGGGCCACGACGAGCCTCGTCGACCGACTCGAGGCGGGAGGCACGATCGAGCGCACGGCTCACCCCACCGATCGCCGAAGCGTCGTGCTCGCTCTCACCCCGGCCGGCCGCGGCGCCGTGCAGACCGTCGCCGACGTCTACCGCTGCGCCCTCGCGCAGGCGATCCCCGAGTCGGACTACGCCGAGATGACCACCCTCTTCGGCGGCGTCGCTGTGGCCCTCTCGGAGGGGTCCGACTGCTTCGACCAGAGCACGGCCTGACTGGTCTCGCCGGCGGGCGCATGTCGGCGGCCGGTCGTAGCGTGGAGCCATGACTCCCGCCGAGCTGCTCACCGACTCCTTCTCCCGCGTCCCCGCCCTCATCGAGCGCGCGACCGCCGACCTCGACGCCCAGCAGCTCTCCGCCCGCCCGGGCCCCGGCACCAACACGATCGCCTGGCTGGCCTGGCACACGGCCCGCGGCCAGGACGTCCAGATCGCCGACCTCGCCGGCACCGAGCAGGTGTGGACGGCCGACGGCTGGTACGACCGCTTCGAGCTCCCGTTCGGCCCCGACGAGATGGGCTACGGAATGAGCGCCGGCGATGTGGCACGCGTCGTCGCGACGCCCGACCTGCTGAACGGCTACCTGGCCGCCGTCACCGAGAAGTCGGTGGCCTACCTGGCCGGCGTCGGCGAGTCCGACCTCGACGACATCGTCGACGAGGGCTGGACCCCGCCGGTCACCCGCGGTGCCCGCCTCGTCAGCATCGTCGACGACTGCCTTCAGCACGCCGGGCAGGCCAACTACGCGCGCGGCATCCTCGACCGCCTCTGAGCCGAGGCAGCCCCGGGCTCGCTCTGCGCAGGAACTGCCCCTCGCCGTCCCTCCGACCCCTCAGGCACCCACGGCCGCGAACGGCACCACCGTGCCCGCCGGCAGAGCCTTCCGCAGCGCCTTGACGAACGCCTTTCCCCGCTTCCACTCGCCGGCGTGGAAGGCGTCCCATCGGCCGTCGGCGTCGACCAGCACGAGCGTGCCCTCGGGCCGCTCCCCCACGATCAGCAGGTCGTCGAACCGCACCGCCGCGACGACGTCGTCCTCGCGGAACAGCACCGCATCGGCGGCGACGATCGCCTCGACGCCCTCGGCGCCAGCCGACTTCCTCCCCGACCAGACCGGTGCGCCGGCCTTGACCGCCTTCTTCCACGTCTTCTCGGTCGACTCCTGCAGCAGGTCGAACGGGTCGATCGGCAGCTTCAGCGACATGGCGACCTTCGCGAGGTCGGCGGCCCCGTCGAACGCGACGAGCAGCGACGGGAGCGCCGCCGAGACGGCCGCCGCCACCGACTCCGAGGTGAAGGCCGAGGCCGTCGCGATGCTCTCCTCGCGCGTCGCCGTCCCGAAGCCGCGGAGCGCGGCGCCGTTCGCGTCGCGGAGGTGGGCGGCCACCGATTCCGGGTCGCTCGCCGCGGCCAGACGCGCGTGCTCCACCGCCAGCGTGAGGACCGCCGCGGAGACGCCCTCGTCGGCGATGTCCTGGAGGCCGTGGACCAGCGCCCTCACCCCCTCGGGGATGTCGGCGAGGGCCGGCTCGAACGAGTAGGTCAGGGCCGACTCCGTGTCGGAGACCCGCGTGAGGTCGAAGTCGACCGAGTAGGCGAGGCCGGCCTCGACGCGGAGGCGGTCGCGGAGGGCGAGGTGGACGGCGGTCCCGAGTTCCTGCGCCCCGGTGCTGGGGAGGACGATCGACGCACCGATGCCCGCGTTCTCTGACGCGATCAGGGTGGGCGTACCGGGGCGGGCGACAGCCGTGCCGCGGAACGGCTTGGGGCCCGACGGGAGGTCGAGGTCGAAGGAGGCCGTGATGGGCTTGGTGAGGGCGACGGCCGCGTTCTCGGCGGTGAGCCAGGTGGCGGCCCAGCGTGAGACGTCCTTCTTGCCGATCTCCGAGGCGCCGGGCTCGCCGAAGCCGGCGCGGCCGAGTTCTCCGAGGCCGTAGCGGAAGGTGCGCATGTCGACGCCGGGGGAGGCGACGCTGCCGGGATCCTCGAGCTCGAGGAGGCGCTTGGCCCGGCTCAGCTCGAACGACGAGACGCTGCCGAGGGACAGGACGGCGTCCGAGAGCGTCTCGAAGAAGCGGAGCACCTGGGCTGTCGTGCCGGAGGCGCTGAACGTCAGCGCGCCCTCGTCGAGCGCCGCGTCGGCGGGGATGAGGGCAGGCTCCATCGCCGTCTCGATCAGGTGCAGGATCAGGTGGCTGATGCCGCGGTGAGCCACCGGCTCGTCGCGGGTGCCGACGCCGAAGGCGATCGATCCGTAGCACCGCCCGGGGACGCTGGCGGAGCTGGTCAGGATTCCGTTGGCCGTGGTCGACGTGACGATCTGCATGGGGCGCAGTCTGGCACGCCGCCGTGAACGGTCGCGGTACGACGAGACTCCAGCACCCGATGGTGCGGCGCGTGCCGGATCAGCGGGTGCTGGAGTCTCGAGGGGGTGGGGCCTAGAGGCCGGCGAGCTCGTCGATCAGGCGATCGCCGGGACGGGCCTCGATCATGTCGGCCTTGATCTCGGCGCGGTCGAGGAGCTCCTCCATGCGGCGGCGGCGGGCGCGCGTGATCAGCGTAACGACCGTGCCCTCCTTGCCGGCGCGGCCGGTGCGGCCCGAGCGGTGCATGTACGTCTTGTACTCGTCGGGGGCGTCGGCCTGGATGACCAGCTCGATGTCGTCGACGTGGATGCCGCGGGCGGCGACGTCGGTGGCGACGAGCACGTTGACTCGCCCCGAGGTGAGCAGCTGCAGGTTGCGCGTGCGGCGCGACTGGTTCAGGTCGCCGTGGAGGCTGGTCGACGCGATTCCGGCGTCTTCGAGCTGGTCGGCGAGCTGTTCGGCGAACGCGCGGGTGCGGGCGAAGACGAGGGTCTTGCCCTTGCCCTGCGCGAGCTGCTCGATGATTGCGCCCTTGTCGCGCTGCTCGATCAGGAGCACGCGGTGGTCGATCGTCGCCGAGGCCTGGTCTTCGCCGGCGACCTCGTGGACGGCCGGGTCGGTCAGGAACTCGTCGACCAGCTTGGCGACGCCCTTGTCGAGGGTCGCGCTGAACAGGAGCTTCTGGGCGCGGGCGCCGTGGCGGGTGACGTCGGCGGTCTCGCGGAGGATGCGCTGCACCGGCTCGAGGAAGCCCAGGTCGCACATGTGGTCGGCCTCGTCGAGGACGGTCACGGTCACCTCGCTCAGGTCGAGCTTGCCCTGGTCGATGAGGTCCTCGATGCGGCCGGGGGTGCCGATGACGATGTCGACGCCGCGCTGGAGCGAGTGCACCTGTCGCTGCTGCGGAACGCCGCCGTAGATCTGCGTGGTGAAGAGGCCGACCGAGCGGGCGATCGGCTGCACGGTGTCGTCGATCTGCATCGCGAGCTCGCGGGTCGGGGCGAGGATCAGCGCGCGGGGCTTGCGGCCCATCTTGCGGTCCTTGGCGCCGCCGTGCTCGAGGAGCTTCTCGGCCAGCGGAGCGCCGAAGGCGATGGTCTTGCCGGAGCCGGTGCGGCCGCGGCCGAGGACGTCCTTGCCCGCGATCACGTCGGGGATGGTCGCCGCCTGGATCGGGAACGGCGACGGGGCGCCCATGGCGATCAGCTGACGGGTGAGGTTGTCGCCGAGACCCAGGTCGCCCCAGGTCTTGCCCGCGACGTCGCCGGCCGTGACGACCTCGGCCTGCAGCTTCTCGAGCTTGACGTCGTCTTCGGGGCTGAAGTGCTGGTGGTCGCGCTTCGGGTAGAAGTCGCTGCTGCGCTCCTGGCGTGCGGGGCGGTCGTCGCGGTCGTAGGAGCGCGCCGGGCGATCGCTGCGGTCGAACGAGCGGGCCGGACGGGCGTCGCGGTCGAACGAGCGAGCAGGGCGATCGCTGCGGTCGTAGCTGCGGGGCGCGCGGTCGTCGCCACGCGCGGGGCGGTCGTAGCTGCGGGTTCCGCGGTCGTCGCTGCGGGCTCCGCGGTCGTCGCGGTCGTTCGAGCGGGCCGGACGCGCGTCGCGGTCGTAGCCGCGGGGCGCACGGTCGTCGCGCGGCGGGCGGTTGCCTCGCTCGTCGCGGTCGACGCCGCGGGCCGGACGCTCGGTGCCGCGAGCGGAGCGGTCGTCGCGGTCGAACGAGCGCGCTGGGCGACCGGTGCCGTAGTCGTCGCGCTTCTTGAAGGGGGCGCGGTCTTCGCGGCCCGGGCGGCCGCCCTCGGGGCGGTCGTAGCCGCGGGCCGGACGGTCGTCGCGGTCGGTGGAACGGGGGGCGCGGTCGTCGCGGCTCGGGCGACCGCCGCCGAAGCGGTCGGTGCGGTCGAAGCGGTCGCCGCCGCGGTTGTAGGCGGGGCGGTCGCCGCCGCGGTTGTACGAGGGGCGGTCGTCACCGCGCGAGGGGCGCGAGTCGCGGTCGTACGAGGGGCGATCGCCGCCGCGAGCGCCGTTGCGGGCGTCGCGGTCGTCACGGGCACCGCCGCCGAAGCGGGGGTTGGAGCCGCCGGTCTTGCGCGGCTCCCAGTTGGGGCGGCCGCCCTCGGCGCGGGCCGGACGACCCTCGGCGCGAGCAGCGCGGCCGTCGGCGTCCCAGCGCTTCTTGACGGGAGCGCCCTCGGCCTCGGGGCGGAAGCCGCGGTGCTTGGGGCTCTTGGAGCCGGGTCGCTCGCCCTTTCCACGGGGCGGGCGCGATGCAGAGTTGTCGTAAGGAGACATGGTTCTTCCTGGGTTCTCGATGACGCGAGGATTCACCCGGGCGCCATTGGCCAGGGACCGTTCACATATGTGATTCGTCGCAGCGGATCGCTGCGATTCCGGCCCCGGAGACTGTCCTGGTGCCTGGAGCAGGCACAGCAGGAACACAAACCCATCCGCGCAACTAGCACGGTGTCTCGAGCCGACCAACCCACGCTACACGCCTCACCCCCGAATAGCGAGCGCAGGAACTCGCCGCCGCCCCGAGGTAGAACCGAGTCCTCCGCCGCGAGATGGCCCTCGCCGTCGGGCGGCGCCGGCCGACCCGACGACGAGGGCCATCTCGCGCCGCGCTGCAGGCCGCGCGCCGAGCGCCGAACGCCGAGCGCTACGCGGCGCCCGCCCCGCGCCGCGCTGCGCGCCGCTCCAGCCACCCGTAGATCAGGCCGTACAGCGTCGGCAGCACGATCAGCGTCAGCACGGTCGACGACACCAGGCCGCCGATCACGACGAGCGCGAGGGGCTGCGAGATGAACGAGCCGTGCCCGGTGAGACCTATCGCCAGCGGGGTGAGGGCGAAGATGGTCGCGAGCGCCGTCATCAGGATGGGCCGCAGGCGCCGCGACGTTCCTTCGATCAGAGCTTCTCGCACGTTCAGGCCACGGCGGCGGTACTGGTTGACCAGGTCGATGAGCACGATGGCGTTCGTGACGACGATTCCGACGAGCATCAGCACTCCGATGATGGAGGGAACGCCGAGCGGCACGTTGGCGATCAGCTGGAGCAGGATGGCGCCGGTCGCGGCGAACGGGATCGACACCAGGAGAAGCACCGGCTGCAGCAGGCTCTTGAACGCCGCGACCATGACGATGTAGACGATCAGGATGGCGATGAGGATCGCGATGAGCAGGTCGGCGAACGCCGTGCCCTGCTGCGAGGTGACGCCGCCGATCTCGGCGCTCGCGCCCTTCGGCAGGTCGACCCCGTCGAGCGCCTTGGTGACCTGCGAGTTCGCGGCGGAGAGGTCGTCGGAGGCCGGCGTGATCGTGACGGTGGCGCTCCGGACGGCGTTCTCGGTGGTGATCGAGGTCGGTCCGTCGGTCTGCGAGACCGTCGCGATCGACGACAGCGGAACCGTCCCGGTGGGGGTCGGGATCTTGACCGACTTGAGCGCCGACAGCGTCGCCGGTGCCTTCGTCGGGATCGTGTAGATGTCGACCGTCGTCGCGTCGATCTCGAGCGATCCGACCTGGAAGGGCTGCACCGCCTGCGAGACGATGCCGCCGACCTCGAGCTCGGTCAGGCCGTAGGTCGCCGCCTTCGCGCGGTCGACCTGGATGCCGATGAGCGGCTGGGCCGCCGACAGGTTGGTCGAGGCCCCGGCGGTGTCGGGCAGGCCCTTCATCGCCTTCAGCACCCGGTCGGACGCCGTGGACAGGGTGGTGGCGTCGTTGGACGTGATGTCCACCTCGATGTCGTTGCTCGACCCGAGCCCCGACGACGCCTCGACCGAGATGTCGCCGGCATCGGAGAGCGCGCCCAGCTTGTTTCGCACGGTGGCGGTCAGTGCGTCCTGGTCGGCGTTCTCGTCGGTGGTGATCTGGTAAGTCACGGTGCTGCCGCCGGTGCCGCCGAAGAACGCGGCCAGCGAGTTGCCGCTGGACCCGATGGTGAGCTGCACCGTGTCGACGGCATCGATGGAGTCGAGTGCGCTCTCGACCTTCTCCGCCTGCTTCGACTGGACGGCGAGGCTGGACGCCGCAGGGAGTTCCTGCGTCACCGTCAGGGTGTTCTGGCCGCTCGACCCGAGGAAGTTCGTCGTCAGGAGGGTCGCGGCGCCTCCCGAGCCGGCCAGGATCACGACGGCGGCGAGGATCGTCAGCCACGGGTGGCGGAGGGTGCCCAGCAGGATCGGGCGGTACGCGCGGTGCAGCCGATCGGTCGGGGCCGCATCGCTCGCCGGGGCGCGGTCGTGCTTGTGCTCCTTCGGCGGGCGCATGAACCAGTAGCCCAGCACGGGCACGATCGTCAGCGATACGAACAGCGACGCCACGAGGGCGATGACCACCGTCAGGGCGAACGGGCGGAACAGCTCGCCGGTGACGTCCTGCACGAAGGCCAGCGGCAGGAAGACCACGACGGTCGTGATGGTGGAGGCGGTGACCGCGCCCGCGACCTCGCGCACGGCCTCGGTGATCGCCTGGAGCCGCGGCACCCCCGGCACGAGGTGCCGCTTGATGTTCTCGGTCACGACGATCGAGTCGTCGACTACGCGCCCGATCGCGATCGTCAAGGCGCCGAGCGTCAGGATGTTGAGCGTGTAGTTCGAGGCGAGCAGGCCGATGAAGGTGATGAGGACGCTGGTCGGGATGCTGATCGCGGTCACGATCGTCGAACGGAACGACAGCAGGAAGATCAGGATCACGATCACCGCGAAGGCGAGCCCCAGCAGCCCCTCGGTGGAGAGGCTCTCGATCGACTGCGTGATGAACGGAGCCTGGTCGAAGACGACCTCGATCTTCACGCCGTCTGAGAGGTTCGACTCGAGCGAGGAGATCTGATCGCGGATCGTGCTCGACACGTCGACGGTGTTGGCCTCGAGGGTCTTGGTCACGGCGATCGTCAGGGCGTCCTTGCCGTTCACGCGCGAGATGGAGGTGATCGGCGAGCTGGTGAGCTTCACGGTGGCCACGTCGGCGATGTCGGTCGACTGCAGGGCGCCGGTGAGGGCGTTCTTCGCGCCGACGAGCGGGAGCTTCTGCACCTGCGCCACTGAGGTGAGCCGCTGGCCCGCCTGGATCGAGAGCGTCTTGCCGTTCTGCGTGATCTGGCCGCCCGGCACGAGCGTTCCGTTGTCGTCGAGGGCGTCCTTGATGGCGGAGGTCGTCAGGCCGACCGCGGCGAGCTTCGCCTGGTCGGGCTTGATCGTCACGCGCTGCCCGGCGTCGCCGTAGACGGACGCCTGCCGCACCCCGTCGAGCTTCTGAAGGGCAGGGACGGTGATGTTGGTCAGGTCGTCGACGAGCTTCTGCCTGTCGGCGGGGCCGCCCGTGACGGCGAGCTGCACGACCGGGAGGTCGTCGAGGCTCCCCGACACGACCTGCGTGTTCACGCTGTCGGGCAGGGTGACCGTGTCGATGGCCTGCTGGATCTTCTCCTCGGTGGCCGGGAGGTCGGTGCCGTAGTCGAACTCGGCCGAGATGTTGCTCTCGGAGGTCTGCGACGTCGCGGTCGTCGACTTGAGGCCCGGGATCACCTGGATGGCCTTCTCGATCGGCCCCGAGACGCTGTCGTTCACCACCTGGGGCGAGGCGCCCGGGTACGACGACACGATCGCGATCTGCGGGAACTGGATGTCGGGGATCAGCTCCTGCTTCAGCGACGTCAGCGCGTACCCGCCGAACACCGCCACCACGATCGTGATGAGAGCGATGAGGGCCCGGTTGCGCAGGCTGAAGACCGAAAGAAGATGCACGTGCGCCTCACCCTGAGAAAGAACCGACCGGTAGCAGTTCTCTCATGCAACACCAGCCCCGCTGGGGGGCGGCTGTGGCACGGCTCCGTGAGGGCGCTGTGAGCGGCCCGAGAACTGGGGGAATACCGGCGCGGCCCGCGATGTTGACAGGCCCTCGCACAGGATTAGGCTTGCGGCTCGTGACTAACGACGTACGGTCCCCCAAGAGGTGGCTGATCGGCGAGCCGCTGTCCTCCGAGAAGCTGGAGGGGCAGCTCCTCCCCAAGCACCTGGCGCTGCCGATCTTCGCGAGCGACCCGCTCAGCTCCGTGGCGTACGCGCCGCAGGAGCTCCTCATGATCCTGCTGATCGGCGGCACGGCGTTCCTGGCCCTGGCGCCGGGTGTCGCCGCCGTGGTCGTCATCCTGCTGATCGTCGTCGTCCTGTCGTACCGCCAGCTCATCAAGGCCTATCCGTCGGGTGGCGGCGACTACGAGGTCGCCCGCAAGAACCTCGGCGAGAAGCCGGGCCTGATCGTCGCGTCCGCCCTCCTCGTCGACTACGTCATGACCGTGGCCGTGTCGGTCGCCTCAGGCGTCGACAACATCATCTCGGCCGTGCCTCAGCTCAACGAGGTCCGGGTCGAGATGGCGATCTTCTTCGTCATCCTGCTGGCCGCCGTGAACCTCCGCGGCGTCCGCGAGTCGGGCAAGGCCTTCGCCGTTCCGACCTACCTCTTCATCACTAGCGTCTTCGTGATGATCGTCGTCGCGCTGTTCCGCACGGCCACGGGCGATGCTCCGGTCGCCTCCAGCGCGCAGTACGAGGTGCACGGCGACCAGGTGGCCCACGCGGCCTTCGTGCTCCTCCTGCTCCGCGCGTTCGCCTCCGGCTGCTCCGCCCTGACCGGCGTCGAGGCCATCGCGAACGGCGTCCCGGCCTTCCGCTTCCCGAAGGTCAAGAACGCGCAGAAGACCCTCGTGCTGATGGGCGCGATCGCCATCGTGCTGTTCGCCGGACTGGTCGCCGTCGCCCTCATCTCGAAGGTGCACTACGCCGAGGCATCCTGCGATCTCATCGGGCTCAGGAACTGCGAGACCACCCCGCAGCCCAGCCTCATCTCGCAGGTCGCCGCCAGCGTGTTCGGCGGCTCGTCCGTCTTCTTCTACGTCATCCAGGCCGTCACCGCCGCCGTGCTGCTCCTCGCGGCCAACACCGCCTTCAACGGCTTCCCGCTGCTCGGCTCGATCCTGGCCCGCGACACTTACGCCCCGAAGGCCCTCAACAGCCGCGGCGACCGCCTCATCTACTCGAACGGCGTGATCGTGCTCGCGATCATCGCCAGCATGATCCTGCTGGTCTTCCGCGCCAGCGTCACGCAGCTGATCCAGCTGTACATCATCGGCGTGTTCGTCTCGTTCACCCTCGGCCAGTCGGGCATGGTGCGCCACTGGCTCGGACTGCTGAGAGACCCGGCGACCGTCGACCGCGGCCAGATCAAGCGCTCGCTCACCATCAACCTCATCGGCGCGATCCTGACCTTCACCGTCCTCGTAGTGGTGACGATCACCAAGTTCACTCACGGCGCCTGGATCGTGTTCGTGATCATGCCCATCCTGTTCACCCTGATGCTCGGCGTGAACCGCTACTACCGCGACGTCGACGTCGAGGTGGAGGTCGACGAGACCACCACGTTCGGTGCGACCGGAGACCACGCGATCATCCTGGTCGGCAAGATGCAGAAGCCCGTGCTCAAGGCGATCGACTACGCCATCGCGGCGCGTCACGACTCCCTCGAGGCGATCCACGTGTCGGTCGACCCCGAGACCACCCAGGCTCTGCAGAAGCGCTGGGACGAGATGAACATCGACGTGCCGTTGATCATCATCCCGTCGCCGTACCGCGACGTCGCCGTGCCGGTGATCAAGTACATCAAGGCGCACCGCGAGGAGTTCGGGGCCGAGGTCGTCACCGTCTACACGCCGATCTACATCGTCGGCCACTGGTGGGAGTCGCTGCTGCACAACCACCGCTCGCGCCGCATCCGGCAGAAGCTCATGCTCGCGCACGGCGTCACCGTCGCGCTCGTTCCGTGGCTGCTCGACTCGTCCGAGCTGCTCTACGGTCGCCGCTCGCGCGTGTTCCCCGGCCAGGACCGCTCCGGCGAGCCGCGGCGCCCGGTCAAGCCGGTGCCCCGCACCATGCACAAGGACGCCGAGTCGGCCCGGGCCGCGCAGGCCGAGGCCGAAGCGGTCGCCCGCTCGGCGGTCGCGGTCGACGAGCGCGTACCCGCCCCGGCCGGCAAGGGCTCGTCGTCGAAGGCGCGCCGCAAGGCGGCCGCGGCGCGGTCGACGGCCCGGAACAGCGCGTCGGCGCCCTCGAAGAAGTCGCAGGACGGCGGCGGGCGCTAGTTCCTGCGCCCCTCGGGGTCGTCTCTAGCGGCGCCAGACGACCTCGGGCCGCAGGAGCCGGTGACGCGGGTCGCCCGCCGAACCCGGCTCTCCGATCAGGTCGCCCCCCGGCCGCTCGTCGAGCAGGAGCTCCAGGGCCGCCGCGGCCGCCTGTTCGAGCGGCTGCTCGACGCTGGCCAGCCCCACGGCCGACGCGACCGGAGTGTTGTCGTAGCCGACGATGGGCACCGACGACCCCAGCACCATGAGGGCTCCCAACGCCAGGGTGTCGCTTGCGCAGACGAGCCCGTCGAAGGCGGTGCCCGAGTCGACCAGAGCGCGGACGGCCTCGGAGGCGAGCCCCACCGAGTCTTCACAGGCCAGCTCCAGGGCGTCGAGTCCGTCGACGCCGGCGGCCTCCATCGTGTCGCGCCAGCCGCGGCGGCGCTCGTCGCCGGTGCCGGAGGACGGCGGCCAGCCCAGGTAGGCGATCCGCTCGGCCCCGAGTTCGAGCACCTCGCGGGCCGCCTCGGCCAGCCCGTGGTGCCCGTCGACGTCGACCCAGCGGTGGGCGTCGTCGTAGACGTCGGCCACGCCCCACGGCCGCCCGAACGTCACGAAGTCGGCGCCATTGGCGATCAGCCACTCGGTGCGCGGGTCGTCGTAGGTCGTCGAGGTCAGCAGGAAGCCGTCGACGTCGGCGCCGTCGAGGAGCCGCTCGAACTGGCGGATCTCGTCGTCGGGATCGCGCGCCGTGAAGAGGAGGATGCGCATGCCGCGGGTGTCGGCGCGCTCGGTCACGGCGTGCAGGAACCGGTCGAGCACCGAGCCCGAGATGCCGTTCGTCACCGGGTCGAGGCGGATGCCGATCGTGGAGCTCTTGCGGGTGCGCAGGCGCCGGGCCGAGGCGTGCGTGCGGTAGCCGAGGGCGGCGATCGCCAGCTCGACGCGCTCCCGGGTGGCCGGCTTGACGATGGCGGGCGTGTTCAGCACGTTCGAGACTGTCTGGCGCGAGACCCCGGCGGCGGCGGCGACGTCGTGGACCGTGGGCTGGCGTGTGCCGGTCATCGCACCTCCCTCCGTCGCGGGCTTCCCCGTACGTTACACGCGGCCCGGACCCGCCTTGACACCGCCGAGCCGCTCGATTTACAGTCTCTACCAGAAAGTTTGATCGTTCAAATAACAGCGCTCGTGCACCGCACGATCCCCCGCTCCGCACTGCCGCGAAGCTTCGCCGAAGGAGACGAAATGCAAAGACGCACCCACCGCCTGCTGGCCGCAGGCGCCCTGACCGCCGTGGCCGCCCTCGGGCTGACCGCCTGCGGCTCCGGGTTCTCGAGCGGCGACGGGGCCGGCAGCGGCTCCTCCGCCGCCGCGCTCACCTCGAGCGACGATCCGCTGAGCATCCTGATCGGATCCAGCGGCTCTCCCGAGACGAAGGCGGTCTCGTCGGCCGTCGCCGACTGGTCGAAGTCGAGCGGAACGAAGGCCACCGTCACGGCGGCCTCCGACCTCACTCAGCAGCTCAGCCAGGGCTTCGCCTCGGGCAAGCCCGCCGACGTCTTCTACGTGTCGACCGACCAGCTCGCCGGCTACGCCAAGAACGGCAGCCTGCTGGCCTACGGCGACCAGCTGAAGAACAAGAGCGACTTCTTCCCGACCCTCGTGAAGAGCTTCACCGTCGACGGCACCTTCTACTGCGCTCCGAAGGACTTCTCGACGCTCGGCCTCATCATCAACGAGAAGATCTGGAAGGAGGCCGGTCTCACCGACAGCGACGTCCCGACCACCTGGGACCAGCTGAAGACGGTCGCCGCCAAGCTCACCACGAGCGACCACGTCGGCCTCGCCCTCAGCCCGCAGTACGCCCGCGTCGGCGCCTTCATGGCCGAGGCCGGAGGCTCGTTCACGAACGCCGACGGCACGAAGGCCACCGTCGACTCGAACGCCAACCTCCAGGGCCTCGAGTACGTCCAGGGCCTCCTGAAGTCGGGCGACGCCAAGTTCTCGAGCGACCTCGGCACCGGCTGGGGCGGCGAGTCGTTCGGCAAGGGCCAGGCGGCCATGACCGTCGAGGGCAACTGGATCACCGGCGCGCTGTCGGCCGACTACCCCGACATCTCGTACAAGGTCGCCGAGATGCCCGCCGGTCCCTCCGGCCAGGGCACCCTCCAGTTCACGAACTGCTGGGGCATCGCGAAAGACTCCCCCAATCAGAAGGCGGCCCTCGACCTCGTCGAGAAGCTGACGTCGACCGACCAGCAGCTCACCTTCGCCAAGGACTTCGGCGTGATGCCGAGCGTCAAGTCGGCCGCCGACACCTGGAAGACGGACAACCCCGACCTGGCGCCGTTCCTCGACTCGGCCTCCTTCGCTGAGGGCGTCCCGAACCAGGCCGGCTCGGCCGACGTGGTCGCCGCCTTCGACTCGAAGATGTCCGGCCTGAAGACCGCCGATGCGAAGGCTCTGCTGGCCACCACGCAGAAGCAGTTCGCCGCGGTGCTGAGCCAGTGATGGCCGGGCAGAGCTGATGGCGGGCCGCAAGCGCCCGCCCCGGCGCCAGGGGGCCGCCGGCTGGCTGTTCGTGTCGCCGACCATCGTGGTGCTCGGCCTCTTCCTCCTCGTCCCCGTGCTGATGGCGCTGTGGGTGAGCTTCTCCGACTGGTCGGGCGTCGGCTCGCCCCTGTCATCCGGCGTGAAGTTCGTCGGCACGAAGAACTACCAGCAGCTGCTCTCGGGCGGCTCGCTGGCCGAGACGAACTTCGGCACCAGCCTCCGCAACAACGCCTGGTACGTCGTCTTCGTCGTGCCGATCCAGACCGCGGTGGCCCTGCTGCTCGCCGTGCTGGTCAACCGGCAGGTGCTCCGCGGCCGCGGGTTCTTCCGCACCGCGTTCTACTTCCCGTCGGTGACCAGCTCGGTGGCCATCACCGTGCTGTGGCTGTTCCTCTTCTCGACGACGGGCGCCGTCAACAAGGCGCTCTCGTTCATCGGGGTCCACGGACCGAACTGGTTCAACGACCCCGACGGCATCGTGCACCTCGCCCTGAGGCTGTTCGGCGTCGATCGGGGCCCGGCGGCACTGACCGGCCACACGGCGCTGGGCGTCTCGTGGTGGGACTGGTTCGCCGGCCCGAGCGTCGCGATGAGCGCGTTCATCATGATGGCCGTCTTCACCACCAGCGGCACGTTCATGCTCCTGTTCATCGCGGCGCTGCAGAACCTGAGCTCGGAGGTCCAGGAGGCCGCCATGATGGACGGCGCGAACGGCTGGCAGCGGTTCTGGCGGATCACTCTGCCGCAGCTGCGTCCGACGCTGTTCACGGTCCTGACGCTCGGCTTGATCGGCACCTGGCAAGTCTTCGACCAGATCTACACCGGCACGCGGGGCGCACCCGACAACACGACCGTCACCCCGTCGTACCTCTCGTACACGACCGCGTTCGGCAGCCAGCAGTGGGGCCAGGGCGCCGCGATCGCGTTCATCCTGTTCGTCATCATCGTCGTGCTGACGCTCGTCCAGCGCTCCGTGCTGCGGGAGCGCGCCGTCTCGAAGCGCCGCATGCGCCTCTACGACCCCGCGCGCCTGACCGGTGCCGCCGCGACGACCGCGAAGGAGACCTCCCGATGACCTCGACACCCCTCGCCGACCGGATCGGCACCGGTGCGCCAGAGCCAGACTCGAAGGCGCCACCGCCCGCCCGCGCCGGCCGCCACCGCGCCCTCATGCCCGCCAGCATCGTGCTGTACGTCGCGCTGATCGCGATCGCGGTGATCTATGTCCTCCCCTTCCTGATCAACGTCGTCACCGCGTTCAAGACCGAGCCCGACGCGACGGCGAACCCGCTGGCCCTCCCGGTCAACTGGACGACGGCGGCCTTCCACACGCTGTTCACGAACAGCGACTTCCCGACCTGGGTGAAGAACTCGTTCATCGTCGCGGTGTTCGTGACGGCCGGGCGCGTGTTCTTCGACTCGCTCGCCGGCTACGCGCTGGCCAGGCTCGACTTCCGCGGCCGGAACGTCGTCTTCGCCCTGCTCGTCGCGGTCATGGCGGTGCCGAGCGTGGTCCTGATGATCCCGAAGTTCCTCGTGTTGAACCAGTTCGGCATGTACGACTCGTACGCCGGCATGATCATCCCGCTGCTCGTCGACGCGGCAGGCGTCTTCATCATGAAGAACTTCTTCGAGTCGATCCCGCGGTCCGTCGAAGAGCAGGCGTCCATCGACGGCGCCGGCACCTTCCGCGTGTTCTGGTCGATCGTGCTCCCGATGGCGAGACCCGCCCTCGTGACGATCATCATCCTGTCGTTCCAGGGCTCCTGGAACGAGCTGCCGCACTTCATCATCTCGACCCAGTCGCCCGGCCTGACCACCCTCACCAAGGGCGTCGCGAGCCTCGCGTCCGGCCAGCTGTCGAGCGGCAACCAGTACCCGATCAAGCTCGCCGCGGCCGCGATCATGACCATCCCGGTGGCCGTGCTGTTCTTCGTCTTCCAGAAGCGCATCATGAACTCCAGCGACGGGGCGGTGAAGGAGTGACGGCTCAGGCCCCGACGATCCTCGCCACGTGCGGCGGCCTCGTGCCCGGGGAGTGGAGCGAGAGCCGCTACGGGCCCCTGCTGGTCGAGGCTCTGAGGCTGGCGCGAGTTCCTGCCACCAGAAGGCCCCGGGTGCTGCACGTGAACACCGCCGGCGGCGACCAGCGTTCCCTGGAGGGGCAGGAACTCGAAGCCGCTCGCATCGCGGGCGCCGACGCGGAGCACCTGCGGTTCTTCCCGCACCCGAACGCGCCGTCGCTCGAAGCCGCCGTGGCGGGCGCCGATGTCGTCTGGGTCTCGGGCGGCAGCGTCGTGAACCTGCTGGCCGTGTGGCGGACGCACGGGTTCGACTCGGTGCTGCGCGACGCGTGGCGCCGCGGCGTCGTCCTCGCCGGAGGCTCGGCCGGCGGGCTGTGCTGGCACACCGGCGGCGTCACCACCTCGTTCGGGCCGACCGCCTTGGCCGTCGCCGACGGGCTCGGCCTCGTGCCCGGATCGCTGGCCGTGCACTACGACTCCGATGCCAGCCGCCGCCCGGCCTACGAGGCCGCGGTCGCCGGGGGCCTGCTCGCGCCGGGCCTCGCCCTCGACGAGGGCACCGGCGTCGTCTACCGCGACGACGGCGACGGCCCCGTGCTCGTCGACATCATTACCGAACGGGCCGACGGCCGAGTCCACCGCGTCGAGCCCGGCGGCTCGACCCCGCTCGACGCCCGCCTGCTGCCCGGCATCTCCCCGACTTCCGACTCGTAAGGAGCCGACCCATGACCGACACCCTCACCGAAACCCGCCTGCAGCCGTTCCTCGACGCCGAGACCGTGGTGCTTCGCGCCCCCTCGCAGGCGTGGTCGGATGCCGCAGGCTCCATGGGCGCGGCCGCGATCCACGGCGTCTACCTGGGCGACGTCCGGCTCATCTCGGGGCTGTCGCTGACCGTGAACGGCGTCTCGCCCGAGCACATCGCGACGGTGCCGCTCGGCGCCTCGGCCGTGCGCTTCGAGGGGCTCCTGCGCCAGCTCGACGACCCGGGGGCCGACCCTGACGTCCGCGTGAGCTCGCTCCGCGTCGCGCACACGGCCGGCATCCACGAGCGCATCACCCTCACCTCCCGCCTCGACCGGGCGCTCGCCGTCGAGGTCCGCGTGCGTCTCGCCCCGGACGCCACCGCCATGGAGGACGTCAAGGCGGGCTCCTCCGGCCCTAGCGCGCCGACCGTCCACGTCTCGGCGACGTCCGCCACCTGGGCGACCGAGGCGGCGAGCGTCCGCCTCGACCTGCGGGGTGCCTCCGCGGCCGCCGCGCCAGACGGGCTCGAGCTCGTCTGGAGCGCGACCGTGCCCGCGCGCGGCGAGACCACCGTCGGCTTCGACCTCCACGCCGACGTCGCCGCCGCCGTCGTGGCCGGCCTCTCCGCCCCCGCCCGGTGGGCCGCCCTCGACCCGCGTCCCGCCGACGACCGCCTGGCTCGCTGGCTCGACCGCGCCCTCGACGACCTCGAGGCCCTGCGCCTCACCACCGTCGCCGAGCCCGACCACGTCTTCCTCGCCGCCGGCGCGCCGTGGTTCTTCACCCTGTTCGGCCGCGACTCGCTCTGGGCCGCGCGCTTTCTGCTCCCGGTCGACGACGGGCTCCTGATCGCCCGCGGCACCTTGCGCGTGCTCGCCGGCCTGCAGGGCACCGAGCGGGTCGCCGAGACGGCCGAGCAGCCGGGCAAGATCATGCACGAGCTCCGGTCGCAGACCCTCACCCTGCCCGGCGAGGGCATCAGCCTGCCGCCGCTCTACTTCGGGACGGTCGACGCGACCGCCCTCTGGATCTGCCTGCTGCACGACGCCTGGACCCGGGGCCTTCCCGACGACGAGGTCCGCGCGCTTCTGCCGCACCTCGAAGCCGCTCTCGCGTGGATGCGCGACTACGGCGACAGCGACGGAGACGGCCTCCTCGAGTACGTCGACGAGACCGGCCACGGCCTCTCGAACCAGGGCTGGAAGGACTCCGGCGACAGCGTCCAGTGGCGCGACGGCACCCTCGCCACCGGCCCGATCGCCCTGGTCGAAGTGCAGGCGTACGCCTACGAGGCCGCGAACCACGGCGCCGAGCTGCTCGACCGGCTCGGCGGCGACGGCGCGCCCTGGCGCGAGTGGGCGGCCCGGCTCAGGGAGCGCTTCCACGCCTCGTTCTGGATCTCCGACCCCGACGGCGACTACCTCGCCATCGCGCTCGACGCCGACAAGCGCCCCGTCGACACCGTCACGAGCAACCTCGGCCACGTTCTCGGCACCGGCCTGCTCGACCCCGCGCAGGCGGCGCTCGTCGCCCGCCGTCTGGTCTCGCCCGAGATGTCGAGCGGCTTCGGCCTGCGCACGATGTCGACCGATTCCGCCGGCTACTGGCCGCTCAGCTACCACGGCGGCAGCGTCTGGACCCACGACACCGCCATCGCCATCTCCGGCCTCGCGCGCGACGGCTTCACCGCCGAGGCCGCCTCGCTCGCCGAGGGCCTGCTCGCCGCAGCACCGGCCTTCGACTTCCGGATGCCCGAGCTCCACTCCGGCGACTCCGCGAGCGAGATCCTGCGCCCCGTGCCGTACCCGGCGGCGTGCCGCCCGCAGGCCTGGTCGGCGGCGGCGGCCGTGACGGTGTGGTCGGCCCTCGGCGGGGAGCCGGCACCGCGGCTCTGAGTCGGCCCCTGAGCGTGGCAGGCCGCCTACTCGGCGAGCGCCTCCGCCTCGGCAAGCAGCGCCGACAGGTGCGCGCGCGAGATCGCAGCCGACGACGACAGCTTGGTCGAGCCGAGCCCGGACGCGTTGAGTTGCAGCCCCTCGTGCGCTGGCAGCTCGGCCGCCCGCCAGATCAGCAGCGTGACGTACTTCGGGTAGGCCTTGAAGCCCGCGACCGGCGTCTTGCCGATCATCCAGACCGGGTGGCCGTGCCAGAGCGTTCCCTCGGCGCGCACGAGCGACGTGTCGAGCACGTCGCGGAGCACCGAGCCCACGTCGGCCAGCTCGGGCGGCTGCGCATCGAGGTAGGCGGAGACCTTCGCGTCCGACGTCATGGTGTTCCCTTCTCGCGGGTGTGTGCCGATGCTAGCCGCAGACCCGGTCTGCCGGCGCTGCCCGCCGCGCCCCGCCGCCGCCGGCGACGCGCCCCTACCGCGCGCTCAGTGCCAGCAGGATCTGCCTCGCCGTGACGCGCCCCGCCCGGTTCGCCCCGATCGTCGACGCCTGCGGGCCGTACCCGGCGAAGTAGACGCGCGGATCGAGCGCCGAGACGCCGCGCTCGACCGCGACGCCGCCCTGCTCGCTGCGCAGCTTCAGCGCCGAGAGGTGCCGCAGCTCGGGCCGGAAGCCGGTCGCCCAGAGGATCGCATCGGCCTTCTGGAAGCTCCCGTCGGCCCAGCGCACCCCGTCGGGCTCGATCGACGCGAACATCGGCTTCTCGACGAGCACGCCGCGGTCGATGCCCGCGCGGTGCCGTCGGCTCAGGGGGACGCCCGTGCCGCTCACGATGCTGGGCAGGGCCAGGCCGAGCTTCGCCGCGTCGTCCTGCTCGGCGACGGCGGACAGCCCCATCTCGATACCGAGCTCCCGCTGGTCGAACCACTCGACCGGGCGACGCGTCACCCAGGTCGTCGCCACGTCGGCCTTCTCGAGCTCGAGCAGGAACCCGATCGCGCTGGTTCCGCCACCGACGACCACGACGTCCTGTCCGCGGAAGTCACCCGCATCGGTGTAGTCGACCGTCGTCAGCTGCCGCCCGCGGAAGGTCGCGCTGCCCGGGTAGTGCGGACGGAAGGGCGAGCCCCAGGTGCCGGTCGCGTTGACCAGGATCTCGGTCGTGACCGTTCCCTCGGTCTCGCCCGTCGTGTCGAGCACGTGCACGGCGAGCCGCCCGTCACCGGCCTCGTCGACCCGCCGAACGTCGAGGGGGCGGAGCACCTGGAGGTCGTAGTAGCGCTCGTACCGGTCGTAGTAGTCCGAGACGATGTCGCGCGCCGGAGCCGTGCGGTCAGCGGTCTCGAAGCTGATTCCCAGATCGGCCATCCCGGGGAGGTCGTTGACCTTGTGGGCGGTGCCGAGGCGCAGCGCCCGCCACCGGAACTGCCAGGCCCCGCCGGTGCTCGGCCCGCGGTCCACGACGACGAAGTCGCTGCCCGGCGCAAGGCCGAATCGTCGCAGGTAGTAGGCGACGGAAAGTCCGGCCTGACCGGCCCCGATGATCACGACTCGAGTACGAGCGGCGTTCCCGGGGGTTCCCGCGTCGACAGCCATGCTCCCCATTCTGGTGGCACTCCGGGTCTGAGTCCTACCGCTCGGGCACATGCTAAGGTTGCGGTTAGTTTTGCACCATTTACCTGTCGGTAGTTCCCGCGCCCCGTCGGCGAAACGAGCTCCAGTGTTTCTCCTGGAGACGTATCGCCGAGGCGGCGAACGGGGCCAGAATCACGAGGGGGTCTCGCATGGGGCGCGGCCGTCAAAAAGCTAAGCACACCAAGGTTGCCCGCGAGTTGAAGTACTTCAGCCCGGACACCAATTACGGCGCGCTCGAAAAAGAGCTGTCTACGCCACACGACGACGACCAGTACGTCGACAAGTGGGCTGACGACGACGAAGACGAGACCGGCGAAGACGACCAGTACGTCGACACCTACGCCGACGACTACGACGCCGAGCAGAGCCCGCAGCACAAGTCGGCCTAGCGCCAGCACTGTGCTGCGGTCGGCGTCGCCGTAAGCAGTCGCCACCTCAGCGCGCTCACGTGCAGTAGCGGCTTCACGCACGAACGGGCCGCCTCCCTCACGGAGGCGGCCCTCGTCGTCGTTCCTCAGCCGACGGCTACTAGTGGAACAGTGCCGTGATCGCGGGCATGAGCGCCAGGGCGACGACGAGCAACCCGCCTGCTGCGGTGAACGCGGCGGTGGCACGGCCGCCGGTGATCGCGGTGAATGGCTCGGCGGGAATCTCGTCGGGCACCTCGACGGTGCGGACAACGACCTCGTGATCGACGACGGTGACGGTACGCGTGAAAGCCATTTCGGGGCCCCTTGTGTAGACGGCCCTTTCGGGAGGGCCTGCCGCTCCTCGTTGAGCGGCCCTCACATGGTACGTCCGACACGCCCGTTTTGTCCCGCCTAATGCGGACAAATCCTGTGACCTCGGCGTCCCCCGTTGTCGGGGCCCTGCCAGGCCGGCGTCACCTGTCGTTAACCTCGCAGGAACTCGGGGTGGTCATGAAGCGAAGGAGCCCACGAGCCGGACGGCCCCGCCGTCGACGCCCTTCGCACCCTGCTCGAACCCGGCCAGGTCTCGGGTCGCCATCGACACGCCGCCGACCTGCCAGGTACGGATCCCCTCGGCCTCGAGCAGCGCGGCGACGGCGGCTGCCGCCGCGGGTGAGACGACCGCGATCATGCCGATGCCGAGGTTCCAGGTGCCTTCGCTCGACTCGAGCGTGGCGCCCGCGATGTCGCTGAGCACGCGGAACACCGGCGCCGGCGACCAGGAGGCCCGATCGACCTCGGTCCAGGAGCCGACAGGCAGCACGCGGGCGAGGTTGGCGGCGATCCCGCCGCCGGTGACGTGGCTGAGGGCGTGGACGCCGCCGGCCACGGCCGGGTCGTCGAGGACCTTCAGCAGCGGCGACGTGTACAGGCGCGTCGGCTCGAGCAGCGCCTCGCCGATCAGGCCGCCGAGGTCGGCGTTCGCGTCGGTGTAGCCGAGGTCGGCCGAGCGGAGGATGTGACGCACGAGCGAGAAGCCGTTGGAGTGCAGGCCGGACGACTCGAGGGCGAGGACCACGTCGCCGTCCTGCACGAGGTGCGGCCCGAGCTGCGCGTCGGCCTCCACCGCTCCCACGGCGGCTCCCGCGACGTCGTAGTCGTCGGGGCCCAGCAGGCCGGGGTGCTCCGCGGTCTCGCCTCCGACGAGGGCCGTGCCCGTCGCCGAGCAGCCGCGCGCGATGCCGGCGACGATGTCGGCGATGCGCGAGGGCACCACCTTGCCGCAGGCGATGTAGTCGGTCATGAACAGCGGGCGGGCGCCCACCACGACGATGTCGTCGACGACCATCCCCACGAGGTCCTGGCCGATGGTGTCGTGCTTGTCGAGGGCCTGCGCGATGGCGACCTTCGTGCCCACGCCGTCCGTGCTGGTGGCGAGCAGAGGGCGGTCGTACCGCTTCAGGAAAGACGCGTCGAACAGCCCCGCGAACCCGCCGACACCGCCGAGCACGTTAGTCGTGTGAGTGGCCGATACAGCCGCCTTCATCAACTCGACGGCGAGGTCGCCGGCGGCCGTGTCGACACCGGCGGCGGCATAGGAGCTGGAGCTGCTGTTGGTCAATTCTTCATCCAATGGCTGTCATGGCAGACTGTGTGGGTAAGCCCAACTCTACGGTCTGGAGCCAGCTCGCCATGTGCGGCATCGTCGGTCTCGTCGCGCACGAGCCAGCCAACCAACTCGTCTACGACTCCCTTCTCCTCCTTCAGCACCGCGGTCAGGATTCCACCGGAATCGCGACCGCGGAGGGCAGCGTCTTCCACTCCCACAAGACCCGCGGTCAGGTGCGCGAGGGCTTCCGCACCCGTGACATGCGCGCCCTTCTGGGCACGATGGGCATCGGCCACGTCCGCTACGCCACCAAGGGCGCCGCGTCGAACGAGCAGGAGGCGCAGCCGTTCTACGTGAACGCTCCGTACGGCATCGTCCTCATCCACAACGGCAACCTCACGAACACGCGCGAGCTCACCAGCGAGCTGTTCCATATCGACCGTCGCCACCTCAACACGAACAGCGACACCGAGCTCCTCGTCAACGTGCTCGCGCATGAGCTGCAGGAGCAGGTCAACGGCCACGACCTCGACCCCGAGCAGATCTTCGCCGCGGTCACCCGCGTGCACGACCGCGTCCAGGGCTCCTACGCCGCGATCGCCATGATCGCCGGCCATGGGCTCCTCGCCTTCCGCGACCCGTTCGGCATCCGTCCGCTGATCATGGGCCGCCGATTCGCCGACAACGGCAAGGAGGAGTGGATCGTCGCCTCCGAGAGCCTCGTGCTCGAGTCGGGCGGCTACGAGATCATCCGCGACGTCGCACCCGGCGAGGCCGTCTTCATCTCGCTCGACGGCGAGATGGTCTCGAAGCAGTGCCACGCGGCCCCGCGCCTCATCCCCTGCTCGTTCGAGTACGTCTACCTCGCGCGCCCCGACTCCGTGATGAACGGCATCTCGGTGTACGACGCCCGCCTCCGCCTCGGCGACCGCCTGGCCGACACCATCGCGAAGTACGCCCCCACCGGCGACATCGACGTCGTCATGCCGATCCCCGACTCGTCGCGGCCGGCGGCATCGCAGGTAGCCCAGAAGCTCGGCATCGAGTACCGCGAGGGCTTCTACAAGAACCGCTACGTCGGCCGCACCTTCATCATGCCGGGGCAGGCCGAGCGCAAGCGCTCGGTGCGCCAGAAGCTCAACGCCATGGGCTCGGAGTTCAAGGGCAAGAACATCCTCATCGTCGACGACTCGATCGTGCGCGGCACCACGTCGCGCGAGATCGTCGAGATGGCCCGCGCCGCCGGCGCCAACGAGGTCACGTTCACCTCGGCCGCTCCCCCGGTGCGCTTCCCCCACGTGTACGGCATCAACATGCCGACCCGCCAGGAGCTCATCGCGCACGGCCGCAAGATCCCCGAGATCGCTCAGGTGCTCGGCGCCGACCACATGATCTACCAGGAGGTCGAAGACATGCGCTCCGCCATCACCGAGGGCTCGAGCGTCACCGACCTGGAGATGAGCTGCTTCACCGGCGACTACGTGACCGGCAGCGTCACCCCCGAGTACCTGGCCTGGGTCGAGGCGAACCAGCTCAGCTGAGCGGGCGGCCACCCCAGTCCGGGCGGCACCTGCGCTTTCACCCACCGCACGAGGTGCCTGCCCGCTTAGGCTGAACGGCATGTCCGACGCGCCCCCACCCGATCCGGCGACCCGCCTGGTCGAGCCCCGCCGCGGCGACGGCACTCCCGCGCTCAGCATCCGCGGACTCTGGAAGCGGTTCGGCGACAAGATGGCCGTGCAGGGCCTCGACCTCGAGGTGCCCTCCGGCTCGTTCTACGGGCTGGTCGGCCCGAACGGCGCCGGAAAGACGACCACCCTCTCGATGGCGACCGGGCTCCTCCGCCCCGACGCCGGTGAGCTCCGCATCCTGGGCGTCGACGTCTGGGCGGATCCGACGGCGGCCAAGCGCCTCGTCGGCGTCCTGAGCGACGGCATCGCCCTCTTCGACCGGCTCAGCGGCGAGCAGCTCATCACGTACCACGGCCTCCTCAACGGCATGGACCGCGACACCGTCACCGCCCGCACGCACGACCTCCTCGAGCTGCTCGACATGCGGGAGGCCGCCGGCAAGCTCGTCGTCGACTACTCCGCCGGCATGACCAAGAAGATCGCTCTCGCCACCGCCCTCATCCACGCGCCCCGCCTGCTCGTGCTCGACGAGCCGTTCGAATCGGTCGACCCGGTGTCGGCGGCGAACATCCGCGACATCCTGCACGGCTACGTCGAATCGGGCGGCACCGTGATCGTGTCGAGCCACGCGATGGACATGGTCCAGCGCATGTGCGACCACGTCGCCGTCATCGCCGACGGCCGCGTGCTCGCCTCCGGAACGATCGACGAGGTCCGCTCGGGCCGCGACCTCGAAGACGTCTTCGTCGACCTCGTGGGCGGCCGCCACCACACGAGAGGGCCCGAGTGGTTGCGCACCTCCTGAGGCTGCGGCTGCTCGTGATGCGGAACACCCTCTCGCGCAGCCCGTGGCAGCTGGTGGCCGTCATCATCGGCGCCGTCTACGGCATCGGCATCCTCGTGCTGGCGTTCATCGGGCTGACTCTGCTGGGTTCTGCTCCGGTGGAGCTCGCCCGGACGATCGTCGTCCTCGCCGGGGCGGCGACCGTGCTCGGGTGGGCGGTCGTCCCCCTGCTCACGTCGGGCATCGACCAGACGCTGAGCGTCGCGCGGCTCCGGGTGTTCCCGATCGCGCCGTCGCGGCTGGTGTTCGCCCTGGCGATCTGCGGCGTCCTCGGGATCCCCGGCGCCGTCACCCTCCTGGCCGGCGTCTTCACGGCGGCGACCTGGTGGCGCAGCCCCGGCATCGCCCTGGCCGCAGTCGTCACCGCGGCCATCGCCGTGCTCACCTGCGTCTGCGCGTCGCGCATGATCGAGTCGCTCAACGCCGGACTCTCGTCGCACCGGCGGTACCGCGAGATCTCGGGAATCCTGGTGCTGGTGCCGCTCCTGCTGCTCGGCCCGCTCATCACCGTCCTGACGGCGGGCATCCGCGGTGCGGCCGACGCCCTGCCGAAGCTGGCTGATGGCCTGAGCTGGTCGCCGCTCGGCGCCGCCTGGTCGGTGCCGTCCGACCTCGCGCTCGGCAACTACGGCGAGGCCGGCCTCAAGTTCCTGATCGCGGTCGCGACGCTGGCCGTCATCGTCCTGATCTGGCGGCGCACGCTCGCGACGGCCCTCGTGACGACGGTCCAGCCCGAGACGAAGACGGCCGAAGCCGGCCACATCGGCCTGTTCGGCTGGTTCCCCGCGTCTCCGACCGGAGCCGTCGCCGCCCGGTCGCTCACGTACTGGACCCGCGATCCGCGCTACAGCCGTCAGCTCATCCTGATCCCGATCTTCCCGATCCTGCTGTACGTGAACAGCCGCACCCTCGACCTGCCGAGCCTCGTGACGGCGGCCGGGCCGGTCGTGGCGTTCCTCGTGTCGCTCTCGATCTTCAGCGACCTGTCGTACGACTCGACAGCGTTCGCCGCCCACCTGTCGGCGCGGGTGACCGGCCGGGCCGACCGCACCGGCCGGGTCGCCGCCGTGGCCGTGTTCGCCGTGCCCGTGGTGGCCGGGATCACGGTGGCGTCGGCGGCGGTCGCGAGTTCCTGGGCCGCTCTCCCCGCCCTGCTCGGACTCTCGCTCGGAATCCTGTTGAGCGGTCTCGGCCTCTCGAGCCTCTCGAGCAGCAGGATCATCCTGCCGGTGCCCGCCCCCGGCGACAGCCCGTTCGCCGCGAAGACCGGCGCCGGCTTCACGACATCGGTCACGACGTTCGCCACCTGGGGCATCCTCGCCGCCCTGTCGCTCCCCGAGATCGTGCTCGCCGTCGTCGCGGGCGTCGTCGGTAGCGCCCTCCTCGGCTGGATCACCCTCGTCGTCGGCCTCGGCCTCGGAGCCGTCGTGCTCTCCTCCGGCATCCGCCTCGGCGGGCGCGAGATCGAGCGCTCGGGGCCGGAGCTGCTCGCGCGGCTGCGGGTGCCGCGGTAGCCGTCGACGGTGACAGCCCTGCCCGACCGGCACGGCACCGCCCAACCGGCGACGCGGCCCCGCCGGATCGGCACGATCCCGCCGGCGCGACGGCGGGCTCGAGCCGAACCGGAGGGGGCGGCGTCACGACGCCCGCGCTACCATGCGGAATGCGCAGGAGAGTGAAGATCGGCGGCATCGCGGCCATCGCCGTGGCAGGCCTGCTCGCGTCGCGGTCGATGACGCCGACGTCCGACGCCTCCGCGCCCGACGACTCGGCACCGACCCCGCTGCCCCGTGCCACGCCGTTTCCCATCGGGCTCCGGCTCGAGTCGCGCGACGACATGACGCAGCTGACCCCGGTGAGGTGGTTCACCCCCGAGGCCTCCTCGCCGACGACGATTCGCGTCGCGTTCTGGACCGGAGTACCCCAGGCCTACGGCGTCAACGCCCGCGTGTTCGAGTCGGCGACGGAGGTCCGGATCGAGCTCCACCAGGGGATCATCCCCGGGGCCCCGGAGTGGGTGACGCAGCAGGGCCTCCGCGCCACGGTGGTCGTCGGGCTCGACGCCCCGCTCGGCGACCGCACCCTCACCGGCCAGGACGGCTAGACCCTCCGATCCCGAGAGCCCAGGCCGCGACGGCGCTACTCCAGCTCGCCCTCGACCGGCTCGTCCGTCTCGGGCAGCGTCAGCGACTCGCGCTCGCCCTCGGCGCTGCGGGTGCGGCGCGCGAGCACGGCGTCGAAGATCACGGCGACGATCGCGCCGAGGAGGGCGCCGATCGCGATTCCGTAGAGCGCGAAGTAGCCGAAGGCCTGCGCGAACGGCGTCTGGTCGTCGCCGGGTGCGACCGCGACGGCGATGAACGTGGCGATGACGCCGACGATGATGCCGCCGAAGATGAAGACGGAGTACTTCGGCGACCGCCGCACCCGCACCTCGTCGCGGGTCGTCTCGACCTGCGGCTCGGGCTGCTGGGGACTCTGGGGTGCCGTACTCACCCGACCATTCTCTCAGGTGCCCGGGCCTGCCCTCACCGCGTCGAGAGACCGGGCGCAGGAACTGGCCGTCACCCCCACCGGATCGGCAGGTACCCCGTCAGGTCGGCGCGGCTCCCCGACGCCGACACGAGCGCCCGGTCGACCGCCTCCGCCCAGGTCAGCCGCCCGTCGGCCAGGGCCAGGAAGGTGAGCGCGTCAGTCTCGACGACGTTCGGCGGGGTTCCACGGGTGTGACTCAGCCCCTCGCGGAACTGCACGGCGCCGAACGGAGGCACGCGCACCTCGACGGTCGCGCCGGGCTCGCGGTCGCCGAGCAGCTGCAGGAGGTAGCGGACGGCCGTCGCCTTCGCGGTGCGAGGCGCGTCGGCGCCCGCGCCGAGGGCCTCGCGGACGGCGGCGGCGCCGTCAGCCGGGTCGATTCGTGCCTTTGCCACGGCTCCCACGCTACTGCGCCCCATGGGGAGCCTGACCGCGTCTCTCGATAAGGTGTCCTTCGTGCGAATCCTCGTCCTCGGTTCCGGTGCCCGCGAGCACGCCATCGTCACGGCTCTCCTCCGCGAGCGCGCCGGCGACGGCCCTGCCCACCACATCATCGCCGCGCCCGGCAACGCCGGCATGGCCGCCGAGGTCGAGGTCGTCGGCCTGGACGCCACGAACGGCAGCGTCGTGACGGAGTACGCGCTCGAGAACGACGTCGACCTCGTCGTCGTCGGTCCGGAGGCGCCGCTCGTCGCCGGTGTCGCGGATGTGCTGCGCGCGCACAGCATCCCGGTGTTCGGCCCGGGCAGGAAGGCCGCCGCGCTCGAGGGCTCGAAGACGTTCGCCAAGCGGATCATGGACGAAGCGCGTGTTCCCACCGGCCGAGCCGTCCGCACCGGCACCCTGGCCGAGGCGACGACGGCGCTCGACGAATTCGGCGCCCCCTACGTCGTGAAGGCCGACGGCCTCGCCGCCGGCAAGGGCGTGCTCGTCACCGACGATCGCGCGGCCGCCATCGAGCACGCGACCTACTGGCTGCAGCACGGCTCGGTGCTGATCGAGGAGTTCCTCGAGGGCCAGGAGGTCTCGCTCTTCCTCCTGTCCGACGGCCACACGGTCCTCCCCCTCAGCCCCGCCCAGGACTTCAAGCGCCTCCTCGACGGTGACGCCGGCCCCAACACCGGCGGCATGGGCGCCTACTCGCCGCTGCCGTGGCTCGCCGACCGCTTCGGCAGCGAGGCCGACTTCGTCGAGGAGGTCATCGAGACGATCGCCCTCCCGACGGTGCGCCAGCTCGCCACGGAGGGCACCCCGTTCATCGGGCTCCTCTACGCGGGCCTGATCCTCACCGAGCAGGGCGTCCGCGTCATCGAGTTCAATGCGCGCTTCGGCGACCCCGAGACCCAGGTGGTGCTGCCGCGGCTCGAGTCTCCGTTGAGCACCCTGCTGCTCGCGAGCGCGAACGGCTCGCTGTCGTCGCACGCGGCTCCCGTCTTCTCGTCCGAGATGGCCGTCACCGTCGTCCTCGCCTCCGAGGGCTACCCCGACGCTCCGATCACGGGGCGCGAGCTGGTCGGGCTCGACGCCGCCCTGGCGGTTCCCGGCGTCACGATCGCCCACGCCGCCACCGCCCGCCTCGACGACCGTCTCGTCGCGACCGGCGGCCGGGTGCTCAGCGTCGTCGCCACCGGCGCCGGCTTCACCGAGGCCCGCAGCCGCGCGTACGAGGCGCTCGGCCGGATCTCGCTCGAGGGCGGCCAGTTCCGACGCGACATCGCCGCGAAGGTGGCCGAGTGAGCACCGACCAGACCGGCGCAGGCCCCGAGCGCCCCACGGGCGAGCCCCTCGACGGCTGGACTCACCTCTACTCCGGCAAGGTCCGCGACCTCTACGTGCCCGACGGATTCACGGGCCTGGCCGACGCCCCGGCCGTGCTGGTCGTGGCGAGCGACCGGATCAGTGCCTTCGACTTCGTGCTCGAGCCCGGCATCACCGGCAAGGGGAGCCTGCTCACCGAGCTGAGCGACTGGTGGTTCGCGCAGCTGGCCGAGGTGCCGAACCACCTGATCGATCCCGCTCTGTCTCCGTCTCGAGTTCCTGAGACCGTCGCGTCGAGGTCGATGCTGGTCAAGCCGCTCGACATGTTCCCGATCGAGTGCGTCGTGCGCGGCTACCTCGTCGGCAGCGGCTGGGTCGAGTACCAGGAGTCGGGTACCGTCTGCGGCATCCCGCTGCCCGCAGGGCTCTCGTCGGGCGACCGCCTGCCCGAGCCGATCTACACGCCGGCTTTCAAGGCGGAGTTCGGCGACCACGACGAGAACATCACGTTCGAGCGCACCGTCGAGCTGGTAGGGGCCGACACGGCGACCGCGCTGCGCGACCTGTCGTTGCAGATCTACCGGAGGGCCGCCGCGATCGCAGCAGAGCACGGCGTGATCCTGGCCGACACGAAGTTCGAGTTCGGCGCCGACCGGGAGACAGGCGAGATCACCCTCGCCGACGAGGTGCTGACCAGCGACTCCAGCCGCTACTGGGACAAGTCGGTGTACGAGCAGGGCAACCGCACCGACAGCTTCGACAAGCAGATCGTGCGCAACTGGCTGTCGGCGAACTGGGACAGAGAGGGCACTCCACCCGCCCTGCCCGTCGAGGTGATCGACCAGACGGCCGGCCGCTACCGGGAGCTGCTCGAGCGCCTGACCCGCCGGTCTGACGCGAATTAGAGTCCGTTTCGCCTCCGGCTGACTGAATTGCATGAATCTGGATGGATGTGATTAACGATCCCGTCCGAGAAGATGCAGAATGTTCCGGTGACGAACACACTGACCACCGACATCCAGATTCAGGACCGTCCGTGGACCGACCCTGAAGGCGCCCACCTCCGCTGCGAGCAGCGAGCTGAGATCGCGATCCGCTACGGGACCGACGACTCCGAGCCGGGCGTCAAGCCCACGGCCGCCGACATGGCCGAGTTCGTCGTCGCCACCATCGACGGCAAGCCCGTCGCGTGCGGCGGTCTGCGCAGGCTCGACGGCGAGGCCGCAGAAGCCGGCGACGCCGAGATCAAGCGCATGTTCGTCCGCCAGTCGAGCCGAGGCGGCGGTGCCGCCGTCCAGGTGCTCCGCGCTCTCGAGGCGCGTGCCCTGAAGCGCGGCTGGACCCGCCTGGTCTTGGAGACCGGTGTCGCCCAGCCCGACGCGATCCGCTTCTACGAGCGCGAGGGCTACGTGAAGATCCCGAACTTCGGGCACTACGTCGGCCACTCCGACTCGATCTGCTACGGTCGCACGCTCACCCACGAGTAGCCCCGCCCGGTCCAGACCGGCACGCGTACGGTGAACGGATGACCTACCAGGCCCAGTCCGACACCGACGCCGACGACGGCCCGACCGAGCCGCTGTTCGAGATCGTCCGCGAGGGCGACCTGACGCTGGCTGACCACGAGGCCGTCGCCGCCATGCTCGCGAAGGCCTTCGACTCGTACGACCACTGGTACCAGGGCGCCCGCAGCTGGGCCGGGATGCAGCCCGAGCTCCGCGTCCTCGCCCGTTCGGGCGACGTGGTCGTCGCCCACGCCGGCCTCCGCCGCCAGTTCGTCACCGTCGGCTCGGCGGCAGGCGACGGTGCCGACCAGCTGATCGCCGCGGTCGGCATGGTCGCGGTCTCGCCGATCCTCCAGGGCACCGGTCTCGGCCGCGAGCTGCTCCGCCTCGTCGACGCCGGGCTCGAGCGCCTCGCCGCGCCGTTCGGCCTGCTCGAGACCGGGGAGCAGACGCAGCGCTTCTACAGCGCTCACGGCTGGGAGCCGCTCGACGGCGTCACCGGCCACTACAACGCGTTCACGGCCGACGGCGCTTCGACTCTCGTCAGCCAGGACTCCGGATGGCTGCTGCGGCCGTGCCGGGAGGCCCGTTCGGACTGGCCGGAGGGCGACATCCACTGGAACGGCCAGATGGTCTGAGCCCGGCGGCAGGCGTGAGAACGGCTCAGCCCCGCCGGAAACCCGGCGGGGCTGAGCCGTTTCGGCGGGGCTGAGACTACTGCAGCACGCCCACCGTCGCGGGGTCCTCGTTGGAGCCCGGCGCCGACGGCACGACGCCCGCGCGCACGCGCGCACCCAGCTCCGCGTCGACGCTCGTCCAGTACGCGAACACGCGCTCGAGCAGGTCGGGGCGCGTGACCTTCGAGACGTGGCCCACGATGTTGCCGACCATGCGCTCGCGAGCGGCGTCGTCGAGCACCTCGCGGTACAGGGTCCCGGCCTGGCCGAAGTCGTCGTCTTCGGCGTGGAGCGTCGCGGCCGAGCGCACGAGGACGCCGTCGGACTCCCAGCCGGAGTCGTCGCCGTGCGCCTCGGGCGAGGCGTGCGGGCCGCCGACCGAGTTCGGCGCATAGACCGGCGTCGTGGCCGACGAGAAGTGGTAGCGAGCGCCGCCGTCCTTCGAGTAGTCGTGCACCTCGTTCTTCGGCATGTTCACCGGCAGCTGGGCGTGGTTGGTGCCCACGCGGTAGCGGTGCGCGTCGGCGTAGCTGAAGATGCGGGCGAGCAGCATCTTGTCGGGGCTGGCCGCGATGCCGGGCACGAAGTTCGAGGGGGCGAACGTCGCCTGCTCGATCTGCGCGAAGTAGTTCTCGGGGTTGCGGTTCAGCTCCATGGTCCCGACCTCGATCAGGGGGTAGTCGCTGTGCGGCCACACCTTGGTCAGGTCGAACGGGTTGAAGCGGTAGGTCGCGGCGTCGGCGTACGGCATGATCTGCACGCTGAGCTTCCAGGTCGGGAAGTCGGAGCGCGAGATGGCCTCCGACAGATCGCGGATGTGGAAGTCCGCGTCCTCGCCGGCGATGCGGTCGGCATCGGCCTGCGTCAGGATCTCGTTGCCCTGCTCGGTCTTGAAGTGGTACTTGACCCAGAACTTCTCGCCCGTGGCCGAGATCCACTGGTAGGTGTGCGAGCCGAAGCCGTCCATCATGCGCCACGAGGCCGGCAGGCCGCGGTCGCCCATCAGCCAGGTGACCTGGTGGGCCGACTCGGGCGAGAGGGTCCAGAAGTCCCACTGCATGTCGTGGTCGCGGAGGTGCGAGCCCGGCAGGCGCTTCTGCGAGTGGATGAAGTCGGGGAACTTGATGCCGTCGCGGATGAAGAACACCGGGGTGTTGTTCCCGACGAGGTCGTAGTTGCCCTCGTCGGTGTAGAACTTCAGCGCGAAGCCGCGGGGGTCGCGCCAGGTGTCGGGCGAGCCCTGCTCGCCGGCGACGGTCGAGAAGCGGGCGAGCATCTCCGTGGTCACGCCGGGCTGGAAGAGCGAGGCGCGAGTGTACTTCGAGACGTCGCCGGTCACGGTCAGCGTGCCGAACGCCCCGCCGCCCTTGGCGTGGACGATGCGCTCCGGCACCTTCTCGCGGTTGAACTGGGCGAGCTTCTCGACGAGGTACGCGTCGTGGAGCGCGATGGGGCCGTCGGCCCCGACGCTCTGCGAGTGCTCGTCGCTCGCGACGGGGGCGCCGGCGGCGTTCGTCGTGTAGTTGTCGTCTGTCATTTCTGTCTCCTAGCTGATCAGGAACGGACGGGTTGATCGTGGGGCGCGGCAGCCGGTACGGACGCGACGGCGTCGTCGCCGGTCTCGAGGGCACGGCAGGCGGGGCAGAGGCCCCAGAACGTGACCTCGGCGGTCTGCACCAGGTAGCCGGACGTGTGCGACGGCATGAGGCACGGAGCCTCGCCGACGACGCAGTCGACGTCTTCCACGGCGCCGCAGAGCGAGCAGACGACGTGATGGTGGTTGTCGCCGATGCGGAGCTCGTAGCGCGCGGCCGAGCCGGCGGGCTCGATGCGCCGCACGAGGCCCGCGCCGGTCAGAGCGGCGAGAACGACGTACATGGCCTGGAGCGACGTGCCGGGCAGGCCGGTCGCGACGCGCTCGTAGACCTCGTCGACGGTGGCGTGCGAGTGGTCGCCGAGCGCCTCGAGGGCCGCCAAGCGCGGTGCGGTGACGCGAAGGCCCGCATCACGCAGCATGCTGCCCGCCTCGTTCGACTCCATCACCCCAGTCAAGCACGTCTTTATGAATGATTCAAAACAACTGAGGACCCCTCGTGACGAGCGCATACTTGATCCGTCTTCTCCTGATTGGAAATCGCCACGCCTCCCGTCGCCACGATCCTGCTCACCTTCCGCCTCGACCCCGTCGCCCTCGTCGTGATCGTGGCGGCAGCCGCCCTCTACGCGATCGGCGTCGTCCACGCGCGCAGGAACGGCGACGCCTGGTCGAGCTGGCGCACCCTCGCCTTCGCCGCGCTCGGCCTCGGGTCGTACGCCCTGATCTCGTTCGGATTCCTCGGCGCCTACAGCCACGACCTCCGCTTCGCCTTCACGACGCGGATCGCCCTGCTGCTCTTCGTCGTGCCTGCCCTCGTCGCCGTCGGCCGCCCGGTGCACCTGGCCCGGCTGGCCCTCGGCGAGACCGGCCGCGCCCGGCTCGAGAGCTTCCTGTCGTCGCGCCTCATGCGGGTGCTCGGCAGCGCGATCTTCTCGCCGCTGTTCGCCCTGGCGGCGTTCTCCCTGTTCTTGACGCCGATCGCCTTCGCCCTGCGCGAGAACGCGATCAGCGAGGCCCTCATCACGGTGCTGGTGCCGCTCGTCGGCCTGCTCATGATCCTGCCGGTGTTCGACGGCAGCCGGGCGCACACGAGCTTCTACATCACAGTCGAGTTCATGCTGGCGTTCGTCGAGCTCATCCTGGACGCCATCCCTGCCATCGTGCTGCGCATCACCGGGCACGTGCTCGACCACGGACACGCGGTCGCCGCACTCGCCCCGGGCTGGTTCCCCTCGCAGCTGCGCGACCAGCAGCTCTCGGGCGACTTGCTCTGGTTCATCGCCGAGGTGGCCGACATCCCGGTGCTGATCTTCCTGTTCGTGCGGTGGACCCGCACCGACCGGCGCGAGGCGGCCGTCATTGACGAGCTGAGCGACGACGAGATGGCGGCTCTCACGGCGGCGCACCTGCGCGGCGAGCGCTGAACCCGATCTCGTCGGCCGAAGGGCGAGCCGTGGTCGAAAAAGGAGGAGGCGCCTAGCCATCGGGGGAAATGACTAGGCGCCTTCAGGCTGGAAGCGGATCAGATAGCTTCACAGCAAGTGCCGGAGGACTTCGAAGGCCCGATCACAAGGCCTCGTCGCTTCCGACAACAGCTACTCTGCCGGTCGGTCATAAGAGCGCGCTGACAGGAGCCTTGGCGTCTGCCGCCAAACGCAGAACTTGTAGACTCGAACGGTCCTGCCCCCCTTCCTTCAGGAGACATCTGGTGCCCACGATCGTCGTCGAAGTCATGCCCAAGGCCGAACTGCTCGACCCGCAGGGCAAGGCCGTCACCGGTGCGCTCTCGCGCATGGGCCGCCAGGGCTATCACGAGGTGCGCATCGGCAAGCGCTTCGAGCTCACCGTCGACCACGTCGACGACGCCGTCCTCGCTGAGGTCAAGGAGCTCGCCGACGACGTCTTCTCGAACTCCGTCATCGAAGACGTGGTGAGCATCACCGTCCTCGACAACACCGTCAGCGCCTGATGCGGATCGGGGTAGTCACCTTCCCGGGGTCGCTCGACGACCGCGACGCGCAGCGCGCCGTCCGCCTCGCCGGCGGCGATCCCGTCGCCCTCTGGCACGGCTCGCACGACCTCGACGGCGTCGAGGCCATCATCCTTCCCGGCGGCTTCAGCTACGGCGACTACCTCCGCGCCGGAGCGATCGCCAGCCTGTCGCCGATCATGACCGAGGTCGTCGACGCCGCGAACAAGGGCATGCCCGTGCTCGGCATCTGCAACGGATTCCAGATGCTCGCAGAGGCGCGCCTCATCCCCGGCGCCCACACGCGCAACGCGCACCAGCAGTTCATCCGCCGCGACCAGCGGCTCCGCGTCGAGAACGCCGCCACCGACTGGACCACCGGCTTTACGCAGGGCCAGGAGATCACGATCCCGCTGAAGAACGCCGACGGCCGCTTCATCGCCGACGACGAGACCATCAAGCGCATCGAGGGCGAGGGCCAGGTCGCCTTCCGCTACGTGGGAGTCAACCCGAACGGCTCGTTCGACGACATCGCCGGCGTCTCCAACGAGCGCGGCAACGTCGTCGGGCTCATGCCGCACCCCGAGCACGCCACCGAGCCCGGCTTCGGCCCCGACACCCCGGCCGCGATGTCGTCCGGCATCGACGGCCTCACCTTCTTCACCTCCGTCATCCAGAAGGCGCTCGTCAAATGACCGACACCGAACTCACCAAGGCCCCCGGCAGCCACGTCCCCGACACCGTCGCGAACGCAGCGGCGACCCCCGACCGCGAGCAGCCGTACGGTGCGCTCGGCCTGAAAGAAGACGAGTACCTCCAGATCCGCGAGATCCTCGGCCGCCGCCCCACCAGCGGCGAGCTCGCCATGTACTCGGTCATGTGGAGCGAGCACTGCTCGTACAAGTCCAGCAAGATGTACCTCCGTCAGTTCGGCCAGAAGGTCAACGACGAGATGAAGAAGAACCTGATGGTCGGCATGGGCGAGAACGCCGGCGTCGTCGACGTGGGCGGCGGCTGGGCCGTCACGTTCAAGGGCGAGAGCCACAACCACCCCAGCTACATCGAGCCGTTCCAGGGCGCCGCGACCGGCGTCGGCGGCATCGTCCGCGACATCATCTCCATGGGCGCCCGCCCCGTCGCCGTCATGGACCAGCTCCGATTCGGCGCCTTCGACGCCCCTGACACCGAGCGCGTCGTCCACGGCGTCGTCTCGGGAATCAGCTTCTACGCCAACTGCCTCGGCCTGCCAAACATCGGCGGCGAGACGATCTTCGACCCGGTGTACCAGGGCAACCCGCTCGTCAACGTGACCAGCGTCGGCGTCCTCCGCCACGAAGACCTCCACCTCGCCAACGCCAAGGGCGCCGGCAACAAGGTCGTGCTGTTCGGCGCGCGCACCGGCGGCGACGGGATCGGCGGCGCGTCGATCCTCGCCTCCGACACGTTCTCCTCGGGCGGCCCGACCAAGCGTCCCGCCGTCCAGGTCGGCGACCCGTTCGCCGAGAAGGTGCTCATCGAGTGCTGCCTCGAGCTGTTCCGCGACGAGCTCGTCGAGGGCATCCAGGATCTCGGGGCCGCCGGCATCTCCTGCGCCACGTCCGAGCTCGCCTCGAACGGCGACGGCGGCATGTTCATCGAGCTCGACAAGGTGCTGCTGCGCGACCCCACGCTCACCGCCGAGGAGATCCTGATGAGCGAGAGCCAGGAGCGCATGATGGCCGTCGTGCGTCCCGACAAGCTCGACGCCTTCCTCGCCGTCGTCCAGAAGTGGGACGTCGAGACCAGCGTCCTCGGCGAGGTCACCGACACCGGCCGCCTCGTCATCAACTGGCACGGCGAAGAGATCGTCAACGTCGAACCCCGCACGGTCGCCGTCGACGGCCCCGTCTACGAGCGCCCCGTCGCCTACCCGTCGTGGATCGACGAGCTGCAGGGCGACTCGGCGGCGGGCCTGCCCCGCCCGGAGGAGGGCGACGACGTGCGGGGGCAGTTCCTGCGCCTGCTCTCCTCGCCGAACCTCGCCGACAAGAGCTGGATCACGAACCAGTACGACACCTACGTGCTCGGCAACACCGCGCTGAGCTTCCCGGACGACGGCGGCATGATCCGCGTCGACGAGGAGTCGGGGCTCGGGTTCGCCATCGCCACCGACGCGAACGGCCGCTACTGCCAGCTCGACCCGGCTCAGGGCGCACGCCTCGCCCTTGCCGAGGCGTACCGCAACGTCGCCGTCACCGGTGCGACGCCGGTCGCTGTGACCGACTGCCTCAACTTCGGCTCCCCCGAGAACCCCGAGGTCATGTGGCAGTTCTCGCAGACCGTCGAAGCGCTGTCGGACGCGTGCCTCGAGATGGAGATCCCCGTGACGGGCGGCAACGTGTCGTTCTACAACCAGACCGGCACGCAGCCGATCCACCCGACGCCGGTTGTCGGCGTGCTCGGCGTGATCGACGACGTCGCCCAGCGCATCCCCTCCGGCTGGCAGGACGAGGGCGACAACCTGTACCTGCTCGGCACCACGTCGCTCGAGCTCGACGGCTCGGCCTGGGCCGGCACCATCCACGAGCACCTCGGCGGCCGCCCGCCGCGCGTCTCGCTCGCCGGCGAGAAGCAGCTGGCCGCGCTGCTGCGCGCCGGTGCTTCCGAGTCGCTCATCGGCTCGGCCCACGACCTCAGCGACGGCGGCCTCGGCCAGGCCCTCGCCGAGGCGGTGCTGCGCTTCGGCGTCGGCGCCCGCGTGTGGCTCGACGAGATCGTCGAGCGCGACGGCGTCGACGTGGCGACCGCCCTCTTCAGCGAGTCGACCGGGCGCGTGATCGTGTCGGTGCCGCGCGAGGACGACGTCAAGTTCCGCGGGCTGTGCGAGGGCCGGGGCTACCCGGTGGCGCGCATCGGCGTCACCGACAAGGAGTCGGCGTCGCTCGAGGTGCAGGGCGTCTTCACGGTGGGGCTCGAGGAGCTCCGCGCGGCGCACCGCGGCACGCTGCCGGCGCGCTTCGGCGCCACGATCGCGGAATAGCCGGCGGCGGGCGCGGCCCCGCCGGCCCCGCCCTGCCGCGGTCGCCCTGCCGCGCTCGCCCAGAACGGGGCACCCCGCAGGTGGCACCGTCAAGCCCCGACCGCGAGATGGCCCTCCACGTCGCCTACGCCCCGCCCACCCGACGGCGGCGGCCACCTCGCCAGCACGCCGCCCTCTCCCCCAGATCGGGGCAACTCGACGCCGCGCACGCCCAGAACGGGGCACCCCGCGGGCGGCACCGTCAAGCACGACCGCGAGATGGCCCTCGGCGTCGCCCACGGCCCGCCGACCCGACGGCGGCGGCCACCTCGCCGAGCACCCCCGCAGCGCGCGCCCACACCGGACCAGTCGCGAGCGTCGACTCCGGCGCCGGCGCCGTCGCTACGCGAACACGACGCAGGACGGGCTGCCGAGCTCGATCTGGAGCTCGGGCGCACCCGGGACGCCGTCGGCGCCGATCGGCAGCACGGCGACGGTGTGCGACAGCTGGTTCGCGACGTAGAGGCGACCCCCCTCGATCGCGAAGTGGCGCGGCCAGTGGCCTCCCGCGGGGACCTCGGCGGTGACGGCCAGGCGGCCGTCGGCACCGGGTGCGAAGACGGTGATCGTGTCGCGCCCGCGGACCGCCGCGTACACGTACCCGTCCGAGACGGCGACGTGCGACAGCAGCACCTCGTCGCTGGCGAAGGAGAGTCGCGCGTCGTAGGCGGCGACGGAGTAGTCGACGCCGAACGACCCCGACTCGGTGCGCGACAGCACGTGGAGGCGGCCGTCGAGCTCGCCGGTGAGGAGCAGCTTGTCTCCGAGCCAGGCGAAGTGCCGCGGGCCCGAGCCGGACGGCAGGGCCGACGACCCGATGAACGACGGCTCGAGGGTGACGGGCTCGACGCGCACCTCGTAGATGCGGTCGGAGCCGAGGTCGCTGACCAGCACCGTGCCCTCGGGGGTGGGCATCACGTTGTGCGCGTGCGGGCCGTCCTGGCGGTCGAGCACCGGCCCGCGGCCGATGGGAAGCGGCAGCACGCGCGTGACACGCGCCGGGTCGGACGCGTCGGCCGACAGCACGCCGAACGTGCCGGCCGTGTAGTTGGCGACGACGAGAGCGCCAGAGGCCGGGTCGAGCACGAGGTGGCACGGCGCCGTGCCACCGGAAGCCGCGACCGAGGCCGCGACGAGGCTGCCGGCGCTGATCGTGTACGAGACGACGCGCCCTTCGACGGTCTCGGACGCCGCGTGGAGCGCGCCCTCGGTGACCGTGAGGAAGGTCGGGTCATCGGCCTGGACGACCTGCATCGCCCGCCATCCGCTGTCGCCGGACCCCTCGAAGACGGTGATGCCCTCGCCCGTCCCGCCGCTGGAGGCCGTGTAGCCCCCGACGTACATCCGCGTCACGCGCCGACCTCGTCGCCCGCCGCGATGCGCTCGTGGTGGTGGATGACCTCCGAGACGATGAACCCGAGGAACTTCTCCGTGAAGTCGGGGTCGAGGTGCGAGTCGACGGCCAAGGCGCGGAGGCGCTGGATCTGCACCTTCTCACGATCCGGGTCGCTCGCCGGCATGCCGGCCTCGGCCTTGAGCACGCCCACCGACTGCGTGAACTTGAACCTCTCGGCCAGCAGGTGCACGAGGGCGGCGTCGATGTTGTCGATGCTCTCGCGGATCGAGTGGAGGCGCGCAACGGCGGCCGAGGGAGTCGTGTCAGACATGACTCGACTTTATCGGCTCGCAGAAACCGCCAGGCCGGATCATCCGACGCACCGCCGACGCGGGGAGGGAACCCCCAGCTAAGGGGAATGGCTCCGAGACGCTGGCACGCCTAGTCTTCGAAGAGCACGACGCTCCAGCACGACGCCACGGAAGGCACCCACCTCATGGAACTCGCTACGGCCGATCCGGCGACCCCGATGACGAGAACGCGGCCCGCCCCGGGGGTGCTTCCGCTGCGGTTCCGAGTTCCTGCGTCCTGGCCCGAGCCCAGCCCCGACTGGGTCGCGGCGAACCAGGGCTGGACGCCTCCGCTCGGCTGGACGCCGGTGGTTGGCCTCCTCGAGGCTCCACGGGGGTGGTCGTTCTGGGAGCGTGACGCCGTGGGCTGGGAACGCCTGGCCGGGCCGCACAGGACCCAGGCCGTGCGCGGCATCGTGGTCGGCGCCATCGTCTTTCTCGTGGGGGTGCTGCTCCTGACGCTTCACAGCGACCGCGACGGGGCCCTGGCTGTGCTGTTCTGGGGCGCAACACTCTTCGGGCCCATCGACCTGGCGCGGAACGCCGGCGACCTGATTCGCACGCCGCAGTCGGTGCTCCGCACGGCCCGGGCAACGGCGGCCCGCGTCGGCGCCGACATCGACGAGCTCGCCTACGCCGAGATCCCGGCGGGCGAACGGCCGGGTGCTGACGAGTTCGTGGCGCGGCGCGTGGTCGAGGCCTGGTCGTTCGACGGCACCTGGCCGGCGAGCCAATGCCACGCGGTCTCGTTCGAGGTCCGTGAGACCCGCCTCTCGCGTGGCCGCCGAATCGGAACGATGGTGCTCGCCGGTGCCGCCGCAGTGCTGCTCATCTTCGTCCTCGCCTGGAGCGCGACAGCGGGCGGCCGCGGCAGCGGGGCTCTCACCCCGACCGCCGAGCGACCGCCCGCACACGCCCAGCTCTGAGAGGCCGGGCAGCCGACCCCTAGTCGACCAGCGTGATCGTCACCTCGACGTTGCCGCGGGTGGCGTTCGAGTACGGGCACACGTGGTGGGCGGCGTCGGCGAGCTCCTGGCGGTTCTCCGGCGCGACATTCGGCGTGTAGACGTCGAGCTCGACGGCGAGGCCGTAGCCGCCCTCTCCGTTCGCGCCGATGCCGACGCTGGCCGAGACCGAGGCGTCTGTGGTGTCGAAGCCCTTCGCCTTGCCGACGCCGTGGAGGGCGCTCAGGAAGCAGGCCGAGTAGCCCGCGGCGAACAGCTGCTCGGGGTTGGTGCCGTCACCCGAGCCGCCCATCTCCTTGGGGGGCCGGGTGTCGAGGTCGAGCCGGTCGTCTTCGCTGCGGACGTGGCCGTCGCGGCCGCCTCCGGTTGCATGGGCGATGGCGGTGTAGGCGATCTCAAGTGTCATGATGCAACACGACACCCTCCGCCTGTGCGCGACCTGTCCAAACGCTGAGAACGGGTGCGCGACGGGTGTCGTCAGCCCAGCAGGTCGTGCCGCTCGACGATCTCATCGCGGCCGGGGCCGACGCCAATCGCCGAGATGCGGGCGCCGCTCATCTTCTCGACGGCGAGGATGTAGTCCTGGGCGTTCTTCGGCAGGTCGTCGAAGGTGCGGGCGCCGGTGATGTCTTCGGTCCAGCCCGGGAACTCCTCGTAGATCGGCACGGCGTGGTGGAAGTCGGACTGCGACACCGGCATCTCGTCGAAGCGCACCCCGTCGACGTCGTAGGCGACGCACACCGGAATCGTCTCGAGGCCGGTGAGCACGTCGAGCTTCGTCAGCACGAAGTCGGTCACGCCGTTGATCCGCGCCGAGTAGCGGGCGATCGGGGCGTCGTACCAGCCGCAGCGGCGCGGGCGGCCGGTCGTGGTGCCGAACTCGAAGCCGTTGGCGCGCAGGAACTCGCCCGACGCATCGAACAGCTCGGTCGGGAAGGGGCCTGCCCCGACCCGTGTGGTGTACGCCTTGACGATGCCGATGACCCGCGCGATGCGGCCGGGGCCGATGCCCGAGCCCGTGGCGGCTCCGCCCGCGGTCGACGACGACGACGTGACGAAGGGGTAGGTGCCGTGGTCGACGTCGAGCATCGTGGCCTGGCCGGCCTCGAACAGCACGGTCTTGCCCTCTTCGAGCGCGGTGTGGAGCTCGAGCGCGGTGTCGGCGACCATCGGGCGGAGGCGCTCGGCGTAGCTGAGGAGCGTCTCGACGACCTCGTCGGCGCTGATCGCGCGGCGGTTGTAGATCTTGACCAGCAGGTGGTTCTTCTGGTCGAGAGCGGCCTCGACCTTCTGGCGCAGGATGTTCTCGTCGAAGAGGTCTTGCACCCGGAGGCCGACGCGGTTGATCTTGTCGGCGTAGGCCGGCCCGATGCCGCGGCCGGTGGTGCCGATCGACCGCGAGCCCAGGAATCGCTCGGTGACCTTGTCGAGAGTGCGGTGGTAGTGCGTGATGAGGTGCGCGTTGGCGCTGACCTTGAGCTTCGAGACGTCGACGCCTCGGGCGATCAGCGCGTCGAGCTCGTCGAACAGCACCTCGATGTCGATGACGACGCCGTTGCCGATCACCGGGGTCACTCCCTCGGTGAGGATGCCCGAGGGGAGCAGGTGGAGGGCGTACTTCTGGTTGCCGATGACGACCGTGTGGCCCGCGTTGTTGCCGCCGTTGAACTTGACGACGTAGTCGATGCGGCTGCCGAGCAGATCGGTGGCCTTGCCTTTGCCTTCGTCGCCCCACTGGGCTCCGATGATCACGATGGCGGGCATTGGGTGCTCCTCGCTTCGGGGGAATGCACCCGTGCGCAGGTGCACCTAAGTCTACAGACGCCTGCCGTCGGGGTGCCGAATGCGCGGTTTCCGCACCGGAAGCGCACTTCCGGAAGCAGAGACCGCGCACTCGGCAGAGCTGTTACTGCGCGGGCGGGCCGCCGGCCGGGCCCTTGCGCGACCGGGTCAGCACGACGACCACAGCGACGAGGGCGACGAGGATGATGCCGCCCCCGACGCCGAGGGCGACGGGGAGGGCGGACGTTCCTGCGCCCTCCTCAGCTCCCGAGGAGGACGCCGACGCGCCGACTCCTGACGTGGGCTGGTCGCCGCAGGTCGGGCGCGAGGCCCTCCCGGCGGCGGCATCCACATCGGCGGGCCTGTCGTAGGTGAACCCGATCGAGTCCGAGACGGTGTGCCCGTCGGCCGAGACGACCTGCCAGGTGACCGTGTACTTGCCCGAGTCGCCGAGAGCGACGGGCACCGTCACGTCGGTGTCGGCGATCGCCGGGCAGCCCGACTCGAAGTGCCTGCCGGCCGACGAGGTCACCTCGACGACGTTCGACGAGCCGTCGCCCGACAGGTCGAGCACGCGGTCGTTGAAGGTGAGCACGACCTGGTCGAGCTTCTCGGACTGCGTCGACCCGTCGGCCGGAGTCGAGCTGACCAGGTAGTCGTGGGCGCTCGCGCTGACGGCCGGGGCCACCGCCAGCACCGCGGCGGCAGCTGTGACCGACGCCGCGACCGCGATGCGCCGGAGTGCTGACGGGGCCACGCGCTAGTCCGCCGATCCGGTGGTGGGGGCCGATCCGCCTGCCGGGCGAGCCGCGCCTGCACCCCGACCGCTGCGGACGTAGGCCAGGACCGCCACGGCCAGGGCGATGATCCCGAGTCCGAGACCGCCGATGCCGAGGCCCAGACCGAGACCGCTGTCGCCGTCGCCGCTCGTACCGGTCGCCGCGGCCTCGCTCGTCGCCGTGTCGGACGCCGCACCGTGGTGATCGGCCGCCGCCTCGGTGATGGCGAGCACGGGTGCCGGGTGCTCGGGCTCCTCGCCCGACGCCGGAGTCGCCTCGTTCCACTTCACGACGCTGCCGTCGCTGTAGGTCTGCGTCGTCGGCAGTTCGACCGAGGCGACATCGGGCACGGCTCCCGCCGAGACGGTGAACAGCTGGAACTCGCCCGGAGCGATGCCCTCCGCAGTGGAGTCGGCGGTCCACACCACCTTCGTCACCGCCTTCGTGATCTCGCCGTCGTCGGTCGAGACCGGCTTCGACAGCGTGCCGGTGACGACGTCGGCCTTCCAGCCGGCGATCGGCTGGTACGAGACCGAGGTGAACGGGTGGTCGGTCGGGAAGGCGACCTCGACCTTGACGGTCGACGCGGTCGCCGACTCGGTCGGGACCTTGAACTGGAGGGTGGAGTACGAGCCGGGCGCGACGTCGTCGCCCTCGACGTGCACGTGGGCGGACGCCGCGAGGGGTGCGGCCAGGACGAGTGCGCCGGCGAGCGGGAGGATGAGCGCCGCGCGGCGCAGGGGGAAGGAGGGCATGCGTTGAGGTGTCTCTCGTGAGGGTGCGCGCGCAGGATCGCCGAGCGGGTGCCGGTCGGCGCCCGTGAAGGGATCGGCGGGTGGCGGTCGGTGTCGGCGCGCCTCCGGAGAGGGGCCGGACACGACGAGAGCCCGCCCATCGAGCGGCGGTGCGCGCGCGGAAAAGGGGAAGGAGGTCGGAGTCAGGCGCCGAGCGGCGGGCCCCGATGCGGACGAGAGGCAAGCAGGACGTCGAGAGGGCGGCGGATGCCGCTGCGGTCGCCGACCGCTGCCGCGACGGAATGCGCGAGGACGGGCGGTGCTGCGACGAGCACGCGGACGACCACGGCCAGACGCGCGACGGCGAGACGCACGACGGTCAGCAGGGCCCGTTCTCCGTGCAGGAGCAGCAGCGTCGTCAGGACCGCGGCAGCGAGGTGGCCCGCCCACATGCGGGCGTCGCTCATGCCCTCCATCGCGTGGACGGTCGAGCCGCCGAGGTCGGGCAGGGTGGCGGTGGCGCCGCCCGACATCACCATGCCGAGCATGCCCACGTGAGTTCCGGCGGCAGAAGCGGGAAGATCGGCGCCGAGGCTGAAGAGCAGGTGGAATACGACCTGGCTCAGCCCGACCGAGATCGCGAGCGGGACGACCGAGACGGCGCGGGCGCTGAGCGCGATGCTGGCGAGGATCGCGAAGGCGAGCGCGAGCACTGTGCCGAGCACGCCCGGCTCCATTCCGCCGCCGGCCACGTGCGAGAACGCGGCGATGGTAACCGACAGGGTCGCCACGACGAGGCCGCGCACAACGCGCAGCCCGCGCGAGGTCACCCGGACGGTCATGCCGACGAGCCTACTGGGCGTCGGAGCGGCGGTCGGGCGCATCGCCAGCACCGGCGGAGGAGTCGGACTCCGCGCCGGGGGTCGACGCCTCGGTGCGGGCGGCCGCCGGCTTGCCCGCCATCACGGCGAGCTGCTCGTTGTAGGCCCGCAGCTCGGCGTCGCCGTCGACCTCGGCCCGCCGGTCATAGCGCTTCGCGACGCGCTCGTCGCTGCGGATCCACTGCCGCATCACCATCAGTGCCACGAGCACGGTGGGGAACTCGCCCGCACCCCAGGCGATCGCGCCCCCGGTGTGCTGGTCGGAGAGGAGGTCCTGGTAGTTCGTCTTGCCGAGGGCGTGCCACCAGTCGGCGGCGAGGATGGTGGTCTGCGACATGATCGCGAGGCCGAAGAACGCGTGGAAGGCCAGCGTCGCCAGCAGCAGGATGATCCGCATCGGGAACGGCGGCCGCTTGGGGCCGGGGTCGACGCCGATCAGCACGAAGAAGAACAGGTAGCCCGAGAGCAGGAAGTGCACCTCCATGAGGAAGTGCCCGGGGTGGGTCTGGAGGGACGCCTGGAACCAGCCCGTGTAGTAGAAGGCGATGAGGCTGCCGGCGAAGATGATCGCCGCCACGACGGGGTTGGTCACGACCTGGCCGTACCGGGAGTGGATGACGATCATGATCCACTCGCGCGGGCCGCGGCTGTTGTCGCGGCGCTTCGGCAGCGTCCGCAGCGCGAGGAGGATCGGAGCGCCGAGAACGAGGAGCGGCGGCACGTACATCATCAGCACCATGTGCTGGATCATGTGAGTCGAGAAGTTCACGGCGCCGTAGACGCTGGGCCCGCCGCTGGTCGCGAAGAACAGGCCGAAGCAGCCGAACAGCCACGGCACGGTCCTTCCCCACGACCAGGTGTCGCCGCGGCGGCGAAGCCGCATGACGGCGGCGATGTACAGCCCCGCCATGATGACCGCGACGGCGATGAAGAAGTAGTCGGGGTGGAACCCGAGCAGGAAGCGCGGGATCGTGATCGGCGCCGGGTACGGGAAGCCGATCAGCCCGTCGCGGGTGTCGCCGCCGTTCGTCTGGGGCACCGGGGGCGCGCTCTGCGACAGGGCGACCGACAGGCCCATCGCGACGACCATGAACACGACCTCGCCGACGGCGAGACGCACGAACGAGCGAGTGCGGCCCGGCTCGCGGACGAGTCGCGGGATGACGCGGCGGCGGTGGAGGTAGCCGGCCACGCCCAGCCCGATCAGGATGATCGACTTGGCGAGGATCAGCATGCCGTACGTCGTCGTGACGAGGTCGGCGGGGCCCGTGAGCCGAAGGCTCGCGTTGATCACCCCGGAGAAGGCGACGAAGGCGAAGGCCCAGATGGCGAGGGCCGAGTAGCGGGAGACCACTGTGGCGAGGTTCGTCCCGACCTTGCCGCGGAGCAGGATGACGGCGATCAGGCCGCCCATCCAGACGGTGACGCCTACGAGGTGCATGGCGAGGCTGTTCACGGCGTTGACGTGCTCGTTCGAGCCCGCAGAGTGGCCCGACAGCGACAGCGGCAGCAGAGCGAACAGGGCGAAGCCCATCGCCGCGGCGAGCCACGAGACGTTCTTCGTCGAGAGCAGGATCACGAGCGCGGCGAGGATGCACGAGATCGTCACGACCCAGGTCTGGCCGAGCTCGAGCTGGAAGGCGAAGAAGAAGAACTGGCTGCGGAACGTCGGCGACGTGAACGGGACGCCCAGAACGTTGGCGGCCCGGAACATCAGGTTCGCGACGGCGGACACCAGCCAGACGAGCACCGCCCAGGTGGCCCACTTGGAGGCGTACCACTGGCTGAAGCTTGCCGACTTCAGGTCGGTCTTCTGCCCGGGCAACGCGACGGCCGAGATGACGAGCAGGCCGATCGCGACGGCGGCGGAGCCGTCGAAGAGGGCGGTCGTGATCGGGAGGCCGTTCGTGACGATCGCGCCCGGGTCGACGATCAGGCGGCCGCCGAGGGCCCCGGTGAAGTACATGGCCGCGAGCGCGAGAGCCAGGCCGAGCGGGATGCAGAGGAGAAGGACGATGGCGGTCCGCGACAGACGAGGGACGCGCTCGGGATCGCGCTTGCCCGAGGGCAGCGAGAGCTCGCGCGTCTCGAAGTGGAGGTCTTCGATCTGATCTGTCACCCGGCAATCCTACGTTTTCGCCACGGAATGGCAGTCGAGTTATCCACAGCCCCGAGAGACACGGGCCCGAGAGACACAGCCCCGAGAGAAAGGGACACGGCGCGGGAACCCCGTTCACTCCCGCGCAACCCCGCCGGTGCACCCTGGCCCCGTGACTGACGCGAAGGCTCTGCTGGTGGGGATCGACGGACTCCGAATCGACGACGCGCTGCGGCCAGGCGCGGCGTCGCACCTTGCCGAGTTCCTGCGCGAGGGCTCGCACCTGCCGCTGACAATGGAGGTGCCGACGATCTCGGGCCCCGGCTGGTCGTCGCTGCTGACCGGTGCGCCGCACGCGGTGCACGGTGTCTTCGACAACTCCTTCTTCGGCCATCGCCTCGACGCGACCGTCGACGTGCTGACGCGCGCCGCCGCTGCGGGCCGCTCGACGTTCGCGGCCGTCAGCTGGCCGCCGCTCGCCGACCCCTCGGGCCCCGGCCCGGTGCTGGCGTTCCGCGAGGACGACCAGCGCGCCGGCCGTCACCGCGTCGTGATCCGCGACGGCGAGGTCTACGGCTACCGGCATGCCGACGGCGACATCGCCGCTTTCTCGCGGCTCGCCCTCCGCGACGCCGGCCCGGACGTGAGCTTCGTCTACCTCGGCGAGGTCGACGAGGCGGGCCACCTCTACGGCGGCGACTCGGCCGAGTACCGCGAGGCGATGCACCGCGTCGACGAGCGGCTCGGCCGGCTTCTGGCGGAGGTCGAGGCACGAGCGGCGACCCGCGACGAGGACTGGCTCGTCGCGATCACCACCGACCACGGCCACCTCGACGAGGGCGGCCACGGCGGGGCGGACGAGGTGCTGACACGGTCGTTCCTGGGGCTGCGGCGCTTCGGAGGACAGACGCTGGTCGCACCCGCGGCGCCGGTCGGGCCGATTGACGTTGCCGCGATCCTGCTGCGGCACCTGAGCCTCTAGCCTGCCGAGGTCTACTCCCCGATCGCCTTCGGGTGCCGCGCCCGCAGCGCGGTCTCCTCGGCGTCGATGGCGGCGAGCACGGCCTGCACCGCACCCTCCTGATAGCGGCCGTCGCGCCGCGCGAGCAGCACGGCCTCGCGCTCGGCGGCGATCATGGAGCCGCGCAGCCGGCTGAACGTGACCGGCGACGGCTCTCGGTCGGCGGGCGACGGGTCGGCGAGCTGCTCGGAGAGGAAGCTCGAGGCCCGGCGCAGCTGCTCGACGACTCGCTCCTCGTCGTCCTCGGTGCGGACGGCGTCGAGCCGCTCGATCCCCGCCTGCTTCGCCTCGGCGGTGAGCAGCTGCCGTTCGGTCCACTCCTGCGCGAGGTTCGGCGCGGGCAGGTGCACGCGCCGGATCAGCAGCGGCAGAGGCAGCGCCTGGAGCAGCGTGCCGAGCACGACGACGAACGCGAGAAACTGCAGCAGCTCCCTCTGCGGCGTCTGGTCGGGCAGCAGGAACACGGCTGCGAGAGTCACCACGCCGCGGATACCCGCGGCCGAGACCACGGTCGACGAGGCCGCCGACCAGGCGCGCTCGCGCACCCGCGCGGGGCCGATCCGGTACAGCAGCATCGTGAAGAACACCCACGCGAACCGCGACGCGATCACGACCGCCAGCACCGCGAAGCTGATCCCGACGGTCACCCAGAGGCCCGGCCCGTTCCTCACGACCCCTTCGAGCACCCCCGCGAGGTTCAGCCCGATGAAGAGGAACACCGCATTCTCGAGCAGGAACTGCACCGTCTTCCAGTTCAGCCTCTCCGCCACCCGGGCCTCGGCCGAGAGCACCACGGGCGACCGGAAGCCGAGATACAGGCCCGCCACGACCACCGCGAGCGCGCCCGACCCGTGCAGGAGCTGCGCCGGCAGGAAGGCGATGAACGGCGTGACGAGCGACAGGCTGGTGTCGAGCACGGCCGAGTGCAGCCGCTTGCGGATCTCGCCGAGCACGAAGCCGACGGCCATGCCGATGCCGCCGCCGACCACGACGGCCAGCACGAAGTCGCCGGCGACGTCCGCTGGCGTGACGACCCGCGTGATGGCCGTGATCGCGGCGTCGAGCGCGACCAGGGCGGTCGCGTCGTTGAGCAGGCTCTCGCCCTCGAGGATCGTCACGACGCGTCGGGGCAGCGGCACCTTCCCGGTGACGGCGGTGACGGCGACCGCGTCGGTCGGGGCGACGACGGCCCCGAAGGCGAGCCCGGCGGCGAGGGTGATGCCAGGCACGAGCCACCAGGCCGCGAAGCCGACGGCCACGACCGTGAAGGCGACGAGAGCGACGCTGGTCAAGAGGATCGAGTCGTTGCGGGCGCGGATGTCGATCAGCGACGTCCGGATCGCGGCGGCGAATAGGAGCGGAGGCAGCAGCCCGAACAGCACGAGGTCGGGCTCGAGAGTCACGCGCGGCACGGCCGGCACGAACGAGGCGATGGCGCCCACGAGCACGAGCGTGACGGGTGCCGACCAGCCGATCCGACCCGAGAGCCCGGTGACGGCGACCGTCACCACGACGAACACGACGATCCAGGCGATCGCTGTCACGGGGTCCATGGCCATGAGACTGCCACACCAGCAGCGGCGGCCGCAGGAACTAGAACCCGCCGCCCATCCACACCCCGAGCGCCGCTGCGCCGGTCGCGACCACCAGCGTCCCCACGCCGTAGACGACTGCGGCTCCGAACCTCCGCTGCCCGGCCAGGCGCACGGCCTCGACGCTCGCCGTGCTGAACGTCGTGTACCCGCCCATGAGGCCGCCGCCCAGCACGAGCACCCAGTCGTGCGGCAGGCCCGACGACGCCCCCAGCCCCGTCAGGAGCCCGAGGCCGAACGAGCCGGTCACGTTGATCACCTGGGTCGCGACGGGGAACGTCGCCAGCGGGGTGCTCGCCAGCCGCTGACGGACCGCGCCGTCGACGACGAAGCGCAGGGCGGCGCCGACGCCGCCAGCCACGCAGACGAGAAGGAACACGATCACGAGGTGGGCCTCAGGCGGGCCGCGAGCGCGATCCCGGCGAGCGCGGCGACCAGCCCGAGCACGAGCGACGCCGCCGCGTACGCGAAGGCGACGCCGGGTGCGGGGCCGAGGCGAGTGGCGACGTCGGTGACCCAGGAGCTGTAGGTGGTGAAGCCGCCGAGGACGCCGGTGCCGACGAAGAGCCGCGAGTTCCTGCGCCCGCCTTCATCGGCGCCTTGCCGGGTGAGGCTCTCGAGCAGGAGGCCGAGCGCGAACGACCCCACGACGTTGATGAGAAGGATCGTGAGCGGGAAGCCGGTGGTCGCGGCCGGCCAGGTGAGGGCGAGGGCCTCGCGGATGCCCGTGCCGATGGCACCGCCCAGAGCGACCAGGCCGACCAGTCTCGGCCGGAGGAAGAGAGGGGGCGCGGGCGTCATCGCGACTATTCAAGCAGGCGCGGCCCTCGCTCTGGGGTGATTGCGCGACCCAACCCTCTCGCGGACGGCGCCGAACGAACCGGGACGCACGAAGACCGACCATCCCAGGGAAGGGGACGCACCGTGAACAACACCGAGAGCGCAGGATGCACCAGCTCCCATCGCAGCTCCGGCACCGTCTCGGGCTACGGGATTCTCAGCTACAACCTGTGGAAGCACCGCGCCGCCGACGAGCTCGAGCCGCTGGTCGATTTCGAGGGCGTCGACCTGCTCTTCCTCCAGGAGGCCCGCACCGAGCAGCTGCCCGACTCGATCGGCCGGCTCTCGAGCCTCGTGGCGACCTCGAACGGCCGCCTCGGCCTCGCCGTCTACGGCCACAGCGACCGGTTCGTCGTCGAGGACGCCCGCGTCGACCGCCTCGGGCGCTCGGTTCACGACCGGATGCACGGACCCACGCCGCACCGCCTCGTCTCAGCTCGCCTCTTCGACCGGTTCTCGGGTCGGCGGTTCGTCGTCGGCTCGTTCCACGCGTCGCCGCTCACCGCTGGCAACGGCCTGCGCCGCCGCCAGGTGCGCCAGGCGCACACCCTGCTCGACTCGCTCGGCGGAGGGCTGCCCACCCTCCTCATCGGCGACTTCAACTACCCCGTCGGCGTGGGCTCGCTCCGCCGCATGCTCGCCTCGACCGGCCACACCCTGTCGCTTGCGGCGGACGACACCTACCGCCGCTTCGGCGTCCTCCGCGGCAGGTTCGACCTCGTCGCGGCCCGCGGGCTGCTCGTCGGACCAGTCCGCGTCCTCCCCCGCGGCAAGTCCGACCACCTGCCGATCGTCGCCACCGCCAGCTTCCCGAGCTAGCGGTCGTCTCCGGGGCCGCGCGCACTCCTGATCCGTGCGCGCTGCCCCGGCCCCCTGCCGGGCGCACACCTGATCCGTGCGCCCGGCTCTCTTCCTTCTGTCAGTCGCCCTTCACGTTGACGATCTGCCGCAGCGTGTGCCGGATCGACACGAGCTCGGCGGCGTCCGCCATCACCTGGTCGATCGGCTTGTACGCCGCCGGGATCTCGTCGAGGAACGCGTCGGTGTCGCGGTACTCGATCCCGACCATGGCCTCCCGCAGCTGGTCGTGCGTGAAGGTCCTGCGCGCCTTCGACCGCGAGAACTGCCGGCCGGCGCCGTGCGGCGACGACTCGAGCGCGACCGGGTTGCCGAGGCCCTCGACGGCGTACGACGCGGTGCCCATCGACCCGGGGATCAGGCCCGCCTCCCCCTTGCGCGCAGAGATCGCGCCCTTCCGCGAGAGCCAGACGCTCTTGCCGAAGTGCTGCTCCTTCTGCGTGAAGTTGTGATGCGTGTTGATCCGCTCGAGCTCGGTGACAGGGGCGCCGACCCAGTCCGAGAACTGCCGCACGACGCGGTCCATCATCTCCTCGCGGTTGAGCAGCGCGAAGTGCTGCGCCCACTTCAGCTCGGCGATGTAGCTCGAGAACTCCCTCGTGCCTTCAACCAGGTAGGCGAGGTCGGGGTCGGGCAGCTCGATCCACCACTTCGTCATCGCTGCCTTGGCGACGGCGATGTGCTTCTGCGCGATCTTGTTGCCCACGCCGCGGCTTCCCGAGTGCAGGAAGAGCCACACGTCGTCGTTCTCGTCGAGGCTGATCTCGATGAAGTGGTTGCCCGATCCGAGCGACCCGAGCTGCAGATCCCACTTGCCGGAGTAGGTCGCAGGATCGAACCCGGCGTCCTCGGCCATCGCCGCGAGCTCGGCGACCCGCGGCTCCGCCGTCGCGACGACCTTGCGGTTGTACGACCCGGCCGACGTGGGGACGGCGCGCTCGATGGCCTCCCGCACGGCCTTCCGGTCCTCGGGCAGCTCGGTCGCGGTGAACTGCGTCTTCACGGCGATCATGCCGCAGCCGATGTCGACCCCGACGGCCGCGGGCATGACCGCGCCGAGCGTGGGGATGACCGACCCGACCGTGGCGCCGAGGCCCAGGTGGGCGTCGGGCATGAGGGCGAGGTGGGGGTAGATGAACGGCATGGTCGAGGTGGTGCGGGCCTGGAGCTCGGTGTTCGGCTCCAGGATCGACGCCCAGCTGAGAAGCCGGTCGGTGATCTTCTTCATGGTCCTTTCGTTTCTGTGAGGTGATGCGGAGTGCACCCGGGGAGGCGCATTCCGTCCGCCCTGCAGAAGCGAGAGAAATGAGAGAAGCCCCGGGCCTCGATTGAGGTGCGGGGCTTCGTGTGTCGAAGGTCCGGACCCTAGTCGAGTTCGCGGAAGGCGCGCGCTCGCCCATAAGTTAAAGTGCACACACGCGTGCAACTTAGGCGTACACTCGTGCCATGCCCCTCACCACGCCCCGCATCCGTGCGCCTCGGCGCGACGCCACGGAGAACCGCGAGGCGCTGATCCTCGCGGCGGCGACCGTGCTGAACGCCGACCCGAGCGCGTCTCTGGAAGCCGTGGCGACCGAGGCGGGGCTCTCGCGCCGCGCCTTCTACGGTCACTTCGCGACCCGCGACGCCCTCCTCGCCGAGGTGGCCCTCCACGGCGCGGCGAGGATCAACCGCGCGATGCTCGCGGGTGCCCCCGACGAGGAGCCGCGAGTTCCTGCGACGGATCTGGCCCTGGTGGGCGCACGACTGTGGGATGAGGTCGACCACGTCAGGTCGATGGCCCTCATGACCGTGCGCGGCCCGCACGCTCATCTCGTCGGCGACGCCCTGCTTCCGCTCCGTCGGCACGTGCTCCGCATCGTCGCGCGCGGAGTGGCCGATGGCTCGTTCCGCACCGACATCGAGGTCGGACGCCTGGCACGCCTCGTCGAGAGCGCCGCGATCTCGGTGCTCGACGAGTCGACCCGCCACCCGATGTCGACGTCGGAGGGGCGGCGGCTCGTCGTGCTCTCCGTCCTCGCGATGGTCGGCTTCGGCCAGGCCGACGCGACGGCCATCCTGACCACGATCCAGAAGGCACACGCATGAACCTCACACTCGAAGCCGTCGGCCTCGGCGATGGCCCCGGCGCTCCCCTGCCGGCGATCTCCGCGTCCGCGTCCACCCGCGTGCCGGGCGTCGTCGCGGTCGAGACCGAAGGCGCCCCGACGCTCGCCTCGCTCATCGCCGGCGGCCGCATGCGCCCCGACACCGGACGCGTCCTGATCGACGGGGTCGACGACGCAGCACGCATCCGCGAGACGTTCGCCCTGGTCGACACCCCGAGCGTCGCCGAGCCGTTCGCCGACCTGATGGTCCGCACCGTCGTCCAGGAAGACCTCGCCCTGGCTGGCCTCCGCGGAAACGCCGACAGCGCCCGCGACTTCCTCGACACCGTCGGCCTCGCCGAGCACGACAAGACCCGCCTCAAGAACCTGCCCACCGAGGCCCGCGTGCGCCTGCTCAGTGAGCTCGCAGCGCTGCGCCCGGGCGTGAAGGGCTTGATCATCACGTCGCCGGAACGCCACGGCGGCGACACCGAGCGCTGGTTCCGGGTCGTCGAAGACCTCTCGGCGCGCGGCTTCACCGTGCTGCTCGTGACCGGCGTCGCGGCAGCGCTGCATGTGAACCAGCTCCTGCCTGCTCGTGAAGAGCCCACCGAACAGCTCCCGGTCGACGACGGCGTCGACGCGAACCCCGCCGTCTGACCCCGAAAGCATCCTCATGAAGACCTTCGCCCTCGTCCGCACCGAGCTGAAGCGGCTCACCGCCTCGTCGCTCGCCCGTCTCGCCTTCGTCGCGCTCATGTGCGTGCCGCTCCTCTACGGCGGCATGTACCTCTGGGCCAACCAAGACCCGTACGCCAAGCTCGACCACATCCCGGCGGCGATCGTGAACAACGACGCCGGTGCGACCGATGCCGACGGCAACGCCGTCGACTACGGCGACAGGATCACGAAGCAGCTGGTCGACGGCAAGGACTTCGACTGGCACGTCGTCTCGCAGGCCACCGCCGACAAGGGCATCAAAGACGAGACCTACAACTTCGTCTTCTCGATCCCGAAGTCGTTCTCGTCCGACCTGTCGTCGGCGTCGACGACCGACCCCACGGCCGCGAAGATCCAGCTGACGACGAACGACACCACGAGCTACCTCTCGTCGACGATCGCCGATCAGGCGGGCAAGACGATCCGTGCGACGATCACCGCCGAGGTGGGCAAGACGGCAGCGAAGACGCTGCTCGTCGGCCTCAACGACGTGCGCTCGGACATCTCGGACGCCGCCGACGGATCCTCGAAGGTCACCTCGGGTGCGAAATCGCTCGAGTCAGGACTCGACAGCGCCAAGGTCGGCGCCCGAGATCTCGCCTCGGGAACGTCGGAGCTGTCGACGGGAGCAGCATCCCTGAACGACGGCCTGCAGACTCTGAAGTCGTCGACGGCCGCACTCCCCGCGCAGACCGCGCAGCTGACGAGCGGCCTCGACACGCTGAAGTCGCAGACGGCCTCGCTGCCGGCCGACGCGGCGAATCTGAACGCCGGCGCTCAGAAGGTGGCCGAGGGCAACGCGAAGCTCGCGACGAAGGCTGCCGACCAGCACGCGATCGCTCTCGCCACCGTCGCCGCCCTGCCCGCCCAGCTCGCCGCCGCACAGCAGGCGCAGCAGCAGGGCTTCGACCAGATCGCCGCGGCCACGAACCTCACGGACACCCAGAAGACCGCCCTCCAGGGCCTCCTCACCGCCTCGAGCACGGCGAGCGCCATGCGGCTCACCAGCGCCGCGAGCGCGGCCGAGAAGCAGCTGGCCACCCTGCAGACATCGACGCAGGAACTCGCCACCGGCAGCGCCCAGGTCGCCGCCGGCGCCCAGACGCTGTCCGGCTCGGCCCCGGCCCTCGCCGACGGCATCTCCCGGCTCGACGCCGGAGCCGCCCAGCTGAGCGCCGCCGCCCCGGCCCTGACGAACGGCATCGCCACCGCGGCCGACGGGTCGTCGCAGCTCGCGTCCGGAGCGGCGACCGCGTCGACCGGCGCCGCCTCGCTGTCGTCGGGCCTCACGAAGCTCGACGCCGGAGCCGCCGACCTCGTCTCGGGCTCGTCGAAGCTCACCTCCGGCCTGAAGGACGGCGTCAAGCAGATCCCGGCCACCACGGCCGCCAGCCGCGACAAGCAGGCCGCGGCGATTGCCGACCCGGTCTCGATCCGCGACTCGTCCATCGCCAGCGCAGGCAACTACGGCGCGGGCCTCGCCCCGTTCTTCATCAGCCTGGCGGCGTGGATCGGCATGTACGCGCTGTTCCTCATCATCAAGCCGATCTCGAAGCGCGCCATCACGGCCATCCGGGCGCCGGGGCGCATCACTCTGGCCGGCTGGCTGTCGCCGGCCGTGCTGGGACTCGTTCAGATGCTCGCCCTCTTCGCGATCGTGAAGTTCGCGCTCGGGTTCGACGTCGTGAACCCGGTGCCGATGGTCGGCCTGATGGTGCTCGCGTCGGTGACCTTCGCGGCGATCATCATGACTCTGAACGTGTGGCTCGGCAGCGTCGGGCAGTTCCTGGGCCTGGTTCTGATGCTGATCCAGCTGGTGACAGCGGGCGGCACGTTCCCCTGGCAGACGCTCCCGGGTCCGCTGGCCGCGCTGCACTTCGCCCTGCCGATGAGCTACGCCGTCGACGGAATCCGCCAGCTGATGTACGGCGGCAACATCGCCAGCGCCTGGCAGGACGCCGGGGTGCTCGGCCTGTGGCTGCTCGGGGCGCTCCTGCTGTCGTTCGTCGCTGCACGCCGCATGACGGCGCGCCGCACGCTGCGCGACCTGAGGCCGTCGCTGATCGGCTGACGTCGCGCGCGTCACCGCGGGCCCACTCCGATCCGTCGGGGTGGGCCTTCTTTTCGCGGGTATGTGATGTTACAGTTAAAATATCACACTGCGCATCCAACCCGCGCGCGGTACGCCCGAAAGGACCCCGTGGAGTCTCCCAACTGGCCTGAGGCATCCGTCCTCGCCTACCCGATGCACGGCACCACGAAGCTCCTCACCGAGGGCTATCGCACCCGCGACGGCCACTTCATCGAGTGGCTCGGCGCGACGACCCGCGAGGGCGTGGCCGTCGTCTCGCGCCCCGAGCCGCAGGTGCTCCGCGCGCGCGACCGGATCCGTCCGAAGCGCACCCGGGGCCTCGCCGCCGGCACGAGCCCCGTCGAGACCGGCACCTGGCGCCTCCCCCACCCTCGGCGCCGCCGGCGCTGGTGGGTCGACTCGGCCGATCGCTACCCGCGTATCCCCTCGGCTCACGCCGAGACGCCGGCCCTGGTCTGGAACCCGTTCGTGGCCACGGCCCCCGAGCACTCCAACCCGTTCGCGTCCGGTCGCCCCACCGTTCTCGACCTGCTCGACGACTGGAGCATCCACCACGCCTTCGAGTCGATCCGCGACGAGGTCGAGGAGGCGTACGCGGCCGCTTTCGCCGCAGCCACTCACGTGACGGCCAACGGGGCCGGCAAGGAGCAGCTCGCCCGACGGTTCGGGCGCGACGACGTGATCCTCGTGCCCAACGGCTGCGATCCGGAGCGCTTCTCCGCGACCTCAGCCGCGACCGGCGCGCTCACGGTCGGCTACGTCGGCAAGATCGGCCGCCGCCTCGACCTCGGCGGCGTCGTCCGCACGGTCGCCGCCCTGCCCGAGGTCGACTTCGTCTTCGCCGGTCCGATCCTCGACGCCGAGTTCCGCCCCGCCCTGGCGGCTCTGCCCAACGTCGAGCTGCTCGGCGACGTCCACTACGACGACGTCCCCGCACTCCTGACCCGCTTCGACCTCGGGTGGATCCCGCACCGCGTCGGCGACGGGGAGGTCGGCGGCGACGTCATCAAGACGTACGAGTACCGCGCAGCCGGCCTCCCCGTCTTGAGCACGCCGTTCTGCAGCGTCACCGATCGCGGTCTCGACGAGGTCCTCGCCTGCGACCTCTCGGTGCACGAACACGTCATCGCCGCCCACGCCTCGGCCGGCGACCGAATCGCGCGTCGACCATCGCCGCTCCCGGCCGAGGCCACGTGCGGGTCAAGAACGACCTCCTGCTGTCGCTGCTCGGGGCGGAGGTCGCGGCGTGAGGGTCTGCCTCCTCGCCCTTCCCCTGATGGCTCGGAGCGGCGTCTACCGCTCGACGCTCGACCTCGTGACGTCCGCCCGCGCTGCCGGCCTCGACTGGACCGCCCTCGTCGGCGTCCGTCCCGGAGCCCCCGGCCAGGTCGCGCCCACCCCCGGCGTGACCGAGGTGCCGATGCTCGAGCACGGGCGGCGGCTCCTCCCCGAGATCCGCCAGGCGATCACGTCCTGCGCCGAGGCGACGCGGGCCGACGTCGTCATCACCTTGATCTCGCAGTCCGATATGGCCGTCGCCCGCGGCATCCCCGCTCTCGGCGGCGCCGCACATGTCGCCTGGGTCCGCGGCCTGCCGTGGCCCGAGCGCGGCGAGCAGAACGCTCTGCGAAGCCGGGCCCTCGAGCTGCTCGAGGCCCGAGCCCTCCGCGCGGCCGACGACGTCTGGGCCACCACCCCGCTTCTCGCCGGTCAGGTCGCGCGCGCCCGCACGGCGCACGTGGTGCCAGCCGGAATCGCACCCGTCGAGCGCCGCTCGTTCGGCGACACCGCCCATGCGCCCATGGTCTGGGCGGCGCGGCTCACCAGCGACAAGCGCCCCGGCGACTTCGCCTCGCTCGTGCGCCGGACGGGCATCCCCGGGCGCCTGCACGGGGCCGGCCCGCTCGAAGCGCAGCTTCGCGCGACGGCACCCATGGGGCTCGACTGGGGCGGCTGGCGCCCCGCGGCCGACCTCTGGCGCGACGCGTCGATGTTCGTATCCACGGCCCAGCGCGAGGCCTACGGCCGGAGCGCCGTCGAGGCGGCCTGGAGCGGTCTCCCGGTCGTCCTCAGCGACCAGGTCGGCGTCGCACCCTTTCTCTACACCGACCCCGCGCTCGCCCGCCGCTTCGTCCTGCCTCTGGACGACACACCTCGGTGGGACGCGGCCGTGCGCGACCTCGTCGCCGACCCGATCCTGCGGCGCCGAGTCTCCGACCACGTCCACACGAACGCCTCCACCATGAGCATCGACGCATCGGTCCATGCCGCAGCCGTCCGGCTGAACTCGATCCTCGCCTAGCTCTGTCATATGCAAATCCAACATGTTACGCTGGTGACTGCACACCGCGCTTCTTCCTGCGACTCAACCCGTCCGGTCGAGGCGATCCAGCCCGAACCACTCGACTGACCGCAGGGACCCCATGGAACTCACTGAATTCATCCGGCTGCTCCGCCGCAGCTGGATGCTGATCCTCACCGCCACGCTGCTCGGACTCCTCAGCGGCAGCCTCCTCTCGCTCCTCGCGACGAAGACGTACGAGTCGACGACCACGCTCTACGTGTCGGTGCAGACGCCCGGCGACAACAGCGCCGTCGACCTCTCTCAGGGCAGCACGGCGGCTCAGGCCAAAGTCCGGTCGTACGTGCAGGTCGTCACAAGCTCCGACGTGCTCGACCCGGTCGTGAAAGAGCTCGGCCTCGCCGAGTCCGGCATGCAGCTTGCGAGTCGCGTCTCGGCCCAGTCGAAGCCCAACACGGTGAACATCGACATCACGGTCAGCGACACCGATCCGGGGCGCGCCGCTTCCACCGCCGACGCGATCGCCAAGAGCTTCAGCACCGTCGTCTCCAAGAAGCTAGAGGCGCCGGCCGTCGGGTCGACCTCGCCGGTCAGCATCGCCACGTTCCAGAAAGCCGTCGCACCGACGTCGCCCGCGTCGCCGAACGTCCCGGTCAACATCGCCCTCGGCTTCGTCGTCGGCCTCCTCGCCGGGCTTGCGGGCGCACTCCTCCGCAACACGCTCGACACCCGCATCCACGGTGCGCCCGACGTCGCGAGCATCACCGACACCCCCGTCATCGGCGGAATCGGCTTCGACCCCGAGGCTGCGAAGCATCCGCTCATCGTGCACGTCGACCCGCGCAGCCCGCGCGCCGAATCGTTCCGCGCGCTCCGCACGAACCTCAACTTCATCGATCCGGGCGTGAGTCGCCGCAGCTACGTCGTGACCAGCGCGATGCCCTCCGAGGGCAAGTCGACGACCACCGCCAACCTCGCGATCGCCCTGGCCGAGAGCGGCGCCTCGGTCGTCCTCGTCGACGCCGACCTCCGCCGCCCCCGCACGGCGGAGATCATGGGCATCGAAGGCGCCGTCGGACTGACCGACGTGCTGATCGGGCAGATCGAGATGGACGATGCCCTCCAGCCCTGGGGCTCACGCGGCAATCTCGCGGTGCTGCCGGCCGGTCGCGTGCCACCGAACCCCAGCGAGCTGCTCGGCTCGATGGCGATGAGCGCCGCCCTCGACCAGCTGTCCGAGCACTTCGACTTCGTGCTCATCGACGCCCCGCCGCTCCTTCCGGTCACCGACGCCGCAGTCCTCAGCAAGATCGTCACCGGCACGCTCCTGATCGTCTCGGCGGCCAGCTCGAAGCGAGGCCAGCTCCGCGAGGCTGTGACGCTGCTCCAGAACATCGGCAGCCGCACACTGGGCGTCGTCATGACCAAGCTGCCCACCAAGGGCCCCAACGGCTACGGGTACGGCGGCTACTCCGAGTACTACGGCCGGCCCCCGGAGAAGACCATCCCGGCTGGCGGGATGAGCCGCAAGGCCCTCCGGCAGGTCCGCCAGTGACCGCCGCGCCGTTCCGCATCCTGACCGTCTGCACCGGCAACATCTGCCGATCGCCCTACGCCGAGCACGCTCTCCGCCGCGCTCTGTGCGACCAGCCCGAGATCGAGGTGGTCAGCGCCGGAACCGGAGCCGTCATCGGCGCCCCCGCCACACCCGAGACCGAGGCGGCCGCCGCCCGCTCCGGGTTCACCACCGAGGGCCACGAGGCGAGGCAGCTCGATCGAGCGATCGCCAGCGATGCCGACCTGATCCTCGCGCTCACTCGCGACCACCGCCGCGACACTGTGCTGACCTGGCCTCGCGCGAACCGCATCGCGTTCACCCTGACGGAGTTCGCCCGCCTGGCCGACTCGCTCGACGACGCCGATCTCGCCGACGGGCTGGCGGGGGTCGACGGGCCGCAGCGGGCCCCGGCGGTGGCTCTGCTGTCTCGGCGTCGGGGGCTCGTTCCTGCGCCGTCTCCCTCAGACGACGACATCGACGACCCCTACCTGCAGGGCGACGCCGTGTACGAGGCCATGCGCCTGCGCGTCGATGCCGCGACCGCCAGCGTCGCGCGGCTCATGGGCCGACTGCGGGGTTGAGTCCCGCTCGTCGGGCGGGCGCCGTCCCCTCGGGCCAGACCGGTTGCAGAGACAGGAGCTGCGCCCCGCAACCGAATGCGCCTACGAGCGCAGCAGGTCGCGCAGCTGAGCCTCGTAGCGGCCGTTGACTCCGGCCCAGGTGTACTCGGCGAGCGCCCTCTCGCGGGCCGCAGCGCTCAACGCCTGCTGGCGCTCGGGGTCGCCGAGCAGCGCGACGATCGCATCGCGGATGCCCCGCGGTGTCGGCTGGACGAAGACGCCGGAGTCGGCCAGCACTTCGCGGTTGTAGACCGTGTCGCGGGCCACTGTCGGCGCACCGCACATCATCGCCTGGACGAGAGCCGGGTTGGTGCCGCCGACACTGTGGCCGTGGAAGTAGGCGCCGGCGTGCTGCCAGAGCGCGAGCAGGCGACGGTCGTCGCTGACGTGGCCGAGCCACTGCACGCGCTCGTGCTTCGCGGCCAGGGCCGCCGCCTTATCGTCGAGCTCGCCGCCGTAGCCGCTGGATCCGACGATCACGACGTCGTGGTCGGCAGCGAGGAGGTCGACGGCCTCGAAGAACTCGCCGACGGTGTTCTCGGGGACGAAGCGCGCGACGACGAGCACGTACTGGCGCTCGGTCAGTCCGGGCTCGATCGACAGAGCGCCCGGGTCTTCGGCGCCGTACGGGATGAAAACGCCGTCGACGCCGTAGCTCTGGCGCCAGCGGCGTGCGATCTCGACGGCGTCGCAGACGAGGCGGTCGGCGAATCTCGCCGTGAACCAGGCGCCGCCCTTGAAGACGGTCTTGGCGAGCCGGCCCCACTTGGCGCGCTCCCACTCGATCCCGTCGACGTTGACGAGCGTGGGGATTCCGCGCAGCCGGAAGAGCGGCAGCCAGAAGCCGTTCGCGACGTTCATGATCAACGCGGCGTCGGGCTTGTGGAGCATCGCGTGAACGGCCGAGGTGAAGCCGTACGTCAGCGTCGAGAGAGACTTCGTCTCGGAACCGCGGGTCACGACCGTGCGGACCCGGTCGTCGCGACCCGGGTCGTCGTCGCGCGTGGAGCCGGGGCGGCCGTAGACGACGACATCCCAGCCCGCGTCGACGAGAGCGGGGGCGAGGCTGCGCACGGCAGTCTCGAATCCGCCGTAGTAGCTGGGGTAGCCGCGGGTGCCGACTATCGCTGCCGTCGGCGTCGAGGCGGTCGTCGTCGAGGGGTTACGGCTCATAGGCGGGTCGACTCCAGTCGGTTCTTCGAGGCCGAGGTGAGCCCGGCCGCCTTCGTGGTGCTCCGGGACGGAGCAGGTTCGCCATCGTGTCGAGGCAGGCAGATCGCCACGGCCATCAGTGCCGCCATCGAGCTCCACGCGAGGTAGTCGAAGGAGAACAACATCGTAGCCAGCGCGAGGATCAGGACGCGACCGGGCCGCGCGGCGGACGCGAAACCGGTCAGGAACGCCGCGATCAAGAGGCTCGCGCCGAGGACGCCGGTCGTAGCCAGGCTCGTCACGAGCTGGTTGTCGACGTTCTGGAAACCCGTCTGCGGCAGAAGTCCGTTCGCATACAGGCCAGGCTCGCTTCCGGCGCCGTTGCCCAGAAGGACGTGCGCGAAGTCCTGGCCGAGGAGGCGCGGCACGGACTCGAGGGCGCCGGCGCGGTTCTCGTACGACCCCGACGACAGGAGCGTCGACACGGCATCGGCGATCACGGGCAGGAAGACGGCAGCCCCGACCAGGCCGCCGAGCGCCACCACAGTCACCCGGAGCACCCGAGTCGACGCCTCGGACGACAGCACCAGGTAGGCGCCGCCGAGTGCCAGGGCGACGATGGCGCTCCGCGTCCCGGACAGCACCAGGCCGAGGCCGATCAGCGCGACTGCCGCGACACGGAGGAGAGACGCGTGCGCGGCCCACCGGGTGCCGAGGGCGAGAGCGCCGACGAGCAGCACCACGGCATACGGGATCGGGTGCTCTGTCGTGCCCTGCACGCGCATGGACGAACCGCCGAGAAGCTTGTTGGTGTCGTCGAAGAATGAGCCGTCTTCCGCGACGCGACGGCCCCACGGGATCGGCTCGCCGGTGACGAAGAACTCGATGGCGCCCAGCACGGCCTCGATCACCGCGAGCAGGATCAGCCCGTCGAGCAAGACGGCGAGACCGCGGCGCTCCAGCCGGCCCGCTGCGAAGGCGAAGGCGATGGACACGACGCTGATCCGGACCACGAGATTCTGCGCCTCGGGGTTCATGGCCAGGGTCGTGACGACCATGACGGTGAAGAACGCGGCGAGGACGCCGAACGGAGCCCGACGCGAGTGCAGGGGTCGAGGCGACAACAGAGCGGCGATGAGGACTGCGACCGTCGCGACGATCAGCGTGCCGTCACGGATCGTCTCCGGGACGTTCCTCGAGGTGGCGCCGAAGAGGAGACCCACGCCGAGCGCCAGCGTGACGCCGAGCCGGGCGTCACGCGGCACGATCGTCGTGAGGGCGAGGCCGGCGAGGAGTGCGGCGAGCCCCAGCGCGGCGACGAGGAGCATCGTCATGCGGCCACCGCCCGCGCGTCGACCCGCGCCCGGAGCGCGAGGGCCTGGACGACGACGCCGGCCGTCTCCGCGACGACGAGCCCGGCGAGCGCGCCGGCCACTCCAGCCGACACGGCCCCGACCGGCACTCCGACGACCGCGACCGCAGCCGCCGCCACGGAGGCCCACGTGGTCGTCCCTGCACGGTCGTCGGCCACCAGGGCCAGGCCCAGCCCGCGCGACAGCGAGATGACGGCGACGAGCACGCCGCCCCAGATCGCGGCGGCGGCCGAGAAGGTGACGACGCCGCTGAAGAGCCACGGGCTCAGCCACGGCATGGCGACGGCGAACACCAGCCCGGCCACGAGTCCGAGCGCGGCGTTGAGCCCGATCGACAGGCGGGCGCGCCGCACGCGATGGTGCCTCTCGGGGTGGCCGACCCACGCCTGCAGGCGGTTCGGGACAGCTGCGAGCACGACGAGCCCCATGCGCAGGGGCCGGTCGACGGCGCCGTAGGCAGCGACGGCGGAGGGCGCTGCGAGCCCGACGAGCACGATGGGCAGCGACTTGTAGACAGTGGTGATCCCGCGACCAGCGAGCAGCACGCCCTGCTCCCGCAGGGTCTGGGGCACCGCAGCCCACGCCGGCCGTGACGGGGCTGCGGGCAGTCGGCCGAGCCACACCGCCAGCGCCCAGCACGCCAGCACCCCGGCGAGCAGAGCGCCTCCGTAGACCTCGAGGGGTGCGCCGTCGGCGATGGCGAACGCGGCGAACAGCGTCAGCGCCACGCGCGGCACCGTCTCGCACACCACGATCAGGACAGGCTGGCCCGTGCCGATGAAGAACCAGGTCGGGTTGAGGGAGGCGGCGACCACGGCGAATGCGAGCAGAGCTGCCGCCGGCCGGTGGGAGTCGACGAGCGAGGCCGTGACGACCGAGGCCACCGGACCCAGCACGGCGACCGCGGCGAGCCTCGACGCGAAGGCTGCGTCGTAGAGGCCCAGCGCGCCAGCTCGATCACGGGCCACCCGCTGCGGACCGACGATGGTCCAGCCGAGCTCGGCGACGACCGACAGCGCCACTCCGACGGCGAGCGCCACCGCGACGCTCGCCCAGCCGTCGGCACCCGCGGTGGAGGTGACTGCGGGGATCACGGCGAGCGGGGTCAGGCCGCCCAGGAGGGGCGCGAGCACGTAGAGGGCGATGTCGCGGAGCTGGCGGCGGGTCACCGGCGCACCTCGCTCACCCAGTCGCCGAGGGGTGCGAAGCGGGCCCCGACGTGCTCCTCGACGAGCACGCTGGCGCGAGGTGCGACGGGCGACGGGCTGAGCGGGACTCGGGAGAGAGCCTCCGCGAGCGCCTGGGCCGAGCCCGGCTCGGTCTCGACGAGCAGCTCGCGCACCGCGGGCGGCACATCGGCGAGCGCCTCTCCGGCCTGCGTGACGACAGTGCGACCGCAGGCGAGCCCCTGCCAGACCTTGTTGGCCACGACCGAGCGGGCCTTGTCGGAGTCTCCGAAGACGCCCAGCACCACGGTCGCGTCGGCGATACGGTCGGCGAGCTCCACCTCGGGCACGGGGTCGCAGAACGTCGCGCGGGGCGACCAGGCGCTCGCGGCGACCCGGTCCTCGAAAGCCTCGCGTCGTGCCCCGCTGCCGAGGAAGGTCACCTCGAAGTCGCGTCGGCCGTGCAGCTCGTCGAGGGCCTCCGCGACCAGGTCGAGCCCGTGGAGCGGGATGTAGTTGCCGTAGTAGAGGATGCGGAGGCGGGAGGTCGGCGACGGCGGACGGTGGACGGCCCAGGCGGGGGCGCCGACGGGGAGGGGGAGGACGCGGATGTGCGAGTTCCTGGGGGACACAGCCCTGCGGAACACAGCCCTGCGCGGTACAGCCCCGCGCGGCGCAACCCCGCGCCGTTGCGACGCCCGGACCTCGGTGTCGATGAGGAAGAGGTCGGCCGCCGCAAGGGCCCGTCGATCGGCAGCCGCGAGACGGCGGGCACGCCGAGACTCCGGGCGGACGGAGCCCCAATCGCCGACTGCCGTCTCGTGCAGGCCGACGAATCCGTCGACGATGACGCGCGCCCGGCGGAGGCGCGCGACGACACGGACAAGTGGGGCGTGGGTGAGCCGGAACTCGGACAGGAGGATGATCGCCGCACCGTTCGAGCCTTGCCACAGGCCAGTCAGGTCGGCCAGGGCCCGCCGGACCCGGCCGCCCGACCTCGCTCGCTCGACCACCCGGACCTCGACGCCGTCCACGGACTCCAGGTAGCGACGAATTCGTGAATTGCGCGGGTACGCACGATCGTGGACGCCGTACTGGAGCACTCGAAGCGGCGAACTCACCGGTTGATCTCGCATTCTCGACCGGTCGGGCTCGGTCGTTCGGTTGGCGACCCTGCGTCGCTTCACCAAATCTAATGCAAAATATCACATCCGGCAAGGGTGGTTCAGGTGCTATTGGAGGTGCGCGAGCGCCTCGGGGTCGGAGTCGTTCAGGAACGTCGTCAGACGGGTGACCTCCTCGGTCTCGCCGATGGCCGTGGCGCCGCGACGCAGTGCGAACAGCGACCGGAGGACACCGCGATTCGGCTCGTGCGCCCACGGCACAGGGCCCTGGCCGCGCCAGCCGGCCTTGCGGAGCGAGTCGAGTCCGCGGTGATAGCCGACGCGCGCATACGCGTACGCCTCGAGGTCACGCCCACCGGCCGCTGCCGCCTCGTCGGAAAGGAGAGCCCAGGCGAGCGACGACGACGGATGCGCGGTCACGATCTCGACCAGAGGCGTGCCGGCCTCGAGCGCGGCGAGCACGTCGGGTTCAGCGGGGAGGAGCGTCTCGGGAATGCCGAGCAGGTTCGTGGAGGACATGAGGCAACGCTAGCGGCGGCGGCTGTCAGAACTTCACGTGCTGCAGTACCCAGGCGTGCATGACGACCGCGGCGGCGGCCGAAGCGTTGATGCTCCGAGTCGAGCCGAACTGGACGATCTCGAGCACGGCGTCGGAGGCCGCGATCGCCTCGGGCGACAGGCCCGGCCCCTCCTGACCGAACAGCAGCACGCACTCTGCCGGGAGGTCGTACGTCTCGATCGGCACAGAGCCGTCGACGTTGTCGATGGCGAGCACGGGGATGCCGCGCTCCCTCGTCCAGGCGATGAAGGTCTCTACGTCCGGGTGGTTCACGACGTGCTGATACCGATCGGTCACCATCGCGCCGCGCTTGTTCCAGCGGCGGCGGCCGATGATGTGGACGGTGTCGGCCGCGAAGGCGTTGGCGCTGCGCACGATCGAGCCGATGTTGAGGTCGTGCTGCCAGTTCTCGATGGCCACGTGGAACGGGTGCCGATGGGCGTCGATGTCAGCGACGATCGCCTCCATCGACCAGTACCGGTAGCGGTCGATGACGTTGCGCGTGTCGCCCTCGTCGAGCAGCCTCGGGTCGAAGCGAGGATCGTCGGGGTGCTCGCCCGCCCACGGGCCGACACCGTGCGTCGTCTGCTCGGGGCTGGTGGTCCGCTCCGGGCTGGTCGTTCTCTCGGGACTGGTCGTTCTCTCCGGGCTGGCCTCGGGCTGTTCGGTCACGGCCTCAGTCTCGCAGTAACCACCTCCCGCTACTCTTCGACTATGCCTTCAGCCACAGCCTCCGCGACGCGCGACGAGATCGAATGCTGGCTCACCGACATGGACGGCGTCCTCGTCCACGAGAACCAGGCGCTGCCCGGCGCCGCCGACCTGATCCGGCAGTGGCAGAACGCGGGCACGCCGTACCTCGTCCTGACGAACAACTCGATCTTCACGCCCCGCGACCTCTCGGCCCGCCTCCGGGCGTCCGGCCTCGAAGTGCCCGAAGACCGCATCTGGACCTCGGCTCTCGCCACCGCCGACTTCTGCCGCTCGCAGATGCCGGGCGGCTCGGCCTTCGTCATCGGCGAAGCCGGCATGACCACGGCCCTCCACGAGGCCGGCTTCATCATGACCGAGACCGCGCCCGACTACGTCGTCGTCGGCGAGACGCGCAACTACTCGTTCGAGGCGATCACGAAGGCGGCCCGCCTCATCATGGGCGGCGCGCGTTTCATCGTCACGAATCCCGACGCCACCGGCCCCAGCGCCGAGGGCATCCTGCCTGCGACCGGCGCCATCGCGGCCATGATCACGAAGGTCACGGGCAAGGAGCCCTACGTCGTCGGCAAGCCGAACCCGATGATGTTCCGATCGGCGATGAACAGGATCGGCGCCCACTCCGAGAACACGGCCATGATCGGCGACCGCATGGACACCGACATCATCGCCGGCATCGAGGCGGGCCTCCACACCATCCTCGTGATGACCGGGATCAGCGACCAGGCCGAGATCGACCGCTACCCGTTCCGTCCGACCGAGATCCTGGCCGGGGTGCACGAGCTGGTCCGCACCGAGCCTGTCGCGTACGACCTCGGTGACGCCGACGGCAACCTCTGACGTTCTCACGAGCGCCCAGCGTCAATCCGCGGCCGCCGAGGGGTCGCTCGTTGCTGCCGCCGGTCGCCGCGGCGACAACGAGCGACTCCTCACCGGCGTGCGGGGGCGCCGGGTGCTGGGTGCTGGGCGCTGGGCGCTGGGCGCTGGGCGCTGGGCGCTGGGCGCTGGGCGCGCGCTGCGCTAGGGCGCCAGGTCGCTCGCGATCGCCTGCCCGCCAGAACGGCTGGCGAAGCAATAGTAGTCGCGCGCGCCCGCGGCCCACTCGGCCGCTGTCGACGGGTAGCTGTCTGAGATCTGCAGGTCGGTGTAGGCCTGCGCCGCGCTGATGTTGATCGCGGTCGACTTCTGGCATGCACCCGAGACCTGAGCCTGCAACGCGTCCGAGCCCGGGTACGTCGAGCCGGCGGCTCCGTCGAGCTTGCCGGTCGACACGAGCTGGGCGACGTGCGACCCCCCGCAGTCGACGACGTCGTACGTCGTCTGCCACGCGTCGGTGAACGCCGAGAGGCACTCGCCCCCGGTGAGCTCGTTCCACGGGTGGGTGCCTGGCGCAGCCTGGCCAGCCGTCGCGGTCTTCGTCGGAGCCGGACTCGACGACGGACTCGGGCTCGTCTTCGTCGTGGCCGAGGGCGTCGACGTCGTCGACGCGACGGGAGCCGGCGCAGGAGCCGATGTCCCGCCGGTGGCGATCGTGCGACCGAAGAAGAAGAGCACGGCGAGCACGACCAGGAACGCCACGATGATCCCGACGAACAGCCACGGTCGTCGACTTCCGCCGCGGGCCGGACTGCCGGGGTCGGCGTCGATGGGCGGAGCCATACTGCTCGACGCAGGAGACGCGTAGCCGCCCGGCGCAGCGCTGGCCCAGGCGGCGGGGACGTTCTTCGGGTCGATGGGCGTGACCACACGCCCGGTGGCCCCGCCGTACGACGGTGTCAGCCCGGGGACGACCGCGGTCGGAGCGGCGTCGGCCGACGCTGCGGTCGAGGACTCGCTGGAGGGACGATCGGCGACGGCCGGCAGCGCGATAGTCGCCGCGGATTCTGCGGGCTCAGCCTTGGTGGGCTCCATCTGGGCAGGCTCCGAGGCGGCAGATGGCAGGTCGGTCGACCCCGGCGGCGTGTACGCGACCGTCGGAGTCTCCGCCCAGGAGCTACCCCCGGCAGACGCCTCGGGCTCAGCCGCGAACGGCGGCGTGTAGGCGACGGTCGGAGCCTCGGCGCCGGTCGGAGTCTGGGGGCCGGTCGGAGTCTGGGGGCCGGAGGCAACCGCGACGAACGGCTCGTCCTCCTCCGGCGCCGACGACTCGGGTGAGGCATCCTGCGACGATGCCGACTCCTCCGAGGGCATGATCCAGGCCTGCGTCGCCGTGTCGTCAAAGCTCGCCTCGGGTCCCGGCGCGCTGTCCGGCTCGCCGAAGAGCGCGGCCATCGCGTCGACGTCGTCCGTCTCGTCGCCGTCGGAGTCGGCCGGCTCAGAGGCGGGCGCAGGAACGTCCGACTCCCCCGACGCGTACCCGTCGTCCGTGCCGGAGAGGTCCCACACCGGCGAGCCACCCGCGGGTGCGGGGTCGTCGTCGCTCAGCGACCAGACGACGGCGGGCGCGGCCTCGGCCGCAGCTTCGGCGGGCGCGCCGCTGAATGGAGGCGTCGCGTCGTCCCGCGCCCCCTGGGGGCCGTCGTCGTCGCCGTCGTTGATGCTCCACGCCATCGTGGGCGTGGGATCGACCGTCCCGGCGGGGGTGTCGTCGACCTCGAGCGGAATCGCATCGGCGGCGCGCACGGCGTCGTGGTCGACGACCGGCCGAGCGGCGGCGACCTCGGTGTCGAGAGCGATCGGATCGACCGGCACCACGTCGTCGGGCACCTCGGGCGCCATCGGCACACCGTGGACATCTGACGCGTCGATGGAAGCGGTGGCCGGCGACGCGATTTCGGCCCAGTTGAAGCTTGTCGGCTCGGCGGTCGGAGGCACTGCATCGGCCGGAACGGCGATGAGCTCCGTGAACGAGGCGGCAGGCGCGACAGGCGCGGCGCTCGTGTCGGAGGCCGCAGCCACGGGAGTGATGGTTCCAGCCGGGGCGGCGGCCGCACCGGGTGCGTCGGTCTCGACCGAAGCGTCAGTATCGACCGAAGCGTCAGTATCCATTGAAGCGTCAGGGACCGCGCCGAAGACAGCCCCGAATGCGGCCGTCGGCGTCTCGCCTGCACTGTCGTGGCGCGGCAGAGCGTCAGCGTCGAGGGCTGGCTGCTCGGCCGTCAGGCTCGACGGACTGGCGGCATCGGAGAGGGGCTCGTCGCCGGACTGACCGCGGAGGGTCGACAGGTCGAGCGCCATCGGATGCGGAGACGTGGGAGGCTCGGTCGAGGGGGCAGGAGCGTCGAGTCCCGGCGAATCCTCCGACACCTCGCGCGGCGCCTCGGACGATGAGACGGCGGCCGCCGTGAACATCGGCTCTGCCACGAGAGGCGTCACGGGAGCTGGCCGAGGCTGCGCCTCGGGCGCCGGCGCAGTCGGTGACGCCCCGGGCGCCGTCGCACTCGGCGATGCCCCGGGCTCGACCGGCGAAGGCACCGCCGCAGAACCCGCCGGAGCCGCGGGCGAGCCGGACGGAACAGCAGGCGAGCCCGCCGAAGCTGCACGTGAATCCGCCGCTGCATCCGGAGCCGTCCCCGGGCTCAGGGGCTCAGTCGACGAATCGACGCGGGCCGAATGGCGCGGCGGCCGCGGCTCGCCGAAGAACGACTCGGCACTGGGAAGCCGCCGGGGCAGGATCTGGATGGTCTGGTAGGTCTCGGGGTCACCCGACTCCGGTGATGCCGACGGTGAGGAGACGGAGGGCGCCTGTCCCGACGCCGACTGCCCCGACGCCGGAGAACTCGACGCCGAAGGACCCGACGGCACTGAGTCGGGCGCCACCGGCAGGGCCCGGCGCCCCGACGTCGGAGACCCGGGAACAGGAGAATCGGGTGCAGGAGACCCCTGCGCCGGCACTTCACGCGCAGACTCGCCGTCGGGCCCCGGCGTGGAACGCGGGAGCTGCTCGTCGGGACTGCGCTCGTCGCTCACGGCTGCAGCCCGAGGTCTTCCAGGCTGATGGCAGCGAAGTAGGGGTAGCCGGCCTCTTCGATGACCTCCCGGGCGCCCGTCGACCGGTCGACCACGACGGCGACGCCCACGACCTCGGCACCGACCTTCTTCAGAGCCTCGATGGCCTTGAGGGGCGAGCCGCCGGTAGTGGAGGTGTCCTCGAGCACGATGACGCGCTTGCCGGTCAGCTCCGGGCCCTCGACCTGACGGCCCCGGCCGTGGTCTTTGGGCTCCTTGCGCACGACGAACGCGTCGTAGTCCTTGCCGAGGGCTGCACCCTGGTGCAAGACTGCGGCGGCGATCGGGTCGGCGCCCATCGTCAGCCCGCCCACCGCGAAGACGTCGGGGACGTCTTCGATGAGGTCGACCATGACCTGGCCGATCAGCGGCGCGACCCTGTGGTCGAGGCTGACCTTGCGCAGATCGACGTAGTACGTCGCCTTCTTGCCGCTGGTCAGCGTGAAGTCGCCGTGGAAGACGGCGAGGTCGCTGATGTAGGAGATGAGCTTCTGGCGTGCATCGGTCACGGCGACCATGCTACCCGGGCGCGCGATGCGCCCTCCCGGAGTTCTCCACAGGCGCGCGGGGCGCGGTCGAACCGGCCACCCCGAGTTCCTGCGCCCGGTACCGTGGTGGCATGCGTGTCGCCACCTGGAACGTCAACTCCATCCGTGCTCGCGCGGGCCGCGTCGTCGACTGGCTGGTCCGCGAAGACGTCGACGTGCTCGGCATGCAGGAGCTCAAGTGCAAGCCCGAGCAGTTTCCGTTCGACGTGTTCGAGGCGGCGGGCTACGAGGTGCAGATGCACGGGCTGAACCAGTGGAACGGCGTCGGCTTCGCCAGTCGGCTGCCGATGGACGACGTCGAGATCACGTTCCCGACACAGCCCGGCTTCGCCAAGGGAGTCGAGTCGCAGGATGCTCCGAAGGAGGCGCGCGCGATCGGCGTCACGGTCGACGGCGTGCGCCTCTGGAGCCTCTACGTGCCGAACGGCCGCGAGCTCGACGACCCGCACTACGCGTACAAGCTCGACTGGCTCGCCAGGCTCCAGGTCGAGACGAAGGCCTGGCTGGAGGCGAACCCCGACCAACCCCTCGCGCTCATGGGCGACTGGAATGTCGCGCCCCTCGACAGCGACGTCTGGGATCCTGCGGTCTTCGAGGGTCACACCCACACCAGCCCGCCCGAGCGGGCCGCGTTCGACGCGTTCACCGAGCCGGGCCTGCTCAGCGACGTCGTGCGCCCGCGCCTCCCCGAGGGCTACACCTACTGGGATTACAAGCAGCTGCGCTTCCCGCGCAACGAGGGCATGCGCATCGACTTCATCCTGGGCTCGAAGGCGTTCGCCGACCTGGTCACGAGTGCGCGCATCGACCGCAACGAGCGCAAGGGCGACGCTCCGAGCGACCACGTGCCGGTGGTCGTCGACCTCGAGGTCGACTCGGGCGACGACGACGACCGGCCGATGATTTTCTAGACAGGCGCTGCCTTCTAGACAGGCGCTGCCTTCCAGCCCGCTCCTACTTCAGCAGCGCGGCGACCAGCACGAGGGCGGGGACAGCCGCGATCGTCGTGATCAGCACCGTGTCGCGGGCCACGGCGACCCCGACCCCGTAGCGCTGCGCGTAGTTGAACGCGTTCTGCGCGCTGGGCAGCCCTGCCAGCACGACCGTCACGAACAGCTGCTCGTGCGAGAAGTCGAAGACGAACACGCCCAGGATCCACGCCACGACCGGCATCACGACGATCTTGAGCGCGCTCTCGAGCACGATCTCGCCCCGCGCCGGGCCGGCCTGCAGCGGCTTCTGGCCGTGCAGCGACATGCCGAACGAAATCAGCACGACCGGCACCGCCGCGGCCCCGATGAGCGCGAAGGGCTCGACCACGTCGTCCGGGATCCTGACCTCGAAGACCGAGCACAGCACGCCGAGCAGCGATGCGATCAGCAGCGGGTTGCGAAAGGGGGTGGTGACCGTCTTCAGCAGGCTTCCGCGGGGCCCGGTGGCCGTCGTGATGTCCATGATGGTCAGCACGATCGGCGTCAGAACCAGCAGCTGGAAGAGCAGCACCGGCGCGACGTAGGTCGCGCTGCCGAGCACGTAGACGGCGACCGGCAGGCCGATGTTGTTCGCGTTGACGTAGGCGCCCGCCATCGTCCCCATCGCGGTCTCGGGCACGGATCGCCTCCACACCAGGCGCAGCACGACGATCGAGATGGCGGCGGCGAACAGCGCCGAGACGGTCGAGACGACGAGCACCGGCGAGAACAGCACGTTCACGTCGGCCTTCGAGATGTTCACGAACAGCAGGCACGGCGTGAGCACGAAGAAGACGAGCTGGCTCAGCACGCGGTGCCCCTGCGGGCCGAGCAGGTCGATGCGGCCGACGACGTAGCCGATCGCGATGACGGTGCCGATGATCCCGAACCCGATCAGCACTCCGCCCATCCGTCTAGTCTGCCTGAGCGGCGAGCTCCGGCCGGTCGTGCCGTAGGTTGTGACCATGGCTGAGACGGAGTTCAACGGCGGCACCTTGCACTACGAGCTGCACGAGCCCGAGAACCCCGGGGCGCAGGAACTCCGCGCAGTCGTCCTCATCCACGCCGGAGTGGCGAGCCTCCGCATGTGGGAGCCTCTCGCCGTGCCGCTCGCGAGCACCCGCCGCGTGCTCCGCTACGACACCCGCGGCTTCGGCGAGACCACCACCGCCGACGTGCACTTCTCGGATGTCGACGACCTCGTCGCGGTGATGGACGCAGCAGGAATCGACCGCGCGGTGCTCGTGGGCGCCTCCCGGGGCGGGCGCATCGCCATCGACGCCGCCCTCGAGCACCCCGACCGCGTCACCGGGCTCGTGACGATCGGCTCGAACCCGTCGGGCTTCCCCGAGGTCGACCTGACCGAGCGCGAGAACGAGCTGTTCGACGAGCTGGACGACCTGCTTGCACGCGGCGAGAACGAGAAGCTGAACCGGCGGGAGGCGGAGCTGTGGGCGGCGGGGCCCACGAGGGACGTGCTCGAGCTGGATCCCGAGTTCCTGCGCCTGGCCTCCGAGCTCAACGCCGACAACCTGAAGCGCTTCGCCGACCAGGCCACGCCCGTGCCGCTGGAGTCGCCGGCGTACTACCGGACTGTCGACATCGAGGTGCCGACGCTGGTCGTGGTCGGCGAGCACGACCTGTCGGGCGAGCTCGCGGCGGCGGAGTACCTGCTGTCGACGGTGCCGAACTCGTCGGGTGCGCGCTTTCCGGACTCGGCGCACCTGCCGAGCGTCGAGCGGCCGCAGGAGTTCGAGCGCGTCCTGACGGAATGGCTGAGCGAGAACTCCCTCTGACGGACTAGCAGGGTCCCTCGGGCGGGGGATTCCGTTGTCAGAGGTGTGACATACCATGTGACCCATGCCCCACGAGCCTCACCGCCTCCGTTCAGCCCTCACCGCCCTGGCCGGCTTCATCGCGCTCAGCGCCGTCGCCGGACTGCTGGTGTCGGTCGGCGTCGCGCCCGGAGTGGTGGTCGCCGGCCGAGCCGCAGGTGCCGCCGCGACGACGTTCGACAGCATCCCCGAGTTCATCGAGATCCAGAAGCTCCAGCAGCGCAACGTGCTCTATGCCGAGCGCGGGGGCGAGCAGGTGCCGTTCGCGACGCTGTACAGCGAGAACCGGGTCACGGTCGGCTGGGACGACGTGGCCCAGACGGTGAAAGACGCGGCCGTCGCAGGCGAGGACCACGGCTTCTACGAGCACGGCGCCGTCGACCTGACGTCTCTCGCCCGGGCCGCGGCCGGCAGCGCGCTGTCGCGAGAGCTCGGCGCGGCTGGCGGAGGGTCCACGCTGACCATGCAGCTCGTCCGCAACATCCTCGTCGCCCAGGCGGAGGCGCTCGACGATCCGGCCGAGCGCAAAGCCGCCTACAAGAAGGCCACCGAGCTCAGCACCTCGCGCAAGATCGCCGAGATGAAGTTCGCGATCGGCCTCGAGAAGCGCTACACCAAAGACGAGATCCTGCTCGCGTACCTCAACATCGCGTACTTTGGCGACAACACCTACGGCGTCGAGGCCGCCAGCCAGCGCTACTTCGGCAAGAACGCCGAGGCGCTGGCGCCGTCCGAGGCGGCGAGCCTTGTCGCGACGGTGCAGAACCCCGAGAGGCGCAACCTGTCGAGCGCCTCGCACTACAAGGCCAACAAGGCGCGGCGCGACGTGATCCTGGAGGCGATGCAGGAGCACGGAAAGATCTCGGCCGCCACCCTCGCGAAGGCGAAGGCCAAGACGGTCCGGTCGTCGGTTCATCTCACCTCGGCGACGCAGGGCTGCCTCGCGGTCGGCGAGATCGGCGCCCGGCAGTGGTGCGACCTGATCCGGCGCATGGTCAAGACGATGCCCGCCCTCGGCGAGACGACCACCGAGCGCGAGCACAACTGGCGGCTCGGGGGCTACGAGATCCACACCACCCTCGACCTCGACCTCACGGCGACAGCCAAGCAGCAGGTCGACACCTACGCTCCCAAAGACGAGGTGCGGTACGACCTGGGCGGTGTCGTCGTCTCGATCGAGGCTGATTCGGGCCGCGTGATCGTGATGACCCAGAACAAGGACTTCGACGACACCCGCGACGGCGGCGGCCCGACCACGACCGCCGTCAACTACGCGGTCGATCAGAAGTGGGGCAGCTCGACCGGGTTCCAGCCCGGGTCGACGTACAAGCCCTTCACGCTCATCGACTGGCTGAACAAGGGCCACCTGCTCGGCGAGACCGTCAACGCCACTCCGCGCGACTTCAGCCCGATGCGCATCTGCGGCGCGGCCGACTACACGACCTTCGACCCGAAGAACGACGACTTCGGCAACCCCGGCACGGTCACCGCCCGCCAGGCGACGGCCCGCTCGATCAACACCGCCTTCGCCGCGATGGCGCAGAAGCTCGACCTCTGCGACATCCGCGACGTCGCCGCATCGCTCGGCGTCCACGCCGCCGACGGAGCCGATCTCGTCGCGTACCCGTCGTCGGTGATCGGCTCGGGCAACACGGTCGCACCGGTCACGATGGCCGCCGCGTTCGCGGGTATCGCCAACGGCGGCGTCTACTGCGAGCCGATCTACATCGACTCGATCGTCGACGGCGACGGGAAGAAGCTGGCCGGGCACCGGTCGCACTGCGAGCGGGTCATGGACGCCGGCGTCGCGGCCAAGGTCGCGTCGGCGATGCAGGGGGTCTTCACGGGCGGCACCGCGACGTCGGCCAACCCGCGCGACGGCGTGCCGATCCTGGGCAAGACCGGCACGACCGACCACGCCGAGCAGACCTGGCTCGTCGGCGGCTCGAGCAAGGTCGTCACCGCCTCCTGGGTCGGCAACATCTCGGGCCACCAGAACCAGTACCGGATCTACGGCGGGTACGGCGCGATGAACCAGCAGCGGCTCACCATCTGGCGGAACGTCCAGGCGCGCATCAACGCTGTCTACGGTGGCGACGCGTTCGCCGCTCCCGCACCCGAGTACATCGCTCCGCCGCCAGCGCCGCCCCGCGCTGACGACGCCGACGACGACGCGCCGCCCGCCGACGACACCGGGAGGTCCGAGTCGGCGGAGGAATGAGCCGTGTCGGCAAAGTGAGGGAGACTGGAGGGGTGAGCCAGCTGCACGATCCCGCCCTCCACTCCTTCGCCTCCGACAACTACTCCGGCGCCCACGCCGAGGTGATCCAGGCCTTGGCCGATGCCAACGGCGGGCACGTCGGGTCGTACGGGGCCGATCCCTACACGGCACGCTTCTCGGAGCTCGTCGTGCAGCACTTCGGTGAAGGCTCGACCGTGCACCCCGTCCTCACCGGCACCGGTGCGAACGTCGTCGCCCTCCAGGCCCTCGTGCCCCGCTGGGGTGCGGTCATCTGCGCAGCCACTGCGCACATCTACACCGATGAGGGCGGAGCGCCCGAGCGGCTCGGCGGCATCAAGCTGCTGACGGTGCCGACGACCGACGGCAAGCTCACACCCGATCTCATCGACCGGCAGGCCTACGGCTGGGGCGATCAGCAGCGCCCGCAGCCCCTCGCCGTCTCGATCACGCAGACGACCGAGATGGGCACGGCCTACAGCGTCTCCGAGATCCGCGCCATCACGCAGCACGCTCACTCGCTCGGCATGAAGGTCCACCTCGACGGCGCTCGAATCGCGAACGCGGCAGCGACGACCGGCGCGACGCTGCAGCAGTTCACGCGCGACGCGGGCGTCGACGCCGTGTCGTTCGGCGGCACCAAGAACGGCCTGATCTTCGGCGAGTCGGTGGTCGTCCTCACCGACGACGAGCTCCCCGGCGTCACCTACATCCGCAAGATGGACGCCCAGCTGGCCTCGAAGATGCGCTTCGTCTCGGCTCAGTTCGTCGCTGTGCTCGAGGGCGATCTCTGGCTGCGGTCAGCGCAGCACTCCAACGCGATGGCGCAGAGGCTTCGCGACGCGCTCGTGGAGCTCCCCGGCGTCGAGGTGACGCAGGCGGTCGAGGCGAACGCCGTCTTCGCGATCCTGCCGAGGCACGTCATCGAGCCCGTCCGCGCCGAGCACCGCTTCTACGACTGGAACCGGTCGACCGGCGAGGTGCGGCTCATGTGCTCCTTCGACACCACCGAGGCACACGTCGACGCCCTCGTCGAGTCGATCCGCCGTGAGATCGAGTCGGCCCCGTGAGCATCCCCACCCCCGACCGCCCGCTCGACGAGCGGCTCCCCGATGGAGCCGTGGCCAGCACCCGCCTGGCGGGCCGGTACCCGGGCCGGCGCCACCCGCGCAAGGGCGACCTCGTCGCGACGGTCGTGTTCACGGCGATCCTCTACTTCATCGCCGTCGTCTACGAGATCACCGGGGCGGCGCGAGCGGCCGAGCCGCAGTACTCGGTCGACGGCACGGCTCTGGCGAACACCCTGACGATGGCCGTGCCGATCATCCTCGCCGTCTTCGCGACGGTGTTCTCGGTGCTGTTCGTGCTGCGCCGCGTGCCGGCGTTCTGGCTGCCGATCGTCGCCGCGATCCTGATCGTCGCCCTGTACTCGGTGACAGAAGACATGCTCGACTCGGCCGTGCTCGGCAGCCTGACACCCTGACGGACCGAGACCCTGACGGACCGAGACCCGGCCACCAGGAGAAAGTCGATGCGTCGGCATATTCACCGGGCGTAGCCTGTTGCACGAAGCAGCACTCCTCGACGGCGAGGAGAACCACACCCCGTTCCACCGTCGGCGTCGAGGAGACAGCTATGACCATCACGAATTCATCCACCGTCCGTTCGTCCGAGACCGAGGTGCCGCTGGTCGAGCTCCTCGACGAGCGCTGGAGCCCCCGCTCGTTCGATGCCGCCGCCGAGATCACCGACGCTCAGCTGACCGCGCTCCTCGAGGCCGCCCGTTGGGCACCGTCCGCCTCGAACATGCAGCCGCGCCGCTTCATCGCCGGCCGCCGCGGCACGAAGACCTTCGACACGATCCTCGCCAACCTCCTGGGCTTCAACACTCTGTGGGCCGGCAATGCGGCAGCGCTCGTCGTGGCCGTCGCCGAGACCGCCACCGACGAGGGCGAAGAGCGCCGCTGGGCCCAGTACGACCTGGGCCTCGCCGTGTCGGCGATGACCGTCCAGGCCCACGCCGAGGGCCTGCACGCGCACCAGATGGCCGGCATCGAGGCCGACGGCATCCGCACGGCGTTCGATCTGACCGAGCGCTTCCTGCCCGTCACCGTCACCGCGTTCGGCGTCGTCGACGAGGCCGACAAGCTCCCCGAGAAGCTGGCCGAGCGCGAGACGCTCCCCCGCACTCGCCTCGCCCTCGACGAGCTCGTCGTCGCCCGCGACTAGGTCCCTTCTGACAGAACGCCGTCTCCTTCCTGGGGGCGGCGTTCCGTCGTTGATTTGCGCCAACCTCGACCATTTGCATTAATGACACTGGATGCAACATTCTGTCCATAAATGCAGATGAGAGGTTTTCGATGAAGAGAGTACTGGCCGCTACCGTCACTGCCGGCCTCGTCGCGGCGTTGGCGACGCCGCCCGCCGTAGCGAACGCAGCACCGAAGGCGACGACGAACATCGGCGTCCACGCGGTGTCCGTCACCCCCGCCCACGGCAACGACTTCCTGCCGAATACCACGGGAACGCTCGCCTTCACGATCAAGCCCGCGACCGATGCCAAGGGCCTGACCGTGAAGAAGGGTCAGAAGCTCGTCTGGGCCGCGACTCTGCCCAAGGGCCTCAGCGCGACACTGCCGGCGACGACCACCCGCGACGGCTGGACCATCTCGTTCGCCGCCAAGCCCGCCGCCGACGGCGCGACGGTCGTCACCCGCACGTCGCTCCGCACCGGCGCAGACCTCCCGAACGCCGGCGCGAGCAACGGCGGCATCAAGCTCACCGTGAACGCCGGCGCGTACGTGCCCGACACGAGCCCCCTCACGGTGACCTTCACGCCCGTCACCGGCTGGACCAGCTCCTCGCCGACGGGCTCCACGACCGTGCCGTTCGACGCGTGGCAGGAACTCGCCCTCGCCGGCATCACGACCGACGACCGCGACGACACCTCCGTCCGGGCCACCATCCGGGGCACCGCGACGCCCGGAGCGTCCGTCGTCATCCGCTCCACCCAGTCCAGCGACCGCTACGACACCGTGAAGGCCGGCGAAGACGGCACCTGGACGTCGACCCGGACGTGGTCGGCCACGCACACGTACCGCCTCGCGATCGAGCAGACCGACTCGCGGGGCCGGAGCGACTCGGTGACGCACGGACCCTGGACGCCCGGCAAGGAGTGAGCGCGAACCGGGTGGGCGAGTTCCTGCGCCCTCCCCGGCTCTGCCGCCCGTGACCGCGAAGCGCGGCCCGGGTGCCCGAGATGGACCTCGCCGTCGGCGGCACGATGTCACACCGACAGCGAGGGCCATCTCGCGGCCGGCGGCGCTCTCACCTCGCTCGTCACTAAGGGCTCTCCAGTGGCGGAACGGGCAGAGACCCGGCTCACGTTTGCTCGCGACCGGCGAAATAAATCCAACGACTAGTCCTTCGACTAGTTACTCACTGCCACTCGATGTGGCCTCACGAAGGAGATTCTTTTTGTCCATGACCATTTTCAAGGGCCTCGGTGCGGGTGCCCTCGCGGCCGTCACCGTCATGTCGGGCCTGACTTTCGGACCGACTTCGGCGACCGCAGCTCCGACCGCATCGACCTCGACGACGACCTCCTCAACCCCGGCGAGTGGGACCAAGTTCACATTTATCTGGGAGGAGTCCCCCGACAAGTTCTGGGCACTCGACCAGGACGACCTGAGCGCCCACGCATACGACACTCGGCAGCAAGCCGAGGCGGCGTCATCGTGGACGCTGACGACCACCACGGTCGGCTACAGCTTCTATGCCACGGTCGACGCTGGCAAGCACAAGGGGAAGTGCCTCTACGACCTGGCGTGGCAGGGTGGCCGTGTCATCACCACCAGCGGGCCCGCCTGCGGAGATCCTCTCACGCTTTTCTCGATCGACAGTGAAGGCCGCATCGTCTCCGACTCGTCGAAGCACTACCTCAGCGTGGCTCCCCTCAAAGATGGCAGTTCGTTCTACCCGCAACTGAGTCTGACGGGCACCGCGGCCAAGCTGGAGAGCGTTAACCCGGCACTCGCGGCCAAGGTCGATAGCGTGAGCGTTGCCGCTCGCAGGGCTGACATCTCGGGCACCGCCCGGCCCGCGTCCATCGTGGTGATTGACCGCGGCCAGGAGGCACGAGTCGGCGCCGACGGTAAGTGGCGCGCGATCCTGAGGAACCTCAGAGTCGGCGCCAACACGGTCCACCTGGAGAACCGGGTCGACGGCACGATCGTTGCCGAGAAGGATCTCACCGTCAATCTGGAAGTCGCAGCGCTGTCGGGAACCGCTTCTGCGACGTCGACCGTGACCGATGAGGTCACGATCGCCGGGATCGGTGAGAAGGACGTCGACATCACCATCACCGATGCCGACGGCACGATTGTCGCCACGCCAACCACCAGCGCAGTCTCCGGCCGCTACTCGGCCAGGGTGCCCGCCCCGAATCGCGGGGGCTCTCATCGGTTCCGCGTAACCCAGTGGATCGGCGGTTTGTCTGCCGGCTCGGTCAGCGTCAGATACACCTATGGTGCGGCGGTCACGATCACGAGCCCGGTCGACGACCTCGTCCACCCCGGTGGTGCGCTCGACTTCACAG
>NZ_JBWKSZ010000001.1:937447-1102516 GCF_059420045.1 Frondihabitans sp. GW821-FHT04F02 | reverse complement strand
ACTATGTGGTTCCCGGAACACGGTCGACAGACCCAGGTTTCGTGAACAAACAACTCAATACAGAGCTTTGAGCTCGAAACAAGACTTCATCCCGGACCCCGCAAACGGGGTTACTGGATGACCTAGTGTTTCGGCGGCCATAGCGAGAGGGAAACGCCCGGTCACATTCCGAACCCGGAAGCTAAGACTCTCAGCGCCGATGGTACTGCAAGGGGGACCTTGTGGGAGAGTAGGACACCGCCGGACTCAACTTAGAAGAGGCCACCCAGCAATGGGTGGCCTTTTCGCATTTCACCCTCCAGCGTCGGCAGCGCCGGGGCTGGCTGTTAGGCTGGGTTTACAACACCACAGCAGGCCCCATCGAGAGAACCCCGGTTAGCGCCGGGCGAGTTCCTCGGTTCCGTGTTCGTCTTCTCGACGTGCACTGGCACAGATGCCGACGTCGACAGACGTCGCGCGACACAGACCCGAACTTCAGGAGAACAGCGTGAGCGATCGCGACGACGACAACGACAAGCGTCCGCGACGCGACGACTCCCGCAACACCGGGTCGGGGCCTCGAGGCGGCAGTTCAGGCCGCGGTGATCGGCCTCAGGGTGGCCGACCTGACCGCGGTGGTCCGCGTCGCGATGGCGATCGTCCTGACCGCGGTGGTCCGCGTCGTGATGGTGGTCCTGCTCGTGATGGTGGTGCGCCGCGTCGCGATGGCGGCAGCTACAGCCGTGACAGCGGCGCCCCTGGTCGTGACGGCGCTCCGTCGCGTGATGGCGCGAACCGCGACCGGACGTGGAGTCCGCGTCCGCCACGGGGTGGTTCTGACCGTGCTGGTGCGGAGCGGGGTGGCTCGGAGCGCGGCAGCCGTCCGTGGCAGGACCGCCCGGCGAACGGGCGCCCGTCGGGGGAGAGGTCTGACAGCCGACGTCCTCCGCGCGGCGACGGTCCTGCGGGTGCTGAGCGTTCCTATCGTCCTGGCGGTCGTCCTCCGCAGACCGGCGGTCGACCGGTCGAGCGAAGCGGGCGTCCCGGGCAGGGCGGTCGTCCGACTCAGGGTGGCAGGCCTCCGCAGGGCGGTCGTCCCGACCGCGGTCGTCCCGACCGCTACGGTCCCGACCGCGGTAGCCGCGCCGGCCGCGACCCTCGCGACAACGGCGGAGAGTGGGAGGACCGCGATCCGCTGGGCCTGCGTTCCGTCCGTCCCCGCCAGTTCGAGCCGCATCTGCCCGACGAGGTCGAGCCGCGTCAGCTCGACAAGGTCGCCCGCGCCGAGCTGAAGACTCTGAGCAAGGAGAACGCCGACTTCGTCGCGCGCCACCTGATCATGGCGGCGACGCTTATCGAGGAAGACCCCCAGCTCGCTCACCAGCACGCTCAGGCCGCGGGTCGTCGCGCCGGCCGCATCGCGGTCGTCCGCGAGACGATCGCCATCACGGCCTACGCGCTGGAGGACTACGCCCTCGCGCTGCGCGAGCTGCGGACTTACCGTCGCATCTCGGGCCGCAACGACCAGCTGCCCATGATGGTCGACAGCGAGCGCGGACTCGAACGGCCCGACCGCGCGCTCGAGCTCGGTCAGTCGGTCGAGGCCGGCTCGCTCGAGGTCCCCGTGCGGGTCTCGCTCGCCATCGCCCTATCGGGCGCTCGTCTCGATCTCGGCCAGGCCGACGCGGCGCTGCGGGAGCTCGAGATCCCTCAGCTCGACCGCACCCGCGCGTTCAGCTACAGCCCCGACCTGTTCGACGCCTACGCGACCGTGCTCGAGGAGCTCGACCGCGGTGCCGAGGCCGCGGACTGGTACGCCCTGGCCCGTCGTGCCCGCGCGGCCCTGAACACGTCAGACATCGAAGAGGACCGAGAGACCGTTGAGATCGTGGAAGAAGAAATCGAAGGATTCGACGGAGACGACGTCCCCCTCGACTCCGAGCTCGACGGCGACGACGAGCGCCCCGTCGACTGAGGCGCGATATCCGCTGGCAGGAGTGGACGTCGTCCTCGCCGACCTCGACGGCGTCGTGTACACCGGCCGTAACGCGATCCCGCACGCCGTCGAGAGCCTGAACAGGGCCGCCGCCGACGCTCGCGTCGCATACATCACCAACAACGCCTCTCGCACGGCCGACGCGGTCGCCGCGCAGCTGAGCGGCTTCGGCCTCGACGTGTCGGGCGACGACGTCGTCACGAGCCCGCAGGCGGCCATCCGACTCCTGGTCGACGCTGTCGAGCCCGGCTCGACGATCCTGGTCGTCGGGGGAGAGGGTCTCACCACCGTCGTGCAGGCTGCCGGCTTCACCGTGACTCGCTCGGCGGACGACTCCCCGGCAGCCGTCATCCAGGGCTTCGCGCCGGAGGTCGGCTGGAAGGACCTCGCCGAGGCGTCCTTCGCTCTCGCCGCCGACATCCCCTGGATCGCCACGAACCAGGACTGGACGATCCCGCAGGAGCGGGGCATCGCCCCCGGCAACGGCACGCTCGTCTCCGCAGTCCACACGGCAGTCGGCCGGCTGCCGCTGGTGGCGGGGAAGCCCGAGAGGGCGATCTTCGACGCCGCCCTCGAGCGGTACGCCGCCGAGGCGCCGCTGTTCATCGGCGATCGCCTCGACACCGACATCATCGGCGCCAACAAGGCGGGCATTCCCTCGGTGCTGGTGCTGACCGGCATCGACAAGGCCAAGCAGGTGCTGGCCGCCGCGGCAGACTCGCGTCCTCAGTACATCCTCGGTGACCTCCGGGAGCTGCACGAGGAGTACCCGGCGACCGTCGAGACGACGAGTCGAGACGGCGCACGAGTCTTCACGGTGCGCGACGCGCGCGTGCAGCTGCACGGCAATGTCGTCACGGTGCTCGAGAGCGGCGATCTCCCGGTCGACCTGCTGCGCGCCGGCGCTGCGGCCGTCTGGGCGAGCGGACTGATGATCTACGGCATGGTCGTCGACCCGGCGCTGCACGCCTGATCCAGGAGGATCGGCGCGACCCTGTGGACGGCCGCCGAGCGATGTCGGCGGGAGCGGTTAGGGTGGATCGACCATGAGCGACGCGAACGAAGCAACGAACGATCTCATCTCGCGACTGGCCGTCATCGACGGCCAGCCGCTCGAGACTCGCGCCGTCGCCTTCGCGCACGTTCACGACGAGCTGCGAGCCGTGCTCGACGGCGGCCGTCAGGCATCGACCGGAGTGGCATGACGCCTGCCACCGAGCCCGAGGCCGCGCTGTCGGGGCCCGAGCGACTCGACGTGGCGCTCACGAGCCGCGGCCTCGCGCGGTCGCGGACGCATGCCCACCGGATGCTCGCCGACGGTCTCGTGACGGTCGACGGCAAGCCGGTGCTGAAGGCGTCCTTCTCGACCCTGCCGGTCCAGCGCATCGAGGTGGCGGGCCTCGACCACTACGTCAGCCGGGCGGCTCACAAGCTGATCGGCGCTCTCGACGCGTTCGGCGTCGATCCCGCGGGGCGCGACGCGCTCGACGTCGGGGCGTCCACGGGCGGCTTCACCCAGGTGCTTCTCGAGCGCGGCATCCGCTCCGTCGTCGCCCTCGACGTCGGCCACGGTCAGCTCGCGCCGCGCATCCGCGGCGACGACCGGGTCGCCGTGGTGGAGGGATCGAACGCGCGCTACCTCACGCGCGACGCCCTCGTCGCCTCCGGCCCGCACGCGTCGACGATCGATCTCGTCGTCGGCGACCTCTCGTTCATCTCGCTGGGTCTGGTCCTGCCCGCGCTGGTGTCGTCCGTCGCACCCGCGAGCGACTTCGTGCTGCTCGTCAAGCCGCAGTTCGAAGTCGGTCGGCAGGGCATCCGCGAGGGCATCGTCCACGATGCGGCCCTCCGCTCCGACGCGGTGCAGTCGGTGCTCTGGTCGGCTCACGACCTCGGCCTTAGGACGGCCGGTGTCATCCCGTCGCCGATCGTCGGCACCAACGGCAATCGCGAGTACTGCGTGCACCTCAGCGCTGCCGCCGGGGTGAATCCGACAGAATGGATCCAGCGGGTCGACGAGATGACGAAGGGCTGAGCATGACTGCCGAGCTTCCTGACGCGAGCGCCCAGCCCGATCGTCACATTCTGATCGTCTCCCACACGGGCCGGCGCGACTCGATCGACGCCGCGCTCGAGGTGTGCGGAGCGCTGGTGGCCGCGGGTCTCGTCCCGGTCCTGCCGCGAGACGAGTACGACGACGTCCGCGCCGCCGAGCCCACGCTCGACGGCGTCGACATCCTCGGCTCCGACGTGTCGGTCGACGACGTCGAGTCGGTCGTCGTGCTCGGCGGCGACGGCACGATCCTGCGCGCCGCCGAGCTGGTGCGGGGCACTCGTGCGCCCATCATCGGCGTGAACCTCGGCCACGTCGGGTTCCTGGCCGAGAGCGAGCGCGACGACCTGCAGGACACGATCCAGCGCGTCCTCGCCTTCGACTACGAGGTCGAGGAGCGCTTCGCCCTCGACATCGCGGTGCTCGTCGACGGCGAGGTCGTGTACGAGTCATGGGCCCTCAACGAGGCGACGGTCGAGAAGGCCGCGCGCGAGCGGATGCTCGAGGTCGTCATCGAGGTCGACGGCCGCCCGCTGTCGTCGTTCGGCTGCGACGGGGTCGTCATGTCGACCCCGACCGGCTCGACCGCCTACAACTTCAGCGCCGGCGGCCCTGTCGTCTGGCCCCAGGTCGAGGCGATGATCCTCGTGCCGCTCAGCGCCCACGCCCTGTTCGCTCGCCCGCTGGTCGTCGGGCCCGACTCGACGCTCGCCGTCGAGGTGCTCAGCCGGACCGACGGCTCGGGAGTCCTCTGGAGCGACGGCCGCCGCGCTCACACGCTCGAGCCCGGCGCTCGCGTCGTCGCGAAGCGGTCCGACAAGCCCGTGCGGCTGGCCCGCCTCCGACGCGCGCCGTTCGCGGATCGCCTCGTGGCGAAGTTCCACCTGCCCGTCACCGGCTGGCGAGGCCCGCAGGAGACTCCGTGATCGAGGCCCTTCGTGATTGAGGAGATCAGCATCAGAGACCTCGGTGTGATCGGGCGCGCGACACTGCCGCTCGGCCCGGGGTTCACCGCGGTGACCGGCGAGACAGGCGCCGGCAAGACCATGGTCGTCTCGGCGCTCGGCCTCCTGCTCGGGCAGCGCGCCGACGGCGGAGCCGTGCGCCAGGGCTCGCCGCAGGCCGTCGTCGACGGCCGCTGGTCGGTGCCCGACGACGGCGCCGTCGCGGAGCGCGTCCGCGACGCCGGCGGCGACATCGACGACGGCGAGCTGTTCGTGAGCCGCATCGTGTCGAGCGAGGGCCGCAGCCGTGCCGTCGTCGGCGGACGCAGCGCGCCGGTCGGCGTCCTGGGCGACCTCGCCGAGCACCTCGTCGCCGTGCACGGGCAGTCCGAGCAGATCCGCCTCAAGTCGGCGTCCGCCCAGCGGCACGCGGTCGACGCCCACGGCGGCGCCGAGCTGGCCGCGACGAGCGCCGAGTACCGCCGCGCCTACGACGACTGGCAGCTGGCTGCCCGCGAGCTGGCCGAGATCACCGGCGACCGCGACGCCCGCCTCGCCGAGGCCGAGGCCCTGCGCGCCGCGATCGACGAGATCGTGGCCGTCGATCCGCAGCCCGGCGAAGACGACGAGCTCGAGGCCACGGCCGAGCGCCTGAGCAACGCCGAAGACCTCCGCCTCGCCGCCGGCCTGGCCCACGAGGTGCTCTCGACCGACTCCGTCGACGGGACCCGCGACGTCGTCACCCTCGTCGACGAGGCGCGCCGCCAGATCGAGCGGGTCTCGCGCCACGATCCCGAGCTGGCGTCGATCGCCGACCTCCTCACCGAGGTGAGCGTCCAGGTCTCGGAGACGAGCTCGCGGCTCTCCAGCTACCTGGGCTCCCTCGACGCCGATGTCAGCCGCGAGCTCGAATCGGTGCAGGAACGCCGAGCCCTCCTCGCCCAGCTCGTCCGAAAGCACGGTCCCTCGCTCGCCGAGGTCATCGACCTGGTGTCGACGGGGTCGGCGCGGTTGGTCGAGCTCGACGGGGACGACGACCGCGTCGCGCAGCTGGCCGACGACGTCGAGGCGTCCCACGCCGAGGCCCGCCGCCTCGCCGCGACGCTGACCGAGCTGCGCCGGGCGTCCGGCGACGACCTCGCCCGACGGGTATCGGCCGAGCTCTCGGCACTGGCGATGACCGGGGCCGAGCTCGTCGTCGCCGTGACCGAGCGCGACGAGCTGGGCGGGTCGGGAGCCGACCATCTCGAGTTCCTGCTCAAGCCGCATTCGGGCAGCGAGGCCCGGCCGCTGGGCAAGGGCGCCTCGGGCGGCGAGCTCTCGCGCATCATGCTGGCGATCGAGGTCGTCATGGCCGCGTCGAGCGACGTGCCGACGTTCGTGTTCGACGAGGTCGACTCCGGCGTCGGCGGGTCGTCCGCGATCGAGATCGGGCGGCGCCTGGCGATGCTCGCCGAGCGGTCGCAGGTGATCGTGGTCACGCACCTGGCCCAGGTCGCCGCGTTCGCCACGAACCACCTCCGCGTCGTGAAGGACGCAACGGGATCGGTCACCGCATCGAGCGTGCAGCAGCTGACCGGCGACGAGCGCGTCGCCGAGATGGCCCGGCTGCTCTCGGGCCTGCCGGACAGCGAGAGCGGCCTCGAGCACGCGCGCGAGCTGCTCGACCTGGCCGCCTCAGACGGCTCGACACGCGCGGGCCGGCCCGTCGACTCACGGTCGTAACGCGAGGGGCTGGGAGAGGAACCGTGAGTGACGTAGGATGGAAGCCCGTGGTGGTTAATCAGAACTCGGGTCCTAGCTCCTCCAAAGTAACGAAGCACATATTCGTGACAGGGGGCGTCGTCTCCTCTCTCGGCAAGGGCCTCACGGCAGCCAGCCTCGGCAACCTTCTCACCTCGCGCGGTCTGCGCGTCGTCATGCAGAAGCTCGATCCGTATCTCAACGTCGATCCCGGGACGATGAACCCGTTCCAGCACGGCGAGGTGTTCGTCACCGACGACGGCGCCGAGACCGACCTCGACATCGGGCACTACGAGCGCTTCCTCGACATCAACCTCAACCAGGGGGCGAACGTCACGACCGGTCAGATCTACTCGACGGTCATCGCGAAGGAGCGCCGCGGCGAGTACCTGGGCGACACGGTCCAGGTGATCCCGCACATCACCGACGAGATCAAGCGCCGCATGCGCCTGCAGGCCTCCGACGAGCCGCAGCCCGACGTCATCATCACCGAGGTCGGCGGCACGGTCGGCGACATCGAGAGCCAGCCGTTCCTGGAGTCGGCCCGCCAGGTGCGCCACGAGCTCGGCCGCTCGAACGTCTTCTTCGTGCACGTGTCGCTGGTGCCGTTCATGGGCGCCTCCGGCGAGCAGAAGACGAAGCCGACGCAGCACTCCGTCGCCGCGCTCCGCGCCATCGGCATCCAGCCCGACGCGCTGGTGCTCCGCAGCGACCGTCCGGTCACCGAGTCCAACCGCCGCAAGATCGCCCTCATGTGCGACGTCGACGAGGACGCCGTGGTCAACGCGCGCGACGTGCCGAGCATCTACGAGATCCCGGCGATGCTCAACGAGCAGGGCCTCGACGCGTACATCATCGAGCACCTCGGTCTCGACGAGAAGGCTGGCGCCGTCGACTGGACGGGCTGGAACCCGATCCTCTCGGCCGTGCACGAGCCCAAGCACGAGGTCACGATCGGGCTGGTCGGCAAGTACATCGACCTCCCCGACGCCTACCTCAGCGTCACCGAGGCCCTCAAGGCCGGCGGCTTCGCGCAGCAGACGAAGGTCTCGCTGCGGTGGATCCCGTCTGACGACTGCGAGACCGCGGAAGGCGCCGCCAAAGCGCTCGGCGAGGTCGACGGCATCTGCGTCCCCGGCGGCTTCGGCATCCGCGGCATCGAGGGCAAGCTCGGCGCGCTGCGCTTCGCCCGCGAGAACGGCGTCCCCGCACTCGGCCTGTGCCTGGGTCTGCAGTGCATGGTGATCGAGTACGCCCGCAGCAAGGCCGGGCTCGAGCACGCCTCGTCGTCGGAGTTCGACCCCGACACCGAGCACCCCGTCATCGCGACGATGGCGGAGCAGGTCGACATCATCGCCGACGGCGACCTCGGCGGCACCATGCGCCTCGGCCTCTACCCGGCGGCTCTGCTGCCCGGCTCGCTCGCCGCCGACCTCTACGGCTCGGAGCTCGTCGAGGAGCGCCACCGCCACCGCTACGAGGTCAACAACCACTACCGCGAGCAGATCGCCGACGCCGGCCTGGTGTTCTCGGGCACGTCGCCCGACGGCCACCTCGTCGAGTACGTCGAGCTCGACCGCGCCGAGCACCCGTACTACATCGGCACGCAGGCGCACCCCGAGCTCCGGTCGCGTCCGAACCACGCTCACCCGCTGTTCGAGGGCCTCGTCTCGGCGTCGCTCGACCGCCAGAACGCGACCCGCCTGTTCGAGGTTGCCGAAGGTGCCTGAGTCGATCCCGCTCTCGGACGACGCGTTCGAGGTCGACGTCACTGCGACCGACGTCGTCTTCACCGGCGCCGTCTGGAACGTGCGGCGCGACGCCTTCACGTACAACGGCGAGTCGATCCGCCGCGAGTACATCGACCACACGGGCGCCGTCGCTGTCGTCGCACAGGACGACGCGGGGCGGATCCTGCTCATCAAGCAGTATCGGCACCCCGTCCGCAGCCGTGACTGGGAGCTCCCGGCCGGGCTGCTCGACATCCCCGGCGAAGACACCCTCGTCGCCGCGCAGCGCGAGCTGGCCGAGGAGGCCGACCTGCACGCCGACACGTGGGAGCACCTCGTCACGTTCAACACGTCGCCCGGCGGCAGCAACGAGAAGCTCGTGGTGTTCCACGCCACCGGCGTGAGCGCCACCGAGCAGGCGTTCGACCGCGAGGCGGAGGAGGCCGACATCGAGGTGCGCTGGGTCGCCCTCGACGACATCGTGGCCGGCGTGCTCGACGGCGGGCTGCACAACTCGATCCTCGCGATCGCGGCGCTGGCGCTGCACGCGAAGCTGGGGCGCTAGCCGGGTCGGCGCCCACCTGGCCTAGCGTGGGGGCATGACCTCCCTCGCCGACGCCGTGAGCCGCTACCTGCGGCACGTCGCGATCGAGCGGGGGCTGTCGCCGCACACGGTGTCGGCCTACACGCGGGATCTCGGGCTGTACTCCGAGTTCCTGCGCGAGAGAGGGGTGGTCGACCCCGGGTTCGTCGAGCCCACGACCGTCGGCGACTTCCCGGCGCACCTCGCGACCCGCGAGCCGCCGCTTGCCGCGTCGTCGATCGCGCGGATCGTGTCGAGCGTGAAGGGCTTCCACCGGTTCGCCGCGGAGGAGGGGCTCGTCGCCGACGACGCCACGACGACGACGCGCCCGCCGAAGCTCCCGTCACGGCTGCCCAAGGCGATCAGCATCGCGCAGGTCGAGGCGCTCCTGGCCGCGACCGACGGCGACGAGCCCACGCGGCTGCGCGACAAGGCGCTGCTCGAGCTGCTGTACGCGACGGGCGCCCGGGTATCGGAGGCCGTCTCGCTCAACGTCGACGACGTCATCGAGGGCGACGTGGTGCGACTGTTCGGCAAGGGCGGCAAGCAGCGGATCGTGCCGCTCGGCAGCTACGCCCGCCGGGCCCTCGACGCGTACCTCGTGCGGGCGCGGCCGCTCTTCTCGGCGCGGGGATCGGCGACGCCGGCCCTCTTTCTCGGCGTGCGCGGGGCGCGGGTGTCGCGGCAGAACGCGTGGCTGATCATCCAGGCGGCGGGCGAACGCGCCGAGCTCGGGTTCGAGGTGTCGCCGCACACGCTGCGCCACTCGTTCGCGACGCACCTGCTGGAAGGCGGCGCCGACGTGCGCGTCGTCCAGGAGCTGCTCGGACACGCCTCGGTCGCCACGACGCAGATCTACACGCTGGTGACGGCCGACGCGCTCCGCGACGCGTACGGGGCGGCGCACCCGCGCGCGCGATGGGCGCCGGGGGAGACGGCGGCGCGGCGGGCTCGGGCCGAGCGGTCGGCGGCTGCGCGGTCGGCGGCTGCGCGGCTGTAGTTCGGAAGGATTCGCGGGGTGGGCGTCCTTGCGACGGGACGGTTTATGGCCATGCTTCCTTGTGGGGTGCGCGATCGGCGGCGAAGATCCTTGCGAACGCGCAGCGCGTCCTCGCGAAAGGACGTCCGTGCCCGCCGCGCCACACCGGCGCGGAGCCGCCCCGCCGGTAGGATTGCCGGGTGAGCACGACGCCGAACACCAGCACCGAGTCGGCCCCGAAGACGGGCCCGACCGGCCGACCCCTGTCGACGTTCGCCGTGCCGCCCGTGCTGCTCAGCCACGGCCCGGCGCGCATCATCTCGCTCTGCAACCAGAAGGGCGGCGTGGGCAAGACCACGACCACGATCAACCTCGGCGCCTCGCTCGCCGAGTACGGCCGACGCGTGCTCGCCGTCGACTTCGACCCGCAGGGTGCGCTCAGCGCCGGCCTCGGAGTGCAGACGCACGATGTCCCCACCATCTACGACCTGCTCATCGGCACCGTCAAGGACCCTTACGAGGTCATCCAGTCGACCGGCGTCGAGGGTCTCGACGTGATCCCGGCCAACATCGACCTCTCCGCCGCCGAGGTGCATCTCGTCAACGAGGTGGCCCGCGAGCAGATCCTGGCGCGCGTGCTCCGCAAGGTCCGCGACGACTACGACGTGATCCTCGTCGACTGCCAGCCGTCGCTCGGCATCCTGACCGTCAACGCGCTGACCGCGGCTCACGGCGTCCTGATCCCGCTCGAGTGCGAGTTCTTCGCCCTCCGCGGCGTGGCCCTCCTCGTCGAGACGATCGACAAGGTGCGCGACCGCCTCAACGAAGACATCGAGCTCGACGGCATCCTCCCGACCATGTACGACTCGCGCACCCTCCACAGCCGCGAGGTGCTGGAGCGCGTCGTCGACGCGTTCGGCGACCGGGTGCTCGAGACCGTCATCACGCGGACCGTGAAGTTTCCCGACGCCTCGGTCGCCGCAGCGCCCATCAACCAGTTCGCTCCGTCGCACCCCGCCGCCGAGGCCTACCGCCAGCTGGCCAGAGAGCTCATCGCCCGTGGCGCCGCAGCCTGAGACAGCTGCCGCCGACCCGGCCGATGTCGCCGCCGACGTCGAATCGTCGACCGACTCCGCCTTCCGCGTCAGCCTGACGAACTTCTCGGGGCCCTTCGACCTCCTGCTCTCGCTCATCACGAAGCGCGAGATGGACATCACCGAGATCGCCCTCAGCGCCGTGACCGACGAGTTCCTCTCGTACCTGCGCCGCCTCGACTCCGATGAAGAGCTCGACCGCGCCAGCGAGTTCCTCGTCGTCGCAGCGACCCTGCTCGACCTCAAGGTCGCGGGCCTCCTGCCCCAGGGCGAGCTCGTCGACGCCGAAGACGTCGCGCTCCTCGAGGCCCGCGACCTCCTGTTCGCGCGCCTGCTGCAGTACCGCGCGTTCAAGCAGGCCGCCGAGTGGTTCGCCTCGCGGGGCGAGGCCGAGGGCGACCGCCACGCGCGCAGCGTCCGCCTCGAGCAGAAGTTCCGCGTCTCGACTCCCGAGCTCGTCTGGACCCTCTCGGTCGACGACTTCGCGGCGATCGCGGCTCTGGCGATGACGCCGCGCGACGAGCCCACCGTCGGGCTCGACCACCTGCACGCCCCGCTCGTGAGCATCCGCGAGCAGGCCGCGATCGTCGTGTCGATGCTCCGCCGCGGCGCCGTGATGAGCTTCCGCGAGCTGATCGACGGGGTCGACGTCAAGGGCGTCGTGGTCGCCCGCTTCCTCGCGATCCTCGAGCTGTACCGCCACGCGTCGCTGAGCTTCGAGCAGCTCGAGCCGCTGGGCGACCTCACCATCCGCTGGACGGCGGAGCACTGGACCGAAGAGAACCTCGCCAACCTGGGGGCCGACTATGACGGCTGACAGCCAAGCCGCAGAGCAGTTGCACGAGCCCGGGCAGAAGCACGCGGCGCAGGATCAGCCCGCCCCCGGCGTGCCCATCGCCCGCACGCTGGAGGCCATCCTGATGGTGGCCGACGAGCCGCAGAGCCTCGTTGCGCTGGCCACGGCGGTGGGTGCGCCCGTTCCTGCGGTCAGACAGGCCGTCGACGACCTCGTGGCCGACTTCGACGGCGACGCCGGGGGAGTGCGGCGCGGGTTCGAGCTGCGCGAGGTCGGCGGCGGCTGGCGCTTCTACGTGCGCGAGGAGTTCGACCCCATCGTGCGCGACTTCGTGCTGACGCAGAACCCGACGAAGCTGTCGCAGGCTGCGCTCGAAACGCTCGCCGTGATCGCGTACAAGCAGCCGATCACCCGCGGGGCCATCGCGCAGATCCGCGCGGTCAACGTCGACAGCGTCGTGCGCACGCTGCTCGGGCGGGGTCTCATCACGGAGTCGTTCACCGACGCCGAGACCGGGGCGATCAACTACGAGACCACGGAGCTGCTTCTGACGCATCTCGGCATCAACTCGCTCGACGACCTGCCGCTGATCTCGCCGCTGCTTCCCGATGGAGCCGGAGGGTTCGAGGATGTCCGATAAGAACGAGCAACAGGGCGAGCGCCTGCAGAAGGTCATGGCCGCCGCCGGCATCGCCAGCCGCCGCGTCAGCGAAGACCTGATCGCCGCCGGGCGCGTCACGGTCAACGGCGTCGTCGTGACCGAGCCGGGCCGCCGGGTCGACCCCGCGGTCGACAAGGTCGTCGTCGACGGCCAGGCCGCGCAGCTCGACACGTCGCGCCGCTACCTCATGCTCAACAAGCCGGTCGGCGTCGTCTCGTCGCTGAAAGACGAGCGGGGCCGCCCCGACCTCACGGAGTTCACGCGTCACTACCCGGAGCGCCTCTTCAACGTCGGCCGCCTCGACGCCGAGACCAGCGGGCTCCTCATCCTCACCAACGACGGCGAGCTCGCCCATGTGCTGGCGCACCCGTCGTTCGGCGTGACGAAGACGTACATCGCCAAGGTCGAGGGCTCGATCACTCCGGCCACGGCCAAGAGGCTCATGGCGGGCATCGAGCTCGACGACGGGCCGATCCACGCCGACTCCGCGCGCATCGTCGACCGCGGCACGGGTCGTGCGGGCGGCACCAGCATCATCGAGATCACCCTGCACTCCGGCCGCAACCGCATCGTGCGGCGCATGCTCGACGCTGTGGGCCACCCCGTCGTCGACCTCGTGCGCCGCTCGTTCGGCCCGCTGCACCTCGGGTCGCTGCGCATGGGCGAGGTCCGCGACCTGACCCGCGACGAGCTGGGCGACATCCTGACGATCGCGCGCGACGCCGGAATCGCTCCCGCCGAGCCGTCGGCTGTCGTGGCGGCCGCGGTGCAGGACGCCATGGATTCGACGGGGGTCGAGCTCGTCGCCGACGTCGAGGACGACGTCGCCGAGAGCGACAAGGAGTACTACGACGAAGACGACGAGGAGTACGAGCCCGAGCTCGACGCCCGCGAGGAGAGCCGTCGCGGTGCCGCCGAGGCGTCCGATGCCGGCGCTCGCCGTGTGCCGAAGAAGCAGTACGACAGCGACGGCAACCGCCGCGTGGCCGTCAACGGCGACGTGACCGGCGGCCGCGCCCCGGCGCCCAGCCGCCGCTCGGAGGTGCGCCGCCAGCAGGAGCAGCGCCGCAAGGGCCAGCGCCCGGGCGGGCAGCGACCCGGAGGCGACCGGTGAGCGACGACTCCAAGCGCCTGGCCGGAGTCGTCCGGATCGTCGGATCGGGCCTCCTCGGCGCCAGCATCGGCCTCGCGCTCCGGCAGCAGGGCGTCGAGGTCATCCTCGACGACGCCTCGCCGTCGGCCCGACGCCTCGCGATCGACTACGGCGCCGGCCGCGCTCCCGCCGAGGGCGACGAGCCCACGCTGATCGTCGTGTGCGTGCCGCCCGACGTGACGGCCGACATCGTCGAGCGCGAGCTGGAGTCCTACCCCGCAGCCCTGGTGACCGACGTCGCCAGCGTGAAGGTGAAGCCCCTGCGCGAGCTCGAGCGCCGCGGCGCCGACGTCTCGCGCTATATCGGCTCGCACCCCATGGCCGGGCGTGAGCGCGGCGGCCCCGTCTCGGCGCGCGCCGACCTGTTCGTCGGGCGCCCCTGGGTGATCGCGGGGCACGACGGCATCAGCTACCGCGCTGCGGCTGCCCTCGAAGACCTCGTCCTCGACCTCGGCGCGACCCCGATCGAGATGACTCCGGAAGACCACGACGCCGGAGTCGCCGTCGTGTCGCATGCCCCGCAGGTCGTGGCGTCGCTCATGGCTGCGCGCCTTCGCGACGCTCCGGACGCCTCGCTCGGCCTCGCCGGCCAGGGCGTCCGCGACGTGACGCGGATCGCTGCCAGCGATCCCGCGCTGTGGGTGCAGATCCTCGGCGCCAACGCGGCCGGGGTCGCCACCGTGCTGCGCGCCTACCGCGACGACCTCGACGGCGTCATCGCCGCACTCGACGCGCCCGCCGACCCGGGCTCGCTCCGCGTCGTCGCGGAGGCGATCGGCTCGGGCAACGCGGGTGTGGCCCGCCTGCCCGGCAAGCACGGCCAGAAGAAGGTGTTCACGCAGGTGGTGGTGCTCGTCGACGACACCCCCGGCCAGCTCGGACGCCTGCTGACCGAGATCGGCGAGATCGGTGTCAACCTCGAGGACCTCCGCCTGGAGCACTCGCCCGGCGCCCAGTTCGGCCTCGCCGAGGTGAGCGTCGTGCCCGAGCACGAAGAACGACTGATCGACGACCTGGTCCGCCGCGGGTGGACCATCGCAGGAGCACAGTGAGCAACGCAGACCTTCCCCAGAAATCGAACCCCCAGAACTCCAACCCCCAGAACTCGAACCCGCAGACGTCCGACGAGCTCGCCGCCTTCAAGAGCGACCTCCTCGCGCGGTACCGCGCCAGCGACCTCTACCGCCCGGTCGTCGTGGCCGTCGACGGCCCCGCCGGCAGCGGCAAGTCCAGTGTCAGCAAGGCGGCCGCTCGGGCGCTCGGCTTCGACTACCAGGACACCGGTGCCGCCTACCGGGCCTTCGCGCTGCACGTCGCGAACTCCGACGTCGATCTGACCGACCCCGCCGCGGTGGTGGCTGCCATCCCGAGCTTCGACTACGAGATCGGCATCGACCCCGACGAGTACTTCGTGAAGGTCGCCGGCGTCGACGTCACCGACGAGATCAGGACGCCGCGCGTGACACAGTCGGTCGCGCACGTGTCGAAGATCCCCGAGGTGCGCGAGTTCCTGGTCTCCCTCTTTCGCGGCGTGATCTCGTCGACGTCGAAACCGGGCGTCGTCACCGAGGGGCGCGACATCACCACGGTGGTCGCACCGGACGCTCAGGTGCGAATCCTGCTCACGGCGTCCGAAGAGGCTAGAATGGCGAGGCGTTCCGCGGAGATCACGGGGCAGAGTGCCGAAGAAACAGCCCGGCAGCTGACCAGGAGAGACCAGCAGGACAGCAAGGTGGTCGATTTCATGACAGCCGCTCCCGGCGTCACCACCCTCGACTCCACTCATCTCGACTTCGATCAGACCGTCTCGGCCGTGGTCGAGCTCGTGCGTTCCACTGCCACGGCGCCCGCCGCCGAAGGCTGAGCGCGCGGGCACCAAACCGCAAGGAGCCAGCATGGCGAACGAAAAAGAAGACTTCCCGGAGTTCGACGACTCCATGGCCGACCGCCTGGCGACCCTCGACGACGTCGACGCCGACCAGCGCGCGGCGTCGCTCCGCCAGGGCCTCGAGGCGTACGAGCTCGAAGACGAAGACCTCGACGTGCTCGACGCGTCGGAGTGGGACCCGAACGCGATCACCTACGCGCCCGCGCTCCCGGTGCTCGCCATCGTCGGCCGCCCGAACGTCGGCAAGTCGCAGCTCGTCAACCGCATCATCGGCCGCCGTGAGGCCGTCGTCGAAGACAAGCCCGGCGTCACCCGCGACCGCGTCTCGTACAAGGCCGAGTGGGGCGGACGCCGCTTCACCATCGTCGACACCGGCGGGTGGGAGCCCGACGCGCTCGGCATCGACGCCTCCGTCGCGATGCAGGCCGAGATCGCGGTCGACCTCGCCGACGCCGTGCTGTTCGTCGTCGACGTCAACGTCGGGGCCACCGCGACCGACGAGCACGTGGTGCGGATGCTCCGCGCCACCCACAAGCCCGTGCTGCTCGTGGCCAACAAGACCGACGACGACCGCAAGGCCATCGAGGCGGCCGAGCTCTGGAGCCTCGGCCTCGGCGAGCCGTTCCCGGTCTCTGCCCTCCACGGCCGTGGCGTCGCCGACCTGCTCGACAAGGCCATGACGATGCTCCCGGCCGTCTCGAAGGTCGCCAAAGAAGAGATCGGCGGCCCCCGCCGCGTCGCGATCCTCGGTCGCCCGAACGTCGGCAAGTCGTCGCTGCTCAACAAGTCGGCCGGCGAAGAGCGTGTCGTCGTCAACGAGATGGCCGGCACCACCCGCGACCCCGTCGACGAGCAGGTCGAGCTCGGCGGCCGCATCTGGACCTTCGTCGACACCGCCGGCATCCGCAAGCGCGTCCACCTCCAGCAGGGCGCCGACTTCTACGCATCGCTGCGCACGTCTGCCGCTCTCGAGAAGGCCGAGGTCGCTGTCGTGGTCCTCGACGTGACAGAGACAATCTCGACGCAGGATCTCCGCATCATCGATCTCGTCCTCGAGTCCGGGCGCGCTCTGGTCCTGGCGTTCAACAAGTGGGACCTCCTCGACGAAGATCGCCGCCGCTACCTCGAGCGCGAGATCGAGCAGGACCTCGATCACGTCTCCTGGGCGCCGCGCGTCAACATCTCGGCCAAGACCGGCCGCCACCTCGAGAAGCTCGTGCCCGCGCTCGAGCTCGCCCTCGAGTCATGGGACACCCGCGTGCCCACCGGAAAGTTCAACGCCCTGCTCGCCGAGCTCACCCAGGAGCACCCGCACCCCGTGCGCGGCGGCAAGCAGCCGCGCATCCTGTTCGGCACGCAGGCGGCCAACCGTCCGCCGACGTTCGTGCTCTTCACGACCGGGTTCCTCGACCCGCAGTACCGCCGCTTCATCACGCGGCGCCTGCGCGAGATCTTCGGCTTCGAAGGCACGCCGATCACCGTGAACATGCGCGTGCGCGAGAAGCGCAAGCGCGCGTAGGCCTGAGCCCATCGAATCGGCCTCGACGGCAGTCCGCGGACTGGCGTCGGGGCCGATTCTGTCTGTGCAGGCGAGGCGCGGGTGCGGGAATGGGCGAGAATGGACGGCATGGCCACCGCATCGACGCCGACCCCCGGCACGTTCGGAGCGCTGCTCGACGGGTTGTTCGGCCGGTTCCGCGTCGACCGGCTCGCCGGCGGCCGTCAGCACGCCTATGTCGTGCGCGAGGACATGCGGTCGCACCCTCTGACGGTCCGGGCCTTCCAGCGCATCCGGGCACTGCTCGTCGGCGAGACGGCGGTCGGGCTCGCCGCGATCGTCATCGCCGTGGTGCTCGCGTCGCACGGGGTGCAGGTGCCGTGGGCCGTGTGGTTCCGCTCGACGGTGGTGCTGCTGCTGACGCTGTCGCTGTACGTCTTCGCCTGGCGCGCCCAGCTCGGCTACTACTGGGCGTTCGCGCGGATGCGGCTGTTCTCGCGGATCTTCCCGCTCGTCACGGTGGTCGTCGCGAGCTTCCCCGGGCTGTACCCGACGTGGATGGTCGTCGAGCAGCTCGTGTTCTCGGCGCTCATGGTCGGGGTCGCCGTGCAGCTGTCGTCGCCGACGATGCGGTCGGCGTTCCCGCCGCCAGCGCGGGGCTGAGGTCGGCGGCCGCGCGGGCGGCAGCCGTGGCCGCTGGCCGGCCTGGAGGGGCTCAGCTAACCGTTTCACGCGCCGCTAACCGTCGCGTTGGTTAGCGACGCGCGAAACGGTTAGCCGTGCGAGTGCACGGGCGGACGGCGGGGCGCGGCGGCGCGGGCGGCGCGACGGCTACGGGGCCGCGACCGGCCGCCGCTCGACGCGCACCGCCGACGGCGCGACAGCACGCCCGGCTGGGTCGACGAACGCCAGGCGCAGCGGCTCGTCGGTGTCGGCGGCCCGGTACGAGAGGCGAGTTCCTGCGCCCTCGACCGGGCGGTGGTCGTTGCCCCACCGGCCGAGTGCCGCCAGGACCGGCGCCAGCTCGCGACCGGCCGGGGTCAGGACGTACTCGTCGCGCTCGCGCTCGCCGGGCTCGCGGTAGGTCTGCCGCTCGAGCACCCCGTACTCGACGAGGGTCGCGAGGCGGGTCGTCAGCACGTCGGGAGAGACGCCGAGGGAGGCGCGGAACTCCGAGAAGCGGGTTCTGCCGAGGAACGCGTCGCGCACCACGAGGAGGGCCCAGCGCTCGCCGAGGACGTCGAGGCTCTGGGCGATGCCGCAGGTGGGGTCGGGGCAGGGGCGCGGGGACATGGGACAACGATAGCTCACTTGGTTTTCCGTATCCAGCCCTGCTAGGGTCGCCCCATGCCCGCTTCGAGCCGTCTCGCCTTCTGGACCTGCGCCGCCGTCCTCGCCCTCGCGCTGTGGACGTCAGGGGCGGCCACGCCGGTGTACCCGCTCTACTCCGCCGACTGGCACCTCTCGCCGTTCGCGACGACCGCCATCTTCGCCGTCTACCCGCTCGTGCTCGTGATCGTGCTGCTCGTCTTCGGCGACCTCAGCGACACGATCGGGCGCCGAGGCAGCATCCTGCTGGGCGTGCTCGCGTCGATCGTCGGCGTGCTGCTGTTCGCGCTCGCGCCCGGGGTCGTCTGGGTGCTGATCGGCCGTGGGTTCATGGGCCTCGGAGTCGGCCTGTCGCTCAGCCCCGCAACCGCGAAGATGATCGACATCGCCGGTCCGGTCAACTCGGCCCGCACCGGCGCGATCAGCACCGCGTCGACGGCGGTCGGCCTCGTGTTCGCGACCCTGCTGGGTGGCGCGCTGGTGCAGTACGCGCCGTTCCCGCTGCACCTCACCTACTGGGTGCTGCTCGCCGTCGAGGCCGTCGTGCTCGTGCTGGTCTGGCGCCTCGAGCCGGATCGCCCCGCCGGCGGCGCGCGCTGGCGACCTCGTGGCATCCACGTTCCGAAGGCCCTGTGGGGCGCGGTCGCCGCCGCGGCGGTGTGCGTGAGCGCCTCGTACGCGCTCGGCGCCGTGGTGCTGTCGCTCGGCGCGTCGATCGGCAAGCAGCTCGTCGGCAGCGACAACGCGTTCGTGACCGGCGCCATCATCGCCCTGTCGATGGTCGTGATCGGCGTCGTCGCGCTGGCATCGCGCAGGATCCCGCTCGTCGTGGCCACCCCGATCGCGTTCGTCGCGGCCGCCGCCGGGTTCGGCTCGCTCATCCTGGCCGCGTCGCTGCACTCGCTCGGGCTCTTCCTCGTGTTCTGCGTGCTCGGCGGCGTCGCCTACAGCCTCCTGTTCGCCGCCGGCCTCCAGATCGTCAGCCGCTACGCCCCCGCCCACCACCGCGCCGGAACCCTCTCGGCCGTCTACCTCGTCGCCTACCTGGTGCAGGGGGCCGCCGCCCTGTGGCTCGGAGCCGAGGCCACCGCCGGCGGGCTCGCCCACGCGGTCGACGTGGGAGCCCCGGCGATCGTCGCGCTCGCCCTCGCGGCGCTGGTGCTCGTCGTGCTGCTCGCGCGGCCGCGGGCGGCGCGGGCCGTGCCGGCGTCGCAGGGGTAGCGCGGCCGGCCGCCGCCGAAACGGCGACCCTGCGCGCCGTTTCGGCAGTGGGCGTGGGGCCCGCCCCGTCGGTACGGTCGACGGACGCCGGCCCGGCGACGTCGCCGCGGCCCCCAGCCCCGCCTCGGAGGACCGCCCGTGACCCATACCCCGCCCGACGCCGACCACGCCGACGCTGACGACACCGCGCGCGAGCCCGCCGGCCACAGTGCGCAAGCCGACAATGACGCGCACGCGGGCCACGACGCGCACGCCGGCCACGCCCACCACGACGACGCGGTGCCCGCTGGCGCCGCCCGCACGAGCGACGCTGGCCCCGCCGCGCACCCGCTCGAGCCGCTGTCGGCGGCCGAGATCGCCGGGGTGGCGCGGATCCTGCGCCGGGATCACGGGCTGAAGGCCACCTCGCGGTTCGTCTTCATCGAGACGTTCGACCCGCCCAAGGCGGAGGTCGTCGCCTGGCAGCCCGGCGACGCGTGGGACCGCCAGGGGTTCGCGGTGATCCGCGAGACCGCCGAGCACGCGACGTACGAGGCGGTCGTGTCGCTGACGCAGGACGCCGTGGTGTCGTTCGAGCACATCGAGGGCGTGCAGCCGCCGATCACGGTGGAGGAGTTCGACAAGTCCGAGGAGCTGGTGCGCGCCGACCCGCGCTGGCAGGCCGCCATGCGGCTGCGCGGGGTCGACGACTTCAGCGGCGCCATGATCGACAAGTGGTCGTCGGGCTACACCGGCGAGGGCGATGCCCCGACGCGGCGGCTCGCCCGGCTGCTGACCTTCGTGCGACGCGGGCAGTACGACAACGGCTACGCGCACCCCGTCGAGGGCCTGATCGTGACGATCGACATGGACACCTGGGAGGTGCTGGAGGTCGCCGACCACGGCGTCGTGCCGCTGCCGCCGACCAACGGCAACTTCGAGGAGGCGCTCTGGTCGCGCGACGGCCAGTACCCGCCGCTCACCGCGGCCCGCGCGCCGATGAAGCCGATCGAGATCAGCCAGCCCGAGGGGTCGAGCGTGGTGCTCGACGGGCACTCGCTGAGCTGGGGCCCGTGGCGGCTGAACGTCGGCTACACTCCCCGGGAGGGCGTCGTGCTGCAGGATGTCCGGTACGACGACCACGGCCGCCTGCGGCCGGTGCTCTACCGCGGGTCGGTCGCCGAGATGTACGTGCCCTACGGCGACCCCGCGGCTACGCACTGGAACAAGAACGTCTTCGACGAGGGCGAGTACGGCCTCGGAGTGCTCGCGAACTCGCTCGAGCTCGGCTGCGACTGCGTCGGCGAGATCCTCTACCTCGACGCCGTGGTGAACGACCAGGACGGCGGCGCGATCACGATCCCGAACGGGATCTGCATCCACGAGGAGGACGCCGGCATCGGCTGGAAGCACACCGAGTACCGCGACGGCCGCGGCGAGGTGCGCCGCAACCGCCGCCTCGTCATCTCGTTCTTCGTCACCGTCGGCAACTACGACTACGGCTTCTACTGGAACCTGCACCTCGACGGCTCCATCGAGCTCGAGGTGAAGCTCACCGGCATCATCTCGACCGGCGCCCTGCTCGAGGGGGCGGTCGCCCCCGGCGGCGAGCCCGGCTTCGGCACGCAGGTCGCGCCCCAGCTCTACGGCCCGCACCACCAGCACTTCTTCTCGGTGCGCCTCGACATGCAGGTCGACGGCCAGCGCAACAACGTCGACGAGCTGAACTCGGCGGCGGTCCCGGCGGGGCCCGAGAACCCGTGGGGGAGCGCGTGGAAGGTGTCGCGCACCCGCCTGACCTCCGAGGCCGGCGCGGCCCGCGAGGCGTCGCCGCAGACCGCGCGCACCTGGCTGGTGACGTCGTCCGACACGCTCAACGGCATCGGCGGGCGCCCCGGCTACCTGATCGAGCCCGGCGCGGCCGCGCCCTTCTTCGCGATGCCCGGGTCGCAGCAGCGCGAGCGCGGAGCCTTCGCGACGAAGCAGCTCTGGGTGACGCAGTACTCACCCCGCGAGCGGTACGCGGCCGGCGAGTACATCGCTCAGCAGCCCGTCGACCAGGGCGTCTCGCGCTTCATCGAGGGCGACCGGCCGCTCGAAGACCAGGACGTCGTCTGCTGGTACACCGTCGGCGTGCACCACGTCGTGCGGCCCGAGGACTGGCCCGTGATGCCGGTCGCGCGCGCCGGGTTCCACCTCAAGCCCGTCGGGTTCTTCGACGGCAACCCCATGCTCGACCTGCCGATGGAGCCGATGGGGGATCACTGCGCGCATCACGCGTGAGGGGCGTCGTCGTCGTCCTTAGCTAAGGACGCCGTGTACGCGAGCGAGGATTTCGGGCGAATCGTGCATGCCCCACGAGGATCCCGGGGCGCGGGTGCGACGCCGACAAGGACGCCCCGCCGCGCGATCCTTGCGAACTCGCGGCGCGCGGGCCGAGCCCGCCGTGCGAGAGGGCCCGCGGGAGCGCCCCGGGTGGTCAGTGGGCGCTGGGCACCCTGGTGAGTGTCACGAAGTCATCGCCGACGCGGGAGAGCGTCATCGTCGAGTCGTTCTTCGAGAACGTCGCCATGTAGTCGACGGTGGTGCCGCCCTGCTCGACCTCGAGCGTGTACCCGGTGCCGTCCGAGCCCGTGATGTGGCACATGCCCGGCTTCGCGATCTCGATCATGGTCGCGCCCTTGTAGAGCATGTTCGTGCAGTTTCCGTCGTCGCTGACGGTCTTGTTGGCCGAGCCGTCGCTGGCCCGCCACACGCCCTCGATGCTCGGGTACCCCGTCGAGCACCCCGTCAAAGCCAGGGCGCAGGAACTCAGGATCGCCACCGCGATCACCGTCGTCGCTGGCTTCACGTGCGTCGCTCTCATCGTGCCCCCAGCCTACGGCGCGGGTCGGGGGTCGCCGCACCTCCGCCGATGCAGGAGTGGTTCGGAGCGGGCGCCGGAGTCGGGTATGCTGGTCCGGTTGCCTCGGTCGGGGCAACACCGGGTCGCACTTCATCACGAAGAGCAATCTCGGGCTGTGGCGCAGCTTGGTAGCGCACTTGACTGGGGGTCAAGGGGTCGCAGGTTCAAATCCTGTCAGCCCGACCAGCGTCAGATAACGACGCGCTTGTGAAGACGGTCGCCTACGGGCGGCCGTCTTCGTTCGTGCGGGCGTGGCGCTGCCGGCGAGATGGCCCTCGCCGTCGCCTGCGATCCGGCACGGCGACAGCGGAGGCCATCTCGCGCCAGGTGCGGGGCGCTCCGCCGCGAACCGCCCACGCTGAGACAGGCCCGCCTCGGACCGGGTACGACAGAATCAGGACGGGTCGTGAAGACGGCCCCGAGTGAGAGGGCCCTCCGCATGAGCATCGTCGACCTGACCGTCCCCCTGCCCAACGCCCCGGGCGTCGCCATGCCCGCCATCGGCTTCGGCACCTGGCAGGTGAACCGCGAGGCGGTCGCCGTGGCTGCGGCGGCCGGCTACCCGGCGTTCGACAGCGCAACGATGTACCACACGGAGCGCGACGTCGCCGCGGGTCTGGCCGACGAGGGCCTCGCCCCGGCCGACCGCTTCCTCACGACGAAGATCTGGCGCACCGACATGTCTGACGGGGGAGTCCGCCGCGCCTTCCACGCCTCCAGCAAGAACTTCGGAGTCGACGTCATCGACCTCCTCCTGATCCACTGGCCGCAGAACGCGAAGACCAACCTCGAGACCTGGCTCGCGATGCAGGAACTCCTCGACGCCGGCCAGGTACGCGCCATCGGGGTCTCGAACTTCGACGCGGCCGACCTCGACGCCCTCGCGAAGGGGTCGGACGTCGTGCCGGCCGTCAACCAGATCGAGCTGCACCCCCGCCGCCAGCGCGCGCAGCTCGTCGAGGAGAACCGCCAGCGGGGGATCTCGACGACCGCGTACTCGCCCCTGGGGCAGGGTGGGCCGGTGCTGCGGGATCCTGCGCTGGGTGCCATCGCATCTGATCACGGCGTCACGAGCGCGCAGGTCGCTCTGCGGTGGCTCGTGCAGAAGGGGATCGTGGCGATTCCGCGGTCGTCGAACCCGGAGCGGATCCGCCAGAACATCGACCTCGACGGGTTCGCCCTCGACGACGACGAGATGGCGCGCATCGACGACCTGCCGCGGCAGCTGCGGAACTGACCGCGCTTCTCAGGAGTCACCGTCGTCGACGATGTCGAACACGAGCGCGCCGCGGCCGCCGGTCTCGAGGAGGGGGCCGACGAACTCCTTGAAGGAGGCGTGCTCCGGGTCGAAGAACGCGGGGTCGCTCTGCACGGGGGCGCCGACGTAGTAGTTGCGGTCGCCCTCCGACGCGAAGGTCACGACGAAGCCGACCTCGAAGCCGTGTCCGGCATTCTCGCCGCTCGACTGCGGGCCCGCCTCGATCGACACGATGTACGGGGCGCCGTCGGGCCGGACCGAGTGGCGCAGCTGCCGGAACCGCCGAGTCACCTCGTCGCGCTGCTCCTGCGTCGTCTCCGGCCCGAAGCGGAAGAGCACCACGTGCCGGACGCGAGCCGGCCTGTAGTCAGATGCGGTGAAGGCGGCAGGCCCGACGGATGCCAGCTCGACTGTGAGATCGTCCATGCGGTGAGGGTATCCGGTTGCAGGGTGATGTGGCCCGGGCCGTGGGCCGTGGGTCGGGCGGCGCGAGGTGGCGTTACCGGGCTAGCCGCGCGAGGTGGCGTTGCCGGTCGAGCCGCGCGAGGTGGCCTTGCGCGTCGGGTCGCGGGCGGCGAGGCGACGGTGGGGGCCACCTCGCCGAAGAGTCCGGGAAGCGCAGGAACTGCCGCCGGCAACCTGCCGTCGGAGCGCACACCCAACCCCGTCGAGCGCGCGCGCCTGGACGCAACCCGCGGCAGGGCCCGCAGGACTTCTAGTAGCGCGGCTTGCGCGCCGGCCGCTCGTCGTGCGACCCGCGGTCGGACTCGCGCGGCGGACGCGCAACCCCGGCACCACGGCGATCGGGACGGATCTCGATGAGCTTGCCGCTGATGCGGGTGTCGGCGAGGCGGTCGAGCATGTCCTGGCCGACCTCCGACGAGAGCTCGACGATCGAGAAGTCGGGGCGGATCTGGATGGCGCCGAAGTCCTCGCGCGACAGTCCGCCCTCGTTGGCCAGAGCGCCGACGATCTGACGCGGCTCGACGCGCTGGCGGCGACCGACCTCGATGCGGTAGGCGGTCATCGGCGCGTTCGAGCGGGGGCGGCGCTCGGGGCGCTCGCCGCGGTCGTCGCGGTCGAACGAGCGAGCCGGACGGTCTCCGTCGCGGGCGGGGCGCTCCTCGCGCGGCGGACGCGCGGCGCGCTCGGCGGCCGGGTCGAGCAGCAGCGGGGTGTCGCCCTGGGCGACGACGGCGAGGGCGGCGGCGACGTCGGCCTCGGGCACGTCGTGATGCTCGACGTAGTGCGCGATGATGTCGCGGAAGTCCGAGATCCGCGCCTCCTGCGACAGCGCCTCGGTGATCGAGTCGTCGAAGCGGGTCAGGCGGGTCACGTTGACGTCTTCGACGGTCGGCAGCTGCATCTGCGTGAGCGGCTGGCGAGTGGCCTTCTCGATCGCACCGAGGAGGCGGCGCTCTCGGGGCGTGACGAAGCTGATCGCCGCGCCCGAGCGGCCTGCGCGACCGGTGCGGCCGATGCGGTGGACGTACGACTCGGTGTCGATCGGGATGTCGTAGTTGACGACGTGGCTGATGCGGTCGACGTCGAGGCCGCGGGCCGCGACGTCGGTGGCGACCAAGATGTCGAGCTTGCCCGACTTGAGCTGGTTGACGGTGCGCTCGCGCTGCGCCTGGGCGACGTCTCCCGAGATGGCGGCGGCGGAGTACCCGCGGGCCCGCAGCTTCTCGGCCAGCGTCTCGGTCTCGCTCTTGGTGCGGACGAAGATGATCATGCCCTCGAAGTTCTCGACCTCGAGGATGCGCGTGAGGGCGTCGACCTTCTGCGGGTACGACACCATCAGGTAGCGCTGGGTGGTGTTGGCCGACGTGGTGGTCTTCTGCTTGACCGTGATCTCTTCGGCGTCGTTCAGGTACTGCTTCGAGATGCGGCGGATCTGCGACGGCATCGTCGCCGAGAACAGCGCGACCTGCTTGTCGTCGGGGGTGTCGGCGAGGATCGTCTCGACGTCTTCGGCGAAGCCCATCTTGAGCATCTCGTCGGCCTCGTCGAGCACGAGGTACTTGAGCTCGGACAGGTCGAGCGTGCCCTTGGCGAGGTGGTCCATGATGCGGCCGGGGGTGCCGACGACGACGTGGACGCCGCGGCGGAGAGCCGACAGCTGCACGCCGTAGGCCTGGCCGCCGTAGACGGGGAGCACGTGGACGCCGCGCATGCCCGACGCGAACTGCTCGAACGCCTCGCAGACCTGGAGCGCGAGCTCGCGGGTGGGGGAGAGGACGAGCGCCTGCGGCTTCTTGGCCGACACATCGAGGCGCGACAGGATGGGGAGCGCGAAGGCGGCGGTCTTGCCGGTTCCGGTCTGGGCGAGGCCGACGACGTCGCGGCCGGCGAGCAGCGTCGGGATCGTCGCGGCCTGGATCGCCGACGGCGTCTCATAGCCGATGGAGCGGACGGCCTTCAGGACCTCGTCGCTCAGCCCCAGGTCGGCGAACGTCACCTGGTCGCTCTCGCCGCTCTCTGCGGCTGCGGGATTCTCGGTCTCGATCGGGGCTTTTTCGTCACTCACTGTATGAACCGTAGTCGGTCGGGAGGGGTGGGTGGTGCCGGGGCGGCAATTCAGGCGGGGTGCGGTGCCGTCAGGGGCGGGCGGCGGGCTCGTCTTCGGGCGCCGGTGCAGCTTCGGGAGCTGCAGTTCCTGTGCGCCGTCTGACGAGGAAGGTGACGCCCCAGAGCACGATCCCGATGACGAGGAGGGCGCCGGCGATCTCGTACTGCTCGTCGCCGCGGCCCGACGACCAGGGCAGGACCAGCCACAGGCAGGCGAGGATCCCGATGACGGGCAGCACGCGGCCGGCGCGGAAGTGGCCGTGCGGCACGGTGTCGCGCCGCAGCTTCAGGACGACGAGGTTCACCACCGCGAACACGGCGAGCAGCAGCAGCGAGGTGGTTCCGCCGAGCACGGCGACGATCGGCGACTCCGGCGACAGCGACACGTAGCCGATCAGCAGCAGGCTGATCCCGGTCGTGAAGAGGATCGAGGCCCACGGCGTCTGGTTCTTCGTGTGCACCTTCGACAGGAAGCCGGGCAGCACGCGCTGCTTGCTCATGCCGTAGAGCAGGCGGCTGGCCATCATCATGTTGATGAGCGCCGAGTTGGCGACGGCGAACATCGAGATGAACGGCAGCAGCGATCCGATCGGGAATCCCGGCGCCGCCGTCTCGACGACCGTCACCAGGGGCGTCTCGTTGTCGGCGAGCTGGCCGATCGGCACCACGGCGACCGCGCAGAGCGACACGAGCACGTAGATGACGGCGGTGATGCCGAGTCCGGTGAGCATGACGCGCGGGAAGATCTTCGAGGGGTCCTTCGTCTCTTCGGCCATGTTGACGCTGTCCTCGAAGCCGACCATCGCGAAGAACGCCAGGCTCGTCGCGGTCGAGATGCTGAGCAGCAGCGCCTTGTCGCCCGGGGTCTCGAACATGACCACGCGCGAGAAGTCGGCGCGGCCGCCGAAGATGGCGTAGAAGCCGATCAGGATCACCATCACGAGACCCGACAGCTCGACCAGCGTCAGCACGACGTTCGCCTTGACGCTCTCGGAGACGCCGCGGAAGTTGATGGCCATCACCAGCAGCATGAAGCCCATCGCGATCAGCATGACCGTGCCGTTGCCGAGCTCGACGTCGATGCCCGCCGCCAGGTTCGCCGCAAACGCACGGGAGGCCGTCGCCGCCGAGGTGATGCCCGAGCACATCACGATGAACGTGATGAGGAACGTCACGAAGTGGATGCCGAATGCCTTGTGCACGTAGAGCGCGGCGCCGGCGGTCTGCGGGTACTTCGTCACGAGCTCCAGGTACGAGAAGGCCGTCACCAGCGCGACGCCGAACGCGATGAGGAACGGCAGCCACGCGGCCCCGCCGACCTCCGCCGCGACCTGCCCGGTGAGGGCGTAGACGCCCGTGCCGAGGATGTCTCCGACGATGAACAGCAGCAGGAGCTTCGGGCCGATCGCCCGCTTGAGCTCCGTCTCCTGCTTGGGCGCGGGCGCTTGGGTCGTTGCAGCCATGAGGACCTCCGGAGTATCTACTGCTCGGGTCGTGCGATTCGGGCCATCCTGCCCTCGTGGTTTTCGCGCGGTTACGTCTGCGGGGGAGATTGCAGATCGTGCAGTTCTGCTTCTGGCGCAGGAACTCGCTGCCGCGACTCGTGGCATACTCCATTTCAGTGGGCTCACCTCCCACGGATCGGGGTCGGAATGTCGTCGCAGAAGTCAGGTGCGCCTGCCGTCAGGATTTCAGGTGCGCCCGCCGTCAAGCGCTGGGTGTTCTGGCCCGCCGCCGTGCTGGTGCTCGCTTTCGTCGCCTTCACGCTGGCCGCACCCGCCACCGCCGAGGGCGTGTTCGCCGCCGTGCAGACCGCCATCGTGCGCGACTTCAGCTGGTACTACGTCTTGATCGCCGCGGGCTTCGTCGGCTTCGCGATCTGGATGGGGTTCAGCCGGTACGGCGACATCGTGCTCGGCCGCGACACCGACAAGCCGGAGTTCTCGACGGCGTCGTGGTTCTCGCTGCTCTTCGCCGCGGGAATGGGCATCGGACTCGTCTTCTACGGGGTGTCGGAGCCGCTCAGCCACTTCGCCGACCCGCGCCCCGGCGTCACCGGCACGCCCGCGCACCTCGCTCAGGAGGCGATCACGCAGACCTTCCTGCACTGGGGCCTGCACGCATGGGGCATCTACGTGGTCGTCGGGCTGGCCCTCGCCTACGCCGTGCACCGCCGGGGCCGGCCGGTGTCGATCCGCTGGGCGCTCGAGCCCGTGCTCGGCAAGCGGGTGCGCGGCGGGTGGGGCAACCTGATCGACGTCATCGCTCTCGTCGGCACGCTCTTCGGCGTCGCCACCTCGCTCGGCCTCGGCGTCCTGCAGATCAGCGCCGGGCTCGAGAAGACCGGGTTCGTGCAGTCGTCGCTGACCGTGCAGATCGTGCTGATCATCGTCGTCACGCTCGTCGCCGTCGTCTCGCTCGTCACGGGTGTGGCGCGGGGCATGAAGCTCCTGTCGAACTTCAACCTGCTGCTCGCCGGCGCACTGCTCGTCTTCGTGTTGATCGTCGGGCCCACGCAGTTCCTGCTGAGGGAATTCGTGCAGTCGATCGGCGCCTACCTGCAGGGCTTCGTCGGGCTGTCGTTCACGGTCAGCGCGTTCTCGGGTGCGCGCGGCGAGGCGTGGCAGGGCACCTGGACGACGTTCTACTGGGGCTGGTGGATGTCGTGGGCGCCGTTCGTCGGGATCTTCATCGCGCGCATCTCAAAGGGACGCACCGTGCGGCAGTTCGTCTTCGGGGTGCTGCTCGTTCCGACGCTGCTGACCTTCCTGTGGTTCGGCGTGCTGGGCGGGACGGCGCTGTTCGCGCAGCTGTACGGGGGTGGGGGGTTGATCGGGGGTGCTCTCGGTGGCTCTGGTGCCGGCTCGGGTGGGGCTGGGGCCGTCTTCGGTGGTTCTGGTGCCGGCTCGGGTGGGGCTGGGGATGTCTTCGGTGGGTCTGGTGCCGGCTCGGGTGGGGCTGTCGACGTCGAGGGGGCTCTGTTTCAGCTGCTGGGGTCGCTGCCGGCCGGGTCGGTGCTCGTCGTGGGTGCGATCATCCTCATCGCCGTGTTCTTCGTGACGTCGGCCGACAGCGGCGCGCTCGTCATGGCGATGATCGCGACCGGCGGCGACATCGAGCCGAAGGCGTGGATCCGCGTCTTCTTCGCCGGCATCACTGCGCTCGTGGCCATCGCGCTCCTCGTCGCCGGCGGCCTCACCGCCCTCAAGACCGCCGCCATCACCACGGCGCTGCCCTTCAGCATCGTGATGATCCTGATGTGCTGGGCAACCGTCGTCGCGTTCAGTCGCGAGTCGCGGGCGTACGCGCGCGCCCAGCGCGCCGTCCTGCTCTCCGAGCTCAGCGCGCACTACGACCGCGAGGTCGTCGCGCCGCTCGAGCGCGAGCCGCGCACCGGGCCGATCGCGCGGGTGCGGCGGCGGCTCGGGGGTGGTGGGCCGGCGTGGCCGGGGGGCCCGGCGGGGGCTGGTGGGGCTGGTGGGGCTGGTGCGGGGTCGAGTGGGCCTGGGGTGCCGCCGGAGTAGCGCGGCGCGCCTGCGCGGCGGCCCGGAGTGTCCTTCGCGGCAGCTCGGCCCACGATCGCGACATGACACCAAGCCGGATTGTGGTGTCATGTCGCGATCGTGGGCCGGAGTATCGCGATCGTGGGCATCGGCGGCCGGTCGTCGGGCCCGACCCACGATCGGGACTCGGCACCACGGCACGACGTGGTGTGGAGTCCCGATCGTGGTGCGTTCGGCCGGGTGCGTGGTGTGGAGTCCCGATCGTGGTGCGGGGGCGCTGCGTCGGGCTGAGGTGAACACGAGGCGCGGGCGTGCGGACGCCGGGCGCGACGGACGCGACGCCCCGCCCGCCCTAGCCGACGACGGCGAGCGCGAAGGGCAGCACGGCGTCGGCGCCAGCACGACGGAGGGCGCGGCCGGCCACGGTGAGGGTCCAGCGGCTGTCGACGAGGTCGTCCACGAGCAGGACGGGGCCGGAGTGGGCGGCGAGGGTCGCGGCGAGCTCGGCCGGCACGTGCACGCTCTCCCAGACGTCGGCGAGGCGGAAGACGCTGTTTCCGCCGCGCTCGCGCCTGGCCGGAACGGAATCGGCCGCACCGGTCGGGCCGGGAGGGGCCACGCGCGACGACGCGAGCGAGCCCAGCACGGGAAGCCTGCCGACGGCGCCGAGGGCCTCGGCCAGGGATGCGATGAGCTGCGGGTGGGTCGACGACGGCATCGCGACGATGCCGGTGGGTCGGGCCTCCCACGGCCAGTCGGCGAGGACGCGCACGCACCCGTCGAGGAGGGAGCGGCTGAGCGGCGCGTCGGGGGTGGCCGGGGCGAAGGTGGTGCGGAGGGTTGTTCCCCACCCGAGATCGGTGAGTCGGGCGAGGGCACGGCCGGGCTCCACGCGCTCGGCGGGGCTGATCTTGCCCTTGACCGACAGGCCCACGCGGTCGGCGCCTGTCGGCCACTGCGCGCGGGGCTCGATCTCGACGCCGACCCGGTCGAGGGCGCCGGCGGCCTGCGTGGCTGCGGATGAGTCGACGTCGACCGGGTACCAAGCGCCGGCGCAGACGTCGCACCGACCGCAGGGTGCCGCGGCCGGGTCGTCGAGGTCGGCCTGCAGCAGCTGCATGCGGCAGGTCTCGCCCGATTCGTACCGGATCATCGCGTTCTGCTCGGCGACGCGGGCCTCGGCGATGCGGCCGTAGCGCTCGGCGTCGTAGCTCCAGCCGGTCTCCGTCGAGATCCAGCCGCCCTGCACGCGCTTGGCGGCTCCGTCGACGTCGAGCACCTTGAGCATCAGCTCGAGCGGCGACCGCTTGACGTCGACCCGGGCCTCGAGCGCCTGCGTCGACATGGGCAGGTCGGTGAGCGCGGACAGCACCGCGTGCGCGCGCGCCTCGGAGGGCATGGACGCTGTCGCGAAGTACTGCCAGATCTCGCCGTCTTCGCTCCCCGGCAGCAGCAGCACGTCGGCCGAGTCGGTGGCTCGCCCCGCGCGGCCGATCTGCTGGTAGTACGCGACGGGGGAGCTCGGCGCGCCGAGGTGCACGACGAACCCGAGGTCGGGCTTGTCGAACCCCATGCCGAGGGCGCTGGTCGCCACGAGCGCTTTCAGGTCGTTCGTCTTGAGGCGCTGCTCGAGCCGTTCGCGCTCTTCGGGATCGGTGCGCCCGGAGTAGGAGGCGACGTCGTACCCGGCGTCACGCAGCAGCCGCGCGGTGTCGTCGGCGGCGGAGATGGTGAGCGTGTAGATGATGCCCGAGCCGGGCAGGTCGATGAGGTGGTCGATGAGCCAGCCGAGGCGCTCCCTGCTCGAGGGCAGGGTCAGCACACCGAGCCGGAGCGAGGCTCGGGCGAGGGAGCCTCGAATGGTGAGCACCGGGGTTCCTGCGCCCAGTTGCTCTTCGACGTCAGCCACGACTCGGGCATTCGCGGTCGCGGTCGTCGCCAGCACGGGAACCTCGTGCGGAAGCGTGCGGATGAGGTCAGCCAGCCGCCTGTAGTCGGGCCGGAAGTCGTGGCCCCAGTCGGAGATGCAGTGCGCCTCGTCGACGACGAGCATGCCGAGCGTGCGGATCAGCTCGGGCATCTGCTCGTCGCGGAACCGCGGGTTGTTGAGCCGCTCGGGCGACACCAGCAGCACGTCGACCTCACCGGCCGCGATGCGCTCGCGCACGTCGCCCCACTCGTGCGCGTTGGCCGAGTTGAGCGCTGCGGCGCGCACTCCGGCACGGGCAGCGGCCGCCACCTGGTCGCGCATGAGGGCGAGCAGAGGGCTTACGAGCAGGGTCGGGCCGGCCCCGCGACGCCGGAGCAGAAGGGTTGCGATGAAGTAGACGGCTGACTTGCCCCATCCGGTGCGCTGCACGACCAGGGCTCGCCGACGATCGGCCACCAGCGCCCGAATCGCCTCGAGCTGCCCGTCGTGGAACACCGCGTCGTCACGCCCGGTCAGCGCTCGCAGGAGCTCGAGGGCCTCCGCCTCGAGAGAGGTGCCGTCGATGGTCGTGGTGCCGTCTGTCATGCCCCTACTCTCGCAGGGGCCGCCGACATCCCGCAGAAGTTATCCACAGGGTCCGTCGCCCTCGAGGGCACGCACGAGCCAGTGCTACCCCTCGAGCAGGCCTCGGATGTCGGCCGCCGTGAGCGACCCGCCGAATGCGGCTTCATCGTCGTCCATCATCGCGTCGAAGAGCTTGGCCTTGGTCTCTTTCAGCGCCATGACCTTCTCTTCGATGGTGTCGTTGGCGATCATCCGGTAGACCATCACGTTCGAGGTCTGACCGATGCGGTGGGTGCGGTCGATGGCCTGCGCCTCGGAGGCGGGGTTCCACCAGGGATCGAGCAGGAAGACGTAGTCGGCCTCGGTCAGGTTCAGCCCGAACCCGCCGGCCTTCAGGCTGATCAGGAAGACCGGCGCCGACCCCGCCTTGAACTCGTCGATCACCTCGGCGCGGTGGCGCGTCGAGCCGTCGAGGTAGGTGTGCGCGATGCCCGCGCCGTCGAGCCGGGCCTGAACGAGCCTGAGGTACGACGTGAACTGGCTGAAGATCAGCGCCCGGTGCCCGCCCGCCACCACGTCGGCGAGCTCCTCGAGCAGCACCTCGAGCTTCGACGACGGCACGTCGGCGTAGGCCTCGGCGTCGATGAGCGACGCGTCGAGCGCCAGCATCCGCAGCAGCGTCAGCGACCGGAACACGATGAACCGGTTGCGATCCAGGTCGTCGACGAGATCGAGCAGCTTCATCCGCTCCCGCTGCAGCACGAGGTCGTAGAGCTTGCGGTGCGCCGGCGCGAGGTCGACGCGCAGCACCTGCTCCTGCTTCTCGGGCAGGTCGGACGCCACGAGCTCCTTGGTGCGCCGCAGCATCAGCGGTCGCACGCGCCGCCGCAGTCGAGCGAGCAGATCGGGCCGGTCGTGCTGCGAGATCGGCTTGAGGTACTCCTCGGTGAACCGCAGACCCGTCGTCAGCAGACCCGGCGACACCACGTGGAAGAGCGACCAGAAATCCATCAGGTCGTTCTCGAGCGGCGTGCCCGTGATGGCGAGCTTGAACGGCGCACGGATCTCGACGGCCGCCTTGTGCGCCTTCGACTGCCGGTTCTTGATCATCTGCGCCTCGTCGAGCACGAGCCCGGCCCACTCCACCGCCTCGTACCTGGCGAGGTCGAGCCGCAGAAGCGCGTACGACGTGACGATCACGTCGTGCGCGGCAGCCAGCTCGTCGAGCTTCAGCCGCCCCTTCGCCGCCGTCGTCGTCACGCCCGCGACACGAAGGCCCGGCGTGAACTTCGCCGCCTCGGCCACCCAGTTCGAGACTACAGACGTCGGCGCGACGACCAAGAACGGGGGCGCAGGAACTCCGGAACCCCGCCGCACATGCTCCATCAGGGCGAGCATCTGCAGCGTCTTGCCCAGACCCATGTCGTCGGCCAGCACGCCGCCGAGCCCGTGCTCGTAGAGGAAGGCCAGCCACCGGAACCCGTCGACCTGGTACGGCCGCAGCTCGGCCTGCACGGTGTCGGGCACCGGAGTCGCCTGGATGCTCTCGCCGGCCGCGATGCCGTTGAGCCCCTCGGCGGTGCGGCGCCACGACTCGGCCTGGTGGCTGGCGTCGGCGAGCTCCTCGAACTCCGACCAGAGGCTCGCCTGGTACCGGTTGATGTGGAGCTCGCCCGCCGGACCGCCACCAGCGCTCCACTCGTCGAGCGCCTCGGCCTCGGCGATCAGCCGCTTGAGCTCGTCGAAGACCGGCTGCTTCAGCGACAGGTACGTCTTGTCGACCATCAGCAGCTTGTCGCGGCCCTTGGCCAGCGCGCTGAACAGCGGCGTGAACGGGATGGTGCGGCCCTCGACGGTGACGAGCACGCCGAGGTCGAACCAGTCGCGCTTCTCCGTCTCGACCGTGGTCACAGTGAGCTGCGGCGTCTCGGTCAGCTCGCGGTAGTCGGGGCGCTCGCCGACCTGGCGCACGCGCACGTCGTCGCGGGCCTCGAGCACCGGCAGGACCGTGGCGACGAACTCCGCCGCGTCGAGCCCGCGCAACGCGAGCTTGGCAGGCGGGCCGCCCAGCACGTCGTCGAGATCGCCCGGCGCCGGGTACGTCGACAGCCTCTCGACGCGGCCGGCGTACTCCCACGCCCACTCGAGGTCGAGGCGGTCGCCCTCCTCGAACGTGCAGGTGAGCGTCAGCATCGGCGGCTCGATCTCGGGTAGCGCCACCGAGGCGTCCGAGCTGACGACCTCCACCGTCGAGGCGAGGCGAGGATAGAACTCCTGCAGGAACTCGTCCCTCGCCGCCGCCGGAACCTCGATCGGGCGCGGGCTGGTCAGCAGAGCCCGCTGCTCGGCGGTCAGGTGTCCCGTCGGCGCGAGGGTGAAGTGCGGCGCGGGCGTGAAGGCCCACGTGTAGACCCCGTGGTCGGCGACGACCCCGACGAACGGCGCGGGATGGGAGCGCTCGCCGACGAGCACCGTCGGAGTGAGGTGGATCGAGGCGTCGGCGGCGGCGGCAGGGAGCGGAGCACGCGCGGCGTCGAGCGTGAGCCGCGCCTCGTCGGCCACGGTCACGTCGGTCTCGCGCTTGCCGGTGACGAAGCCGATGCCGAGCCGGGCGCCCTCGGCCAGCAGCGGCCAGAGCAGAGGGCTCGCGAAGTCGTCGAGGTACAGCCAGTCGGCCTCGCCCGGCACGTACGCCTCCCGGGCAGACCGGTGCAGCGCCTGGAACTGGCCGAACCAGCGGTGCTGCTCGGGGCTGGAGCCGAGACGGTTGAGCGAGAACGGGAGGGTGGTCCAGGTGAGGGAGCCGCGAGTCCAGTTGCCTCGAGCGCTCATCGTGACGGGCCGGACACCGAGCCGGAAGCTGCCGCCCGCCGTGGCCGAGCGGGGCGTGGCGGCTCGCGACGTCGGTGCTCCCCAGCGCTGGGTGGGCGTGCGACCACGCTCGCGGAGCTCGAACTGGAGCCCCATCGGCGTAGCCGTCTCGCGCGGAGGTGCCGGGGTGCCGGTGAGGGCGTCGAGCGCGGACTTCCAGGCGGGGGCGGCCGGGTCGGGAGGCGCCCCCGGCGACACGGACTGCGCGCCCGCCGTCACGGTCTGCTGCACCTTCGCCGCGTTCGCCGCGAGTAGGAGCGCAGCGACGTGCTTGCAGGCCTCGCTGACGAAGCACGTGCAGGTGCTCTGCGTCGGCCGGCCGTAGTCGCCGCGCGCCGACGTGAGGGTGACCGCGGCTTCGTACGGCTCGGCCTCGCTGCCCTTGACCGACCCGCTCAGGCGGTGCTCGACGGGATCCCACGCGGTGCTGAGCACGAGCTGCGACCGGACAGAGCTCTTGGCGCGCTCGAACGCCGGCCGGCCTACCAGCCGGATCACGTCCGTCGCATCGACGAGGGGAGGTGCCTCGGTCATGGGTCCAGTCTGGCAGGGGCCGCCGACACTCGTCGGCGTTCTCCACAGGCCCGAGGCGGGCCCGAGGCGGACGTGTGACGGGCCGATGCAGACCCGCGAAAGACGCGCACCAGGCCAGCGGCGACCTCTCTTATGCGGTCGCCTTCACCGCCACCAGCACCTCGTCGCGGCCCTCGCGCACCGGATGCGGCAGCAGGCCCGCCTGCGCGATGGTCCAGCCCTCGCCGAGCTGCACGGCGAGGTCGGCGGCGGCGAAGAAGAACTCCGGTCCGATCATCGCGTGCTCGTGCGCCTCGTGCCCCACCACGACGAGCGTGCCGGCGGAGCGGGTGGCGGCCGCCATCATGGCGAGGAGCGTCGACATCTCAGCGGGCGGGAAGTGCGAGTACTGCGACGAGACGAGGTCGAAGTCGGCGCCCGACGGCCGCCAGGTGAGGGCGTCGGCGTGCAGCCATTCGACGGGGCGGAGCCCGGGGGCGGATTCGGCGGCGGTGCGGGCCCGCGTGAGCGCCACGGAGGACAGCTCGAGTGCGGTCACATCCCATCCCTGCTGTGCGAGCCAGATCGAGTCGCCGCCTTCGCCTGATCCGATGTCGAGTGCGCGGCCGGGCGTGAGGCCCGTCGCGGTCGAGACGAGGTGCGGGTTGGGGTTGCCGCTCCAGCGCGGGCGGTCGCCGTAGAGGTCGTTCCAGAAGGCTTCGTCGGGCACGGGAGAGGAGGTCATGCTCCCAGAGTGGGGGCGGCGCGGGTGCGGGGGCAAGCTCGTTTGCCGGGTTGGCAAATCGTTGGCTGCCTTTGGTGAGGATTGCGGGGGTGGGCGTCCTTGTGGCGTGCGCACGGCAGGGCGGATCTCCTTGTGGTGCCTGCAGCCGGAGCGCGAAATCCTTGTGTGCCGACGCGGCGTCCTTCGATAAGGCACGGCGCGGGTCTTACGAGATGCCGCGAGACTGTGGATAACCACAGCAGGAACTCGGGCCGCTCGCCTAGCCTCGATCCATGACCACACGTGTCGCTCCGCCTGTCGCGGCCCCGCCTGCCGCGGCGGTGCCGTCGAGCCGCGCGCTGAAGGTGTGGGCGGCGCTCGGCGGGGTCCTCGCCCTGATCGCGTTCCTCGCGTCGGCCGAGGCGGTCGCCGTCGTGATCGGCGCCGGGTCCAGCCCGCTCGTGGGCGTCGGCAGCGCGGTCATCGACCTCGCGCCGCCCGGGGCGAAGAACCTGATGGTGGCGCTGTTCGGCACCGGCGACAAGGCTGCGCTCTTCGCGCTCATGGGGGTTCTGCTCGTGATCATCACGGCGGGCGCCGGGCTGCTCGAACGCAGCCGGCCACCGTGGGGGCGCGTGGTGTTCGGCGTCGGCGGGCTGCTGGCGATCCTCGCCGTGCGCACCCGTGCCGGAGCAGGCAACTTCGACATCGTGCCGTCGCTCGTCGGAGCCATCGTCGCCACTCTCGTGCTCCATGCCGTGATCGCGCGGCTGTTCCGGTGGGAGGCCGCCGCACGGTACGACGCCGGCGAGATGGAGGTGCGGCCGAAGCTGTCGCCCGCCATGCGGTCGTCGGGCCTGGAACGGCGCGCGTTCTTCCGCTGGACCGCGCTCAGCGCTGCGGCGTGGGCCGTGGTCGGGGCGGGCGCCCGAGTGATCAACGGCGCCGTCGTCAATGCGGAGGCACTGCGTGCCGCAGTGAAGCTGCCGGCCGCTGCCGTGACCGAGGATGCGGCTCCGGCGGGGGCTTCGCTCTCGGTCGCCGGCATCACGCCGTACATCACGCCCAACGCCGACTTCTACCGGATCGACACGGCGCTCTCCGTGCCGCAGGTCGACCCGTCGACGTGGAGCCTGCAGATCGAGGGGCTTGTCGAGACGCCCATCACCTTGACCTGGAAGCAGCTGCTCGACCTCCCGCTCGTCGAGCACACGGCCACGCTGTCGTGCGTGTCGAACGAGGTCGGAGGCGACCTCATCGGCAACGCGCGCTGGCTCGGCTATCCGATCCGGGAGCTGCTCAAGCGCGCGGCTCCCGACGCGTCGGCCGACATGGTGCTGTCGCGGAGCATCGACGGCTTCACCGCCGGCACACCGCTGTCGGTGCTGCAGGACGACTCGACGCAGGCGCTCCTCGCGATCGGGATGAACGGCGAGCCTCTGCCGCTCGAGCATGGATTTCCGGTGCGGATGGTCGTGCCCGGCCTGTTCGGCTACGTGAGCGCCACGAAGTGGGTGACATCGCTGAAGGTCACGCGCTTCGCCGACGAGAAGGCGTACTGGTCGACGCGAGGGTGGACCGAGAAGGGGCCGGCGAAGCTGGAGTCGCGCATCGACACCCCGTCGGGCTCGAAGACCGTGTCGGCGGGCACCGTGCCGATCGCCGGCGTCGCGTGGGAGCCCCACACCGGCGTCGCCGCCGTCGAGATCCGCGTCGATAACGGTGACTGGGTCGAGGCGACGCTCGCCGATTCGATCAGCGACGACACCTGGCGGCAGTGGGTGTACCGGTGGGACGCCACGAAGGGCCGGCACCGGATCCAGGTGCGGGCGACGTCGAAAGACGGCAAGCGGCAGACGGCGAAGTACGTTCCGCCGGCTCCCGACGGGGCCGAGGGCTGGGACGAAGTGACGGTCACCGTGGCCTGAGGCCTGAGGCCTGAGGCCTGAGGCCTGAGGCCTGAGGCCTGAGGCCTGAGGCCTGGAGCCGGTCGTGGGTGGCCGAAGCGCCGCTAGTGGCCGGCGACGAGGAGGCTTGCGAAGGCGAGGGTGCCGGTGGCGCCGAGTCCGACGAGGATCGAGCAGGCCACGGTGACGACACGCTGGCGACGACGCTCGGCTGCACGGACGAGGCGGCGGCTCGCCGACTCATCGAGAGCCCGCAGCGCCTCTGATTCCACAAGAGGTGAGGCCGCTACCGAGGCCGTCTGGCGCCGAGCCGCCGTGAGTCGCGGGGGAGTGATGGTGGTCATGGCTGCCTCGAGTCGTCGAATGCCTGCTTTCAGACGACTGTTCGGAGACCCGGAGCAGGAAGGTGGGTATTCGCTGAGATTCGTCTCCGGCGGCCCCGAGCGGGTTGCACGTGGGTGCATCCCGCACCCGGGACGTCCAGTGGGCTGTGGCAGTCCAGAACGCGACGATCGTGGCCGTCATCGGCGCGCGATCGGCAGAGGTCATCACGGCCCTGGGAGAGTCGCACGGAGTCGACGCACTCGTGCTCGGCGAACCCGACGACCACGGCACCAAGCGGATCAGCGCGTCGAACGCTCCGTACGTCGTCCACGACGCGGACCCGCTTGGTCACGTTGCTGATGCGTGGGTCGAGTTCTACGACGATCGCTCGACGGCCGGCGCCCTCGAGCTCGAGATCGAGGCGGCGCTCGCCGCCCCACGCCGCCCCGCCCCGCCGCGCCGACGCATCTAGTCGCGATTCCGGCATCTAGTCGCGAATAAACGCGCCGAGAAGTCGGATTCGTGACTAGATGCGGCCGCGGAGGGCACGCCGCCCCCGCCCCCTACGGCGTCGGCGCGAACGTCGGCACCGGCGGCACTGAGAACGTGATGTGCGGCACGGTGACCGGGTCGGTCGGGAAGTCGAAGTCCGGGTCGACCACCGACGGGTCACCGCCGGGCGAGGGGTTCGACGACGACGTCGGCGCGAACCCGGTGAGCGCGCCGGCGGTCAGGCTCCCGACGAGTGCCAGCGTCGCGAGCGCGGCGATCCCGAGCCGGTAGCGGAACGCCAGCCGCCCGCCGAACCGGTGCGGAACGCTGGCCGTCGTCATGATCGCCTCGCACAGCGCGAAGATCGCGATCGCGGCGGTGACCACCCCGATCGCGACGAGCGGGGCGACCGAGGCGCCGCCCGAGACGACGCTCCACCCCGTCAAATATGCCGAGAGTCCGACGACGGCGGTGGCGAGCGCTGTCCAGAGGGCGAGCTCCTGACGGAGCGTTCCGAACCGGTTGGCCGTGCCGTACCAGGCGTAGCCGGTGCGGGCCCGGGCCGTCCGGAGCACGCGGCGGTCGTCCTGCGCGGCGATCGACAGCGCGGCGACCTCGAGCAGGGCCGAGACCCCGAGGGCGCAGGAACTCGCCCACACCGACACGGGCGCAGCCACCCCGGCGGCCGCCAGCGCCGCGAGCCCCGCCGCCGCGAGCGCCCGCGCCACCCCGAACCCGCGGAACTCCGACCGGCGCACCCGCCGGTACGCCTCCGGCAGCCGCTGCAGGTACCCGCGGTACCAGGCGCCGGCGAGGGCGCAGCCGATGAGGCCGATCACCACTCCGGCAACGGTCATCGGCCAGGCGCGTGTCGAGACGAACAGCAGCGCGGGCAGGAAGGCCGCGATCAGCGGAGCCGACCCCGCGGCCCGCCGGCGCCACGTGACGACGGCGTCGAGCAGCTCGCGCGACTCGGAGTCGCCCGGGTCGGCCTGAAGCAGCGTCGTCAGGGCGTCGGTCTGCTCGCCGACGGCCGAGTACTCCACACGCGACTTGAGGAGCGCGCGGTTCTGCGGCTCCAGCTCGAGCGCCTGGTCGAGCAGCCGGATGGCCTCGGGGTCGTTGCCGTAGTCGTGCTCGATCATCGCGGCCAGGTCGACCATCGACGAGGAGCCGCGGCTCAGCTCGAGGGCGCGCTCGTACGCCTGGCGGCCGATGGCGCGCTCGCGGGCCGAGCGGGCTCCGAGGTAGGTGAGCGCGTAGTTGATGTGCGCCGCCGGGTGGTCGGGCGCGAGCTGCAGCACGACGTCGAGGTGCTTCCGGGCGGCCTCCTTGCGGCCGCCCCGCAGGATGATGTTGGCCAGCATGATGCGCGGCCCGGGTGCGTTCGGCGCGGCGGCCACGGCCTCGCGGGCGCGCACCTCGGCGCGCGGCAGGTCGCCGAGGTCGGCCTGCAGCGAGGCGAGCTCGGTCAGCAGCCTGGGGTGGCCGGGGTGCTCGACGACGGCTGCTCCGACGAGCTCGAAGGCGCGCTGCGTCTGCCCCAGCCCCTCGAAGGTGAGGGCCTGGTGCAAGACGGCTTCGGGGTCGGTCGCCATCACGGGCCGCAGGGGGTCGAGGGCGTGAAGGCGTGCGGGTGCGTGTAGGCGCAGGCCCCGGAGGCGGGTTCGGCAGGGTCGGGGGTGTAGGGAGCGGGGTGGAGGGTCGAGACGGGGCGGGGAGTTCCTGCGCCGTCATCGAGCGTGAAGCCCGTGGCGGCGCCCACCGCGAAGCTGCCCATCGTCAGCGCGACAGCCATCACGGAGAGGGCCCGGCGGGCACGAAACAGGCGCATCCGACTGCGCGTGAGCGGCACGCTCTGGTGCGACGCGACGGTCTCGACGAGCGTGTAGATCGTGATGACGGCGAACGCGGCGCCGACGGCGGCGAACGGGATCACGTCGGCGGTGGGGTCGACGTCGTTGCGGACGTAGGGGGTGACCGCGATGACGAGGCCGATGACGGCGGTCGCGACTGCGGTCCAGGCGCCGAGTTCGAGGCGTCGTCGGGCGAAGCGGTAGGCGGTTCCGTACGCGGACGCCGCGCCGGGCTGGGCACGGTAGAGAATCCGGTGGTCGTCGCGCGCGATCAGCACGAAGACGGCGAAGTCGATCAGGGAGGCGATCAGCAGCAGGAACGCGGCGGCATCCCTTGAGGCCACCGCCGCCGCCGCACCGACCGCCATCACCACCAGCCCGGCCGCCGCCCCGCCGACCACGAGTGGACCTTGCCTGAACTCGGTGCGCCTCAGCGCCAGGTACGCCGGGGGCAGCCCGCGGCGGAAGTCGCGGTAGGCGGCTCCGGCCAGCGCGCACACCACGAGGGAGGCGACGGCTCCGACCGCCGGGAGCGCGGGGGAGAGGTCGAGCACGAGCAGCAGCCCCGGCAGGAGCGCGGCGAGCAGGAGCGGGGTCGCGGCCGCGCGCCGACGCCAGGTGACGACGGCGTCGAGGAGTGACCGCGAGGGGCCGTCGGTCGGGTCGAGCGTGAGCAGGTCGAGGGCGCGCGACGCCTGCTCGGCCAGGGGTGCCAGCTCGGCCCGGACGACCTGCAGCGGCTGGTTCGTCGGGTCGGTCTCGAGCGCGGCGTTCGTGAGGCGCAGGGCTTCGGCGTCGTGGCCGAAGTGGCGCTCGATGGTGATCGCCGTGAGGTATGCACGGGTCGAGCCGCGGGTGAGCTCGAGGCTGCGGCGGGAGGCGGAGCGGGCCAGGGTCTCGTCGGCGAGGTGCGCGTTGCCGTCGCCCTCGCCGAGGTAAGTGATCGCCAGCTGCAGATGGGCTTCGGCGAGGTCGGGCGAGACCGCGAGCAGGTCGAGGAGGGCGGACCGAGCTTCGTCGAGGTGGCCGAGGAGCGACATGACGGTGGCCCAGGCAACGCGGAACGTCAGCCTGTCGGGCTCGGCGGCGATGACCTCGCGAAGGGTGCTCTCGGCCAGGATGAGGCCCCAGCGGGTGCCGGCGTCGGTGAGCAGGAGAGCGTGCTCGAACAGCAAGTCGGGGTTCTCGGGGTCGGCGCCGAGGGCGTCGTCGATGAGTGTGCGGGCACGGTCGTGCTGGCCGAGCCCGCGTAGCTGATCGGCCCGGGTGATGATCCCCTCTGCGTCCCCCTCCATCGGTCGCTAGAGAATCCGCTTCTGCTTGAGGTACTCGACGAGGTCGTCGTAGCGGCCGTCGGCGTTGGCGAAGCTGGCGACGTTCTTGGCGCTGACGAGCCACGAGCCGGTGCTCGGCTTGACCTGCTTGAGCACGGTCTCGAGGTCTTTCATGCTGATCGGCTCGATGACGCCCGACTTGATCGACCGGGTCATCGCCTGCTCCGCCGCAGAGGCGACGAGGTGCTCGAGATCGGCGCCTGAGAAGCCGTCGGTGCGGTCGACGAGCTTCTGCAGCTGGATGCCGGCGATGGGGCGGCGTTCGAGGTGGTGCGTGAGGATGGCCTCGCGCGCCGGGGCGTCGGGCGGGAGCACGAGCATCATGCGGTCGAAGCGGCCGGGGCGAAGGAGCGACGCGTCGACGTCCCACGGCGAGTTCGTGGCGCCGAGCACGAACAGGCCGTCGTTGTCGGCGACCATCGAGTCGAGCTCGAGCAGCAGCTGGTCGACCATGAGGCGGAGCCCCGACCAGCCGGCGCCGAGGCCGGAGCGGCGGGCGCCGATGGCGTCGAGCTCGTCGAGGAAGAGCACGGCGGGCGCCAGGCTGCGGGCCTTCTCGAACAGGTTGTGGAGGTTGCGCTCGGTCTCGCCCTGGTAGCTGCCCACGATGTCGCTGATTCCGACGGTGATGAACCGAGCGCCGAGCTCGCCCGCGATCGCCTTGGCCATGAACGTCTTGCCGCAGCCGGGAGGGCCGTAGAGCAGGAGCCCGCCGCGGAGCGTCTTGCCGAAGGCGGCCGCAACCTCCGGGTGCTTCATCGGCTCGAGGAACGACTCGCGGATCCGCTGCTTGACCACCTCCAGGCCGCCGACGTCGGCCAGCGTCACCTTGGGGATCTCGACGTCGAGGGAGGGGACGACGGCGTCGTCACCGGGCTGAATGGCGATGCGCCCGTCGTCCGTGCCGTCGGCGTCGTCGCTCACGAACGGCGCGGGGACGTCTTGCGGGCCGAGGTCGGCCTCGGCGCGGTGCCAGTCGAACGCGGTCGGCGCGGCGGCGGCGGGTGCGGCGGCTGGGGCGGCGGGAGGCTCGGCGGAGAGGGCTGCTGGCTGGGGAGCCGGAGTTCCTGCGAGGGCTGCACTCGCCCCCGCGATCACCGTGAGCGCCGTGGCGCTGGTCGGCTCGGTGCGGAGGATGCGCGACGCGTGCTCGAGCGCCTCGGCGTGGCGCCCGCGTTCGAGCAGCAGCTCGGCGACCTGGCCCCGCAGCTCGGCGTTGTCGGGCTCGGCCTCCAGGGCGCGGAAGAGGCTGTCGAAGAGGGCGTCGTTCACACGTCCACCGTAGACGACCCCGTCGACCCCGGCAGAGTTGTCCACAGGGCCAGAAGTGCCTACAGGCGCAGGAACTGGCGCGCCGCCGTCGGGCCCGCCCGCCCGCGCCCCGCCTGCCGCCCCCCCGCCTTCCCTTTCGGGACACTTTCGCTGTGCGTGAATTCACGCCCAGGGAAAGTCACTCCGACCGAAACAGGCTTACCCCCGTGACGGCGCTCGGCTCACGCCTCGTACGGCGCCGGCCCGGACTGCTCGTCCCACGCCCACATCGGCCCGCGCAGCTCGCCCCAGCCGAAGGCGGACTCCGAGATGAAGTCCTGCAGGTCGTTGTAGAACTGCCAGGCGATCTCGTCGACGGAGCGCGGCTCGAACAGCGAGACGTTCAGCTGCTCGTCGGCGATCGTGACGCGCGCGCCGAAGTCGTTCTCGCCGACGACCGTGCTCCCGGCGACAGCCTTGCCATGGTCGTCGACGATCTCGATGCGGAGGGTGCGGAACTCCTCGTCGCTCAGCAGAAAGCGGCAGATCCGCATCCAGCTCTCGTGCACGGCGCCCGATCGGTAGTCGTCGATGGTCCGCGGGGTGTCCATGACCACACGCTACGACGCTGGGTGCGCGAGGCGCCACAGCCCCACCCGCACCCCGGCACGCCGTCGCATCAGCACCAGGGCCACACCCACACCCACCGCATTCGCGACCCCGACCCCCACTGCGACACCCAGCACGACTTGCTCGTCCTGCAGCAGGGCCGACGCCACGACGGCGCTCGCCGCAGTCACCACCGCCACCACCCCCTGCGGCACGAACGCCAGCCGTGCCCGCCTCACCGCGTACAGCACCCGGGTGCAGACGTAGAGCAGCGCGAACGGAATCATCCCCGGCGCCAGGCAGATCATCACCGTGCCGATCACGTCGGTGTTCCAGATGATCCGGCTCACGACCGGCGCGAGCACCACGAGCGCCACCACCGACGGAGTCATCACCGCCAGCACGAAACCGAGCAGCCGCCCGACGAGTCGCTCGAGCTCCTGCGGCGACGCCTCGACCAGCGCCTTGGCCTTGGTCGTCGTCACCGCGACCACGAACACGCTGAACGGCACCAGAACCAGAACGTACGCGTTCGACAGCGAATTCAGGCTGGGCCCGACGACCCCGGCGGCGGTGAGCCGAGCGCCGGCCGACGACGACACCGACGAGGTGACGACGAACGCGAGCTGCCCCGCCAGCGTCGCGGCGAACGACCAGAGCGCAGCGTCGCCGATCCTGCCGAGAGATCTGAAGGCGAAGCGCGGCCGAAACCGGAACCCGCACCGCCACAGCGGCACCACCAGCACCGCCGCCTGCACGACGGCGCCAGCCGTGGCCCCGCCCGCCGTCAGCAGCACCATCGTCAGGGTCCACTCGTCAGGCGCCACCAACCCCGAGGGCACGAGGCGCAGGAACGCGGCCACCCCTCCGCACGCAACCCCGTTCGCGGCCACTGGCGCCCATGCAGCCGCCACCACGCTGCCGTAGGCGTTGAGTAGCTGGGCCGCCACCGCGAATGCGACCGAGAAGAACACCTGCGGGAGGCACCACAGCGCCAGCCACGTTCCGAGTCGCAGCCAGTCGGCCGGCCAGGATCCGGCGTGGATCCGCACCAGGCCGGGCGCTCCCGCCAGGAGCGCCGCCGTGCCCACCAGCCCGACCAGGAGTGCGGCCGTCACGATGCTGTCGAGCTGCCGCCGCTGCCCCTTCGCCACGTGCTCGAGGAGGTGGGGGAGCAGCACAGAGGCCAGCACTCCGCCGGCGATCAGCGCGAAGAAGTTCGTCGGCAGCGCGTTCGCGACGTCGAAGATCTGCCCGCCGGGCGACGCGCTCGTGCCGCCGATCGCCGCCACGAGAAGGACACTCCGGGCGAAGCCGGTTAGGCGCGAGGCGACGATGCCGGTGGCGACCAGGGTGGTGGTGTGGCGGGTAGAACGTTTGCGGCGCATCGAACTGGCCATTCCGCGCCTCGACATTCAAGCGCAGCTGTTGGTTGAAATGTGAATTTCACACACGGTACGTTGTTTTGCATGTCGATTCAAAGAAGAGTCCCGATGCCCATCCGTTCCCGCCGTGCCGCTCTCGCTGCCTGCGCGACGGTGACCCTGTTGGCTGCATCGCTGGTCGCTGCGCCAGCCCATGCAGCCCAAGAGTCCGCGAATGACGCGAACTCCAGCTCGAGTAGTCGCACCATTCCCGTCGTGGTCTATGACCGCTACTCGACGGTCAACAAGGTCAAGACGTCGAACTTCACGAACAAGTCGCAGGTGCTCGGCGACTGCCTCGCCATACGAGCCGGGGCCACGTGCGTGATCACCAAAAACACGTCGGCGACTCGCACTGTAGGTCTCGCGCTCGGTGCCACGCGAAGCGTCGTGTCGTCATCGCTCACGATCTCCACTGCGACGACCGAGTCCGCGTCGGTCTCATGTACCTCGCCGAAGCTCGCCAAGAACGGCCGCTGGAGGGCGTGGCCGCGCGGCGACCGATTCACCTACAAGGTCAAGCGCGAGAGAGTCGTCTCGGGTGCCGTCGCCAGTCGATCGACGAGCGGTACCTTGACCGCGTTTAGCCCGAAGAAGAACACGTTCACGTGTGGGTAAGAGCCGTGGGTGTCGCCGTTGTCGTAGTTGTTGCGACGGCGACGCTGTCTGGCTGCGGTGAAGATGCCGAACCTCCGGTGTCTGCACGAGACCTAGTGGGCAAACCATTGGCATTCACGGCCACCGCGGCGCCAGCAGGCGTGGGTCGCGCCGTGCAGGATCTAGGAGAATCATTCGGCGTCGAGCCCGAGTTTGCGCCGACGGACTGGGGGAGCAGCCGCTATGTCGTCATTGCTGCCTGCTCGGACGATTCGGACGTGCGCCACGCGTCGAATCTGCAGATTGGTGTCGTGCAATCCGAAGCCCTCTCGGCGAAGCAGATCGCTCAGGCCGTCGACGGCGAGTTCGACGCCTACATCGGCTGCTCGGAAGGGTTCGCTCGCTAGCAAGCAGAAGCCAGCTTTCCGCCGGCGATCAGCGCGAAAGAGTTCGTCGGCAGAGCGTTCGCCGAGGCGGATGTCTTACCGCCGGGCGACGATGTCGGTGGTGCCGAGTATTGCCGTGTGGCGGTTGGAGCGGAGGATCCTGCAATGTCCGTGACGACTAAGCCGCAGGTCAGGAGCCGTCTTTGAAGCACAGAATGTCGTTCGCATTTCGCTTTGGTGCCAGTAGCGCGCTCGCACTCCTGCCAGCGCTTGTGGGAACCGTCACGTGGTTTATCTGGCGACCAATGCTCCCGGCGTCCCTGCCGACTCAGAGGGGCACCGATGGGCAGGTGTCGATGACCATGTCGGCGAACGTTCTCGCTGCTTCGACTCTCGGGCCGTCTCTGATAATGGCCCTGGTAGCTCTCGGAGCAATCCTCGCTCGCTCATCGTCTCGATCGGCAGTGGCGGTGCCCTGCGGGATCTCGGCCCTGACCGCAACAATCTGGTTGGTGACCGCAGGAGCCGCGTTCGTGAGATCTGACGATTTTGAACCAATCGTGCGCGGCGCGGGACTGCTGCCCGTCCTCGCGTTCGCCTGGTCCGCCACTGCGCTTATCGCGCCCACGTGGGGCGAAATAAGCGGGTTACCGAGCCCTTCGGCTACACCGACCTCCCAAAGAGGTGAATGAGCCGACGTTCGACGGAGCGACAAAGCCGCCATCTCGAGATCCATGGGGCGACGCACCATCCCCCTCCTTCTGGGACTGACCGTCACCGCCTTTCACCAGCAAACATGAACCAAAACGAACCGTTCGCCGGCCGGGGGAACGACCGAGAACGCAGGCCCCGCCTGTGGCGCTCCGCGTCGGTCGACGAGTAAGTCGAGGGGAACGACGACATGACCGCTGCGGGCACATCAGCAGGCACAGAAGCCCGGCGTCAGCAGTCCCTCTTCGAGGAATTGACGCGCGAGGCGGCGGTGGCCGCCGGAGCAGCCGCCCGCTACCGCATCGCCGAAATCACCGAGAGGCGAGTTGCCGACGTCCTCAGCGTCCTGAGTGGCCGCGGCTACCACCTCCTGCCCGACCGAGCCTGGCCGGGGAGCCGCAACGCCAACGTCGACCTCATCGTGGTCGGCTCCGGTGGAGTCTTCATCGTTGACACCAAAGCGTGGGCCGACGTCTCGATCGTTGATGGCCGCATCTACCGAGGGCAGGCCGATGTCAGTGACGATCTCGACAACCTCGCCGACCTGACTCGCAACACCGATGGAGTTCTTGCCGAAATCGGTCTTTCTCCCAACGAAGTTCAGGCCGTTGCGGTGTTCGCCGGCCGACGCGATTTCCGTGGTCACGTTCGCTCGGTCGACATTGTGGGCGAGCACGACGTCGTCAACTACATCCGTCGAAAGGGCAACCGCCTCTCCCGTGGCCAAGTCGACTCCGTCGTGCGCGAGTTGCTCGACTACTTCCCGGTGCTTCACCCGATAGCCGCGATCAACGTGCCGCTCCCGGCTCCCGCCACTGTGGCCGTCGTGAAGCCAGAGCCAGCGGTCGAGGCTGATCAGCACGAAGATGATGGCCTAGACGGCGACCTCCTGTCGCAATTCCTTCCCAAGCCCATCGAGGAGTGGATGACGTTCCTCGACCCAGCCCAAGCACGGGTGGCGCGACGGAGCTTCAACGGTCCGGCTCGTATTCGAGGCGGAGCTGGCACGGGCAAGACCGTCGTCGGTCTGCACCGAACTGCCTATCTCGCGCGCAGTGCAGGCCCGAGCTCAAGGGTCCTGTTCGCCACCTACACCAAGACCCTGCCCGACGTGTTCGCGACCCTGCTCGCGTCGATGGCGCCTGATCTCGTCGACCGAGTCGACTTCACCGGTATCCACGCTTTCGCGCTACGACTCCTTCGCCAGCGGGGCATCCGTCCGCCCCTCGACCCCGGAGCCGCCGAGAACATCTTCAACATCGCCTACTCGAAGCAGCCCCGTGACGGAGCAATTCGATCGAGGGACGGAGTTACGCCGTCCTACTGGCGCGACGAGATCGCGCACGTCATCAAGGGCCGCGGCATCTCGAGCTTTGAGCAGTACGCCGACCTCGCCCGCATCGGCCGCAAGCACCGCCTCGCGTACGAGCAGCGGAAGGCCGTCTGGGCCCTCTTCGAGACGTACGAGAGTGAGCTGCGCGCTCGCGGTGTCGTCGACTTCGCGGACGTCATCCTCCTTGCCCTCCGGTCGCTTCGGTCGACGCCTCTCAACGCCTACAGCTCGGTCATCATCGACGAAGCCCAAGACCTTTCGTGCGCCATGATCGCTCTTCTGTCCACACTCGTCGGCAACCGCCCCGACGGCCTCACTCTCATCGGCGACGGCCAGCAGACGATCTACCCCGGCGGCTACGCCCTCTCGGAGGTCGGCATCAGCCTTGCCGGACGAGGCGTCGTCCTGAGCGTCAACCACCGCAACACGCGCGAGATCCTCGAGTTCGCGGCCACGTTCGTGGCCGGCGATGAGTTCGCCGACATTGAGGGCGTGACAAGCGTGCAGGATGCGGTTGCCCAAGTCGCTAGAACCGGCCCCGTTCCCGAGGTCGCCCGGTTTACCTCGCGCGATGTACACGATGCGGCCGCTGTTGCCGTTGCCTGCCGGAGCTTGGCGCGTCCGGGCACTTCTGCCGGCGACATGGCCGTCCTTGCCTTGACGAAGGCCGACGTCGCCTCGCTCCGGCGGGCCTTCACCGCTGCCGGCATCCCGACCATGGACCTCGACGACTACAAGGGGCATCCCGTCGATGCCATCAAAGTCGGCACGATTAAGCGCGCCAAGGGCCTCGAGTTCAAGGAGGTTCTCGTGGCGCGAGTGCCCGCGCACATTCTGGCTGAAGCACCTGCCACGGCAAGCGACACTGAACGCGAGCGTTTGTCGCTGCTGCGCCGCGAGATGTTCGTCGGGGCGACCCGAGCTCGCGATCGGCTCTGGCTTGGCGTGATCGGCGCCTAGTCCAGATTCCCACTGACAGCGGCGGCTTCGACTGCTGCCCTAAGGTCCGTCCATGCAGTCGTCGTGCCGGCCAATTCGCGAGCTCGTGTGAGACTGATGCTCCCGAGCCCGGTTGCCTCGATCTTCGACCGTGCAACGACGTAGAACTCCCACTGGCTGACATCGAGAGGGTCGTACTTCTCGTGCTCGGTCGCGACTTGGGCACAGAGCACGTAGACCATCGCATTCAGGGTCTTCGGCCTCGCGGCGGCTGGGGCGCCGGGCACCGCCGGCGCGACCGGAGTAGCCCACAAGCCGATGAACTTCACGTCGCTCAGCCGCCGTTGATCCCACGCCTGAAGGTACGCGGAGGCCTTGACTCCAATCGTGGTCTCGCCGAGCTTGAGGTCGTAGGTGTCCCACTCGACGCGCTTCTACGGCTTGATTCCGAGAGCCCTACCCACGAGAAATTCGGCGAGGTAGCCGCGCGCGTTGTTCATCCTGAGGTCGCCGAGGGCGAACTTCCAGAAGTCGATGACACGGGCGCCACCGGTGCCGGCGAACTTTTCGTAGCCGGTGAGGTCAGGCGCGGCCTTGGGAATGAGGGCTGACCATTCGGTCATGCGGCGAGCCTATGCGCGCTTGGTGCCCCCCTTTGGGGCTTTCGACTATCTGTCATTTCCTGTCACTCTCGTCGAGGCAGAGCGCAGGGAGCTCTCGCCAAAACCTGACCTCGAACCCGTACCCCGAGGTCAGCCGGGGGTTGTTATGGCAGTTCGTTTCTGGTGGGTCAACCAGGGAGATACCTATCGTGGAGCCTTCGATCAGCGGGCGATCTGGGCACCGTACAAGTCGCTGAAAACGGATCGCGATCAGGAGCACTGGCGCAGGATGGACGATGTCCAGCCTGGAGACGTCATCGTTCACTACTCCGTCAACAGAATTCGGGCCGTCAGCACGGCCTTGGCACGAGCTCGGTCAGCGACTGTGTCGATTCAGCGCGGTGGAGAGCAAGCGTGGTCCGAGCTTGGCCGAGAGATCTCCCTCGAATCCGTCGAGCTGGACCCGCCCGTCGCCATCGACGTCGTGTCGTTGGCCTATCGCCAGCAGTGGTCTGCGGAGTTCCCCAACTCGCCCTTCGACCGGCGGGGTCGTGTGAAGCAGGGGTACCTCTTCGAGCTTGACCCGGCCGTCTACGAGGTCATTTTCGGGGCGGCCGGCCTGGTCGCGGAGCCCGATGATGACGTCGCCGAGCTTCGTCCCGGGGGAGAGCGTCGAGGCCAGCTCGCGATCATGTACCGGCCGGACGGTCAAGTCGTCGTCGTCACGCGGGGTGAGCACGCACAGCTTCACCGCTATGTGTTTCAGGGAAAGGATGAGCACACATGCGACCTGTGCGGCAGGACGTTGCCTGTGTCGCTTCTCGTCTTGGCACACATCAAGAAGCGATCGCAAGCGACAGACGAGGAGAAGCTCAATCCGGCCATTGCGATGCGCGCCTGCGCCCTGGGCTGTGACGACCTTTACGAGCGTGGCTACATCGTCGTGGACGAGGATGGCGTCATTGCAGCGGGCCGTCGTGCACGCGGAGCAGGGCCGGATCTCGAAGGCGCTATCACGGAGCGCGTAGGTCGCGTATGCTCGGCCTTCGATTCAAAAACCATGGACTTCTTCGCCTGGCACTATGAAGAAAATCGGCCTCTATCAAGAAAGACGACTTCCGCGCGGCTAAGACACTCGGTGTGACTTGCATTCGCACCGCTCAAATCTCAGAGGCAGCGGCAGGGAAAAGCGTTGGTAAGAATGGGGTTTTCGCTTTTACAGGTGAGAATGGTGCACCGGTGGTGCAGCTTCCCAGCTGCCGTAGCGCATCCTTTTCGAAAGACACTTTCAAGCTGCCGTGGGGCAAGGCTATGTAAGGCCGAGATCGAAACTGTCCGGCACGCGTTCCTACCACGAGCCAACAATGCGACCCGTCGCGATCGGCGTCAGAGCTGGGCCCCGAGGCTGGCGCTGGTCTCTGGAGACAGAGTCCGGATACTTGTCCCGCAACCTATGCGTTTCGGCACATTTCGGTTATGGCACACTTGAACCCGCGAAGAATCTTCGGTCTGGAAACTATCTCGAAGCGTCGTGGATGGGCCTGTCTACCGTGGCCTCAACCAAACCTCCTAGGGGCAGTGCGCCGACGTCGCAATATGCTCTCGAAGCCCTCCAAGGTATTCGTGTGGGTCGACGTCATCGATGAGCGTGTTTGGGGCGTCGGAAGGGTGATTCCACATGACTGCGACGCCTGAGCGCGGGCTAATTGTCTCCAGATGTTTGTCGGCTAGGACGAGCGCTTCGTCATTCCGGTGAAGCTGATGCAACGCAAGGACCCGATTAGCAGCGCTGACAATGGTGTCTCCATGACGCATGCGACTGGCGTTTTCTAGCGAGTCCAGTGCAGCCTGGGGGTCGACCGCGAGCTGGCAAAAGCCGAGGTTGTTCCAGGCCTCATGATCCGTTGGCATCATTCGCGTGAGGCCGTCAAAGATGCCAATTGCCGTATCCCACTGGCCGTGATTGAGTGCAACCTGAGCCGGGTGGACGAACAGGTCAGGGCTGAGCGGTTGCGGGTCGACGCGACGTGGGGTTTTCTCGCCGAGGGTGGCCAGAGCCCGTTCGCCCACAGTGGAACGGTCAAGCTTTCGCTCTGCCAGTATTCGGCTTGGGCAGTCGGTGTCGTGCTGCCCGCTGAGGTGTCTCCACTCGAGTGTTAGAGATGTCGAGCCCCATTGGTTGAGGTTTGTGAGCAGGAACCGGTCGCTCAACCATTCGGCAACTTCGTCGCGACCTCGGTAGGGGAATGCTGCGAACGTCTCGATGTGTTCGGGGGCTGTGGTCGAAAGCGCCGCCTCGAGATCGGTTTCGAAGAGGTGGGCCAGCCACGCGGCCACGCGGCGGCGTGCTTCGGGGCCAAGTACAAACGCTATGAACGGCTCGGTCGAAACAGCCAAATCGAACTGAGTATCCGAGACCTCGGGCGCAATCACTGAGCCGAGACGGCGACGAAGGGTCCTCGGATCAGGACGGAGCGTCTTTAGCCGGAGGCGCGGTTGATTCTGAACGGCGTCGAAGGTCCCCCTTAGGACTTTCGTCCACGCCCCGCGGTGCGGGCTGTTCAGTTGTGAGTCCACTGCTTCATTGGCAGCAAGCGGCGTGAGACCGGCGTTGATGAGCAAAGGGACAGCGATCGAGAGTGTGACTGTGCTGGCGATTGAATTCACCAGACCGTTCGCAGCAACGGCCTCAATGGGAAAGCCGCGTCGGTCCAATTCACCCCAATACGTGAGGGCCTCGCCCGTGTTTGTAGCTCCTTCGAACGCGCCAGCAGTAATTACGTCACGAAGACCCACCAGGAGGCTTGTTGTGGGCTGATGAAGAGGCTCCTCATGTTCGTATCGCAGGCGAATCTCTCCCGCGTCGAAGTCATCCTGACCGGCGACGCTGCGAACAGGCAGTTCGCGGCCGAAGAGAACGAGACCGCCTAGGTCTTTGGAGCGGACACGACGGGGCTCTGCTCCACGGGCTTGAGCTATGTCGCGACACTGCTCACCGCACGTCGGTCGACCGTCCACCTCCACGTAGAAAGGGCACGTCGGCGTCAGTGCGGGCAGCGTGCACGCATCCGCGTAGGACACGAGAGCATCCAGCATGATCTGCCGCTCAAACTCATCGTCCATTTTGCCCCCTAGCGTCAATTTTACGGATGCGGAGTGATGGCGACAACCGTGATGACCCCCGGACCAGGACCGTAATGCCAGAAGATGCGCCACGCCGAAGGAGTGTGATTTTCCACGTAGGAGTCCCAGACTTCCTCGTCGTCCGAGCCCTTCAATGAGCTGTACTTATGTGACTGAAGGGACGGATATCTGGGGTTAGCCTCCAGGCGCGCAAGGGCACGCCGGACTTTTTTCAGACGTGCTTGATCTGAAGGGCCGGAGAGAGCATCAAGGTTATCTCTTGCCTCAAGAGTGAAAACGAGGTTGAAGCTCACTCGTCATCCTCGTCTAGGAAGTCAGCAAAGCTACCAAGACCGACGGTCTCACCTGCTGCGCTCTGCGTTAGGCCTCGGGCAAGGGAGCTACGGACCATCTCGTCTTCCCACACGAGCAACTCGCGTTTTGCGACAGAGACGAGCGGGGTGAGGAGAATGGATCCATCGTCGTTGACCGCTACTGCGTAACGGTCATCGCGCCGAACGCCAGCCTTGCCCGCGGGAATGCGGGCCCGGTCGTCCGCCGTGACTTCTCCGACTGGTTTGAAGCCGTGCTGTGCTTCCACGATATCCTCCGCAGTTGTGGGGTTTGCCCCTAAGGGGTTGAACCCATCTAAGCAGTAAAGCCAGCATGAGGCCACCTCCAGTCAGAGGGTCAAGGAGTTATTCCAAGAATGAACTAGGTGCACCAGGCTTGCGGCATGGAAAGGCTCGGCAAGTACGCAGTATTGAAACCCTAGGGATATGGGTCGTCCCCCTAGAGGTCGCGACGACTGCCAATTTTTTCTGATTTGCCGACTTGCCCTACTTCCCGCAACCTTGTGCCAAAAGTGACTGCTTGAATTCGAGTGGTGATCATTACTTATGGGACTGGTGAAGGGCTTCATGAGCAACTGGGAAGAGACCACCGAGTCGCTGCGCGCATTCGTCGAAGAGCGCGACTGGTCGCAGTTCCACAGTCCCGAGAACCTCGCCAAGAGCATCTCGATCGAGGCCGGCGAGCTCCTCGAGTGCTACCAGTGGAATGCTGACGGAGACCCCGATCGGGTTCGCGACGAGCTGGCTGACGTGCTGACTTACTGTCTGATGTTGGCCGACCGGCTCGGCGTAGATCCCGCTGAGATTGTTGCCTCGAAGCTTGAGAAGTCACGCCTCAAGTACCCGGTCGACAAGGCCCGCGGACGAAGCACGAAGTATGACCGGCTCTGAGATAGAGCGACTGCCGTTCTCGAAGCGCGCGGTCGAAGTGTGGAAACAAGGTGATCCCCGTCACGCGAACTGGCCCGTCGTCTACGTCATCGACGACGACTCACAGCCGCGCGCGAAGAGTAGACGAGCGTTGAGCGATATCTACGTAGGAGAGACTCTCAACGCCGCGACTCGGATGAGGCAGCACCTCGATACTCCAGCGAAGCAACATCTTCGTTCGATCCGGGTCCTTTTGGACGAGAGGTTCAACAAGTCCGTCTGCCTTGACCTGGAGGCCTACCTCATCCGCATGCTCTCTGGCGACGGCGCTTACCGGGTTCTGAATCGGAACATCGGAATCACCGAAGCGAACTACTTCGATCGGGATGCGTACCGATCGGGGTTCAAGGACGTCTTCGACGAGCTCGTCCGAGATGGGGTTTTCACCCGTACCGCTCACGAGATCGAGAACAGCGACCTGTTCAAGCTCTCGCCGTTCAAGACCCTCTCCGAAGAGCAAGCCGCCTCGGTCGAGGACATCGTCGACGGTCTGATCGGCGACATCGAGAGCCAGGGCTCCGACATTGCGCCGATCGATGCGGCCATCGTCGTGCAGGGTGAGCCTGGGACGGGCAAGACCGTGGTGGCGATCTACCTGATGAAGCTGCTGACCGACATCATGACCTTCACCTCTCTGGAAGACCTTGACCCCGACGCTCGATTTTCTGAATACTTCGTCGAGGACACGAAGAAGATTCTTCAAGGGCTCCGGATCGGACTCGTCGTACCGCAGCAATCGCTCCGCGAATCCATCAAAAAGGTCTTCGCAAAGACTCCGGGGTTACGGCCGTCGATGGTCATGACACCATTCGATGTCGGCCGGTCTGCGGAACACTTCGACCTGCTTCTTGTCGACGAGTCGCACCGACTCAACCAGAGGGCCAATCAGCCCTCGGGCGTTCAGAACGCGCTGTTCCGGGACGTGACCACGAAACTCTTCGGCTGGGACGACAAGTCGAAGACCCAGCTCGACTGGATTCAGAGCAAGAGCACGCGACAAATCTTCTTTCTCGATACGGCGCAGAGCGTGCGGCCTGCGGACCTCCCGGCGAAGACGCTGCTTGAGCTGATCGAATCGACCTCAAAGGCTCGTCGCTACCACAAGCTTCGGACCCAAATGCGAGTTCAGGCTGGTTCGGACTACGTCGGCTACGTGCGATCTCTGCTCGGCACGCGTTCGAGAGCCGACCTGTTGGCCCCAGCGATGTTCGACGGCTACGACCTGCAGTTGTTTGACGACATCGAAGCCATGAGGGCTGCGATTCTCAAGCGAGACGCTGATGTCGGACTGTCGCGACTTGTTGCCGGGTTCGCTTGGCCGTGGACATCGAAGAACGACTCAGCCGCCTTCGACATCACGATCGACGGGCTCGACTTGAGATGGAACAGCACGGCAACCGACTGGATAGCGTCCCCCGGGTCGGTGCTCGAGGTCGGTTCGATCCACACGGTGCAGGGTTACGACCTGAACTACGCCGGAGTCATCATCGGTCCCGATCTGCGCTTCGATCCGATCGAGAAGCGACTCTTCGTGGACCGGGCTTCGTACTTCGACAAGAAGGGCAAGGAGAACAACCCGGCACTGGGTCTGACGTACTCGGACGACGACCTCCTCAGATTCATCACGCAGATCTACGGAGTGCTCCTCACTCGCGGCATCCTCGGCACATTCGTCTATGTCTGCGACGCGCCCCTCCGGGAGTACTTGCGTCGATTCATCCCTGCTTCATCTAGCGCCTAGGCCTCGCCTTTCAAGCCCCCCGCCGATGTCAGCGGCCCCCACTAGCGTGAGCGACACCAAAGCCAGCCAGATCGACTCCGGGGGAGCCACTTGTACGTCGACACAGCCAACGACCGCGTCGTCACCAGTCCGTCCGACCTGAGCACGTGGGCGGCGTGCGAGTGGGCATTTTTGCGGCGACTCGACGCAAAGCTCGGGCGGATCGACAAGGCGGTCGACGTGCCCGACGCCATGCTCGAGCGCACGGCCGCGCTCGGCATCGAGCACGAGGAGCGGTGGCTGGAGACGCTGCGGGGGCAGCTCGGCGCTGACAACATCGCGGAGTTCGCTGACCGGCCGAAGCCGAGCGAGTACGGCGAGGCGGCCGCGGCGGCTCGGGCGGCGATGGAGGCCCGAGTTCCTGCGCTTTATCAAGCCACGTTCTTCGACGGGTGGTTTCTGGGGTTCTCTGACTTCCTGGTGCTGAACGACGCCGGCGAGTACGAGGTCTACGACACGAAGCTCGCTCGCCACGCCAAGATCTCGGCGCTGCTGCAGCTGGCGGGGTACTCCGAGCAGATCGCGGCCCTCGGGATCCCCGTGGGCGACCGCGTGCACCTCGTGCTCGGCAACGGCACGGTGAGCACGCACGCGCTGGCCGACATCCTGCCGGTGTACCGGGTGCAGCTCGCGCGTCTTCGCGAGGTGCTCGCCGACCGGCTCGCCGCCGATGCCGCGCTCGAGTGGGGCGACCCGCGGTTCGCCGCCTGCGGGCGGTGTGCGCAGTGCTCCGTCGAGGTGGAGGCGTCGCGCGACGTCGTGCTCGTGGCGGGCATGCGGCTCGAGCAGCGCGGTCGCCTGAACGCCGCCGGCATCACCACCATCGACCAGCTCGCACGGTCAACCGGGCCGATCGCGGGCATCTCGACGACGGTGCTCGACCGCATGCGGCGCCAGGCCGCCGCCCAGCTCGCGACCACCGGCCCGGTGCCCGAGGTCGAGGTCGTCGCACCGCGGGCGCTCGACGCCATCCCCGCGCCCGACGCCGGCGACATCTTCTTCGACTTCGAGGGCGACCCGCTCTACACCGAAGACAACCGCACCTGGGGGCTCGACTACCTCTTCGGCCTGATCGAGAACGACGAGACCTTCGTCACTTTCTGGGCGCACACGATCGCCGAGGAGCGCACCGCGCTAGAAGACTTTCTCGACTACGTGCGGGAACGCCGCGCGGCGCACCCCGGCATGCACATCTACCACTACGCCTCGTACGAGAAGACGCACCTGCTCTCGATCGCCGCACGCCACGGCGTCGGCGAGGACGAGATCGACGAGCTGCTGCGCCAGAACGTGCTCGTCGACCTGTACCCGATCGTGAAGCAGGCGCTCGTCGTCGGGTCGCACAGCTACTCCATCAAGAAGCTCGAACCCCTCTACATGGACACCACGCGCGCCGGCTACGACGTGGCGAATGCCGTCGACAGCATCGCCGCGTACGCCCACGCCATCGACGTCGTGCGATCGGGCGACGCCGTCGAAGGCCAGAGGCTGCTCGACCAGGTCGGCGACTACAACCGCTACGACTGCATCTCGACGCTCAAGCTGCGCGACTGGCTGCTGGCGCTGCGACCGCCGGTCGAGACGGACGCCGCCCCAGAGCTCGACCTGGCCGAAGCCCCGGTGCCCGTCGAGCCGAACCCCACCTTCGTCTCGCTCATGGCGACGATCGAGGGCATCGACCCCGCCGACCGCACCGCCGACCAGACGGCGATCGCCCTCGCCGCCAGCGCCATCGACTACCACCGCCGCGAGGCCAAGAAGTCGTGGCAGGAGCACTTCAACCGCCTCGAAGCCGACATCGACGACTTCGCCGACGAGAAAGACGTCTTCGTCGTCGAGCGCGCGACGGTCGACGCCGACTGGGCGCCGCCGGTGAAACCCGCGCGCAGCTGGTCGCGCACCCTGCGGCTGACGCTCCGCCCCGCACCCGGCAGCCGCCTGTCTGTCGGAGCCAAGCCTCGCGCCCTTTACGACTTCCCGCCGCCGCCCGGTCTCAAGACGTCGGGCCCGGCATCGCGCGGCTTCACCGGATCAATCGAGATCATCGACATCGTGGGCACGACCGAGACCACCGTCGAGGCGGTCGTGCTCGAGCGCCTGCCCAAAGACGTCGAGCCCTACGACGACCACCCGGTCGCCCTGACGCCCGGCCCGCCGATCGCGACGAAGATCCTGAGCGACGCCATCGGCGAGTGGGGCGCCACGCTGCTCGAGCACCTCCGAGCGGGCGCCGAGCTGCCCGCCGACCCGGTGCTCGACCTGCTGCGCCGCATCCCGCCGCGCGCGACGATCGCCGGCATTCACGACGACGACACGGTCGAGGCGGTCGTGTCGACGCTGCTGTCGTCCGACCACACCTACCTCGCAATCCAAGGCCCACCAGGAACGGGCAAGACCTACGTCGGCTCCCACGTCATCGCGCGCCTCGTCGCCGCCCACGGCTGGCGCATCGGCGTCGTCGCCCAGTCGCACGCCGCCGTCGAGAACGTGCTCGATGCCGTCGTGAAGGCCGGCCGTGCCGTCGGGCTCAGCCCCGACCGCATCGGCAAGACCCCGAAGGACGCCGAGAAGCACGACTCGGAGTGGACTGCGCTCGTCAAGAAGAGCGGGGAGGGCGAGTTCCTGGGCCGAGAAGGCGGTCTCGTCTTCGGCGGGACGGCGTGGACCTTCGCCGGATCGCTGACGGAGCGGCGCTCGTTCGACCTGCTCGTCGTCGAGGAGGCCGGGCAGTTCTCGCTCGCGCCAACCATCGCCGCCGCGGTCTCGGCCGAGCGCCTGCTGCTGCTCGGCGACCCGCAGCAGCTGCCGCAGGTCAGCCAGGGCACGCACCCCGAGCCGGTCGACGAGTCGGCGCTCGGCTGGCTCGCCGACGGGCGCGACGTGCTGCCGGCGGAGTTCGGGTACTTCCTCGCGCAGACCCGCCGCATGGACCCGGCACTGTGCGCGCCGGTCTCGGCCCTCTCGTACGCCGGCGAGCTGCGATCGCGAGCCCCCCAGCGGCTGCTCGAGGGCATCGAGCCCGGCTTGCACGTCGCCGCGGTCGACCACCTCGGCAACACGACGTCCTCGCCCGAGGAGGCGTCACGCGTCGTGGCCATCGCCCTCGACGCCGTCGGGCGCCGCTGGTTCGACGGCCCCGACGACACCGTCGGCCGTCCGCTCGAAGCGCGCGACATCATCGTGGTCGCGCCCTACAACGCGCAGGTGCACCTGCTGCGCGACGCCCTCGACGAAGCCGGCCTGCACGAGACGCAGGCCGGGACCGTCGATATGTTGCAGGGCCGTGAAGGCGTCACCGCGATCGTGTCGCTGGCCGCCTCGTCGAGCGCTGACATCGCGCGGGGTCTGGAGTTCCTGCTGCAGCCGAACCGCTTGAACGTCGCGATCTCGCGGGCGCAGTGGGCGGCGTTCCTGGTGTGCTCGCCGAGGCTCGCGACCGGGCTGCCGCACTCGCTGGGGGAGCTGGGCTTGCTGAGTCGATTCATTCGGCTGACGTCCGGGGACAGCTAGCGACCACCGCCAGAAAGGTCTGCGATCCGTGCCTCGGCCCGCGTCTGGCCCGCCTCGTCGCCCGACTGCTGATACGCGAAGGCCAGCGTCTTCCAGATGTCGACATCGTCGGGTGCGAGCTCGGACGCCCGCACGAGGTCGGTGGTCGCGTCGTCGAGCTTGCCCTGCACGAGAAGCACGCCTCCGAGCCGCTGAGCCACCTCGGAATCGTACGGGTGGTCGTCCGCAAGCCCGCGCAGCGTCGACGCTGCGCCATCGAGATCGCCCGTGTACTGCTCGCCGACGGCGAGGGCCTTACTCGCCAGGAGGTCGCCGGGCGTCGACCGCAGCGCGCGGCGGGCCCAGTTCACGGTGAGAGGAGCGGCTGCGGTGTTCCCTGCGTCGGCGGACGCCGCCAACGACTGGGCGGCGATCGACGCGACATCGGCATCCCACGGCCGGAGGCGCGCGGTGGTCTCGAACGAGGAGTCCGCCCGGGCGATATCACCGGCTGCGGCGGCAGTGACGCCGTTTCCAAGCGGGATGTCGGCGACAGCCGCGACCCCCAGGAAGGCGCACCACGCGACGACGCCGACGGATCGCAACGCGCCGAGTGGGCGCCGTAGCGCCCGCTTCGGCGCGGGCGCCCGCGCCACCAGGGCTCCGAACAGCAACGCCGGCAGGATGACCGTTCCCGGTGCCGTGAAAGTCACCGACCAGCCGACGGCAAGGCCGGACAGAGCGGCGACGGCGGCAGCGAGGACGTCGGCCCGGTCGGGATCGGAGGAGACGGGCGGGCCGTCGGCGGGTGGTCGGGTGGCGGCTGTCCAGTTCCTGCGCGCCGAGACCACACCGAGAACGAGCGCGACGAGACCAACGCACAAGAGGAGGATGCCGCCGGCGGTGAGGAGCTGCAGGATCCAGTTGTGCGGCGAGTCCAAGGTCGTGGCCGAACCCACGTCGCGCTGCCACTGCGCGCCGTGGATGCGGCTGACGGCGTCGAGGAAGCCGCTCGGCCCCCAGCCGAGGACGGGGCGTTGAGCGATGACGGCCAGGGCCTCGCGCCAGATGAGAAGCCGGTCGGCGGCGGACTCGAAGGCCAGTCCGTCGGTCGAGACGAAACGCGCCCGGGTTGCGGGCAGGGCCAGGGTCGTGGCGACGACCACCACGAGCACGGCGGCTGACACGACGATGATGGTGCGGCGCTGACGCGGGCTGCCCGCCCGACGAAGCTCGATCACGAGGTGGACGACGACGGTCACCGCTGCCGCCGCCGCCGCACCGCGCGATGCGGACGCGACGATGGTGAACACCGCCGCAGCCAGGGCTGCGACGAGCACGACCCGGCGGCTCGACGAAGTCGGCGCCGGGAGGACGGCACGTGGCGGCGACACCTTGCCGCGCTTCGCGACTGCACGCCCGGGGCGAGCCAATGGAGCCCAGGCGCGGAGGGTGGGGAGCAGGAGGACGGCCGCGAACACGACGCCCACGAGTCCCTGGTCACTCGCGTTGCCGAGGAGCGCGCCGGGCCGGTCGGCGCTGCTGCCGAGGGGGCGGAAGCCGATCGTCTCGAGCAGCGACACGAACCCCAGGAGGAGGGACGCGGTCGCGACGGCGGAGACCAGCGTCCCCGACCGGGAGGAGGGTGCGGTCGGGCCCAGGATCCGAGCGCCCAGCCAGACCGCGGCGACATACACCGGCAGCATGACGGCTCCTTCGTACCGCGGCCACCGGCCCCAGATCTCGGCCCAGGGTGCTGGTGACAGCACGGCTGCCGTCACGAGCACGACGGCGGCCGCCGCGACCAGCGGAGCGAACCACCGCGGCAGGCGGCCGTCACCGGTTCGCGCGAAGCTTGCCACCGCGCAGGCGGTGGCGAGCACGACCGCCTTGGGGAGGAACCAGCGGTCGAGGGCCCCCGGCAGGAACACGATCGGCGCGAGGCAGGCCACCCACAGCGAGAGGCGCGGGAGCGTGCCCGACGTCACTTCACGGTGACCGATGCGCTGCTCTTGGCGACCTTGCTGTAGCCGGACTTGGCGCCCGAGACGACGACCGTCAGCTTCTTGCCCCGGTCGGTCGACGTGGGCGTGTAGGTCGACTTGGTGGCCTTGGCGATGGACGTCGATCCGCGTTTCCACTGGTAGGTGAGCGTCACCGGTGCGGGCGACCACGTGCCCGCCTTCGTCGTCAGCTTCTTGCCGACGGCCGCTGTTCCGGTGATCTTCGGCACGGGCGTCGCTGTGAGCGCGCGCGGAGGAGTGAACGAGGCCGAGCTCTGCGATGTGGTCGTGTAGCCCGTGATCTTCGCCGTGACCCTGACCGAGACGGCCTTGCCGCCGTCGGCCGCGACGAGCTTGTGGGTCGCCTTCGTGGCACCGCTGATCGTGGCGCCGTCCCGGAGCCACTGGTAGGTCAGCGTCGCGCTCGAGGGTGAGACGATCGTCACGGCCTTCTGGGTGGCCCCGACCGCGTGGGTTCCGCCCGTCGTCACCGAGGAGATCGTGATCGTGCCCGGCGTGACGGCGTCGGTGGCGGCGCTCGTCTGACTGATGCTCGTGTAGCCGGACCGTACGCCCTTCACCGTGACGGTGATGGCCTTCCCTGCGTCGGCGCCGAGGAGCGTGTACGTGCTCTTCGTGGCCCCGGAGATCGCGGTGCCGTTCCGCTTCCACTGGTACGTGTACGACGTGGCGGTGGGCGACCAGGTGCCGGGGACAGCGGTCAGCTTGCTGCGCACGGCGGCCGTACCGGTGATGAGGGGAAGCGGGTGGGTCGCGAACTTGGCCAGGGGGCCTGCGACGGTCAGGACGGCGTTGATCCCCTTCGTGGCCGAGGTGCCCACCACCTGTACTGTCTGCGAATCGGCGATCGTACGCGAGTCGTCGTAGTACTCGTCAGTGAACAGCGCCGCCGTCGAGTAGCTGGTGAAGCCGACCTTGTAGGTGCCGGCCGAGAGACCCGGGATGACGTACTTGCCGTCGCCCTCGTACGACGAGCCGCGCGCCAGCGCCTCCCACTTGCCCTCGGAGTCCTGCGCGTAGGCGGTCGAGGTGAAGGTCGCGCGCTTGCCATCGGCGGTCACCGTCCCGGTGATGCTGCCGCCGAGGGGAAGGGCGATGTCGCGCGTTATCTGGCCGGTCCCGGACACGGCGATCTGCTCTGCGTCGGAGCGGTGGACGACGCCGGTGTTGTTCCCGGCAGAGAACTGCGTCACATGCTTGACATCGTTGTACGAGGCACCGAAGCGGAGCGTATAGGTGCCCGCGGGGACGTTCTCGAGCGAGTAGTACCCGTTCTCGTCGGTGTAGGTGAATGCGCCGAAGGGCGGGTGCGACGGGGAGAATGACGCTTTTTCAGAAGAGGGCGCGTCGACGTCGAGCAGCGAGACTTCTGCCATATCGGCGGCGCCTCCCGGGCTGCCCGTGACGTGGCCGGAGATCGTGGCTCCGGGTGACACCGCGGTCACACCCGTGTCGATTGTCTGGCCGGTGGCCACTTCGAAGGCTGTGGCTGCGGCCAGCGAGGAGGTGCCGCCTACGTAGACCGGCGCGATGTCGTCGCCCGAGATTCGCACTCGGTAGCTTCCGGCCGCGAGTCCAGTGATCGTGAACGCGCCGTTCGACTCGACGGAACCGGGGTAGCCGCTGTAGTCGCCGTCGGCGGTGTACGCCTGGGCGTAGCGGGCAGTGGTGCTGGTCGGAGTCGCATGCCCGGTGAGTCTGGCCCCGGCCGCGATCTTCACGTTGCGCGTGAAGCTCGGGGTCGTGGTCGTCAGGTCGAACGAGGGAGAGTGCGTCTCGAGGACGTGCTTGCCGTCGTCCGTGAAGACTGCCACGTAAAAGCCCGTGCCCGCGACCTTGGGGAGCGCGAACGAGTACTTCCCGGTCTTCGAGACCGAGCCGTAGGCGAAGACGGTTCCCGATTCGCCGTACTCCAGGGTGATGGAGGTGTTCGCCGGAACGGCACCGGTGGTCGCATCGCCGATCACACCGCTCACTGTCCGCGTTGCGGTGGCGGCATCAGCTCGCAACCCCGGAGCGATGGACGCCGAGGCCGCGAGGGCAAGCGCAAGAAGGGCGATGGCGAGGCGAGATCGGCGGCGGCCGAGATGCGCGGGAATGATCATGGGTGTCCTTGTCCGGGCGGGGCGTTCCCCACGACGAGCGTCCGAAGTGACGTTCGCTCATGCTAGAGCAGAAGCGATTGATTCTCAGCAACTGCGCCGAACTCGGTCACGGGCGAGCGAACGAATGACCCCGCCCCGCCCTGCTACTCGGCCGGCGGCGCGGTGGTCGCCGTCAGACCACGGTCGATGAAGTCGACCATCCAGGCGAAGCTCTCGTCGACGTCGGTCGCCATCTGGAAGCCGCCCGCCGTCTCGAGCATCGCGAACCCGTGGAGGCTGCTGCGCAGCATCCGCAGCGCATGGGTCTCGTCGGCCGGGTCGAGACGGTAGCCCCGCAGGACGGCCGCGAACGAGTCGAGGCCGCGTAGCAGCGCGATCGACAGAGGATCGTCGGGGCCGGTGGCGCGGGCTCCCACGGTGGCTTCGTACCGGCCGGGATGGTCTCGGACGAACTCGCGCATCGCGTGGGCCGCCGCAGCGAGGGCATCGCTGCCCGCACGGCCCTGGGTCGCGTCGCGAACCGCGTCGCTCAGCTCCGTGGCCGCCAGAACGGCGACGCGGTGCACCAGCGCCGCCAGGCCGTCAACGTGCTTGTAGAGCGACGGCGCCTTGACGCCGAGGTGCGCGGCGACGACGTTCATGTTCAGCTGCGACAGCCCGATCTCGTCGGCCACGGTGGCCGCCGCTCGGGTCACGACGTCGGCATCCAGGCCCGCTCTAGGCATTGTCGGTCTCCGTGCCGACAGGGAGCGTCGACGTCAGGAACGGCAGGAGCAGGTCGAGCAGCTTCTCAGGCGTCTCCGCGTGCGGGTAGTGGCCGGCGCCGTCGATGACCGCGATCTGGCCGAGGCCGCTGGGGAGGTCGGCCATGATGCGCTCGCCCTCGGCGCGTGGGTCGGCCCAGTCCGGGTCAGCGCCGCCCTCGACGATGAGCACCGGGCAGCGGACGTCGGCGAGAGGAGCGCCGGCGTCGGCGGGGCTCGTCTTCGTCATGGCCCGCAGGACGCCCATCCGCTCGGGGTCGGTGAGCGTCGTCTCGATGCGAGCCCGCTCGATGCTCCAGTCGGCCGGCTTCGTCGGGATGGCGATGTCGAGGTAGCTCATCCAGCCCGTCAGGCTGCCGCTCATCATGACTCTCGCGAGCTGGATCGTTCCTCGGCGGTGGTTCTTGACCCGAAGAAGACCGCCCAGGTCGACCGACTGCGTGCGGGTGAAGGGTGCGAGCTCGACGATCCCCGCGATGAGGTCGGGTGCCGTGGCGGCGGCGATAGTTGCCGCGCCCCCGCTGATCGACTGGCCGACGACGACCGCCGGGCCGCCGAGGTGCCGGACCAGCGCGACGAGGTCACCGGCGATGTCGGTGCGCCCGTACCCGGTCCACCCGGTGCTCGACTCTCCGCACCCGCGGATGTCGACGTTGGCGACCCGGTAGCCGGCCGCGACGAGGGCCGGGACGATGAAGCGGTACGAGTGACGGCTGTCGCCCATGCCGTGGGCGAGCACGACCAGGGGGCCGTGGCCCTGCAGGTCGTAGGCGATGGTCTGGCCATCGATGTCGAGTGTCTCGGTCATGATCTCTCCCAGTCGGCTAAGTGCGTTAGCCAAAAGCTATCACGGTTAGCGTTATCTGTCGAGATGGTGCTCTACCTATCGATCGACGATCACCCCTCCGGCGGACGCGAGGCGAAATCGCACGCGCCTAGAGTCGCCACCATGATCGTCTGGCTCAACGGAACACACGGTGCAGGAAAGACGACGACCGCCCGCCTGCTGCAGCCGCTGGTCGCCGACTCGCGGATCCTCGACGCCGAGAAGGTCGGCGAGGTGCTGATGGACGTCATGCCCGGGCTCCCGGCGACCGACAACTTCCAGCACTGGGCACCCTGGCGGCCGCTCGTCGTCGAGACGGCCCGGCGGGTGCTCGAGTTCGCGGGCGGCACGCTGATCATGCCGATGACCGTGCTGGTCGAGGAGTACTGGCGCGAGATCAGCTCCGGGCTCGCGTCGCACGGCATCCCGGTCCGGCACTTCGTGCTGCATGCCGATCAGGCTGCGCTCAGCGCACGGATCGAGAACGACCACGAGCTCGGCCCCTCCACGTTCCGTCGCGCCTACCTCGAGCCCTACGCGGACGCTGCGCGCACGTGGCTGCACGCCGAGGCCGAGGTCGTCGACACAACCGGCCTCGCGGCCGACATCGTCGCGGCACGAATCGCTCAGGCGGTTCGCCAGTAGCGGCTCAGGCCGACGCCCTCAGCGCATCGATGGCGAGGTCGGCAAAGCGGCGGGCAGCCGCATCGCGCCCTGACGGCGGCAGCGCCGCGAGGCCGCGCCCGGCGAGCAGCACGAGCATCAGGTCGTTCATCACGAAGTCGGCGCGCAGCTCGCCCGACTCCTGAGCGCGCCGCACCAGCGAGGTCAGCAGGCGCAGCAGCTCGCGGCGGTGGGTCGTGAAGTCGGCGGCGTCCGGATACTGGCTCGTGAACGCCTCGACGAACCCGTGGTTGCGCGCGTTCAGCTCCGTGAGCTCCACGATGACCGACTGCAGGCCGCGCCAGGGCGCAGGATCAGCGGCGCCGTCCTCGACGATCGCCCGGCAGGCGCTCAACTCGTCGGCGAACGCGGCGGCCACCAGGTCGGGCTTGGTCGGGAAGCGGCGGTACAGCGTCGCCGGGCCCACCCCGGCTCGCCTCGAGATCTCGCGCATCGGCACTCCCAGGCCCTCCGTCGCGAAGAGCTCGCGCGCCGCGGCAAGCACCCGGTCGCGGTTGCCCTGGGCGTCGCTGCGCAGGAGGTGAGGCAATCGGTCGGTCACGGGTCTCACTTTAGCGAAGTGGACGGGTGCGTCCACTACTTTCGGATTCGGCGCGAGCGACGCGCAATCAGTCGGCGCGGTGGACGCGCAATCAGGAGAAGGAGCAAGCAGTGCGGGCAGTGACGATCGAGGAGTACGGGCCGGCGTCGGGGTTGGTCGTGTCGGAGCGGCCGGATCCTGCGCCCGGATCAGGTGTCATGCTGATCGCGGTGGAGGCCATCGGCGTCGGGGGAGTCGACGCCGTCATCCGGCGGGGGACGCTCGGCAGCGGGTTCGCGGTGGGGATGATCCCGGGCAGCGAGGTCGCCGGGACGGTCGTGCGCGTCGGCGACGGGGTGGACGAGGGCTGGCTGGGCAAGCGGGTGTGGGCGTTTACAGGAATCCAGGGCGGCTACGCCGAGCTGGCGGTGGCTGCCGAGCGGGATGTGACCGAGATTCCTGACGGACTCGCCGCGACCGACGCCGTCGCCCTCGGCAGTGCGGGCCCGGTGGCGCACTTCGCGCTCGCGCACGGCCGGTTCGCCCCGGGGGAGTCGGTGCTCGTGCGCGGTGCGTCGGGGAGCCTGGGGATCATGGCCGTGCAGCTCGCGGCGCGGGGCGGGGCCGGACGGATCGCGGTGACGACGTCGTCTCAGGAGCGCGGCGAACGACTGCTCGCCCTGGGCGCGACCGACGTGCTGGATCGGGATGGCCGCGAGTTCGGCACCGGCGACGGCGACACGACCTTCGACCTCCTGATCGACGTGATCGGCGGCGAGGGCCTGCCCGCGTTCTTCGACCGGCTCGCCCCCAACGGCCGCATCGTGTCGATCGGCATCGTCGGAGGCTACCCGCCGGCCGACTTCGGCATGGGGCTGATGCGGCTGTTCCAGCGGTCGCTGTCGTTCGCGACGTTCAGCCTCGACACGGTCCCGGTGCCCGAGCGGAATGCGGCGCGGGCGCAGCTGTTCGCGTCAGCCGCGCGGGGTGAGATCGCGGCCGTGGTCCACGGGGTGCTGCCGCTCGCCGACGCGGCTGAGGCGCACCGCGGCATGGACGAGGGGGCGGTCTTCGGTCGGTACGTGCTGGTGCCCTGAGCCCGGTTCGTGCGGAATCCACGGGCGCGGCGCGCAAGGGAGGTACCGCCAGCACCACGCACCCCCGCACGATCGGGTGTTGCGTATCCCTAGGGCCGAACGGCCCGGCACCACGCGAAAGGAACCAAATGACCACCTGGCTCATCACCGGATCGTCGACCGGCCTCGGCCGCGCCTTCGCCGAAGAGGCCCTCGCCAAGGGGCACAACGTCGTCGTCACCGCTCGCGACAAGGGCACGGTCGCCGACCTCGAATCGACGTATCCCGACACCGCGCTCGCCGTCGCGCTCGACGTGACCGACGAGAGCAGCGTCGCCGCCGCGGTCGACGCCGGAATCGAGCGATTCGGGCAGATCGACGTGCTGCTGAACAACGCCGGCTACGGCTACCGCGCCGCCGTCGAAGAGGGCGACGACGCCGACGTGGCGAAGCTCTTCGACACGCACATCCACGGCACAGTGCGCACGATCAAGGCCGTCCTGCCGGGCATGCGCGCGCGACGCTCGGGCACCATCGTCAACTTCTCGTCGATCGGGGCGCGCACCACGGGCGCAGGATCCGGCTACTACGGCGCCGCCAAGGCCGCCGTCGAGCAGCTGACCATGGCCCTCCGCACCGAGGTAGCACCGCTCGGCATCACCGCCACGGTGGTCGAGCCGGGCGGCTTCCGCACCGACTTCTCCGGCCGCTCGCTGACGGAGTCGGCCACCCGCATCGCCGACTACGACGAGACCAGCGGCAAGCGCCGCATCGGCGCCGACACGACGCACGGCACCCAGGCGGGCGACCCCGCCAAAGCGGCGTCCGTGCTGGTGGAGGCGGTGGACGGCGGCGGGCTGCCGTTCCTGCTCGTGCTGGGTTCTGACGCGGTGCCGATCGTGCGCAAAGCCCTCGCGGCCCTCGAGTCGGACATCGCCGCGTGGGAGGCGAAGAGCGTCACGACCGACGTCGACTAGCCATCTCGCGTCATGACTGAGATGCTCGCCTCCTGGGCCGCCACCGAGCGGATCGCCGAGAAAAGGACCGATGAACACCACCACCTCTGAGACGCCCACGCAGGCGGGCCCGAGATCCGAGCGACTGCCCTGGTTTCCGCTCTCGCTCCTCGCGGCCATCGGGTTCGTCCTCGTCGCCATGGAGACCATGCCGGCCGGGCTGCTGCCGGAGATATCCCGGGGTCTCGGCACGACTCAGGCCGGCGTGGGGCTGTTCGTGAGCGCGTATGCGATCGGAACGGTGATCGTCACCGTCCCGGCCATCACGCTCACGCGCGGATTCCGGCGGAAGCCGCTGCTGCTGACAGCCGTGGCGCTGCTCGTGCTCGCCAACGCGGTGACCGCGCTCTCGCCGTCTCTCGCCCTGTCGCTGGGGTCGCGCTTCGTCGCCGGCTCCATGTCGGGAGTCATCTGGGGCATGTTCGCCACCTACGCGCGACGGATCAGCCCGCCCCGGTTCGCGGGGCTGTCGCTCGCCATCGTCTCGACGGGTGCCCCGCTGGGGTTCGCCCTCGGTACGCCGCTCGGCTCGGCCATCGGCTCCGTGGCCAGCTGGCGCTGGTCGTTCGGCGGGCTCAGCCTCGTCGGCGCGGTCGTGCTCGTGCTGATCCTGGCGTTCGTGCCCGACGCTCCCGGCCAGTCGGCGGCGGTCCGGCTCCCGCTCGCCCAGGTGATCCGCATCCCGGGGATCGTGATCATCCTGGCCGTCATCGTGGCGTGGATGCTCGCCCACAACACCATCTACACGTACATCTCGCCGTACCTCTCGGCGACCTCCACCGGCCTCGCCGCGGGCCTGGTGCTGCTCGTGTACGGGGTGGCCGCGATCGGCGGCGTGGTGATCACCGGGGCTCTGATCGACCGTCGCCCGCGACCGCTGCTCCACATCAGCGTGGGCGCCTTCATCGTCGCCGCCCTGCTGCTGCTCCTCGCCCACGACTCGGTCGTCGCGGTGCTCGTCGCGGCGGTCCTCTGGGGTCTCTCCTTCGGCGGCGCAGCCACGCAGGTGCAGGCCGCTCTCACGACCGCGGGCGGGGAGAACGCCGACGTGGCCAGCTCGTTCCTGCCGGTGGCGTTCAACATCGCGATCTTTCTCGCCGGCATCGTGGGAGGCGCCCTCCTCACCGTCGGCGACGGCCTCATCCTGGCCGTCGTCATGCTCGTCTTCGGGGTGGCCGCGCTGGTGCTGACCCTCATCGGGCGGCGAACGGCTTTCCCCGCTTCGCTTTGACGGCCCCGCGGCCGCGACCGCTAGCGTGGTCGGGCGGGCGGACGCCTGCAGAGGGAGACCCATGACGCAGGAACTCGCAGACCACCTCGACCGCCTCTTCGCCGCCCGCGACCGCGACGACATGTCCCCGACCATCGCCGCCCTCCGCGCGGTGTACGAGGTGCACCCTCGCGACTCGCGCGTCCTCTACGAGCTCGCCGGCGCCTACGACACGGCGGGGGAGGAGTCGGTAGCGGTCGGGTTCTACGAGCAGGCCCTCGCGGCCGGACTCTCGGGCGACCTGCTGCGCCGGTGCTACCTGCAGTACGGGAGCACGCTCAGGAATCTCGGCCGGGTTGACGAGTCTCTCGCCGTGTTCGCGCGGGCCAAAGACGAGTTTCCTGACTCGGTGTCGCTCGGCGCATTCGAGGCGCTGAGCCTGCACGCGGCCGGCCGGAAGGATGCGGCGCTCGCCGGTGTGCTGCGCCTGCTGGCCGACCCCGTCGGTGCCGGGGAGCTCGAGCGGTACAAGCCGGCGCTGCGCGCGAACGCGGAGTACCTGGAGTCGCTGTAGGGCGTCGCCGCCGCGTCAGCGAAAGAGCGCGCATGTCCTGACTCCGCCCGCTTAGGCTGCGCGCAAGGAAGCGTCGGGCAAGGTGGTCGCATGCGAATCCTTGTAGTCGACGACGAGAAGCGCCTGGCCGACGGAGTGCGGCGCGCGCTGATGGCCGAGGGCTTCGCGGTCGACGTCGCCCACGACGGGGTCGACGGCCTCTGGTTCGCGCGCGAGAACACCTACGACGCGATCCTGCTCGACCTCATGATGCCGAAGATGAGCGGCTGGGCCGTGTGCCGGGCGCTGCGCGACGAGCAGAACTGGACGCCCGTGCTCATGCTGACCGCCAAAGACGGCGAGTGGGATCAGGTCGAGGCTCTCGATGCCGGCGCCGACGACTACGTCACGAAGCCGTTCTCGTTCCCCGTCCTCGTGGCTCGGATCCGCGCGCTCGCCCGGCGGGGTGCGCCGGCGCCTCCGGTCGTCCACGAGATCGGCGACCTCCGGGTCGATCCGGGCCGCCGCCGTGCCCACCGGGGTGACGACGAGATCGACCTGACGAGCCGCGAGTTCGCCGTGCTCGAGTTCCTCGCCCGCAATGCCGGCCACGTCGTGTCGAAGCGCCAGATCGTGGCCGGCGTGTGGGACGACGACTTCGACGGCGATCCGTCGATCGTCGAGGTGTACGTCGCGCACCTGCGACGCAAGCTCGACCGTCCGTACGGCACCGTGACCATCGAGACGGTCCGCGGCGCCGGCTACCGACTCGGCACGGGCGATGAGTGACGTCGCGCGCCGACGGCGCTCCATCCGAACGCGCGCCACGGCCTGGGTCGCTCTCATCGCGCTCGTGGTCGGCGCTCTCGGCGCGGCCGCGTTCGTGGTCGTCCTCCGCCACTCGCTGCACGACGGCGTCAGGTCGGCGGCCGAGCAGACCCTCAGCACCATCTCCAGCCGCGTCGAGACCGAGGGGGCGGGCGTCGTGACCGGTCAGGACGACGACCTGCTCGTGCAGCTCCAGACCGATAGCGGCTCCGTGGTGGCTCATGGCGACGACGCGGGCGGCTCGCCGCTGTCGACCGACGACGGCGCCATCGTCGTCCGCGACGACGAGCGCTGGCTGCTCGTCTCCGACGACGTCGACGCGGCCGGCATCGACGATGCGACCCTCGTCGTCGGCGCATCCCTCGACGATGCCGACGACGCCGTCTCCACCGTGATCCAGCTCCTTGTGATCGTGGTCCCGATCGTGGTCGTGGCGATGGCCGTCCTGACCTGGATCGTGGTGGGCCGGGCGCTGCGCCCCGTGGAACGGATACGGCTCGACGCCGAGGCCATCCGCGGCGAGGGGCTCCACGACCGCGTCGTCGAACCCGGAACCGGCGACGAGGTCGACCGCCTCGCGCGCACCCTCAACGGCATGCTCGGCCGCCTCGACGCAGCCCAGTCGGCGCAGCAGCGCTTCGTCTCCGACGCCTCGCACGAACTCCGCTCGCCCCTCGCGACCGTGCGCCAGCACGCCGAGCTCGCACGGCTCTACCCCGACGAGACGAGCCTCAGCGAGCTGGCCGACGTCGTGCTCTCGGAAGGCACCCGGCAGCAGGAACTCGTCGACTCCCTCCTCCTCCTGAGCAGGCTCGACGAGATCGCGCCCAGCACCCGTTCGGCGGTGGACCTCGACGACGTCGTCCTCGCCGAGGCGTCGCGGGTCCGGGCCCTGGGGCGAGTGGCCGTCGACAGCTCCCAGGTCGCAGCCGTCCGGGTGACGGGCGACGAGCGCCTGCTCACGATGGCCGTCCGCAACCTCGTCGACAACGCGGCGCGCCACGCCGGGAGCCGGGTGCGTGTCAGCACGGCGCTCGCCGGCGACACCGTGATGCTCATCGTCGACGACGACGGCGCCGGTATCCCCGAGGCCGACCGCGAGCGGGTGTTCGACCGGTTCGTCCGGCTCGACGAGGGCCGCGACCGCGACTCGGGCGGGTCGGGGCTGGGCCTGGCGATCGTCGAGTCGGTCGTGCGATCGCACGGGGGGACGGTCGCGGTCGAGACCGCCGACGGGGGCGGGGCGCGGTTCGTCGTGCGAGTTCCTGCCGCTTAGGCTCCGCTTAAGCATCGCCCCGGCACTCTGGACGCATGTTCACCACGAAGAAGCCCCAGACCATCGCCCTCGCCGTCGCCCTTCCCCTGGTCGGCGCTCTCGCCCTCGCCGGCTGCTCGACCTCCACCGCCGATCAGGGCGCAGGCTCGGGGAGCTCGCCGACCACCGCGGCCTCGGCTCCTGCCACGACCTCGTCACCCGCACCCGGGGCCACGTCGAGCGACTCGGACGCCGGGGCCCTGACGACGGCTGCGAAGACCGCCCTGGCCGCGGTCTCCGGGGGGTCGATCCTGTCGATCGAGCAGGAGGCCGGCGCGACGTCGTGGGAGATCCTGGTCGCGACGTCAGACGGAGCCGAGCAGGAGGTCCACACGGGCGCGGATGGCACGTCGATCACCGCCGGGCCCGCGAAGAAGTCGACGGACGCCGAGGACCTCGCCGAGAACAAGGCGTTCGTCGCCGCCTCGGGCATCGGCTACGCGAAGGCCGCGTCGACGATGACGGCCACCGTGGCAGGCACGGTCGTCGAGCTCGGTCTGGACGACCACCTCGGGAAGACCGTCTGGGAGGGCGACGTCGTCGACGCGGCCGGCGCCAAGCACAGCATCCGTCTCGACAGCAGCACCGGCGCCGTCGTCACGAACACCGTCGACAGCGACGACTGAGCGGGGTCGGCGGGGCGGGTCGACAGCCGCGAAGACGGGTCCGGGGTCAGCGGCCGGAGTGCTCGTGGTCGGCTTCCCCGTGGCCGTGGCCGTGCTCGTCTTCCTCGTCGTCGAGGAGCATGCCCACCGAGGTGGCGCAGGCATCGCCCCGCCAGGCCTCGATGCCCTCGCGCAGGGCGAAGACGACGATCACGAGCGCCGCGACCGGGTCGGCCCACCACCAGCCGAACAGCGCGTTCAGGATCAGCCCGACCAGCACCGCGGCCGAGAGATAGGTGCAGATCAGCGTCTGCTTGGAGTCGGCGATCGCCGTCGCCGAGCCGAGCTCGATGCCGGTACGCCGCTCGACGAGTGACAGCCCCGGCATCACGACGACGCTGACGGCCGTCAGCACGATGCCGACGGTCGAGTGCTCGGGCCGGTCGAGGCCGATGAGCGCGAGCGTCGAGGTCGTGAGCACGTAGGCGGCGAGGGCGAAGAACGCCAGGGCGATGACGCGGAGCGTTCCCTTCTCGTATCGCTCGGGTTCTCTCCGCGTGAACTGCCAGGCGACGGCGCCGGCCGACAAGACCTCGATGGTCGAGTCGAGGCCGAACCCGATGAGCGCCGTCGACGACGAGGCCGCACCGGAGCTGAGGGCGATGACCGCTTCGACCAGGTTGTAGCCAATGGTGATCCCGACCACCAGGCGGAGGCGACGCTGCAGGGCTGCGCGGCGCGGCGACGTTCCTGTCAGCGCGCTCACGAGCACGACTCGCAGCAGCCCGGAACAGTGCAGCCCTCGTCGTTGCACGCAGCCGACGTGTCGACCGCGAGCACGACGTCGAGAAGCGCTTCGAGCGCGCGGGCCAGATGCGCGTCGCTGATCTCGTAGCGAGTCCGCCGACCTTCGGGTTCTCCCACGACGATGCCGCAGTCGCGGAGGCAGGTCAGGTGATTCGACACGTTCTGCCGCGTCATTCCAAGACGGTCTGCGAGGGCCGCCGGGTACGACGCCCCCTCCATCAAGACGAGCAGGATCCTCGACCGTGACGGATCGGCCATGGCGCGACCGAGACGGTTCATGACGTCGAGGCGGGAGGAGAGGGTCAGCACCAGACCATTAATACAGTGATGGCTGTATTAAACAAGCCGTGTCGGTCAGGGGGAGGCCAGCCTGTCATCGTCTCACCGGCCGCGTGGCAGGCGGGCCCTAGGCCGAGGCCTCGACGAGCGGAGCGAGCGTGATGGCGAGGCTGATGAGCAGCGGCGGCACGAAGAGGACAGCGCCGCGGCGCCTGCGGCCGGCGAAGGCCAGGAGCGCCGAGATGACGACGAGCACAGCCCAGACGCTGCCGCTGACGATGCCGAGGGCGACCGACGCCGACTCCTCGCCCCGATCTGCGGGGACGAGGATCGCGAGAAGCACGAGCCAGCCGACTGGTCCTGCGCAGACGAGCACGACGATGCTGGCGATGGCGCTCGGTCAGCCCGGTCGCCTGCCGACGGTCGCCGGCAGGGGTGCGCGGGCGACGTCTGATGTGTCCATGCCTCTACTCTGACCTCCGGCACGCCGAGGCGGCCCGGCACGGGGGTAGGAATGACGACATGAAGCCCGATGACGACTCAGCCGCACCGTTCGTGCTGCCAGAGGGCATGACAGGGCGGGCCAGCCCCGCCAAGGCCGCCGACGGCGACGCCCCGGTGCTCGCCTACATCGAGAGCCTTCCGCAACCGCAGCGCGGCGTCGCCGAGGCGGTGGACGCGCTGGCGGCCGCGACGCTGCCCGGCCTCCACCGGTCGGTGAAGTGGGGCATGGCGTACTACGGTGTCGGCGACGGCTGGTGCTTCAGCAGCGGCGGGTTCGCGGGCCACGTCAAGCTCATGTTCATCAACGCGGCGACGGTGCTCGATCCTGTTCCGCCAGTGACTCCGACCGGGATGGGCAAGGCGACGCGCGGAGTGGAGCTGCGGACCCTCGCCGATCTCGACGAGGTGCAGGTCGCCGAGTGGATGCGGCAGGTGGCGGCGGTGCCGGGGGTCGGGGGCAAGCGCACACGGTGAGCCGCCCGCCGGCGCCGTGACGCAGTAGCCTCAGCGAGTCGAAGGGTTCTACTTGCTGTCAATCGTCTACTCCAGCGTCGCCACCACCGAATTCACGGACGCTGATCTCGCCGTCCTCCTGATGAACAGCCGATCGAACAACAAGCGGCTCGGCCTCACAGGGCTTCTGCTCTACCGCGACGGCTACTTCCTCCAGCTGATCGAAGGGCCCCTCGACGTCGTCCGCGAACGCATGGCGATCATCCAGGCCGACCCCCGCCACGGTCAGGTCGAGACGCAGCTCGAGGAGATCCTGCCCGAGAGGCGGTTCCCCGAGTGGACGATGGCGTACCGCCCCGTCACCGACACGATGGCCGACGAGATCCCCGGCTACCGCACCGCCTTCGACGACATCTCGGGCAACGGCTCCCCGCGCGGCGGCACGTCGCTCGCCCTGAGTCAGCTCATCGGCTGGTTCGCCGAGAACCCGCCCGCATCGGGCGACGCCTCCTGAGAACGAAGCGATTCGCAGGAACTGTCAAGACCCTCATCCCCGTCCGCGTTTACCCGTAGCGTCGACGTGGCCGACGACGACCGTTCGTCTGGTGATCCTGGCCGGCTTCGCCTGATTCGAAGCCGGCCAGGTAGACGAGAGGACGCTGTGCAGCGAATCACCTATGCGTCCGGCTCCATCGTGACGGGGGACCGCATCGCCGACGCGATCGGCCGCTACGCGCAGGCGCTCGCGCTGAACGAGAAGTCCGACCTGGTCTCGTTCCCGATCGTTCTCGCGTCGGGCCTGACGGCGACCGCGAAGATCCTGATCGGCCCTGCGAGTCAGCTTTTGATGGTCCCCGAGCCCAGCGACTACGACGACGTCGAGGACGCCGGCGTAGTGGCCGACATCGAGCGCCTGACCGCCGCTTTGGGCATGCCACGACCCCTGACGGAAGACGACCCCGAGATCGACGATGCGTACCCGACCGACTACTAGGCGATGCCCCGAACAGCGACAGCCTGTGCAACCATGAGGGCCTGCAGCGTGCGAGCGGGTCGCACTCCGTGCGACCCTCGCCAGCGGGATGAAGGTGCCTCATGGGCAATCTGACGTACGGCCAGGCGCTGAGCGTCGAATTCGACGACAGGACCCTGGGGCATCTCCAGGTCGTGATCGGCTCGAAGCTCAGGCGGAACGAGTCGTTCTACTTCTCGTGGAAAGACGACCAGCGCGTCGGCGACGGCCGGACGACCATCTGGGTGCATCCGACGATCTCGCTCGTCTTCAAGTTCTACGGCTCGCGGATGCCTGGGCTGAACCGCGAGTGGCTGGGCCTCCTCGAGCAGTCCGCCAACGCTCCGCACGGCCTGCAGGTGCTTCCCGAGCCGCATGGCCCCGCCGGCGATGCTCCGGCCGCTCGATGAAGCGCGTATCGATCACCTACGGCGGGGTCGACTACACCGTGGCAGACGTCGATCTCGAGGAGGTGAAGGCGCAGATCGCCGGAGCCGTCAGCGCGAGGGAGCCGTTCTGGCTCCGGGTCAACCACGGCGAGGGATCGTATCGTGCCACTGACCTCCTCATCGCGCCGGGCGTAGCCATCGCGGTGACGGGCGTCGACGCCGACTGACGAGGCGGTCGCGACGGTCGCGACGTCGATAGGGTCGGAGGTCGGCGGTCTCGCCACAGGGCGCGCTCCGACCGGCCGGAGCACAAGCCCGCTCTCTCGCCGGAGGAGAACCCCGTGCGAATTCACTCCGCCTTCCGTCTCGGCCTCGTGGGCGGCCTCGGCGTCCTGACCGCCATCGTCATCGGCACGGCCCTGGGCCACCTGACCACGGTCATCACGTACATCGGCATCGCGCTCTTCCTCGCCCTCGGGCTCGACCCGCTCGTCGTCTGGCTCGAACGCCGGAAGCTGTCGCGACCCCTCGCCGTGACCATCGTCACGGTAGGGGTCCTCATCGCGCTCGCCGGAATCGTCTTCGCCATCGTCCCGACCGTGATCTCGCAGACGAGCACGCTCATCGGCAACCTCGCGAGCTACGTGCAGAACACGACCTCCCAGGGCATCATCGACAGCGTCCAGGAGCTCGTGCCGAAATCGACCCTCGACATCCAGTCGCTCGTCGACAGCGGGGTGTCGTTCGTCACGGATCCGAAGAACCTGGCGACCATCGGCGGCGGCCTGCTGGCCGTCGGCGCCGCGATCGGCAACGGAGTCGCCGGAACCATCGCCGTCATCATCCTGACCCTGTACTTCATGGCGTCGCTGCGGAGCATGAAACGGGGCCTGTACGCGCTGGTGCCCGCCTCCGGGCGACCGGAGTTCAGTCGCCTCGCCGAGGAGATCAGCGAGTCGGTCGGGCGCTACGTGCTCGGCCAGGTCGCCCTGGCGCTCCTGAACGGCGTGTGCAGCTTCATCATCCTCAGCATCACGGGTGCCCAGCTGCCCGCCTTCTTCGCGTTCGTCGCCTTCGTCGGCGCCCTCATCCCGCTGGTCGGCACCGTCTCCGCGGCCGCCGTCATCGTGCTCGCCCAGCTCGCCCTGCTGCCCACGCACCCGTCGACCTGGATCGTGCTCGGCATCTGGTACCTCGTCTACATGCAGGTCGAGGCGTACCTCCTGGCGCCGCGGGTCATGCGTCGGGCCGTGCACGTGCCGGGCGCCATGGTGGTCATCGCCGCGCTCGTCGGCGGAACGCTCCTCGGCGTGCTCGGAGCGCTCATCGCGGTGCCGGTAGCGGCGGCGGCGATGCTGATCCTGCGCGAGGTCGTCGTACCCCGGCAGAACCTGAAGTAGGCCGCGCACACGGGCTGCGCGTAGGTTTCAGAAATGCCTCACGATGACGAGCGATGGCTCGTCATCGGCGGGCGACGGTGGCGTCGCACCGACCCGCAACTGCCCGACGAGGTCGTCCACGACCTCAAGCGTCACCTCGGCCGGGCCCGGTCGGCCGTCGGCGTGGCCAAGAGGGCGGGCGAGTCCGAAGCGGAGCGGGAGGCGCGGGATCGCGTCGGTCTGGCCAAGCACGGCCTCGGAGAGCGCGGACCGTACTGGTGGGACGAACCGGTCGGCGACCGTGTCGAGCGTGCCCGGCAGGCGCTCGCGGAGCTGAACGAGCGCGATCCGCTGTGAGCGGGGGAGCTCTGTCCTGATCGCAGACGTGACGTTGCGGCTGGGCTAGGAGTCGGCCGGCTCGTCGTCGGGCGGCTCGTACCGGTGCCGCAGGATCGCCCACGAGACGGCTGTCGCTGCTCCGACGAGTGCGCCGACGTCGAAGACCTCCTGTGCGTCGTGCTCGTGAAGGGCGAACATCACGATCGCCGCGACGGCGAGGGCCAGGGTCATGCCGACGCCGAGCACGCGCCACCACGGGTGGAGGTTCGGAATGCGTCTGTTCGTGGCCATGACGGGCAAGCTACACCTGCTCGGGGTCAGGCGGAACGAGTTCGGCAGAAGGCCCGCCGGGCATTCGTCTGTCCCGTGCGGTTGAGTCGAGGGATGGACGCTCACGTTTTCGCCCTGGTGTGGGGGCCTCTCGCCATCGTGTTCGGGGTGTGCTTCATCCTCTTCCGCGGGCACATCTCTCGCGCGGCTCGAGCTCAGCGCGAGCGGCGCGGCATCCGGGTCGGCCCGAACACGCAGTCGCCGGCGCTCATGGCGGTCGGCGGTGCGGTGTTCATCGCCGTCGGGATCTTCGTGCTGATCGGGGTATCGACGGGGCTGCTGGGCTAGCGGGCGGTCCGTCGGTCGGTCGGCTCGCCGAGCGGCGCCGCGCCGCGCCGCGGGCGACGGCCTGACACCGGAATCGCCGGAGGACACCGGATATCGCCGGTGTCGTGGGGCCGAAGCGGTGTCGTGGGGCGAAAGCGGTGTCGTGGGGTGACAAAAATGTCGTCGGGCGCGAGCGCGGGGGTCAGGCGGCGGGCTCGCGCCGGAAGAGGCGCGCGGGCTTGCCGACCGAGCCCTCGGAGACGTCGTCTGTGGGGGCCAGCTGCGGCTGCATCAGGCGGCGGAATGAGTCCGGCAGGAGACGGCGGCCGGCCACCGCCTCGTGGAGGCGGCGCAGCGAGCTGAGGGTGAACGGCTCCGGCAGCAGGCCCGCCGGGTCGGGGCGCTCGGCGTACTCAGCGCGGAGCTCGGCGACGGCCACAGCGATGATCTGCGCGTGGCCGTAGGGGAGGGGAGCGGGGAGCCAGGCCTCGAGCGCGGCGGTGGGGACGATCGTGGCGCGGTCGGGATCCTGCGCCAGAGAATCGAAGGGCACGACGTCGAGGTGCGCCACCGACAGCACCCAGCCGCGATCGTCTCGGTCGGGCTCGTCGAAGACGTGGAGCTGGCGAGGGGCGAGCCCGCGGACTCCGGCCTTGACGTCGAGGGCGCGGATGACCGCGTCGACCAGGCGCTCTCCCGGGTGCAGGAACGTGCCCGGCAGCCGCCACCCGCCAGCCTCCGAGCGGACCAGGAGCACGCCGAGCTCGGCCTCCGGGGTCACCGTCAGCACGGCCGTATCGACGGCGACGCTCGGTCGCGGATAGTCGGTGAGGAGCCTGTCGGCGGAGTCGCGGTAGGGGGTGGGCACGGAGCCAATTTACGCGATCGTGCGCATTCGGTGGGAAGAGCGGCAGAGCAAGAGGGAGGGGCTGCTAGAGGTAGCGGGCTCTCTCCGGGTGGCTGGGGAACGGCCCGGCCTCCGTGGCGTCGACGGGCACAGGACCGGGCGCCGCGAGCGAGTAGTAGCGCTCCTTGATCGCGGCCATCGCTGCGTCGGCGTCGGTGACGGGCTCCCAGGCACGCATGGGAGTCCAGTCGCTGAACCGCCACGTCGTCTCGCCCTGGTGGCTGCTCGAGCCGCCCGACCGGATGAAGAGCGACCCGTCGGTCAGGAGTGCGAACTCGCCGCTCATCGGGCCCCGGTCGTCGGTGTCGTAGACCCAGCCCCAGTGGGCCAGGACGTCGGAGGGGTCGATCATGCGTCGAGCCTACGGCGCGGCGGTGCGGCGGTGTTCGGCCGGTTTAGGCCGAAACGGAGGGCCCAGCCTCGCGCCCGGCACCCGCCACGGGAGCGCCGACGGCCAGCCGCACGCACGCGACGACGACTGCGAACGGCACGAGGGTCAGGCCCCAGTAGGCCATCGTCAGCACGGCTACCGGCGTCGACGGGAGCGTCAGGGTCGCAGGGACGAGAAGCTCGACCGCGAACGTCGCCACGGCGGGCGCGACGATCAGCAACCACGACGAGCGCAGCCGGCCACGAAGGGCGAGCCAGGTGCCGAGTGCCAGGGCTGCGGCGAGGGCGGTGCAGATCCAGGTCGAGCGCAGCGCGCCTGTGAGCGGGGCCGTGAAGAGGAATGTCGCAACGGCAAATGCGACGCAGGCGATGGCCCGGGCGCGACGCGAGGCGCCCTCGACGAGAAGGGCTGCGCCCATGAGAGCCAGCGCAGGAACTGCGGACAGCAGTCCGAGCGCCATCCACTTGGCCGTGACCAGCGACGGCGACCCGCTGTACCGGCCGAGGAGCGCGATCAGCGCGCCGCCGGCCAGCACCGAGAGGAAGGCCACGGCCACGAGCACCGGGATGGTCCGGATCGTGTGCGGCTGCGCGGCGATGGGCAGGCGGGCTTCGCGGCGGGGCGACGGATGGAGGATCACGGTGGACAGGGCTCCTAGGGCGATACGAGTGGGAGAGAGGTCGAGTGACGTGGCATCCCGGATGTCGGCCTGCCATGTCTCGCGGCGCTCGCCGCGCTGCTCGGCGGGGGAGAGCGCGGCGGCGACGGCGACGATGCGCGCGGCGAGGCGGCTCATGCGGTGGCCGCCGTTCCGGACGCCGTGCTGCCGGCTGCACCCGCCGCTCGGGACGGCCTCGGGGCCGGGGCCGGAGCCGCGAGCACCTCGGCGGCGGCCACGCGGCCGTCGGCGGTGAACTCGTAGAACCGGCGACGCGGGCCGAGGCGGTCGGTGTCGGCCTCCCACGACGCGAGCACCCACCCCTGGCGTTCGAGCCGCTCCAGGATCGGGTAGATCGTTCCTGACGGTCGGCCCGTGCTCTTCATGATGAGCAGGCCCCAGACGGGCTCGTCGCCGCCCTGCAGCAGGGCGGCGAGCACGTCGCGGGTGGGCTGGGTGATGCGCTGGAGTGGTTCCATGCGGTTTAACCTAGCTATGTTGTTTAGGCACGTCAAGCGCCCAACGGCGAAGCCTGTCCGTCGGCCAATCCGCCCGTCCGCGGACTTGTGCCTGGGCCGGATCGGTTAGTTCACGCCGGATCGGTGGGTTGAGCCGCAGGATCAGCTAGGCGAGAACGCGCTTCAGGTCCTCTTCGGCGGCGACTGGGATGCCGTAGTCGCGGGCCTTCCGCGCCTTGCCCGACAGCGACGTCGGGTCGGCGGCGATGAGCAGCGCCGTCTTCTTGGTGATCGCCGGCCACACAACGATGCCGTGGGCGGCCAGGCGCTTCTCGATCTCGCCGCGCGGCAGCCACATGTCGCCGGTCAGCACGACGACGTCGCCGGGGTTGAGCTCGACGTTGTCGGTTCGGTTCAGCGTCGCGCCGAACCCGCCCGGCGCGGGCGGGACGAGCGCGGCCTGCTGCATCTCGTTCGAGATATCCAGCATCCGTGCCACGGAGTCGAGCTCCGCCCGCTCGTCGGAGGTCAGGATGCCGTCCATCCACACGGCGTCGACGAGCGCCCGGAAGTAGTCCTCGTGCAGCACCCGGCGACGGACGGCGTCGATGCCGAGCTTCAGCGCAAGGTCGCGCAGCGCGTCGGCCTCGTCGAGCGACAGGTAGCCGTCGGACAGCGCCTGGTCGAGCATCGCGGCGTACTGCGACTCGCCGTGCGTCGTGTCGAGTGCCGGGAGTCGCGTCGCCGCCTGCTCGAGCGACCGCACAGGTGTCGGAGCATCCGCGAGAGCCGCCGTGCGCGGCCGAGCCTTTGCCGGCGTACCCGGCCACGAGGTGATGGGCCAGCGCAGGAACTTCGCACGCTCTCCCCACTCGTCCCAGTGTCCGGCGTCCCCGGCGCCGACCCGCAGGTACTCGGCCAGCAGTCGTGCCGTGGCCCGGGCGTCGGCGAGAGCCTCGTGGGCGTCCGTCAGCTCGATGTCGAACGCGGCGCAGCAGTCGGCGAGGCGGCGGCCCGAACCTGGCAGGTACCGCGTCGCCAGCTTCATCGTGCACAGGGCATCGCCGGTGTCGAGCGGCGACGCCAGACCGACGAGTGCGAGCTCGGCGCGCAGGAAGTCCACCTCGAAGCGAGCATTGTGCGCCACGACCACCCGACCCACCAGGAGGTCCAGGAACTCGCCCACCACGTCGGCGAACACCGGAGCGTCGGCGACGTCCGCGCCCCGCAGCCGGTGGATGTGCGTCGGACCGAGATCGCGCCCCGGATTCACCACCGTCTCGAACTCGCCCTCGACCGCGCCGCTCGCCGACACGAGCACGACGCCGATCTCGACGACCCGATCGTGCTTCGCGGGCCACAAGCCCGTCGTCTCGAAGTCGATGACCGCGTAGCCGCCGTGTGTCACGTGTTCCCCCTGAGGTCGTCCGAACCCACTCGTCCGGTCCGTCTATAGTCGCCGACGGCGGGCGCCGGGCACACCCCCGTGAGTGGGGGAGGCCGTTCGGCAGCGGCCCGACATGGCGACGCCCGCCACCGCGAGGGTGACGGGCGCCGCTGGCCGAGCCGGGGCGGCTACGGGATCGTGTTCCAGTGGTAGTGGCCGTTGGCGTCTGCGCCGTGACCGCCGCACCGGTACGAGCGGCCATTGGCGGCCTGGCGCACGTCCCCGACGTCGGCGTCCTTGCAGAACGCACCGGGGATGATGTAGCCCTGCTGCGACGGGGCGGGCGCGGGAGCCGCGGCCGGCGGCGCCGGCGGAGCGACCGGGACGACGGCGTCGCTCACGACACGGGCGTCGGAGTAGCCGCGCTTCGTCGCCTTGACCGCGACGCGGATCTGCTTGCCCACGTCTGTGGCCGTCGCCGTGTAGGTCGTGTGGGTGGCCCCGCCGATGGCGGTTCCGTTGCGGTACCAGCGGTAGGCGAGGGCGGCGCCCGACGGCGACCAGGTTCCCGCGTGGGCGGTCAGGGACTTCCCCTGTTGGGGAGTTCCTGCGATCTGGGGCTTCGGGGTGCTCGCGAACCTCATGAGCTTCGGAGTGACCGAGGCGCTCGTCTTCGAGACCGACGCGTAGCCCGCCTTGGAGCCCTTGACGACGACCTTGATCTTCGTACCGGCCGACGAGATCGGCAGCTGGAACGACGACTTCGTCGCGCCCGCAATCGGCTTGCCGTTGCTGTACCAGCGGTACGAGAACTTCACGCCCGACACCGGCCAGGTGCCGTGATTAGCGTTGAGGTGCTTGGTGACGGTGGCGGTTCCGGTGATCTTCGCGGCCGGGACCCTCGGGAACGTCGCGAGCCTGATCTTCACGGCGCCGGAGGGCTCCGTCTTTGCAGCGTAGCCGGTGGCGTGACCCGTGACGCGGACGCTGACCGGCTTGCCCGCATCCGACGGAGTCAGCGTGTACGCGCTCTTCGTCGCGCGCGAGATCGGCGAGGTGCCTCGGTACCAGCGGTAGGTGAAGGTGGAGGCGGGCTGCCAGTCGCCGGTCCAGGCAGTCAGCTTCTTGAAGACGGTGGCCGTGCCCTGGATCGTCGGGGTGACGGGTGTCAGGGTGCCGAGTAGCACCTTCACCGGTGCGCCCGGCTCCATCTTCGTCGTGTACCCGTCGGCGGTGCCGGTGGTGTCGACGCTCAGCATGTGGCCGGCGTCGGCGGGAGTGACGTCGTACGTGTCTTGCGTGGCATTGGCAATCGCGACGTCATCGCGGAGCCACTGGTAGGTGAATCTCGGCGTAGGGGTCCAGACCGCAGGAACTGCGGTGACCGACTTGCCGACCTGCGGAGCGGGCGAGATCGAACTCGGCGCGCTCGCCGTGAACGGCATCGAGGTAGGCGCGCCCGGGTCGGTGCCAGCACCCGGGTCTGTCGTGCCGGTGCCCGGGTCGGTGGTGCCGGTGCCGGGGTCGGCCGGGGTGCCGGGGTCGGCGGGCGTACCCGGGTCGGTGGTGCCCGGGTCGACGACGACCGGGGTGGCCGGGTCGTCGGCGAAGGCGGCGGACGCGTCGACAGCGACGAGCGAGCCGAACGCGACGGAGCCGGCGAGGGCGAGTGCGAGCGCGCGGGAGCGCGCCAGATCGAGGAGTTTCAAAGGGTTCCTATTCGGGAGGAATCTGACGTGATCTGCCCGCGTGGTGGGCGGGCCCTCGAATCCTAACGGCATGGTGAGTGATCCTCGGCAACGACTCGGCCGCAGGTGGGCGGCGCGCCCAGCCCCGCCGAACCGGCTCGTGCCCGCAGTTCTGAAGGCGGGGCCGTGCCGATTCGGCGGGGGATTGTGACCGATTCGGCAGGGCTGTGCCGGTTCGGCGGGGCCACGCCGATCCGGCGGGCGCGGCGACGCGCCCCGGTCGGGGGCTGGTCGACCCGGGGGCGCCGCTGGCTAGCATGAGCGCGTGCAAGCATGCCCGACCTGCCACACGACCTATGCCGACGACCTGCGGTACTGCACGCAGGACGCCACGCCCCTCGTGTCGGCGCCGAACCCGCCCGTCGAGCCCCCGAAGGCTGCCGTAGCGCCTCCGAGGGCCGCACCCGCGCCCGCTCCGACGGCGCCCCTTTCGACGGCAAAGCCCGCAGCACCGGCGCCGCCCCGCCCGGGGCCCGCTGCGACGATGCACCCGCACCCGCCGGCCGCCCGTCCGGCCTACATGGCGCCGTACCGTTCGGCCGGGCCTGCCCCGACCGCGCCCGCGCGTCCGGCGGGCGCACCACTGCTCAAATTCAGTGGCTTCGCCATCTGGGCCTTCATCTTCTCGCTCTGCTATTTCTTCCTGGCACCTCTCGCAATCGTCTTCGGCCACGTCGCACGCCGACAGGCGAAACGCGGCAAGCGCCGCGGCGGTGGGCTTGCCATGGCCGCCCTCGTGATCGGCTACATCAGCCTGCCCATCAGCATCGGCCTCTGGGTCAGCGTGCTGCAGAACTGACCGCAGCCGCGACCTGTCCCAACGACCGACCCGATCTCGTCCCGAAGCCGGACGAATCGGACTGGTCGATTGGATATAGTTTCCGAACTTGCAAGCACCTGGGGGAGAAGTTGTCCGCATTCACCGCTCGACGCCGACGACGCGTCCGCCCGGGGCGTCGATGACTCCGTCCGACCCGTTCGACTTCTCGAACCCAGCGTCGAATACCTCGTCGAACCCGGGCTCCGGCTCGGCGTCGGGCACCGGGTGGGACTCCGTCGACGGCAACGACCCCGGCACGGGCTGGTCGACCTCGCCGTCGCCCGCCACGCAAACCCTCGCCGGTGTCGCCGGCCCGCCCCTCGTCTGGCTGGCCGCCGCCGCTGCGTCGGGGATCGCCGCCATCGTGCTGGCGGCCCTGCTCGGTGAGTCGATCGTCGTCGCCGTCGTCGCGTGGCTGCTCGGCGGCCCGATCGGCATCGGCTTCGTCGCCCTCTTCAGCGTGAACGACACGCGGCAGCGGGCCAGGGCGTTCTACTCGTCACCGGCCTCGACGCGCGTGCTGTACGCGGTCGCCCTGGCCCTCGTGCTGATCGGCGTGATCGCCGCGGCCCTCCGCATCGCCGTGTACGTGGGGCGGCTGTGAGGGGCGGCGGGGTCGAGCGCGCCCGGGCCGATCGGGCCGGACGACGCGGCCGCGCGTTCCTGCGAATGAAGAGAGCCCTGCGCCCGAGTCTGGCCCTGCTTCTGGCCGTGCCCGCCCTCGTGATCGGCGGCGTGGCGGGGGCGGCCCAGGCGACGCCCTCGTCGGCGACGGTGCACACGGTCGCGGCCCGCGGCTCGACGGTCAAGACGGCGGTGTCGAACTACGGGGCGTGCCTCGCGGGCGGCGGCACGGGCGACTTCCTGGTGCTGATCGACGACTCGGGCAGCCTCAAGCAGTCCGACTCGGCGAACGCCCGCGTGACGGCGGCGAAGTACCTCGTCGACCAGCTCACCTCGTTCGCGGCGACGAGCGGCTCGTCGATCGCGGTCAAGGTCTCGGCGTTCAGCACGACCTACCGCCCGGTCTCGGCGTGGACGACGCTGAGCGCGTCGGGCGCCCGCTCGGTCGACTCGAGCATCGACGGCCTGTCGACCGCGAACACCGGCTTCGAGACCGACTACTGGTCGGCGCTCGAGGGCGCCCGCAAAGACCTGGCCCAGCGCGCGTCGGACCGGGGTGAGACGACGAGCTGCCAGGCCGTCGCCTGGTTCACCGACGGCAAGCTCGACTACGACGTGCGCTCGACCGACGCGCTCGCGAAGGCGTACGGCACGACGAAGCCGTTCGCCCCGGGCGCCGACATGACGACCGCGGCCGGAGTCGCGACCGTCAAGAAAGACGCCCAGAATCAGCTCTGCCGCTCGGGCGGCCTCGCCGACCAGCTCCGGTCGTCCGACGTCACGATGTTCGCGATCGGGCTCGAGTCGTCGAGCGCCTCGGCCGACGACTTCGGGCTGCTGAACGCGATCGCGACGGGCTCCGACACCGAGACGTCGACGAAGTGCGGCACGATCGCGAAGCCCGTCGGGGCCTTCGAGACGGCCTCCGACATCAGCGACCTCCTGTTCGCGTTCGACGCCATCTCGACTCCCGGCCAGGCGCCGATCCAGCAGCAGAGCGGCATCTGCCAGGGCACCTACTGCACCGACCAGTTCCACCGCTACGTGCTCGACACCTCGATCTCCAGGGTGCACATCCTCGCGTCGGCCGACATCGCGAAGGTCGACGTCGACCTCGTCGGGCCCACGGGCTCGCCCGTGGCTCTGCCGAACAAGGGCACGGGCACGCAGTCGTCGGTCACGGTCGCCGGAGCGAAGGTCGCCTACACCTGGCAGTCCGACAACACGATCGAGATCGACCAGACGCAGGCGGGCGGCAGCAGCGGCTGGACCGGCCTCTGGAAGCTCGTCTTCATCGACCCCACCTCGTCGTCGGCGGGCAAGACCTCGCGGTCGAACATCCACATCTCGTCCGACTACAAGCCGGCGTGGAGCGAGAAGTCGACCGCCGTCGTGCACAGCGGCGAGACCCTCCCGGGCACGTTCGGCATCGTCGACGGCAGCGGCGAGGCCGTCGCCGGGTCGTCCATCCTGGGTGCGGCCACGCTGAGCGCGACCCTCGTCGACTCCGCCGGCAAGCAGCTCGTGCTCGCGAGCGGCCTCGCCAAGACGAGCATCCCCTCGAAAAGCACGACGACGGTGCAGGAACTCGCGACCGGCGCCGCCACCCTCGAGCTCACGCTCGACCTCACCACCGCCGACGCCACCGCCCCTGACGGCTCCACCGTCGCGGGCACGCAGCTCGAGCCCGCCGAGGTCAGCGTCCCCATCACGATCCGCCCGCCGTCGCAGTACCCCGTCGTCGCCAACCGCATCGACTTCGGCGTCGTCGACGGGAAGACCGAGGCGACGGCGGACCTCGCGGTGACCGGCTCGGGCTGCGCCTGGCTTCCCGCGGCGAAGCCGTCGATCGCGGCCTCGCCGAGCGACATCGGCAGGGTCGCCGTCACGTCGACCGCGGCTGCGAAGGCCGACTGCGTCTCGGGAGGCGCATCGCTGCCGGTGAAGCTCGCATTCGACACAGCCGACAACGGCTCGATCAACGGGACAATCACCGTCGACCTCGCGCCCAAGGCCGGCGACGACAAGGTGCTCACCACGACGGTGGCGTTCACGGCCGACGTGCGGAAGCCCCTCAACCAGACGAACTTCCTGCTCACGCTCATCGTCGCGCTGCTGCTCGGCCCCGGCATCCCGCTCGGCCTGCTCTACCTCGCGAAGTGGTACGCGTCGAGGATCCCAGCGGCTCCGCTCCTGTCTCAGCGAATCCCGGTCGAGGTCGTCGACGGCATCGTGCGGCGCGACGGCGAGCGGTTCGTGCTGCGCGAGACCGACCTGCGCGACCTCCGGAGCATCCGGCCGGGCGGCGAGCGGAGCCTCGACGTGGCCGGCCTGCGCCTGGCCGTGAAGCGCGGCGCATCCCCGTTCGGCGTCGGCCACGTGGTGGCGACGTCGCTGGGCGAGGTCAGTGCGTCCGACCAGGTTCCGTCATCCGACGCGACCGGAACGAGCGCTCTCCTGCCCCTGGCCGTCCACAACCACTGGGTGGTCGTCTGGACGCCCGGGTCGCGGCCGGACGACGCGACCGTCGTTCTCCTCGTCAGCGGCGACGCCGACGCCGACCGAAAGCGCAAGCTCGTCGACGACGTCAACGACCGGCTCCCGGGTGTTCTCGCAGGGCTCGTGCACCGGACCGGCGGGCCGGCGGCACCGACCGACACCGGCGGCGCCTTCGGGGTATCGGCGCCGACGACGGCGGATCAGGGCTTCGGGTTCGGGTTCGACGAGCCCGGCGACCGGCGGTAGCGGCCGCCCGCTCCACGACGATCAACTCGATGACAGAGGCCTCAGGCACGATGGACACCAACAACGACGAACGCGCGGCGCACGCCGCGGATGGGTGGATGCAGTGAAGAAGTTCCTAGTCGTGGGGTGCGGCGGCTCCGGCGGAGCCACGCTCTCGTACCTGATGGACCAGCTGCAGTCCGATCTCGGTCTGCACGGCATCGACAAGCTGCCGGCCGGCTGGCAGTTCGTGCACGTCGACGTGCCGGTCGGGTCGCGCAGCGAGGCCGACGGGCTCGGCAGCGTCGAAGACCTCGGCGGCAGCTACTACGGCAGCGGCGCCACCGGCATCAGCTACTCGGTGCTCGACGACGGGGTCAGCCAGCGCCTGCTGACCTCCGACTCGCTCGACAAGATCGCCACCTGGGCGCCGCGCACCCCGTCGCAGGTCGGCGTCGCCATCTCCGAGGGCGCGGGCCAGTACCGCGCGGTCGGGCGCATGATCGCCCTGTCTCGCGCGAAGGAGATCCGTCAGACGCTCCAGAACGCCTGGGATCAGCTCACGCGCGTGGAGACGAACTCCGAGATGCGCGCCCTGGACCTTCCCGGCATCGGCGCCTTCGACGACAACGAGGCGCCCGTGGTCCTGGTCGTGTCGTCGATGGCCGGGGGCGCCGGTGCGTCGATGGCCCTCGACATCGCGCGGATCCTGACGCAGCTCCCGGGGCTCGACCCGCACCTGCTCGGCATGTTCATGGTGTCGGCCGACATCTTCGACCAGCTGCCCGAGGCGGCGCGCTCCGGCGTCCGCAGCAACTCGCTCGCCATGCTCGGCGAGATCGTCGCGACCCAGGCCGCAGCGGCGTGGCGCCACGATGCCGACACCCTGCAGGCCCTCGGCATGCAGAACGGCCAGGGCGAGGCGGTCCCGTTCCAGCGCGTGTTCCCGATAGGCCGCTTCTCAGGCGCTCAGCGCACCCTGTTCGGCGACGGCAGCCAGCAGGCCGTCTACCGCGGTCTCGGGCGCGGCCTCGCCGCCCTGATGACCAGCGGCAGCGCCAGCAACCAGTTCGTGTCGTACGACCTCACCAACACCGGCGGTCTGACCGGCCGCCAGGGCGCCCTCGGCTGGGGCGTCGCGTGGGACACCCTGCAGTGGGGCTCGTTCGGCTTCTCGAGCCTGAGCATGGGGCGCGAGCGCTACCGCGAGTACTCCGCTCAGCGACTGGCCCGCACCAGTGCCGACCGCCTCCTCTTCGGCCACCTCCAGGCCGGCTCGACCGCGTCGGCCGACCAGCAGGTCACCCGCCTGCTGGACAGCCAGTGGTCGCGCACCATGGAGACCCTCGGCCTCCCCGCCGAGGAGGGCAGCGCGCTCGACCCGCGCACCCTGCTCTCCTGGTTCACCTCGACCGCCGCCCCGCGCTCCGAGATGCAGGCGGTCGTCCGCGGCCTCGCCGAGACCCACGTGTCGGGCCGCATGCCGCAGCCCGGCGGCGTCATCGCCACCCAGTGGCTCGACACCGTCGCGCAGCGTCTCCGCGAGGGCCGGTCGTCGGCCACCGCCGCGATCGCCTCATCGGCCGCGCAGTGGGCCCACACCTGGCAGCAGGCCTTCGTCGCCCGCCTCATGACGATGACGGAGGAGGCGACAGCGACGTTCGGCCTCGCCTACGCGACCGCCCTGCTCCAGCGCGTCGAGCGCCACCTCGCCAACACCGTCGTCCGCGGCCTCCACGAGCTCTCGCTCCGGGGCCGCAACGACATCGCCCAGATCGACACCGGCTTCGGTCAGCGCATCGCGGCCATGAAGGGCGCCATCGTCAACGGCGCCGAGGTGTTCGAGCAGCTGAACCAGAAGGTGCAGGCGAACTACGGCGACGAGCTCTACGGCCAGTCGGCGGCCCTCGCCGAGCAGGTCATGGCCGACGCGCTCCCGGGTGTCATCACGCCGCTGATCAAGGCCGTCGGCGAGGGCCACGCGCTGCTCACCCAGTCGCACGACGCACCCGTCGACGGCCTCGGCCTCGCGCGCCTCGAGACCGACCTCTATCGCGCCTGGCCGTCCGACGACGACCTCCGCGTGCCCGCGCGCTTCGACGTCGCCAACAACGAGGTGCTGCTCACCCGGTCGACGGTCTTCCCGTCGCAGTACGAAGCCGACGTCCGCGCCTCTCTCGGCAGCGCGGCCGCCACCGACTACGCGGGTGCCCGCGCGACCGTCGTGGGCCAGATCGTCACCGGCGACTGGCGCACCACCGGGGCCGCCCAGCCGCCCCGCGGACTGCTCACCCTCGACGTGCCGTGGCGCTCGCGCACGTTCACGGTCAATCCGTTCACGAACCAGGTCGAGGCGCCGCTCACTGCGCAGTTCAGCCTGCACGTCCGCGCGACCGACATCCTGTCCCGCTCGCGCCAGTTCGTCGGACGTCCCCGCGAGAGCTTCGACAACTTCTGCACGGTGTCTCTCAAGCAGTACGTGCTCGGGGCCGACGCCACGGAGGTCGAGATCCAGGAGCGCCGCCGCGAGATCACGACGAAGTTCCGCGAGGCGCTCACGCTGGCGCGCCCGCTGGTCAGTGTCGACGCGACCGCCGTGCAGCGCATCCACAACCGCGACATGGAGTACCGCTACAAGTTCTCGGAGGTCCCCTTCTCGGACGTCGGGCCGGTCGCCGACCAGCTCGTCGACGAGATCACCCGCGACACCAGGGTCGACCAGGCCAGCCGCACCAACATCGCGAACGCGCTGACCTCGAACGACGCGATCACGCGCATCGACATCTTCGGCTCGTACCCGAACTACTCTCCGGTCGTCTTCGACTCTGTGCTCGAACCCGTCGCGCAGGAGTGGTCGGCGCTGCCCGCGCAGGGGCGCTCCGACTGGTGGAAGTGGCGCCGCGCCCGCCCGCTGACGGCGTCACTGCCGATGGGCGAGGCCGAGCGCCGCGCGATGGTCGGCGGCTGGTTCATCGGCCAGATCGTGGGCGACATCGTCCTGCCCGACGAGCCGTTCACCTCCGCCGTCCGCATCTGGAACGCCGAGAAGGCGGCCTGGGCCTCGTTCCCGAACCCGCTGCTCACGCCGCCGTCCGAGTTCAAGGCGCAGTACGACTGGATGCCCGCCGTGCTCGAGTCGTCGCTCATCGCAGTCGCACGCGCTCACGAGGCGCCGGTCCTCGAGTCGTTCGTCCCCTACACGCTGCTCCGCTCGCTCTACGACGCGGCGGCCGACCGGCCCACCACGGGCATCCAGGAGCGCGCGAGCCACCGATCCCTCGCCAACTGGATCGCCAGCGGCGCCGGGGCCGCCGGCCGCGCCACGTCGATGGGCGGCGTCACGCCCGGTGCGACGCCCGCCGAGCGCGCGGCACTGGCCACGAAGTGGCTGTCGGGGGTGCGCGACCTCGCTGGCGTCCACTACCTGCACGCCGGCCAGGCGGGCGCTCCGGGCGGCGGTCAGTTCAGCTCGGTCACGTCGCGCGCCGCCGCGTCCGCGACGCCGCTCTTCCGCGACCTCGCCGAAGACGTCTACGTCGTCGCCGGCGAGCTGATCGCCATCGTCGACCGTGTCAGAGACGAGCCGTACCGGGCTGTCACCGCGGGAGGCGCGAGCACGTCGAGCGGCCCGACCGTCGACGAGTCCGTCATCCAGATCCCCGACGGCGGCGTCTTCTAGTGGCAGAGCTGACCGTCGTCGTCGCGCCGGCCGGACCCTGCTCACACGTGCGCGCCGCGCTGACCGACTGGTCGGCGGTCGGCCTCGTGTCGCCGTTCGCCTGGGTGGAGCCCGCCATGATCGGCGGCGCGCAGATCGGAGCCCTCTCGGTCACGGGCGGCGAGACGACGGGATCGTCGCTGCAGGCGCTGGTGACGGCGGCGAGGGTCGACGTGATCCGCCTGGTCGTCCTCGTTCCGGTCGTCACGGGCGCCGAGCCCGTCTCGGCCGACGACGAGCAGCGCGTGCTCACCCTCCTGTCATCGAGCTCCGGCGGCGCGCGAGTGAGCAGGATCAGGCTCGCGCTCGTGCGGCACGGCGATCCGGCCACTTCGGCCGACCTCGCCCACGCCGGCTGGCACAACGTGCTCCTGTCGCCCGAGCAGGCGGCCGGCCCCGAGCGCGGCCGCGACCTCCTCGGGGTCGGTGCGGGCGACCGCGGCTTCGGCTCGCACGGCGCCGCCGGCCTCGCCGGTCTGGCCGGGCTCTGGACGGGCCTCGACGGCGCCCCGCTCGACGACGTCGAGATGCTGCCCGGCGAGAGCGTCCGCCTGGCGCGCACCTACTACCGCCGCCTCCAGAGCGAGCGGCTCGAGGCCGAGCTCCGCCGCCGCGTCACGCTGACCTCCGACTCGCTCCCGCTGCCGGTCGAAGCCGGTCCCGCCAGCGTCTACATCGACGACGAGGCCCTGGCCACGGCGACCATGGCCGACGCGTTCTGGAAGAAGCACGCGCACGTGCTCCGCGGCCCTCGCGAGACCCGGCCCGCCGTGCAGCCGACGCCGCTCGGCGTCCTCGCCGCGCTGCGCCTGTTCTTCGGGTTCCTCGGCGCCGCGATCCGCAACGCGCCCGCCCAGTGGTACCGCGCGACCGTCGCGAAGGTGTCGTCCCGGGCGGCCGCAGTCGTCCATTCGGCGATCTTCGGCGACAAGCCGTCCGCGTACGCGGTGGTCGTCAACGGAGTGACCGCCGACGGGCTGCCCGCGCGCTGGCACGAGCTGGCGACCGCGGCCGACGCGATCGGCGAGGTCTTCGAGAACGACCCGCGGTCGCGGGAGCACCAGGCGCGCACCGACCTGTCGTCCACCTGGACCGACTACGCCGCCGCGGCTCTCACCCTGGGCGACGCGGGGGAGCGCGTCGCCGAGCTCCCGCCGGTCGTCATCGGCACTCAGCGCGCCGTGCTCCGCCGTGCCGACCTGATCGTCCCGGCACCGCAGGCGCGCTTCGACGGCATCCCGGGTCACATCGCGGCGCGCGTCGACAGCGAGCCGGTCGACGCCTACGACGTGCTGGCGATCAACGACCTGCACCGCCGCCTGGTCTCCGTGCAGAACGACGACCTGCAGCTCGGCCTCGACGCCAGCCGCAGCGATGATGAGCTCCTCGCCTGGACGGCGAAGCACCGCACCAGCTTCGCGACCCGCGTCGGCGAGGCCATCGGCGGAGCCATCCAGCGCACCAACGACGAGATCCGCGACCTGCTGGAGCGCTTCAAGGCCGCTTCCGGCGGCGACGAGACCGACCGGGCAGTGCTCGACACGCAGGCGCGGCTCGCCCGGTTCATCCGGATCGTCAGCGTCGTCTTCCTCGCGCTGATCGTCGTCGACGTCGTGCTGTTCGCCCGCCACACGATCGAGCCGAAGTGGTTCTGGATCGCGCTGGCCGCATTCGTCGTGATCTGGTTCCTCATCGGGTCGATCACGTTCTACCGCTCGCAGCGCGAGCTCTTCCGGCTGCTCAACGCCCGCAAGGAGGCCGCCGAGCAGGTCGAGATCGACCGGCGCAACCTTCGCCAGGCGGTTCGCGACCTGCGCCGTCTGACGGACGCGTACGGGCAGTTCCTCGCGTGGTCGCGCGCCGTCGGCACGCTCCTCGACGCGCCGCTCGGCACGCCCACGGCCGCTCTGCACGACGACACCCGCCTCAGCCCGGCGCTCCCGCTCGGCGTCTCGCTCGGATCGGCGCTCGTCGACGACACGACGCTCGCCGACGCCGTCGTCACCCTCCGACGGCAGGTGTTCCGCGTCGGGTGGCTCGACGAGCCATGGCAGTCGCTGACCGGATCGGCCGCCCAGACCATCGGCGCGGACGCCTACGAGCTCCGGGAGAACCCGCGCGCACTCTTCGGCCTGGGTGCGGAGCCGGGATCGCTCCTCACCCGCTGGGTGGATCTGATCGGCGGAGTCGCCGTCGAGTCCGAGGTCGCCGACCGGGTCTGGCGAGACACGCGGGTGGCTCTCGGCGGGACTCAGGCACACCTCGTCTCACCCCTGCTCAAGTCGATCGTGCCGCTGGGCCGGCCGGATGCCCTGGCGCTGCCGCTCGAGGACTTCCTCGCCAAGGTCGACACCCCCGAGGCCGTCGACCTCGGTGCGACCTTCGACGTCGGCGAGCTGACGTCCGAGGCGCAGGCCGGGGCGGCCGCCCGGGTGGCGAGCACGTGGGGCCGACGCAGCGCCGACGGCCTCTCGGTCGTCGCGACAATGACCCAGCTCTCGGGCGGGTCTGCGCCGTACTCGTTCACGGCGTTCGGCGGGGCCGCGATCCTGCCCACAGCGCCCGATCCGACTCCGGCGCCGGAGCCGCTCCGCGGCTTCGACGGCGGCGCCCCCGAGGGCTTCCGGTTCTAGCCGCTCCGACCGCGCACGCCGTCCGACCGACGCCGCCGACCACCATCGACACAGGAATCCACGAATGGCACTGACTCCCGAAGACCGGCTCGACGTCCTCCAGCGCTGGGCGGCCACGAGGTCCGGCGCGGGCTACGCGGTGCCCGACGAGCACTCCCTCCGGGCCGTCGCGCAGGGTGTGCCGCTCGACGAGGTGCCGATCACGCCCGAGGTCGTCTCCTGGCTGCCCACGCTGGGGTTCCTGAACCACCAGATGCGGATGGGCGTGCGCTTCCCCGACATCCCGCCCGAGCTCGAGTCGCCGGTGGGCCGGCCGGCGCCGGGTGCGTCGTCCGGAGCGGAGCCGGCGACCAAGCCGCTGCCCGAGACCACGGCCGCCGAGACCAGGCCGCTGCCCGAGACGCCGGCCGCTGAGACCCCGGCCGCTGCGGCGTCGGCCGACCCGCAGGCCGAGGCCCGCTTCGAGGCGCTCCGGAGCTGGCGCGCCGCTCAGCTCGCGCGCAACCGCGAGGGCGTCTCGGCGCTCAAGGAGTTCAAGCTGCGCGGCATCGCCCGGATGACCAGCCTCAGCCGCGACCAGGTCAGGTCGATGCTGTCGGCGGGCGAAGCGCAGTTCGCCGACGAGATCGGCGACGTGCTCGACGGCGTCGGGCAGCCGGCGGGGTCGGCGGCCGCCGTCGACGATGCAGTTCCTGCGCCCGTGGCGCCGCAGGCACGGGAGCCCGAGCGCGAGCCGGTCGCCGCACCTGCCGAACCTCGGATCTTCGAGGCGGCCTCACCGTCGCCTCGCCCCGTCGGCAGCGACTCGTCGGCCACCGGGCCGGTGGAGGCGAGCGGCTTCGCGCCGTACGCGCTGATCCCCGCCGGCAACGCGACCGTTCAGCTCGCGGGCGTGCAGACGCCCGACCTGTCGTTCACGTTCAGCTGGGCGGCGTTCGCCGGCGCTCCGGGCGCTGGCCCCCAGGTCGTGACGATCTACCGGGTCGTGTCGAGCGACGAGTTCGCCCCCTACACGCCCGACCTCGCCGACGTCGTCGGCGCCACGACGCAGCTCACGCTGCGCGACGAGCGGCCTTTCACCACCGCCGTGCGTCACGTGCAGGTCTGGGCGAACGGCGGAGCCGACGAGGGGTCTGCTCGTGCCGCCCAGCCCGCTCTGCACGCGACCGGGGCGTTCGTCGCCCAGCCGCGCGACATCGAGATCCGCGAGGACGAGGGACGCGTCATCGGCCAGTGGACGGTGTGGCCCGGCACGAGCCGGGTGCTCGTGTACCGCGTCCCGGTCTCGCGCGCCGCGCACGGGCTGAGCAACCCGCAGTACCAGATCATGACCGAGTCGACGAACCTGGGCGGCTTCGTCGACACGCAGGCCGATCGGGGTGCTCGCTACCTCTACGCGATCGTGGCCGAGGCCGCGGTCGACGGGGTCACGCAGCAGTCGCTCCCGACACCGCGCGACGTCCTCGTCTCGGACGTGCTGGAGCCGGTTCGCGACCTTCGCATCGAGGCTCACGGCGGCGACGACGACCGCCGGTTCGATCTGGCCTGGACGGCCCCGGCAGGCGGGCAGGTCGTCGTCTACCGGACCGAGCAGCCGCCTCAGCCGGGTGCCGACCGCGAGCCGCTGCCCGAGGGATCGCTCGTGCAGACGCTCCTGGCCGACGGCGACCGCCTCGCCCACCCGATCGAGGTCGGGGAGGAGGGCGCCCGCGGCATGACCGACGTGCCCTGGCCCCGCACCTGGACCCGGGCGTACTTCACCCCGGTGACCCTGCTCGGCGGTCAGGCCTTCGTCGGCACCACGGTGTCGCACGCCGGGCCACGGTCGATAAAGGCGGCGAAGATCGTCGAGCGCGTGACCAAGCAGATCCTGACCTTCGCCTGGCCCGAGGGTGCCGCGTCGGTGCAGATCTACGGCTCGGCACCGGGGCGCTCGGCCGTCGACGCGATCGCGCAGAGCCGGGCTCTCGAGGTCTCGCTCGAGCAGTACAAGCAGGCGGGCGGCTTCACCTTCCCGAGCCCCCTGCCGACGAAGGGCTACGACGTGCACCTGGTGCCCGTCGCGTTCCACAACGGCAACAGCGTCCAGGGCGCGCCGACCACCGTCTCGTACCCCGGTCTCACGCGCCTCCGCTACGACCTCGAGGTCAACCGCAACATCATGCGGCAGGTGACGGGAGTGACGTTCTCCGTGCACGCCGTGAGCGAGTCGGTCGACCGGCCCGTCGTCTGCGTCCTCGTGCACAACCCCGAGCGGTTTCCGTTGAGCATGAGCGACGGGGTCGCCCTGACGGTGGCGGCAGAGGAGCTCGGCGGGATGCCGGTGCGCCGCGCCCAGCTGCCGAACGTGCAGAGGGACGCCCCGGGCATCGCCTGGCGCACCCCTGCCGACACCTGGAAGGCCGAGTCCGGTGGGGCGACCGGCTACGTGCGCCTCTTCGTCGAGGTGCCTGCCGACGCTCTCGGTTCGGTGGCGCTGCTCGATCCGGCCGCCTCGTCGCTGCGCGTCGGAAAGGCGGGCCGCTTCGGTGTCTGACCGGGGGCGGAAGACGGCGGAGCGGTGGGCGCAGCTCACCTACACCTCGTTCGACACGGGCAGCGGTCGGGGCGGATGGCAGGTCAAGGAGATCCGCGGGATCCTCACCGAGGCCGAGGAGGAGACCCTGCGCTCGCGCATCGTCACCTCGTTCGAGCCCGTCGACGCGCTGCCGCAGTTCCCGAGCCCCGACGACATCGCGGCCCAGCCGCGACGCCTCGTCTACGGACCACTCGACGCGTCGGGGTCGTTCGCCTACTGGCACGCGGTCCAGAGCGGGCTCGACGGCACGGGACGCCCCGGCAACGTGTTCTCGCACGTGGTGCTCGACCGTCATCCGGCGCACGAGAGCGCCGCTGTGCGCCCGATCGAGTCCTGGCGGCGCGGCTGGCTCGCGCCGTTCGGCCAGCAGGACGTCGTCGCGGCGGCGCTCGGCGTCGCCCCACCTCTCGTCGTCGAACCGGGAGCCGCGCGCGCCGCCGCGGTGGCCTTCCTGCTCGACCCGTCCGTCTGGCGCGTCGGGGTCTTCAGCGTGCTGCTCGACGCCGTCGCCGAAGCACTTCGCGGTGGCCGCCCGGTCGTCCTCGTCGTCGAGGCTCCCGACGAGGCCGCGCTCTGGGTGACCGGCGTGAGCGCCTTCCTGTCGGCGGGCACGAGTCGCCGCCTGTCGTTCTCGCTGTTCGAGCGCTCGACGGGGCTCGACCTCGCCTTCCGGCGGGGCGTGCTGCTCGCGGCCATCCCTCGGGCCGATGCCTCCGCCCTGACGGACTCGCAGACATCGGGCGCGATCATCATCGACAGTGCCGAGTCGCCGTCGCTCGGCGACCTCGGCGGCGCCGACAGCGTCACGGCTCGCGGCTCTCGCGTCGCGGTGACCGCGTGGTCGGCGATGGCGCAGGTCGTCTTGCAAGATCCCGACACGGCACTTCGGACGCTGTCGCGCGTCGACGCCGTCTCGAACGAGATCGGCGACCGCGGCCTCTCGGTCGACTGGCCGCTCGCGATGGCCGTGGCCACGAGGAGCGACGAGCTCGCCGACGCGCGCGAGGAGGCCGCGGCCGTGCTGCGCGACTCGACGCCCGCCCGGGTCATCGATCACGACGGCCTCTGGTCGGCCATGCACGACCTGACCGACGGCATGTTCGGCTCCAGCACGGGCGAGGTCTGGCGCTTCCTCGAGGCGTGCGCCCCGGGCACGACGATCACCGCCCTCGCGTCGGCCGTCTACGTCGGCCGCGCCCTCCGCGACCTGCCCTGGCTCACAGGATCGTCAGCCGCTCCGGCACCCACGGCGTTCACCCCGGTCTCGCGCGTCGAGACGGCGGCCGCCGAGACGGTCGCCGCGATGACCGACCGGCTGTCCGCGGCAGCGGTCACCGTCGACGACGCCGTGGCGGCCGTCCGCCTGGTCGACTTCCTGGTGCGATCGGGTCTGTCCGGCGCCGCCGACCAGGGATCCGAGATCCTCCTCGAGGTCGCCGTCGCGCCTCTCGTCGTGGTCGACGGCGTGGACGTGCCGCGGGCGCTCATGACCCGCGCCGGCCCTCTCGCCCCCGGAACGGCCCGCCTGCTCCGAGAGGTCGTGGCATCGGCCGAGCGCGTCCAGACCGGACCCATCGGCGGAGTCCTCCTGCCCGATGTGCTCGCCTGGCTCTACCCCGAGGGCGCGGCCGTCTCCGTCGATCCCGCCACCGGGCGCCTCGGCAGCCTCGACCGGGAGTACGTCATCCAGTGCGCGCGGAACGGCGACGTCGGCGGTGCCGCCGACCTGCGTGCGTCGATCGTGCGCGAGGTGCTCGAACGGAATGCCGGCGGCGATTCGGTCATCAGCGCGCTCGGGACCGCGATGCCGCCCTGGAGCGTCCGAGAGGCGCTGTCGATCGAGGCCGATCGGCCCGGCACGCTTCCCGACCGCGCCGTCGTCGGAGCCCTCGCGGTGCGCCCTGCGGACGCGGCGGAGATGCTCGAGCTGGCGCGGCAGGTTTCTGCGACGAGGTCGGGCGTGGCCTTCGATGCCGCCGATTTCCGTCTGCTGGCGCAGAAGATCCGCGACGAGGGCGTGGACCGGCAGATCAGCATCCTGTCGCCGCTCGTGCGGCTCCTCGACGATCACAGGACGTACTTTCCCGGTGCGGAAGAAGGCATCGTCGCCGCCGCAGCCACCGCGGTCGTGCTCCGCGGCCTGAACGCGACGTTCGGAGTCGTCCTCGAGCAGCGCCTGACCGAGATCGCCAGGGCCGTCGACTCCGTCGCCCTGGCGCGGATCCTCGACCTCACCTTCGAGGCGAAGGTGCTCGGCCAGGACGACATGCCGGCCATCGCCGAGATCGGCGTGCGGGGCATCGGCGGCTTCCCCGTGCCGTTCCCCGCCACCAAGCCGCGCGACGTCGTCGCGCGCTCGACGACCCGAGACGGCTCGCGTGTGGCGAGCATCCTGCTGCAGGTGGGGCTCGAGCACGCCTGGGCGGCGACAGCCGAGCAGCTCCCCGACGTCGTGGCGCGCTCCCTCCACCGCGCCGACGGGTCGCTTCCCGTCTCCGACGCGAAGCGCTGGACCCGCGACTACCTCGACGACGTGACCGGAGCCGACGCGCAGTCGAAGTCGCGCTCCTCCCTCCTGGGCCGACTCGGCTCGCGCCAGAACAAGAAAGAAGACAGCTGATGCCCACCTACGTTCTCGAGGGCAACGGCGACGTCACCGTCGGCGTCGGAGCCCTGACCGTCCAGGTCGTCGCCGTCGGCGCGACCGGCCCGGGTCGGATCGCCGTCGCGCTGACCGACGCGGGCGCGCCCGTCGCCGGGGTGATCGCGCCCCGACCCGGCATGCTCGTCGTGCCGATGCCCGCCGGTCACAGCGCCGTCCGGGTGTCGCCCGTCGGCGCCGCCGCGTTCCCCGCCGGCACCGTGCTGGGCGTCACCCTCGTCGTCGACGAGCGCCTCCCCGACCCCGACCGGATCGTGCTCGCGAACGTCGACGTGTCGGGGCTCCCGCACCGCGACCTGGCGACGCTCGACGTCACCGGTGCGAAGCTCACCGCCCGCGCTGCCGCCGTCGAGTCAGCCGCGGTGCTCTCCGAGCTCGCGACCGCGGCGCGCATCGCGACCCGCGAGATCCTCTCGGTCGACCGCGTCGGCGCCGAGTCGGCGGTGAACGTGACGGTGGCCGTCGACGGCTCGGCCTCCCTCGAGGCGCGGTGGCGCGACGGGACCCTCGCGGCTCTCGTGGAGGTGCTGCTGGGAGTGGCCGACGTCGTCGCAGCCGGCCGCAGCGTGGAGGTCGCGCTCGTGACGGATGGCGTCGAGTTCCTGCGCCCCTCTGCCTCTGCCGCCGATCTCGCGGCCGACCTGCAGCGCCTGCGCGGGGCGACCCGCCTCTCGACGGGTGCCGACCTCGGCGACCCGGCGCTGTCCGGACGCCACCCGGGCGAGCCGACGGTGGCCTACCTGGTGTCGGACGACGTGCTCGCCGCCGCACGACCGGCCACGACTCCGACCGACCTGCGCCACCCCGTCGTGCTGCTGGAGCGCCGTGCCTTCGAGCTCCTGGCGACGACCGGCGGTCCCGTCACGCACCTCGAGCCCGTGGCCGCGGGCCAGCCGGCCGCGACCCGCCTTCTCCACGACGCGCAGGAACTCCGCCGCCTCGTCCGCTCCCTGCTCGACGGCGTCTTCGCGCCCGGCACGCCCCACGCCGAGAGGATCGCCCGATGACCGCCTGCCCCAGCTGCTTCCAGCAGCTCCCCGCCGACGTCTACGCCTGGATCTGCCAGAACCCGCAGTGCGAGAAGACGCACGACCCGATCGCGTCGTCGTTCCTCGGCAGCAGGACCCTCTCGGGCAACATGAACTTCGAGCAGAAGCCGGCCGACGCGCCACGCCGCTGGGCTCCGTCGCCGGTGAAGTACTGCGGCCGCTGCCCGCAGCCGCAGGTCGAGGCGTGCCCGATCTGCCACTACGCGCTCCCGCCCGACTGGCGCTCGAACGACGTGACCACGATCGCCATGAACGGCGCCCGCGCGACGGGCAAGTCGTTCTACATCGCGGTCGTGATCCAGCAGCTCGAGGTGCTGCTGGGCAAGCTCGGCTCGACCTTCGACTTCGGCAACGACCGCACGCGCGACGTCTACCAGACCGTCTACGAGAAGCCGCTCTACGAGCAGATGGGCATCATCGCGCCGACCCCGCGCGCGAACACCGACAACTCGTACCAGCGCGACCCGATGATCTTCTCGCTCGGCATGCTGCGGGGTCGACCACGCTTTCTGGTGATCCGCGACGTCGCCGGGGAGGAGATGGAGAACGCCGCCGCCGACGCTCCCAACCTGTCCTTCCTGCGGTACGCCGACAGCGTGTTCTTCATGTTCGACCCGCTCGCGATCACCGAGATCCGCGACCGCCTGCGCGACCTCGTGCCGCAGCAGCTGTATCGCGGCGGCGACCCGAAGGTCGTGCTCGGAAACCTGCTGCGGCTCACCGCCGGATCGTCGACGCGGATCGCCGTCATCGTCTCGAAGTTCGACGCCCTGCAGGCGCTGGCGCGGGTCAACGACGTCGACTGGAAAGCCGTCATGTCGAACCCCGGAGCCGCCTACCAGCGCGACCCGAGTCTCGACACCGGCGGCTACGACTCGGCCGACGGCGAGCTGCTGCACCTCGAGGTCCGCAGCCTGCTGCACAAGCTGGGCGCGCAGAACTTCGTGTTCTCGCTGGAGCAGGCGAACCGCGGTGCCGGCATCGACCACCGCTTCTTCGCCGTCTCCGTGCTAGGCGAATCGCCCGACGGCGAGTCGCTCAGCCACTTCGGCATCTCGCCGTTCCGCATCGTCGACCCGCTCAAGTGGGTCCTCGCCTCGCGCGACGTGATCTGAGTGAGCTCGAACGACGACGACGGGTTCGGCTTCGGGTTCGGAGACCCTCCCTCCTCGTCCGACCCGGCGCAGAGACCCGGGGAGCGGGACGCTGCCTCTCGCACCCGCGGCGACTCGCTGCGCGGCAGGCGCCAGGGGCCGGCCGACGGCTTCTCGTTCCTCACCCCGACCGACAGCCAGTTCGAGGATGCCCCGCCACCTCGGCGACCAGGCCGCACCGTGCACCCCGGCACCGTCGTCGGCGTCGCGGCGGTCGCCCTCGTGGTCGTCTTCTTCGCTTTCGGCGGCGGGCTCCCCAGTGCTCTCATCAGCTTCGGCCTGTGCGTCGCCGGCACGGCGCTCTACGCCCTGATCTCGGCGCGGCCGTCGTGGCTGCGGTTCCGGTCACGGCCGATCGCCGCCCTCGGCCTTGTCGGCGCGCTCATCGTCACCGGGGTCGGGGTGTCGCAGCTGGATCCTCAGCGGACTGCACCGGCTCCGGCATCGACGTCACCGTCCCGGTCTCCTTCCCGGGCGCCGGCGCCCGTGCCCACGGTGACCGAGTCGTCAGCGCCGTCGGTCACCTCGAGCCCGGGGGCGTCTGGGGCGGGCGGCTCTGCGGTGGGCGGCTCCGGTGCGGTCGGCGACGAGTCTCCCGTGATCGCCGAGCCGGCTGTCTTCGACACGACTGCGCTGGCGCTCCTGGCCACGCTGCCGGTGAAGGGCCGGGCTCCGAGCACCGGCTACGACCGCGTCGGAGACTTCGGCGAGGCGTGGACCGACGTCGACCGCAACGGCTGCGACACCCGCGAGGACATCCTCACGCGCGACCTCACCGCGACCGACATCGCCGCCGACTGCGACGTCGAGTCGGGCACGCTCGCATCGCCCTACACCGGCGAGACGATCGCCTTCACCCGCGGCTACGACACCTCGGCCGAGGTGCAGATCGACCACATGGTCGCGCTCTCGGACGCGTGGCAGACCGGCGCGCAGCGGCTCACGCAGGCCCAGCGGGTCTCGCTCGCGAACGACCCCGTCAACCTCCTCGCCGTCGACGGGCCGTCGAACCAGCAGAAGAGCGACTCCGACGCGGCGTCCTGGCTCCCGGCGAACAAGTCGTACCGGTGCACGTACGTGGCGCACCAGGTCAGCGTCAAGGTCGAGTACGCGCTATGGGTCACTCCCGCGGAGCACGCGGCGATGGCCCGGATCCTGGCCGCCTGCCCGACGATGGCGGCGCCGGTGTCGCCGTTCGTCGGCGGCCGCTAGACCCGGTGCGGACGACCACAGCGGGTGTCCGCGGACTGATGGCTGGGTCCATTTGCGGGGTCGGGCCGGGCGGCGACGCCCCCGCTCGGGGGCTGTCGGCCGAACCGGTTGGTCTGCCTACGATGGCGTAAGCGTCCCGGCAACGGATCAGACCCCGTCGGCGCCTCAACCGATCACGACCCCCGCTCGTCGGGGGCCTCCCCGAAAGCAGCCTCCGTGCGCCCGATTTCGCTCTGCCTTGTCCGCTCGTTGACCTCGACGGGGGTAGTCCGATGAGCCAGTGGAAGCCGCAGAGCCGCCGCCCGACGACGCGCACCACCGTCATCGGCGGTGCCGTTGTCGCATTCTTCGTCATCGTCATGCTCGCGAGCAGCGGGCAAGCCATGGCCCTTGGTGCCATCGGTGTCGCCGGCCTCTTCACGGCTCTTTACGTCGTCATCACGGGTCGTGCCTCGTGGGCACGGCTCCCGTCGCGCAAGGTGGGTGCTCTGGTCCTGGCCGGATCCATCGCGCTTTCCGGCGTCAGCGGCGCTCTCGACCCGTCGACCTCCGACACCCCCACCGAGGTTGCAGGAACTGCGACCACCACTCCCGACCACTCGGCACCGGCGACCAGCGCCGCGACCGTCGAGCCGGCGACCGTCGGAGAGGCTGCCCCCGTGACCGCCGATCCTGCCGTGTACGAGACCTCGGCCATGTCGCTCCTTGCCACACTCCCCGTGAAGGGACGCGCGCCGATGACCGGATACGATCGCGTCGGTTCGTTCGGGGACGCCTGGACCGACGTCGACGGCAACGGCTGTGACACCCGGAACGACATCCTCGCCCGCGACCTCACGGACGCGGCGATCGATGGCGACTGCACCGTCGAATCAGGAACGCTGGTGTCGCCCTACACCGCCAGGACGATCGCTTTCACGCGCGGCGAGGGCACCTCGACTGCCGTTCAGATCGATCACCTCGTCGCTCTCGGCGACGCGTGGCAGACCGGCGCACAGCAGCTCACGCAGGCGCAGCGCGTCTCCCTGGCGAACGACCCCGTCAACCTCCTCGCCGTCGACGGCGCCTCGAACGAGCAGAAGAGTGACTCGGACGCGGCATCGTGGCTGCCGAAGAGCAAGGCGTTCCGGTGCGTGTACGTCTCGCGCCAAGTGACGGTCAAGGCCGAGTACGGCCTGTGGATGACGCCGGCCGAGCACGATTCGATCGAGCGGATCCTCATCTCGTGCCCCGAGCTCGATGCGCCGGTGTCGCCGTTCGTGTCGACCACGACCTCGCCTGATGCCGATCAGGCGGTGACCGAGGCCGTCGCCGTGGGCGTCACGAATGTCAAGCACGCGGCGCACGTCGCGGCTGCCAAGAAGAAAGCTGCCGCTGCCGCGAAGGTCGCCGCGGCGAAGAAGGCTGCGGCGGCGAAGAAGGCCGCTGCCGACGCCGCGGCAAAGGCGGCCGCGGACAAGGCCGCCGCGGACCAGGCGGCTGCCGCTGCGGCTGCCGCTCCGGCCGCGACCGCCTACTACGAGAACTGCACCGACGTTCGCAATCATGGCGCCGCGCCCATTTATCGTGGCGACCCGGGGTACTCGTCCAAGCTCGACCGCGACGGCGACGGCGTCGGCTGCGAGTAGCACCCACCGGCGGCTACCCGCCGCTGGTGCGGGTGTCGGTGCAGACGGCGGGTGCGGGAATTAGCTAGGGGCTTATAAATTGCAGAAATAAGCGATATGCTTACGGGATGGACGCTTCATCTGTGATCGCCGTCATCGGCGACATCGTCAACTCCCGCGACATGGCCGACCGGGCCGGGGCTCAGCGCCTCATCGAGGCCGCCTTCGCCGAGTCGGGTGTCGAGGCCGCCGATGCGCTGCAGGCCACGGTCGGCGACGAGTTCCAGGTGGTCTACGCGGCCCTCGGCGACGCGGTCGTCGCGACGACGGCGGCGATGCTCGGGCTTCCGGCGGGGCTCGAGCTGCGTTTCGGCCTCGGGGCCGGCCTCGTGCGTCCGATCGGAGAAGGCGGCAGGGGTCCGTTGCAGGACGGCCCGGGCTGGTGGTCGGCGCGCGACGCGATCAACGAGTCGCACCGGCGGGAGGACGCGAAGAACCCGAGCCTGCGATCCTGGTTCGTGTCGTCCACCGATCCGGGCGGCCTGGAGGAGCGGCTCGTGAACTCGTACTTCCTCGCGCGCGACCAGATCGTGTCGCGGATGAACGCCCGCGCCCGACGGGTTGCGCTCGGAGTGCTCCGCGGCAGCACGCAGGCCGAGATCGCCCGCGCCGAAGGGGTCACGCAGTCGGCTGTGTCGCAGTCGCTGCAGTCGTCGGGCGCGATGGCGCTGGTCGACGGCCTCCGCGTGCTCGCCGCCGCGCCCCGCCATGAAGGGGCCGCCTGATGCTCGCCGCCGTCCTGCTCGCTCTCATCGGAATCACCGACATCATCCGTGCGGCCGCCCGGGAGCAGACCCCGGCTCCGCGCAAGCGCGCCTTCGTCGCCATCGCGATCGCCTGGGCCCTGATCGTCTGGGTCGCGTGGCTCGGGCTCGGCCTGCCTCTCTGGGGCGTCCTGATCGAGGTCGTGGGTGCCGGAGTGTGGATCGCGACGACGCGGTCGGGCCGGGCGTCGCGCGCGGTCGGACGGTGGTTTCCGGTGGCGGGTCTGGCCGCTGGGCTCGCGGCCCTGGTGCTCGGCGGGGGCGTCGGCGCTGAAGCGGGCGGATTCGTGGGGGACTGGTACCGGGGTGACCATCTCGAGTTCCTGCGCCCGGTGCCGCTGGCGGCCGTCGTCGCCGGGATCGGCTCGGCGCTCTTCCTGATCGAGTCGGCGAACGTGATCGTGACGTCGGCGCTGCCGACCGGCGTTCAGAAGGCGAGCGCTCCGCCGGCCGTCGCCAAGCGTCGGTGGCGACAGGCGCCGGCTCCGGAGCAGCCGCGACCCGAACCCCTCAAGGGCGGCCGCATGATCGGCCCGATCGAGCGCCTGCTGCTCGCCGGCTTCACGCTGGCCGGGGCGTGGCCGGTCGTTGCGGCGCTGATCGCGGCCAAGGGAATCGTGCGGTTCCCCGAGATCAACAAGGCGTCGGGCGGTGATCAGGCCGAGTACTTCCTGATCGGGAGCCTCGTCAGCTGGGCGTGCGCCTTCGCCCTCGCCGGGCTGTGCTGGGTATTAGCCCTGGCCTGATATCTGGGCGATATCAGGCGAGGGCTTATGAGTCTCGGCGTTGGGCGGGCTGCTCGTCGGGCTCATGCCCGCCGAATCGGCACGAGCCCGCTGGGCGTTCGGAGGGGCCGGGCCGATCCGGCGGGGGTGCGCGGCGCGCGACGCCGGCCGGGCGGGCCGAGCTGCTCGTCGGGCTCATGCCCGCCGAATAGGCACGAGCCCGCTGGGTGTTCGGCGGGGCCGGGCCGATTCGGCGGGGGCGAGCGGCGCGCGACGCCGACCGGGCGGGGCCGAGCCGATCCGGCGGGGCCGACCCTCCACTTCCATGAGGAACCCCCAAGAGTCCTACCGCTGGTAGACGAACCCGACTAGGTTCGAGCAATGAGCGCAGAGCTGACCCTGGGGGCAGAAGAAGAGCTCCACCTGATCGACCTCGAGACGAAGAGGCTCTCCGCGCGTGCGCCACAGCTGTTGTCGAAGCTGCCGCCCGACAAGTACGGGGCGGAACTCCAGCGCACCACCGTCGAGACCAACGTGCCGGTCGTCACGAACCTCACCGATCTGCGCCGCGAGATCCTCGCCCTGCGCAGAGACCTCGTCGAGATCGCAACCGCGAACGATCTCGCGATCGCCGCGGCCGGTACCGCCCCGCGCTCCGAGTTCGCCGACTTCGAGCTCACCACGACGGGCCGCTACGGGCGCATGCAGGAGCAGTACCGCATGCTCGTCGACGAGCAGCTGATCTGCGGGCTGCAGGTGCACGTGGGGGTCTCGGACCGCGATCTCGCCGTGCAGATCATGGGCCGTGTGGCCCCGTACCTCCCGGGCCTCCTGGCGCTCAGCGCGAGCTCCCCGTTCTGGAACGGACAGGACACCGGCTACGCGAGCATCCGCTCGATCATCTGGCAGCGCTGGCCGAGCGCCGGCGCGACGGGCCCGATGTCGGGCGCCGCCGAGTACGACCGCATGGTGCAGGACCTCATCGGCTCGGGCGTCATCGCGGACGCCAAGATGGCGTACTTCGACATCCGGCCGTCGTCGCACGCGCCGACACTCGAGCTCCGCACCTGCGACGCGTGCCCGATCGTCGACGACGCCGTCCTGATCGCGGGGCTCTTCCGGGCGGCCGTCCGCAAGGCCGAGATCGACATCCTCGACGGCCGGCCCGATCGCCAGCGCGCGGCGCCCCTGCACCGCGCCGCCATGTGGCAGGCGGCCCGCGCCGGCCTGACGGGCGAGCTGCTCGGGCTGGGCATCCACCCCGAGCGGCTCCCGGCGGCGCAGGCCGTGCGGTCGCTCGCCACCTCCCTCCGTCCGCAGCTGGAGGAGCTCGGCGACTGGCACGACGTCGAGGGACTGATCGAGCAGACCCTGGCGCGCGGCAACTCAGCCGACCGCCAGCGCGCCGCATTCGCCGAGCACGGCAGCCTCGACGACGTCGTCGACCAGGTCGTGAAAGAGACGCACGGCCCCGCCGCCGGCGACCTGCCGACGACCCCGACGATCCGGGGCTACCGGTTCCGTGCCGGAGACGAGGCGATCGGGCCGGGACTCCGGGCCCGCCCGGCCTACGCCGACGTGGGCGGCTACTTCCGCACGCTCGACGTCGAGGCGATCCGCGCGAAGAACGAGCGTCGCGACGAGTGGGCGCAGAAGAGGGGCCTGAGCTTCGTCGTCGACGAGAAGCTCCGAGGCTTCGGGGTCGACCTCGTGCCGCGCATCGTCACGCACCACGAGTGGAAGCAGCTGGCCGCCGGGCTCGCACAGCGCGCCCGGGCGATCGAGGCGTTCCTCGAAGACGCCTACGGATCCCGGCGCATCGTCGCCGACGGCGTCCTGAGCGAGGCCCAGGTGGTCGACGCGAGCGGCTGGCGCGTCGAGGCCTCCCTCCTGCCGACGGGCACCGTCCGTGCGCCGGTCCAGGGCTTCGACCTGATCCGCAACGAGTTCGGCGGCTGGCGCGTGCTCGAAGACAACGTCCGCAGCCCGAGCGGCGCCGCCTACGCCGTCGCCGTCCGCCATCTCCTCGACGAGGTCGTGCCCGAGGCGCCCCGCCCGGCCGGACTCCTGAACCCCGAGACGGTCTTCGCCCTGCTGCGCGAGACGCTCCTCGCTCACAGCACGAACCCCGAGCCGGTGGGCGCCGTCCTGAGCAGCGGGCCCGGCAGCGGCGCCTGGTTCGAGCACCAGGCCCTGGCCGAGGGCGCCGGACTGCTCCTGGTCACCGCCGACGACCTCGCAGTCGACGGCCACCGCGTGCGGCACGCGGCGACGGGCGAGGTCATCGACGCGCTCTACCTCCGCATGGACGGCGAGGTGCTGGAACTGGCAACCCCCGCCGACCCCGACCTCGGCGCGCGCATCATCGACGTCGCCGCCACCGGCGACGTCTTCCTCGCCAACGCGCCGGGCAACGGCCTCGCCGACGACAAGGCCATGTACGTCGCGGTGCCCGACCTGATCGAGTACTACCTCGACGAGAAGCCGAAGCTCGAGTCGGTGCCGACGTATCGGCTGAGCGACGAGGCCGAGAAGCTGAGCGTGCTCGACCGCGTCGGCGAGCTCGTCACGAAGCCGGTCGACGGCGAGGGCGGCCACGGCGTGCTGATCGGGCCGAGCGCGAACGCGGCCGAGGTCGCGGCGCGCCGCGCGGAGATCGCCGCCGACCCGGCCCGCTGGGTGGCTCAGGAGGTCGTGACGCTCTCGTCGCACCCGACCCTGACGGCGACCGGCCTCGAGCCGCGCCACGTCGACCTCCGCGCCTTCGTCTACCTGACCGGGGTCGGGCCGACGCAGGCGCGCCTGGCCGACTTCGCCCTGACCCGGGTGGCGCCCGAGGGCAGCATGGTCGTCAACTCGTCGCGGGGCGGCGGCGCGAAAGACACCTGGATCATCGGGCCGGACGCCGGCTCCGACGGGGAGGCCTGACGTGTGCGGGCTCGCGGGCGAGCTGCGGTTCGACGGGCGGCAGGCGGATCCTGCGACCCTCAGCCGGATGTCGGGCTGCCAGGTGCACCGCGGCCCCGACGGCGACGGCCTGTGGACGCGCGGACCGATCGGCCTCGCGCACCGCCGGCTCTCGATCATCGACCTCAGCCCTGCCGGCGCGCAGCCCATGGTCGACGCCGAGCTCGGGCTGACGATCGCCTACAACGGCATGATCTACAACTACGTCGAGCTCCGCGACGAGCTGCGCCGCAAGGGGCATCACTTCTTCTCGACCTCCGACACCGAGGTGATCCTCAAGGCCTACGCCGAGTGGGGCACGCGGTTCGCGAGCCACCTGCTCGGCATGTTCGCCATCGCGATCTGGGAGCACCGGTCGGGCCGGTTGATCCTGGTGCGCGACCGCCTCGGCATCAAGCCGCTCTACTACGACGCGACGCCCGAGCGGATCCGGTTCGCGTCGACCCTGCCGGCGCTCCTGGCGGGCGGCGGCACCGACACCTCGATCGACGTCGACGCGCTGGCCGAGTACCTCACGTTCCACTCGGTCGTGCCGGCGCCGCGCACCATCCTGAACGGCGTCAAGAAGCTGCCGCCGGCGACGATCCGCGTGGTCGAGCCCACCGGCGAGCACTCCGACACCCTCTACTGGGAGGCCGCGTTCGCTCGCGACGAGGCCGAGGCCGGCTGGAGCGACCAGGACTGGCAGGACGCCCTGATCGACTCGCTCCGCACCGCCGTCAAGCGCCGCATGGTGTCGGACGTCCCGGTGGGCGTGCTCCTCTCGGGCGGAATCGACTCCAGCCTCGTCGTGGCGCTCCTGGCCGAGGCCGGCCAGACCGACCTGGCGACGTTCAGCATCGGCTTCGAGTCGGCGGGCGGCGAGTCGGGCGACGAGTTCGAGTACTCGTCGATCGTCGCGAAGGAGTTCGGCACCGACCACCACCGCATCCCGATCCCCGGCGACCAGCTGCTGCCCGGCATCGACGGCGCCATCGCCGCGATGAGCGAGCCGATGGTGAGCCACGACTGCGTCGCCTTCTACCTGCTGAGCCAGGAGGTGTCGAAGAGCATCAAGGTGGTGCAGTCGGGCCAGGGTGCCGACGAGGTGCTCGGCGGCTACGACTGGTACCCGCCGCTGAACGGCGTGCCGCGCGCGCGAGCCGCCGAGGCGTACGCGTCGGTGTTCTTCGATCGGCGCTGGCGCGACATGCCGCGGATCCTGCGCCCGGAGTGGCTGGCCGAGACCGACGTGCCCTCCCTGTTCGTCGACGAGCACTTCGCCCGGCCCGGCGCCGAGACCAGCGTCGACGCGGCCCTGCGGATCGACACCTCGATCATGCTGACCGACGACCCGGTCAAGCGCGTCGACAACATGACGATGGCGTGGGGGCTCGAGGCGCGCGTCCCCTTCCTCGACCACGAGCTCGTCGAGCTGGCCGGGCGGATCCCGCCGCAGCTCAAGCTGCAGGACGGCGGCAAGGGGGTCCTGAAGCGGGCCGCCCGCGGCATCGTCCCGGATGCCGTGATCGACCGCACCAAGGGTTACTTCCCGGTGCCGGCGATCCGCCAGCTCGAGGGGCCCTACCTGCAGAAGGTGCGCGACGCCCTGCTCGATCCTGCCGCCCGCGAGCGAGGATTCTTCCACCCGGCTACCGTCGAGTCGATGCTCGCGAATCCCAACGACGCCCGGACCACCCTCGGCTCCAACGCCCTCTGGCAGCTCGCCACCCTCGAGATGTGGCTGCAGGCCCAGGGGGTCACCTCGTGACGGCTGTGAACACCGCCGCCGATCCGTTCGTCGACCAGCTCGTCGGCGCGTGGGGCTCCTGGGGCCCGACCATGACCCGGAACGCCCGTCGCGTCGCCTTCGTCAGCGACCGCTTCGGCTCTCCCGAGGTGTTCGTCCAGGACGTCATCAGCGCAGGAACTCTCCCGACCCCGCACCGCATCACCCTGAGCGACGACCCCGTCATCGCCGTCTCGTGGTCGGCCGACAGCGCCTGGCTCGCCGTCGCCGTGGCCACCGACGGCGGTGTGCGCCAGCAGGTCTGGGTCGTGCGGCCCGACGGCTCCGACGCGCAGCGCATCGCCGGATCGCGCGACCAGCACGCCGAGCTCGGACCGTGGTCGCGCAGCGGCCACCGGGTCGTCGTCACGCTGCCCTCGACCGAGCCGGAGCAGCCGGCTCGCGCCTACCTCGTCGACCCCGAGTCGGGCGCCCGTGACGACCTGGCCACCGGCGAGCTGATCCACATCCTCGACGTGTCGGTCGAGGAGCGTCTCGTGATCCTGCGCGACGGCGGTCGCGGCCACGAGTTCGTCGTCGTGGTCGACCGCCTCACCGACGACGACCACCCGCTGCTCGTCGAGCCGTGGGCGGGGTCGGCCGAGACGGCGCTGATCCGGCCCTCGCCCGAGTCGGAGTCGAGCCCGCTCATCGCCTACCTGGCCACCGAGGCCGGGCTGCCTCGGCGTCAGCTCGTCGCGATGCCGCTCGGCCCGCACGGCTGGCGCGGCGAGTCGCACGTTCTCGCCGGCCGCGACGACGCGGAGCTCGAAGAGCTCGACGCCGACGACGCCGGGCGGGTGCTGCTGCTGGTCTGGAACGCCGCCGGACGCAGCGAGATCGACCTGCTCGACACCGCCTCCGGCCAGCGCACCCGGGTCGACGGCCTCCCCGGCCAGGTCGTCACCAACCCGGTCATCTCGCGCGACGGCCGCAGCGTGCTCCTCACGGTCGAGGGGCCGCTCCGCCCGCGCGCGCTCTGGCGCCTCGACACCTCGACGCACGCCTGGTCGCCGGTCACCGACGGGCCCGAGCTGCCCGAGGGCCTCGTCGAGCCGACGCTCGAGACCCTCACCGCGCGCGACGGGCTGACGCTGACCGGGTGGCTGTACCGCGCGGCGTCAGGCGACGGCCCGCCCGCCGCGATGATCCACCTGCACGGCGGCCCCGAGTCGCAGGAGCGCCCCGCCTTCTCGCCCCAGCACCAGGTGCTCGTCGCCGCCGGCATCACCGTCTTCGCGCCGAACATCCGGGGATCCTCCGGCTTCGGCTCGGAGTTCGTTCACGCCGACGACCTCGCCCTCCGCTGGAACGCGCACGCCGACATCGTCGACTGCCGCGACTGGCTTCTGGCGCAGCAACTCGCCGTCGCCTCCACCGTCGCCGTCGAAGGGCGCTCCTACGGCGGCTACGCCACGCTCGCGTCGCTCGCCTTCACGCCCGACGTCTTCGCCGCCGGCGTGGCCGTCTGCGGCATGAGCGACCTTCACACGTTCTACCGCGACACCGAGCCGTGGATCGCGGCGGCCGCCACCACCAAGTACGGGCACCCGGTCGACGACGCGGAGCTGCTCGCCGAGCTGTCGCCGCTCGGCCGGGCCGACGACATCGTCGCACCGCTGCTGGTCGTGCACGGCGAGCTCGACACCAACGTGCCGGTGGGGGAGTCGCACCAGATCGTCGCGGCCCTCGACGAGCGCGGCGCCGACGTGGCGTACCTCGAGCTGGCCGGGGAGGGGCACGAGTACCGCAGGGCCGACTCGAAGCGGGAGCTCGTTCGGACGATGGTCGAGTTCCTGCGCCAGAAGCTTCTGGGCTGACCGGCTTGGGCTGACTGCTTCTGGGCGGGACTAGACGAGGGTGAGCGGCCCTGTCGGCGTGGGGTCGATGGCCGGTGCCGCGGGCCCGGTCGGGATGCGCGTCGAGGCGTCGCCCCTGGCCGAGCGGACGAACGCGATACCGGCCAGGATCAGGACGCCGCCGAGCAGCTGCGGCACCGTCAGGTCTTCGCCGAGCAGCACCCACGCGTACAGGGTCGCCGCGACGACCTCGAGCAGGCCGGCGAACGAGGCGAGGCGGGCCCCGAGCATCTCGCTGGCCGTGATGTTGGCCGTGTAGGCGATCGCGGTGGCGACGAGCCCGACGATCAAGACGGGCACCCACCAGTCGACGGTCGATCCGAGCACGGTGACGGGCGCGAAGCTCGCGGTGAACGGCAGCGCGCCCACCACGCCGAGGGCGCCGAGCACGAGTCCGCCGATCAGGAGGCCTCCGGCGGCGAGAGCGACGGAGGGCAGCCCGTCGGCCGGAGCCGCCGCCACCACGTAGTAGATCGCGCAGCCGACCATGGCCAGCACGCCGAAGAACAGGCCGAGAGCGTCGAGGTGCACGCCCGAGGCCGGTGCGACGACGAGCACGAGGCCCGCCACGGCGACGACGCTGCCCACGATCACCACGGTCTCGGGGCGGCGCCGCGTGCGGACCCACACCAGCCCGACGAGCAGAAGCGGAGCCATGTACTCCAGCAGGATCGCGGTGCCGACCGGAACCCGCTGGATCGCCGCGAAGTACGCCAGCTGGCACCCCGCCACGCCGATGACCGCCATGGCAAGCACGCGCCAGCGGCCGCGCCACAGCGCGCTCCAGCGGCCGCGGAGGCTGATCGCGGCGACGGGTGCGAGCACGATCCCGCCGACCAGGGCGCGCACGGTGACCGCCGCCGCCGGGCTCCAGCCGGCCTCGAGCATCGGCTTCACGAACGCGCCCGACATGCCGAAGGTGAACGCGGCGACGACGGCGATGACGAGGCCGGTGGTGGTGGACGAGCGGGGCATGGGCGGTCCTTGATCGAGGCGTGTGCGCGAGTCGGAGATGAGAGGTTGTCGTGCTTCTGATCGAGACGTTAGTGTGGCTCTGAGTAAGGAGTCAACTTGCATTTTGCCCCTGACACCGACGAGGCCCTCGAGTTCGTCGTGGCCCTGTCGAACACGGTGCCCACGGCGTCGAGATCGGGCGTCGACGAGATCGCGACGCCGTCCGAGCTGACGGCGCTGCTCGATGCGTTCGGGTACTCCGGGCGGTTCGATCGCGACGAGGCCGAGCTCGTCGCCGTGCTCGACGCGCGCGACCGCCTGCGCGGGGTCTTTGTGATGGACCGCGATGCCGCCGTCGCCGAGGTCAACCTCATGCTGCGCGAGGTCGGCGCCCTGCCGCAGCTCGTCCGGCACGACGCTCTGGACTGGCACCTGCACGCGACCGACCTCACGGCGCCGCTCGCCGACCGCATCCGCGTCGAGGCCGCGCTCGCGCTCGTCGACGTGCTCCGCAGCGACGAGATGGGGCGCCTGCGCACCTGCGAGGCCTTCGACTGCGACGGCGTGCTGGTCGACCTCTCGCGCAACGGGTCGAAGCGGTTCTGCAGCGTGCGGTGCGGCAACCGGATGAACATGGTGGCGTTCCGGGCGCGGGCCGCCGCCGGCGACCTCACCTCATGAGGGCGACCGCCGAGCACTCGTAGCGGACGACAAGGGTTCGGGTCGACAATGGACCGAGACAGAAGGCATGCAATGGAAACCGTCAGCTACAGCATCTCGATGGTCCTCTTCGCTGTGATCCTCGCCGAGACCGCCCTCACGGGGCGGGTCCGCAGGACGGTGAAGGGCTCTCGCGAGCGCTACGTCGCTCTGACGCAGCGCCGGATCCTGAGCTGGGCAGTCGTCGTGGGCTTCGCGGCGCAGGGCGTCGTCGGACTGCTCGACGGACAGCAGCTCTCGGTGCTGAGCCTCGCCATGTCGGTGTATCTCGCGTACCAGGAGATCAAGAACCACAAGGACGACGACGACTGGTTCAAGGGCCGCCGCAAGAAGATCTGGGCCGGCGTCAAGAAGCGCCTCGCCGCGCGGCCGCCCGTGCGGATCCCGGCGCCGTCGCCGGTCTTCGGCTGAGGTCCTGCTCCGCGGCGCAGAGTGTGCGGGTCAGCGGGCCCGACGGTGCATCGCAAGCAGCTCGCCGGATCGCTGCGCCAGCGCGGCCTGGCCGCGGCGGGCAGGCATCCCCAGACGCGTGAGCGGGATCCGGCCGCCGATCGCGAGGGCCTCGTCGCGCGGGAACAGCACCACGGCACCCTGTCCGAACCGGTCGCGCAGAACCTCGGCGGTTCGGCCGATGCGCGAGCGCCCCGCGGCCCCGTTGGCGACGACGACGAGGCGCGAGGTCCCGGCGGCGCCGAACCGGTCGGCCGCGGTCGAGAGCAGCCGCTCGGCGAGCGACAGGCCGGCGGGCGACGCGGCTGTCACGGCGACCAGGAGGTCGTGGGGCGCCTCGAGGGCGTCGATTCCTCCGGTGAACGCGTGCGGCCCGATGTCGTGCAGCGCGAGCGAGTCGTCGAGCTGCGCGACGTCGTCGCCGTTGGTCAGCCGGGCGCCCAGGTCGCCGCCGGAGTGGTCGTAGAGCACCGGCGCACCCTCGAGCGAGTGCCGGAGGCTCTCGAAGACGAGCGCGGCCAGCGTGGTCGTGCCGGTGCCGCCGGCGGTCCCGGCGAGCACGACCCGGACCCCGCGGGTCTCGCGGCGCCGCTCGAAGTCAGACATCGGCAGCCCCGTCGGCGGACACGACCCCGGCCCCGAAGTGCGCCACCTGCGCCACGAACGGCCGCTCGCCGCGCCGCACGAGGCGGCCGCGCCCGGCGACCATCTGCTCGGCATACAGCCGCGGCAGGATCTGCCCCTCGGCGCGCTCGCCCGACATGAGGAAGGTGGAGCCGCCGGTGTCGCGGATCGACTGGAGCGACGTGTCGAAGAGGGCGCGCTGGAGGCCGGCGACCGGCCTCGCGAGGAGGACGTTGAGGCGCAGGTCGCGCGCCGACGGGAGGTACGGGAGGAGGGGCCGCAGCGGCTCGGTGCCGCCCGAGGCGAGGATGTCGAAGTCGTCGGCGACCACGACGATGCGGGGTCCTTTCGATCGGTCGGGTGACGCGCCACGGCTGTCGAGTTCCTGCGCGATCGCGGTCGTCAGCTGGCGGGCCTCGAGCGCGGACGACGCGTAGCCGCCGAGGTAGTCGTCGGGGGTGACGTCGGCGAGGGTGCCGCGGGCGTCCATCACGGCTATCACGAGCTCGTCGGCCGTGTAGCGCTCGACGAGCCCCTCGATCAGGCCGCGCAGCAGGGTCGTCTTGCCCGAGCCGCCGTCTCCGAAGACGGTGAGGTGCTGGTCGGTGTGCTGCAGGTCGAGGACGGCGGGCTGCATGGTGTCCTGGCGGAGGCCGAACGGGATCCGGTCGGGCTCGTCGAAGACGTCGGGCAGCTCGGAGGGCGTGTAGTCGGTCGGCAGCAGGCGGATCGGGGCCGCGGCGGGGCCGTTCCAGCTGGCGCTCGCGCGAGCGGCGAGCTGCGCCATCGCCTCGGGCACGCCGTCGTCGTCGACGTCGTCGAGCACCGGCAGGGCGATCTGCGCGAAGCGGCGCTCCTCCGTGATCATGCGGCCCTTCTGCGACGGCTGGATCGTCTGCGCGAGCTTGCGGTCGATGACCGAGTCGGCTGCGTCGTTGAGGCGGAGCTCGAGGCGGGTGCCGATCAGGGGCTGGAGGTTCATCCGCACCTCGTTCCAGCGGGTGAGCGACAGGACGACGTGGATGCCGAAGCTCGACCCGCGCTGGAGCAGCTCGGCGAGCGGCTGGTCGAAGCGCTCGAACTCGTCGCGCACGGCGCCGTAGCCGTCGACCAGCAGGATCACGTCGGCGGACGGCAGCTCGGGCAGTCCTCCTGCGGCGTGCCGGGCACGGAGCGCCGGCAGCGAGTCGATGCCGTTCTCGCGGAACACCCGCTCGCGCTGCGTGAGCATCAGGTGCAGCTCTTCGAGGAGGCGCAGCACGCGGTCGGGGTCGGAGCGCGTGGCGACGCCGCCGACGTGCGGGAACCCCTCGATGCGCGCCAGGCCGCCGCCCGAGAGGTCGAGGCCGTAGACCGCCACCTGGCGGGGCGTCGTCGTGAGCGCCGTGGCGGCGGCGACCGACCGCAGCAGCGTCGAGCGGCCGGTCTGCGGGGCGCCGATGACGGCCGCGTGGCCGCCGGAGCGGGTGAGGTCGAGCACCCACGAGCCCTGCGACTGGCTGGCCGGGTCGTCGACGAGGCCGAGCGGGATCCGGAGGGCCTCGTCGAGCTCGCGTCGCCCCTGGACCACGCGCGACAGGGCGAGCCGGTCCGGGAGCGGCGGGAGCCAGACCGGGCTGACCGTGCGTCCGGCGACACGGAGCCGGTCGACGGCCTCGTCGACGAGGGCGCGGCCGACGGATGGTCGCTCGAGCTCGGCCTCCGGCTCGTCGCCGGTCGCGTCTGCCGAGGCCAGCGTGTTGTAGGCGGGCAGGACCAGCGGCTCGGGCCGGGCGGCGGGGTCCGAGGCCGGGCTGGTCGACTGCTCGATCGGCCCCGAGACGTAGCCGGCGCGGAACCGCCGGTAGATCGACGTGTCGACCTTGAGGTAGCCGTAGCCGGGGATCGCGGGCAGGTGGAAGGCGTCGGGCCGGTCGAGGATCGTCGTCGACTCCGCCTCCGAGAAGGTGCGGAGGCCGATCCGGTACGACAGGTAGGTGTCGAGGCCGCGCAGCTTGCCGGCCTCGATCCGCTGGCTCGACAGCAGCAGGTGCACGCCGATCGAGCGCCCGATGCGGCCGATCGTCATCAGCAGGTCGATGAACTCGGGCTCGGCCGTCAGCAGCTCGCCGAACTCGTCGATGACCAGCAGCAGGTGCGGCAGCGGCGGGAGCTCGGGGCGCTGCTCGCGCAGCTCGCGGTAGTGCGTGATCGAGGGCGAGCTGTCGGCGTCGCGCAGCACCTTCTGGCGGCGCACCACCTCGCCGGCGATCGACGCCCGGGCGCGCTCGGTGAGGCCCGCGTCGTCGGCGAGATTGTCGATGATCCCGGCGACGTGGGGCAGGCCGGCGAAGGCCGCGAATGCTGCGCCGCCCTTGTAGTCGACGAGCACCATGCTCAGGTCTTCGGGGGAGTGCGACAGGCCCAGGCCGAGCACCAGCGTGCGGAGCATCTCGCTCTTGCCTGATCCGGTCGCGCCGATGCAGATGCCGTGTGGTCCCATGCCGAGCTGTGCCGACTCCTTCAGGTCGAGCAGCACGGGCGCGCCGAAGTCGTCCAGGCCGATCGGCACGCGCAGGAAGTCGCGGGGCGACCGGGGCGTCCAGGCGTTCTCCGGGGCCACGCGGGTCACGTCGGCGATGCCGAGCAGGTCGGTGACGCTGATCCCCTCGACCGACTCCGCTTCGTCCTGAGCGGTGAGGCTGAGCCGCAGCGGGGCCAGCTCGCGGGTGAGCGTCTGGAACGTCGAGGGGGCCACGCTGTCGAGCCGCACGGTCGAGGTCGTGACCTCGCCGTTCGCCTCCACCCGGGCGTCGGTCACCACGGCCTCGTCGCCGTCGACGGTCACCCGGACCGTGACGTTCGACGGCTCGTGCAGGCGGTCGCTCAGCAGGTGCACCGCCGTCACCTGCAGGTCGGCGAGGTCGAGGTCGGCGTCGGGCACCGGCAGGCCGCTGGCGACGTGGCCGTAGTCATCGACGAACACGACGAGGCGCGAGCCGAGCGCGGTTCCCGACGTGCCCGCGCTGCGTTTCGCCGTCGCGGCGAGCTGCGCCCGGTCGGCGAGCTCACCTCCGATCACACGGAGCAGAGCCGTCGTGTCGGTGGCGATCCTGCGCGCAGGAACGGGCCCATCCCTCAGCGCGTCATCGACGGCGTGCGGCAGGAGGTCGAAGCCGTCCCACTCGGCCGCCGCGTCGGCGGGGTAGGCGGCGGCCAGATGCAGGTCGTCGGGCGAGTGCAGCGCGGCCAGCTGGCTGATCAGGGCCTGGGCGGCGCGCACGACACCGTCGCGGTCGCCGATGATCGCCACGTGGCCCGCGTGGTCGAGGTCGAGGGTCACCGGCATCCCGGCGACCATCGAGTAGTGCCGCGCGACGGTCTCCGCCTCGGCCAGCATGATCGGGTCGAACGGCTGCACGGGGTTCTGGTCGCGGGGCAGGGTGAGGTCGAACCAGCGGACGTCGCCGGTGCCGAGGCGGACGTCGAGGAAGTCCGTGTCGCTGCGGCGCCGCTCCCACAGTCGCGCGGGGTCGCGCACCAGCTCGGTGAGCGCCGCGGGCTCCGGGTTGAGGGTCGCCGCCTTGGCGCGCACCTCGCGGCCCCGGCGGCGCATCGTGCCGCGGGTGCGCTCCAGGAAGTCGAGGTACCTCTCGCGCTGCGTCCGGCGGGTGCGGGCGGCATTGCCGCGCTGCGACACGGCCATCCCGAGTCCGCCGACGAGTGCCACGACCAGCACCAGTGCTCCGACGACCATGAACACGGGGTTCGCGTTCCGGAGTACGACGATCATGATGATCGACGAGAACGAGCCGACCACGGGGAGCAGCGTCTGCAGGGGGATGCCGCCGACCGGGCCCTCGGTGAGGGCCGGCGGGGGAGCGAGCGGCTCCTCCTCGTCGGGGCGGAGCGGCCGGCTGACGCGGGTCGGACGGTGCACGAGGCGGCGGGTCATCGGAGCGCCTCCTCGGCGAGGGCCGGTGTCGCCAGTGGCGGCATGAGACGAGCGGCGAGCCGCGTCGTCGCGAGTCGCGACCGGGTCGACAGCTCGGCGCTCCCGGCCGGTGCGTCTGCGGAGCGCGCCGGATCGAAGGGGATCCGGATGATCGTGGTGCCGGGCTCCCAGCGCACGGCCTCGGGGGCACGCCCGCCGGTGTCGCCGAGGTCGACGGCGGCCAGGACGACGCGCGGCCGGCTCTCGAGGGCGCTGAGCGCGCGCCCGACGGCGACGGCCTGCTCGAGGCTGGACCGGTCGGCACGGGCGACCAGGCACACGGCGTGGCTTCCCGCGGCGACGCCGCCCAGGTCGAGCTCGGGGCGCCGGACGCCCCAGTCGGTGCAGACGACGTCGAAGAACCGTGTGATCGGCGCGACCGAGAGGGCCCAGTCGGCCTCGGTCGCGGCGATGGGCGCCGGCCCCGGCCGCACGTCGAGAAGGTGCAGCCCGCCCGGCGACACCGCGAGACCGGCCGACGCGTCGGTGAACCCGCGAGGTGATCGACGACGGGGATCGGGCTCGCCGCCCGGCTCGACGTCGGTCGCGCCGGAGTGCCAGAGCAGCGTGCGGTCGCCGCCGGACGCCGCGACGCCGAGCACCGGGCCGCGCCGCCGGTGCGCCAGGAGGCTCGCCACGGCCGCCGACGCGGTCGAGGTGCCGGTTCCTCCGGCGAGCTGGACGAAGGCGATCCGGTGGCTGAGCGCGAGGGGCGCCCGGATGACGCGGTCGGCGCCGTCGAGCTCGGTGAGGCCGGCCGTGGCGGAGCCGAAGACGGCCGCGGGCGCGCCGGCGAGAAGGCTGCGGAGGGCCGGCATCAGAACGCTCCCAGGAGCTGACCGAAGACGCCGAATGCACCGAGCGCGAGCGGGACCAGGGCGATGACGGCGAGCGACTCGACGACGTTGCCGAGTCGGCGGAGCGACGCGCGCTGGTGGATCGCGGGCCGGGCGATGACGAGGAGGGCGACGACGAGTGCGACGGCGCCGAGCAGCCAGGTCGATCCCGGGTGCCAGACGACGAAGCCGACGATCGGGACGAGTGCGGCGACCCAGAGCGCCCAAGCCTGTGCCGCGAGGGGGAAGGCGCGCGTGCGCAGGGCGGAGACCAGGATCGCGACGGCGGCGAGCGCGTTCAGCCAGGGATCCTGCGACCACACCAGCCCGGTCAGGCCAGCGGCGAGTGCGGTGGCGACGGCGAAGGTGGTCCAGGTGAGGGTGCGGTAGGCGTCGCCGACGGTCTGGAGCACCGACGTGCGTTCGGCCAGGCGCCCGGCCATGACCTGGTCGTCGAGGCCGGTGAGGCCCGACGCGCTCATGGCGTACCAGGGAACGAGACCGCAGGCCACGGCGGCGAGCAGCGTGAGGATCGCGGCCGCCTCGCCGAGCGGGAGCCCGGCGGTCAGCATCGCCGACGCCACGATCCCCGAGACCGCACCGGCGGCGGATCCGAGGGCTGCCGGGCGCGATCGACGGCCGACCCCGACGCCGAGCAGCAGCGCGAGCCAGGCGAAGACGAGCAGGGCGGCCACCGGGAACGCCACCGCGTCGAGAACGAACTGCTCCTTGGTCTCGACGACTTCCACGCCTGCCTCGAAGCCGAAACGGAGCCCCGTGGCCAGCCAGACGGCTGCGGGCAGGGAGAGCCCGAGCGCCGCTCCGAGCAGCACCCGCGAGGCGGAGACCCGGCCGGCCAGGCCGAGCGATGCAGCGGCGACAGCGGCGACCGCCCAGCCGGCCACGGCGGCGACCGGCGCGGTGTCGGTTCCGAATCCGGCGACGAGCGCGAGGACTCCGATGGCGCCGGCGCCGAGCACCGTGCGGTGGCCGGCCGACCAGAGTCCGGGTCGCGTGGCGAGGGTCTCGCTCACGGTGTCGGTGACGTCGCTGACCTCGGGCGGCGGCGGAGCCTCATCGAGCCGCAGGAGGCGCAGGACCTCCCCGTCGCCGACACCCTGCTCCGCCGTCGACATCGTGGCGTCGAGCTGCTCGCCGGTCAGCCGAACCAGCGTCAGCGGGCGGGCGACGCTCGCGACGCGCTCCTCGAGGAGCTCCATCAGCCGGGGCACCAGCGCGCCGATCGACTCGTCGCTCGGGACCACGATCGTCGCCCGTCTCGCCGAGCCGACGATCGTCAGACGCGTGTAGTCGGTCACTGCGGAGCTGCCGTCGACGTCGAGGACGCCGCCTTCTGGTCGGCCAGGGCGTTCAGCACGAACGACGTGCCGACGCAGCCCGCGCAGATGACCGCGCCGAGCACGACGCTGCCGATGAGCCTCTTCACGTTGTCGTTGACGTCGCGCCGCTCGGCGAGCTCGCCGACCAGAAATGCGCCGCGAAGCCTCGCCCGGTGCGTCCTGACCGACTCGAGGAGGATGGCGTCGTTGTTCATGCGGGTGCTCCTGGGAGGATCTGGATGGTGCGGCGGCCGATCTCGACGCGCCAGCCGGGCGAGGCCGCCGACTTCAGGCCCGGGACGAGCGGTCGGTAGCCGCCGTCGGCGTCGACGATCGCGCTGCCGTTCGTGGTGTTCAGGTCGGTGACCCACAGCAGGCCGTCGCGCCAGTCGAGGAGCACGTGCGTGCGAGAGAGGCTCCGCGACAGGTCGGGGAGGGCGTGGACGTCGGTGCCGCGGGCGTCGGTCTCGGGGTTGCGGCCGACGAGCAGCGACCCCGACAGCTCGAGCTCGGCGCCGGTGTCGAAGAGGAGGCGGACCGACGCCAGCGCGGTGCCGGTGGCGTCGGCGGTCGCGGCGCGGGCCCCGTGGCGGCTGCGGCGGGGCGAGTCGGCGGCGCTCGGCGGGACGTCCCCGAGGTCGTGGGGAGAGAGCCCGTGCGGTGAGTCGCCCTGTGCCCGCCTGCCGAGGGGACGCTCGGACGGACTCGGCTCGGCCCCGGACGCCACGTGGAGCTCTGCGAGCGACGCCGCCGAGCTGACCGGGGCCAGCGGATCGCGGCCCCGCGAGAGATCCGCCGTGAGGACGGAGCGCGGGCGCCAGGGCACGAGAGCGGCCTCAGCGGCCCCGAGGACAGTGGACGGAAGCGCCGTCAGGTTGTCGACGCGGCGGAGGTTCAGCACGCGCAGGCCGAGGGTGCGGCCGGTACGAGAGAGGAACGCCAGCTGGACGGCGGCGACCACGACGATGCCGACGATCAGGGCGGCGACGACCAGGCCCGAGCCGAGGGCCGCGGCTCCGCCCAGGGCCCCGCCCAGGATCGCCGCGGCGACGTCGACCGCATCGGCCGCACGCCGGCGCGAGGGCACCGCCTGGACCACGCCGGCGGTGAGCCCGGCGCTCTGCACGAGGGCCCCTCCCGCTGCGGACGGCAGCTGTCGGGCACCGCAACGGGTGCAGAAGAGATCGTCGGAGGGGAGGATCGTCGCGCACCGCGCGCAGCTCAGAGAACCCAGCAGGGCGCCGCTCATGAGTGCTCCCCCCTGGTAGCCGTCAACGTCGAATACCCTACGATAACGGCCCCGACGGCCTGTTTTGTCAGGGGACGAAATGCTGTCGGCAACCCGGGGGACAATCCGCGAGTGAAGTTGCATGATGCGCAATCGGGGCGCAGGATGGTTTGGCGACCCTCGTTGAGGGGGTGCGGGCGGTCTTGCAACCAGGGCCGGCAACGACGATGAGATCGATGGGGGATCACCGTGAAGTTCGCAATGGGCGCAGACACTCTCGGAGTGCTGAGCAAGAAGACCGGCGGGGCGTCGCAAGACCTCGGAGCGCAGGTCAAGGCGCTGGTTCAGGCGGCCGAGCCGCTCCAAGGCAAGTTCAACGGCCAGGGGCGCGCCGCCTTCGACCGCTTCAAGGGTCAGTCCGACGAGGTCGCGAACGAGCTCAACGCCTCGCTGTCGGCCGTGCTCACCGGCATCGGCGGCATGAACACCGCATTCGGAACCGGCGACCAGCAGCTCGCCGACGACCAGGCCCAGGCCCAGGGCTCGGTCAACTTCGACGCCGCGCGCTTCAGCGGCTCGCACTGAGGGGGAGAGACAGATGGCAGGCAACCAGGCAGACCGCCGCGACTACGACGTCGCCGCGTCGCAGAGCGCTCAAGACAACTTCAACACCGTCGCCGCACGCCTCGAGGCGCTCATCGACCAGCGCGACGGCGACGTCCGTGCCGCGATGAGCGACTACCAGGCCGACGGCGTGTCGGACGAATACCAGTCGAAAGAGCTCCGCTGGAAGAACGCGGCCGCCGAGGTCAAGCAGATCATCCAGACCCTCCGCACGTCGCTCCAGAGCAACGACGACACCGCGCAGGCCACGCTCCAGAAGGCGAAGAGCGCGGTCGACAACATCGGCTGACCGGGCCGTTCCATGCAAGGGGGAGCACCATGACCTGGAAGGTCGATCCGGCCGGCGTGAAGTCGGTCCTCTCGAGCGTCACCACTGAGAGCGCGCCCATCTACGACGCGCTCGGCAAGGTCGACGCCACCGTGCAGTCGGCGGCGCTCAACGCGCAGTCGCAGGTCATCGCGTCGGCGCTCGGCGAGTTCTTCTCGTCGATCACGAAGTCGACCGAGACCGTGCAGCAGCGCATCCCGGCCGCCGTCGACGGTGCCGCCACCGCGACGATCGCGATCAACCACGGCGACGAGGAGATGGCGGCGACCTCCGAGTCGATGGCCGTCCACGCCGCGACGACGAACGACTTCTCGTTCTTCGACGGGCAGGGCTCTGGCACGGACGCAGGATCCGCCCCGACGCCGTCGAGCCAGCGCCCCGGGGCCGCCCAGTGAGCCTCATCGACCCCGCCGCCCTCCCCGGCGAAGGGCTGCGGCCCTGGCAGGTCGCCGCCGACGCGACCACCCTCGACGGCCTGGGCACCGACATCCGCGACGCCGGTGCCGCGACGCTCCGCGCCTGGCAGACCCTGCCCGCGTCATATCAGTCGGACGGCGCCGAGCACCTCTACGACGTGATGACCCCGGTGGGGCAGGCCTCGACCGTCATCGGCGACGGCTTCGGCGCTGTGGCCGCAGCCCTCTCGGCCTACGCCGAGGCGGTGACGCCGATCCAGAAGCAGCTCGCCGCGCTCAAGGCCGAGGCGCAGACGTTCGTCTACCAGGCGAACCACTACACGGCGCACGACCAGGTCAGCACCGACCCGTGGGTGATCGCCAGCGGCGTCGTCACGGGCAGCATCCTGCCGACGGTCACCATCGACTCCTGGGATCAGGACCAGGCGATGGTCGACAAGAACAACGACCTCATCCGCCGCGGCAAAGACCTCGCCGACCAGTGGATCGCCGCTCAGGAGACGTGCGCCGCCGCGATCCTGACCGCAGCCGGCCAGTCGCCCGACTCGACGTCGGGTCGTCAGACACCCGCCGAGATCATGGACCAGGTCGAGGCGATGATGCCGAAGATGCCGTGGGAGGGCGAGAAAGACATCACGACCCCATGGGGCTCGACCGGCAGCCGAAAGGAATCCTGCGGCGAGAAGACGCTCGGATTCCCGGCGCACCTTGTCGGGGGAGTGGTCACCGGTGCTTACAAGATGGTGCAGGGTGTCAATACCCTCCTCACCGGCTACGACGGAACTGGCGTGCCCTGGTACGCCGAGCTCATCGCCGGCGCTGTGACCGGGCGGTCCGACCTGACCGGCGACGCCTGGAGCCGGGCCGGGCAGGCGTACGGCGGTGCCTGGATGGGTCTGTCGCATCTGGCCGCGTCGTTGAACCCGGTGCAGCAGGCGATCGACGGCCTCGCTCTGTCGCCGCTCGCCGACGTCCTCCCCGACGCGGTGAAGACCACGATGCAGGATCAGGCCCACGCCGACTTCACCGCACTCGGTGACACGGTCGGCGGCCTCGTCGGGCTGAAGCTCCCCGACCAGTGGTGGGAGTCGAAGTCGTGGGACGGCTACAACATCGCGCAGTCGTGGATCGACGACCCCGGCGGGGCCGCCGGCGAGTCGGTCTTCAACATCGGGTCGTTCTTCATCCCTGGCGCCGGCGAGGTCGGCGCGGGAGCGCACGGCGCCGAGGCAGCCGGAGCCGCGGCGCACGGCGCCGAGGCGTCGCACCTCGGCGGGTTCGCCGAGGCCGTGGGCAAGGCCGGCACGCCGCTCGACCTCATCGCCGCCACCAAGGGCGTCGACTCCGAGGTGCTCAAGGGCATCGAGCCGGTGCGCCTGGCCGACGACGCCGTGCCGCCGGTGGCCGACCTCTCCGAGATCGACACGGTCCACGACCTCCAGTCCAAGGTGTGGTCGGGGCACGACGCCCCCGTCGAGCAGCTGCCGAGCGCCGTCGAGCACGAGCCTGCGCTCGTCGGCTCCGGTGCCTCGGGTGCCGAGCACGGCGCCTCCGGGTCCGGCGCCGCGGACTCGGTCCGGCCGCCGTCCGCCGAGCACGGCTCGACGACGGTCGAGCGCGGCCCCGATGCCAGCCCGCAGAGCCACGTCGACGCATCGCAGCCCTCGCACGCAAGTGGGCCGTCGCACGCCGACTCCGGTTCGGGCAGCGGCGGCTCGGGCAGCAGCGGCTCAGGCAGCGGCGCCTCCGGCCACGGCTCGAGCGGCGGGGAGACCCCGCAGCACGGCGCGGACGGCGACCTCGGCGGTCAGCCGCACGACGCGGGGCCTCACCGTTCGTCGGAGTACGTCGAGACGCCTCCCGACCACGTCGCCACCGCCACCGACCCGGCCGTCGTCACGCTCGACTCGGGCAGCCCCGGCGCGTGGAACCACGAGATGTACCACAGCAGGATCGAGCCGAACACGGTCTACGTCGTCGACGACGGCAAGTACGTCTTCCACACCGACGACGTCGGCCGGCTGCAGCACGCTGAGGGGCACTTCGATCCGAACCAGGTGACGGACGGCACGGCTCGCAACGCGTATCAGCAGCGCGTCATGCCGGGCAAGATCCCGGGTTACGACGCGGGCCACCCGTTCGGGATTCGCTTCGACACCCCGGCTGAAGGTCTCAACAACGTGCCGCAGCTGTCCGAGGTCAACCGCGGCGCGTATCGCGCTCTGGAAGACTCGTGGGCCAAGAAGATCGACGCCGGTCACAGTGTCGATGTGACGATCGACTTCTCCTATCCGCACGGCGACCCGACGCGAATTCCCACCGGCTACACAGTCGAGTGGAACATCGACGGGAAGATGTATCAGCGGTCCTTCCGAAACTGATCGGTGCCATCCTGGTAGCCGTGCAACCGACGAAAGCGACAGCAAAGCAGTGAGTCCCACTCTCGAAGAAGTCCAGAGGTCCGCCGACGCCCAACGCGAGCTGGCCCTCATGCTCTTCCGTGCGGCTCCCCCGGGTGAGTGGATCACCCTCGTGAGCGAGTTCGTCGAGGGCGGATCGGCGAATATCGCGAGTTCAGAGGTCATTCGCGCTGATTCGTCCACGGACAGTGTCAGGGGCGGGTTCGCCGTCTTCGAAGCCTGGTCCGCCGTTCGCGCCGCGATGGTCGACGGTGAGAGAGGCACGTGGCTGTCGGCGACCGTGACCATCGAGGCGGCCGGCAGGTTCCACTACGACTTCAACTACGACGTCCGACCGTACGGTGGTTCTCTCACCGGCCTGCTCACGCCGCCCGACGACCCGGACGACGTCATGCCGACCGACGACGACTGGCGCGAAGACCTGCGCCGCTACCCGCGCTCGGCCGAGTTCCTGCCCCCCTGGCTCGCCGCCCTCGCGGGCGTCGGCGATGCCCCCGTGGTCGCGCCCGACGAGGCCCTCGACTCGCCTGTCATCACGGCCGCCCTCGCAGCGCCTGTCACCTGGCCGGATCAGCTCTCCGCGCTCGAGAGCTCACCCGAGTGGAGCGACCTCTTCGCCGCGGTGTCGGCGAGTACCACCGCGCAGCTCGACGCGAACCGCGACATCGCCTCGGTGCTCGCCTCCGAGAGCAAGCGTGCCGAGTGGGGCGGCTGGCTCGACAGCCTCCTGCAGGCCGTGTTCAGCGATGTGTTCGCGAGCCGCATCGAGTCAGGCGACGTCGCCGGCCTCGAGCGGGTGTGGCGTCCCCTCGAAACCGCGGGCCTCGCGAAGGCGCCGGCAGGACTCGAGAACGTCGACCGGTCGGCACCCGTCGCCGGGGTCGGCGGCAGGGTGCCCGACGTCGTGACGCGACTTGTCGACGACGTCTCCGATGCGCTCGGCGACCTCATCGCAGGGCAGCTGACCCAGCGGTTCGGAGCGACGCCGGAGGCCTAGGGGGCCGGGTCGGTCGACGGCGGCATCGGCGGGGACGCCAGGTCGACGAGGGTGCCGCCGAGGGCTGAGGCGATCGCTTCGGCGAGGCGGACGGCCAGTTGCTGCGCCGCACCCCATGGCACGACCACATCGGACCACCAGACGTGCTCCAGGGTGCCCGGCCGAGCCTGGGCACCCGGCAGGATCCGCGCGATCTCGTCGGGCCCGGGGGCGCGCTGCGGGTGCAGGACGGTCACGAGCGGATCGGACTCCGGCGTGCTGAAGCGGGCCAGCAGGCCGCCGGCGTCGAGGTGCAGCGCGATCGGCACCCCGATGGCGTCGGCCGCGCTTCGGAAGGCCGCATCGCCGGGCATCTCGGGCGTCAGCAGCACGAACTCACGGGGCATCGGGGTGCGCCTCTCGGATCGAATCGTTCGTCTGGCGCATGCTCGGGCGCAGGCGCAAGCCGGTGAGCTGCTCGAGGCGATCGCGGCCGAGCGCCTCGACGACGGCTTCGGCGCGGGGCCAGCCACCGGTGCGGTCGGCGGGATCGTCGCGGAGCGGGAAGACGAGGGCCGGCACGCGGGGACGGCCGGCGAGGACGGCTCCGAACCGGTCGGCCATCCCGGCCGGGTCGAGCCCCAGGTCGCGGACCGCCGGGGCGCCGATCAGGAGGGCGACGGGCTCGGGATCCTGCCGCACGAAAGGTCGCGTGGCCAGATCGCGGTTGCCCACGCGTGCAAAGATCGAGGCGACGAGGGGGAGGGCCTCGTCGGCTAGCGACGCCAGCAGGCTCGGGGCGGCATGGAACGCGCGGGCCACGGCACTGGTCCCGGGCGCGCCGACGCCGACGAGGCCGGTGACGACCTCCTCGACGCCGCGGTCGGTGCGTCGCCCCAGGAGGCTCGCCGCCAGGGGGTGCTCGGCTGAGCCGCCGACCAGCACGCGGGTGTCGTGCGGCATGCGGGCGCGGATCGCGGCCGTCACGGCGTCCTTGCTCCACGGCTCGTCGAGGGGCTCGGCGGTGCCCCACCAGGTCGGGGCCGTGGCGCCGCCGAGGGTCGCGAACACCTCCGCGGCACGGCCGAGGCAGGTCGCGTCGTCGGCCCGGTGCCGGATCGAGGCCGACACCACGAACTGCGTCTGGTCGGGCTGCTCGAGGGTGGCGTAGCGCGACGACACGGCGTCGTCGTCAGCGGGTGGTTCGAGCACGGCCTCGACCGACGGCAGCGTGCGGCCGGTGATCCCGTCGCGCAGCCCCTCGGCCGAGCGGACCACCCATGCACCGCCGGCGATCGCCATGAGGTCGCGGTAGGCGTCGGTGAGCCGGGTCTGCTCGTCGCTCACGAGCACCACCCTGAGGCCGGCGGACGCCGCCCGGATGAACAGGTCGGACCGCAGCTGCGTCAGCGCGACGACCCGGGCGCGAGTCTCGGTGTGCACCATCCCCGGCGAGACGGCGTCGGCGAGCGGATGGAAGGGCACTCGTCCAGGCTAGCTCCGCGTGCCGGGCTGTGTCGTCAGCCGGGTGATCTGGTGTGCAGAGACGTGCGGCACCTCGCCCAGTACCATCGCCGAGTGCGCTCCCTCCTCTCGTGGCTCTCCCTCCCGGCCTTCGCGGCCCTGTACCTCTGGCGCGCCTCTGTCCGCGAGTTCCCGTCGGGCACGCCGTGGATCTACCTGGCCCTCGGCGTGCTGCTGTTCGTCGTCTACGGCGTCGACAAGCGGGCCGCGCGGCGGCGCACGTGGCGGATCAGCGAGCGCAACCTGCTCGTGGTCGGCGTGCTGGGCGGCTGGATGGGCGCCGTCGTCGCGCAGCAGGTGTTCCGGCACAAGACGCGCAAGTCGTCGTTCCAGTGGGCGTTCTGGGCGACCGTGACGGTGAACGCGGTCGTGGTGCTGGCGTTCGTCTGATCATCACCCCGGATGTCGGCTGCGTCTGTCATCATCGACGCATCTCGTCGCCCCTGGCTCGTGAACATCGCGGCGTCGGCGGCGTGGCGCTGCGCGTTGCGCTCGGTGGCAAGGATTGCTGGCAGAGGCGTCCTCGTGGGGCGCGCACGCGTCCTCGTGAGCGAACGCAGTGCGCGGGCGCAGTGCGCGGGCGCTGTGCGCGCACGCGGGGCGAGCTCGCCGGGTCTCGTCCTCGAGTACGAGGTCATTGTCGGCGGCATCGCCTAGCCTCGTCTGGTGCCCCGTCGTCCGTCGTCCCGTCGCAGTGCCGTGCCCACGCGGAGTCCGCGCCGGTCCACCGCGGCCCGCCGCCGCCGCTCGACGGCCGGCCGCGGCTCGGCGAGGCCGCGCGGCGGCAACCGCCGGCGCGCCGGCCTCACGCCGCGGCCGACCCAGCGGCTGCTCGGGTTCGCGCTCGCGATCGGCTCGGGCCTCGTCGTCACCCTAGTCGTCGCGATCGGCATCTCCGCGGTCGCGTCGGGTGTCGGCACCCGGATCGGCGACGCCGCGAACGCCGTCGCGAAGGCCGCCTCGGGCGGAGCCGCCGGACAGTCGGGGACGACGGCCGGCGGAGCCGACGCGGGGTCGGCCGGGGTCAGCTGCCCGGCCGTGAAGGCGGTGCAGGTCGGGAGCGTCCGAGTTCCTGCGGGCCCGATCGCCGGCTACTGCCAGGACCGCCTGATCAACGCCGCCCACATCATCAACGCCGCACGGGCTCAGGGCATCGGCACGCGCACCCAGGCGATCGGCGTGATGACGGCGATGGGCGAGTCGAGCCTCGTCAACATCGACCACGGCGACGCGGTCGGGCCCGACAGTCGCGGGCTGTTTCAGCAGCGCGACAACGGGGCGTGGGGCACATACTCCGACCGCATGACCCCGTACATTGCGGCAACCCACTTCTTCGACAAGCTCGTGCGGCTGCCGAGCTGGAAGACGCTCGCGCCGACCGAGGCCGCGCACGAGGTGCAGGTCAACGCCGATCCGAACCACTACGCGTCGTACTGGCCGGCGGCCGTCGCGGTCGTCGGGGCGCTGTCGGGGCCTGTGCCGCAGTAGCGCGTGGTCCTTGTGCAAGGACGCCACGTCGCTTCACGAGGGGATTCGTGTCGGGGTGCACGCGGCACAAGGAGAAGCGGGCGTCGGTGCGACGCTGACAGGGACGTCTACGCGCAAGATCCTTGCGAGCGCGCGCGGCCCGAACAGGGATGGAGTCGCGGTGCGCGTTCCTTTGGCGAGGACGGCGCGTGTGCGCGCAAGGACATTCGCGCCGTCGTGCGCGCGTGACAAGGAGGAGCGCGCGTCGGCGCGACTCTGACGAGGACGTCTACGCGCAGAATCCTCGCGAGCGTGTGAGCGCACACGGCGAGCAGGAGCACGATGGCCCCATGCGCCACACCGCCCGCCGCCCCCCGCACCGCGTCGACCCCGGCCCCGGCCAGGAGTCCGTCTGGGACTACCCGCGCCCGCCCCGCGTCGAGCCGTCGGGCGAGCACATCGTCGTGCGGCTCGGCGGCCAGACGGTCGCCGAGACGGACGCGTCGTTCCGCGTGCTCGAGACGAGCCACCCGCCGGTCTACTACCTGCCCCGCTCAGCGTTCTCGCCCGGCGCGCTGCAGCCCGCCCCGGGCCGGAGCCTCTGCGAGTTCAAGGGGCAGGCGGCGTACCTCGACGTCGTCGCCGGGGGAGTCGTCGCTCCGCGCGCCGGCTGGTTCTACCGCGAGCCGTGGCCGGGCTTCGAGATGCTGCGCGACACGGTCGCCGTCTACCCCGGCGCGATGGAGTCGTGCGACGTCGACGGCGAGCGGGTCGCCGCGCAGGAGGGCGACTTCTACGGCGGCTGGATCACGGCGCGCATCGTCGGGCCGTTCAAGGGAGCGCCCGGCACGCTGGGCTGGTGACGCTCCGCGGGGAGGCCGTGCCTCATCCGCAGGAACTCGCGCACCGAGCGCGGATCGATGACGCGGGGCGCTAGTTCCTGCGCCCCATCTCGATCACGGCCGTCGACGCGGCGAAACCGGCGGCGAGGGCGAACAGGGTGCCGCCCACTCCCCACTTCTTCTTGCCGAAGAGGGCGTCGAACGAGACGTGCCCGGGGCCGGACGCCACTGCGGCGAGCGCCGCGATGAGCGTCGCGTTGTACTCGTAGCCGCCGTCGGCGTTCCACGGGCCGTTCTTCACGTGGACGGTGCGGATCGCCGTCGTCATGGTGGCGATGAGGCCGGCCGCGGCGAGCGGGGTGGCGGCGCCGAGCACGATGGCCGCGCCCCCGGCGGTCTCCGTGGCCGCGGCGAGGAGCGCGTTGCGCTTGGCCGGGCGGAGTTCGAGCGACTCCATCATGCCGGCGGCGCCTTCGAGGCCGGGGCCGCCGAAGGATCCGTTGAGCTTCTGGAGTCCGTGGCCGATGAAGAAGCCGCCGACGGTGATGCGGAGGAGTGTCGTCCCGAGAGTCATGGTCTCGTTCTACTCCCGCGGAGGTCGCGGCGCACGACGCCGCGTCAGCCCTTCTCGACCAGCGCCTTGAGCTTCGCGAGCCCGGTCTCGAAGTCGCCGCCGATCATCTTGTCGAAGTTCATGAACAGGCCCATGATGCGCGACATCACGTTCTTGGGGCTGTACATGGTCCAGACGACCTTGGTCGCGCCGTCGGTCTCGAACAGGCCGAAGTGCACCTTGCTCGACGTCGTGAATGGGCGCGTGAAGTCGAGGTCGATGGTGACGGCGGTCGGCGCGATCTTCGCGACGGTCATGTGGCCCGCTCCGGTCTTGCGGTCGCCGTCCCAGCCGTAGAACGCGCCGACCTCGCCCTGCGGGCCCTGGTACTCGCGCTTGGTGCCGCTCTTCTCCCACGGCGACCAGTCGACCCAGGTCGTGAAGTCGGTCAGATAGGGGAGGATCGCGGACGCGGGCGCCGAGATCACCGTCGAGCGGACGGTCGTCGTGTGGTTCGCAGGTGCCTCGGTCGCTGTCATGGCCACACGTTACTGTGGCGGCTCTCCGCCGGGAAGAGCATCATTGCGCGTGACACGTCTGGAGGGTCCATGACCGACCATGTTGCACGCGCCATGAAGGTGGTCGACGCCGACCCGGAGCAGTGCTGGAAGGCACTCACCGATCCGGCCCTCGTGAAGCAGTACTTCTTCGGCACCGTCGTCGACAGCGACTGGGAGATCGGCAGCCCCATCACCTACTCCGGCGAGTGGGAGGGCAGGCCCTACCGCGACCACGGCACCGTCCTCGACCGGGCGGAGCCGCTGCGGCTCGTCACCAGCTTCTTCAGCCCGATGTCGGGCAAGCCCGACGTGCCCGAGAACTACCAGCGGGTCAGCTACCGGATCCAGCCGGTCGACGGCGGCTGCCGCGTGACCGTGGAGCAGACCGGGAACGACTCGGAGGAGGCCGCCGCGCACTCGGCGTCGAACTGGCAGACGATCCTCGACGGGCTGGCGAAGGTCGCGCCGACGGCCTGATCGCGTCGCTCAGACGACGATCGCCCCGAAGTCGTACGCGGCAGGGACCTCAAGCTGCTCGAACGTGCAGCTCGAAGCATCGCGGTCGGGACGCCAGCGCTCGAACTGCACCGTGTGCCTGAACCGGTGGGCCTCCATCTGGTCGTAGCGCACCTCGAGCACGCGCGTCGGCTCGAGCGGCACGAACGAGACGTCCTTCGAGCTGGAGAACCGGTTGCGCTCGCCTTGAGCGGCGACCGGCGAGCCGTCGTCGTCGCGGAGCACGAGGGGCGCGAGCTCGTCGACGAGGGCCAGGCGCGTGGCGTTCGAGAAGGCGGAGACGCCGCCCACGTTCCTGAGCTCGCCGTTCTCGTCGTGGAGCGCGACGAGCAGCGAGCCCACCCCGGAGCCCGAGGCGTGCACGCGGTAGCCGACGGCGACCACGTCGGCGGTGCGGTGGTGCTTGATCTTGAGCAGGCGGCGCTTGCCCGGCTCGTAGACGGCGTCGAGAGGCTTGGCGACGACGCCGTCGAGGCCGGCTCCCTCGAACTGGTCGAGCCAGCTGCGGGCGAGCTCGGGGTCGTCCGTGGTGCGTCCGAGGTGCAGCGGCGCCCGGAACGGCGCCGACAGGTCGACGAGCGCGGCGCGGCGCTCCGAGAACGCGACGCCGGTGAGGTCGAGGTCGCCGCAGGCGAGGAGGTCGAAGGCGATGAACGAGGCCGGCGTCTCGGCGCTGAGCTTCGCGATGCGCGACGCGGCCGGGTGGATGCGGGCTGAGAGCGCCTCCCAGTCGAGGGTCTCGTGGCCCTCGTCGCCCTGGCGCAGCACGATCTCGCCGTCGAGCACGCACGCTCCGGTGACCTGCTCGCGGACGGCGTCGACCAGTTCGGGAAAGTACCGGGTCAGGAACTTCGACCCCCGGCTGCCGATCTCGACGCCGCCGTCGTCGTCGACGTACACGAGCCCGCGGAAGCCGTCCCACTTCGGCTCGTACGCCAGGCCCGGCCCGTCGGGCACGGCCGCCACGGCCTTCGCCAGCATCGGGCTGACGGGGTTCTGCGCGCTCGGGATCATGCCCCGAGTGTGGCCCGTCGCAGCCGCCGCCGCACGCTCTGCCGGCGGGAGCAGTACGGTGACGGCATGGCGTCAGACGCGGTGATGGTGCAGGTCGGCGAGCGGGAGGTGCGCGTCTCGAGTCCGGGGCGCGTGCTGTGGCCGGAGCTCGGCATCACGAAGCTCGACCTGGCGAACTACCTGGTGACCGTCGGCGAGCCGTTCGTGCGAGCCAACGGCGGCCGGCCGATCTCGCTGCAGCGGTTTCCGGGCGGCGTCGACGGCGAGCAGTTCTTCTCGAAGAACCCGCCCCGCGGCACGCCCGACTACGTGCGCGCCACGGACGTCACCTACCCGAGCGGACGCGTGCACCCGCAGCTCGTGATCGACGAGCCGGCCGCGGCCGTGTGGGCCGCGCAGATGAACACGGTCGTGTTCCACCCGTGGGCCTCGCGCGCCGACGCACCCGACTTCCCCGACGAGATGCGCATCGACCTCGACCCGCAGCCGGGCACCGACTTCGCCGACGCCATCGCCGCAGCCGTCGCCCTGCGCGCCGTGCTCGACGAGGTCGGTCTGACCGCGTACGTCAAGACGTCGGGCAACCGCGGCATCCACGTCTTCGCGCCGATCGAGCCGGAGCACGAGTTCCTCGACGTCCGCCACGCCGTCATCGCCGCCGCGCACGAGCTCGAGCGGCGCCTGCCCGACGCCGTGACCGCCCACTGGTGGAAGGAGGAGCGCGGCAAGCGCATCTTCGTCGACTACAACCAGGCGAACCGCGACCGGACGATGGCCGGCGCCTACAGCCCGCGGGCGCTGGCCTCGGCGACCGTGTCGACGCCGGTGACGTGGGAGGAGCTCGGTGCCGTGGATCCTGCGTCGTTCACGGTCCTGTCGGTGCCCTCGCGGCTCGAGACCGTCGGCGACCCGTGGCAGGCGATGCACGAGACTCCGGGTGGCTCGATCGCCCCGCTGCTCGAGTGGTGGGAGCGCGACGGGGCGCAGGAACTGCCCTTCCCGCCCGACTTCCCCAAGATGCCGGGGGAGCCGCCCCGCGTGCAGCCCTCCCGCGCGAAGAAGTAGCGCCGCTCAGTCGTCGGCGGGCCAGACGCCGTCGAGCAGCAGCGCGACCTGCTCGTCGAGGTAGGCGGCGAGCGCACGGGTGTCGCCGGCGGAGTTCCACCGCAGGCGCACGGTCCCGTCGGCGCCGAGCAGCAGGGTGCCGCGGCCGTCGGCCAGGGCGGCTGCGCCGGTGTCGACGGGCTCGTAGTCGAAGTTGACGACCTCGCCGTCGGCGAAGTGGCCGCGCATCGCCGCGATCCGCTCGGCGCGGCGCTGCTCGACGCCGAGCGACAGCCCCTGCGGGCGGCCGGTGTCGGTGGCGCGGGTGATCCGGCCGACCGAGAACAGCGACGCGTCGGCGCCGAGCAGAAGAATCCCGAGGCGCCAGGCTCGGCCGATCGGGGCGATCGCCGGGCTCGACTTGAACGGGCCGAAGCCGCGCGGCTCCTTGACGGCGCCGAGCGCCTCGTCGCGGGCGCCGGCGGCGGTCAGTCGGTCGACCGTGGCGCGGAGGAGGACGGCGAGTTCCTGCGCCGCCTCGCCCTCGCGGCTCACGACCAGAAGGTGGCGACCTCGCCGGCGATGCCCGCGGCCTGCGTGCGGCCGGCGAGCGCTGACGGGATGCGCGACGAGTCGTCGAGAGAGTTGCCGCCGAAGGCCTTGAGGCTGGCCTCGTCGGCGGTGATGACCATCACGTCGGCGCCGGCCGCGCGCAGCCCGGCGACGGCCTCGTCGAGCTGGGGCCCGAGCGGGTTGGCCGGGTCTTCGGTGCCGCACGAGAGCACGAGCACCCGGTCGAAGCCGTCTGCGACGTCGGCGTTGGTCGCCGAGCGGGCACCGCCGTCGACGTACGGGTGGCCGCCGATCTCGACAGGCGGGAAGACGAGCGGCACGGAGCAGCTGGCGGCCACGGCTCGGGAGAGCGGCACGCCGCTCGACGAGTCGAGCACCTCGAACTCGCCGGTGTCGGCACGGACCACGCACACCCTGAGCGGCGCGGGCGGCCAGCCGAACGCGTCGGGGAACTGACTGCCGAGCTGAGCGAGCAGCGGCGACTCGGCGCCCCGGGCGAAGGCGATCGCGGCCTGGCCGAGCTTGGCGCGGGCCTCCTGCTGGCTGGTCGCACCCGCCACGACGTCCATCACCTGCTGCCCGAAGTCGCTCATGTCGGCTCCGGGCGCGTCGACGCCCTCCGGGGGAGTCGTGACGGCCGAGCCGGCGGCGGCCTGGGCGGCGAAGACGGCCGGCGCCATGCCGAATCGCAGGATGCTCCCCGCCACCGAGCCGGCGCTGGTGCCGACGACGAGGTCGGCGTGGTCGACGTCGACGTCGACCGCGAGCAGCTCGGTCAGGACGCCGAGGTGCCACGCGATGCCGGCGATGCCACCCCCTCCGAGGACGAGGGCGCGGCGGGGGCTGGACGAGGGTGTATCGGTCATGCTCCGAGCCTATTCGCGCTTCGGCCGCCCCCGCCATATCGGCACGCTCCCGCCTTCGCGACGGCGGGCCTGTGCCGAATCGGCGGGGTGCCGCGACGGCACCGCTCACGAAAACAGCGTGACGAGCTCCCGCTTCAGCACCTTCCCGCTGGCCCCGAGCGGCAGCGACTCGACCACGTGCACCACGCGCGGGAACTTGTACGCCGCCAGGTGCTCCTTGACGAAGGCGATGACGTCGTCGCAGTCGATCGCCTCGCCGGGCCGCGCGACGACTGCCGCGTGCACCTCCTGGCCGTGCACGTCGTCGGGCTCGCCGAAGACCGCCGCGTTCATCACGCCGGGGTGGCGCATCAGGCAGTCCTCGACCTCGCTCGGGTACACGTTGTAGCCGTTGCGCACGATCATGTCCTTCTTGCGGTCGACGATCGTCACCACGTCGTCCTCGTCTTTCGACCCCAGGTCGCCGGTGTGGAACCAGCCGTCGACCATCGCCTGGTCGGTCGCCTCGGGGTTGCCCAGATAGCCCTTCATCAGGTTGTGCCCGCGGATGACGATCTCGCCCATCTCGCCCCGGGGCAGGAACTCGACGTGGTCGTCCACATCGGGCTTCACGATCTCGACGTCGACGCCCCAGATGGGCTTGCCGATCGTTCCTGCGCGCGGGTCGTCCAGGTCGTTCACCGTCGCCACGGGGCTCGTCTCGGTGAGGCCGTAGCCCTCCTGCACGGGCGCGCCGAACGTCTCCTGGAACCGCTCGAGCACGGCCACCGGCAGCGCCGAGCCGCCCGACACCGCGTAGCGGAGCGGCGGGCGCGGCTCGTCGGGCGCGGCTGCCGCGGCGGCGAGCAGGCCGATGTACATGGTCGGCACGGCCGTGAAGATCGTCGTCCTCGTCGCCGCCATCAGGGTGAGCGCGGCGGCCGGGTCGAACTTCGGCAGCAGCACGATCGCGGCGCCGCGCCGGAACACGGTGTTGAGCACCGACGTCTGGCCGAAGGCGTGGAAGAACGGGAGGCCGCCGAACACGACGTCCTCCTTGGCCATGTCGGTGCAGTCGATCAGCTCGGCGCTGACCTGCTCGATCATCGCCAGGTGCGAGCCGACGGCGCCCTTGGGGTGGCCGGTCGTGCCCGACGTGTAGAGGATCGTCGCCGCCGCGAGGGGATTGACCGACTCGTAGCGCTCGATGGGCGTGGCCGCGGCGGCCTCGACCTCGAGCCGCGCTACCGGAACGGGCGTCGGCGCGTCGGCCGGGAGGAGCACCGACACCACGGGGACGCCGGCGGCTGCCGCAGCGGGAAGCGCCTCGCCGAGCTGGGGCGCCGCGACGATCGCGAGCAGGGCGCCCGAGTCGCGCAGCACGTACTCGATCTCCTCCGATTTGAACAGCAGGTGCACCGGCACGACGATCGCGCCCAGCGCGAGCACGGCGTAGTAGGCGCGGCAGAAGTCGGGCACGTTCGGCACGATCAGGGCGACGCGGTCGCCCGGGCCGATGCCGCGCGCGCGGAGGGCCCCGGCGTAGGCACGCGTCTGGTCCCAGAGCTCGCCGTAGGTCGTGGTGCCGCCCGAGAAGAGCAGGGCCGGCCGGTCGTGGTGGCGACGGGCGCTCTCGGCGAGGATCGCGGCGATCGACAGGGTGCCGAGGCCGGGGCCGTCGAGCAGCTCCGCGGTGCCATCAGAGGCGGTGGTCGCGGGGGCGGTGGTGAACGTCATTGTTCGTCCTTCGTTCGGTGATGCGGGTGTGATGAGGTCAGGCGGCGGGGACGGCGAACTCGCTCTCGATGGCGAGCCGGATCCCCGTCGGGATCGGCACGGGTCGCGTCGTCTCCCGGTCGACGAACACGGTGGTGAAGGTGCCGACGGCGAGCTGCGTGTCGTCGCGGTCGCGCAGGATCCTGGGTGCCCAGGTCACGCTCGTCGTGCCGAGCCTCGCGATCGAGAGCTCGACCGCGATCTCGTCCGGAAACCCCGCGGACGCCTGGAACTCGCACGACGACGCGACGCAGAACCCGAGCGCGGGCCCGTGCAGCGGATCGAGCCCCGCCACCGTGATCATCCAGGTGTTGATCGCGGTGTCCATCGCCTGGTAGTACACGGTGTTGTTCAGGTGGCCGTAGACGTCGTTGTCGTTCCAGCGGGTCGCCACGGCGAGGCGGTAGGGGCGGGTTCCATCGATCATGAGTCCCTCAGAACGTATTCGAACGCCGCGCGGGCCCGCTCGGCGCTGGGCTTCTCGCCCGTGATCAGGTCGGCGTACGTGAACGACTCCGAGATCCGCACGAGCAGGTACGCGAGGTCGTGGATCGGGAGTGAGAACCGGATCGCGCCGCGGGCGACCTCGGCCTCGAGCAGAGCCTCGACGAAGGCCAGGTAGCGGCGCTGCACCTGGCTCTCCTTCGTCGTCAGGACCCGCAGCGCCCGAGCGGGCTCGCGCGTCAGGAACCCCTGAAAGGACGACGCCTCGATCAGGGCGGCGACGAAGTCGCCCAGCACGCGGGTCAGGCGTGCCGCCCCGACGGCGTCGGTCGACCTCTCGATGCGGGTCAGCGTCGGCTCGGCGAGCGACCACAGCACCTCGCTCAGAAGGGCGTCGCGGTTGCCCAGCCAGCGGAACAGCGACGTGCGGTCGACGCCGAGGCCGGCGGCCAGAACGTTCATGTCGACCCGCTCGCCGGCGAGGAACGTCCGGCGCGCAAGGACGAACGCGCGCACCGTGTCGGAGTGGGTGCCGGCGGCCAGGCGGGCCGAGAGCTCGGACGGCACGCGGATCGCGACGCTGCCCGCCCACGACGCCGGCACGGCGGCGGGGGCTGCGGTCTGCGTCGACATGAGAGCACTCTAGGCATTCACAGGGAGTCCGTGCAACATTTTCGAAAACGATGCATGATGGAGGCAACCGGTAGTCACACACCACGCAACGGAGCTGACCAGTGACCCTCACAACACCTGAAACCGCCTACCTGTCGAGCGACTTCTACTTCGCCCAGGACGCCCTCACCGCTCGCGAGAACGAGAACATCCACGAGCTGCGCCACTATCTCGAGACCGAGGTGGCCCCGATCGCCGACGACTTCTGGGAGCGGGCCGAGTTTCCGCACCAGGTCATCAAGCCCCTGGCCGATCTCGGCGCCTACGGCCCGATCTGGGAGGAGTCGCGCCAGTTCGAGAACAGCGCGAAGTTCCGCGGCTGGGCGGCGCTCGAGTCCGGCCGGATCGACGCGAGCGTGTCGACCTTCATCGGCGTCACCTCGGGTCTCGCCATGGGCTCGATCGGCGTCGCGGGCAGCCCTCAGCAGCGCGCCGAGTGGCTGCCGAAGATGGCGACCGGCGAGACCATCGGCGCCTTCGGCCTCACCGAGCCGCTGTCCGGCTCCGACTCGGCCGGCGGCCTCCGCACCACGGCGACCCGCCACGGCGACAGCTGGACCCTGAACGGCCAGAAGCGCTGGATCGGCAACGCCACCTTCGCCGACGTCGTCGTGATCTGGGCCCGCGACACCGCCGACGGCCAGGTCAAGGGCTTCCTCGTCACGACCGACACCGCCGGCTTCACCGCGACCAAGATCGAGCGCAAGCAGAGCCTCCGCATCGTGCAGAACGCCGACATCGAGATGGTCGACGTCATCGTGCCCGAGGAGCGGCGGCTGCAGCGCGGCGACTCCTTCCGCGACACCGCCAAGGTGCTCCTCCTCACCCGCGCCGACGTCGCCTGGCAGGCCATCGGCAACGCGATCGGCGCCTACGAGGCGGCCGTCGCCTACGTGAAGCAGCGCGAGCAGTTCGGCAAGAAGCTGTCGTCGTTCCAGCTCGTTCAAGACCTGCTCTCGCGCTGCCTGAGCAACATCTCGGCCTCCATCGCCCTCTGCATGCAGACCTCCGACCTCCTCGACCACGACCGCCAGACCGACGCGCACGCGTCGATGGCCAAGTCGTTCGCGACGTCGCGGATGCGCGAGACGGTCGCCTGGTGCCGCGAGGTCATGGGCGGCAACGGCATCGTCCTCGACTACGGGGTGGCCCGCCGCTTCGCCGACGCCGAGGCCATCTACTCGTTCGAGGGCACCCGCGAGATGAACTCCCTCATCGTCGGCCGCGCCATCACCGGCACGAGCGCGTTCGTCTCATGACCGAGGCAGTCATCGTCGCGGTCTCCCGCACGCCCATCGGCCGCGCCATGAAGGGCTCGCTCCGCCGCGAGCGCGCCGACGATCTCGCGGCGTTCATCGTGCGCGACGTGCTCTCGAAGGTGCCGGAACTCGACCCGGCCGCCATCGACGACCTCGTGATGGGGTGCGGCATGCCCGGCGGCGAGCAGGGCATGAACATCGCCCGCATCGTCGCCGTGGCGCTCGGCTACGACCACCTGCCCGGCACGACCGTCAACCGGTACTGCTCGTCGAGCCTCCAGTCCACGCGCATGGCGTTCCACGCGATCAAGGCCGGCGAGGGCGACGTGTTCATCTCGGCCGGCGTCGAGAGCGTGTCGGGCGCGGCCCGCGGCTCGAGCGACTACATCCCCGGGGTCGACCTCCGCAACCCGCGCTTCCCCGAGTTCCACGCCCCCGCCGACGGCGGCGACTGGGTCGATCCGCGCCTCCGCGGCGCCCTGCCCGACCCGTACATCTCAATGGGCGAGACCGCCGAGAACGTCGCCGGGATGCTCGGGATCAGCCGTCGCGAGCAGGACGAGTTCGCCGCCCTGAGCCAGAACCGGGCCGAGCAGGCCATCGTCGACGAATTCTGGGCGCGCGAGATCACCCCCTACCCGCTCGCCGACGGCACGGTCATGACCGTGGACGACGGGCCGCGCCCGGGCGTCACGCCCGAGACGCTGGCCGGCCTCAAGCCGGTCTTCCGCGAGGACGGCACGGTCACGGCCGGAAACGCCTGCCCGCTCAACGACGGGGCCGCGGCGCTCGTGGTCATGAGCGACACCCGCGCCGCCGAGCTCGGCATCACGCCGCTGGCCCGGATCATCTCGACCGGGGTCACCGGTCTCAGCCCCGAGATCATGGGGCTCGGCCCGGTGGAGGCATCGCGCCAGGCGCTGGCTCGCGCCGGCATGTCGATCGGCGACATGGACCTCGTCGAGATCAACGAGGCGTTCGCCGCCCAGGTGATCCCGTCGGCGCGCGAACTCGGCGTCGACGTCGAGCGGCTGAACGTGCACGGCGGATCGATCGCCGTCGGCCACCCCTTCGGCATGACCGGCGCCCGCATCACCGGGACTCTGCTCAACGGCCTCCGCACCCGCGACGCCACCTTCGGCCTCGAGACCATGTGCGTCGGCGGCGGCCAGGGCATGGCGATGGTGATCGAGCGGATCTCGTGAGCGGTCGTCCGGCCTGGAGCTCGCGGTGAGGATCGACGGCGTCGTGCTCGAGCGGACCGATGCGGCCCGGCCCTTCGCCGGGTCGCGCCCGCTCACGCTCTCGACGCTCGAGCTCGACCCGCCCGGGGCCGGCGAGATGCTGGTGCGGATCGAGGCGGCGGGCGTCTGCCACAGCGACCTCTCGGTGGTCGACGGCGCCCGGGTGCGACCGGTGCCGATGCTGCTCGGCCACGAGGCCGCCGGCATCGTCGAGGTCGTCGGCGCCGGTGTCACCGACGTGGCGCCCGGTGATCGCGTCGTCATGACGTTCCTGCCGCGGTGCGGCAGGTGTCAGGCCTGTCAGACAGACGGACGCCTGCCGTGCATCGTCGGCAGCCGCGCCAACGGCGACGGCGTGCTGGTCGGCGGTGGTTCGCGGCTGACCCGCGACGGCGTGTCCGTGCACCATCACCTCGGCGTGTCCGCCTTCGCCACCCATGCGGTCGTGAGCGAGACCTCGGTGGTCCGCGTCGATCCGGACGTCCCGCCCGAGGTCGCAGCCCTTCTCGGCTGCGCGGTCCTCACCGGCGGTGGCGCGGTCCTGAACGCCGGGCGCCCCGACCCCGGGGCGGACGTCGTCGTCGTGGGCCTCGGCGGCGTCGGGATGGCGGCCGTCCTCGTGGCGAAGGCGACCGGGCACCGGGTCATCGGCATCGACGCCGTCCCTGCGAAGCTGGAACTCGCGACGGCCCTCGGCGCCGCGCAGGTCGCGTCGCCGGACGACGCCGTCGCCCTGGGGCTCCGGGCTCCCGTCGTCATCGAGGCGGCGGGCCACCCCGCCGCGTTCGAGACGGCGTTCGCTCTCACCGCGCCCGGCGGAACCACTGTCACCGTCGGGCTGCCCAGGCCCGGTGCGCGCTCGACGATCGCCCCGCTCACGCTCACGGCCGAGGCGCGCACCGTCGTCGGCAGCTACCTGGGCTCGTCGGTCCCGTCGCGCGACATCCCCGTCTACGTCGACCTGTGGCGCAAGGGCCTCCTCCCCGTCGAGAAGCTCGTGTCGTCGACCATCCCGCTCTCGGGCCTGAACGAGGCGATGGACTCGCTGGCCGACGGCGAGGCGCTCCGTCAGCTGATCGTCTTCCCGTCGCCCTGACGGGCGCCGCAGAGCCTCCGGACTCCGGCACGTCCGGACTCCGGCACTTCAGTACCTCCGCACTTCAGTACCTCCGCACTTCAGTACTTCCGCACTTCAGTACTTCCGCACTTCAGAGAGGAACACCATGACCGACCAGCGCACCGACCCCGAGCAGCGCATCGCCATCGTCACCGGGGGAGGCCGCGGCATCGGCGCCGCGGTCGGCCGCCGCCTCGCCCGCGACGGCATGGCCGTCGCTCTCGTCGACCTGAGGCAGGAGGACGCCGACGCCGCCGCGGCGGAGATCACGGCGGCCGGGGGCCGTGCCGTCGGCGTGGCAGCGGACGTCTCGGATGAGGAGTCGGTGGCGGGCGCGGTGGGCCGCGTGGAGGCCGAGCTCGGGGCGCCGACCGTGCTCGTCAACAACGCCGGGATCCTGCGTGACAACCTGCTCTTCAAGATGAGCGTCGACGACTGGGACGCCGTGCTCGGCGTGCACCTCCGCGGGGCCTTCCTGATGAGCCGGGCGGTGCAGAAGCACCAGGTCGACCAGGGCTGGGGCCGCATCGTGAACCTGTCGTCGTCGTCGGCGCTCGGCAACCGCGGGCAGGCGAACTACTCGGCGGCCAAGGCCGGGATGCAGGGGTTCACCAAGACGCTCGCGATCGAGCTCGGCCCGTTCGGCGTCACGGTGAACGCCATCGCACCGGGGTTCATCGAGACGGCGATGATCGCGCAGACCGCGGAGCGCATGAAGGTGCCGCTCGAGACCTTCCTGACCGAGGCCGCGAAGCAGATCGCCGTGCGCCGCGTCGGCCAGCCCGACGACGTCGCCGCGGCCGCCGCCTACTTCTGCTCCGAGGAGGCCGGCTACGTGTCGGGACAGGTGCTGTACGTGGCGGGAGGGCCGCTCTCGTGAGCGCCGCGGTCTTCGCCGCACCCGCCGATCTGGCGGGGTCGGAGGGTGCCGAGCTCGGTCCGTCGGAGTGGATCGCGATCGACCAGGCGCGGATCCAGGCGTTCGCCGACGCGACCGGCGACCAGCAGTGGATCCACGTAGATCAGGCGCGCGCGGCCGACGGCCCGTTCGGCGCGACGATCGCCCATGGGTACCTCACGCTGTCGCTGCTGCCCGCGTTCGCCGACGGGCTGCTGCGGGTCGACGGCGTCTCGGCCGCCATCAACTACGGCGCCGACCGGCTGCGGTTCGTGCAGCCCGTCGTCGTCGGGTCGCGCGTGCGGGCCGTCGGCGAGATCACCGGCGTGACGCCCGGCTCCGGGGGAGTGCGGCTCGCCTACCGGGTCACGGTCGAGATCGAGGGCTCCGACAGGCCGGCCCTCGTCGTCGACACGATCACGCTGTTCGTCCCGGCCTGACGCCGCGCCCCGCCCCCGCCCGCCCCGCCCCCGCCCGCCAGTCTCCAGAAATTCAAGGAGATTTTCGCCGACCCACTCTAGTGATCCGCATGCCGCCGAAGGTCGAGGCACATTTCTCCTTGAATTTCTGGGCAGGGAAGGTGCGACGGGCTATTACAACGTTGTAGCGTGGACGCGGATCACCTGTTCCACGACCTCGAGGACGACGTCATGACCGCGACCATCCCGCGCCCGGAGTACCCCCGCCCCCAGTTCACGCGCGAGCGGTGGCTGAACCTCAACGGCCAGTGGCAGTTCGAGTTCGATCCGGGCGACTCCGGGTTCGAGCGCGGGCTCGCTGACGCGTCGCAGTTCCTGCGTTCCGAGATCACTGTGCCGTTCGCGCCCGAGGCGCCCCTGTCGGGGATCGGCGACGACGACTTCCACCACGCCGTCTGGTACCGCCGCGAGGTGGATATCCCGGCGGAGTGGGCCGGGGACCGCGTGCTCCTGCACTTCGGCGCGGTCGACCACGACGCGACGGTCTGGGTCGACGGCGCCGAGGTCGAGCGGCACCGCGGCGGCTTCACGAGCTTCACGGCCGACATCACCAGCCGTGCCGGCGCGAAGGCCGGCGACACGGTCGTCATCACCGTGCGGGCCCGCGACTCCAAAGACGCCCCGCAGGCCCGAGGCAAGCAGTCGGCCGAGTACTGGAACCACGACGCCGACTACACCCGCACCACCGGCATCTGGCAGACGGTGTGGCTCGAGCCGGTGCCGCAGGTCGCCATCGGTCGACCGCGCATCACTCCCGACCTCGGCTCCGAGTCGTTCACCGTCGAGGTGCCGCTGTCGACGGGGCTCGCCGGCGGCCGCGTGCGCGTCGTCCTGTCCGACGACGACGGCGAGGTCACGGTGCACGACGCCCGAGCCGATCTCACCCTGTCGCCCCGCGTCACCGTGCCGATCCCCGCCGACCGTGTTCGCGTGTGGTCGATCGGCGACCCGTTCCTCTACGGCGTGCGCATCGAGCTGCTCGGCGCCGACGGCGACGTGGTGGACTCGATCGGCAGCTACGCCGGACTCCGCAGCGTCTCGATCGTCGGCCAGGCGGTCCTGATCAACGGCGAGACCGTCTTCCAGCGCCTCGTGCTCGACCAGGGCCTCTACGCCGACGGCCTCCTTACGGCGTCGAGCGACCAGGCGCTGATCGACGACATCCGCCTCTCGATGGAGGCCGGCTTCAACGGGGCGCGCCTGCACCAGAAGGTGTTCGAGGAGCGCTTCCTCTACCACGCCGACCGCATGGGCTACCTCGTGTGGGGCGAGTTCGGCGACTGGGGCTGCAAGACGACCGGCCCGAGCGACGACCGCCAGCAGCCCGGCGCGACCTACACGACGCAGTGGCTCGAGGCGCTCGAGCGCGACTACTCGCACCCGGCGATCATCGGCTGGTGCCCGCTCAACGAGACGCGCCAGCACATCTCCGACCGCATCACCGTGCTCGACGACGTCATGCACGGCATGTTCCTCGCCATCAAGGCCATGGACACCACGCGTCCCGTGCTCGACACCTCCGGCTACTCGCACCGCGTGTTCGAGACCGACATCTACGACAGCCACAACTACGACCAGGTGCCGGCCACCTTCCGCGAGACGATGGGCCTGCTCGACGTGGGCTCGAAGACGGCCTTCCTCAACACCGAGGACGACCGCGACCTCCAGCAGTACGACGTTCAGCCGTGGAGCGTCCCCTACAACGGCCAGCCCTACTTCTGCAGCGAGTTCGGCGGCATCTGGTGGAACGCCGAGACCGCCGCGGCGACCGACGCCGCCCCGCAGTCGGGCACGACGTCGTGGGGGTACGGCGAGCGAGTCCGCACCGCCGAGGAGTTCTACGAGCGCTTCGAGGGGCTGGTCACGACGCTGCTCGGCAACGCCGACATGTTCGGCTACTGCTACACGCAGCTCACCGACGTGTTCCAGGAGCAGAACGGCCTCTACGCGTTCGATCGCTCCGGCAAGTTCGACATCGCCCGCATCGCCGAGATCCAGCGGCGCCCGGCCGCCATCGAGGAGGCCGCCCGGGTGCTCTAGGGGGCGCAGGAACTGCACGCTCCCCGTGCATATCGGGCACACCCGTCGCCGACATGGCACGCTCGAGGCATGAGCGAAGCGCGAGCGTACGAAGTCCTCGGTGTCCCTTCGAGCGCGGGGGCCCACCACGCGGGGCTGGAGCTCGGGCCGAAGGCCCTGCGCGACTTCGGCTTCGTCGACCGGCTCCGCGAGGCCGGCGCCGATGTGATCGACGCGGGCGACGTGGCGGGCTCGGTGTTCCGGGCCGATCCCGACCCCGTCGGCGGCGCGCGCAACATCGCCGCCGCGATCGAGGTCGCGGGCCAGGTCGCCGACGAGGTCGAGCGCATCGTCCGCGACGGCCGCATCCCCGTCGTGATCGGCGGCGACTGCACCGTCACCCTCGGTGTCGTGGCCGGCGTCCAGCGCGTCCAGGCCGAGGTGGGCGTCGCCTACGTCGACGGCGACGCCGACCTCTCCGTGCCCGGCGTGCGTGGCAGCGGCATCCTCGACTCGACGGTCGTGTCGCACCTGCTCGGCATCGTCGACTCGCCGCTCGGCCGCCTGGGGCCGTCGTGGCCGCCGCTCGAAGAGGACCAGATCGTCCTGCTCGGCTACAACCAGGACGACCCCGACTCGTTCGACGACGACGTCCTCACCGACGACCGCGAGGTGCTCCACTTCAGCGACGACCACCTGCGTGAGGTGCCGATGGAGGCCGCCGGCTCGGCGCGCACCCGCCTCGACGTGTTCGAAGGGCTCGTCGTGCACTTCGACGTCGACGCGGTGGACTCCGCCGACCTGCCGCTCGCCGACTTCCCGCACTACGGCACGGGGCAGACGCTGGCGGGTGCGCTCGACGTCGTGCAGTTCCTGCTGTCGGCCCCGAACCTGCGGGCGCTGAGCCTCACCGAGGTGAACCCCACGCACGACCCGTCGGGCGATCAGCTGGAACGCTACGTCGCCGGCGTGACCGCCGCGATCGCCGGGTCGTAGGCGGCAGTCGGGCCGGCGGGCCCGTCAGGTCGGCGGGCCCGCCAGGCCGTTCGGTCGGTCAGGCCGTCGGGTCGGTCAGCGCGTCGAGGGCGGCGAGGTCGTCGGCCGAGATCTCGAAGTCGACGTCGGCGTTCTCGGCCGCCCGCTCGGCGCTAGTCGTCTTCGGCAGCGGCAGCACGTCCTTCTCGAGCAGGTAGCGGATGCAGAGCTGCGCCACCGACTTGCCGTACTTCGCGGCGATGCCCGCGAGGTCGGCGCTGTCGAGGATCCCGCCGGTCGCGAGCGGCGAGTAGCCCTCGACGAGGATCCCCTTCTGCTGGCAGTAGGCCGTCGTCTCGTCCTGCGTGTAGCCGACGTACCAGCGGATCTGGTTGACGTGCGGCGTGACCGTCGCGGTCTCCATCAGCGACTCGATGTCGTCGACGGTGAAGTTCGAGATGCCGATCGAGCGCGCGCGACCCGAGGCGTGGATGCCCTCGAGGGCCTTCCACACGGCCTGGTTTCCGGTGCGGTGGTCGCTGCCCATGTCGGTCCAGGGCCAGGGTGCGTGGATCAGGTAGAGGTCGACGTAGTCCATCTCGAGCGCCGACATCGTCGTCTCGAAGCTGGCGAGGGCCTCGTCGTGGTCCTTGATCTCGGCGGGCAGCTTCGTGGTGACGAAGATCTCGTCGCGCGGGATGCCGCTGTCGCGGATAGCGCGGGCGACGCTCGCCTCGTTGCCGTAGGCGCGGGCGGTGTCGATGTGGCGGTAGCCGGCCTTCAGCGCGGCGGCGACCGAGTCGTAGGCGTCGGGGCCGTCGGGGATCTGCCAGGTGCCGAAGCCGATCTTCGGGATCTCGACGTCGTTGGAGAGGGTGAACGTATCGGTGAGTGCGGGCATGCGCTCGACGCTACTCGCCGGGGATCGCGAGCACCCCGAGTTCCTGCGCCCGGATCGCCTGACAGACTTGGGCGCATGACGACCGAGACCCTTCCTGAGTTCACCCCCTCCGACGTGCAGGCCCAGCTCGACGAGCTGCGGTTCGACTCGTTCGACCAGAGCGATGCGTACACCCTCGGGTCGCTCGCCGCCGAGCTCGTCCGCGAGAACGGGTACGCGCTCGCCATCCAGGTCGTGCTCGGCGACCACGTCGTCTACAAGAGCGCGCAGGGCGGCGTCTCGCCCGATACCGACTCGTGGCTGCGCCGCAAGGCGGCCGTCGCCGTCCGCGACTCGCAGCCGTCGCTCCTCACCCGCCTGAACGACGAGGGCGCAGGAACTCCGCTCCTCGTCGACGACACCTACGCCGTGTCAGGCGGGGCATTCCCCCTCGTGGTCGGCGGGCAGGTCGTCGGCACCATCACGGCCTCGGGCCTGAAGGACGTCGTCGACCACGACCTCGTCGTCGCCGCGCTGCGCAGCTTCGTCGCGAACTAGCGCCCCCGTCCCCGCTGCTTGGCCGTCCGCCGCCCCCCGCCGCCCCCCGCCGTCGCCCCCCGCCCATCGAGACTCCAGCGTTGGCCCCTCCGACGCTCGGTTTCCGGGCCAACGCTGGAGTCTCGTCCGCTGTGGAGAACCGCAGCGGCGAAACGAGCGCATCGGCGAGGGTGTCGGGATGGAGACAGAACTGCCGGAAGGGCTCGACGCGCCCGACTTTCGAACCGCCGACGCCATCGCCCTCGGAGTGTCGCGCAAGCGCCTCCGGGCACCGTCACTTCGGACTCCCCACTCGGGAGTGCGGAGTCGGGGCGAACTCCCCGCCGACCTCGCCGGCCGCTGTCGGGAGCTCCTGCCGCTGCTGCTTCCCGGCCAGGGGTTCAGCCACGCGACCGCGGCCGGCCTGTGGGGCCTGCCGTTGCCCTCGTGGTGCTCCCGGCCCGACAGCGAGCTGCATGTGGTCTCCGTCGCCTCCTCCCGGGAGCCTCGACGGGACGGGGTCGTCGGCCACTCAGGCCGTGGCATACCGCTTTCGATCCACCGAGGCGTTCCCGTGGTGAGGCCCCTGCGAGCGTGGATCCAGTGCGCCGAGAGCTTCGACGTCGATGACCTCGTCGCGATGGGGGATGCCCTCCTCTCGAAGTGGTCCCCGTACGGGCCTGCTCGCTACCTCAAGGCCGAGCGCCTGGGCGCCGCGGTACGTGAGGCGGCCGGACGCCGAGGTGCCGTCCGGCTCAGGGAGGCCTTCGAGTTGTGCCGGCCCAAGGTCTGGTCTCCGAAGGAGACCGAGCTGCGGCTCTTCATCCTGCGAAACGGCTGGCGCGAGCCGGACGCCCTCAACGAGAAGCAGTACTCCGACGACGGCGTCTACCTCGGTCGCCCCGATCTGGCCTATCCGTCGTTGCGAATCGCCATCGAGTACGAGGGGGACCACCACCGGACGAGCGCGCGGACCTTCCGCACGGACATTCAGCGGCGCGAACGATTCGCCGATGCGGACTGGAGGGTGGTGCGGGTGACCTCGGTCGACCTGCCGTCGACGGAACTCGTCGATCGATTCGGCCGCCTCTTGCCGCGTCGGTGAGCGACGAGACTCCAGCGTTGGCCCCTCGCAGGTGCGAATCGGGGGCCAACGCTGGAGTCTCACGGGCGGGTGGGCGGCGGGCGGGGGGCGGCGGCGGCCGCCGGCGGCGGCGCTAGCGGCGGCGGGCGGCGAAGACGGCGCCGCTGGCGAGGCTGACGGCGGCGACGGTCACGGCCAGCGCCAGCGCGGGGAAGGCCGCCGACCACCACTTGCCGACGAGCGCGTCGCTCGCGCCGCGCGACAGCATGGCGCCCCACTCCGGCGTGGGCGGCGGGAGGCCGACGCCGATGAAGCCCAACCCGGCGGTGAGGATGATGCTGACGGCGAAGATGACCGACGAGTTCTCGAGCGCGGCCCACGACGCGTTCGGCATGACGTGCCGCACGGTGAGCGCGAACTCGCTCATCCCCTTCATGCGCGCCGCGTCGAGGTAGGCCTCCGAGCGCACGCGGAGCACCTCGGTGCGGGTGAGCCGCGACTGCAGGGGAAACAGGATGAACGCCATCGCGAGGGTCAGCGTCACGACGTTGGCCCCGTAGAAGGCGACGGCGACGAGGCCGATGATGATCCCGGGCACAGCCTCGACGAGGTCGATCACCCGAGCGGTGCCCTGGGCGATGCGTCCGCGGGCGCCTCGAGCCGACTCGTTCATGCCGATGACGAGGCCGAGCACGATGCCTCCGGCGGTCGCGAGGGCGGCGACGAGCAGGGCGATGAGCAGGTTGATCCGCGTGGCCGCGATGGTCCGCGAGAAGACGTCGAGTCCGGCCGAGTCGGTGCCGAACCAGTGCTTCGGCCCGGGCGGGAGCGAGGCGGCGCCCGAGACGCGGATCGGGCTGAACGGGGTGACGCCGACGAGGAAGACGGCGACGATGATGATCACCGCGAACGGGATCAGGCGGGGCCAGGTGCCGCAGAGGCCGGGTTTGCGGGCCCTGTTGGGCCGCGGTCGGCGGGAGCGGGCGATGGTCTTGATCGCCTCGCCGTCGATGGTGGCGGTCATGCGTCCTCCGTACGGACACCCGGGCGACGCCGGGGGTCGATGAACATGTTCACGATGTCGACGATCAGGAAGAGGATCAGCGTCATGGCGGCGATCACGAGCAGGAATCCCTGCAGCGCCGTGTAGTCGTTCGATCCGACGGCGGCCACCGCGTAGTCGCCGAGGCCGGCGAACCCGAAGAGCGACTCGATGATGATCGCGCCGCCGAGCAGGTAGCCGAAGAGAGTGCCGCACATGGTGACCGCCGGGGGGAGCGCGCGGCGGAAGATCGACAGCATCACCGAGACGCGCCCGGCCCCGGCAGCGATCCGAAAGCGGGTGGGGGCGGCGTCGAGGGCCTCCTCCAGGCTCGCCGTCAGCAGCTTGATCAGGAGTGCCGACTGGCCGAGCGCCATGACGGTGATCGGGATCACCAGGTGCGACACGAGCGACCCGACGGCGGCCCAGTTGCCCTGGATGACCGCGTCGAGCACCGGCATCCCGGTGATCGTGTCGGGGGTGAGCACTGCGACGTCCATGCGGCCGAGGGGCGCGGGCGCCCAGTGCAGCACCGAGTAGAAGATGAACAGGCCGGCGACGGCGAGCACGTACTCGGGGATCGCTCCGGCGGCGCGGGCGTAGCCGTTGATGACGCGGGCGAGGGGGTTGGCCGGCTTCATGACCACGAAGTACGACGCGACCAGGCTCACCACGATCGAGACGAGCAGCGCCTGGATGGCGAGCTCGAAGGTCGCGGGGAGTCGGGTCGACAGGTCGCCGGCGATCGACTTGCCGCTCACGATGGAGTTGCCGAGGTCGAAGTGCAGCAGGTTCGCCAGGTAGCGGCCGAGCTGCGTGAGCAGCGAGCCGTCGAGCCCGAGGGTCTGCTGCATCCGCGTGTAGTCGGTCGGCGTCCAGCTGTCGCCGAGCACGGCGAGCACCGGGTCGCCCGGGATCGTCCGGATCAGGAAGAACGTCGCGACGGTGAACACCAGCAGGTACACCGGCAGGGCGACGACGCGCTGGATCCACCAGCGCTGGCGGCGGAGCGTCTCCATCAGCTCATCACCGCCACGGGCGCGGGTCCGCGGTAGGCCCTCAGCAGGCGCCGCGTGTACTCGTGCTGGGGGCGGTCGACGACGTCGTCCGTGGTTCCCTGCTCGATCACCTCGCCGAGGTACATGACCATCAGCTCGGTTGCGACGAACGCCGTGGCCGGGAGCCCGTGCGACACGAACACCAGGCCGGCCGAGTTCGCGTCGCAGTAGTCGCGCAGCAGGTTCAGGATCGACCCCTGCACCGAGACGTCGAGCGCCGAGACGACCTCGTCGCAGATCAGGATCCTCGGCCGTACCACCAGGGCGCGCGCGATCGCGAACCGCTGCCGCTGGCCGCCCGACACGTCGCCGGGGTACCGCTCCGCAAGCGCCCGCGGCAGGCCGAGGCTGTCGAGGGCCTCCAGGGCACGCTCCTTGGCGGCGGTCTGCGAGAGACCATGCAAGACCATCGACGGGTCGGTGACGGCCTCGATCAGCCGATGCCGCGGGTCGAACGACGACGTCGTGTCCTGACCGATGAACTGCACAGCGCGCCGGAACTCCTCCCGGTCGCTCCTGCGCTGCAGCAGGTCGGCGACGTCGCGCTCGGGCGCCGACGCGTCGCCGGTCCTGAACAGCACGCGACCGGCCGTGGGGGTCTCGAGCCCCACCACCATGCGCGACATCGTCGACTTGCCCGAGCCGGACTCGCCCACGATCCCGATGCGCCGCGTGTTGTCGAACGACACGCTGGTCTCGGCGACGGCCGTGTGGCGGTGCGATCGGGGTCCGTACTGCTTCGCGACGCGCTCGAACGAGACGACGGTGTCGACGACGCCGGGCGCGGGCACGAGCGACACGGGGGAGGATGCGGTGGTGGTCACGCGGCGACCTCGACGGCGTTCTCGGGCAGGAAGTCCGTGAGCGTGGGCAGGTGCGCCAGGTGGCGGCTCTCGAGCGACGGGATGCACTCGAGCAGCGCGACGGCGTACGGATGCGAGGCACCGGTCGCCAGGTCGGCCGACCGGCCCTGCTCGACGATGTCGCCGTGGTACATCACCATCGTGCGGTCCGAGTACTCCATGCACAGGTGGATGTCGTGGCTCACGATCAGGAGCGACGTGTCGAAGGTGTCGGTGAGCTCGACGAGGAGGTCCATCGTGGCGCGCGACACCGAGGCGTCGAGCGCGCTGGTGGGCTCGTCGGCGATCACGAGGCGCGGGTTGCCGCAGAGCGCGATCGCGAGCATGACGCGCTGGCGCATGCCGCCCGACAGCTCGTACGGGCGCGCGTGCATGACCCGGTCGGTGTCCGTCAGGCCGACGCGGACAAGCCATTCGCGCGCCAGGTCGGTGGCCTCCCTCTTCGAGAGCCTCGCGTTGGCGCGGAGCACGGCGCGCAGCTGCGAGCCGACGCGCCACGTCGGGTCGAGCGACGTCATGGCGTCCTGGAAGACCATGGAGATGCCGGGGATGCGGCGGGGCAGACGGTGCTTCCCGAGTACCTGCAGCGGCTTCCCGTCGAAGGCGATGCGCTTCGTCTCGACGACGACGCCGGGCTGCGTCAAGAATCCAGCGGTGGCGAGACCCAGCGAGGTCTTGCCCGAGCCGGACTCGCCGACCAGGGCGACTCGCTCGCCGCGGCCGATGTGGAAGTCGACGTCCTTGACGGCCAGGTGGCCGTCAGGACCGCCGTAGCGGACGCTGAGGCCCTCGACCTCGAGCAGCGGGCCGGAGGCGAGGCGCCCGGAGAGATCGGGCCCGAAGAGTTCAGGGGAGCTGGTCGTGGAAGCCATTACCGTCCTTTGGCGTTCGAAGGGTGAGTCTCGATCAGGTGGTAATGAGTCTTGTGGCGGCGTGTTTCGGCGGGAGGCGACCTACGTGAAAACCCCATTGCGCCTGATTTCACGCGCCCGAAACATGAGGCTGCCTGGCCGAGGTCAGGCCGTGAGATCCGACAGCGATACCCGGTCGGACCGGTAGTGCGTGTAGCTGAACGTCCGCGGGCGCCCGCTCTCGTCGGCGATCGTCGACTCGCGCAGGAGCACCGGGGTGCCGGCCCGGACCCCCAGGGTGGATGCCGTCGCGGGGTCGCTGCGGACAGCCTGCACCGTGGTGGCGGCCGTGCCGAATCCGGCCCCGAAGAGGCGGCGGAAGACCTCCTTCATCGGCGCGATCGGCGGCTGGTCTTCTGCGATCATGGCGCGCGACAGCGAGTGCGGGTCGTCTTCGGCGTAGTAGCCGACGCGGACGTAGATCGTCTCGCCGTCGAAGACGCCGCGCTGCTCGACCATCAGCACCCGGTCGACGTCGGTGCGCAGCCGGGCCCGGATGACAGGTGTCGACTGCACGACGCGGTGCTCGACCTCGTCGACCCGGAACTCGCCCGACACGACCGAGCCGGGACACGAGGGGTCGCCGAGCGCGAGGTCGACGACGGATATCTGCACGAAGCGCGGCCGCGAGACGACCGCGCCGTCCGAGTCGATGCGCACGATGCCGTGCCCCGCGAGCTGCCGGGCGGCACCCTGCACGGTCTCCGCGTCGATCCCGGTCGCGCGGCTGAGCTCGTCGACCGCCACCCGGCCGGTCGGGCCGAAGTCGCCGGCGCGGATGGCGGTGCGAAGCAGCTCGTAGGCGCGCACCGAGGGTGCGTCCGAATGCCCCGAACCGAGTGGTGCCTGGTTGAGCAGCGTCATGTCGCCCCCGCAGAATGAGTGTGATCGCATGGGTGGAACGAGTGGTCCCGATGCTATGCCGGGGCTGTTTCACCCGCGGCGCGATCGTGTGTCCGACTGATTTCGCCGCGCGCCGGGATGAATCGATCTCGTGACGAATGCCGGACGACACTTGTCGTCTGCTGCCCGACGCCGTCTCATAGGTGCATGAGCTACGCACCGATCGATCCCGCGCGCGCCGCCTACATGCGCCGCCAGCGCGAGGGAGCCGCCCGGCTCGACAACTCGTCGCGCCGCAGCTACGAGCAGTTCCGCTCGGGCATCGTCTCCGGGGGCATCCTCGACGACCGCCTCGCCGAGGCCGAGCTGATCGCGGCCTTCGGCGCGACCCGCAACTCGCTCCGCCGCAGCCTCCAGATGCTCGCGCGCGACGGGCTCCTGGTGCGTCGGCCCCGCGTGGGCACGGCGATCAACGGCGAGATCCTGGAGTTCCCGACCACGACGACCCCGCGCGCGTCGAAGGCGTCGGCGGCTCCCGCGGGCGACGCCGAGGCCGCCGGCGAGGTCGCGGTCGTCGAGGTGCGCGACAGCTGGATGCACGTCGTCGACACCCCGGCGGTCATCGCGACGCGGATGGCGCTCGACGCCGAGCGGATCCTCGTGCACGAGCAGCTCGGCTGGTACCGCGACGAGCCGCTCTTCCTGCGCATCGGGTACCTGCCGATGCTCGCCGACGATGCCGCCGACGGGGTCGTGCTCGACGCGAGCCACTCGTCGCCGATCGAGGAGACCTTCGAGATCGTCTTCGGCGTGCCCTTCGGCCGGGCGAGCGCGTCGATCGAGGCGGTGCCGTGCGATCCCGAGGTGGCCGAGCTGATGGGCCTCGAGCCGGGATGGCCGATGCTGGTGCGCGAGATGGTGCTGCGCGACCGCGACGGGCAAGCCCGCGAGTACAGCTACACGCACTTCCGCGGCGACCGGGTTGCGCTCTCGGCGCGGGGCGACGCGACGGCTCGCATCCTCGACTAGCGCCCGGAGCGTCCGCCCGAAGACGCAGGGGGCGCAGGAACTGCGAGTTCCTGCGCCCCTCGGTGTCCTCAAGGCCCCTTGAACTTCTCAGGGCCTCTAGAACGCGAGCAGGTTGTCGCGCAGGTGCTCGTGCTCGTAGTGGTCGCGCACGAGCCCGCGCCGCCGCAGCGCGGGCATGAGGCCGTCGGTGATCTCGCCGATGGTGCGGCGCTCCACCTGGTTGCCGAGCAGGTAGCCGTCGGCGCCGGTCTCGTCGATGATGTCGCCCATGACGCTGGCGACCTTGTCGGGCGTGCCGACGAAGTCGTCGGAGTCGGACTCCCGAGGGCCGGTCACGACCTCGCGGAGGGTGCGGCCGTTCGCGACGCGCTTGAGGTCGGCGAGAATGCTCTGCGCGCCGTCGGTCTCGAGGTCGTCGGGGATCGGCGCGTCGAGGTCGAACCTCGCCATGTCGATCGCCGTCGTGTACGAGAGGCCGGCGAGCAGGTAGTCGATCCGCTCGGTGTTCTGCGCGAGGAGGCGCTTCTGCTTCGCCTTCGCCTCCTCGTTCGTCTCGCCCAGGATCGGCGTGGCTGTCATGAGCACCTTGCAGTCGGTCGGCTTCCGGCCGAATCCGGTCATCAGCGCGGAGATGTCGTCGCGGTACGCCTTCATCGCAGCCGGGCTCTTGCCGCCGGCGATGATCGTGTCGGCGACCTCGGCCGCGAACGCCTTGCCGGCGGGGGAGCCGCCGGCCTGGCAGATCACCGGGCGCCGCTGAGGGCCGGGGATCGTGTTGAGTGGCCCGCGCGACGAGAAGAACTCGCCCTCGTAGTCGATCGGGTGCACCTTCGTGTGGTCGACGAGGCGTGGTTCGGCGAGGTCGTTGACCACGGCACCCTCCTCCCACGAGTCCCACAGCTGCCCGGCGATGTCGATCCACTCGCGCGCCATTCGGTAGCGGGTGTCGTGCTCGGGCATCGCCGGGCGACCATAGTTCTGCGCGCCGCGAGCGTTGTGCGCGGTGACGAGGTTCGCGCCGACGCGGCCGTTCGTGAGGTGGTCGAGCGACGCGAAGAGCCGCGCCGCCATGAACGGGTGGTAGAACGTCGTCGTCACGGTGGCGATGATGCCGAGGCGGCTGGTCACGTGCCCGAGCAGGGGCACGAGCGTGACCGGGTCGTTCTTCGGCGAGCTGATGCCGTACTTCAGGTACGTCTCGGTCGACCCCTGGTAGACGTCGGGAATGAGCGAGGCGTCCTCGAGCATCATGTAGTCGAAGCCGGCGCGCTCCATAGAGCGGGCGAGGTCCATCAGCAGGTCGGGCTTCACCCAGTCGGTCATGCGGTCGCCGGCCCAGAAGTCAGTCCAGCCGCTGGCCGAGACCCCCTGCCCGACGAACCAGCCCATGTGGAACATCAGAATGCCAGCAGGTTCTCGCGGAAGGTGGCGTGCTCGTAGCCGTCGCGGATCAGGCCGCGGCGGCGGAGCGCGGGCGCCAGACCGTCGCACACCTCGGTGATGTTCTTGCGGGTGACGGCGCTCGCGACGAGGAACCCGTCGCCGCCGACCACCTCCATGACCTCGCCCATCTTCGCGGCCACGGTGTCGGGCGACCCGACGAGCTCGACCGAGCCGGAGTGCATGGCGCGGGCGGTGAGAGCCTCGCGGAGGGTCTTGCCCTCGGCCTTCTTCATGAAGTCGTGCATGAGGCTCTGGTGGCCGTTGTGCTGGCCCTCGAGGTCGGGCAGCGGCGCGTCGAGGTCGAACTTCGAGAAGTCGAGGCCTGAGAAGTACGAGAACATCGACAGCAGCCCGTTGGTGTTCTCCGACATCGCCTTCTGGATGTGCTCCTGCTTGTCTCTCGCGTCGCGGTCGGTGTCGGCGAGGATCGGGTCGATCAGGAAGAGCACCTTGGCGTCCTTCGGGTCTCGGCCGAATCGGATCATCCGCTCGGAGATGTCCTCCCGGTACGCCTTCATGTTGGCAGCGCCCGGGTTCTCGGCGAGCGACGCGATGATCGTGTCGGCGTTCTTCGCACCGAAGTCCTTGCCGGCGGGGGAGCCGCCGGCCTGGCAGATGACGGGGTGGCCCTGCGGCCCGGGCACGGTGTTGAGCGGGCCGCGGGTCTTGTAGAACTCTCCCTCGAAGTCGGCGCGGTGCACCTTGGTGTGGTCGGCGAAGACGCCGGTCTCCTCGTCGAGGGTGAGGGCGCCGGGTTCCCAGGTGTTCCAGAGCGACTTCACCGCCTGCACCCATTCGTCGGCCATCTTGTACCGGAGGTCGTGCTCGAAGTGCTTCTCGTAGCCGTAGTTCTGCGCCGCCGCGTGGGGGCTGGCAGTGACCAGGTTCATCCCGACACGGCCGTCCGTGAGGTGGTCGAGCGTCGAGAACAGGCGGGCGGCGAGGAACGGCGGGTAGAACGTCGTGGCGGCCGTGGCGATGATGCCGAGGTGCTTGGTGTGCTGGGCCAGCAGCGGCACAAGCGGCATCGGGTCCATGCGAATGACGCCGGAGCGCAGCGCCGACTCCATGGTGCCCTGGAAGACGTCGGGGATGACGCTGGAGTCCTCCAGCATCATGTAGTCGAAGCCGGCCCGCTCGAGGCTGGTGGCCATGTCGATGAACAGCTGCGGGTTGGCGACGTCTTTGGCGACGTTGCCCGACCACTGCTGGTTCCAGCCGTAAGCGCCGAAACCGAGACCGAGGAACCATGACATGTGGAACATTTGCGTGCCGTCTTTCTTTCGGGTGGGGAGGGAAGGCGGGCGGCCCCGGAAGAGGCCGCCCGCCGGGGTGGTGCTACGACTTCGGCTTGACGACCGACCAGTCGATGATGTTGTCGGAGCGCTGGGCGAAGCCGGTCAGCTTGCTCGACATCGCGTTCAGCGGGTCGACGCGGGTGATCTGGATCATGGGTCGGCCCGCCTGCCAGATCTGCTGCGCTTCGTTCCAGTGCTTTCCGGCTTCATCGCTGAGCGAGTCGCCCGCGTCGATGCCCTTGTTGACGGCGGCGTAGTAGTTCGCGGGAGCCCAGCCGGTCGTGGAGCGCTGCGGGTTGTTCTCGGGGAACGCCAGCAGCAGCGAGTACGGCATCGACTCGTACGAGATCGACATGTCGCGCAGCAGCTCGACGTCGTAGTTCTTCGCCGTTGTCTTCGCCGAGACCGTCGCGGTCGGGACCACGTCGATCGTGAACTTGAAGCCGGCGGCCTCGCCGTAGGACTGCATCTGCACGGCGGCCTCCTGCAGGTCGGGCTGCGAGTTCGACATCAGCAGGTTGACGGTCACCGGAGTGGTGATGCCCGCCTTCTTCAGCAGCTCGAGTGACTTCTCGGGCTGGTAGCTCTGATCGAGGAGCCCGTCGCCGTCGTAGCCGGGGCTGTCCTGGTCGAGCAGTGCCACCGCCGGGTCGGCGCGGTCTTTGTAGACCTCTTTCATGATCTGCTCGTAGGGCACGGCGTAGAACAGCGCCTGGCGCACGTCCACGTCGTCGAGCGGCGCCTTGGTGGTGTTGAGGAGCGCCCAGAGGAAGTTGTTCGTCTCGGCGGTGAACGTCGACACCCCGGAGTCCTTCGAGAGGTCGGCCACGTCGGCCGGGCGGAGCTGGGTCGCGCCCTGCACGTCGCCGTTCTTCAGCAGCACCGCGCGGTTCGCGGCGTCGCCGACGACCTTCATCGTGATCTGCTTGATCGCGACCTCGCCGAGCGGGTAGTTCGGGTTCGCCTTGAGCACGATCTGCTCGCCGTCCTTGAAGGAGTCGATGTCGTACGCGCCGAAGCCGTAGTTGCCGTTCTCGCTCGACCACTTCACCGCGTACGGGTCGGCCTTGGTGGCGTGCTCCTTGAGCAGCTTGGAGTCGTAGATGTGACCCGAGATCTTCGAGATCAAGGCGAGCAGAGGGAAGCCGTAGCCCTTCTTCGCCACGGTGAACGTGACCGTGTGGTCGTCGACCTTCTTGATCTGCTTGGCCGGGTCGGTCAGCTCGGGCAGGGCGATCGACGAGGTGATCCCGGTTGCGGCCCCCCACTTGCGCTCGAACGAGTAGATGACGTCGTCGGCCGTGAGCGGGTTGCCCGCTTGGCTCTTCACGCCGGTGCGGAGGTGGAACGTGTACACGAGGCCGTCCGACGACACGTCGTAGCTCTTCGCGAGCATGCCCTCCCAGTGGTACCAGTCCTGCGTGTTGGCGGTCTTGTCGTTCGACTCGACGTACGGGTTGCGGATCAGCGTCGCGTTCGTCTGCTGCAGCAGCTCGACGGCGTCGGAGCCGAGCCCGTCGAACGAGAACGAGGTCGGATACGCAGGAACTGCCTCGACGATCGAGGTCAGGCCGCCGCCGGCGGACGACGAGCCGCCCGAGGCGCAGCCGGCGAGCGCGAGCGTCGCGGCGACGGCCACGGCGATCGCGCGTGTGAGATGGAGAGGTCGTTTCATGGGGATTCGTTCCAGTTCATGTGGCGGGTGGGTGCGGACATGGAGCAGGGAGGGAACGGTGCTGCGGTGGTGCCGTGGGGTCTTCCGCGAGGGAAGGGTCTAGAAGGCGAGGAGGTTCTCGCGGAAGGTGCCGTACTCGTAGCCGTCGCGGATCAGGCCCCGCCGACGGAGCACGGGCGCGAGCCCGTCGCACACCTCGGTGATGTTCTTGCGGGTGACGGGGAGGGCCACGAGGAACCCGTCACCGCCGACGAAGTCCATCGCCTCCTCCATCTGGTCGGCCACCGTCTCGGGCGAGCCGACGAGCTCGATCGAGTGCGTGACGCTGCGGGTGTCGTAGAGCGCGTCGCGGAGGGTCTTGCCGGCGGCCTGTTCGTAGAACGTCTCGATCACGCTCTGGTGGCCGTTGTGCCTGCCCGTGATGTCGGGGAGGGGCGCGTCGAGGTCGAACTGCGAGAAGTCGATCCCCGACGTGTACGAGAGCCCGGCGAGGGCGCCGTTCGGGTTGGCGTAGAAGGCGGCGTCGGCGCGGTCCTTCTTCGCCTGGGCCTCGGCGTCGGTGTCGCCGAGCACCGGCTCGACGAGGAAGAGCACCTTGGCGTCCTCGGGATCGCGGCCGAACTTCCGCATCCGCTCGGAGATGTTCTCGCGGTACGCCTTCATCGCCTCCACGCCGGGAGCCGTCGCGATCATCGTGTCGGCGTTCTTCGCGCCGAAGTCCATGCCCGCCGGGCTGCCGCCGGCCTGGCAGAACACCGGATGGCCCTGCGGCGACGGCACCGTGTTCAGGGGTCCGCGGGTCTTGTAGAACTCGCCCTCGAAGTCCGCGCGGTGCACCTTCGTGTGGTCGGCGAACACGCCGGTCTCCTCGTTCAGGGTGAGGGCGCCGGGCTCCCAGGTGTCCCACAGCGCCTTCACCGCGGCGACCCACTCGTCAGCCATGCGGTAGCGGAGGTCGTGCTCGAAGTGCTTCTCGTAGCCGTAGTTCTGGGCCGCCGCGTGCGGGCTCGCCGTGACGAGGTTGGCGCCGAAGCGGCCATCCGTCAGGTGATCGAGCGTCGAGAACAGCCGCGCCGCGAGGAACGGCGGGTAGAACGTCGTGGCGGCCGTGGCGATGATGCCGAGGTGCTTCGTGTGCTGCGCCAGCAGCGGCACCAGCGGCATCGGGTCCATGCGGACCGTCCCGCCTTTCAGCGACGACTCCATCGTGCCCTGGAAGACGTCCGGGATGACCGAGGAGTCCTCCAGCATCATGTAGTCGAAGCCGGCCCGCTCGAGGCTCGTCGCGATGTCGATGAACAGCTGAGGGTTGGCGACGTCCTTCGCCATGTTTCCCGACCACTGCTGGTTCCAGCCGTAGGCGCCGAAACCGGTCTGAAGGAACCAGGACAGATGGAACATGAGCACCTCGTTTGTCGGTCGTGACGGGGACAGACTCAGTGTGTGGGCGGCGCGACAGCCGCCGGCGTCGCGCCAGTTAAAGCTCGATTACGCCGCAGTCCGCTCTGTGACGGCGACGTTTCACCCGGCGCAATACGCACCGTCCCCTAGGCTCGCCCCATGGGGACGACGACCGACTTCGCACTGCTCGCCCGCGATCCGCAGACCGGCAAGCTCCTGGTCGACCAGATCGCCTATGCCGCGGGGGTGGCCGGAGCCGTCGTCGCCGACCTGCTCATCGAGCGCCGGATCTCGTGGGACGACCGCGGCAAGCTCCAGCTGATGGACCCCAGGCCGCTCGGCGACGCCGTGCTCGACCGGGCGCTCGCCGCTGTCCAGGCCGACCCGAAGCACCGCTCCGTTGCGCGGTGGGTGTCGCGCTTCGAGCGCCGTGAGGTGCGGGACGACGTCATCGGGCTGCTCTTACGTCGCGGCGACGTGTCGCTGCAGGAGAAGCGCGTGCTCGGCATCTTCCCCTCGAAGCGCTACCCGGCGACCACGGGCGAGGCGGGTCGCACCGCGTTCGAGACGATCCGCGTCGTGCTCGCCGGCGAGGTCAAGGCCGACGAGAGCGCGCAGGCGCTGATCGGCATCTGCGACGCGACCGGCGTGCTCCGCCGCGTGGCAGGCCCCGTCGACCGCCACGTGCTCAAGCCGTTCCGCGACGCCGACGTCGCCCGCGCCGTCCGCTCGTCGATCGAGCAGCACCGCGCCTCGTCGACCTCGGGAGCGAACGCCGGCTCGACCGCCGCGATCATCACCTGACCGCCCCGCGCTGGCAACCGGGTTCCCGTTTCCAGCCGCTTTCCCTGCGCGTGAATTCACGCCCAGGGAAAGTCACTCGGGAGGCTTTCCCTGGGCGTGAATTCACGCGGGGGTGAAGTGGCTCCAGAGGGAAGCCGGAGGGCGGGCTCGTTCCGCGACCGGCCGAATGGCAGTCGTCGTCGCGGTCCGGCGCGTCAGGGGCGGGGCAGGAGGAGGGCGCCCGCCGACGCGGCAGCGCGGACGTCGTCGTCGCCGAGGCCCAGCATCCGCAGGCACGACGCAGCGATCGCGCGGCGGTCGATCGACTCCGGTGCCACCCCCTGACGGCGGAGCTGGATCACGACCTCGACCATCTGGATGAGGAGCGAGCCGATCAGAGGCTCCGGGATCGCAAGAGGCGAGGCCAGGGCGCCGAGCCTCCCGTAGACGCCTTGCAGACGATCGCGCTCGCCGCGGAACTCGTCGTAGCGGGCATCCTGCACCTCCGGGAGGAGGTAGAGCGTGCCGATGTTGTGCGGAGTCGACGAGAGCGTGCCGACGTCGACGTGCGCTAGCGCGAAGAGCGTGGCCGCGGCCCGGGTGGCGTCGTCGCCGACATTCGCAGCGAACCGCTCGGCCACGTCGACGCTGGGCCGGACCGAGGTCTCGAGCAGCTCGACGAGGATCTCGTCCTTGCCCGCGAAGTGGTAGTAGAGCGATGCCTGGCGGATCCCGACGGCCTCGGCGATCGCGCGGGTCGAGGTCTGGCCGAAGCCCTGGTCGACGAACAGGGCGGCGGCTGCGGTCAGGATCTGGTCGCGGGCCGAGGTCTCGGGCGCCGCGTCGGAGACGGCGCGCGGGCGGCCGACCTTGGCGGGACGTGTGCTCATGCGACCTATTCTGCCGACGCCGACTGGGTGGACTCGACGAGGGCTGCGTCCGCCAGGTAGGTTCTCCACCCGCCGAAGCGCGTGATGTCGCGAGCGCCGTCGAGGGCGGCAGGCTCGCAGAGGAAGCCGCGCACGACGGCGCCGTCCTCGAGCGTCACGGCTCCGATCGTCATGGGCGCGGGCAGCGCGGCGACGAACGTGGCGAATCCTGCCGCCGGCAGCGACCAGACCTCGCCGGCGATAGGCGCGCCGCCCGCCGAGACGGCCACGAGTCCGGGTTTCGGCGGCGTGGTGGCCAGCGCGTGGAGACGGTACGAGGCGGCGGTCCGGACGGCTCGCGAGAACGTCCCTCCGGCGACGACGAGCTGCCGCTCGAGCGGCTGCCCGCGCAGGTGCGCCCCGACGACGAGCAGGTCGATGCGGGGGTGCAGGATGCGCGTGGCCAGCCCCGCAAGCGCGCGATCCGAGAACGCGGGCCCGGTCAGCATCACGCCGAAGGGAAGTCCGTCGACGAAGCCGGCGGGCACCGCCAGAGACGCGAGGTCGAGCAGGTTGGCGAAGTTCGTGAAGCGCCCCATGCGCGAGTTGGCGCCGACCGGGTCGGCGGCCACCTCGGCGAGCGTCGGATGCCAGGTCGTCGTCGGGGTGAGGAGCGCATCGCAGCCGTCGAGGGCGGCGAGCCCCGTCTGGCCGAGCCTCTCCAGCGTCTCCCGGTCGCGGAAGAGGTCGACGGCGCTCGGCTCTGCACCCGCCAGGACGATGGACGCGACGGTCGGGTCGAGGTCGGTTCCGATGAGGTCGCGGTGCCCGTCGACGAAGTCGCCGACCGCGGCGTAGCGATCGGCGACGAAGGCTCCGCCGTAGAGGAGGGTCGCCGCTTCGAGGAGCGGGGTGATGTCGACCTCGGCGATGTCCACGCCGGTGGCAGCGAGGGCCGCGACGCTGCGCGCGAAGGCGTC
>NZ_JBWKSZ010000001.1:305338-937352 GCF_059420045.1 Frondihabitans sp. GW821-FHT04F02 | reverse complement strand
GCGTCTGCCCAGCCGGGGGCGAGCCCGTCGAGGTGCACGGGCGCGGGGACGGCGACGCGGGGGCGGGCCGGCAGGACGACCTCGGCGATGTCCACGCCGGTGGCAGCGAGGGCCGCGACGCTGCGCGCGAAGGCGTCTGCCCAGCCGGGGGCGAGCCCGTCGAGGTGCACGGGCGCGGGGACGGCGACGCGGGGGCGGGCCGGCAGGACGATCTCGGTCGGCCGGTCGTCGCGGGACAGCGGGTCGAGGCCGTCGGCGCCGGAGAGCAGCTCGACGGCCGTCCGGGCGAGCCCCAGGTCGCGGGCGAACACCGTGATGCAGTCGATCGAGCGGCACGCCGGCACGGAGCCTGTGGTCGGGAGGAGGCCGCGAGTGGCCTTCACGCCGACGATCCCGTTGAGCGCGGCGGGGACCCGGCCTGATCCTGCCGTGTCGGTGCCGAACGCCAGGTCGACGATGCCGAGCGCCACGGCCACGGCCGATCCCGACGAGGAGCCGCCCGAGATGCGCGAGGCATCCCACGCGTTGCGGACGGCGCCGTAGGGGCTCCGCGTGCCGACGAGGCCGGTCGCGAACTGGTCGAGGTTGGTCTTGCCGAGGACGAGCGCGCCCAGGGCGCGGAGCCGGGCGACGGCCGTCGAATCCTGTGAGGGCTCGTACGAGTAGGCGGCGGAGCCCGCTGTCGTCGGCAGCCCCGCGACGTCGATGTTGTCCTTGACCCCGGCGACCAGGCCGTGGAGGGGAAGATGCTCGCCGGCCGACGCCCGCTCGTCGAGTGCGCGGGCCTCGACCAGGGCCTCGTCGAGAGAGCGCAGGCTGATGAAGACCTCGGGCCGGTCGGCCTCGGCGATCCGGGCGAACGCCGCCTCGACGCGCGCGACGGCGCTCACGACGCGGCTCCGTTCGAGCCGTGCTCGATGGACACCAGCACCTGGCCGGGCGACACCTGGTCGCCGGTGCTCGCGTACACCTCGAGGATCCGCCCCGACAGGGGTGCTTCGATCACCGACTCCATCTTCATCGCCTCCACGGCCAGGATGCGGTCGCCCTTCTCGACGATCGCCCCCTTCTCGACGTTCACCTGCCAGATCGTCGACAGGAAGGGCGCCGACACCCCCGTCGCTCCCTCGGGCAGGACGACCTCGTCGGTCGCGGGAACGGGCGGCTCGTCTCTCACGTCGAACTCGCCAGAGGCGCGCCAGCGCTCCTTCTCGGCGTCGAACGCCGCCGCCTGCACGGCCCGGAAGTCGGCGATCGACCCGGCGTTGTCGTCGAGGAACCGCTGGTACGACGCGATCGAGAACTCGCCGTCGGTCGTGTCGACGACACCGCGCCCGGCGTCCGTCTCGGCGCGGAGCTCGAGGAGCTCGTCGGCCGAGACGGGGTACCACTCGATGCGGTCGAAGAAGCGGAGCGCCCAGGGGTCGTCCTGGAACAGGCCGCCCTTGCGGAACCGGTTCCAGATCTGCGTGGTGCGCCCGACGAACTGGTAGCCGCCCGGGCCCTCCATGCCGTAGATGCAGAGGTACGCCCCGCCGATGCCGACGGAGTTCTCGGCGGTCCAGGTGCGGGCCGGGTTGTACTTCGTGGTGACGAGCCGGTGCCGTGGATCGAGCGGCGTCGCGACCGGCGCGCCGAGGTACACGTCGCCGAGGCCGAGCACGAGGTAGCTGGCGTCGAAGACGGTGCGGAACACGTCGTCGACCGTCTCGAGGCCGTTGATGCGGCGGATGAACTCGATGTTCCACGGGGTCCACGGGGCGTCGCTCCGGACGCCGGCCATGTAGCGCTCGATCGCGAGGCGCGTCGCCGGGTCGTCCCACGACAGGGGCAGCCGCACGGTGCGCGACGGAACCACGAGCTCGCCGGTCGGCGGGATCTCCGTCTCGAGCTCCTGCAGGATCCTCGCCATGTCGGAGACCCTCAGCGTGCGGGCGTCCGTGTGGACCTGCAGCGACCGGATACCGGGGGTGACGTCGACGACGCCGGCCACCCCGGCCTCCGCCAGCCGCTCCTGGAGAGCGTGCACGCGCATCCTGAGACCGATGTCGAGCGTCATGTCGCCGTACTCGACCAGCACGTTGTCGTCGCCGTCGCGTCGGTAGGTGACGCTCGGCGCATCGGCCGACGCGTCGCGCCGTGCGAGCACCCCGTCGTCGCCGTCGCCGCCGGAGGTCAGCAGGGTGAGCGACGCCCGGTGGTCGACGAGCGCCGCGGCGTCGCCTTCTCTCACCGGCACGAACCGGACGGTGTCGCCCGGGCGGAGCTGGCCGACCTTCCAGAGCTCGCCGCTCGCGACGACGGCAGGGCAGACGAAGCCGCCGAGGCTCGGCCCGTCGGGGCCCAGGATGATCGGCGTGTCTCCCGTGAAGTCGACGGCGCCGACGGCGTAGGCGGTGTCGTGGATGTTCGACGGGTGCAGTCCGGCCTCGCCGCCGTCCTCGCGGGCCCAGCCGGGGCGGGGCCCGATGAGACGCACCCCCGTGCGCGCCGAGTTGTGGTGCACGCCGTAGTCGGTCGCGTAGAAGGCGTCGAGGTCGGCGCGCGTGAAGAAGTCGGGCGCCGCGTGCGGCCCCTCCGTGACGCCGATCTGCCAGCTCGACGTGAGCGCGGGCCGACGGTGCGCCGGGGTCGGCCCCGGGATCCGCGTCAGCCGCTCGTCGCCGACGATGGCCGGGTGGTCGGCCTCGGAGTCGGGCGAGCCCGTGCGCAGGACGTCGCCGGCGAGCAGTGCTCGCCCCGCGTGGCCGCCGAAGCCGCCGAGGGTGAACGTGGAGGCGCTGCCGAGGTACGGCGGCACGTCGATGCCGCCCCGGACCGCCAGGTAGAGACGGAGGCCGGGCCCAGCGGCCGTGCCGACCGACACGGTCTGCCCGGCTCCGACGTCGAACGGCTCCCACTGCGCCACAGGAACGCCGTCGACCTCGATGGTCGCGAGCGCCCCGGTGACGGCGACGACGCTCGGCGTCGAGAAGGTCAGCGTGGGTCCGGTGGCGGTCACCTCGAGCGCCGGCGCGCCCTCCGGGTTGCCGACCGCGAGGTTCGCCTCGGCGAACGACGCCGGGTCGAAGGGACCCGACGGAGGCACCCCCACCTGCCAGTAGCCGACGCGGCCGGGGAGATCCTGCACCGTCGTCTGAAGACCGGGCGAGACGACGTCGATGCGGGCGTCCGGGTCGTGCGTCTCGTCGAGCGTCGAGGTCGAGTGCACGGCACCGCGCAGCTCGACGTCGTCGGTGAGGGAGCGCAGGAACGCGAGATTGGTCACCACGCCATCGACGCGAGACGACTCGAGGCCCTCGCGCAGCAGGTCGAGCGCGCCGTCGCGGCTCGGCGCCGACGCGATGACCTTCGCGAGCATCGGGTCGTAGAAGGGCGACACCTCGAGCCCGGTCTCGATCCAGCCGTCGACGCGGACTCCGTCGAGAGCGGGGGAGCCGTCTCCCGGAAAGGCCGCGCGGGTGACGAGGCCCGAGCTCGGGCGGCTCTGCTTCGCCGGGTCCTCCGCGTAGACGCGCGCCTCGACGGCGTGTCCACGCGCTTCGGCGGCGACGTCGAAGACCGCGTCGTCGATGCCGGCGGAGCCGTCGCGCGCGAGTCGGAGCATGAGGGCGACGAGGTCGACCCCGTAGACCTCCTCGGTCACCGGGTGCTCGACCTGCAGCCGGGTGTTGACCTCCAGGAAGGACGCCTCCTCGCGGACCGGGTCGTAGACGAACTCCACCGTGCCCGCAGAGCGGTACCCCACGCTCTCGGCCAGGGATCGCGCCGACGAGTGCAGCAGCTCGCGCACGTGGCCTGGCAGGGCCGGTGCCGGGGCCTCCTCGATGACCTTCTGGTTGCGGCGCTGGAGCGAGCAGTCGCGATCGCCGAACACGGCGACACGGCCCTCGCCGTCGCCGAACAGCTGGACCTCGACGTGCCGGGCGGGGCGCACGAGGCGCTCGAGGAAGACCCCGGCCGAGCCGAAGTTCTTCTCGGCGAGCCGCGCCACGCCGAGGTAGGCCTCCCGCACCTCGTCGACGGTCGCGCAGGCCTGCATGCCGATCCCGCCGCCGCCGCCGGTCGCCTTGAGCATGACGGGCAGCCCGATGCGGAGCGCCTCGGCGACCGCCTCGTCGGCGCTTGCGAGCAGGCCCGTCCCGGCCAGCATCGGCACGCCGGCCTCGCCGGCCAGAGCCCTGGCGGTGTGCTTCGCCCCGAACGACACGATCTGCTCGGGCGTCGGGCCGACGAAGGCCAGCCCCGCGCCCTCGACGGCGCGGGCGAACTCGACGTTCTCCGAGAGGAACCCGTAGCCCGGGTGGATGGCGCCCGCGCCGGTGCGCTCCGCCGCCTCGAGGATCGCGTCGATCCGCAGGTACGACTCTCGGGCCGGCGCCGGTCCGAGCAGCACGCGGTCGTCGGCCTCGCGGACGTGGGGGGCGGCCCGGTCGGCCTCGGAGAACACGGCGACGGCCTTCAGGCCGAGGTCGTGCGCGGAACGGATGACGCGCCGGGCGATCTCGCCGCGGTTGGCGATCAGGACGGTGTCGAAGCGGGCGCTCACAGCGCGGCCCCGCCGGACGTGACGATCATCCGGAGCGGAGTCGGGTTGAAGTCGTTGCAGGGGTTGTTCATCTGCGGGCAGTTCGAGATGACCACGAGGACGTCGCGCTCGGCGCGGACCGCGACGCGGCGGCCCGGCGCGCTGATCCCGTCGACGATGCCGAGGGTGCCGTCCTGCTCGACGGGGACGTTCATGAACCAGTTCAGATTCGACACCAGGTCGCGGGCGCCGAGGCCGTGCTTGGCGCCCTCCGCCAGGAAGTTCTCGCGGCAGCCGTGCTGGAAGTGCGTGTGGTAGCCGTAGCGGAGCGTGTTCGACTCCTTGGAGCAGGCGCCCCCGATGGTGTCCTGGCGGTCGATCTCGTTCGCCGTCACCGTCATCAGCGGCTCGCCCTCGCCGGAGCGCAGCACGGTGCCCTCCCGCACGTAGGCGTTGCCCTGCCAGGCGATCGTGTCGGGCACGCTGTAGCGCCGGCCGTGGTCGAGCGCGTCGAAGATCAGGCAGTCGGCCGACTGGTTGCCGCCGACGTCGACGATGGTGAGGACGTCGCCTGAGGCGACGATTCCCGACCACGAGGCGCGGGGTGCGATCCGATCGTCGAGGACGACTGCTCCGGCGGACAGCGGGCCGGACCAGTCGAGCGGCGACCCGTCGGCCATCGAGGCGCCGACCGGGACGGTCGACTCCAGGGTTCCGGTGGTGGTGGCGAACAGGGTCACGGTCGGCGTGCCTCCCAGTAGTCGGCGGTGTTGAGGTAGGCGCGGGTGCGCTCCGGGCTGGTGCTCCACGCCGCATCGCCCGGACCGGTGGGGGAGCCTCGCCACGCGTGGACCCGCAGCGGGCCCACCGTGTACGACTCCCGCGGGTCGAGGGGGTGCGGCACGTTGGCCACGAGCAGGATCAGCGGGAGCTCGGCGGTCAGCTCGATGAAGGCGCCCTCTCCTGCGCTCCCGTCGAAGTGCACGTCGCCCTGCTCGTCGACGCGGGCGCCCTGGAAGAACGACACCGACGGCGGCAGATCGCGCGGAGTCAGGCCGTGCTTCGCAGCGCCGAGCACGAACAGGTCGCGGCCCGCCGGCGCCGGGCCCTCGGGCACGCTGGCGCCGTACTTCCTGTCGTTCCAGACCGCGCTCGACGTGCCGCAGAACGCGTCGTGATGACCCGAGCCGTCGCGGGTCACCGTGGCGAGCACCCGCCCGTCGCCCGAGAGAAGCGGATGCCCCTCGCCGAGGTACGCCTGCCACGGGATCTTCTGCGTGTCGGCGACGTTCAGGCGCTCCCACGGCTCGAGCGCATTGAAGACGAGCACGTGCGCGCACGCGTCGCCCGTCGGATCGTCGAAGCGGACGCGCGTGCCTCGGGCGACGACGCGGTGGGTGTATCCGCCGGGCGCGACGGTCTCGGCCCAGGTCAGGTCGCTCGGATCGATGCCCTCGGGCGCGAACGGCGAGGTGGAGGCCGGGAGGTACGGCATGAAGTCGGCCGTCAGCTCCGCCCGCGCCCGCGCGTTCTCGCGGGCGGCCCACACCGTGTCCGTGCCGGGAGCCGCGGCGCCGATGGCCGTCGTGTCGGCCGTCATGCGGCCTCCACCAGGGGGATCGCGGCGGTCGTCGGGACGAGCCGCAGGGCGCTGTGACGGCGGTGCGTCGCGGCGTAGTACGCGCCGCCGACGAGGAGCGTGGCCGTGATGAACAGGAGCGCCGACCACTGCAGCCACCAGCTGTGCCCGGTCAGGTCGTAGATCGCCGCTCGCGGCCAGGCGAGGTTGATCACCATGAGCACCTGGAAGACGACCGCGACGACGTTGACCGGGATGGCCCAGCGGCCCATCGAGAACAGCGGCCTGCCGTCCTCGTCGACGCCGGCCTCCTTGTCGCGCGTCCAGCCCTGGAGACGCCGCACGAGGAGCGGCACGGTGACGCCGAGGTAGGCGAGGTAGAGCATCGCGATGCAGAGGCTCGACAGCGCCGTGAACAGGGCCGAGTTGCCCGAGTTGACGGCCAGAGCGATCGCGGCGGCCACGCCCACGACGACCGAGGTCGCGATCGGCGTCCCCGTGCGCGGAGACACCCTCGCGAGGAAGGCCGAGAACGGCAGAGCCCGCTCGCGGGCCATGGAGTAGACCATGCGCGAGCCCGACGTCTGCACCGCCAGCGTGCAGGCGAAGACCGCCACGGCCACGCAGCACAGGAGCAGTCGTCCGAGGACGCCTCCGAGCCGGGACTCGACCACGCCGGCGAGCCCGCCGGAGACGAGCGAGCCGTCGGACAGGCTCGGAGCCGCGACGAGAGCCGCGACGATCAGGAGCGCGCCGCCGAGGCCCGAGACCGTGAGGGCGCGGATGATCGTCTTGGGCGTCGTGCGGCGGGGCGCATGCGTCTCCTCCGAGAGCTCGCCCGCCGAGTCGAAGCCCACCATGACGTAGGCCGCCATCAGCGCCGACGCCAGCCACACCCAGAGGTACGAGCCGCCCGGGGCGCGGCCCTCGGTCGTGAAGACGACGCTCGCCAACCGCTCGGGCAGGAGGAACAGCGCCGCCACGAGCACGACGACGCCGACGATCTCGATGGTGACGCCGACGCTCGTCACGCGCGCCATGAGCTTCACCGAGACGATGTTCACCGCCGTCGTGATCGCCAGCATGATGATGCCGAGCACGACGGCGTTCTGCGCTCCTGTCGCAGACAGCGGTGCCGAGTCGGCCGTCGGGCCGCCGACGATCTGGAAGCCGGACCAGATCGCCGGGAGCACGGCCTGCACGGCGACCGCTGCGACGGCGACGGTGAGGATCTGCCCGATGATCATCGTCCAGCCGGTGAACCAGCCGACCACCGACCCGGCCAGGCGGCTCGACCACTGGAAGATGGCGCCTGAGATCGGCCACCAGGCCGCCAGCTGCGCGAAGTTGAGGGCCACCATCAGCTGGCCGACGAACACGACCGGCCACGCCCAGAAGAACGCGGCGCCGCCGAACGAGAAGCCGAGGCCGAACAGCTGGAACACGGTCGTGAGGATCGAGACGAACGAGAATCCGGCGGCGAACGAGGCGAAGGAGCCCACGCCGCGGTGGAGGTCCTGCGGGTAGCCGAGCGCGTTCGGCTCCGCCGAGTCGGTGCGGACCGCGGCGGGCTCGGTGCGGGGCGAGAGCGGGGTGGAGCGAGAGGGCGAGCTCATGACGTGCCTTTCGCGAGGGGAATTCCTGTCGAGCGACAGGTATGTGCCTCACAGTCTGGAAGCGTGGCGTCACGCCCCCGTTTCTCTGCTGTTACGGGTGCGTTAACTTGCCGCGGGACCGCGTCGCCCGCGTCGCGCGCGACTGCATCGTCGTGCTCGTCGAACGGGAGCGGAGGGTGCTGGGGGTCTTCCGGCGCCGCTCGGTCGTCGAGGGCGACGCCGCGGTCGGCACGCGCGCCGTGGCGGCGATGCAGGCCGTCCTCGCGGGGGAGGTCGACGGAGACGAGCGCACCCGCGCGCTGGTGGGGTTCTGCGACGCCGCGGGGATCCTGCGCTGGCTCGTGACGCCGATCGACCCCGAGCGGCTGAAGGTGCACCGCGAGGCCGACGTGGCGCAGGCGGTGCGCAGGATCATCGTGGCGCGGCGGGAGCCTGCGGTGGGCCGGAACGATGTCGACTACGCGCCCTACGCCTTCGGGGTCGGCGTCGGCGATTCCGGCGGCGGACACCATGCGGGCGGTCACGGCGGCGGGTTCGACCTCGGCGGTGGGCACGGTGGCGGCAGCGGATTCGACGGCGGCGGCGCGGGTGGAGACGGCGGGGGCGGGGGAGGCGGCGGCGGGGGCGACTGACGTGGCCGGCACCTCGACCGCCGCCGCCCCGCCGCAGGGACGTCAGCCGGCTGAGGTCGTGTCGCCGATGTCGATGAGCACCTTCCCGGTGACGGAATCCTGGACGGCCTGGTGCGCCGCCGCCGTCTCGGCGAGGGGGAAGCGGACGAGCGGGAGCCCCGCGGCCTCGCCGACGGGGAGCGCGCCGGCGATGAGGGCCTCGGTGACGTCCTCGACCGCGGCCCGCATGGCCGTCTCGCCGATCGTGTAGAGCAGCACGAACTGGTAGCGCGTGTTCTTCGACATGTTGGGGCGCACCGCGAGCTCTGCGGTCGCGCCGCCGTCGTCGGCGTAAATCGACACGACGGCGCGCTGCCCGACCACGTCGGCGTCGAGGTCGGCGTTCTGCACGATCGAGACCTCGACGACGATGTCGACGCCGTCGGGGGCGATCGCCTTCACGACAGCGGCCGTGTCTTCGGTGCGGTAGTTCACCACGTGGTGCGCGCCCGCGCGTCGCGCCAGCTCGGCCTTCTCGTCGCTCGAGATCGTCGTGATGACGGTCGCGCCCGCCCAGCGCGCGAGCTGGATGGCGGCGTGGCCCACGGCTCCGGCGCCACCCGCGACGAGCACCACCCGCCCGTCGAGCGCGCCCGCGTGCAGGCGGTCGGGACCGCCCTCGAGCACGGTCAGGGCGCGGTGGGCGGTCATCGCGGGGACGCCCATGGTCGCTCCGACGTCGAAGCTCGTGCCCGCGGGGAGCTTCACGACCCGCTCGGCTGGGAGGACGGTGTACTCCTGCGCGGTGCCGGTCGGGCGATTGCGAGCCGAGAGGTACGTCCAGACGCGGTCGCCGACCTCGAGGGTCGAGACGCCGTCGCCGAGAGCGTCGACGACGCCCGCTCCGTCTTGGTTCGGGGTGACCTCGGGGAACTCGACGGGTCCGTTCTGCCGCGACTTCCAGTCGGTGGGGTTGACGGCCGAGACGACGACGCGCAGGCGCACCTCGCCGGGGCCGGGGGTCGGGATGTCGCGGTCGACGAGGTGGAGGACGTCGGGGGAGCCGGGCTCGGTGTAGACGATGGTTCGCATGAGCCCAGTCAACTACCGGAGGCGAAGAGCTTCCCGTCGGGGTCGAGCCGGCCGAGCACCGCGTCGCTGATGGAGCGGAGCTGCGCGACCTGCGCGGGCGTCAAGGCGTCGATGACCGAGTCGCGGACGTTAGCCACGTGGCCGGGCGCGGCGTGCACGACCTTCCGCCAGCCCGCGTCCGTGAGCGAGGCGTCGGTGGCGCGGCGGTCGTCGGCGCTGGGGCTGCGGGCCACGAGCCTCTGCTCTTCGAGGCGGGTCACGACCCGGGAGAGCCGGGGGAGCGTGGCGTTGGTGCGGGTCGCCAGCGCCGTCATGCGGAGCGTGCGCTCGGGTGCCTCGGACAGCATCGCCAGCACGAAGTAGTCGAAGTGGGTGAGCCGCTCGTCGCGCTGCAGCTGGGAGTCGAGGACGCCCGGGAGCAGCTCCAGGACGGCCGCGAACCGCACCCACGCCTCGCGCTCGTCGGAGGTGAGCCACCGGGTTTCCGTCATGGGCGAGATCCTAGCAATTGGTTGTCTCTACAAGTAAACGGACGGCGGCCTACGCTGGATGGATGGACGACCGGTTTCGTGTGGACGGCGTCGACCTCGGCGTCGACCTCCGGAGGTCGGTGGCCACCCTGGACGCCGACGGGTGCCTCGACGCGCGCGTGCTCGCCGGGGCTGTGCCCGGCGCTGTGGCGGAGTGGGCGACGGTGGCTCCGCAGATCCTGCTCGCGAGGGTCCCGGTATGGTTCGACGAGGCGGGGTTCGGGGCGACCATCGACACCGCCTTCGTCGACGACCTGGAGCTCGACGAGGGGGAGGCCGTCTTCGTCCTGAGCTCGCGGTTCGACCTCGGCGGGCGCCTCACCGTGCACGCGGGCGACCGGCTGCGCTTCGTGGGCGAGGTGCAGACGCCGTGGTCGGAGTCGCCGTGGCGGCTCGACGTGTCGCTGGCCTTCGGCGGGCGCCGTCGCACGGCAGTCTGAGCGCCACCCGCCAAGGCCGACACCTGTCGGGGATATCCTGCCTGAAGCCATGACAACTGCAGAAGACTCTCACAAGCACGTCGGCGACAAGCCCGGCGCCTGGACCCGCTACCGCAACTCGTACGAGAAGCTGCCGCCCGGGGTCCAGCTCATCGGGCTCCAGCTCTGGCTGCCGTTCTTCTTCGTGATCTGCTTCTGCTTCTTCTACGTGCTGGCGTTCCACGACCCGACGCCCAGAGACCTCCCGGTCGCGTTCGTCGGCTCGTCGAGCTCCGAGGTCGCGGACGCGTTCGCCAAGCAGACGGTCGGCGAGTTCGACGTCACCACCGTCGCGACGCTCGCCGAGGCCCGCGAAGGCGTGCGGTCGGGCGAGCTCGTCGCCGCCTTCGAGCCCGGCACGACCACCTCGACCCTGGTGGTCGCGAGCGCTGCGCAGTACCAGATCGCCACCCTCGCCAAGACGGCATTCACTCCGGTCGCGACTCAGCTCGGTGGCACTCTCGCGGTAGACGACCTCGCACCCCTGCCCGCCGGCGACTCGTTCGGCACGGTGCTCTTCTACGTCACGCTCGTCTTCATGATCGCCGGCTACATGAGCGCGATGTTCGTCGGCCTGATGGGCGGCGCCCTGCGGCACCGGGTGCGCCTGGCCATCATCGCCGGCGTCGCCGTCGTGCTGCCGCTCATCGCCGTGGTGATCACGCACTCGATCATCGGTGCCGTGTCGGGCAACTTCTTCGAGATCTGGGGGATCGGCGCGCTCACGGTCTTCACCGTCGGTCTCGTGACCAACGGGCTCGCGTACTTCCTCGGCCGGTTCGTCGCCGCGGGCGCCCTTCTGATCTTCGTCTTCTTCACCGTCCCGGCCTCGGGTGGAGCCATCCCCGTGCAGCTCGTGCCGGAGTTCTTCCAGCACCTTCACCCCTTCGTCGCAGGAACGGGCACCATCGAGCTGCTGCGACGCGCCGAGTACGGCGTCGGCCCCGACGTGTGGAGCGCCTTCCGGATCTTCGCGGGGTACCTCGTGGCCGGAGCCCTGCTCACGATCTTCGGCAAGAAGCTGTTCACGCGCCGGATGCGCACGGCCGCCATCACCGGCAAGCGGCCGTCGATGCTCGCGACGGCGCAGGGTCTCGCCATCGCGGCCGGGCGCAAGGCGGCCGAGGAGGCCGCGAACAGCGCCCAGGGCGGCGGCGTCGGCACGGCGCCGTCGGACGGGGACGCGCGCGTCGACACATCGTCGGTGCGGGTGCAGGCCGAGCGCGACGGTCAGTTGCACCGCGACGGCCGCGACCACCGCGACCACCGCGACCACCGCGACGGCGGCGTCGTCGGTGCACCGAGCGGCGGCCCGAGCGCGTCGGCGGTGGCCTCGGCGAGCGAGTAGCTGCGGCGCGAGGTGGCCGTGCGCGTCGGACCGCGCGGCCGGGCCCGACGGCGCGGGCCACTTCGCGAGGTGGCCGTGGGCGTCGGCCCGCGCGGCGGGGCGCGACGGCGTGGGCCATCTCGCGAGGTGGCCGTGGGCGTCGGCCCGGGCGGCGGGGCCCGACGGCGCGGGCCATCTCGCGGGGCGCGGCGGGGCGTGACGGCGCGGGCCATCTCGCGAGGCGCGGCGGGGTGCGACGCCGCGGGCCATCTCGCGAGGTGGCCGTGGGCGTCGGCCTGCGCGGCGGGGAGCGACGGCGTGGGCCATCTCGCGAGGTGGCCGTGCGCGTCGGCTCGCGCGGCGGGGCCTGACTGCGCGGGCCACCTCGCGGAGAGCGACGCCGCCTACGCCACGCGGTGGTCGATGCTCAGCACCGGCACGTGGTGGCGCACCCGCACGTGCAGCGCCAGGTGCCCGCGGCGCGCCAGCATCACGCCGGCGAAGACGGCCGCGAGCGCCGGCACCCCGCCCGACACCATCATGCCGACGTGCACGCCGAAGCTCTGGACGATCCAGCCCATCAGCGGCCCGCCGACGGCCTGGCCCCCGAGCAGCACGAGGATGTACAGCGACATCACGCGGCCGCGCACGCCGATGTTCGACGACATCTGCACGAGCGAGTTCGACGCGGTCTGGAACAGCAGCGCCGACATCCCGACGCCGATGAGCACGACGGCGAACGCGACGATGTTCGGCATGAGCCCGCCGGCCGCCTGGATGACCCCGGTGACGCCGACGCCGATGACGACGGTGCGGAGCCGCAGGTTGGCGCGCCGGGTCGACAGCAGCGCACCGGTGAGGGCGCCGACCGCGACCATGGAGTTGAACAGGCCGTAGCCGCCCGCGCCGACCTTGAACACGACATCGGCGTACGAGGCGAGCAGCACCGGCATCGTGAGGCCGAAGACGGCGAACACGGCGACCAGGAACACCGGCCAGATGATCGTCGGCTTGCCGACGGCGTAGGCGAGGCCGGCCTTGAGCGCGCCCTTCTGGCGCGGCGCGGGAGCAGTGCGGAACATCTCTCCGGCCCGGAGCAGCGACAGCATGCCGACCACGAGCAGGCAGGCCGCGCCGTTGATGACGAACGCCCAGCCGGCGCCGACCGCGAGCAGCAGGACCCCCGCGATAGCCGGGCCGATCATGCCGCCGAGCTGGAACACCGACGAGTTGACGCTGATCGCGTTGCGGAGGTTCTTCGGGCCGACGAGCTCGGTCACGATCACCTGGCGGGCGGGGTTGTCGATGACGGTGACGAGACCGGTCACGAAGGCGATGCCCCAGACCATCCAGGCCTCGACGACGCCCGAGAGAGTCAGGGCCGCGAGGCCGATCGAGAGCACGGCGAAGACCGACTGCGTGATCATCATCAGCATGCGCTTCGAGACCCGGTCGACGAGCACGCCGCCGAGGAGGCCGAACATGATCATCGGGGCGAACTGCATGGCGACGGTGATGCCGACGGCGGTGGCGCTGCCGGTGAGCTCGAGCACGAGCCAGTCCTGAGCGACGCGCTGCATCCAGCCGGCGGTCATGGCGACCATGTTGCCGGCCGTCCAGACGCGGAAGTTGCGGACGGAGAGGGCGATGAAGGTGTGACGCCACGGCGGGCGCTCGGTCACGATCGTGAGCGGTTCGGTAGGGGGGAAGGCAGTCGACGTCGACGATGTCACAGAGAGGTTTCCAGAGGTCGTGGTGCGAGAGATGATCTCCTTCCACGCTAGGTTCGTCGTTGTCATTCTGTTCCCCTATGGCCATAATCAAGGTCATTGGCTTTCGTAATGCGAGGAGACCGCGTGTACGACCCGACCCTGCTCCGCACCTTCCTCGTCGTCGCCGAGACGCACAGCTTCACGCAGGCCGCGCAGCGCCTGGCCATCAGCCAGCCGACGGTGAGCCAGCACGTCTCGAAGCTCGAGAAGGCGGCCGGCCGCGTGCTCGTCGCCCGCGACACCCGCGAGGTCGCGCTGACCGACAACGGCGACGCCATGGCCGGGTTCGCACGTACGATCCTGGCCGCGCACGCGGCGGCGGAGAGCTACTTCTCGGGCTCGGCGATGCGGGGGCGGCTGAGGTTCGGCGCGGCGGACGACCTGGCTATCACGCAGCTGCCGCGGATCCTGCGCCATTTTCGCCAGCTCTACCCCCAGATCAACCTGGAGCTGACCGTCAACCAGTCGATGCCCCTGCGGCGGCGCCTCGCGTCGGGTCACCTCGACCTCATCTTCGTCAAGCAGAACGCGGGGGAGTTCGACACCGGCACGCGGGTGGCCGGCGACCCGATGGTGTGGATGGCGCAGGAGCGGATGCAGCTCGACCCCGACCAGCCGGTTCCGCTGATCACGTACCAGGGGCCGAGCCTCAGCCGGCAGATGGCGATCGACGCGCTGGAGGCCGCGGGCCGCACCTGGCGGATCACCTGCAACACGCGCGACGTGAACGGGATCCTGGCGGCGGTGCGCGCCGGCATCGGGGTGGCGGCGTTCCCGTACTCGCTGATCCCGTCCGACCTGGTGAAGGTGTCGGTGCGGTTCGCGCTGCCCGACCTGGGCGACGTCGACTACGTGCTGCAGGCGAATCCGTCGGCCGCGCGCGAGCCGGTCGAGGCCCTGACGAGCGCGATCCTGAGTCGCGGTGTCAGCCGGGCGGAGTGAGATCGTCGTCATGACCCGTCTCGCCGCATCCCTCGTCGCCCTGCTGGGCACGTCGGGCACCCTGCACTTCGCTCGCCCTCAGACCTTCGACGGAATCGTGCCGAGATCCCTGCCGGGCACCGCCCGCACCTGGACTCACCTGTCGGGCGCAGCCGAGCTGGTCTGCGCCGCGGCCCTCGCCGTGCCGCGCACTCGGCGTCTCGGCGGGGTGCTGACGGCCGCGCTGTTCGTGGCGGTGTTTCCCGCGAACGTGACGATGGCCGTCGGCGCCCTCCGGAGCCCGCGCGCATCGAACCGACGCAGGGCGATCGCCGTGGTGCGCCTGCCGCTGCAAGTTCCGCTCGTCGTCGCGGCTCTCCGCGCGGGTCGCTCGTAACGGAGTGTCAACGTCGCCATACTGGTGTTTCCGCCGATCGCGCCTCACCCCCCCCTGGAGTTCCAATGCCGAAACTCGTCCACCTCCGTTCGTCTGGAGTCAGCCTGCTCGTCGACATCGCCGACGCCGCGCTGCCGGCGATCGTCCACTGGGGCGCCGACCTCGGCGAGCTGACCCGGGCCGACGCCGAGGCGCTCGTGCTGGCCAACGTCGAGGCGCGCACCGGCAACATCGTCGATGACCCGATCCGCCTGGCCCTGGTGCCCGAGCAGCACGTCGGCTGGGCGGGCAAGCCCGGCGTCGCCGGCAACCGCGACGACGGCTCGGCCTGGGCTCCCGCGTTCACCCCCGAGTCGTCCACCCTCGACGGCGTGGCCCTCGACGGCGCCGCGTTCGGCGTCTTCGTCGAGGCGGGGGCGGGGCTCCTGGTCGTCGGGGCCCGCGACGCGGTCGCCGGCCTGCTGATCACCGTCGAGCTCGAGCTGCTCGCCTCCGGGCTCGTCCGCGCGCGGGCGACCCTCCTGAACGAGGCCCCGGGCCTGTACCGGGTGCAGGAACTGAACCTCGCCTTCCCCGTGCCACCCCGGGCGAAGGTGCTTCTCGACTTCGCGGGCCGCTGGGGCAAGGAGCGCGTGCCGCAGCGCAACGACTTCGCCGTCGGCATCCACGAGCGCGAGGGCCGCAAGGGGCGCACCGGCGCCGATGCGGCGACGGTGCTCAGCGCGGGCGTGCCCGGCTTCGGGTTCCGCCGCGGCGAGGTGTGGGGCGTGCACACGGCGTTCAGCGGCAACCACCGGCACTACGCCGAGCGCCTCTTCACCGGCGCCGCGGTCGTCGGCGGGGGAGAGTTCCTGCTTCCCGGTGAGATCAGGCTGGAGCAGGGCGGCGCCTACCGGTCGCCGTGGGTCTACGCGGCCTACGGCGACGGGCTCGACGATCAGGCGGCGCGGTTCCACCGCTGGCTGCGGTCGCGCGAGCAGCACCCGACGCGGCCGCGCCCGATGACCCTGAACGTGTGGGAGGCCGTCTACTTCGACCACGACCTCGGGCGCCTGACCGACCTCGCCGACCGCGCGGCCCAGGTCGGCGTCGAGCGGTACGTGCTCGACGACGGGTGGTTCCGCGGGAGGCGCGACGACACCCGCGGACTCGGCGACTGGTACGTCGACGAGGGCGTCTGGCCCGACGGGCTCGGGCCGCTGATCGATCACGTCACCGGCCTCGGCATGGAGTTCGGGCTGTGGTTCGAGCCCGAGATGATCAGCGAGGACAGCGACCTGGCGCGCGCCCACCCGGAGTGGATCCTGCAGACCGGAGACCGGCTTCCGGTGCGCGCCCGCAGCCAGCAGGTGCTGAACCTCGGCATCCCCGAGGCGTTCGATCACATCCTCGAGCGGATGTCGGCGCTGCTCGACGAGTACGCCATCGCCTACATCAAGTGGGACCACAACCGCGACCTGTTCGACGCGGGCACTCCTCCCGTCGGCGCGCCCGGCGTCCACGCGCAGACGCTCGCCGCCTACGCGCTGATGGACGAGCTGAAGCGCCGCCACCCGGGCCTCGAGATCGAGGCCTGCGCGTCGGGCGGCGGCCGCGTCGACCTCGGCGTCATCGAGCGCACCGACCGGGTCTGGGTCTCGGACTGCATCGACCCGCTCGAGCGCCAGGACATGAACCGCTGGAGCATGCAGCTGCTGCCGCCCGAGCTGCTCGGCTCGCACATCGGCTCGGGGGTCAGCCACACGACCGGGCGCGCGCACCCGCTGTCGTTCCGTGCCGGCACGGCGATCTTCGGCCACTTCGGCATCGAGTGGGACCTCGGCCAGGCGCAGGAACTCGAGATGGCCGAGCTGACCGAGTGGGTCGCGCTCTACAAGCGCTCGCGCGCCCTGATGCACACCGGCGTCGTCGTGCGCTCCGACACCGAGGACCCCACGTTGAACGTGTACGGCGCCGTGGCGGGCGACCGGTCGGAGGCCCTGTTCTTCGTCGCGTTCACGGGCACGTCGATCACGGCGCCGGCGGGCCGCTTCGTGCTGCCGGGCCTCGACCCGGCGGCGCGCTACCGCGTCGAGCCGATCCTGATCGGCGAGCCCGAGCCGGGCCTCCGGCCTCCGTCGTGGTGGCCCGGCGTCGACCTGCCGGGGGCCGCCCTCGCCTCGGCGGGCCTGCAGGCGCCGATGTCGTTCCCCGAGCGCGTCATCCCCCTCCGGGTCACGCGCCTCCCGTGACCGCGGCGGCCTCGGTCGTGTGAGGGTCCGGCCACGCCGTAGGCTTGCTGACGGCCATTCCTGAACCTGAGGAGAACCGATGGCGAACCGCGCTCTCTCGACGACCGTCGACACCTACTTCGAGATCACGAAGCGGGGGTCGACCTGGGGCAGGGAGGTCCGCGGCGGCCTCGTGACCTTCGTCACGATGGCCTACATCGTGATCCTGAACCCCTTGATCCTCGGCGGCTTCTCGGCCGATCAGGCGTCGAAGGACATCCTCGGCAACTGGCTGCAGAACGCCCAGGTCGGCGCCGTCACGGCCCTGACCGCCGGCGTGATGACCATCTTGTTCGGCGTCGTCGCCCGCATGCCGTTCGGCCTCGCGGCGGGCCTCGGCATCAACTCGTTCCTCGCGGTCAGCGTCGTGAAAGACGTCACCTGGCCCGAGGCGATGGGCCTCGTCGTGATCGAGGGCCTCGTGATCGTGATCCTCGCGGCCACGGGCCTCCGCACCATGATCTTCAAGGCCGTGCCCGCGGCCCTCAAGACGGCGATCACCGTCGGCATCGGCCTGTTCATCGCGTTCATCGGGCTGGTGGACGCGGGCTTCGTGCGGACGTCGGGCGAGGCGTCGCCACCGGTGCAGCTCGGCGACGCCGGGTCGATCCAGACGCTGCCGACGATCGTCTTCGTGATCGGCGTGATCGTCATCGGCGTGCTGATGGCCCGCAGGGTCAAGGCGGCGATCCTGATCGGCATCGTGGCGACGACGATCGTCGCCATCATCCTCAACGCGATCTTCAAGGTCCCGGAGTCGCTCGGGACCAACCCGGCCGGCTGGAACCTCAACGCGCCCGTCCTGCCGACCGGCATCGTCTCGCTGCCCGACCTCTCGCTCGTCGGCCAGTTCGACCTTTTCGGCGCCTTCTCGCGCATCGGCGGCGTCGCCGCGACGATGCTCATCTTCACCCTCGTCTTCACGAACTTCTTCGATGCGATGGGCACGATGACCGGCCTCGCCCGCCAGGCGGAGATCGCGGCCCCCGACGGCACGTTCCCGCGGCTCCGCTCGGCCCTCATCGTCGAGGGCGTAGGTGCCGTGGCCGGAGGTGCATCGTCGGGCTCGTCGAACACGGTGTTCGTCGAGTCGGCGGCCGGCATCGGCGAGGGCGCCCGCACGGGCCTCGCATCGGTCGTGACCGGCGTGCTCTTCCTGCTCGCGATGTTCCTGACGCCGCTGACCCAGGTGGTGCCGCTCGAGGTGGCCGCCGCGTCGCTCGTCGTCGTCGGCGCCCTGATGGTGTCGCAGATCCGGCACATCGACTGGGGCGAGTTCTCCGTCGCGCTGCCGGTGTTCCTCACCGTCATCGTCATGCCGCTGACGTACTCCATCTCGAACGGCATCGGCGCGGGCTTCATCTCGTGGGTGCTGATCCGGTCGCTGTCCGGCAAGGCACGCGAGATCAGCCCGCTGCTCTGGATCGTGGCCGTCGGATTCCTCGTCTACTTCGCTCGGGGGCCGATCCAGGCCTGGCTGGGGTAGCGCGGGCGCGCGTCGCCCGGCCGGCGCGCCGGCGGCCGCGTGGCGCGAGGTGGCCGTGCGTGTCGCCGGGCCGGCGCCGCGCCGACGCGCGGGGCCATCTCGAGGAGGCGACCGCGCCGAGCGGCGAGCCGCGAGCCGCGAGCGCCGAGCGCCGCACGCCGCACGCCGCCTACCCGAAGGTGCACGAGTAGGCGTCGAGACCCGGCGTGAGGTGGACCGTGATCGTACCCGTCTCCGCGGCCGACGACGACGCCACCGTGTAGATGTTCGGCGCCCCCGACACGGCGATCGACTTGCCACCGAAGGTCAGCGTGCCCGTCCCGCCGACGTCGAGGAAGACCTTCGACGCCGTGTAGCTGAGCGTGATCGTCGATCCGGACACGCTCGTCAGCTTCTCGGAGCCGGCCTTCCACCGCCCGCCGAGCGCGAACTCGTCGGCGGGCACGGTCGACGGCGTCGTGAAAGTCGCTGTGCCGTTCGCCAGGTCGGGGCTGCCCGCGTAGTAGGTCGCCCGCTTCGTGCCGAGGTAGGTCTCGGGCGACTGCGACGAGTCGGTCGGCGTCGTGTCGGCCACATCGGTCGCCGGCGGCAGGGTCGCCGTCGGATCGGCCGCGGCGAGGAGCTGCCGGATCATGCCCTCGACGCCGGCATAGTCGCCCTCGCCGACCGACACGTGGCGGATGTCGCCCGACGCGTCGATCAGGTAGTCGGACGGCCACGACGTGTTCGCGTAAGCCGACCACGTCTTGTACCCGTTGTCCTGGGCGACGGGGTACGTGATTCCGAGGCGCTTCGCTCCGGCTTTCACGTTCGAGCCGACGTGCTCGAACGCGTACTCGGGGGTGTGCACGCCGAGCACGACGAAGTCGTCGGCCGAGTACGTCTTCGACCACTGCTCCACGTGCGCGATCGCGCGCTGGCAGTTGATGCACGAGTACGCCCAGAAGTCGACGAGCACGACCTTGCCTCGGAGAGACGCCAGGGTGACGGGCTTGTCGTCGGCCGTGTTGAACCAGCCGGTCAGGCCGGTGAGCGCCGGTGCGGCGCCGCAGTCGCGCAGCGTCTTGGCGACAGTGTATTGAGCTTCCCCCTGGCAGGTCGCGAGGCTGCCGTCGCCGGCGGAGACACCGGAGCCACCCGAGCCGCCGGTGCTCCCGGACGACCCCGACCCCGACCCGCTGGCATCCTGCAGGGCCGACGAGACCCCGGAGCCGCCGCTCTGCAGCGACTGGTCGAGCGACGCCGTGTAGTCGGGAATGGCCCGTTGGATCCCGTCGGTGGCGTTGAACGCGAGCGCGACGGCGAGGCCCAGCACGACCACGCCGGCGCCGACGCGGATGGCGCGCTGCCGCGTGCGGAACGCCTTGACCCGCTCGGCGACGCCGCGGCCGGCGAGCGCGAAGATCAGAAGGGGCGTGGCGGTGCCGATCGCGAATGCGACGGTGAGCACGACGGTGTCGCCGCCGATCCTGCCGGTCGCCCCCGCCACCGTGATGGCGGCGAGCACCGGGCCCGCGCACGGCACGTAGACCGCGCCGAGGATGAGGCCGAGCAGGAACCCGCCGCGGTCGGTGCCGACCTGCCGCTGCGGCACCCACGAGAACGGCTTCTCGAGCAGGTGCTGGAAGCGCGGCACGATCATGCCGACGCCGAGCAGCACGAGGGCGGCGAGGCCGACCCAGCGGATGATGTCCTGCGGCAGCGGCAGGGCGCTCAGCACGACGGAGCCCAGCAGCGTGAAGATGCTGAAGCTCAGAGCGAGACCCGCTACGACCAGGAACGGACGGCTGCCGACGTCGCGCATGTTCTCTCTCGCGCCCTGCGCGCCGCCAGACAGGAAGATGACCGGGAGCACCGGCAGGATGCAGGGCGAGATGCCGGTGATCAGACCACCGACGAGCCCCAGGAAGACGAGGGTAACCATCGTGTCGAGCGTACGGCCGGGGTGAGGTGACCACGGGCGTGGGCCGGAGTTCCTGCGCGATTCGTAAGATCCGTCGCTCTCACAGGGTGAGACGACGGCGGGTGCACGGCCGAACCGTTTGGTGTGATCAGTGGACTCCGCGAAGGGCGCGGAGGGTCGAGGAGGACCATCATGAGCACCGAACGCCAGAAGACAGTCGTCGTCACCGGAGCAGCCCGCGGGATCGGAGAGGGCATCGCCCTCCGTCTTGCGAAAGACGGGCACCACGTCGTCGTCGCCGACCTCGGCGTGATGGAGAGCGACCTGCACCAGACCGCCAAGGCCATCAACGACGCGGGCGGCACGGCCACGGCCGTCGTCGCCGACGTCACGGACGAGGCCTCCGTCACCTCGCTGGTCGCCGCCGCCGCCGAAGCCGGAGACGGGCTCGACGCCTTCGTCGCGAACGCGGGCATCGCGCAGGTCGAGGCGCTGCTCGACTACGACCTCGCCAACTTCCAGAAGATCCTCGACGTCAACATCACCGGTGTCTTCCTGAGCTACCGCGCCGCCGCGAAGCAGTTCATCGCGCAGGGCACCCCGGGCAAGATCATCGGCGCCGCGTCGATCGTCGCGTTCCGGCCGTTCGCGTACCTCGGGCCGTACTCGGCGACGAAGTGGGCCGTCCGCGGCCTGACGCAGGCCGCCGCCATGGAGTGGGCGGAGTACGGCATCACCGTCAACGCCTACGGCCCCCGCATCGTCGGCACGGCGATGTGGGACCTCATCGACGAGAAGCTCGCCGCCCGCGACGGCCTGCAGAAGGGCGAGGCGCTGGCCGAGAACGCCAAGAGCATCCTGCTCGGCCGCGTCTCGGTGCCGAACGACGTGGCGCAGCTCGTGTCGTTCCTCGCCGGCCCCGACTCGGACTACATCACGGGGCAGACGATCCTGGTCGACGGCGGGATCCAGTTCTCGTAGCCGGACGCGGCCGAGACTCCAGCGTCGGCCGCGAGAAGCGACGTCGAAAGGGCTCGCACCGGAGTCTCGCCGTCAGGCACCGGGCTTGCGGCTCAGAGCGCGGGCGCGTGTGAACCGGGAGAAGCCCAGCGCCATGCAGGCAGATGGCGGAATGGCCAGGACGATTCCCAGGAGGTGGCTCACCCCGGCTGCAGCCGCGAAGGACAGCCACCACAACGGAAGGACGGCCACCCAGAAGAGGATCGCGGTGGCGATCAGGCGATCCTGAACGCTGCGGTTTGCTCGGCTCATTTCGGCGCCGATGTCCGGCACTGGATCGTGCTGCCGCCCTTGACGTCATACCAGTAGAGGTTGCGCTTCTGCGAGCAGACACCCTTCTTGTGGATGTATGAGACGGCCACACCGACCACGATTCCCGCAAGGGCACAAGCTACCGCGCCGACTCCAGGGATGGCGCAGATGGCAGCCACGATTCCCGCAGTGATCAACGTGTTCGAGAGGACGTTTTGATCGAACTGATTGAACGAGAACCAATAGCCGTACTTTGTCTTGCCGACACCGAGCCGGGAGTCACGCGTGATCTCTTCGCCAACCTCGCCAATGGACTCTGGATTGACCAACGTCAGGCTGAGATCGGGCGTCACATGAAACGTGGCAGTCTCGACGCCAGCGGAACGCGAGTATTCACGGTCGAGCTCCGTCGAGTTGAATTCGCGATAGGCCTGGGCCCACTCCGCGGCCGTAAAAGTCGCTTGGACGTTGTGCGCCGGTTGCGGAACCGCTACTTCGATGGGCGCTGAAGAGGTCGGCGCGGCCAGGGCCGGAGCGACCCCGATGGCAGCAAGTCCGACCACGAGAGACGACGTCATGGCGACGCGTTTTGACCAGTTCATTCGATCCTCTTTCTCCGGCGCTTCGTCGTGCCGAGATCCGCCACTATGCCATATTCCGCCGTGACATGTAAATACTAAAAAGTCGACCGTTCTCACAGAATGAGAGACATGGGAGGCCGTATCGGCCGGCGGGCGCGCACACTGGGGGCATGCGAATCGATGAAGCTTCGACACTTGCCCGACCCTCCGAAGCGCCACCCGCTCCGACGTCGCCGATCGTGGCGCCCACCGCGGGGCGGGGCCCCTCCGCCACGGCCCGCGAGTCCGGCGTCGCCACCGTCGAGAAGACCCTGGCCATCCTGGAGGCCGTCGCCGAGAGCGGCGGAGCCACGGCGCGCGAGGTCTCCGACGTCCTCGGCTACCCGATACCGACCGTGTACCGGCTGCTCCAGGCGCTCGTCCAAAGCGACTACCTCGTGCACCTCACAGGAGAGCACCGCTTCGAGCTGGGCTACAAGCTCGACCGGCTGGGCGTCTCGCTGCACCGCCAGGTCGGCATCCCGACGTCGGTGCGAGCGGAGGTGTCGCGCCTGCACTCGCTGACGCAGACGGCGGCGTACTTCGCGTCTACCGCGGAGCCGACGTCGTCGTCGCCTACGTCGTCGACTCGCCGGCGCACCCGCGGCTCACCCCGTTGAACTTCGGATTCCACGAGGCCGCCCACGCGACGGCCTTCGGCAAATTCCTGCTGGCCGGGATGTCGAGCGAGCAGCGCGACCAGTACCTCGACGTCCACGGACTCGGCCGCCTCACTCCGACGACCAAGACCGCCCGCGCCGATCTGCTCGCCGAGCTGGTCGAAGTCGGCAACTCGGGCGTCGCCTGGGAGAACGAGGAGTTCGTCACCGGCCAGACCTGCGCCGCAGTCGGAGTCCGCAACGGAGCCGGCATGATCGTCGGCTCCGTCGCGATCAGTGCGCCGTCGGGTGAGCTCACCCCCCGCCGCCGCTCCGAGGTCGAGCGCCACCTGCGCGATGCCGCGGCCGCCGCCGCCCGAGCCAAGCTCGCCGCCGCCACCCCCGCGACCGTCTTCGCCCTTGACGCCGACGGCGACCTCGTGCGCCTCCCGGCCGTCGGCGGCACCGCCACCACCGTCGCGGCCGACGTCACCGCCTACGCCGTCGATGCCACGGCGACCTCCTACGCCGTGACGCCCGCCGGCCTCGTCCGCGTGAGCGGAACCGGCGCGACGACGAGCGTCCTCACGTCGGCGACGGCGGCCGCCTCGTCGGCCGTCGCCCTCGACGCCGCCGGAACCGTCTACATCTCGAGCGGCACCAGGGTCTTCAAGGTGCTCGCCGGCACCACGAAGGCGATCGCGGTCGCCACGCTTCCAGTCGCGCCCGTCGGCTTCGGCGTCGCCCCGAGCGGCACGGTCCGCGTGCTCGAGAACGTCGCCGGCGCGCACCAGGTCGTCGCCTATACGACCTCGGGCCGGACAGCGACGCGCGCGATCGCCGACTCCGCCTACTCCACGCCGGTGTCGGGCACGTTCGGCGCCAAGGGAAACCTCTACTACGCCAGCATCTCGACCGGCGGCAGCGTCTCCGTCTCGTGTGCGCGCGTCGCCAAGGGCGGCACCGCGCCGGTCTCGCTCGGCGGCGGCTACGTCGTGGGCGGCGTCGGCCTCTCGGGCGACTTCTCGCTTCTGCAGGCGGCAGGATGGTGCACGTCGTACGGCCTCGGCTCCGGTACCTGCACGCCCGACCTGGCCGTCGCGGCCGTCCAGTCGACCGACCTCGCGGGCACCACGACGTCGATCCCCGTCGACTCGCTCGCGCTGGCCACCGACGACGAGCGCTTCCCCGCGGCGACGACGTCGGTCACGACCGACACCGCCGGAGCCCTCTACGTCGGCCAGACGACGGGCCTCGTGCGGTACGACGCCGCGGGCGGTGCGCCGACGCGGCTCGCCGACGGCGCGTTCACCGAAGTGCAGCTGACCAAGTAGGCCCCGCCCGACGGGCACTTGCTGCGCCCACGGCAGAGCCCCTCCGCTTCGGCATGATCCCGCCTGCGGGATGCAGGGGGTGTGCCGAAGCGGAGGGGCTGGGTGGCTGCGAGCGCTACTTCGCCTGGAACCAGGGCGTGATGACGCCCCGCGCGAGGGTGTGGCTGAACAGGTTGAAGCCGAGGAAGCCGGGCGTGGCACTCGCGTCGATGCCCAGCGTGTCGACGTCGAGCGCGTGCACGGCGATGAAGTACCGGTGCCTGCCGTGGCCCTCCGGGGGAGCCGCGCCGAGGTAGTGGGCGAGACCCCCGTCGTTCTTGAGCTGGAACGCGCCGGATGGCAGGCCCGACCCCTCGGCATCGCCCGCGCCGGAAGGCAATGACGTCGTTGCTACGGGCACGTCGACGACGGCCCAGTGCCAGAAGCCCGAGGCGGTGGGGGCGTCGGGGTCGTACACCGTGACGGCGAAGCTCTTGGTGCCCTCGGGAAATCCCGACCAGCTGAGCTGCGGACTGACGTCGTCTCCGCCGGCGCCGAAGATGCCGGAGACCTGCGGGGTGGGCAGCTCGGAGCCGTCTCCGACGTCGGTCGAGGTGAGGTCGAAGGTCGGCACCTGGGCGATGTCGTCGTAGGGGTTCGTGCGTGAGGTCGTGCTCATGTGTTCTCCTTTGGTCCGTCGTCCCTTCTACACGCGTCGCCTGGATCGCGGGTCGGCGCTGCGGCGTGGCCGCCCGGGTCGTGTCGCGCGAGATGGCCGTGCCGGTCGTTTCGGCGCGGGCGGCCAGACGAGCAGGGCCATCTCGCGAGAAAGCCCGGCGAACCCGCCGTCGTGATCGGCCACTCCACAGGCGGTGCCCTGGCGCAGGAACTCGCACTCGCCCACCCCGACGTCGTCGCCGGGCTCGTCCTCGTCGACACCGGCCCGAACATGCACGAGCACGGCGACGTGGGGGCGATCCTGCGCCATCCGCACGGCGTGGTCGCCCGCCCTGGCCGAGGGGATCCTCGACCGCTCGTTCGCGTCGCCGCCACCGCCCGAGGTGCGAGCCTCGATGCTCGCCTACGCCCTCGGCGTCGAGCGGCGGGCCGCCCTCGACATGCTCGCCAGCCAGCACGCCCTCGACTGCGCTCCCCGTCTCGCGGCGGTGCGGGCCATGCCGGTCGAGGTCGTGCGCGGGCGGCTCGACCCCGTGCGGACGGTCGAGCAGGCGACGCGTTTCGCCGACCTCCTGGGCTCGCCGCTGACCGTGCTGGACTGCGGTCACATGCCGCCGTGCCGCTCGCGTTCGCGAGATGGCCCTCGCTGTCACCGCGCGCGGGCCGGGGCGACCGCGGGGGCCATCTCACGGCGCGGGGGCCTGTGGAGAGCTCGCCGCACCCTGTGGAGAGCACCAGCGCAGGAACTCCCGGCTCGGCCACTCTGTCGGCATGCGCCCCCGACCCCTTCCTTCGCCTTTGAGCACTCACCCGTTCGTCGTCCGCGACGCCCTCCCTCTCGTCTCGCCCGAGCGCCTCCGCCGCCGCGATCTGCTGCGCCCTGCGCGCGGCCTCCGAGCGCACGTGTCGCTCGCGGGGCTGCCTCCGCCCGTGCTCCTGGCCGGGGTGCTGGGCCCGAACCAGCACTTCAGCCACACGACGGCCGCCGCTCTCTGGGGCATGCCCGTCCCGGCGGTCGGCGGCGTCCACACGACGACGATCGGGGCAGGGTCGGTCACTCGACGGGAGGGCTTCGTCGGCCATCGGATCACGGCCGAGCGGGCGCGGGTGGCCGTGCTGCGCGGCATCCGCGTGTCCGACCGCGTCGACGCGTGGGCGGAGTGCGCGACGCTCCTCTCGGTCGACGAGCTCGTCGCCGCAGGCGACCACCTCGTCGGGCCGGCGGGCTGCGACCTCGACGATCTCCGCGCCGCTGCCGACCGCCGGCGCGGGCAGCGCGGCGTGCGAGCCCTGTGCGCGGCGCTCGACCAGGTGCGCGTCGGGTCGGAGTCGCCGCGCGAGACGCGCCTCAGGCTCCAGCTGCTGCGGGAGGGGTTCCGTCTGCCGCTGCTCAACTGCGCGATCCACGACGCCGACGACCGCTTCGTGGCGCGGCCCGACATCATCTTCGGCCGGGAACGGGTGTGCGTCGAGTACGACGGCGACCACCACCGCACGAACCGGACGACGTACCGCGACGACAAGCGCCGCCGCGAGGCACTCGCCGACGCCGGGTGGACCGTGCTCTATCTCTCGGACGACGATCTCCGCGGCCCCCACTGGGCGGCGTTCGTCGGACGGCTGCGTCGCGCGCTGGCTCGCGGCGAGGCCGCGCGCCGTCGGCCCGCGCCGTGATGCCGTAACCCCGGCCCCGGCCCGGCGCCCCCCCCGGCGTGAGCCGTGAGGTGGCCCTCGCCGTCGGGCGGGTGGGGTGCCGGCGACGCGGAGGGCCATCTCGCGGGGTGTGGCGGGTGGGGTCGCGCCGGCGGATGCGGCGGCGTCGGGCCGCTAGGCCGTGCGGGGCCGGTGAGCCGGCGGGCCGGTGAGCCGACGGGCCGGCGAGCCCACGAGGTGGCCCTCGCCGTCGGGCGGGTGGGGTGCCGGCGACGCGGAGGGCCACCTCGCGCGGCCCGAGCAGCGCGAGCACGCACGCGGACGACACGCTCACGGCGCGCCCCCGCGCGCGGACGACCGGCGACACGGCGTGTCGCCGCGCGCCGGGCCCGGGCGCGCGCGACGATCAGCCCATGGACAGCAGCCCCGACGCCACCAGCACCGAGGCGGGCATCCGGGGTCGCAGCCGCCTCCGGTTCGCGGTGATGGCGGCGGTCGGCCTCGTGAGCGGCGGGGTCGCCGCCGCGCTGGGCGCGGGCCTCCAGTCCGTCGTGATCGGCTGGGCCGTCGCGTGCCTGACCTTTCTCGTCTGGGTGTGGGCCGTCGTGGTGCCGCTGCCCGCCGGCGAGGTCCGCACGCACGCCCACCGCGAAGATCCGTCGCGCCCGACGAGCCATCTGCTGCTCGTGCTCGCCAGCGTCGCGAGCCTAGTGACGGTGGTGGTGACGGTCGTCGAGGCCCACGACGCGACCGGGCTGCACGCCGACCTGCTGGCCGGGCTCGCCCTCACGAGCGTGGCGCTGTCGTGGTTCCTGATCCACACCCTCTACATGCTGCGGTACGCCGTCCTCTACTACTCGGGCGAGACGGTGGGCGGCATCGACTTCAACCAGGACGAGCCGCCGGCGTACCTCGACTTCGCCTACGTCGCCTTCGACCTCGGCATGACCTTCCAGATCAGCGACACCAGCATCACGCAGAGCGCCATCCGCCACGTCGTCCTCGGGCACTGCCTGCTGTCGTACCTCTTCGGCTCCGTGATCCTGGCGACGCTCATCAACCTCGTGGCCGGCCTCGGCTCCTAGGCGACCGACGACGCCGCAGATCGCGTGCGCGGTCGGCGCGCCTCACCAGTCGTGCACGGTGCCGTCGGCGAGCCGGTTGTACGGCAGGTACGCCTTCTCGTACGGGTACCTGCCCGCCTCGTCGACGTTGAGCTCGACTCCGATGCCGGGCTTGTCGCCGGGGTGCAGCATCCCGTCCTCGAAGGTGAACGACTGCTCGAAGACGGCGTCGGTCTTCTCGCCGTGCTTCATGTACTCCTGGATGCCGAAGTTGTGGATCGACAGCCCGAGGTGCATCGCGGCGGCCATGCCGACCGGCGAGATGTCGGTCGGGCCGTGCATGCCCGACTTGATCTGGTACTGCGACGCGTACTCGAGGATCTTCTTCAGGTGCGTGATGCCCCCGGTGTGCGTCACGGCGCTCCGGACGTAGTCGATGAGCTGCTCGCGGATGATCTGCTGGTAGTCCCACACCGTATTGAAGATCTCGCCGATCGCGAGCGGCGTCGTGGTGTGCTGGCGCACCAGGCGCAGCGCCTCCGGGTTCTCGGCCGGCGTGACGTCCTCGAGCCAGAACAGGTCGTACGGCTCGAGGCTCTTGCCGAGCGACGCGGCCTGGATCGGCGTCATGCGGTGGTGTCCGTCGTGCAGCAGCGGGATGTCGGGGCCGAACTCGTTGCGGACGGCCTCGAAGACCGTCGGCACGTGGCGGAGGTAGGAGCGGGTGTCCCAGTCCTCCTCGTTCGGCAGGGCCCCGCGCTGCGCGGGCTCGTGGTCGTAGCGGACGCCCTTGTTGGCCTCGAAGGTCGCGTTGGAGGCGATGCCGTAGATCGACTTCAGGCCGGGCACGCCGGTCTGGATGCGGATGGCCTTGTAGCCCTGCTCCTGGTGCGAGCGCACGCTGTCGAAGAGCTCCTCGAGGTCCTTGCCCGAGGCATGGCCGTACGTGAGGAGCCCGGTGCGCGAGGCGCCGCCGAGCAGCTGGTAGAGGGGCATCCCGGCGGCCTTCGCCTTGATGTCCCAGAGGGCGACGTCGACCGCGGCGATCGAGGCCATCGTCACCGGGCCGCGGCGCCAGTAGGCGCTCCGGTACAGGAACTGCCACATGTCCTCGATCCGATGGGCGTCCTTGCCGATCAGCAACGGCAGCACGTGCTCCTCGAGGTAGGCGACGACAGCGAGCTCGCGTCCGTTCAGGGTGGCGTCGCCGAGGCCGGTCAGGCCGTCGTCGGTCGTGAGCTTGAGGGTGACGAAGTTGCGGTCGGGGCTGGTGACGATGACTTCGGCCTTGGCGATGATCATGCGGGGACTCCTAGGTCGGCGGAGAGGCGGTCGACGGCGGCGTCGACCGCCTCGGTGAGGTCGGGCAGGGTGGCGAGGTCGGGAGCGACGGCGGCGAGGACGGCGGACGTCGAGGCCTCCGGAGCCCGGGGGTCGGAGACGAGCGACGGCTGCACGCGCAGGTGCAGCAGCCAGGCCGCGAGGGCGGTCGCCTGCCCGGGTCCGACTCCGGCTCCGCGCTGCAGGCGGCGCCGCAGCGGGTCGATCACCCGGACCGGGATCTTGTGCGAGCCGTCGGCGGCGATCTGGCGGAGGAGGTGGCGGATGCGGGGGTTCTCGAAGCGGGTCCGGAGCGCTGCGCGGGCCTCGTCGACCTCGGAGGCGGGCAGGGAGAGCTCGGCGGCGGCCTCGCTCCACAGCGTCTCGAGGGCCTCGACGCACACGGGATCGCCCATGGCCTCGGCGATCGTCTCGTGACCGCGGAGGAGGCCGAGGTAGGCGAGCAGCGAGTGGCCCCCGTTGAGCAGCCACAGCTTGCGCTGCTCGAACGGCGCGACGTCGTCGACGAAGCGGACTCCGGCGGTCTCCCACGCGGGGCGGCCGGCGGGGAAGTCGCCCGCGACGATCCACTCGGCGAACGGCTCCGCCACGACGATGCACTCGTCGCGCCAGCCGGTGAGCGCCTCGGCGTCGGCGCGGTCGGCGTCCGTCGTCGCCGGCGTGATGCGGTCGACCATCGACGAGACGAACGAGACGTTGGCGCCGATCCATGCGGCAAGCCCGGTATCCGCGGCGACCTCCGCGAGCGACGTCACGACCCGCGCCGCGACCTCGCCGTTCGCCGTCAGGTTGTCGCACGGGACGATCGCGAGGGGCCCCGAGCCGGCGTCGCGCCGGGCCCGGAGGCCGTCGACGAGGCGGCCCGGGACGGTGCGGCAGGGCTCGCCGGCGGCCAGGGCCGCCAGGTCGGCGGCGACCTCCGGCAGGTCGACGTCGACGGAGCCGTCGGCCGCGCGGCAGTAGGCGGCCTCGGTGACGGTGAGGCTGATGACGGCCGTGGCCGGCGACGCCACGGCAGCCCGCCAGGCGGCGGCGTCGGCCCCGTCGTGCGCCTCGAGGATCACGTCGACGAGGGTGGCCGTGTCGTCGTCGGCCGAGCGTTCGAGCAGGGTGTAGACCGCGCCTTGTGCGGCGAGTTCCTGCGCCGCATCGGGTTTCCGGCCGGTGAAGGCCACGATGCCCCACTGCTCTCGGTCGGCCGGAACGCGCTGCGTGAACCAGGCCTCGTGCGACCGGTGGAAGGCGCCGAGGCCGAGGTGCACGATGCCGCGCCGCCGGTTCGCCCGCACCGCGGCTGCGTCCGGGAAGAGCGCCGCCGCCGTGAGCCGCTCAGACATGCGTGCTCACGAGCGAGCGCAGGAAGGCCAGGTCGTCGGCCGTGCGCTCGGCCAGCGGCAGGTCGGTCGAGAAGTCCTCGACGGTGACCCAGCCGTCGTACCCGTGGTCGGCCAGGTCGCGGAGATACCCGCCGACGTCGGCCTGGCCGTCGCGGAGCGGGGCCCACTCGTGGGTCCAGATCAGCGATCCGTCGTCGCGGCGGGAGCCGTCGGTCACCCAGCGGGCGTTCTTCACGTGCACGTGGGCAAGGTACTCGCCCAGCAGCTGGAATGCCGCGACGTGGTTCTCGCGCCCCTCGATCACGAGATTGCCGAGGTCGTGGATGACGCCGACGTGGGCCGGGTCGAGTCCGTCGATCAGTCGCATCGCGGCACTGGCCGAGGGCGTGATGGTCTCGTGGTGGAGCTCGACGAGCGCTTTGACCCCGTGCTCGGCGGCGCGCGACGCGACCCACTCGAGGTCTTCGCGTGTGCGCCGCTGCACGGCGGGGTAGGCGGCGCCGGTGTCCGTGCGCGGCATGGTGACGCGCACCTGGCCCGCGCCGAGCGCCGCCGTCGCGGCGAGCATCCGCTCGACGTCGTCGTGCTGGTCGGCGCGGGCGTACCCGCCGATGCCCGACATCGCGAGGCCGGCGTCGTTCGTCACGGCGGCGATCGCCGGGAGGGACTCCTCGAGCCCGGTCAGCGGCCAGGTCGAGCGGTTGCCCGCCCAGAACCCGGGGGAGTCGGAGGCGGGCTGGTCGACGACGCGCCACTCGACGCCCTCCCACCCCTGAGAGGCGAGGGTGCGCGCCGCCTCGGCGGGCTCCCAGTCGGGCGTGGACGCGGTGAAGACGGAGAACCTCACGAGCGCACCCCCACGGTGACGTCCTGGTCGTCGAGGATGCCGGTGAGCACCTCGTCGACGAGCACCGGCCGGCCGAGCGTGGCCGCGACGTAGACGGCCTTGACGGTGGCGAGCGAGAGCAGGGCGTCGTCGACGCGGACGGCCGGCTGACGGCCCTCCGTGATCGCGCCGAGGATGTCGTCGTACTGGCGCGAGTGGCCGCGCACGAAGTGGTCCTTCTCGGCCGGGCCCCCCGCCATCTGGTCGTCGGGCAGCATCCCCGCCGCCTGGTTCTCCTTGCTCGCCGAGCCCTGCAGGGTGTCCTCGACGTCGTCAGCCTGGACGTGGAAGTACTCCAGCCGGTCGTCCGAGACGATCCCGGTGCCGCGGTCGCCGTGCACCTGGATGCGCGTGAGGTCGCCCGGGTAGGCGGCGGTGGTCGCGTGGACGACCGCGAGGGCGCCCGACTCGAAGCGGATCGTCGCCACAGCAAGGTCCTCGACCTCGATGCGCTCGTGGGCGAGCACGGCGGTCTGGGCGCTGACCTCGACCGGCCGTCCGAGCATCCAGACGAGCAGGTCGACGGTGTGCACGCCCTGGTTCATCACCGAGCCCCCGCCGTCGAGCGCCCAGGTGCCGCGCCAGTCGCCGGAGTCGTAGTACTTCTGGCTCCGCCACCAGGCGACCGAGGCGAGGCCCGAGGTGATGCGTCCGAAGCGGCCGTCGTGGGCGGCGCCGGCGAGCAGGGCGTTGGCCGGGTCGAAGCGGTGCTGGCTGATGACCGAGACCACCAGACCGCGCTCGGCCGCCTCGGCGGCGAGCTCCGAGATGCGGCGGGCGCGGGCGATGCTGACGTCGAGGGGCTTCTCGATGACGACGTGGCGGCCGGCCGCGATCGCGGTCTCGGCGAGCGACACGTGCAGGCCGCTGGGCGAGCAGACGACGACGAGGTCGACGTCCGCGCCGGCGAGCGCCTCGCCCAGGCTCTCGGCGACGAAGGGGGAGGGTGCGCCGGCGGCGGAGAGCTCGTCGGCGAGCGCCGTCGCGGCGGGCAGCACGGAGTCGACGGCGGCCGTGACGACGAAGCCGTCGTGCGCGGTCAGGACGGCTGCGTGGTGGCGTCCGATGACGCCGCAGCCGACGATGGCTGCCTTGATCGTGCTCATGCTGTGGTGACTCCGATTCGGTCGGTGAGGAGGGCGAAGGCGCGGGCGGCGCGCCCGAACTCGGCGGGACCCGAGAAGCCGCCGAGGGCGTTGGTGTCGGCGAGGTGGGGCTCGAGGGAGGCGAAGCCGTCGTACCCCCGATCGCGCAGGGCGGTGACGGTCTCGAGAAGCTCCCCGTCGCCCTCTCCCGCAGGAACGACCTGACCGGTTGCCATGACGGCGTCCTTCACCTGGAGGTAGTCCACCCACTCGTGGAGCAGCGGCCACGCCTCCGTGAACGGCCTGACGCCGCACTGCACGAAGTTCGCGTTGTCCCAGGCGAGCCTCAGCGCGGGGGAGTCGACCGTCGTCACGATGTCGAGAACGCGGCGGGGGATGTCGCCGAAGATCTCCTTCTCGTTCTCATGAAGCAGGATCACGCCCTCCCTCTCGGCGACCTCGGCGAGAGCGCGCATCCGCGCCATCACCTCGTCGCGGATCTCGTCGGGGTCCTGGCCCCCGGCCGGGTAGAACGAGAAGATCCGCACGTAGCGGGCGCCGAGGGCGTGGGCGGCGCGGATGGCCCGGCCCAGCCTCTCGACCTCGTGCTCGACGGGCAGCGACACCAGCACCTTGCCGACGGGGGAGGCGATGGCCGAGACGCTCATGCCGCGGTGCTCGAGCACCGACGCCAGCTCGGCGAGCTGCTCGGCGGTGAAGTCGACGACGTTGGTGCCCCAGGCGCCGCGCACCTCGATGTGGCGGGCGCCGAGCGAGCCGAGCACGGCCGCCTGAACGCCCGGGTCGGCGTCGATCTCGTCGCCGAACCCCGAGAGGGTCCAGGTGAGTGTCGAGGTTGCTGTGGTCATTTGACGCCTCCTGCGGTCAGGCCACCGACGAGGTAGCGCTGGAAGATGAGATAGAGCACGACGACGGGCAGGGCGCACACGAGCGCGGCCGCCATCATCTGGCCGTAGACGGGGATGGCCCCGCCCTCCTGCGTGGCCCCGAACACCTGGAGCGCGACCGCGGCCGTGCGGCTGTCCGGGTTGGTCATGATCGAGGCGAACAGCACGTCGTTCCAGCCGAGCAGGAACGCGAAGATGCCCGACACCACGATCCCGGGCCACGACAGCGGCACCACGATGCGGGTGAGGATCCGCCACGACGACGCCCCGTCGATGCGGGCGGCCTCCTCGAGCTCGCGGGGGAGCCCGCGCAGGTAGGTCACCATGACCCAGGTGGAGAACGGCAGGGCGAAGGTCAGGTACGTGATGAACAGGCCCCACCGGGTGCCGATCACCTGGACCCCCGTGACCGTGGCGAAGCTGGAGAACAGCACGAACACCGGCAAAAGAAGCAGAGTCCCCGGGATCGACTGCAGCGCCAGGAGGCCGCGGAGGAAGGTCAGGCGGCCGCGGAACTGGAACCGCACCAGCACGTACGCCGTCGCGACGGCGAGGAACGCGCAGACGAGGGCGACGCCGCCGGCGACGATCACGCTGTTGGCGAGGCCCCGGCCCAGGGCGACCGTCGTCCAGATCTTCGAGTAGTTCTCCATCGTGAACGCGGTCGGCCAGAAGTCGCCGCGCGCCACCGCGATATCGGAGTTCACCGACGCCAGGAGGATGTACACGACGGGGATCAGCACGAACGCGAGGAGCACCGCGAGGATCACGACGAGGAGGGGGAGGGGGAGGAGGCGCATGATCTGCGCCTGCTGCGAGCGGGAGCGGCGAGTTCCTGCGCCCGTGCTCTTCAGGGGGGTGACGGCGCTCACTCGGCGGCCTCCGTCTCGGTCAGGACCTTCTCGTCGCCCGAGTCGAGACGCACTGCCCGCAGGTAGACGAACAGGGGGATGGCGACGATCACGAGCGACACGATCGCCATCGCGGCCGACAGCCCGAACCGGAAGCTCTGGAAGCTCGCGATGTAGGTCAGCACCGGCATCACCTGCACGTTCGACGGCGTCGGAACCCCGAACAGCACGAACGGCAGCGTGAAGTTGTTGATCGCGTGCAGGATCGAGATGATGATCGCCAGCGAGATCGGCCCCTTCAGGTACGGGAAGATCACGTAGCGCAGCTTCGCCCACCAGAGGGCGCCGTCGATCGCGGCCGCCTCGTGCACCTCGGTGTCGACGCTCTGCAGGCCCGACAGCGCGAGCAGGTAGATGAACGGCCACGACGACCAGATCGCCACGAACACCAGGGCCCAGTAGCTCTTCGGCCCGTTCAGCCACAGGCCGCCGTCGATGCCGAAGCCGCTGAGCACGTTGTTCGCGATACCCGAGGGCTGCAGGATCGTGCGCCACACCGTCGCCACGACGAACGCGGGCAGCACGTACGGGATCAGGAAGATCGAGCGGATCACGGCCCGACCCCGGAACGCGTTCTGCGTCGCGATCGCCGCGGTGACGCCGATCGGGAGCGTGACCGCCGTGACGATCAGCGCGAAGCTGGCGCTGATGCCGATCGACGACAGCAGCGGCGAGTCGGTCAGGGCCTCGACGAAGTTCTGCACCCCGATGAACGGGGCCGTGAGCCACGCGCGCAGCGTGTACTGGTCGAGGTCGAGGAGCGCGATGAACACGCCCAGCAGCAGCGGGACCACGATGACCAGGCCCATGAGCACGCCGCCCGGGAGCAGCATCCACAGCGGACGCCCCCGGGTCGAGAGACCTCGTCGCCGGGGCGGCTTCGGCTGCGGCCGCAGGTCGCCAGTCGGCGCAGCCGCGCGCTCGCCGACGGTGGGAGTCGTCATGACCATCTCACTTCGTCCTCTTCAGCGATGACTCCGCGGCCTTCTGGGCCGTCTGGAGCTGCTTCTCGATCGCATCGTCCGAGATCGAGCCGCTCTTCAGCGCCGGGATGCTCTGCACGGTGATGTTGGTGATCGCCAGCTGCACGTCGCCCCAGGCTCCGGAGAACGGGGTGGCGACGGACTTGCCGGCGGCGGCGATCAGGGGAGCCAGCGTGCTGTCGTCCGTCTCGAGGGCGGTCGCGGCGGCCTGGTTCGTGGGGAGCTGGCCGAAGGTCGTGTAGAAGTCCTCCTGCTCCTTCTGCTCCGTCACCTGCTTGATGTAGGCGAAGGCGAGGTCCTGGTTCGACGAGTAGTTCGCGACGACGAGGTTGTCGCCCGAGAGGATCGACGCGGCGTCCCTGCCATCGGCGGGACGCTCCGTGGCGCCCGGCGGGACGGTGGGCATGAGCGCGTACGCGTAGTCGCCCTTGACTGCCGACTTGTCGAGCGTGTTCTTGCTGGTCGCCGTCGTCATCGGGAAGTACGCGGCCTTGCCCGAGGCGAAGGCGGCGAGCGCCTGCGCGTTGTTCCAGCCGACGGACGCCGGGTCGACGACCCTGTCGGAGGTCACCCAGCCGAAGTAGGCCTTGTAGGCGGCGCGCATGGCCGGGCTGTCGATGGTGGCGGTCTTGCCGTCGACGATCGGGTTGCCCGCCTGGTTGGCCATCGCCCACACGAACTTCCAGACGTCGAATCCGTCGGCGTAGCCCGCCGCGATGCCGTAGGTGTCGCCCTTCGTCAGGGCCTTGGCCTGCTCGGCGAACTCATCCCACGTCGTCGCCGGCTTCTCGATGCCGGCGGCCTTCAGCAGCTTCGTGTTGTAGGCCATCACGAACGGGCGGCTGGCGAACGGCACGCCGATCTCGTCGCCCTTCGAGGGGCCCGAGATGCCGAGGCTCGCCTGCACGAACCTGTCGCGCCCGCCGACCTTCTTCCAGTCGTCGTCGCTCAGCTTCACGAACGCGCCGGTCGAGTACGCGGTCGGCGTGAAGGTCGTGCCGATGCTGTAGACGTCGGGGCCCTGGCCCGACACGACCGAGGTCTGGATCTTCGTGAGCTCCTCGTTGGCCGAGGCGTAGGTGTCGTACTTGAGGGTGGCGCCGGTGTCCTTCTTGAACCGGGCGGCCTGATCCTGCTGCCATTGCTTCTGCTCGGCGGGGTAGAGGGTGTCGACGCCCGTCAGGACGTTGAGCGTCTTGCCGGCGCCGCTCACGGATCCGTCGCCGGACGACCCGGAACTGGAGCAGCCCTGCAGGGCGAGGGCGAGCGCTGCCATGGCGGCGACGGTCGCGGCGATCGTGCGAGCTTTCATCGGTTTCCTCCTTGAAACGGTGAGTGGCGTCAAGCGGCGATGCGTGGTGACCGCGTCCGTCGTCGACTGCCCCGACCCTAGGAGGATGGCAAATTAGAGACAATTATTTGCCACTAATTTGCCACGATTGCCTTTCGTTGCCACATGATGGATCGCATGACCGATCCCTCCCGCCGGAAGGCCGCGACGATCACCGACGTCGCCGAGATGATCGGCGTCGCGCCGTCGACCGTGTCGCGCGCCCTGTCGACGCCCGAGCGGGTGGGCGACGCCACTCGCGCCCGGGTCGAGCGCGCGGCGGCCGAGATCGGCTATGTGCCGTCGAGGTCCGGTCGTTCGGGCCGCCAGGTCCGTTCGCGGGCCATCGCGGTGCTCGTGGCCGACATCACCAACCCGTTCTACTTCGACATCATCCGCGGCACGCAGCAGCAGCTGAAGGCGGCGGGCTACACGCAGCTGCTCGTCGACACGGAGGAGTCGGGCGAGCTCGAGGCCGCCACCCTGATGTCTCTGCGGTCCAGCGCCGAGGGCGCCATCCTGACCGCATCCCGGCTGCCGGATGCCGACCTCGCCGAGTTCGCGCGCCGGATTCCGCTCGTCGCCATCAACCGCCGGCCGGAGGGTGTGGCCAACGTCCTGATCGACACCCCGGGCGGCATCGAGCAGGCCCTCGAGCACCTCTACTCGCTCGGCCACCGTGACATCGTCTATGTGTCGGGTCCGGTGACGTCGTGGTCGAACGAGCGCCGCTGGAAGTCGCTCGAGCGCGCCGCCGATCGCTTCGGGATCTCGCCCCGCCGCGTCGGCCCCTTCACGCCGACGACCGCCGCCGGCGTGGTCGCGGCCGATGTCTCGCTGAACTCGGGTGCCACCGCCTGCATCGTCTTCAACGACCTCATCGCGATCGGCATGCTGCAGCGGCTCCGCGAGCGCGGCGTGTCGGTGCCCGACGACCTCAGCATCGTCGGCTGCGACGACATCTTCGGCGCCGACTTCTGCAACCCTCCGCTCACGACACTCCACGCCCCCATCGAGCGCGCCGGCCGCGTGGCCGTCTCCATGCTGATGGCGAAGCTCGGCTCGGCCGACGGCACGGACCCCCAGCGCCAGTCGGTCGTGCTCCCCACCACGCTGACGGTCCGGTCGACGACCGGGCCCGCACCCCGCTGAGCCCTCTCCACTGAGCTTTCTCCACCAAGCCCTCTCCACTGAGCTTTCTCCACCAAGCCCTCTCCACCGAACCCGCTTCGCTGATCACGAAAGGCACGACGATGACGTCCACCTCCATCGGGCGGCTCCTCGCCCCGCACCCCGACCGCCTGCTCCCGGCCGACCCCGCGACCCTGCGCATCGCGCGCGACCTGTACGAGTCGGTCGCCCGGATGCCGATCCTGTCGCCCCACGGCCACGTCGACGCGCAGCTGCTCGTCGACGACCTGCCGTTCGGCGACCCGGCGGAGCTGCTGATCACCCCCGACCACTACGTCCTGCGCCTGCTGCACGCGTCCGGGGTGCCGCTCGAGGCGCTCGGCGTCGAGCCGGTCGACGGGTCGGGCCGGGCGGCGCCCGGCCGCGAGGTGTGGCGAGCCCTCGCCGAGCACTGGGACGTCTTCCTCGGCACACCCGTCCGCTACTGGTTCGAGACCGAGCTGCACGACGTCTTCGGTCTCGACGAGCATCCGTCGGCAGAGAACGCGGACAGCCAGTACGACCATCTCGTGTCGCGGCTCGCCGCTGGCGACATGCGGCCGCGTGCCCTCTTCGACGCGTTCCGCATCGAGGTCCTCGCGACCACCGACGACCCGGCCTCGTCGCTCTCGGCGCACGCCGCGCTCCGCGACGATCCGACGTTCACCGGGCGCGTGCTGCCGACGTTCCGCGCCGACTCGTACTTCGACCCGGCGCGGCCGGAGTGGGCGGCCTCGGTCGAGCGCCTCGCCGAGGTCAGCGGCATCGACACCTCGACGCACCGGGGGCTTCTCGACGCCCTGAGGTCGCGCCGCGAGCACTTCATCCGGCACGGTGCGACCGCCACCGACACCGGCGTGCCCGACGCGTCGTCCGAGCCGCTCGACCCGGCCGACGCCGAGCGCGTGCATGCACTCGCCCTCCGCGGCCTGGCGACACCCGACGACGCCGTCGCCTACCGCCGCACCATGCTCTTCCAGAGCGCCGCGATGTCGGCCGACGACGGCCTGGTCATGCAGCTCCACCCCGGCGTGCTCCGCAACCACCACCGTCCGTCGCTCGACCGCTTCGGGCCCGACCGCGGGCACGACCTGCCCGACGTCGCCGGCACGTACACGCGTCCGCTCAGGCCGATCCTCGAGGCGTTCGGCACGCACCCGACGTTCCGGCTGGTGCTCTTCACCGTCGACGAGACGGCCTTCTCGAGCGAGATCGCGCCGCTCGCCGGCTTCTACCCCTCGGTCTTCGCGGGCGCTCCCTGGTGGTTCATCGACACCCCGGCGGCCATCCGCCGCTACCGCGAGGCCGTCACCGACAGCGTCGGCTTCACGAAGACCTCCGGCTTCATCGACGACACGCGCGCGTTCTGCTCGATACCGGCCCGCCACGACATGTCGCGCCGGGTCGACGCCGGCTACCTGGCGTCGCTCGTCGTCACCCATCAGATGAGCGAGGACGACGCCCTCCGCGTCGCGCGCGACCTCGTCGACACGATCCCGCGCGCGACCTTCCGCCTCTGACTCCGAGGGTTCCGACGGCTCGGATCGCGCGCCCGTGTGAGCGCTCACGGAGTACCGTCGCCCAGGGCGCACCGCCGCGCCCCACGACAGGAGCGACACTCGCATGGAATTCAGGTATCTCGGCAACTCCGGCCTCAAGATCTCGGAGCTCACGTACGGCAACTGGCTCACCCACGGCTCCCAGGTCGAGAACGACACTGCGACGGCGTGCGTTCGCGCCGCCCTCGACGTCGGCATCTCGACCTTCGACACCGCCGACGTGTACGCCAACACGCAGGCCGAGGTCGTGCTCGGCGAGGCCCTCAAGGGCGAGCGGCGCGAGTCGCTCGAGATCTTCACGAAGGTCTACGGCCCGACCGGGCCCAAGGGGCACAACGACACCGGACTCAGCCGCAAGCACATCACCGAGTCGATCAACGGCTCGCTGAAGCGCCTCCAGACCGACTACGTCGACCTCTATCAGGCGCACCGCTACGACGTCGAGACCCCGCTCGAAGAGACCATGCAGGCGTTCGCCGACCTGGTGCGCCAGGGCAAGGTGCTCTACATCGGCGTCAGCGAGTGGAACGCCCAGCAGCTCCGCGACGGCGCCGCCCTCGCGAAGGAGCTCGGCATCCAGCTCATCTCGAACCAGCCCGAGTACTCCCTGCTGTGGCGAGTGATCGAAGAGGAGGTCGTGCCCGCCTCGAAGGAGCTCGGCATCTCGCAGATCGTCTGGTCGCCCATCGCCCAGGGTGTCCTGACCGGAAAGTACAAGAAGGGGCAGGAACTCCCTGCCGGCTCCCGAGCCACCGACGACAAGGGCGGCGCCGGCATGATCTCCCGCTGGATGCGCGACGACGTGCTCGACGCGGTGGCCCAGCTCGAGCCGATCGCCGCCGACCTCGGCCTCACGCAGGCGCAGCTCTCGCTCGCCTGGGTGCTGCACAACGACAACGTCGCCTCTGCCATCATCGGGGCCTCGCGCCCCGAGCAGGTCGAGTCGAACGCGGTCGCCGCGGGCGTCGCTCTCGAGGCCGACGTCGTCGAGCGCATCGAGGGCGTCTTCGCCGGCCTGGCCGAGACCGACCCGACGCTGACGCAGATGCCGACGGGCCGCGAGGCCTAGACCCCCCCCGCGGAGACGTCAAAAGCCCCGATCGGGGGTTCTCGCAAGCGAGAACACCCGATCGGGGCTTTTCGAGGTGGCCTACGCCGAGACGGCGGCGGCTTCCAGACGCGCGAACTCGTCGTCGCTCAGCTTGATCGACGCGGCGATGACCGAGTCCATGATCGACTGCGGGCGGCTGGCTCCCGGGATCGGGATGACGACCTCCGACTTGCGCATCTCCCATGCCAGGCACACGACCTGAGGCGAGAGCCGGCGCGCGTTCGCGATCTCGGCGAACACGGCGTGGTTCGACCCGAGCGCGGACGCCCCCGTGATGCCGCCGAGGGGCGACCACGGCAGGAAGGCGATGCTCATCTCGTCGCACAGCTCCAGTTCGGCCGTCGACGACAGGAACGCCGGGCTGAACTGGTTCTGCACCGACACGAGGCGGTCGTCGAGGATCGTGTTGGCCTCGCGGATCTGGTCGACGTCGGCGTTCGAGATGCCGGCCATCCGGATCACGCCCTCGTCGAGCAGCTCCACGAGCGCGCCGATCGAGTCCGCGAACGGCACCCTGGGGTCGGGCCGGTGAAACTGGTACAGCCCGATGGCGTCGACGCCGAGGCGCTTGGCGGACGCCTTGGCGGCCTCCTTCAGGTGGGCGGGGGAGCCGTCCTGATCCCAGCCTCCGTCGGTGCTGTGGATCCGCGTGTGGCCGCCCTTCGTGGCAACGAGCACGTCGTCCATGCTCCCGTGCCACGATTTCAGCGCCTCGGCGATGAGGATCTCGTTGTGACCCTCGTCGTCGGGCTTGCCGCCGAGGCTGTAGGCGTCGGCCGTGTCGATGAGCGTCACGCCTGCCTCGAGGGCGGCGTGGATGGTGGCGATGGACCGCTTGCGGTCGGGCCGGCCCTCGATCGACATCGGCATGCCGCCGAGTCCGATCGCGCTGACGCTGACATCTCCGATGATGCGCTGTCTCATGAATGGTCTCTCTCGTTGTCGTAGGGGTTGCAGGAGCCAGCTCCCGCCGTCGGGTGCTGCGTTCTTACCACGCGTAGTCCTCCGGGGCGGGCTTGTGCCCCGGGAACAGCTCGTCGAGGCGTGCCAGGGCGGCGTCGTCGAGGTGGATGTCGACGGCGGCGACCGCGGAGTCGAACTGCTCCATGGTGCGCGGGCCGGTGATGGGCCCGGTGACCCCGGGCTGGTGGAGCAGCCACGCGAGGGCGAGCTCGCCGGGGGCGTGGCCGAGTTCCTGCGCCAGCGTCTCGTACGACTCGAGCTGCTCGCGGTGCGCGTCGACGAACTCCTTCGAGCGTCCGGTCAGGCGGCGCTTGCCCGAGGACTCCTTGCCGACGATCCCGCCCAGGATGCCGCCGTGCAGGGGCGACCAGGGGATGACGCCGAGACCGTAGTGGCGGGCGGCGGGCAGCACCTCGAGCTCGATGTCGCGGGCGACGAGGTTGTAGAGCGACTGCTCCGAGACCAGGCCCAGGAAGTGCCGGGCCTTCGCGGCCTCCTGCGCTTGCGCTATGTGCCAGCCGGCGAAGTTGCTCGACCCGGCGTAGAGGATCTTGCCCTGGGTGACGGCGACCTCGATGGCGGTCCAGATCTCGTCCCACGGGGTGTCTCGGTCGACGTGGTGGAACTGGATCAGATCGATGTGGTCGGTCTGGAGACGCTCGAGGCTGGCGTCGATGGCGTGGCGGATATTGAAGGCGCTGAGCTTGCCCGAGTTCGGCCAGTCGCCCATGTCGCCGTAGAGCTTGGTGGCGAGCACGGTCTTGTCGCGGCGGCCGCCGCCCTGGGCGAACCAGCGGCCGATGATCGACTCGGTGGCTCCCTTGCCCACCGAGCCGCCGTAGACGTTGGCGGTGTCGAAGAAGTTGACGCCCTTGTCGTGAGCGGCGTCCATGATGGCGTGGCTGTCGGCCTCGCTGGTCTCGGGACCGAAGTTCATGGTGCCGAGGATGGCGCGGGAGACGGACAACCCTGTGCGTCCGAGGTGTGTGTATTCCATTGGTCCTGCCTAGACCCCTCCGGCCGTGAGCGCTCACTTCGCACCCCGGGGGTTCCCAAGGGCCGCCGGTACGCTTCGGTCATGTCGCTGCACGAGCCGCTGCACGAGGCCGACCACCCCGCGCACCACCACCGCCTCCGCAACACGCGGATCGCGAGGCGCGCCCGTCTCTTCCGTGCCCGGCTCAACCTGTACCCGCGGCTGCGGACGGCCTACAAGGTAGCGATCGGCATCATCGGCTTCGCGGTCGTCATCGCGGGCATCATCCTGATCCCGCTGCCGGGGCCGGGGTGGCTCGTCGTCTTCCTCGGACTGGCGATCCTCGGCACGGAGTTCCCGGCGGCGCACCGGCTCAACATGTGGGTGCAGCGCAAGGTGCGGGGCGCCATCGCCTGGTTCCAGGCCCGTCGCGCGCGTCGCCGCGCCCGCAAAGCCGCCCCCACCCCGTAGAGGCGCGGTGCTCGGAGGCGTGAGATGCAAGGCGGAGCGCCGCCGACGATAGCGGAGCTATGTCGGCGGAGCGACAATGCAGCAGATTGCGCCCCCGAGCGCCGCGCTAGACCTCGGCGCTCGCCTCGGCTCCCCAGCTCGTGATCTCGCGGGGGACGGCCAGGTCGTGCCCGCCGACCGGCGCGAGCACCTCGACGGCGGCGACCCGCTCGGCCACGATGCCGCGGGTCGACACGATCCACGAGCCCACCAGCACGCTGTCGTCGACGGACGAGTGCACGGCAACCCCGGCGACGTCGAAGACCCCGTAGGCGGGCTCGGAGACGGTGACGCGCACGAGGGCGCCGTGGGCGACGGAGGCGTCGACGGCGGGCGGCTCCGACGGGAGTTCCTGCGCCTGGGCCTCTCGCTCCGCCGAGTGGAAGGTCCGCAGCAGCTGCAGGGTCTTCTGCGGCTTCCTGTTCGAGTCGAGGGGGTGGCTGCCGAGGCTGTAGCCGCCCAGCGACTGCGAGTGCTTCGACTGGCCGCGCACGGCGAAGACGCCGTACCGCTCGGTGGCGAAGGTGGCGACGATCGCGTCGTCGGGCTCCATCTCGGCGAGGAACGCCGTGAGCGCCTTGACGTTGCGCTTGGCCGGGGGCTTCAGGTCGTCATCAGTCACGCGACAACCGTACCCGGGCCGCGATCCCGGCCGTCGCCGATGATTCGGGGCGTTCTCGGATACTGGGGCGATCCCCTCCCGGTATCCTCGTGCGACACATGTCAGACAGCCCCGCCTCCGCCACGCCCTACGAGGTCCTGGGCGTCTCGCCTGCCGTCAGTCAGGACGAACTGCGTCGGGCCTACCGGCGGCTGGCACGCCAGACGCATCCCGACCTCGGCGGCACTCCCGAGAGGTTCCGGCGCGTGCAGCTCGCCTGGGAGCTCGTCGGCTCCGTCGACGATCGGGCCCGGTACGACAGCGGGCGGCCCGCCGCCCGTGAATCGCAGCGCGAGGGGCACACCTGGGCGCCCGCCCCGCCGCGGCGCCGCACCGAGTCGAAGCCCCGCGCCCGCGCGTTCGGCCACCCGGGCGGGCAGGCGCGCGAGCTGTACCTGGCTCTGCTGCACGAGTGGGTCGGCCGCGGCGAGACCGTCGACGACCCGTACGACACGGTGCTGGTGCGCTCGGCGCCGGGTGAGATCCGTCGGTGCCTGGCGAAGGCGCTGGCCGAAGAGGCGACGGCGACCGCCATCGGCGAGCTCGGCATCGCCTACACGGTCTGGAGCGACGTCTCCGCGCGCGCCGAGGTGAAGCTCGACCACGTCGTGCTGGCCCCGACCGGCGTGTACGCGATCCGGTCCGACGACTGGGGCGGCCGGGTGTCGGCTGTGAAGGGCGAGCTCGTGGGCGACGGCGTCCCGCCCGACGAGCAGCCGGTGCGCGCGCTGACCCGGAGCGCCCGCGCATTCGCCAAGACCAGCCGGGTGCCCTTCACGGCCCTGCTGGTCGTGGTGCCCGACGACGCCGCCGGCGATCCGGTCGAGCCGATCGGCAAGGGGCGCCGGAACTCGGCGTACCTCGTGCGCCGATCCGTGCTCCCGCACCTGCTGCGAGAGGGGCTCGACCCTGAGGCTCCGCGGGTCGACGTCTTCGAGCTGCGCGACCGCCTGCAGCAGTCCGTCCGGTTCGTCTGACCCTCCGCCCGGCCGGGAGCAGGCGCGGTCAGCAAAACGTGTACGCGACCGGCAGGTCGTCGGGCACGCCGCCGGGCTGCGCGAACGCCACCTCGACACCCGTCTGCAGGGCCGCCCGCAGCAGTCCGGCGCGCGTCGGCACGAGCGCCAGACGGTCGGCGTCGTCGAGCCCGAGGTCGCCGACCTCGCCCAGCCAGGGCGCCCCGCGCAGGGCGACCACCGTCTGCTCGCCGAAGCCCGCGTCGCCGAGCGTCAGCACGCCGACGCGGCCCGCCCGCAGCGACCGCACGGTGTCGCGCACGCCGAGGCCGTCGTACCGGGTCGGCGCGCCACCGCCGTCGACGGTGCCGAATGCGGCCAGCACCGGCGCCACGTCGGGCACGAAGCCCGTGCCTCCGGTGTCGTGCCCGGCGCGGTCGCCGAGCAGGAGCTCGCTGAGCAGGAGATTGCCGTCGCGGGCGACGACGAAGCGGCTGGCGCGGCCCGGGACATCCGGCGCGACGGCCATGGCGGCGTCGATCGCGTCGATGTCGGGTTCGGGTGCGCCGGCCGACCAGAGGCGCTGGCGGAGGGTGTGGCGGCGCGAGTCGAGCCAGCCGTCGGGCCGGGTGCGGTCGCCCTGGACGGTCAGGTGGGCCCACGACGTGAGCGGACCGCCGAGCGCGACGTCCGCCAGCGCACGGTGCAGCGCCTCGGGAACGGACACGCGGGTGTCGGTCATCGAATCCTCACTGATTCTCGGGGTGGTGGGTTCCCGAGTCGTTCGAGAGCATTCCGACATCGAACCACCAGTGGCATGCTGATGCAACATCGACACGAAGGAGTCGTCATGCTCACCACATCTCACGCGTTCTCCGGTTTCGCCGTCCGCGACGTCAACGCCGCCCGGAAGTTCTACGGGGGAGTGCTCGGGTTCTCCGTCGAGCAGAACGGGATGGGGATCCTCGACATCGCGCTTCCCGGCGGCGCCCACGTCATCGCCTACCCGAAGGACGACCACGTGCCCGCCGTCTTCACGATCCTCAACTTCGAGGTCGCCGACATCGACGCGGCGGCCGACGAGCTCGAGGCCGCCGGGGTCTCGCTCGAGAACTACGGCGGCTGGGCCGACGAGCGCGGCATCATGCGCGGCAAGGCGGCCGATCGGGGGCCCGACATCGCCTGGTTCCTCGACCCCTCGGGCAACATCCTCTCGGTTCTCGCCAACTGAGCCGCTGTCCGGTCGAGCCGCGGTCGACCTGACGGCCCGGGTATCCTTGCTGGGCCATGCCAGCTGACCAGACGGACCCGACGCCGCCCTCGGAGCCGACGCGCCCCGCAGTCCCGACGCCGCCCGCGGTCTCGCCGCCGCAACCGGTGACGTCCATGTCGCTCCGAGCCGAGCGCCTGCGCCGCCGCATGGCGCAAGCCGCGGGGGCACGCGTCGACGGGGCCGATCCGGGCCTCTCGCCGGCGCCGGCCGTGCGCGACCCCGAGCTGACGAACCGCTTCGCGATCGCGGGCATCATCGTCGGGATCGGCGCGGTCTTCGTCAGCGGCTTCTACGTGCTCCCGGCGCTCGGCCTGGTCTTCGGCGCCCTCGGCCTCCACCGGTCGCGCGTGCTCGTCGCCCGGGGCAAGGCGGCCTTCGGGCGCCGCCGCTCGCTCTGGGCGATGGGGCTCGGCCTCTTCGGCGTCGCCCAGTACTCCTACCTCCTGTTCGTCGCACCGCTGTTCTGATCCGGTCGAGGGCGGCGCTGGTCGTTCACCCGGCGCCAACAGTGGCAAGCTTCATGGTGTGACTGTTCACGGACCCGCCGACGGCTGGGTCGTCGCGCCCGACGGCCGCAAGTACTGGGGCAAGGCCGGTGCGGCCGGTCTCCTGATCGTCGACTCCCAGCACCGCGTCCTCCTGCAGCACCGCGTCGCATGGAGCCACTTCGGCGGCACCTGGGGGATCCCCGGCGGCGCCCGCCAGTTCGACGAGTCCGCCGTCGACGGAGCCCTCCGCGAGAGCGCCGAAGAGGCCTCCGTGCCCGCCGACGCCCTCCGCATCGAGTTCACCTCGGCCGTCGACCTCGGCTTCTGGTCGTACACGACCGTCGTCGCCACGGCGATCCGCCCGTTCGAGGCGGTCATCGGCGACGGCGAGAGCGAGGCGCTCGAGTGGGTGCCGGTCGACGCCGTCGACGCGCTCCCCCTCCACCCCGGATTCGCCGCGTCGTGGAAGGGCCTCCGGCCGCTCCTCGACACCCGCGTCGCCCTGATCGTCGACTCCGCCAACGTCGTCGGCTCGAAGCCCGACGGCTGGTGGCGCGACCGGGTGGGCGCGACCGAGCGCCTCGCCGCCGACCTGGGCCGCCTCGCCGCCGGGGGAGTCCCCGGCGCCCTCCTGACCGACGACCCGCTCGTCGCAACACGCTGGCCCGGCATCGTGCTCGTCGTCGAAGGAGAAGCGAAGGCCGCGCAGGAACTCCCGGCCCCCGACCTCCTGACCGTCGTCCGGGCTCCGGTCGACGGCGACTCCGCCGTGGTCGCCGAGGCCCGGGCCCGCGTCGGCTCGGCCCGGGTCGTCGTGGTGACCGCCGACCGGGAGCTCGCCTCGCGCTCGGCGGCCGTCGGGGCGACGGTGATCGGGCCGTCGGCGCTGCGCGACCTGCTCGCCTAGGCGGGCGCCCCGAGTTCCTGCGCCGTGCACCCTGCACGACGCGGAACGGCCGCCCACCCGGGGGTGGACGGCCGTTCGGTGACGCGGGTGGCTAGAGAGCCGGGCCCTCGCCGAGGGTGACGGTGACCGTGTGGCTGGCACCGGCCGAGTCGGTGTAGGTCACCGAGACGGAGTCGCCCGGGTCGTGCGACTGCACGGCGTCGGTTAGCGAGGTCGAGTCGGTGACCGTCGTGCTGCCGAGCTTCGTGATCGTGTCGCCGGCGACGAGCCCGGCCTTGGCGGCCGCGCTGCCCGAGACGGTTCCGGCGATGGTGACGCCGCTGCCGGTCGTGCCGGTCGACGTGGACGAGATCTGCGCGCCCAGGAAGGCCGGCAGGCCGATCTGGATCGTGCTGGTCGACGTGCCGTCGAGGATCTTGCCGGCGATGGTGAGGGCGTCCGAGATCGGGATGGCGTAGCCGGTCGTGTCGGAGGTGCCCGACGAGGCGGCCGTGATGATCCCGACGACCTTGCCGTCCGAGTTGCGGAGCGGGCCGCCGGAGTCGCCCGAGACCACGTCGGCGCTGACCTCGATCAGGTTCGACAGCGACTCGGTGCCGGTGCCGGACTCGCTCTGCACGGTGATGGACTGCTTGGTCGCGAGGACGGTGCCCTTCGCCGTGACGAGGCTGCCGGTGCCCTCCGCGTTGCCGGTGGAGTGGACGGTGTCGTCGGTCGAGACGGTGGCGTTCTGGCCGAAGGAGACCGTCTGCAGCCCGCTCGCGTCTTCGAGCTTGAGCACGGCGACGTCGTTCGTCGCGTCGGTGCCGACGACCTTGGCCGTGTACGACTTGCCGGTCGAGACCACCGTGACGGTGATGCTCGTGGCGCCCTCGACGACGTGGTTGTTGGTGAGGATCTCGCCGTCGCTGGTCATGACCATGCCGGTTCCGGCCGACTTCGACGACTCGTCGTAGTCGAGGGTCGACACGATCGTGACGACGCCCTGCTTCTCGGCGGACGTGGCCGCGGTGGCGTCGGCGGGAACGGTGCCGGTGCCGGAGCTCGACCCGTCGCTCGACGAGCCGCCGGAGCCGGGCAGCGTGCCCTGGCCGAAGCCGTAGGTGCCGCCTGTCGAACCCGATCCGGATGATCCGGAGCCGCTCGACCCGTTCGGGAGCTGCAGCGTCTGGCTCTGGCCGGCGGCGTCGGCCGCCTTCTCGCCGGTGGAGTGGCCGAGCGCGAAGGCGCCGCCGGCTGCTCCGACGATGATGACGCCCGCCGCGGCCGCGCCGACGATGGTCATCCAGCGCTTCGGCTTGCCCTTCGCGTTCTGGAACGCGGGCGGCACCGGGGCGCCGTAGCCGGAGGGCGCCTGGCCGTAGTAGCCGGGCTGCTGAGCGTAGTCGGGCTGCTGGCCGTACCCGGGCTGCTGGCCGTAGGGCTGGCCGTACTGCTGCTGCCCGTACGGCTGCTGCCCGTACGGCTGCTGGCCGTACGGCTGCTGGCCGTAGCCGGCCCGCTGCTGGGCCGCGTAGCCGTCGGCGCCCATCTCGGACCACTCCGAGCCGGCGGCGGGTGCCGCCTGCTGCGGTGCGCCCTGCTGCGGGGCCGCCTCGCTCACGTAGTGGGCGGGCGTCGGGCCGGTGCGGTGCGGGAGCGTGTGGGCCGTGGGGAGCTCTTCGGTGGCGCCATCGGCTGCGGCCTCGTTCTCGGGGGCCGACGTCGGCGTCGTGCTCTCCTCGCCCTGGGAGTCTTCGGGGGCTCCAGAAGCACCGGGCGTGGTGTTGCTGCTGTCGTTCATGATTGCCTTCCTGGGGCGGGTGGTGACGTGAATCCATACAAAGCGCCCAGTCATGGAAATCCCTATGACGACTCTGAGCGACAGTGGTGAAGACGGCAATAACCAGCCCAATGCCCGAACCTGCGAAATCCGGTGCTGAAGCTCGGTAACGATTCCGCTACGCTTGGGGGCCACAGGAGGTCCACGATGGCAGAGTCAGCCACCCCGTCGTCCGGCGCGGATAGCGCGCACGGTGACGCCCGCCCCGAGGTAGACACGACCCTCAGCTTTAACGAAGAGTTCCAGGCGCAGCTTGCTGCCCTCGAAGGCGGCGTGTCGTCCGACGAGCGCGAGGCCGTGTCCGCCCTGCCCTCCGGCTCCGCCCTCCTCGTGGTCCGCCGCGGTCCCAACATCGGAGCTCGCTTCCTGCTCGACGCCGACGTCACCGTCGCCGGCCGTCATCCCGACGCCGGCATCTTCCTCGACGACGTCACGGTCAGCCGCAAGCACGCCGAGTTCCACCGCCACGGCACCTCGTTCAGCGTCAAAGACCTCGGTTCGCTGAACGGCACCTACTTCGACGGCGTCCGCATCGACGAGGCCCTCCTCAGCGACGGCGCCGAGGTCCAGGTCGGCAAGTTCCGGCTCACCTTCTATGCGTCCCGAGTCGATCTCGCGAATCTGGCGACGAAGTAGTGCCGCGCGCTCTGGCCCGGGCGTCCACCGCCCAGGCTGCGCCGGATCTGTTGACCATCGGTCAGGTCCTCGCGCGCCTCAAGCCCGACTTCCCCGACCTCTCGAACTCCAAGCTCCGGTTTCTCGAAGAGCGCCAGCTCGTCACCCCCGTGCGCACCGCCTCGGGCTACCGCAAGTTCTCGCCCGACGACGTCGAGCGCCTCCGGTTCATCCTCGGGCTCCAGCGAGACCACTACCTCCCGCTGAAGGTGATCCGCGGGCACCTCGACGATCTCGACGCCGGCCGCCCCGTGAACCTCCCCACGGGCGCAGCGCCGACCTCGATGCTGGCTCAGCCCCGCCGGCTCAGCCGCGACGAGCTCATCGCCGAGACCGGGGCCACGGCGGCGCTCGTCGACGACGCTGTCGGCACCTCGCTGATTCCGGCCACCGATCTCTACGGCGACGAGTCGGTGCACGTCGTCTCCGCTCTCGTCGAGCTGAAGAAGTCGGGCATCGAGCCGCGTCACCTCCGGGCCCTCCGCGCCGCCGCCGATCGCGAGCTCGGCCTCATCGAGAGCGCCGTGGCACCGTCGGCCCGTCGGCGCGACGCCGCCGGTCGCGCGCGCGTCGCCGAGATGGCCCGCGAGATCGCCGAGCAGCTCGAGATCGTGCGCGGATCGCTGATCCGCACTGCGCTCGGCCGCCTCGATACGTAGACTGCTCTGACGACCTGCGACACGCCGCCCCGAGGGTGGCAAATGTCGCCGGGTCGAGGCGGGCCCGCCTGTACGGTTGACCCAGGTACAACCATCAACCCGATGTTGAACGTTAATGTGTCAATGTCCAGCGTGGTCGGCAACGTGAGAGGCACTTCATGAGCGAGACAGGTTCCCCCGAGGAAGCCTTCAGCGACGGTTCTCGCCCCTCGACCACCCCGGCCTACGGCGAAGAGCTGCTGTTCACCGACGGAATGGTCGAGCTCGAAGACGATCACGGCTACCGCGGCACCGCCGCCGCCCGCGCCGCCGGCATCAGCTACCGCCAGCTCGACTACTGGGCCCGCACCGGCCTCGTCGAGCCGACCGTCCGCAGTGCATCGGGCTCAGGATCGCAGCGCCTCTACGGCTTCCGAGACATCCTCGTGCTCAAGCTCGTCAAGCGGCTCCTCGACACCGGCATCTCGCTCCAGCAGATCCGCACCGCCGTCAACCAGCTCCGCGAGTCCGGGGTCAACGACCTCGCCCAGACGACGCTCATGAGCGACGGCGCCTCCGTCTACCTGTGCACCTCGAACGACGAGGTCATCGACCTCGTGTCGCGCGGTCAGGGCGTCTTCGGGATCGCCGTCGGCAAGGTGCTGCGCGAGGTCGAGCACAGCCTGGTCGAGCTCGACTCGACGCCCGCGATGGACCCAGCCGACGAACTCGCGGCCCGCCGCACCCGTACGGCCTAGACACTCCAGAACGGCGAGAACGGCAGTCCGCGGACTGCCGTTCTCGCCGTTGCAGTGTGTCTGGCGCCCTAGGAGGGTCTCTAGCGGGGCGCGGGGGTCTCGGCGTAGTCGCCGATCTTGGCCGTGCGCATGATGCGCTCGAGCAGCTGGTCGAAGTTGCGCGCCATCTCCTGCGCCGACTCGCCGGGCCACACGTGCAGAGGCTTCGCGGCACCCTGCGCCTGCTGCAGCGACGTCCGCTCCGGCAGCTGCGGCGAGAGCACGAGCGGCCCGAACATGTCGCGCAGCTCCTTGATCCGGAACTGGTGCTCGAGCGACTGCACGCGCGCCCGGTTCACGATGATGCCGAGGGGCTGGAGGCGAGGCGAGAGGCCGCGGCGGATCTCCTCGATCGCGCGGAGGGCGCGGTCGGCGGCGGCCACCGAGAAGAGGCCGGGCTCGGTGACGACGGTGACGCGGTCGGACGCCGCCCACGCGGTGCGCGTGAGTGCGTTGAGCGACGGCGCGCAGTCGATGAGCACGAGGTCGTAGTCGGCCTCGACGTTCGCGAGGGCCTCCTCCAGCTTCCAGATGTCGCGGATCGACGGGTGCGGCCCGTCGAAGTTGATGGCCGACGGGCTGCCGATCATGACGTCGATCTTGCCCTGGCGCCCCTTCGTCCAGCCGGAGGGCGCGATCGCCGCGCGCACCGTCTTCTCTTTCGGGGAGGCGAGGACGTCGGCGACGTTGAGGTGCCCGGCCACCGTGATGTCGAGGCCCGTGGACACGTCGGACTGCGGGTCGAGGTCGACGACCAGGGTCCGTAGGCCCTTGGCGAAGGCCGCCGACGTGAGTCCGAGCGTCACGGTCGTCTTGCCGACGCCGCCTTTGAGTGAGCTGACGCTGAGTACATGCACGTTGAACACGATAGCTTCACTACTGTTGAAGCACCTAAAAGCCGACAGCGAACCGCGGGGCGATCCGAGGGATTCCCAGGTGCGGCGCCGGCCCCTCCGAAAGGCACGAACCCTGTGTTCTCCAAGATCCTCGTAGCCAACCGCGGCGAAATCGCGATCCGCGCCTTCCGGGCGGCCTATGAGCTCGGTGCCCGCACCGTGGCCGTCTACCCGTACGAAGACCGCAACTCGATGCACCGGCTCAAGGCCGACGAGGCGTACCAGATCGGCGAGATCGGCCACCCGGTCCGCGCGTACCTCGACGTCGCCGAGATCGTGCGCGTCGCCGTCGAGTCGGGCTGCGACGCCATCTACCCGGGCTACGGCTTCCTCTCCGAGAACCCGGAGCTCGCCGAGGCCGCTGCCAGAGCCGGCATCACCTTCATCGGCCCGGGCCAGCACGTGCTCGAGATGGCCGGCAATAAGGTCACCGCGAAAGAGAAGGCGATTGCCGCGGGCGTGCCCGTCCTGAAGTCGACGCCCGCCAGCCGCGACATCGAGGAGCTCATCAGCGGTGCCGACGAGATCGGCTTCCCCGTCTTCGCCAAGGCCGTCGCCGGCGGAGGCGGGCGCGGCATGCGCCGGGTCGATGAGCCCGAAGACCTCCGCGCCGCGCTCGAGGCAGCCATGCGCGAGGCCGACAGCGCGTTCGGCGACCCGACCATGTTCGTCGAGCAGGCGGTCGTGCGTCCCCGCCACATCGAGGTGCAGGTGCTCGCCGACGCGACCGGCGAGACCGTCCACCTCTTCGAGCGCGACTGCTCGGTGCAGCGCCGCCACCAGAAGGTCGTCGAGATCGCCCCGGCGCCGAACCTCGACGAGGGCATCCGCCAGGCGATGTACCGCGACGCGATCGCCTTCGCGAAGTCGATCGGCTACGTCAACGCCGGCACGGTCGAGTTTCTGCTCGATACCGCGGGGGAGCGCGCCGGCCAGCACGTCTTCATCGAGATGAACCCGCGCATCCAGGTCGAGCACACGGTCACCGAAGAGGTCACCGACGTCGACCTCGTCCTGACGCAGATGCGCATCGCGTCCGGCCAGACCCTCGCCGACCTGCACCTCGAGCAGAGCGACATCCACCTGCACGGCGCGGCCCTCCAGACCCGCATCACCACGGAAGACCCGAACGCCGGCTTCCGCCCCGACACCGGCCGCATCACGACGTACCGATCGCCGGGCGGCTCGGGCATCCGCCTCGACGGCGGAACGATCAACCCCGGCACGCAGATCAGCCCGCACTTCGACTCGATGCTGGTCAAGATGACCGCGCGCGGCCGCGACTTCACGGCGGCGGTCACGCGCGCCAAGCGCGGGCTCGCCGAGTTCCGCATCCGCGGCGTCTCGACGAACATCCCGTTCCTGCAGGCCGTCCTCGAAGACCCGGCCTTCGCCGCGGGCGACCTCAGCACCGCCTTCATCGAGGAGCGACCCCAGCTCTTCGAGGGCCACGTCTCGCGCGACCGCGGCACCAAGATCCTCACCTGGCTTGCCGACGTCACGGTGAACCAGCCCAACGGCCACGGCGAGGGCGCGATCGACCCCGCGCTCAAGCTCCCGTCGATCGACCTCACCGAGGCCCCGGTCGCAGGAACTCGACAGCAGCTCCTCGAGCTCGGCCCGGCGGGGTTCGCCGGCGCCCTCCGCGCCCAGACCCGCCTGGCGGTCACCGAGACGACGATGCGCGACGCCCACCAGTCGCTCCTGGCCACCCGCGTCCGCTCGAAAGACCTCCTCGCCGTCGCGCCGTACGTCGCGCGCATGACCCCCGACCTCTTCAGCGTCGAGGCCTGGGGCGGGGCGACCTACGACGTCGCCCTCCGCTTCCTCGGCGAGGACCCGTGGCAGCGGCTCGCGTCGCTCCGCGAGTCGCTCCCGAACATCGCCATCCAGATGCTCCTGCGCGGCCGCAACACCGTCGGGTACACGCCGTACCCGACCGAGGTGACCGAGGCGTTCGTCCACGAGGCCGCCGCGACGGGCGTCGACATCTTCCGCATCTTCGACGCGCTCAACGACGTGTCGCAGATGCGTCCGGCGATCGACGCCGTGCTGGCGACCGGCACCACCGTCGCCGAGGTCGCCCTGTGCTACACCGCCGACCTCCTGGACCCGAGCGAAGAGCTGTACACGCTCGACTACTACCTCCGCCTCGCCGAGCAGATCGTCGACGCCGGCGCGCACATCATCGCGATCAAGGACATGGCGGGTCTTCTCCGCGCCAGCGCCGCCGAGAAGCTCGTCGGCGCCCTGCGCGAGCGCTTCGACCTGCCCGTGCACGTGCACACGCACGACACCGCCGGCGGCCAGCTGGCCACGCTGCTCGCCGCGGCGCGCGCCGGAGCCGACGCCGTCGACGTCGCCAGCGCGCCGATGGCCGGCACGACGTCGCAGCCGTCCGCCTCGGCTCTCGTGGCAGCCCTCGCGCACACCGAGCGCGACACCGGCCTCTCGCTCGCCGCCGTGAGCGACCTCGAGCCGTACTGGGAGGCCGTGCGCCGCGTCTACAAGCCGTTCGAGTCGGGCCTGCCCGGCCCCACCGGCCGCGTCTACTCGCACGAGATCCCCGGCGGCCAGCTGTCGAACCTGCGCCAGCAGGCCATCGCCCTCGGCCTCGGCGACCAGTTCGAGAAGGTCGAGGACTGGTATGCCGCGGCCAACCGGATCCTGGGCCGCCCGACGAAGGTCACGCCGTCGTCCAAGGTCGTCGGCGACCTCGCCCTGCAGCTCGCGGCGGCCGACGCCGACCCTGCCGAGTTCGAGGCCGACCCGTCGAAGTTCGACATCCCCGACAGCGTCATCGGCTTCATGGCCGGCGAGCTCGGCGATCTGCCCGGCGGGTGGCCCGAGCCGTTCCGCACGAAGGTGCTGGCGGGCCGCGACGTGAAGATCGGGGTGGAGCCCGTCGATCCTGCCGACCTGGAGCTCTTGAAGGAGCCCGGCCGCGCACGGCAGGAGACCCTGAACCGCCTCCTGTTCGCCGGCCCGACGAAGCAGTACCGCGAGGTCGTCGACACCTACGGAGACCTGTCGGTCGTCGCCACGCCCGACTACCTCTACGGCCTCAAGCCCGGCGTCGAGCACACGGTGCCCGTCTCGCGCGGCGTGAACCTCTACATCGGCCTGGAGGCCATCGGCGAGGCGGACGACAAGGGCGTGCGCACGGTCATGACGACGATCAACGGCCAGCTGCGCCCGGTGTTCATCCGCGACCGGTCGATCGAGGTCTCGCAGAAGTCGGCTGAGAAGGCCGACCGCACGCAGCCCGGCGAGGTCGCGGCGCCGTTCTCGGGCGTCGTGACGCTCAAGGTCGCAGCGGGCGATCGCGTGGAGGCCGGAGCCGCCATCGCGACCATCGAGGCGATGAAGATGGAGGCGGCGATCACCAGCCCGGTGGCCGGCGTCGTCGAGCGCCTCGCCATCCCCGTGACGCAGCAGGTCGACGCCGGCGACCTCCTGGTCGTGGTGAAATAGTCCGCCCCCTGATCTCGCCGCACTGGAGTCTCCCGGAATGACCGACCGCCCCATCCGCCTGTTCGGCGACCCCGTCCTGCGCAGCCCCTCCGACCCGGTGACGGTCGGCGACCCCGGCCTCGCCGATCTGGTGCAGGATCTCCTCGACACCGTCACCCTCCCCGGCCGCGCGGGAGTCGCCGCCTGCCAGATCGGCGTCGGCCTCCGGGCGTTCAGCTACAACGTCGACGGCGAGATCGGCTACGTGCTCAACCCCGTGCTCGTCGAGACGCGAGGCGAGGCCGACCTCGTCGACGAGGGCTGCCTCTCGGTGCCCGGGTTCTACTTCCCGCGCCGGCGGTTTCCGTGGGCTCGCGTCGAGGGCGTCGACCTCGACGGCAACCCCGTCGTGCTCGAGGGCGAGGGCCTCATGGCGCAGGCGCTCCAGCACGAGACCGACCACCTCGACGGGCAGCTCTACGTGATGGGCCTCGATCCCGAGATCAAACGCGATGCCATGAGGCAGATCCGGGAGAGCGACTGGTTCTGATCCGGTGCGCCCTTCGCGGCTGCGCCGCGGGGGCGTGGTGCCGGCCGGCGCCGGGCTGCGCGAGGTGGCCGTGGGCGTCGGATCGGCGGGGGCTCGGCGACGGCGGGGGCCATCTCGGCGCGCGGCCGACCCCGGCGAATCCGCCAGGCGAGTCAGCGGTCGGCCAGGAAGACCCGACCGCCCTCGACCTCGCCGAAGAGGCCGGTGTCGAGCCAGTCGGCTCCGTCGGGCGGGACGACGCCGGGGCCGCGCAGGCCGATGCCGCCGGCGGGGCCGACGGCCACCTCGACGCCGGCGAGCGGGGCGCCGACGCCGCCGACGGGCCGCTCGAACGCATCGTCGTACCGCTCGACGAGGGCCGGGCCGGTGGTCCGTACTCCGCCGAGCGCCTCGAGGGGTCGCACGTCGAGCGCGCGCATCAGGTGCCGCAGCCGCAGCGGCAGCGACTCCTCGTCGGCCAACGACACGACGACGCGCACGCGGCCGCCGACGGCCTTCCGCAGGCCCCTCAGCACGAGCGCGTCGGCGAGGGCGAACCGGGTCTTGAGCCCGCGCGGCACGGTCCCGGCCTCGAGCGCGGCCGAGTGCTCGACCGCGACCTCGAGCGCCTGCTTCAGCGCAGGGCCCCGGCTGGTCTGCTCGGCGCGAGCGAGCGTGGCCTCCTCGACGGCCTCGTAGGTCGCCGGGCGGGCGACGAGCAGCGTCGGCCGGAACGATGCCAGAGACTCGATGAGCCGCGCCGGGTCGGCGAGGTGGCCCAGGCGCGAGCCGGTCGAGAGGGCGAGCAGCGTCGTGACGCGGGCGAAGGCGTCTGTACCCGGCAGGATCTGCAGCACGGCGGTGTCCTCCCCGTCGACGGCCCCCGACCCCGCCAGGGCGAGGCCGAGCTCGACGGCCCGCGACACCAGGTCGGCGTGCGTGAGCTCGACGACGACGCCGGCGGAGTCGGCCATCAGCGCGGCGACGGCGGCGGGGTCGACGGCCGCGGCGCGAGCCGCGAGTTCCTGCGCGCTGATCCCGGCGCCGAGCTCGGCGAGCTTGTCGAGGTCGCCTAGGCCGATCTGCCAGGCCTCGGCCACCAGGGGCAGGTCGCCGTGGATCTCGTCGAACCGGGCGAAGTCGCGCACCGTCTCGACGACGATGGCGCGGGCACGGGTCTCCTCGAGCACGGCGAGCAGCTCGGTGGGCCCGTCGAGAGGAGAGAGGGGAAGCACGACGGCGCCGGCCAGAGCGGCGGCGAGGTCGACGAGGGCCACCTCGAACCGGCTGGTGCTGAGCACGGCGATCACGTCGCCCGCCTGCAGCCCGGCCGCCATGAATCCGGACGCCAGAGAGCGAGCCCGATGCAGGAACTCGCCCGCCGTCAGATCGAACCAGCCGCCGAACGCGTCAGGGATCCCGATCAGAGCGGCCTCGGGCGTGGCCTCGAGAGCCGGGACGACCAGGGCGCCGATCGTGCCGTCGGGCAGGAGCGCCGGTTGTGAGACTTGGGCCTCGACGGGGTCGTCCACGGGCAGCTCCTCTCGCCCGGGGTCGGGCCGTTCCACTGTAGCGGCCACCCGTCCGGACCCGTGGCGGGGCCGCCCTCTGCCCGCGCCGCGCCGGGTAGAGTGATTGCTCGTGCAGGCAATCGGAATCGACATCGGCGGGACGAAGATCGCAGGGGGCGTGGTCACCGAGCTCGGCGAGATCGTCGCCGAGAGGCGGGTTCCGACCCCCACCGGCAACGACTCGCAGGCGATCGTCGACGCCGTCGTCGCCATGATCGACGAGCTCCAGCAGGTCGCGCCGACCTCCGGGGGAGACGTGATCGCCGCCGGCGTCGCCGCGCCCGGCTTCATCGACGCCGCCCAGTCGACCGTCTACTACACGCCGAACATCCCGTGGCGCAACGAGCCTCTCCGCGCGCGCCTGAGCGAGAAGCTCGACCTCGACATCACCATCGACAACGACGCGAACGCGGCCGGCTGGGCCGAGTTCCGCTTCGGAGCCGGCCGCCTCGTCAGCGACATGACCATGCTCACCATCGGCACCGGCGTCGGCGGAGCGATCGTCACCGAAGACCGCCTGTTCCGCGGCGGCTTCGGCACCGGCGGCGAGCTCGGCCACATGCGCATCGTGCCCGGCGGCCTCGAGTGCGGCTGCGGGGCCCGCGGCTGCATCGAGCAGTACGGCTCGGGCCGTGCCCTGCTGCGCATGGCCGGCGAGGTCGCCGACCGCGGCGGCGCGACCGGCAAGGCGCTCGGCGACATCCGCGTGAAGAACGGCGAGCTGACCGGCCACGACGTGGCCGGCCTCATGGCCGCAGGCGACCCCGGCGCGCTCGAGGCCCTCGCCGAGCTCGGCACCTGGCTCGGCCAGGCGTGCGCGTCGCTCAGCGTGATCCTCGACCCGCAGCTCTTCGTGTTCGGCGGCGGCGTCGCCCAGGCCGGCGAGCTGCTGCTGAAGCCCGTGCGCGACGCCTACCTCGAGCATCTCCCAGCCCGCGGCTTCCACCCCGAGCCCGACTTCGTCATCGCCGAGCTCGTCAACGACGCCGGCGTCGTGGGTGCCGCCGACCTGGCCCGCACGCACGCAGCCAAGCTCTAGACTGCCTACGCCCGACGCAGCCAAGGGAGACCGCCGATGTTCTACTGGATCATGAAGACGTTCCTCTTCCGGCCGATCCTGCTGTCCGTCTTCCGGCCCTGGGTCGTCGGCAAGCAGCACGTGCCCGAGTCGGGCCCCGTGATCTTCGCGTCGAACCACCTCTCGTTCGTCGACTCGATCTTCCTGCCCCTGGTGCTCGAGCGCCGTATCTCGTTCCTGGCCAAGAGCGACTACTTCACCGGGCGCGGCGTGCGCGGCATGCTCACCAAGTTGTTCTTCAACGCCACCGGCCAGCTCTCGATCGACCGCTCTGGCGGCAAGGCCTCCGAGGCCTCGCTCAACACCGGCCTCGCCGTGCTCGCCCGGGGCGAGCAGCTCGGCATCTACCCTGAGGGCACGCGCAGCCCCGACGGGCGCCTGTACCGCGGTCGCACCGGCGTCGCGCGCATGATCCTCGAGGGTCGCGTCCGCGTCATCCCCGTCGCCATGATCGACACCCAGAAGGTCATGATTACCGGCTCGAAGCGGCCTCACCTGCACCGCATCGGGGTCGTCTTCGGCGAGCCTCTCGACTTCAGCCGCTTCGAGGGTCTGGAGGGCGACCGGTTCATCCTGCGCTCCATCACCGACGAGATCATGCACGAGCTGGCGACCCTCAGTCGGCAGGAATACGCCGACGTCTACGCGTCTTCGGTCAAGGAGAGGCGAGCCGTCCTTTCGCGATAGGCTCCCCTGGTCGAGATCGACTGATCGACGACCTGCCATCACCTAATTGAGGACGCCGTGCTCCAGACCGATTTCCCAGTCATCTCCGCCGATCCCGACGTGATCGCAGGACTGGACTATTGGCGCACGCTCCCCATCAAGCAGCAGCCGCAATGGGCCGACTCGACGGCCGTCGAAGCGGCTTCGGCCGAGATCGCCACGTACCCGCCGCTGGTCTTCGCCGGCGAGGTCGACACGCTCCGCGCCCGTCTCGCCGAGGCGGCCGCCGGCAACGCGTTCCTCCTCCAGGGCGGCGACTGCGCCGAGACCTTCGCCGACGCCACGGCCGACAACATCCGCAACCGGGTCAAGACGATCCTGCAGATGGCCGTCGTGCTCACCTACGGCGCCAGCGTGCCCGTCATCAAGATGGGCCGCATGGCCGGCCAGTTCGCGAAGCCGCGCTCCAGCGACTTCGAGACCCGCGACGGCGTGACGCTTCCGGCGTACCGCGGCGACATCATCAACGGGTACGACTTCACCCCCGAGTCACGGCAGCCGGATCCTGCGCGCCTCGTCCGCGGGTACCACACCAGCGCCTCGACGCTGAACCTGATCCGGGCCTTCACCCAGGGCGGGTTCGCCGACCTGCGCCAGGTGCACTCGTGGAACAAGGGCTTCGCCTCGAACCCCGCGAACGTCATGTACGAGCACCTCGCCAAAGAGATCGACAAGGCCGTCCGCTTCATGGAGGCCGCCGGCGCCGACTTCGACGAGATGAAGCGCGCCGAGTTCTACACCTGCCACGAGGCGCTGCTCATGGACTACGAGCGCCCCATGACCCGGATCGACTCGCGCACCGGCACCCCGTACGCCCTGTCGAGCCACTTCCAGTGGATCGGCGAGCGCACGCGCGACCTCGACGGTGCACACGTCGACTTCCTGTCGCGGGTGCGCAACCCGATCGGCGTCAAGCTCGGCCCGACGACGACGCCCGACGACATGATGCGGCTCATCGACAAGCTCGACCCCGAGCGCGAGCCCGGCCGTCTCACGTTCATCACGCGCATGGGCGCCGGCACGATCCGTGACGCCCTGCCGCCGCTGCTCGAGGCCATCAAGGGCGCCGACGCGACTCCGCTGTGGGTCAGCGACCCCATGCACGGCAACGGCATGACGACGCCCTCCGGCTACAAGACCCGGCGCTTCGAAGAGATCGTCGACGAGGTCAAGGGCTTCTTCGAGTCGCATCGCGCCGCGGGCACCCACCCGGGCGGCATCCACATCGAGCTCACCGGCGACGACGTCACAGAGTGCCTCGGCGGATCGGAGCACATCGACGAGGCCACCCTCGCGACGCGCTACGAGAGCCTCTGCGACCCGCGCCTGAACCACATGCAGTCGCTCGAGCTCGCGTTCCTCGTGGCCGAAGAGCTCGCCGGCAACAACTAGCGGCGCCGCGCCCAGCCCCGAGACCCCCGTCGACTCCCGTCGGCGGGGGTCTCGTCTTGTGCCCCCCCCCGCCAAAATTCAAGGAGATATTTGCCGCAGCGGCCCGAGATCGCTGTCGCGCCGTCGACGAGGCCGAGAATCTCCTTGAATTTCGGGCGGCCGGCCCTCCGGCCTAGCCGATCCCGAACGCGTTGTACTTGAGCGTGATCGTGTCGCCCCGGAAGCCGGTCGCTGTCGCGCCGGGGTCGGAGCTCGACACGGTGAGCAGCGACTTCCAGTTGACGAGCACGCAGGCCGCTGCCGGCGTGCACGCCTTGTAGGCGACCTTGAAGCCGAGCCCGGTGAGCTGCTCCTCGGCGGAGCGGATCGACTTGCCTGTGACGTCGGGCACCGTGATCGGCTGCGGCCCCTTCGACACGACGAGGTCGATCGTCGAGCCTTCGACGACCGCGCCGTCGGCCGCCGCCGCCTGGCGGATCACCTGACCCTGGGGCACGCTGTCGCTGTACTCGCTCGAAGCCTCGACGCCCTGCAGGTTGACGGCCTCGAGCGTGGACTGCGCTTCAGAGAGCGCCTTGCCCGTGACGTCGGGTACTCCGCCGAGCGACACGGTGAGAGTGACCGGACGCTTCTCCTTGTATGTCGTGGCCGAGCCGAGGTCGACGGTGTCGCCGGCCGAGTTCTTGCCGGCGACCGACAGCACGGTGCCTTTAGCGGCCGACCCGTCGAATCGGTAGGTCGAGTCGCCTACGGTGAACGAGCCGAGCTGCGACTTCGCGGTGTCTTCGGCCTCGCCGACGACGGCGGGGAAGGGCAGCGACTGCGGTCCCTGCGAGATCACGAGCACGACCTTGGCGCCCTTGGCCACCGTCGCGCCGCCGCGGGGCCGGGTGCCGAGCACCTGGCCGATGGCGATGTCGGGGTCGAACTGCTTGACCCGCTGGGAGCTGACCGCGAAGCCGTCGCCCTCGAGCGTCGACGTCGCCTGCGCGACGCTGGAGTTCGCGATCGACGGGACGACGGCGTGGGCACCCGGGCCGTTCGAGAACCACCAGCCGACCGCGCCGGCGACGAGGGCGAGGACGATGACGATGGCGAGCCAGACGACGCCGCGGCGGCGGCGGGCGCGCGCCTTGCGGGTCAGGGCGGCGGCGTTGTCGGTCGGCGCTCCGGCGGGCAGGACCGGCCCGGTGCGGTGGCGGCCCTTCGCGAGGATCAGGGTGTCGCCCGTGGAGCCGGGGCCGGACGTCGGCCCGGTGCTCTGCGCCGGGGCCGGGCCGACCGGTGCCATCGCGGCCGGCAGCACCATGGTCTTCTGGATGCCCGTGGGCGCTCCGCCGCCGCGCTGCAGCTCGAGCAGGTGGTCGAGCATGGCGCGGGCGTCGCGGGGCCGCTGGTCGGGGTCGCGGGCTGTCGCCCACAGCACCAGCTCGTCGAGCTCGGCGGGAACGCGCGGATTCACCGAGCTCGGCATCGGCACGGTGTCGTTGGCGTGCTGGTAGGCGATCTGCATCGGCTGGTCGCCCTTGTACGGCTGCTCGCCGGTGAGCATCTCGAAGAGCATGATGCCGAGGGCGTAGATGTCGCTGCGGGTGTCGGCGATGCCGCGGGTCACGAGCTCAGGAGAGAGGTACGCGATCGTCCCGAGCAGCGCCGCACCCGTGGCCGTGTTGGCCGAGGCGGCGCGGGCGAGGCCGAAGTCGCCGATCTTGATGCGGCCGTCGTCCGCCAGCAGCACGTTCTCGGGCTTGAGGTCGCGGTGCACGATGCCGGAGCGGTGGGCGGCCGCGAGACCGGCGAGCACGGCCTCCAGGATGTCGGTCGCCTGGTCGGCGGTGAGCACGCGGTGGTCCTGGAGGAGCTCGCGCAGCGTGATGCCGGGCAAATACTCCATGACGATGTAGGCCGACTCGTCGTCCTGCCCCTGGTCGTAGACGTTGACGACGTTGGGGTGCGCCAGCCGGGCGGCCGAGCGCGCCTCCTGGATGAAACGCTCCTTGAAGTTCTCGTCGTCGGCGAGGTGGCCGTGCATGATCTTCACGGCGACCGGGCGCTCGAGCCGCTGGTCGGAGGCGAGGTAGACCGTCGCCATGCCGCCGCGGGCGATGCGTGAGCGGACCTGGTATCGACCGTCGATCAGACGGCCGATCATCGGGTCGGATTGGCTGGAGCTCACGCCGAGAATGCTACGGAAAGCGGGGCGACCGCCACTCGCGGCTCACCGCCGAGGGTCAAACCGTTATGTGCGAGTTGCCCGGATCTATGCCTTCCCGACAGCGAGTTGCCCAGATCCGGGCGTTCTCGGCGTCGAGTTGCCGCGTTCTGGGCGCACGGCGGGCAGCCCCTAGAGGCTCGCGAGCCAGATGCGCGCCGACCGCTCCCATTTGGCATACGCCGTCGGATACGCCGAGCGCTGCACCGACTGCGCGGCCTGCGTCACGGTCATGCGCGACCAGCCGCGCACGTCGAGCAGCCCGGACGTCGACCCGGCGTTCGGGTTGTGCGATCCGCCGTAGAACAGCCGCGCCGCGTGGGCGGTGTCGAGCAGTTGCTTCCTCGAGCCCCAGCCCTGGCTCGGCCGCTGCTGGAACAGCCCCACCGAGTCGCGATCGCCCCACGACAGGTTGTAGAGGCTCGACTCCTGGGCCGCCGCCGCGAGGGCGATGACGATGCCGTAGTCGCTGACGCCCAGCGACCGTCCGACGGCGATGATCGTGCGGGCATTGGCGCGCTGCTCGGCGTCGAGGGCCGACGCGGGCACCGAGCCCGACTTCTGCACGGGGCTGGTCGCGGTCGAGGCCGCCGCGACGGTCGCCGCCTTCGACGGGATCGTCAGCTTCTTGCCGGCGTAGATCGTGCTGGTCCAGCTGAGGCCGTTGGCGCTCATCAGCTTCTCGACCGTGGTCGAGTGCGCCTTGGCGATCGACGAGAGCGTGTCGCCCGACCGGATGACGTAGTGCGAGCTCGACGAGCTCGACGAGCTCGACGACGAGGCAGAGGGGGCGCTGGAACTCGAGGTGGTCCCCTTTCCCGGGATCGTCACCTTCTGTCCGGGGTAGATGATGCTGGCGAGCCCCAGGCCGTTCGCCTTCAAGAGGGCGGCCGTGGTCACACCGTGCCGCGCGGCGATCGACGAGAGCGTGTCGCCCCGTACCACGGTGTAGCGGCCTCCGGCGCTCGTCGTCGAGGCGGTGCTCTTCGTCGTCGTGCCGGCGCTCGCCTTGGCCGACGACAGGTGCAGCGTCTGTCCGGGGTAGATCGTCGACTTCCAGCTCAGGCCGTTCATCGCGAGCACCGACGCGGTGGAGAGGCCGTACCGGCCGGCGATGCTCGAGACCGTGTCGCCCTTCTTGACCGAGTAGGTGGTGGGCGCGGAGGCCGTCTCGATGTGCGCCGAGGCGAGTTCGACGTCGGGCGTGTCGGTGGTGACGGCCGTCAGGTCGAACGTGGTCGACTCCGTCGCCCTCACTGGGTCGGGGCTGACGCCGGGGCGCTTCTGGTGCGGCTGGACGTGGTCGGCCGCCAGGAGCGGTCCGGTGACGTTCGCGCTGACGAGCATCGACGAGGCGAGCACGATCGGGACGGTGCCGAGCATGCCGCGTCCCATCCGGTACGCGGCCGTGCGGGATGCGGGTCGTTCCTGTTCGGTCATTGATGTCCCCTGGTGTGATCCGACGGCGCCCGACCGGCGTGTCGACGTCGTCAACCGTGACACACCTGTATAGGCGAGTCAACTCATGAGGCGGGTGTGGCTGATGTGACTTGGGCCCCAAAGCGGGGGAGGGGCACCGGCCCCCGCGAACCCGTGGCACTCTTGAGGGGTGACCGAACTCTCGACGCGACCCTGGTTCGCAGACACGGCCTGGCTGACCCTCCCCGATGCAGCGGAGAAGCTCGGCACCACCGCAAGCCGCGTGCGGCGCCTCCTCGAAGAGCACGTGCTCATCGCTACCCGGGTCGACGGCGTCCGCAAGATCCCCGCGGTGCTCATCGTCGACGGCGAGCCCATGCACGAGATCCGCGGCACCCTCACGGTGCTCGCCGACAACCACTTCACCGACGACGAGGCCCTCGACTGGCTTCTGTCGGACGACGACGCGCTGGGGACGAGCCCGGTCGCGGCGCTTCAGGCGGGGCGGAAGGCCGAGGTGCGGCGCGTCGCGCAGTCGATGCTCTGATCTGTCGGGCTGGCGCCCCCCGCGGCAGCGACGCCCTCAGGCGCTGCGGGCCGTGACCGTCTCGGCCAGCTGCGAGAGCTGCTGCCGAGCACTGCCCGACAGGGGCGCCGAGATGATCGCGCGCTGCGCCTTCTCGACCTGCTCGGCGATCGACTCCTCGATCGCGTCGACAGCACCCGACTCGCGGATCGTCGCCTGCAGCATCTGGACCTGGTCGTCGTCGAGCTCCGGGTCTCCCAGCAGCTCGTCCAGCAGTCGGACCGCGTTGGCAGGGAGGGTAGCCCGCGCGGTCGCGATCAGCACGGTGCGCTTGCCCTCGCGGAGGTCGTCGCCGGCGGGCTTGCCGGTCACCTGCGGGTCGCCGAAGACGCCGAGGAGGTCGTCGCGCAGCTGGTAGGCGATGCCGAGCGGCAGGCCGAAGGCGCTCAGCGCGTCGAGCACCGGCGTCTCGGCCCCGGCCATCGCCGCGCCGATCCGCAGGGGCGCCTCGACCGAGTACTTCGCCGACTTGTAGACGATGACGCGTTGCGCCCTCGACAGCAGGAGCTCGTCGTCGACGCTGCCCCAGGCGCTCTCCTCGAGGATGTCGAGGTACTGCCCGACCGTCACCTCGGTGCGCATGCGGTTGAACTCGCGCCGCGCCGCGAGGGCAGCCGCGCGCGACTCGAGCGAGTCGAACGCCTCCGAGACGAGCTCGTCGCTCCACGAGAGGAGGAGGTCGCCGAAAAGGAGCGCGGCGTTGCGCCCGAAGGCCTCGCCGTCGCCGAGCCATGACTCGTCGCGGTGAAGGCCTTCGAAGCGGCGATGGGCTGCCGGCTGCCCGCGACGGGTGTCGCTGTTGTCCATGATGTCGTCGTGCACGAGCGCCGCTGCGTGGAAGAACTCCAGGCCGGCCGACGCCGTCATGACGCTCGCGAGCGCCTCTCGACCCGAGCCGCTGGAGAGCGGGTCGAAGCTGGTGGCCAGACCCGCGACGGACTGCCATCCCCAGTAGCAGAAGAGGGCCCGGAACCGCTTGCCGCCGTGCAGCAGATCGGCCGAGAAACGGGAGAAGGGGTCGAGGTCCGAGCCGATGCTGTCCAGATGCGGACGCTGTCCCCGGAGGAAGGTATCGATCCGGTCTTGAACGACGTCTACTAACCGCGTACTCTCAGCCACGCCGCCTAGCCTAACCACAGCTGGCGGTCGTAAGATCGGTAGCTACCAGCCGCGCACGAAACGACCGGTCCGACCGGGCGATTCCGTGCCAGCACCACCAGTCTCAGGCTCAGCCTGTAGGGGCTCTGCCTGAAGAGGCTCAGCCCGAAGGGGCTCCGCCTGAAGAGGCTCAGCCTGAAGGGAAATCAAGATGCCTCTTTCCGAACAGGAGCAGCGGCTGCTCGAAGAGATGGAGCGCAGCCTCTACAACAACGACTCCGACTTCGTCACCACCATGAACTCGCGTCGAGGACGACCGAGTTACACGCTGGTCGTCGTGGGCATCCTCGGTGCGTTGGCAGGTGTCGCCGTTGTCGTCGCCGGCGTCGCCTTCCGCCAGCCGCTCATCGGCGTCGCGGGCTTCATCCTCCTTCTTGCGGGTGCCCTCTTCGCTATTGCTCCTCCCCGTCGACGTGGCTCCCTCGGGCCTGCACCGGTCCCTCCCCAGTCCTCCACTCCGGGCGGCTCCGCCGGGCGCAATGGCCGCAAGGCGGGTGGCGGCAGCATGATGGACCGCCTCAACGATCGCTGGGACCGCCGCCAGGGCGGCGACGAGCGCTGACCTCCTCTTCTTCTGAAAGGGCCGACCTCCGGGTCGGTCCTTTTTTGTGGTGAAACGCGCCTCGGACGCCTGATTCACTCCATTTTCCTCCACCCCGCAGACCCTTGTGTCTGCGGGGTTTTTGCATGTCATCGACCCCCCGTTCGGGCCAAGGCATCGCTTTGGTGGCGCAGTGTGGAGTAAAGTGGAGGAAACGGCGGGCGAGTGGGGGTGACGTGCAGTGTTCCTCGGTACCTACGCGCCGCGCCTCGACGAGAAAGGCCGGATCATCCTTCCTGCGAAGTTCCGCGACGAGCTGGCCTCCGGCCTCGTGATGACGCGTGGGCAGGAGCGCTGCGTGTACGTCTTCAGTCAGCGCGAGTTCGAAGTCGTCCACTCGAACATCCGCAAGGCGCCCATCACGAGCAAGCAGGCCCGCGACTACCTCCGCCTGTTCCTGTCCGGCGCCTCGGACGAGATCCCCGACAAGCAGAACCGTGTGACGATCCCTGCGAACCTCCGGGCGTACGCCGGCCTCAGCCGCGACCTCACCGTGATCGGCGCCGGCAACCGGGCTGAGATCTGGGATACCGCGGCGTGGAACAGCTACTACGACGAGCACGAATCCTCCTTCTCCGACACCACGGAGGAGGTGATCCCCGGGCTCCTCTGACGCCCTCGGCCCTGACTCCCAGCCGTCCACCCCTGGCACACCTTCCCCGGTGCCAGGTGGGATGGATGGGGATCAGGGCCGAGGAATCAGACTCCGTCACTCATGGCAGACGACCAGATCCACGTTCCCGTCCTGCTCGAGCGCACCCTCGAGCTCCTCGCCCCCGCGATCTCCACGCCCGGTGCCGTCGTCGTCGACTGCACGCTCGGCATGGGCGGCCATTCGTCGGCGATGCTGTCGCGCTTCCCCGAGCTCACCCTCGTGGGGCTCGATCGCGACACCGAGGCCCTGGCGATCGCGGGGGAGCGGCTCGCCCCGTTCGGCGACCGCGCGAAGCTGGTCCACACCGAGTACGACGGCATCGGCCGCGCGCTCGACGGGCTGGGCATCCCGGAGGTGACGGGGGTCCTCTTCGACCTCGGCGTCTCTTCGCTGCAGCTCGACCAGGTCGACCGCGGGTTCTCGTACTCGAAGGACGCCCCGCTCGACATGCGGATGGACCCGACCCAGGGCACGACCGCCGAGACCATCCTGGCCACGTACTCCGAGGCGGAGCTCCGCCGCATCTTTTACGAGTACGGCGAGGAGAAGCTGGCTCCGCGCTACGCCCGCCGCATCGTCGAGCGTCGTGCCGACACGCCTCTCGTCCGCAGCGGCGAGCTCGTCGACCTTCTCCAGGAGGCCACCCCGGCCGCCCTCAGCCGCGCCGGCCACCCCGCCAAGCGCGTCTTCCAGGCCCTGCGCATCGAGGTCAACGCCGAGCTGGCATCCCTCGAGTCGGCCCTTCCGACCGCCCTCGACCGCATCGCGGTCGGCGGGCGGATCGTCGTGCTCGCCTACCAGTCGCTCGAAGACCGGTTCGTCAAGCGCGAGCTCGCGGCACGGACGACGTCGACGGCACCCCGCGGGCTGCCGGTCGAGCTGCCCGAGCACCGCCCCGAGTTCTCCCTCCTCGTGCGCGGCGCCGAGCTCGCCAGCGATGAGGAGAAAGACGTCAACCCTCGTGCGACACCCGTGCGGCTGCGCGCCGCCGAGCGAATCCGGAGACAGGCATGAGCACCACCCTCGCCACCGCGCAGATCGGCCTCGAGCCCGATGAGAGCGTCCTCGACGATCTGGGTCCGCGCCGCAGTCCCATCGAGATCGTGTCGAGCCTGGCCCAGCGCCGCGCGCGACCCCGGCTCGTCTACGCGCTCATCGCCACCGCGGCGCTGTTCGTGCTGCTCCTGACCCAGCTCGCGATCAGCATCGCCCTGAGCCAGGGTGCGTACCAGATCTCGGCGCTGCAGAACGAGCAGACGACTCTGAACCGGTCCGAGGCGAAGTACTCCGAGAAGCTGCAGGTGCTGTCGTCGCCGCAGAACATCGCCAACAACGCGACAGCCCTCGGAATGGTCCGCAACCAGAACCCGGTCTACCTCGACCTGAACACGCTCAAGGTGTTCGGCACGCCCACTCCCGCGGCCTCCGACGCCGCGACGAGCGACAACCTCGTGGCGAACAGCCTCCTCAAGGGCGTTCCCGTCGTGACGAAGTCCACGAAGAGCACCGCGGCGAAAGACTCAGCCGACTCTTCGTCGACGACGGGCGCGGCAGACGTGAAATCCGCCACCGGTTCCGTAACGTCGAATTCGAACGAGCTGGCGGCACCAGAGACCCGCTAGCGGTGAGGAATGCTCTGTGAGTAACGCCCGACGAGGCAAGCTGAGTCCGGCCGCGATCGCGCACCGGGGGCGTCGCCGTCGCGCGACGGTCGCGGGCATCGTGATCTTCGCGCTCGTCGCGATCTTCGTGGTCCGCCTCGTCGACATCCAGGTGGTCCAGGCCGCGTCGCTGAACACGGACAGCCAAGACAAGAGGAGCGTCCCGCAGACGCTCTACGGCGACCGCGGCGACATCCTCGACACGAACGGCAAGGTGCTCGCGGCGACCGTCCTCCGCTACGACATCCTCGCCGTGCCGAAGTACGCGCAGGCGGGTTACAGCGTCACGTCCAAGAAGGGCGTGAAGACGACCTACACGCTGGCGCAGGCGTCGAAGCAGATCGCGTCCGCGACCGGGCAGAAGTCCTCGACCGTGCTCAAAGCTCTGACGGCCGACAAGACGAGCCTGTACGCGAAGGTCGCCAGCGCCGTAGACGTCGACTCCTACAACCGGATCGTCAAGCTCGGCATCTCGTGGCTGTCCCCGCAGCGCACCACCTCGCGGGTCTACCCCAACGGCGGGGTGGCGGGCAACCTGGTCGGATTCCTCGGCACCGACGGCGCGCAGCAGGGCCTCGAGTACATGTACGACAAGTGCCTCGCCGGAACGAACGGCGAGCAGACCTACGAGCGCGGCGCCGACGGCGTCAAGCTGCCCGGCAGCACGGTCACGACCAAGGAGGCGGTCGACGGCGGCACTCTGATGACGACCATCGACGAAGACCTCCAGTACCAGGTGCAGCAGGACCTCGATGAGCAGGTCACGGCTCTCGGCGCGCAGTCGGGCACCGCGATCGTCATGAAGGTCTCCGACGGATCGCTCCTCGCCGTGGCCGACTCCGACTCGGTCGACCCGAACGACGTCGACGGCACGCCGGTCACGAACCTTGGCTCGAAGGCGTTCACCGACTCGTACGAGCCCGGTTCGACGGTCAAGTCGCTGATCGCCGCCGCAGCCATCGACCAGGGCGTCGCGAACACCGGCACGCCGGAGACCGTCCCCTACAGCCGAACGTTCCCGTGGGGCGGCCGGATCAGCGACGCCGAGTTCCACCAGACCGAGCACCTGACGCTCGCGGGCATCCTGGCGAACTCGTCCAACGTGGGCATCACCCAGGTCGGCGAGCGGCTCTCGAAGCAGACGCGCTACGACTACCTCAAGAAGTTCGGCCTCGGCTCGCAGTCCGCGGTCGGCTTCCAGGGAGAGACGGTCGGCCAGCTGGGCACGCCGAGCAGCTGGGACAGCCAGACCGACATCAACTCGATGTTCGGCCAGGGCATCGCCACGTCGGCGATCCAGATCGCCAGCGCATACCAGACGCTCGCGAACGGCGGAGTCCGCATGCCGGCCACTCTCGTCAAGGGCTGCAAGCAGGCCGACGGGACCGTCATCGACAAGCCGAGCACGAGCGGCACGCGCGTCGTGTCGACGAAGGCCGCGCGCGACGTCGTCGACATGCTCGAGAACACCATCCCCGAGGGCACGCTCAAGGGCATGACGCCGATCTCGGGCTACAACGTCGCGGCCAAGACCGGCACGGCGCAGATCGCCGACGCGCCCGGGGGCGGATACGGCGACGACTACGTGATCTCGGTCGCCGGCATCGCTCCGGCCGAGAACCCCCAGTACGTCGTGCTCGTGACCTTCACGAAGCCGACTACGCTGAAGACTTCGTTCGCGGCGGCTCCGGCCTTCCGCGAGATAATGTCCCAGGTCCTGGAGACCTACCGGGTGAAGCCGTCGACCACGCCGGCCACCGACCTGCCAGACACGTGGTGACACAGGCCTGGCAGCACGCCACCTGGCAGCACGACACCCCCGGCTCCTGACCTGAGCTAGAAATGAGGATTCTTTGAGTGCCCGGATCCCCCCGGTCCTGCGACCGGAACATCCCTCGGCGAGGTCGCTCGGCCAGCTGGCCAGCGAATTCGGACTCGAGCACATCGGCTCGCTCGACGGCATCGAGATCACGGGAGTGACCCTCTCGACCAGCGACCTGCACCCCGGCGACCTCTACGTCGGCGTGCCCGGGGCGAACCGCCACGGCGCCGAGTTCGCCGCGCAGGCTCGCGAGGGCGGCGCCGTCGCCCTCCTCACCGACGCCGATGGCGCCGAGATCGCCGCCGACAGCGGCCTGCCGGTCATCCTCGTCGACTCGCCGCGCGCCGCCCTGGGCGACGTCTCGAGCTGGGTCTACCGCACCGGCGAAGACGCGCCGCTGCTCTTCGCCGTCACCGGCACCAACGGCAAGACCTCCACGTCGTACCTCCTCGAGGGCATCCTCAAGCAGCTCGGCCTCGTCACGGGCCTCTCGTCCACGGCCGAGCGCCACATCGGGGATCTCACCGTCGTCTCGCGCCTCACCACGCCCGAGGCCACCGAGATGCACGCCCTCCTCGCCCGCATGCGCGAGAGCGAGGTGCGGGCCGTGGCCGTCGAGGTCAGCGCGCAGGCCCTCAGCCGCAATCGCGTCGACGGGATCGTCTTCGACGTCGCCGGCTTCACGAACCTCAGCCACGACCACCTCGACGACTACGCCGACATGGAGGAGTACTTCCAGGCGAAGCTGCCGCTCTTCCAGCCTGACCGCGCCAAGCGCGCCGTCGTCTCGCTCGACTCCGACTACGGCCAGCGCGTCGTCGAGGCGAGCCGCATCCCCGTCACCACGATCGCGATGACGCCGGCGATCACCGGCGTCGAGCGCGACGCCGACTGGAGCGTGGAGCTGCTCGACGAGCAGGCCGCTTACACCGAGTTCCGCCTGTCCGGCCCCGAGGGCCGCTCGCTGGTGACCCGCGTCCCGATGATCGGCTGGCACATGGCCGCCGACGCCGCCCTCGGCATCGTCATGCTCGTCGAAGCGGGCTTCGAGCTGGAGGCCATCGGCCAGGCCCTCGACGAAGACGGCGGCATCGTCGCCTACCTGCCCGGCCGCACCGAGCGCGTCTCGGGCGCGCGCGGACCGAGCGTCTTCGTCGACTTCGGCCACAGCCCCGACGCGTTCCTCACCACCCTCGCGGCCGTGCGCCGATTCACTCCCGGCAAGGTCGTCATGCTGTTCGGCGCCGACGGCGACCGCGACACCACGAAGCGGCCCGAGATGGCCCGCGTGGCGGCGGCCGGCTCCGACATCCTCGTCGTGACCGACCACCACCCGCGCTTCGAAGACCCCGACGCGATCCGCAAGACACTCGTCGACGCGGCGCGCGAGGCGTATCCCGATCACGAGATCCACGAGGTCAGCCCGCCGGAGGCCGCCATCCGCACCGCCGTGGCGCTGGCCGGCGAGGGCGACTCGATCCTCTGGGCCGGCCCCGGCCACCAGGACTATCGCGACATCCAGGGCGTGCGCACGCCCTACTCCGCCCGCGAGGAGGCCCGCGCGGCGCTCCGTGAGGCGGGGTGGGCCGAGTGATCGCGCTGACCCTCGCCGAGATCCAGCAGATCGTCGGCGGCACTCTCGCGCTCGCCTCCGAGACCTCCGGTGCGACCATCGTCGACGGCTCCGTCGAGACCGACTCGCGTCTGGTCACGGCCGGTTCGATCTTCTTCGCGCTTCCGGGCGAGGTCACCGACGGCCGCCTGTTCGTGCCGTCGGCCGTCGAGAACGGCGCCGCGCTCGTCATCAGCGAGGGCCCGGTCGCCTGCGCCGCCCCGCTCCTCGTCGTCGACGACGGCGTGACGGCGCTGGCCGACCTGGCCCGCGCCGTCGTCGCCCGGGTCCGCGAGTCGGCGTCCGGCGACGACCGCCTCCGCGTCGTCGGAATCACCGGCAGCAACGGCAAGACGAGCACGAAGAACATGCTGCGCGCGATCCTGTCCGACCTCGCTCCCACGGTCGCGCCCGAGGGGTCGTTCAACAACCACGTCGGCGCGCCGATCTCCATGCTCCGTGCCACCGGGGCCACGAAGTACCTCGTCGTCGAGATGGGCGCCTCCGGCTCCGGCGAGATCGCCCGACTCGTCGCGATCGCGAAGCCCGACACGGGCGTCGTCCTCAAGGTGGGTCTCGCGCACGCGGGCGAATTCGGCGGCATCGAGGCCACGCAGAGGGCGAAGTCCGAGATGGTGACCGACCTGCCCGAGACCGCCACCGCGATCCTGAACTCCGACGACTTCCGCGTCAGCTCGATGGCCGACCTGACCGACGCTCGCGTCGTGACCTTCGGTCTGGGCGCAGGAACGTCCTACCGGGCATCCGACGTCGACGTCACCGCTTCGGGCACCGCGTTCGTCCTCCACGCGCCGGGCCTCACGCGTCCGGTCCACCTCCGCATCCTCGGCGAGCACCACGTCATGAACGCCCTCGCGGCCCTCGCCGTAGCGGGGGAGTGGGGCCTCGACGTCGACCGCGCGGCCACCGTCCTCGAGGGCGTCGCTCGCGCGGAGCGCTGGCGCATGGAGGTCCTCGACGGCGGCCCCGGCGTCACCATCATCAACGACGCCTACAACGCCAGCCCCGACTCCGTGGCGGCGGCTCTCAAGACGCTCGCGCAGATCGTCGGCCCGGGCCAGCGCTCCGTCGCCGTGATCGGCGAGATGGCCGAGCTCGGCGAGTTCGCGCAGGAGGAGCACGACCGCATCGGCCGTCTCGCCGTGCGCCTCAACATCCACAGGCTGGTTGTCGTGGGCGACGCCGCCCGCCATGTCCACATGGCCGCCGGCCTCGAGGGCAGCTGGAGCGGGGAGTCCCTCCTCGTCCCTGACATCGACGCGGCGTACGACGCCGTCCGCGCCGATCTGCGAGAAGGAGACGTCGTCCTCGTGAAATCGTCCAAGTCGGCGGGTCTCCGGTTCCTCGGCGACCGCCTCGCGGGGGTGACCGCGTGATCGCCCTCCTCATCGGCGGTGCGGTGTCGCTCGTCTTCACCCTGCTGCTCACGCCGTTGTTCATCCGGCTGTTCCACCGCCTCGGCTGGGGCCAGTTCATCCGCAGCGACGGTCCGCAGTCGCACCACACCAAGCGCGGCACGGCGACCATGGGCGGCATCGTCCTGATCCTCGGCACGGTCATCGGCTACTTCGTCGGCCACCTCGCCGGCGGCGACCGACTCACTCCGAGCGGTCTCCTCGTGCTGCTGATGATGGTCGGCCTCGGTTTCGTCGGCTTCCTCGACGACTTCACGAAGGTCCGCAACCAGCGCAGCCTCGGCCTCACCGGCTGGGCGAAGATCCTCGGGCAGGTGCTCGTGGCCGTCCTCTTCGCCGTGCTGGCGCTCTCCGTGCACAGCCGCGTCGGGCAGTCCTCGGCGTCGACCATGATCTCGGGCGTCCGCGACATCCCGTGGCTCGACCTGGCGTTCGCCGGCCCCCTCCTCGGCGGAATCCTGTTCACCATCTGGGTGATCATGATCACCGCGTCGGCCTCGAACGGCGTCAACGTGGCCGACGGCCTCGACGGGCTCGCCACCGGCGCCTCGATCCTGGCGATCGGGTCGTACATCTTCATCGGGTTCTGGCAGAACAATCAGCTCTGCACGAGCGCCCGCGCCGTCCAGTCGGCCTGCTACGAGACGACGAACCCGCTCGACCTCGCCGTCGTCGCAGCCTGCGTGTCGGGCGGCCTCATCGGCTTCCTCTGGTGGAACACGTCGCCGGCGCAGATCTTCCTCGGCGACACCGGCTCGCTGGGTCTCGGCGGCGCCCTCGCCGCCCTCGCGATCCTCAGCCGCACCGAGCTCCTGCTGATCCTGATCGGCGGGCTCTTCCTGGTCGTCACCGGCTCGGTGATCCTGCAGCGCGCGTACTTCAAGCTCACCCATGGCAAGCGCATCTTCCTGATGAGCCCCCTCCACCATCACTTCGAGCTGAAGGGCTGGGCCGAGGTCACGGTCGTCGTGCGCTTCTGGATCGTCGCCGGCCTGTTCGTCGCCGCGGGCGTCGGGGTGTTCTACCTCGAGTGGATCTCGAAGTCCTGATGGCGGCTCCCCTCGACTCGCTCATCAGCTGGCACGCCGATTGGTCGGGGCTCCGCGTCGCGGTGCTCGGCCTCGGCGTCTCCGGCTTCTCGTCGGCCGACACCCTCGCCGAGCTCGGTGCCGACGTGGTCGTGGTCGCGCCCGACGAGGCGTCCGATCGCGCGCAGCTCGTCCCGGTCATCGGCGCCCGCCTGATCGTCCAGGCCGACCTGTCGACGCCTCCGGCCGAGCTCGTCGCCTTCGACGCCGACGTGGTCGTCGTGAGCCCGGGCTTCGCCCCGCACCACCCGCTCGTCGTCTGGGCCACCGCCTCGCGCGCCGCGGTGTGGGGTGACGTCGAGCTCGCCTGGCGCGTGCGCGACAAGACCCCCGAGCACATCGCCGACTGGGTGCTCATCACCGGCACGAACGGCAAGACCACGACGACGCAGCTCGTCGCCGCGATGGTCGCCGCCGACGACCGGAGCGTCGCGGCCTGCGGCAACATCGGGCTCCCGGTGCTCGACGCCATCCGCGAGCCGCTCGGCTTCGACGTCCTGGCCGTCGAGCTGTCGAGCCACCAGCTGCACTACCTGCCCATCGAGGGCCCCGGCTCGCTCAGCCCGGTGGCCAGCGTCATCCTCAACATCGACGACGACCACCTCGAGTGGCACGGCGGTGCCGACGCCTACCGGGCCGCCAAGGGCCGCGTGTACGCGAACACGAGAGTCGCGTGCGTCTACAACCGCGCCGACATCGCCACGCGGCTGCTCGTGCAGGAGGCAGACGTCGTCGAGGGCTGCCGCGCCGTCGGCTTCGGCCTCGGCACCCCGCCGGTCGGCGACTTCGGGGTGGTCGAAGAGATCCTCGTCGACCGCGCCTTCCTGGCCGACCGCGCGCACCGCGCCCTCGAGCTGTCCACCCTCGAGACCCTGACCGCGTCGGGTCTGGCCGCCCCGCACCTGGTCGCCGACGTCCTCGCCGCGGCCGCGCTCGCCCGCGCCCTCGACGTGGCCCCCGAGGCGATCCGGCTCGCCACGGCGGCCTTCCGGCCCGACCACCACCGCTCCGAGGTCGTCGCGACCGCGGGCGGCATCGTCTGGATGGACGACTCGAAGGCCACGAACCCGCACGCGGCCAAGGCCTCGCTCGCCGCCTCGCCGAGTGTCGTCTGGATCGTCGGCGGCCTGCTCAAGGGCGTCGACCCCGCGCCGCTCGTCGCCGAGGTGCGTCGCGGCGTCAAAGCCGCCGTCCTGATCGGCAGCGACCGGCAGATCCTCAGGGAGGCCTTCGAGCGACACGCGCCCGGCATGCCGGTCTTCGAGGTCGACGAGACCGACACTGAACGAGTGATGCCGCAGGCCGTGACATTCGCGGCCGCGGTCGCCGAGGCAGGAGACACCGTCCTCCTCGCGCCGGCCGCGGCATCGTTCGATCAGTTCGCCGACTACGGCGCGCGCGGAGACGCGTTCGCCCGAGCCGTACACGACCACCTGGGAGGTGACGCCGATGGCCGACACGCCGTCGAGCCTCCCGCGACGCCTGAAGTCTGACGGGTCGGCGCGAAGCCGCACCCTCTCGGACGCCGTCGCGGGCCGAATCAGATCGGCACCGACCGGGGCCGCTCGCGTCGCAGTCAAGAAGCTGTTCGCGGCCGAGGAGACCAGCTTCTTTGTCATCCTCGGGACCGCGCTCTTCCTGGTCGTCTTCGGCCTCGTGATGGTCCTGTCGTCGTCGAGCGTCGAGCAGTACGTCGCCACGCACGACTTCTTCGGCGCGTTCCTGCGCCAGGGCATCTTCGCGGCGCTGGGCGTCCCGGCCATGCTCGTCGTGAGCCGAGTGCCCACCTGGGCCTGGAAGAAGTACGCCTGGCACCTGCTCGTGCTCGCGATGTTCCTCCAGCTCCTGGTCTTCACGCCCCTCGGCTCCACCGTCAACGGCAACCGCAACTGGATCCGCATCGGCTCCTCGTTCAGCGCCCAGCCCTCCGAGTTTTTGAAGCTCGCTCTCGTGATCTGGATCGGGATGATCCTCGTCAAGAAGGAGCGCAAGCTCGGCGACTGGAAAGAGCTGCTGGTCCCCCTGATCCCGGTCGTCCTGATCGCCATGGGCCTGGTCATGAAGGGCGGCGACCTCGGCACCACGCTGATCCTGATCATGCTCGTCGCCGTCGCGGTGTTCGTGGCCGGCGTCAAGCTGAGGTTCTTCGTCCCCCCGCTGATCCTGCTCGCCTGCGTGCTCCCGGTGATCACGTCGGGAGCGAGCTCCCGCACCGATCGCATCTCGGCGTGGATGTCGGGCTGCAGCTCCGAAGAGGCGTACCAGTCGACCTGCTGGCAGACCGTGCACGGGCTCTGGGCGCTCGCTTCGGGCGGGGTCTTCGGCGTGGGTCTCGGCAACTCGAAGGCGAAGTGGTCGTGGCTGCCCGAGGCCGACAACGACTTCATCTTCGCCATCGTCGGCGAAGAGCTGGGCCTCATCGGCGCCTGCGTCGTCCTGGCCCTGTTCATCGTCCTGGCCGTGTCGTTCATGAAGATCCTGCGCTCGACCGACGACCCCTTCGTCCGCATCGTCACCGGCGGCGTCATGACCTGGGTGATCGGCCAGGCGCTCGTCAACATCGCGGTGGTGCTCGGCCTCCTGCCGGTGCTCGGCGTGCCCCTCCCGCTGATCAGCGCGGGCGGGTCGTCGCTCATCTTCACTCTCATCGCCATCGGCGTGGTGCTCTCGTTCGTGCACCGACGGCCGGGCGACCCGGTGTCAGCGCTGCGCTCCGACGAGCAGGTAGGGTCTCTCCGGTGACGACGTACCTCCTCGCCGGCGGCGGCACCGCCGGGCACGTGAACCCCCTCCTGGCGACTGCCGATCGGCTCCGCAGCCGCGAGCCCGACGCGACGATCCTGGTGCTGGGCACCGCCGAGGGCCTCGAGGCCCGGCTCGTCCCGGCCCGCGGCTACGAGCTGCTCACCGTGCCGCGCCTTCCCTTCCCGCGGCGCCTGAACGCGGCCGCCCTCCGCTTCCCGTCGCGGATCGTCGGCTCGGTGCGCGGCGTCCGCTCGATCCTCCGCGACCGCGGAGTCGACGTCGTCATCGGGTTCGGCGGCTACGCGGCCGCGCCCGCCTACCTGGCCGCCTGGCGCGCCAGGGTTCCGATCGTCGTGCACGAGGCCAACGCCAAGCCCGGCATCGCCAACGTGCTCGGCTCGTTCGCGACGAAGCACGTCGGCGTCGTCTTCGCGTCGACGAAGCTGCGCCACGCGCGCCAGGTCGGGATGCCCCTGCGCGTCGAGATCGAGACCCTCGACCGCCACGCGGTCAAGAGCGAGGCGCTCCAGTTCTTCGGCCTCGACCCGGCGCTGCCGACCCTGCTCGTCACGGGAGGGTCGACGGGCGCGCGACGGATCAACGACACGCTGTCGAGGGCCGCCGAGGTCGTGCTCGGATCGGGCTGGCAGATCCTGCACATCACCGGCGAGAAGTCCGAGCTCGGGCCGTCCAGCCTGGCGAACTACCACATCGTGAAGTACTGCGATCGCATGGATCTCGCCCTCGCCGCTGCCGACTTCGTCGTCTCCCGCGCAGGATCAGCGACCGTCTCCGAGCTGACCGCCCTGGGCCTGCCCGCCGTGCTCGTGCCCTATCCCGTCGGCAACGGCGAGCAGCGCTTCAACGCCACCGACGTGGTCGACGCCGGCGGCGCCGTCCTGGTCGCCGACGCCGAGTTCACGCCGGCGTGGGTGCGCTCGAAGCTCGTGCCGATCCTGCTCGATCGGGCCCGCATCGCCGACATGACCGTCCGCGCGGCCTCCGTCGGGGTGCGCGACGGCGCCGACAAGACGGTCGACCTCGTCCTCGAGGCCACTCCCGCGTCCACCTCCACACGAATCGCGAACTCATGATCAAGCCCGACCTCGACCAGCCGCTTCCCAAGACGATCGGGCGCGCGCACTTCGTCGGAATCGGCGGCTCCGGCATGAGCGGCATCGCCCGCGTCTTCCTCGCTGCAGGAATCCCGGTCTCGGGCTCCGACTCGCGCGAGAGCGGCAACGTCGAGGCGCTCCGCGCGCTCGGAGCCACCGTCGCGATCGGCCACGACGCGGCCAACGTCGGCGACGCCGACACCCTCGTGGTGACCGGCGCCCTCTGGCAGGACAACCCGGAGTACCAGCTCGCCCTCGAGCGGGGCATCCCCGTGCTCCACCGCTCGCAGGCGCTCGCGTGGCTGATCGGCGGGCACCGGCTGGTGTCGGTCGCGGGCGCGCACGGCAAGACCACCTCGACCGGCATGATCATCACGGCTCTGCTCGAGGCCGACCGCGACCCGAGCTTCGTCAACGGCGGCGTCATCCAGTCGCTCGGCGTCAGCGCCAAGGGCGGTGCCGACGACCTCTTCGTGATCGAGGCCGACGAGTCCGACGGCTCGTTCCTGCTCTACGACACGTCGATCGCCCTGATCACGAACGTCGACGCCGACCACCTCGACCACTACGGCTCGCGCGAGGCCTTCGACGAGGCGTTCGTCGCCTTCGCCTCGGCGGCGAGCGAGTTCGTCGCCATCTCGAGCGACGATCCCGGTGCCGTCGCCGTGTCTCACAAGCTCGATCGCTCGAAGGTCGTCACCTTCGGCGCGGCCGCCGACGCCGACATCCGCGTCGCCGACGTCACCACCTCGGGCCCGGTGGCCTTCACCCTCGTGCACGCAGGCGTCGAGCGCCGCGTGCAGCTCAGCGTGCCCGGCCACCACAACGCCCTGAACGCCGCAGGCGCCTACGCCGTGCTCACGGGGCTCGGTCTCAGCCCCGAGGAGTCCATCGCGGGCCTCGAGGTCTTCGGCGGCACCCAGCGCCGCTTCGAGCTGCACGGGACAGTGCGCGGGGTGAGCGTCTTCGACGACTACGCGCACCACCCGACCGAGGTCGCGGCCGCGCTGCAGGCCGCGCGCAGCGTCGTCGGCGACGGTCGCCTGATCGCGGTCCATCAGCCTCACCTCTACAGCCGCACCCAGATGATGGCGGGAGAGTTCGCCGACGCGTACGAGTCCCTCGCCGACCACACGGTGGTGCTCGACGTCTACGGCGCACGCGAAGACCCGGTGCCCGGAGTGACCGGTGCCCTCGTCACCGAGCGCTTCCGCGACGCCGCCAAGGCCGACTACGTCCCCGACTGGCAGGCGGCCGCCGACCGCGTCGCCGAGATCGCCCGCGAGGGCGACTTCGTGATCACCCTCGGCTGCGGAGACGTCTACCGGATCGTCCCGCAGCTGCTCGGCAGCCTCGAGGCGACGCCGGAGAGCGCCGCGTGACAGGCGACTCATGAAGCGCCCCGAGGGATTCGACCGTCACGCTCCGGCCGAGCGGCCCGAAGCACCACAGGCGGCAGCACCGTCGAAGCCCGTTCGCGCCGGGGTCGCGCCGTCGAGGCCGGCTGCGAGCAGGCCCGCCGTACCCGTGCCGGGCCCGCAGGCGAAGGCCCCGGCGGTGGAGCCCGCAGTTCCTGCGCCCGTCGATCTGCCCCGGGACGACCGCGGTGCCGCCGAGGGGCGCGATCGCGCCCGTGACGCGCGCCGACAGGCCCGGCGTGCGGCCGCCGCGCGCCGAGCCGTCGAGCGGACGGAGGTGCGCCGCTTCACCCGCCGCACGCGCCACCGCCGCGCCACCCTCATCACCGCAGGCGCCGTCGTGCTCGCGCTGGTCGCGACGGTCACGATCAGCGTGTTCTCGCCGGCTCTGTCGCTGCAGACCATCACCGTCCAGGGAACGTCGCGCGTCGACAGGGCGCAGGTGCTCTCGTCACTGGACGCACAGGTCGGCAAGCCGCTGGCGCTGATCGACTTCACCGCCGTCAAGAGAGACCTCTCGGAGTTCCCGCTCATCGAGTCGTACGTCACCGAGACGAAGCCGCCGCACACGCTGGTGATCCGCATCACGGAGCGTGAGCCGATCGCCTCGGTGAGGGTCGGCAAGACGTACGAGCTCGTCGACCCGGCCGGCGTGGTCATCGCGACGTCGACCAGGAAGCCCGCCGGTGTCCCGGTCGTCGGCCTCAAGGGCGGAAGCGTCGACGGCAAGGTGTTCCGGTCGACCGCGGAGGTGCTTCTGGCGCTGCCGGCCGAGCTGCTGAAGAAGGTGGCGTCGGTCTCGGCGTCGACCGCCGACGACGTCACGCTCACGCTCACGGGCGGCGAGCAGGTCGTCTGGGGGAGCGCCGACCGGTCGGCGAAGAAGGCGCAGCTGCTGACGGGGCTCATCCGCGACCACAACGCGCGCGATCCGCAGCAGTCGGTGCAGTACGACGTGTCGGCTCCCGACAACGGCATCATCCGCACCAAGTAACGTGGAGGTCGACCCGATTCGCGCGACACGCGGCTCACGTCGACACAGGTCGCGCCGGGTCGACCTACCTTGTGACTGCAGATATGCATACTGCGCATAACATTAACCTTGAAGTTCAACTTGAAGGTTTGCGAGAACTTCCACCAGGCGGAGGCCGGACGTGACAACGAACCATAACTACCTAGCCGTGATCAAGGTCGTCGGTGTCGGCGGCGGTGGCGTCAACGCCGTCAACCGCATGATCGAGCTTGGGCTTCGCGGCGTCGAGTTCATCGCGATCAACACCGACGCGCAGGCTCTGCTGCTGAGCGACGCCGACGTCAAGCTCGACGTCGGCCGCGAGCTCACGCGAGGCCTCGGCGCAGGCGCCGACCCCGAGGTCGGTCGTCGCGCCGCCGAAGACCACGCCGAGGAGATCGAGGAGGCCCTCGCCGGGGCCGACATGGTCTTCGTCACGGCGGGCGAGGGCGGCGGCACGGGCACCGGCGGTGCTCCGGTCGTGGCTCGCATCGCCAAGTCGATCGGCGCCCTCACGATCGGCGTCGTCACGAAGCCCTTCGGGTTCGAGGGTCGTCGTCGTCAGGCGCAGGCCGAGGCCGGCGTCGCGCAGCTCAAAGAAGAGGTCGACACCCTCATCGTCGTTCCGAACGACCGCCTCCTCGAGATCTCCGAGCGCGGCATCTCGATGGTCGAGGCCTTCGGCACCGCCGACCAGGTGCTCCTCGCGGGTGTGCAGGGCATCACCGACCTCATCACGACCCCGGGTCTGATCAACCTCGACTTCGCCGACGTGAAGAGCGTCATGCAGGGCGCGGGCTCCGCGCTCATGGGCATCGGCTCGTCGCGCGGCGCCGATCGCGCCATCAAGGCAGCCGAGCTGGCCGTCGCGTCGCCGCTGCTCGAGGCCTCCATCGACGGAGCCCACGGCGTTCTGCTCTCGATCCAGGGCGGCTCGAACCTCGGCATCTTCGAGATCAACGACGCTGCGCGCCTGGTCCAGGAAGCCGTGCACCCCGAGGCGAACATCATCTTCGGTGCCGTCATCGACGACACGCTCGGCGACGAGGTCCGGGTGACCGTCATCGCCGCCGGCTTCGACGGCGGCGAGCCGACCACCAAGACCAAAGAGCGCCGCGCGAGCTTCGTCGAGACCGACGGCCCCGCCACCACCACGGTCGCCGGTGTCTCGGCCATCGCCGACAGCGGCGCGGCCCCGACGTACACCCGCCCCCAGGAGCCCGCCCAGAGCCCCGACCCGGTGTTCGACGACGGCGACGACGACCTCGACGTCCCCGACTTCCTCAAGTAGCGGCCATCCCTCCGGCTATGGCTGCGCCCTCCGACCTCGCGGGCCGTGTCGACGACGTCTTCGGACGCATCGCCGATGCGGCCCGCTCGGCCGGTCGGGACCCGGACGAGCTCACGACGATCGTCGTGACGAAGTTCCATCCGGCGCAGCTCGTTCGAGACCTCCACGCGCTCGGAATCCGAGATGTCGGCGAGAACCGCCATCAGGAGGCGCAGGCCAAGGCCGCCGAGACGAGCGATCTCGACGGGCTCCGGTGGCACTTCGTCGGACAGCTCCAGTCGAAGAAGGCCCGTCAGGCTCGTGCCTACGCCTCTGTCGTGCACTCGCTCGACCGCGCCAGTGTGATCGACGCCCTGGCGACCGACGACGGCACTGTGCTGGACGGCTTCGTGCAGGTGAACCTCACCGACGATCCGGGTCGCGGCGGAGTGCAGGCGGACGACCTCGAAGCGGTCGCCGAGCGCGTCCTCCAGAGTCCCGGCATCGTGCTCCGCGGCGTCATGGCGGTCGCTCCGGTGCAAGGAGACCCCCGGCTCGCGTTCGCACGCCTCCGGGGTCTCTCCGAGCGCGTGCGCTCCCTGTCGCCCGGGGCCGACCGGATCTCCGCCGGGATGTCTCTCGACTTCGCCGAGGCCATCGCCGAAGGCGCGACACACCTACGAATCGGCACCGCAATCACCGGAAACCGCCCCGACGCTCGTTAATGTCGATGCAGACGAGCCACGACCGGAGGACACCATGGCGAACCCCCTCAAGAAGAGCCTGATCTACCTCGGGCTTGCCGACGAAGAACTCGAATACGACGGCAACGCCCCCCAGAGCGAGTCGCGGCCCCAGCCGGCCGCCGTGCAGCAGACGGCGCCGCAGCCGGCTGTCGCGCACCCCGCGCAGAAGTCCGCGCACCCCCACAAGCAGGCTCCGGCCTCGCCCGTGCAGCCGGTCCCGGCTCCCGTGGCGAACAAGGCCCCTGTGACGCCCCTGAGGCGCCCCACGTCGACCAAGAATGCGGTAGCCACCGAGATGAACGAAATCCTCACCGTCCACCCGCGCGAGTACAAGGACGCCCAGTCGATCGCGGCCAGCTTCCGCGACGGCATCCCCGTCATCATCAACCTCTCGCAGATGAGCGAGGGCGATGCTCGTCGTCTCGTCGACTTCGCCAGCGGACTCTCCCAGGGTCTGTACGGCAAGATCGAGAGGGTGACGAACAAGGTGTTCCTTCTCTCGCCGTCGCACATCGCCGTCAGCGGCGACCAGGCCGAGGCAGAGTCCGACATCGACGCGTCGTTCTTCGCCCAGTCCTGAGAACCTCCCCGGGGCTGGCTTCCGCCGGCGGGGCCTCCCCGCACTACCACAGCGAGTTGAATCCCCTCGATGATCGTCCAGCCCATTGCCACGATCGTGTACGTCGCGCTCCTCATCTTCTTCCTGCTGATGTGGGCGCGGTTCATCTTCGACCTGACCCAGTCGGTGAGCCGCACGTACCGCCCCAAGGGTCCGCTCCTCTTGCTCGCCGAGGTGACTTACACCGTCACCGATCCGCCCATCAAGGCGATCCGGCGGGTGCTCCCTCCGATCCGCCTCGGTGCTGTCGCGCTCGACTTCGGCTGGAGCATCGTGATGCTGCTCGTCGTCGTGCTGATGAGCGTCGCCTCGGCCCTCCAGCGCTGACGGCCGGTTCGTCTCGCGACTACCGCGACGCGCGGATGACCCTCAGCCTTCAGGTCAGGTCGACTGTTGTCGTTGTAGGCTGAGTCAGTACGGTGTCCCCATCGGCCTCTCTCGTTCAGGGCGAGACGAAGCGACAGACACCATTCCCAGACCATGTACCAGAGATTCACGAGGTGACGGCAATGGCTTTGACGCCTGAAGACGTAGTCAACAAGCGGTTCCAGCCGACGAAGTTCCGTGAGGGCTACGACCAAGACGAGGTAGACGACTTCCTCGACGAGGTCGTGGTCGAGCTTCGTCGTCTCGGCCAGGAGAACGAAGAGCTCCGCCAGCGTCTCGCTACGAGCGAGTCGAAGGCCGAAGACCTTCAGCGCCAGGCGTCCGCCGCCCCGGCAGCGGCCGCTCCCGTCGCCATCGAGAAGGCCCCCGAGCCCGAGCCGACCCCGGAGCCCGTCGCGGCCGCCCCGGTCGTCGAGCCGGAGCCCGAGCCCGCTCCGGCGGCCGCCGCCGTCTCTGCTCCTCCCGCCTACTCCGCGCCGACCGTCGACGAGACGACCAGCACGAACAACCTCCTGCAGCTCGCGCGCCGCCTCCACGAGGAGCACGTCCGCGAGGGCATCGAGAAGCGCGACGCGCTCATCGCCGAGGGTCACGCCACCGCCGCTCAGCTCGTCTCCGAGGCCGAGACCACCTCGCGCACCAAGACCGAGCAGTTCGAGGCCGAGCACCAGGCCCGCGTGGCCGCGCTCGAGGCCGAGCAGAAGGCCAAGGCCGACCAGTTCGACACCGAGTTCCGCGCCCGCCAGGAGAAAATCGAGGGCGAGCAGCGCGTGCAGGTCGAGCGCCTCGACAACGAGCGCATCGGCCTCGAGCACCGCATCGACGAGCTGCGCGGCTTCGAGCGCGAGTACCGCGCCAAGCTCAAGAGCTACATCGAGGGCCAGCTTCGCGAGCTCGACGGCGAAGGCGCCCCCGAGCCGGTGTCGGCGCAGTCCGCCGCTCCGGCCAGCTTCCAGGGCTTTGGCTCGAACTAGAACGGCTACCCCGAAGGCCAGTGTCCGCGTCCTGCTGACACTGGCCTTCGTCGCGGTAGTCGTCTATGCGCTCGACCAGGGCAGCAAGTACCTCGTGGTGCACAGCCTCATCGTGGGCGAGCAGGTCGACGTCCTGGGCGAGTTCCTGCAGCTGCACTTCGTGAAGAACCCCGGCGCCGCGTTCTCGCTCGCCACCGGATCGACCTGGGTGTTCTCGATCGCCGCGGCCGCCGTGGTCGTCGCGATCATCGTCTTCTCCCGGCGCATCCGCTCGTTCCGCTGGGCGCTCATGCTCGGCATGCTGCTGGGCGGCACTCTCGGCAATCTGACCGACCGCCTGTTCCGCGAGCCGGGCTTCGGCGTCGGCCACGTGATCGACTTCATCTACTTCCCGAAGCTCCTGCCGGCGATCTTCAACGTCGCCGACACCTTCATCGTCTCGAGCATGGGCCTTCTGCTCCTGCTGACGCTTCTGGGCATCGGCCTCGACGGCCAGCGCGTCGTGCGCGTGCCGAAAGGCGCTCCGGCGCAGGATCCCGCCGCTGTCGCTCGACCCGACACCGCCGCGACGAGCCCCGAGCCGTCCTCCCGGGACGCCTCGTGACGGAGTCCCGCTCGCTGCCGGTGCCCGACGGCCTGGCGGGGGAGCGCGTCGACGCCGCCCTGGCCAAGCTCCTGGGCTTCAGCCGCACCTTCGCCGCCGAGGTGGCAGGGCTCGGGGGAGTGAGCGTCGACCAGCGGATCGTCGGCAAGTCCGACCGCCTCGAGGCCGGCGCGTGGCTCGAGGTCACCTGGCAGCCGAAAGAAGAGCCGACGGTCGTCGCGGTCGACGTGCCCGGCATGGGCATCGTCTTCGACGACGACGACCTCGTGGTCGTCGACAAGCCCGTCGGCGTCGCCGCGCACCCGTCGATGGGCTGGACGGGCCCGACCGTGCTCGGCGGTCTCGCCGCGGCTGGGTTCCGCATCGCCACCAGCGGTGCGGCCGAGCGCGCCGGAATCGTCCACCGCCTCGACGTGGGCACCTCGGGCCTCATGGTCGTCGCGAAGTCGGAGCGCGCCTACACGCTCCTCAAGCAGGCCTTCCGCGAGCGGACCGTCGAGAAGATCTACAACGCCGTCGTGCAGGGGCACCCCGACCCGCTGATCGGCACCATCGACGCGCCGCTCGGCCGCCATCCCTCGTCGTCGTGGAAGTTCGCGGTCGTCGTCGACGGCAAGCCGTCCGTCACGCACTACGAGACGGTCGAGGCGTTCCCCGCCGCGTCGCTGCTCGAGGTCCACCTCGAGACCGGCCGCACGCACCAGATCCGGGTCCACATGGCCGCTCAGCGCCACCCGTGCGTCGGCGACGCGCTCTACGGCGCCGACCCGACGCTATCGGCCAAGCTCGGGCTCACGCGGCAGTGGCTGCACGCCGTCCAGCTCGGCTTCGATCACCCGGCGACGGGTGACTGGGTGTCGTTCCGGTCCGAGTACCCGGCAGACCTTCAACACGCGCTTGAGGTCCTTCGGTCTTCCTGACTGCGATTTGGAGCGACGCGCCGAGGGATGTCGGCGGCCCCGGTTACGCTTGTCGCACGCCTTGACCCAGGGGAGAAAAGTTGTCTTCGAGCGATTCCTTCGTGCACCTGCACGTCCACAGCGAATACTCGATGCTCGACGGCGCCGCACGCGTCAAGCCCCTGATCGAGGAGGCCGCCAAGCAGGGCATGCCGGCCGTGGCGGTCACCGACCACGGCAACGTCTTCGGTGCGTTCGACTTCTACAAGACGGCCACCGCCGCAGGGATCAAGCCGATCATCGGCACCGAGGCCTACATCACGCCGGGTACGCACCGGGGCGACAAGACCCGCGTCAAGTGGGGCGACGGGGGCCGTGACGACGTCTCGGGCGCCGGCTCGTACACGCACATGACCCTGCTCTCGGAGACGACCGAGGGCATGCACAACCTGTTCCGCCTGTCGTCGAAGGCGTCGCTCGAGGGCTACTACTTCAAGCCGCGCATGGACCGCGAGCTCCTGTCGCAGTACTCCACGGGTCTCATCGCCACGACGGGCTGCCCCAGCGGCGAGGTGCAGACCCGCCTGCGCCTCGGCCAGTACGACGAGGCGCTCAAGGCGGCGAGCGACTTCCGCGACATCTTCGGCAGAGAGAACTACTTCGCCGAGATCATGGATCACGGCCTCGGCATCGAGCGCCGCATCATGGACGACCTCGTGAAGCTCGCCAAGCAGCTCGACCTCCCGCTCCTCGCGACGAACGACCTCCATTACACGCACGAGCACGACGCCACCAGCCACGCGGCCCTCCTCTGCGTCCAGTCCGGCTCGACGCTCTCCGACCCGAACCGCTTCAAGTTCGACGCCGACGAGTTCTACCTCAAGACCGCGGCGCAGATGCGCCACCTCTTCCGGGACCACCCCGAGGCGTGCGACAACACGCTGCTCATCGCCGAGCGCTGCGAGGTCAAGTTCGACACCGAGGCGAACTACATGCCTCGGTTCCCCGTCCCCGAGGGCGAGACCGAAGAGACCTGGTTCAAGAAGGAGGTCGCCGAGGGCCTGAAGTACCGCTACCCCGACGGCATCCCGCAGAACGTCCAGGAGCGCGCCGACTACGAGGTCGGCGTCATCGCGCAGATGGGGTTCCCGGGCTACTTCCTCGTCGTCGCCGACTTCATCAACTGGTCGAAAGACAACGGCATCCGCGTCGGGCCGGGCCGAGGCTCCGGAGCCGGCTCCATGGCCGCCTACGCGATGAAGATCACCGATCTCGACCCCATCCGCCACGGTCTGATCTTCGAGCGGTTCCTGAACCCCGACCGCGTCTCCATGCCCGACTTCGACGTCGACTTCGACGACCGTCGGCGCACGGAGGTCATCAACTACGTCACCGACAAGTACGGCTCCGAGCGCGTCGCGCAGATCGTCACGTACGGCACCATCAAGGCGAAGCAGGCGCTGAAAGACTCCTCGCGCGTGCTCGGCTTCCCCTACGGCATGGGCGAGAAGCTCACCAAGGCGATGCCGCCCGCGATCATGGGCAAAGACATCCCGCTGACCGGCATCTTCGACCGCGAGCACGAGCGCTACAAGGAGGCCGGCGACATCCGCGCCGTCGTCGAGGGCGACCCCGAGGCGAAGACCGTGTTCGACACGGCGCTCGGCCTCGAGGGGCTGAAGCGCCAGTGGGGCGTCCACGCGGCCGGCGTGATCATGTCGAGCGACCCGCTGCTCGACATCATCCCGATCATGAAGCGCGAGCAGGACGGCCAGATCGTCACGCAGTTCGACTATCCGGCCAGCGAGGCGCTCGGCCTGATCAAGATGGACTTCCTGGGGCTCCGCAACCTCACGATCATCAACGACGCCCTCGACAACATCAAGTCGAACCGCGACTTCGACCTCGTGCTCGAAGACCTCGAGCTCGACGACGTCGGCGCCTACGAGCTCCTCTCCTCCGGCGACACCCTCGGCGTCTTCCAGCTCGACGGCGGGCCCATGCGCGGCCTGCTGCGGCTGATGAAGCCCGACAACTTCGAAGACATCTCGGCCGTCATCGCGCTCTACCGACCCGGCCCCATGGGTGCGAACTCGCACACGAACTACGCGCTGCGCAAGAACGGCCTCCAGGCGATCACAGCGATCCATCCCGAGCTCGAAGAGCCCTTGAGCGAGGTCCTCGGCGGCACCTTCGGCCTCATCATCTACCAGGAGCAGGTGATGAGCGCCGCGCAGAAGCTCGCCGGCTTCTCTCTCGGCCAGGCCGACATCCTCCGTCGCGCGATGGGCAAGAAGAAGAAGTCCGAGCTCGACAAGCAGTACGCGGGCTTCCAGCAGGGCATGTTCGACAACGGCTACTCGGCCGATGCCGTCAAGGCGATCTGGGACATCCTGCTTCCCTTCTCCGACTACGCGTTCAACAAGGCGCACTCGGCGGCGTACGGCGTCGTGTCGTACTGGACGGCGTACCTCAAGGCGCACTACCCGGCCGAGTACATGGCCGCGCTCCTCACGAGCGTCGGCGACTCCCGCGACAAGCTCGGCCTCTACCTCAACGAATGCCGCCGCATGGGCATCAAGGTGCTCCCGCCCGACGTCAACGAGTCGATCGGCTTCTTCGCCGCGGTCGGCGAAGACATCCGCTTCGGCATGGGCGCCATCCGCAACGTCGGCTTCAACGTCGTCGACCATGTCATCGCCGCCCGTGAGAGCAAGGGCGCGTTCACCTCGTTCCACGACTTCCTGTCGAAGGTCCCGATCCCCGTCGCCAACAAGCGCACGGTCGAGTCGCTGATCAAGGCCGGCGCGTTCGACTCGATGGGCGACACCCGCCGTGCTCTCGTCGAGATCCACGAGGCCGCTGTCGAGGGCGCCGTCAGCGAGAAGCGGGCCGAGGCCAACGGCCAGGTCGGCTTCGACTTCGACTCGCTGTGGGACGAACCGGCGCACGCCCAGCAGGTGCCGGTGCGCCCCGAGTGGACGAAGCGCGACAAGCTCGCCTTCGAGCGCGACATGCTCGGCCTCTACGTGTCCGATCACCCTCTGGCCGGCCTCGAGCTGCCGCTTGCCAAGCACGCCTCCACCACGGTCACCACCATCACGGCCGCCGACGACTCCATCGACGGCGAGACGGTCACCATCGCCGGCCTCATCACGAGCGTCCAGCACCGCGTCGCCCGCAACTCGGGCAACCCCTACGGCATCATCACCGTCGAAGACTTCGGCGGCGAGATCAGCGCGATGTTCCTCGGCAAGACCTACCAGGAGTTCGGGCCGTCGCTCGTCGGCGACTCCGTCATCGTGCTCAAGGGCCGCGTCAGCGTCCGTGACGACGGCAAGAACCTTCACGCCGTCAGCATGTTCATGCCCGACCTCGGCGTCGCCGCCAGCAGCGGCCCGCTGGTTCTGAGCATGCCGGAGTTCCGCGCCACGACCGACGTCGTCACCGAGCTCGGGGCCGTCCTCGGCCGCCACGCCGGTGCGACCGAGGTGCGCCTGCGCCTGCTCAAGGGCGACAACGCCCGGACGTTCGAGATCCCGATGCCCGTCGACATCACGGCCGATCTCTACGGCGAGCTGAAGAGCCTGCTCGGGCCGAGCTGCCTGCTCTAGGCGGCGTGCCCGTCCGCCAGACCCACAGGTCCGTCCTCTCCGCCGGACCACGGACTGGCAGATGGGCCGATCGCGGGGGTCTGATCCGCGCGGCTAGGGCAGCAGCGCGGCCCACGCGACGGCGCCTGCCGCCGCTCCGCCGGCGGCGTGCAGCCGCACGGCGCTGCACTCCGGCTTGCGCGCCGCCTGCGCCGCGATCGAGCCGCCGAACTCGTCGCTGAACCCGGACCGCGGCAGCCGCTCCGTCACGCTGCGAAGCAGCGCGGGACCCCAGTCGGAGGCCCCGGAACCACGCACGTCGAGCGACGTCGCCATCTCGAGCAGGTGCCCCTCCGCATCGACGGCGGGGTCGACCGCCCTCCACATGTGCCGCTCGATCACCTCGCGCACGCGCCCGCGCCGCACAGGAGCCCAGCCCGCTCCGGCCGCGAAGACGGCCGCGACGGCACCGCCCGCCTCCTCGAAGGGCACGGCGACGGCGTCGAAGTGCGGAGCCAGCCCGGCGTCGTGCAGCATCGCCGCGACGAAGAGCAGCTCGGCGTCGTAAGGCAGGTCGATTCGCTCCGCGAGTGCGACGGCCCAGGCCCACGAGCGCAGGCTGTGGGCGACGAGCGCGGGGCTCATCCACTCGCGCGCCGCCTCGAGGGCGAGCGCGGCGGCGGGGGTCGGGGGAGCGAGGAGGGCGTCGATGTCGGTCACGCGCTCAGGCTAGGCGGGGCGCGGCCCCGAGCGGGAGGGGCCTGCCTGCCTGGCCACGTCGAGTTCCTGCCGTCGTCGGCGGGAGGGCCGTGGTTCGCGGGAGGGCCGTGGTTCGCCGGGGCGGGATCGTGCTGGGGTTGAACCATGCTCGTGCGGGTCCGCGTCGTAATCGGCGCGCCCCCGGAGACACGCCCGGACTGACGAGCGCCCGCCGAACCCGACGAGCGCAGGCCCGACGCGACGAGCGCCTGCGAACGCGACGAGCGCCCGCCGAACCCGACGAGCATCGCGGCTACGGGACGAGCACCACGCGATGCGAGGCCCGCGTCGCCCACGCGGCCTCGACGTCGCGCAGGGGGACGGCGTCTGCGTCGAGCCGGTACGTGCCCGCGATGATCTCAGCCGCGAGCGCGGGCAGCGACTCGACGATCGCGCGGACGCTCGCCGACCCCTGCCCGCTGCCGAGGAACCGCACGTTCGCCTGCCGCAGCACCGTCGACGGCAGCGCGATCTCCGGGCCGGCGACGGCGCCGATCTCGATCCAGTCGAGCGCGCGAGAGCGATCACCGCGCGCCTTCAGGAGGGGTGGAATGGCGGCCTCGGTCGGCGAGCCCCAGAGGTAGTCGAGCACCACGTCGACCTCCGCGGAGGTGGCGGCGATCTGCGCGGCGACGGCGTCGGGCTCCGCCGACAGGTCGACGACGTGCGTGGCACCGAGGTCGCGCAGGGCCTCGACGCGCTCGGCCCCGCGACCGGCGGCGACGATGCGGTCGGCGCCCAGCCGCTTGGCCGTCTGCAGCGCGAGCCGGCCGGCCGACCCCGTCGCGCCGAGCACGAGGACGGACTGCCCGGGCCGGAAGTCGACGCGCGTCCGCAGCGGGATCCACGACGACATCGCCGGGTTCATCGCCGCGGCGATCGCGACGGGATCGACGTCGGCCGGCAGCGTGACGCTGCGGCGCGTGTCGATCAGCGTCCGCTCCGCCATGGCGCCGAGGGGCCCGTCGCCGAGCACGAAGTAGACGAGCTCCCCGTTCTCACGGCGGCCGACCCCGTCGATCCCGGGCACGAGCGGCAGCTCGTCGGTCGATGTGTAGTGCGACCCGTCGGCCTGGGAGCGGACGCGCGGGTGCAGCCCCGACGCCAGCACCTCGACGACTTCGTCGTGAGGGGACGCAGGAACGGGAGACGCGAACTCCCCGTACCGGGGCGGCTGTTCGAACGAGGTGACGACTGCGGCCTTCATAGGGAGCTCCTGACTGGCGAAAGTAGTTGGTATCACCAATCATATAGTTGGTGGTACCAATCATGTCAAGTAGGCTGGGGGCATGCCCGAAGACCTCTCGCTCGTCGATGCCGCAGCTCAGCTCACCTTCGCCGTGCACGAGGTGCTGACCCGGGCTGCGGCCGAGCTCGGCCTGTCGGTGACGCAGCTGCGCATGCTGGGGATCCTCCGCGACCGGACCCCCACGATGGCGTCGCTCGCTGACCAGCTGGCGCTCGACAGGTCGTCGGTATCGGGTCTGGTCGACCGCGCCGCGACCAAGGGGCTCGTCGAGCGGGCTCCCTCCGAGACCGACCGCCGCGTCGTGAGCGTGGGTCTCACCGCCGCGGGTCGCGAGGCCGCCGTGCGCATCGAGGCCGTCGTCGAGCCGCGCATCGAGGCGCTGCTGGAGTCGGCCTCGGCGGCCGATCGGACGGCTCTCCGCCGTCTGGCGGCGACCCTGCCGTCGGCTGTCTGACGGCCGCCCCTCTCACCGGTTCCCGGTAGGCTGACCGGGCCATGATCGCTACCCTCGACCTCCGCGGCCAGACGTCCACCTCCAGCGAGCTGCTCGCCCTGATCCCGCGTGCGACCGTCGACGTCGCCGCCGCCAGCGCCGCCGCGGCGATGCTCATCGCCGAGGTCCGTCAGCACGGCAGCCGGGCGCTGCTCGACCAGGCAGAGCGCTTCGATCGGGTGCGCCCCGCTTCGCTGCGCGTGCCGCAGGCCGACATCGACGCGGCCGTCGCAGCCCTCGATCCGCTGGTGAAGGCCGCGCTCGTCGAGTCGATCGCGCGGGTCACGGCGTCGTCCGCCGCGCAGGTGCCGGCATCGCAGACCACCCACCCCGCCGACGGCGCCACCATCGTCCAGCGCTGGCAGCCCGTCGCCCGCGCCGGGGTCTACGTGCCCGGCGGCAAGGCGGTCTACCCGTCGAGCGTCGTCATGAACGTCGTCCCCGCGCAGGTCGCCGGCGTCACCTCGATCGCCCTGGCGTCTCCGCCGCAGGCGCAGTTCGGCGGCTCGGTGCACCCGACCATCCTCGGCGCGGCCGGGCTCCTCGGAATCGACGAGGTCTACGCGATGGGCGGGGCCGGTGCCATCGGCGCCCTCGCGTACGGCGTCGACGACGCCGACCTCGAGCCGGTCCAGGTCATCACCGGTCCGGGCAACAACTACGTCGCCGCTGCGAAGCGCCTCGTGCGCGGGGTCACCGGCATCGACTCCGAGGCGGGAGCCACCGAGATCCTCGTCATCGCCGATGCGACCGCCGACGCCACGCTCGTCGCGGTCGACCTCATCAGCCAGGCCGAGCACGACGAGCAGGCCTCGGCCGTGCTCGTCACCGACTCCGCCGACTTCGGCGAGGCCGTCGTCGCCGAGGTGGGCCGACTCGCGCCGCTGACTCACTCGGCCGAACGCGTGCAGACCGCTCTCGCGGGGCCCCAGTCGGCCGTCGTGCTCGTCGACGATCTCGAACGCGCCGCCGACTTCAGCAACGCCTACGGTCCCGAGCACCTCGAGATCCAGACCGGCGACGACGACTCCGTGCTGGCGCGCATCACCAACGCCGGCGCGATCTTCGTCGGGCCCGACACGCCCGTGAGCCTGGGCGACTACCTCGCCGGCTCGAACCACGTGCTGCCCACCGGCGGTCAAGCGCGGTTCTCGTCGGGCCTCGGGGCGTACACGTTCCTGCGCCCGCAGCAGATCATCCGCTACACCGCCGCGCCGCTGGCGGATGTCGCCGAGCGACTGGTCGCGCTCTCGAAGGCCGAGCTGCTGCCCGCGCACGGCGAGGCCGTCGCCGCGCGCCTCGAGCGCCCGTAGGCACCCGGCCTCTCGCGATAGCCTGGTCGCATATGTTCTGTCCATTCTGTCGCCACCCCGACTCCCGAGTCGTCGACTCCCGTACCAGCGACGATGGCACGTCGATCCGCCGCCGCCGCCAGTGCCCGAACTGCGGCCGCCGCTTCTCCACGACCGAGACCGCGAGCCTCGCCGTGATCAAGCGCAACGGGGTCCTCGAGCCGTTCAGCCGCGAGAAGATCATCTCGGGTGTCCGAAAGGCCTGCCAGGGCCGTCCGGTCACCGACGGCGACCTCGCCGTCCTGGCCCAGAAGGTCGAGGAGGCCGTTCGCGCGAGCGGCGCCTCGCAGATCGACGCGAACGAGGTGGGCCTGGCGATCCTGCCTCCGCTCCGTGAGCTCGACGAGGTCGCGTACCTCCGCTTCGCCAGCGTCTACCAGGCCTTCGACTCGCTCGACGACTTCGAGGAGTCGATCCGCGTCCTCCGAGAAGACCACGCGAATCATCCGAAGGCGGCGTCGGCGGCAGACAAGTGAGCCAGACCGACGCCCACGACGACGCCGGCGTGTACGGGTTCGTCTTCCGGCACTTCTTCGTCCGCATGGACCCCGAGCGCGCGCATCACCTGGCGTTCGGCTTCATCAAGGCGATCCCGGGCATCCCCGTCGTGTCGACGCTCGTCCGTCGCGCCACGAAGCCCCACCGCTCGCTCCGCGTCGAGACGCTCGGCCTGACCTTCCCCTCGCCGTTCGGCGTCGCCGCCGGTTTCGACAAGGACGCCAAGGGCATAGCCGGCCTCGGAGCCCTCGGGTTCGGCCACGTCGAGGTCGGCACGATCACTGCGAAGGCGCAACCCGGCAACGACCGGCCGCGTCTGTTCCGGCTGGTCGCCGACCGTGCCGTGATCAACCGCATGGGCTTCAACAACGGCGGTGCTCTCAAGGCCGCCGGGGTCGTCGGCCGCGCCCGCCATCTCCGTCACCGCCCGGTCATCGGCGTCAACATCGGCAAGAGCCGTGTGGTCGAGGTCGACGACGCCGTCGACGACTACCTCGTCTCGACCCGCCTGCTAGCGCCGCTGGCCGACTACCTCGCCGTCAATGTCTCCTCGCCCAACACGCCCGGGCTCCGTGGCCTGCAGGAGCTGGACAAGCTCGCCCCTCTTCTCACGGCCGTCCGCGACGCCGCCGGCCGCACGCCGGTGCTCGTGAAGATCGCGCCCGACCTCGACGACGATGCCGTGCGCCGCGTCGCCGAGCTGACGGTCGAGCTCGGTCTCGGCGGGATCATCGCCACGAACACGACGCTGTCGCGCGACGGTCTGGTCAGCGACCTGAAGGTCGTCGAGAAGGCGGGGGCCGGCGGCCTGTCGGGTGCCCCGCTCAAGCAGCGGTCGCTCGACGTGCTGCGCGTGATCCGCCAGGCAGTTCCTGCGACTCTCTGCGTCATCTCGGTCGGCGGGGTCACCACTGCCGCCGACGTTCAGGAGCGCCTCGACGCCGGCGCCACGCTCGTGCAGGGCTACACGGCGTTCCTGTATCGCGGGCCGCTGTGGGCACGGGAGATCAACCGCGGTCTGCGCGACCTGCGCCGCTAGGACCCTGGACGACGCGGGGGAGCGGCTGATCGGGGAAGCGGCTAGGCCGGGGACCGGCTAGGCGGGGAACGAGCCGCGCTTGACCTGCGACTTCGGCGTGCGCATCGGGCGGATGAGCAGGGCGCGCATCGCGGCGTACCAGCGGAGTCCGCGCTCGACGTGCTCCTTGCCGTGCTTCGCCTCGAGCTTCCTGACGATGCGGTGGCCGACGAAGAAGCAGTCGATGACGGCCAGGAGCACGAAGCCCCAGATCGCGAAGAGCGCGACGCTGGCGAGGGCCGGCACCGAGCTGAGCACGATGACGATCACCATCAGGGGCAGCATGATTTCGCCGACCGAGTAGCGCGCGTCGATGTAGTCGCGGACGAACTTGCGCTGCGGGCCCTTGTCGCGGGCCGGGAGGTACTTCTCTTCGCCGTTGGCGAGGCCGAGCCGGGCCTTGTTGCGCTCGATGGCGACCCGGTCGCGCTGCTCCTTGCGGGCCTCCTTGCCCACCGGCACGAGCGGGCGGCGGTTCGCGGCCTCGCGCTCCTTGCGGGTCGGAGTGGCTCGGCCCTTGCCGATCGTGATCGGCTCGTCGGACTCGGTCGACTTCTTCGTCGAGTTGTCGGGGGAGATGATGGGTGCCTTGGCCACGGGGAGATCCTTGGTTTCGTCGGAGAACCTAAGATTACCTGTCATGACTGAGACCTCCTATTCTCCTGCCCCGCTGGATCCCGAACTCTCGGCCAAGCTCCGGGAGAGCGTTCAGGGGGCTCTGCCCGCGTCGATCGCCGACCTCTCGGCCCTGGTGCGGATTCCCAGCGTCTCGTGGGACACCTTCGACCCGGAGAACGTCGTCGTGTCGTCCAAGGCGGTTGCGGCGCTGATCGAGTCGACGGGCCTCTTCGAGTCGGTGACGACCAGCCGCGCCCCGATCGAGGGCGACCAGCTCGGCCACCCCGCCGTGCTCGCGAAGCGCCCCGCGAAGAACGGCCGGCCGACGGTCCTCCTGTACGCGCACCACGACGTGCAGCCGGAGGGCGACGAGGCGCTGTGGGAGACTCTGCCGTTCGAGCCGACGGTGCGGGGCGAGCGCCTCTACGGGCGCGGGGCTTCTGACGACAAGGCCGGCGTCATGAGCCATGTCGCAGCTCTCCGCGCCATCCACGAGGTGGTCGGCGACGACCTCGACCTCGGCATCGTCGTCTTCATCGAGGGGGAGGAGGAGTTCGGGTCGCGCTCGTTCACCAACTTCCTGGCCCAGCACCACGACGAGCTCGCCGCCGACGTGATCGTCGTGGCCGACGCCGACAACTGGACCACCTCCGTGCCGGCGCTCACCGTCGGCCTGCGCGGCAACGTGACCTTCAAGCTCACCGTGTCGACGCTGGCGCACGCGTCGCACTCCGGGATGATGGGCGGCGCCGTCCCCGACGCGATGCTGGCGATGGTCCGCCTCCTGGCCTCCCTCCACGCCGAAGACGGCTCCGTCGCCGTCGAGGGCATGACCTCGCGCGAGGCCGAGTACCCGGAGTTCGACGAGGCGGAGATCCGTCAGACGACAGGCCTGCTCGAGGGCGTCTCGCTGATCGGCGACGGCCCGATCCTGAGCCGCATGTGGTCGAAGCCCACCGTCACCGTGACGGGCATCGACGCGCCGAGCGTCGCCAACGCGTCGAACACCCTCCTGCCCACGGTCTCGGTGCGCATCAGCGCCCGCGTCGCGCCGGGCCAGCCGGCCGTCGAGGCGTTCCAGGCGCTGAAGACGCATCTCGAGTCGAACGTGCCGTTCGGAGCGCACCTCGAGATCAGCGACGTCGACACCGGCAACCCGTTCCTCGTCGACACCTCCGGGTGGGGCTTCGCCGAAGGGCTCGCCGCGCTGGCCGAGGGATGGGGCGAGACGCCCGTCCAGACGGGCGCCGGCGGCTCGATCCCGTTCATCTCCGACCTGGCCGAGGTCTTCCCGGAGGCGCAGATCCTCGTCACCGGCGTCGAGGACCCCGACACACGGGCCCACAGCCCGAACGAGTCGCAGCACCTCGGCGTCTTCCACCGTTCGATCCTGAGCGAGGCGCTCCTGCTCGCGAGGCTCGACGCGCAATCCTGACCTGCTTACACTTGTGTGACAACCCCTGAACCTGGAGGCACTTTGACTGACATCGCCACCGCACCCATCGTCGCTGACGCGCCCGCGCACAAGGTCGGCCTCTCGGCCGCCGCAGCAAACAAGGTGAAGAGCCTCCTCACGCAGGAGGGCCGCGACGACCTGCGCCTTCGCGTCGCCGTCCAGCCTGGCGGCTGCTCGGGCCTCATCTACCAGCTCTACTTCGACGAGCGCCTGCTCGAGAACGACGCGACCGTCGACTTCGACGGCGTCGAGGTGGTCGTCGACAAGATGAGCGTCCCGTACCTCGAGGGCGCCTCGATCGACTTCGAGGACACCATCGAGAAGCAGGGCTTCACGATCGACAACCCCAATGCGCAGGGCAGCTGCGCCTGCGGCGACAGCTTCCACTGAGCGTTCATCCAGAGAACGGCAGGGATTCATCCAGACGGATGGAGCCCTGCCGTTTTTTCGTCTCATCATCAAGCGAACCGCGGCCGGGTGGGACGAATGCACCCCTTGCCTGCGAGTAGGCTAAGCATGTTCCTTCTCTTACTGAGAGCTCCGGCTCTGGTCGGCGGGGGAGCGTGCCCTACAGCTGAGTCATCCGAGAGGTAACAGTGCGCTCAAAACGTCGTCTACTCGCCGCCATTCCTGTGGCAGCGATCTCGATCCTGGCCCTGTCCGGCTGTACGGAGCAGCAGCTTCAGGGTTGGCTTCCCACCGAGCGCGGCACGACGAACCACGTCAACGCCACGATCGGCCTCTGGGTCACGTCCTGGATCGTCCTCCTCGGCGTCGGCGTCATCACGTGGGCCCTCATCATCTGGGCCGTCGTCGTCTACCGTCGCCGCAAGGCCGACAAGGGCCTTCCCGTCCAGCTCCGGTACAACATGCCGATCGAGATCTTCTACACGATCGTGCCGCTGTTCCTCGTGCTCGGCTTCTTCTTCTTCACGGCCCGCGACCAGGCCGACATCGAGAAGCCCACCGCCAACCCCGACGTGACCATCACGGTCTACGGCAAGCGCTGGGCCTGGGACTTCAACTACATGGACACCCAGACGAAGGCCAACAGCGTCTACTACCAGGGCATCCAGGCGCAGGAGCTCGGCGACGGAAACGTCGACGAGTCGAAGCTTCCCGTGCTCTACCTGCCCAAGGGCAAGACGGTCAAGATCATCCTCAAGTCGCGGGATGTCATCCACTCCTTCTGGGTGGTCGACTTCCTGTACAAGAAAGACATGATCCCCGGCAAGACCAACTACGAGTACTTCACGCCCGAGAAAGAGGGCACGTACACCGGCAAGTGCGCCGAGCTGTGCGGCGAGTACCACTCGCTGATGCTCTTCAACGTGAAGGTCGTCTCGCCGTCCGCCTACGAGGCGTACCTCGACACGCTCCGCAACGAGGGCAACGTCGGTGATCTGGGTGACCAGTACAACACCAACACCAACGAGCCCGACAACAAGACCCCGGTCGCCGCAGGCGCCGACAGCACCTCGAGCAAGTAAGGCGCATTCGATGAGCTCAGCCACTGCTACCCGCCCCGAGACAGGCGGCCAGTCCTCCGGTCAGAACTTCAACACGACTCGCGTCGGCCGCAAGGGCAACGTCGTCGTGCGGTGGATCACCTCCACCGACCACAAGGTTCTCGGGTACATGTACCTGATCACCTCGTTCATCTACTTCCTGATCGGCGGCGTCATGGCGCTGATCATCAGGGCGCAGCTGTTCGCCCCGGGTCTCGACATCGTCCAGACCAAGGAGCAGTACAACCAGCTGTTCACGATGCACGGCACGGTCATGCTGCTGCTGTTCGCGACGCCGCTGTTCTCGGGTTTCGCCAACGCGATCATGCCGCTCCAGATCGGCGCGCCCGACGTCGCGTTCCCGCGGCTCAACGGCTTCGCCTTCTGGCTGTACTTCTTCGGCGCGCTCGTCGTCATCGCCGGCTTCCTCACCCCGCAGGGTGCGGCCTCGTTCGGCTGGTTCGCCTACGCGCCGCTGTCCGACACGACATTCACTCCAGGTCTCGGCGGAAACCTCTGGGTCTTCGGCCTGGCGCTGACCGGCTTCTCGACGATCCTCGGTGGTGTCAACTTCATCACGACGATCATCACGATGCGCGCCCCGGGCATGACCATGTTCCGCATGCCGATCTTCGTCTGGAACACCCTCGTCACCTCGATCCTCGTGATCATGGCGTTCCCCGTCCTCGCCGCAGCCCTGTTCGGCCTCGGCTTCGACCGAGTCTTCGACGCGAACATCTTCAACCCCGCCAACGGCGGCGCCATCCTGTGGCAGCACCTGTTCTGGTTCTTCGGCCACCCCGAGGTGTACATCATCGCGCTGCCGTTCTTCGGCATCGTCTCCGAGGTGTTCCCGGTCTTCAGCCGCAAGCCGATCTTCGGCTACAAGACCCTCATCTACGCGACGCTCGCGATCGCCGCTCTGTCGGTCACGGTGTGGGCTCACCACATGTACGTCACCGGCTCTGTCCTGCTGCCGTTCTTCTCTCTGATGACGATGCTCATCGCAGTGCCCACCGGCGTGAAGATCTTCAACTGGGTCGGCACGATGTGGCGGGGCTCGATCACATTCGAGACTCCTATGCTCTGGGCGATCGGCTTCCTCATCACCTTCACCTTCGGTGGTCTCACCGGCGTGATCCTGGCCTCGCCGCCGCTCGACTTCCACGTCTCCGACTCGTACTTCGTCGTCGCGCACTTCCACTACGTGGTCTTCGGCACGGTCGTCTTCGCGATGTTCTCCGGCTTCTACTTCTGGTGGCCGAAGTGGACCGGCAAGATGCTCAACGAGCGTCTCGGCAAGATCCACTTCTGGCTGCTCTTCATCGGGTTCCACACGACGTTCCTCATCCAGCACTGGCTGGGCGTCCTGGGCATGCCGCGTCGGTACGCCACCTACCAGCCTGAAGACGGCTTCGAGTGGATGAACCAGCTCTCCACGATGGGCGCCATGCTGCTCGGCGTGTCGATGCTCCCGTTCATCTACAACGTCTACATCACGGCTCGACTGGCGCCGAAGGTGCTTGTCAACGACCCCTGGGGCTATTCGCGTTCGCTCGAGTGGGCGACGTCGTGCCCGCCCCCGCGCCACAACTTCGAGTCGATCCCGCGTATCCGCTCCGAGTCCCCGGCGTTCGACCTCAACCACCCCGAGGCCGGCATCCCGGTCGGCGTGGGCCCGCTGAAAGATGCGCCTGATGCCCCCACGTACGACGCTGGCGACAACACGGTCAAGTAGAAAGACGCGTCATGAGAGCTCAATCGAACATCTTCTGGATCCTCGCGGTCTTCTTCTTCGTCGCTGATGCCGGCTACACGGTCTGGAGCCTCCTCTCGCGGGAGTTCCAGACCGTCGAGTGGACCGGAACCCTCGGTATCGGCCTCGCCGGAATCATGTCGGTCTTCCTCGGGTTCTACATGAACCGCTCGCACTTCGCGCAGAGCGGTGAGCTGCCCGAAGACCGTCTCGACGCCAACATCGACGACGGCGACCCTGAGATCGGTTTCTTCAACCCGTTCAGCTGGTGGCCGATCTTCCTCGCGGCTGGTTGCACCATCGTCTTCCTTGCCCTCGCGGTCGGCATGTGGCTCATCTTCATCGGTGCGGCTCTCACCGCCGTCGCCCTCGTCGGCTGGGTCTACGAGAACTACCGGGGCGTGTACAAGCACTGAGTCGCACTGCGCGTTCTCCTAGCGGGGCATCACCTTCGGGTGGTGCCTCGCTTTCGCGTCCCGGCCGTTCCCTCGGGCGCAGGACCGGCAAACCGCCGCCGCTCCCAGTGCCGCTGGGTCGCTCACCCCGATCGGCGGCCCCGCCCACGATACCGACATGACACCACTCCACATCGTGGTTTCACGTCGCGATCGTGGCGCGGCTCTGCGGGTCCATGCTCGCCAAGGGAGCCCGAGTAGCTGGGCGCGCCTGCTGAGTCCCGATCGTGGTGCGGGGCAGGGATTGCTGGCCCACCGATGGAGGCGAGGCGGAGCACTGTCGGCCCACCATTGCGACATGGCACCATCAAAGATGGTGGTGCCATGTCGCGATCGTGGGAAAAGGGCGGCGCGGCGGAGCGCGACGGCCACAGTGACCTGGCGGAGGCGATACGCCACTGCGGGCCGCAAGACGAGCCCGCCGACGAGGTAGCGGCCGGACGGCGGGGGAGTCCCGCTAGGAGCGGGTGCGCCGCCGCCGGGAGTTCCGGCGGGAGCCCGGCGCTGAGGCCGGCGAAGGTCTGCCTCCTGAGTGCCCAGGCTGGCCCTACGCAGCGGAGTTCGCACCGCAGAGCTCTCGGATTCACGGCGACGGCGCACGACCCCGCGCACGTCGCCGGCGCACGACCCGCTCACGCCGCCACCGCACGACCCCGCTCACGCCACCACCCGGTCGCTCCGCCAACGCGAAACCCCCGCCCGCACCGAAGTGCAGACGGGGGTTGTGCGAGCGGCGGAGCGCTTAGTGGTGCGAATCGCCGGCGTCGATGGCTCCGTGGCTGTCGTGGTGCGACGCCTCGATCTCAGCCTTGGTGACGGGGGAGATGCGGTCTTCGAAGAAGAATCCCGAGACGGCGGCCCGAACACGTTCGACGGGCGTGATGACTCCGCGCTCGTTTGGACGGACCATGAGGGGCTCGTACTCGTTGTAGCTGACCAGGGTCCAGCGCTCGTATTCGGTGAGCGGGGTGTGGACCTCGATGAACTCGCCACCGGGGAGGCGGACGATGCGGCCCGACTCGTGTCCGTGGAGAGCGATCTCGCGGTCCTTGCGCTGAAGGCCGAGGCAGACGCGCTTCGTGATCCAGAAGGCGATGAACGGGCCTACCACGGTCAAGAACTGCATGACGTGGATCACCTGATCGATCGACAGCTTGAAGTGCGTCGCCATGAGGTCGGACGAGGCTGCGGCCCACAGCGCTGCGTACAGCGTCATGAGAGCGGCACCGATGGCCGTGCGCGTCGGAGCGTTTCGCGGACGGTCGAGGATGTGGTGCTCGCGCTTGTCGCCGGTGACCCAGCCCTCGATGAAGGGATAGAAGGCGACGGTCGCGAGAAGACCCATCAGGACGACGATCGGAACCAGGATGTTGAACGAGACGGTATAGCCGCCCCAGACGACCTCCCAGTGAGGCGGCGCCAGTCGGAGCGCGCCGTCGGCGAAGCCGATGTACCAGTCGGGCTGCGTGCCCGCGGAGACCGGGGAAGGGTCGTAGGGTCCGTAGTTCCAGATCGGGTTGATCGTGAAGAGCGACGCGATCAGGACGATGACACCGAAGACGATGAAGAAGAACCCACCGGCCTTGGCCGCGAACACCGGCATGACCGGCACGCCGACGACGTTGTTGTTCGTCTTGCCGGGGCCCGAGAACTGCGTGTGCTTGTTGATGACGAGCAGCAGGAGGTGGGCGCCGAGCATCGCGATGAGGAGCGCCGGCAGCAGCATGATGTGCAGCGAGTACAGACGGCTGACGATCGCGGTTCCGGGGAACTCTCCGCCGAAGAGGAGGTACGAGATCCACACGCCCAGGACAGGGATGCCCTTGACCATGCCGTCGATGATCCGGAGACCGTTGCCCGAGAGCAGGTCGTCGGGGAGCGAGTAGCCGGTGAAACCCTCGGCCAGCGCCAGGATGAAGAGCACGAAGCCGATGAACCAGTTGATCTCGCGCGGCTTGCGGAACGCACCCGTGAAGAAGATGCGGAGCATGTGCAGGCCGATGGCAGCGATGAACAGCAGGGCCGCCCAGTGGTGGATCTGGCGGAAGAGCAGGCCACCGCGGATCTCGAACGAGATGTTCAGGGCCGACTGCATCGCCGCCGACATGTCGATGCCCTTGAGAGGCACGTACGAGCCGTTGTAGGTGACCTCGGCCATGGACGGCTGGAAGAAGAACGTCAGGAAAGTGCCCGAGAGCAGGATCACGACGAAGCTGTAGAGGGCGACCTCTCCGAGCATGAACGACCAGTGGTCGGGGAAGATCTTGCGACCCACCTCTTTGACCAGGCCGGAGACGCTCGTGCGCTCGTCGATGTAGTTGGCGGCGGCACCCATGAGCTTGCTGCCCTTAGCGGGGCGCAGCGGCATGTTGCCCTGTTCGGCGTAGCCCACTTCGTGGGTCTCTACGGGTGATTCGGTCGTGGCGCTCATGCGCGGTCACGCTCCCAGAAACTCGGGCCAACCGGCTCGTGGAAATCGCTCTGTGCCACGAGGTAGCCCTGGTCGTCGACCGTGATGGGCAGCTGCGGCAGGGGCCGTGAGGCCGGTCCGAAGATGACCTTGCAGTTCTCGGTCACGTCGAACGTGGACTGGTGGCAGGGGCAGAGCAGGTGGTGTGTCTGCTGCTCGTACAGCGCCACAGGGCAGCCGACGTGCGTGCAGATCTTGGAATAGGCAACGATTCCGTTGTACTGCCAGTCCTCGCGGCCCTCGGGCTCGTGGAGGTCCTCAGGCTTCAGGCGCATGAGGAGAACGGCAGCCTTGGCTTTCTCTTCGAGCAGATCCTCGGAGTCGAGCAGGCTTTCGGGGATGACGTGGAAAGCCGAGCCGAGGGTCACATCGGCAGCCTTGATGCGAGTGCCGGAAGGGTCGAGGGTGAGGTGCATACCCTTTTTCCAGAGTGTATGCCTCAGAACGACGTTCGGGTCGACCTTCGGGCCGAGGTCGCGGAAGATGACCACGCCGGGGAGGATGAAGGCGAACAGGGCGCCGAAGAGGCTGTTGCGGATCAGGCTGCGGCGACCGAAGCCCGACTCCTTGTTGCCGAGCTCGAAGACCTCGACGGCCTTGGCGCGGGTCGCATCCGAGCCGCGTGTGAGGTGACGCTGCTCCGTGATCTCGCGCGCGGGCATGATCGTCTTGGACCAGTGGACGGCACCGATGCCGATGGCGAGCAGGCCGAGTGCAATGCCGAGACCGAGGAACAGGTTGTTCAGGCGGATGGAGCCGGTGTCGCCGTCTTTGATCGGGAAGGCGATGTAGGCGGCCACAGCCAGGCAGCTAAAGACGATCGACGCGAAGAACAGCGTCGAGACCTGACGGGCCGCACGCTTCTCCTCCGCCGGGTCTTTGTCGGTCATCCGGATGTGATGCTGCGGTTCGCCCGGATTCTCGAAGGGGTCTGCAGGGATGACCGCGGTACCCGCGGAGATCTTCTGCGGCTCAGCCTTCTCGACAGCCGAGCCCGCGAGGGTCTCGTCGTCGTGATCTGCCATGGTGCTGCCTTTCGGTGAGCTCGTGACTCAAAAAATCGGTGGTTCTGACTTCGGTGCTCGCGAGCCGGTCTGATCGCCGTGCCCGCGAGAGGGGATTAGTGCGAGCGGGCCGTCAGCCAGACCGTGATGGCGACGATCGCGCCGAGGCCGAAGATCCAGATGAAGAGGCCTTCGGAGACGGGACCGAGGTCGCCGAGCTGGAATCCGCCCGGCGACGGGTTCTTCTCGAGGTACTTGAGGTACGTAATGATGTCCGCTTTGTCTTGCGGGGTGATGTTCATGTCGTTGAACACGGGCATGTTCTGCGGGCCGGTCAGCATGGCCTCGTAGATGTGCTTGGACGAGACTCCCTTGAGCGAGGGAGCGAACTTGCCCTCCGTCAGCGCGCCACCGGCGCCGGCGACGTTGTGGCACATGGCGCAGTTGATGCGGAACAGCTCGGCGCCGTTGGCGGCGTTGCCGTTCTCCTTGAGGTACTTCGACTGAGGCTCCGAAGGGCCAGTGCCCAGCGAGGCCACGTAGGCGGCCATCGCCTGGATCTGCTCGTTCGTGAACTGCACGGGCTTCTCGAGAGCCTGCGGACCGTTCGCCGCGGCGGGCATGCGCCCGGTGCCGACCTGGAAGTCCACGGCAGCGGCGCCGACGCCGATGAGGCTCGGGCCCTCGGTCGTGCCAGAGCCGCTCATGTTGTGGCACGTGGCGCAGTTGGCGGCGAAGAGCTTCTGACCCTCGTTCACCTTGTCCTGCGACACGGCGGAGGTGGTGCCGCTGCCCGTCTCGGCCGTGGCGGTCGAGGTGAAGAGCGCGTACGCACCGCCGGTGGTCAGCAGGCCGACGACGATGAGCGAGACGGTGGCGAGCGGCGAGCGGCGTCCGACGCGCTTGCGGCGGGCCGTGGCGGTGGCTTTAGAGGAGGAGAACATTCTGCTGTGGGAATCCAATGCCTATTTGAGACGATGCTTATTTCAAGATGTAGACGACGAGAAACAGGCCGATCCACACGACGTCGACGAAGTGCCAGTAGTACGAGATGACGATGGCGCTGGTGGCCTCTCGGTGGCTGAAGTTCTTGACCGCATAGGCGCGTCCGATGATGAACAGGAAGCAGAGGAGACCGCCCGTGACGTGCGCGGCGTGGAAGCCGGTGGTCAGGTAGAAGGCCGAGCCGTAGGCGCTCGACTGGAGCGTCACGTGCTCGGCGATCAGGTTCGTGTACTCGTAGGTCTGCAGGGAGACGAAGACGGCGCCCATGGCGTACGAGAGGAAGAACCATTCGACCAGGCCCCACTTCGACACCTGGAAGAGCTTGCCCGTGCGCTTGCCCTGCAGACGTTCAGCGGCGAAGACGCCGAACTGGCAGGTGACGCTGGAGAGAACCAGGGTGATGGTGTTGAAGGCCGCGAACGGGACGTCGAGCTTGGCGCTCTGCGACGCCCAGAGCTCGGGTGACGTGCTGCGAAGGGTGAAGTAGATCGCGAACAGGCCCGCGAAGAACATCACCTCGCTTCCGAGCCACACGATGGTTCCGACAGCGGCAGTGCTGGGCCGGTTGACAACCGGTCCGCCTGAAGGTCTCGAGAGAGAGGTACTTGTCACAAGATTCATTATGGCCGATAAAGCCCCGAGAATTTCGCCGCAAGACCCTGCCAGTCTTGATGGCGAGATATCTGAAAGAAGGCGCTTAGTAGGCTGAGAGTCATGACAAGCGATCTCTCCTGGCCCCGCATCATCGACTTGCTCCTGGACGGCGAGGACCTCTCGATCGCCGACGCCACCTGGGCGATGGAGCGCGTGATGGTGGGCGAGGCGACCGGCTCGCAGCTGGCTGCCTTCCTGATCGCTCTGCGGGCCAAGGGCGAGACGGTCGATGAGATCGTGGGGTTCCGCGACGCGATCCTGGCCCATGCCGTGCCGCTCCCGGTCGACTCCATGGCGGTCGACATCGTCGGCACCGGGGGAGACCGGTTCGGCACGGTGAACGTCTCGACGATGGCGTCGATCGTGGTCGCGGCCTCGGGCGTGCCGGTCATCAAGCACGGCAATCGCGCCGCCAGCTCGTCGTCGGGGTCGTCCGACGTGCTCAGTGCGCTCGGTGTCGATCTCACCCGCGATCCCTCCCGGGTGGCCGAGGTGCTGCAGGAGGTGGGCATCACCTTCGCCTACGCGGCAGCCTTCCACCCCGGCTTCAGGCACGCCGGCCCGACGCGCAGCGAGATCGGCGTCCCGACGGTGTTCAACTTCCTCGGTCCGGTCACGAACCCCGCGCGTCCTGAGGCCAGCGCCGTCGGCGTGGCCAACGCCTCGAAGGTCGCGCTGATCGTCGGCGTGTTCCAGACCAGGGGAGCGACGGCACTGGTGTTCCGCGGCGACGACGGCCTCGACGAGCTCACCACGACGGGCCACAGCCACATCTGGGAGGTGTCGGGCGGCCAGGTGACCGAGCACGACCTCGATCCGGTCGAGCTGGGCATCCCGCGCGCGTCGATCGACGACCTGCTCGGCAAGGACCCCGAGCACAACGCCGGCGTGGCCCGTCGCACGCTCAGCGGGGAGACCGGCCCGGTCCGCGACATCGTCCTGCTGAACGCGGCTGCGGGCCTGGTGTCGTTCCGTCTCGCGCAGGATCCCGCCCAGCGTGAGCGCCCGATCGTCCATCGCTTCCGCGAGCAGCTCGAGGTGGCCGCGCGCTCCATCGACTCCGGGGCCGCGACTGCGAAGCTCGACGAGTGGGTCGCCGCAACCCGCTCCTGACTCCGAGCACGACACGAGGGCCACAGGAACTTCCTGCGGCCCGCTCTGTCATTCGTCTGCCCGACGGTGAATCAGTTCACGTCTTCGTCGACCCAGTCGAACGTGCGCGTCACGGCCTTCTTCCAGAGGCGGAGCGTGCGGTCGCGCTCCGCGTCGTCGAGGTTGGGCGTCCAGCGCTTCGACTCCTGCCAGTTGGCGCGGAGATCGTCGAGGTTCTCCCAGAAGCCGACGGCGAGACCGGCTGCGTAGGCTGCGCCGAGCGCAGTGGTCTCGGCGACGACCGGGCGGACGACCGGCACGTTGAGGATGTCGGCCTGGAACTGCATGAGCGCGTCGTTGGCGGTCATGCCGCCGTCGACCTTGAGCTCGGTCAGGTCGACGCCCGAGTCGGCGTTGACGGCGTCGAGCACCTCGCGCGTCTGGAAGGCGGTGGCCTCCAGGGCGGCGCGGGCGATGTGGCCCTTGTTCACGTAGCGGGTCATGCCGACGAGCGCGCCGCGGGCATCCGAGCGCCAGTACGGCGCGAACAGTCCCGAGAACGCGGGCACGAAGTACACGCCGCCGTTGTCCTCCACCGTGGTGGCGAGCGTCTCGACCTCGGGGGCCGAGTTGATGATGCCGAGGTTGTCGCGCAGCCACTGGATCAGCGAGCCGGTGACGGCGATGGAGCCCTCGAGCGCGTAGTGCGTCGGACCGTCGCCCAGCTTGTAGCCGATGGTCGTGAGCAGGCCGTTCTCGCTCTTGACCTTCTCCTCGCCCGTGTTGAAGATGAGGAAGTTTCCGGTGCCGTAGGTGTTCTTCGACTCGCCCTTGTCGAAAGCGGCCTGGCCGAAGGTGGCGGCCTGCTGGTCGCCGAGGATGCCGGCGATCGGCACCTCGCGCACCAGCGACGACGAGGACGCGTAGCCGTAGATCTCGGACGACGACTTGACCTCGGGGAGCATCGACTTCGGCACGCCGAAGACGTCGAGGATGTCCTGACGCCACTCGAGGGTCTCGAGGTCGAGGAAGAGCGTGCGTGAGGCGTTGGTGACGTCGGTCACGTGGACGCCGCCGTCGACGCCGCCGGTCAGGTTCCAGAGGACCCAGGTGTCGGTGGTGCCGAAGATCAGGTCGCCCGCCTCGGCCTTCTCGCGTGCGCCTTCGACGTTCTCGAGGATCCAGACGATCTTGGTTCCGGCGAAGTAGGTGCTGAGGGGGAGCCCGACGATGTCCTTGAAGCGCTCGACGCCGCCGTCGGCCGCAAAGCGGTCGACGATCTCCTGCGTCCGGGTGTCCTGCCACACGATGGCGTTGTAGACGGGCTCGCCGGTGTTCTTGTCCCAGACGACGGCGGTCTCGCGCTGGTTGGTGATGCCGATCGCCTTGAGGTTGTGGCGCGTGATGTTGGCGCGGGAGAGCGCCTGGCCGATGACCTCGCGCGTGTTCTCCCAGATCTCCTTGGGGTTGTGCTCGACCCAGCCGGCGCGGGGGAAGATCTGCTCGTGCTCGAGCTGCCCGGTCGACACGATGCCGCCCGAGTGGTCGAAGACGATGGCACGGCTGGAGGTGGTGCCCTGGTCGATTGCGAGGATGTAGTCGTCGCTCACGGTGTGAACTCCTTCGTTGATAGTTCAGATCGGTACGGGGTGGTGAGTTCATGCGGAGGCCCGGGCGACGGGAGTCGTCCGGGCCTCGGGGCCTCTAGGAGGCGAGGGGGAGGAGCGCGAACGACAGGAGCGCTGCGAGCGCGCCGCCGACGAGCGGACCGAGGACCGGCACCCAGGCGTAGCCCCAGTCGCTCGCGCCCTTGCCCTTGATCGGGAGGAAGGCGTGCGCGATGCGCGGGCCGAGGTCACGGGCCGGGTTGATGGCGTAGCCGGTCGGGCCGCCGAGGGAGGCGCCGATGCCGACGACCAGGAAGGCAACCGGGAAGGGGCCGAGCTCGGCGGGAGCCTTGCCGTTGCCGATCGCGATGATCACGAAGACGAGGACGAACGTGGCGATGACCTCGGTCACGAAGTTCCACGCGTAGCTGCGGATCGCAGGGCCGGTGGAGAACACGCCGAGCTTCGCAGCCGGCTCCGGCTCTTCGTCGAAGTGGTTCTTGTACGCCAGGTAGACCAGCACGGCGCCGATGATGGCGCCGATCATCTGGGCGAGCACGTACACGAGGAACTGGACGAACGTGATGTTCCCCAGGATCAGCTGCGCGATGCTCACTGCGGGGTTGAGGTGGGCGCCCGACTTGTACGACACCAGGATTCCGGCCATGACCGCGAGGCCCCAGCCGAAGTTGACCATCAGCGTGCCGCCGTTGAAGCCCTTGCTCTTGACGAGCGCCACGTTGGCGACCACGCCGCCACCGAGAAGGAGAAGCATCGCCGTGCCCACCGTCTCGGAGAGAAAAATAGTTCCCAGATCCACTTCGACCGTCCTTAGCCGTGAAAGCAGAGTTCCCCTGCTGGGTACTCCGCGATGAGCAATTGCCATCACCCTAGACCCGGCGCAGAGGTTTGCGATACCAACACGGTCGGACTTTGTTCTGTGTCTGGCTGTGTCCGTTACCGGAGCGGTACGGTAAGCGCATCAGCCGATTGGGAGGCCTTCGATGAAGAAGCTCATCAATGATCCGAAGAACGTCGTCGACGAGTCCGTGGAGGGGTTCGGGCTCGCCCATCCCGACATCGTGAGCGTCACGCCCGACCCGCTCTTCGTGGCTCGGGCCTCGGGGGCGGTGAGCGGCAAGGTGGCGATCGTCTCCGGAGGCGGCTCGGGCCACGAACCGCTCCATGCGGGCTTCGTGGGCGTGGGCATGCTGTCGGCCGCAGTTCCCGGGCCCGTGTTCACCTCGCCCACCCCCGACCCGATCGTGGCTGCGACGCTCGCCGTGGACGGCGGGGCAGGCGTGCTCCACATCGTGAAGAACTACACGGGCGACGTGCTGAACTTCGAGACCGCGGCCGACCTCGCGGACGCCGAGGGCGTGCGGGTCGTCTCGGTCGTCGTCGACGACGACGTCGCGGTGAAGGACAGCCTCTTCACGGCCGGGCGGCGCGGTGTCGCCGGCACCGTGTTCGTCGAGAAGGTCGCAGGCGCGGCGGCCGAGCGCGGCGACGACCTCGATGCCGTCGCCGCCATCGCCACGAAGGCCAACTCCGTCGTGCGCACCATGGGCGTCGCCCTCGCCGCGGGCATCGTGCCGCACGCCGGCGAGCCGAGCTTCGTGCTCGCCGACGACGAGATCGAGATCGGCATCGGAATCCACGGCGAGCCCGGACGCGAGCGGATCCCGCTCGAGCCGGCCGACGCGATCGTGGATCGCATGCTCGCGCCGATCCTGGAGGACCTCCCGTTCGCGTCCGGCGACAGGGTGCTCCTCTTCGTCAACGGGATGGGCGGCACGCCGCTCGTCGAGCAGTACATCGTCTACCGGCACGCTGCGAAGGTGCTCGCCGAGAAGGGCATCGAGGTCGCGCGTACGCTGGTGGGCAACTTCGTTACGAGCCTCGAGATGCAGGGCGTGTCGATCACCGTCGCGAAGCTGGACGACGAGCTGACCGAGCTGTGGGACGCCCCCGTCGAGACCGTCGCCCTCCGCTGGGGCCGTTGAGCCTCCGCCCCACCTCCTCTCGAAAGGATTGCCATGAGCCTCGGCCTCTCCTGGGTCACCGCCTGGGTCGCAGACACCGTCAAGGTCGTCTCCGACAACCGGCTCCACCTGATCGACCTCGACCGCGAGATCGGCGACGGCGACCACGGCGAGAACCTCGACCGCGGCTTCACTGCCGTCAAGGCGAAGTTCGAGAGCCTCCCGTCCGACTCGACGCCGGGCGAGGCGCTCAAGCTGGTTGCGACGACGCTGATCTCCACGGTCGGCGGAGCCTCCGGTCCGCTGCTCGGAACCGCGTACCTGAAAGGCTCGCAGGCGATCGGAGACCAGGCGGAGCTCGATTCCGACGCGGTCGTCGCCTTCCTGACGGCGGCGCGCGACGGCGTCGTGCTGCGCGGCAAGGCGGAGGTGGGCGACAAGACGATGATCGACGCGTGGACCCCGGCCGTCGACGCCGCCACCGCTGCCGCCGCCGACGGGAAGTCGCCGAGCGAGGTGCTGCGCGCCGCGTCCGACGCCGCCGCCGCGGGCGCCGTGTCGACCGAGCCGCTCGTGGCGCGCAAGGGCCGTGCGAGCTACCTGGGCGAGCGAGCCGTCGGCCACCGTGACCCGGGCGCCGAGTCGTCCTCTCTCATCATCGCCGCCGCGGCCGACGCGGCCGCCTCTCAGGAAGGCTGACCCCATGGCAGCACCAGTCGGAATCGTCGTCGTGTCGCACAGCTCGAAGATCGCCGAGGGCACGGTCGAGCTGGCCGCGCAGATGGCGCCCAGCATCACGATCGTGGCCGCGGGCGGCACGGACGAGGGCGGCATCGGCACCAGCTTCGACCGCATCTCGCAGGGGCTGACCCGGGCGCAGGGCGGATCGGGTGTCGTGATCCTGTGCGATCTCGGGTCCGCGATCCTGACCGCCGAGACTGTCGTCGACTTCCTGGACGACGCCGAGAAGGCGCTCGTCGTGATCGCCGACGCGCCCGTCGTCGAGGGCACGGTCGCCGCAGCCGTATCGGCCGAGACCGGTGGGTCGCTCGCCGACGTCGCGGCCGCGGCCCGGACGGCTACGGGGGTCGCCGACGCCCACGCCGACGAGCGCGACCTCAGCCGAGCGGAGGTGGCCGGCGCCGTCGAGCGATCGACGACGCTGATCAACCCGTCGGGCCTGCACGCGCGCCCCGCGGCCGAGTTCGTGAAGCACGCCGGAGCCTTCTCGTCGAGCATCCAGATTAACGGCGTCGATGCGAAGAGCCTGCTGCGCATCATGGGCCTCGGCCTGCCGCAGGGCTCGACCGTCTCGATCGTCGCGACGGGTGACGACGCGGTGGCGGCCGTCGACGCGCTCGTCCAGCTCGTCGACTCGGGCTTCGGCGAGGTCTGAGCTTCGGAGCGGGCTAGACCGCCTCGACGTACAGCCACCGGTTCTTCTGGCGCAGGAACGTCGACCGCTCTCGGAGCACGTGAGCGCCGTCGTCGTCTCTGAACCGCGCCTCGAACTCCACTGTGCCTTCGGTGTCGAGCATTCCGCCGCGCACCACGTCGAGGATGTCGAGCCGGAACCACCGGTCGGCCGGGTCGAGCTCGAGACTCGCCGGCCGTGTCGACGGGTGCCAGGTGGCGAGCAGGTAGGCCGCGTCGCCGACCGCGAAGGCCGAGTAGCGCGATCGCATCAGACGCTCGGCCGTCGGTGCCGACGCTCGGCCGCGGTGGAACGGCCCGCAGCAGGCCCCGTAGGTCTCTCCGCTCAGGCAGGGGCACCGGTCGGTGTCGGGCTTCGGCGCGCCCTCGCTCGTGGCGGGTCCGTCTGTCGTCATGGGGTCCTTGCTGGGCGGCGGGCGCCTCGGCGGTCGTAGGGTTGGGCTATGCGAGTGGTAACCCTAATCGTCGCCGTCCTGGCGAGTCTCTTCGCGCTGTACCAGCACCGGAGCGAGGCGAAGACCGACAAGGCCGAGGCCAAGGAGCACGCCGCGCGTGAGGCCGGGTATCCGAAGGGCCGCAAGGTCGCCGTGCCCAAGAAGCCGAAGATCACGCGCGGCTGACCCGCGTCGCCCGGTCGGGTCGGGGGCGAGGTTCGCACTAGGATTTTCGTCATGTCCAAAGTACTGAGCAGTCTCCCCGTCGGCGAGCGCGTCGGCATCGCGTTCTCCGGTGGCCTCGACACCTCCTGCGCCGTCGCGTGGATGCGCGAGAAGGGCGCTGTTCCGTGCACGTACACGGCCGACATCGGCCAGTACGACGAGCCCGACATCGACGTGGTGCCGGAGCGCGCGAAGGAGTACGGCGCCGAGATCGCGCGCCTCGTCGACGCCAAGAGCGCCCTCGTCGAAGAGGGCCTGGTCGCCCTCCAGTGCGGCGCCTTCCACATCCGCTCCGGCGGCAAGACGTACTTCAACACGACGCCGCTCGGCCGCGCGGTGACCGGCACGATGCTGGTCCGCGCCATGAAAGAGGACGGCGTCGACATCTGGGGTGACGGCTCCACCTACAAGGGCAACGACATCGAGCGGTTCTACCGCTACGGCCTCATGGCCAACCCGCGCCTGCGCGTCTACAAGCCGTGGCTCGACTCCGACTTCGTGAACGAGCTCGGCGGCCGCACCGAGATGAGCGAGTGGCTCGTCGCCCGCGGCTTCCCGTACCGCGACTCGACCGAGAAGGCGTACTCGACCGACGCCAACATCTGGGGCGCCACGCACGAGGCGAAGAGCCTCGAGGAGCTCAGCCACGGCCTCGACATCGTCGAGCCGATCATGGGCGTCGCCGCCTGGCGCGACGACGTCGAGGTGGCGACCGAAGAGGTGAGCGTCCGCTTCGAGGCCGGCCGCCCGGTCGCGATCAACGGCGTGGAATTCGCCGACTCCGTCGCCCTGGTGCTCGAGGCGAACGCCATCGGCGGCCGTCACGGCCTGGGCGCGTCCGACCAGATCGAGAACCGCATCATCGAGGCGAAGAGCCGCGGCATCTACGAGGCACCCGGCATGGCTCTGCTGCACCTCGCCTACGAGCGCCTGCTCAACGCGATCCACAACGAAGACACCGTGGCGAACTACCACAACGAGGGCCGCAAGCTCGGCCGCCTCATGTACGAGGGCCGTTGGCTCGACCCGCAGTCGCTCATGCTCCGCGAGTCGCTCGTGCGCTGGGTCGGCTCGGCCATCACCGGCGAGGTCACGGTCCGCCTCCGCCGCGGCGACGACTACACGATCCTCGACACCACCGGCCCCGGTCTCAGCTACCACCCCGAGAAGCTCTCGATGGAGCGCGTCGGCGACTCGGCCTTCGGCCCGGACGACCGCATCGGCCAGCTCACGATGCGCAACCTCGACATCGCCGACTCGCGCTCGCGCCTCGAGCAGTACGCCCTGTCGGGCCTGATCGGCGGAGCCACGGCCGACCTCGTCGGGTCGCTCGAGGCAGGGGAGGGCGAGCTCATCCTCGGTGCGTCCGAGCCCGTCGATGCGGCCACGGACGCCCAGGGGCGCGCCACCGACGCCGCCAGCGAGTCCGCGGCGTTCGACTCCGGCACCGACTAGGCGCAGCGGCAGCACCGGCGACGGCCGGGTCACCTGCGGGTGACCCGGCCGTCGTGCTGTGCGCGGACGATCGCGACGCTTCCGCCCACGATCGCGACATGACACCGCTCGACGTCGTGGTGCCATGTCGCGATCGTGGGCCGGGCGGGGGAGGGGCGGCGGGGGCGGGCACGTGCGGCGACGCGGGGCCGTGGGTAGGGTGGCACGCAGTTCCTGCGTCCGAGGAGGACGCCATGCCGCTTGACGCCGACGATCTCGATCCGCACGTCTGGGGTGCCGACGTCGCTCGCTCGTACGACCGGTCGTCGGCGGGGATGTTCGCGCCGGAGGTCGTGGGGCCGACGGTGGAGTTCCTGCGCCGGATCGCGGCGGGCGGGCCGGCACTTGAGTTCGCCATCGGCACCGGGCGCATCGGGCTTGCGCTGGCCGAGACGGGTGTCGCGGTGTCGGGCATCGAGTTCTCCGAGGCGATGGCCGCCGAGCTGGCGGCGAAGCCCGGGGGAGAGGCGGTGCCGGTCGTCGTCGGCGACATGGCCTCGACCCGGGTCCCCGGCGAGTTCGCTCTCGTGTATCTGGTATACAACACGATCACGAACCTGCTGACGCAGGAGCAGCAGGTCGCGTGCTTCGAGAACGCCGCGGCACACCTGCGACTCGGCGGCGCATTCGTCATCGAGACGTTCGTGCCGCGATTGCGACAGCTGGTTCCGGGGGAGAGGTACCAGCCGTTCGAGGTGACCGACACTCACCTCGGCTTCGACGAGATCGACACCGTCACGCAGCTGCTCGTGTCGCATCACTACGATTTCGCCGACGGTGCCGCGACGACGTTCTCGTCGCCGCACCGCTACGTCTGGCCGTCGGAGCTCGACCTGATGGCGATGCACGCCGGCCTGCGATTGGACCAGCGCTGGGCCGACTGGACGCGTGCGCCGTTCACGGCCGACAGTGCGGGTCACGTGTCGGTGTGGCGCAAGGTCGCTTAGGGCGTGCGCAACGGGGCAACTCCGGTCCGAAATCCGCATTACTTGACATAATGTGCATTATCAGCGCATTCGGGGACTTACTGCGCAGGATGGGGCACGGCCGTCACCGCGCCGCCGCGCCGGGCCCGCCACACACCCCACGCCACCAGCGCCGCGGCCATCGCCGTGAGGCTCAGCCCGCCGACCATCACGGCGTCGCGGAACTCCGCCGTCTGGGCCGCCGACCAGTGCGCCGTCGCGATGCTGCCGGTGAACAATGCCGCCAGGATCGTTCCGGTGACGGCGACGCCCACGCCGGTGGCGACCTCGGAGGCCGTGTCGACGAGGGCTGCGCCGATCGACGTGCGGTTCTCGGGAAGGCCGCGCATGACGTTGGTTCCGGCGACGACGCCGTTGATCCGGATGCCGGCGGCCACCAGGACGAGCGCTGTGGCGACCCACGGGTAGCCGAGGGTCCCGAGCACGCCGTAGACGGCGAGGCCGAGGATGACGCAGACGGAGCTCAGCCAGGCGGCGCGGTCCATTCCGATGCGCTTCACCAGCGGGCCGACGAACGGCCCGCCGGCGAGCAGGACCACCACCTGCGGCAGCAGGCCGACAGCTGCCAGCGCCGGCGGCCAGCCCCAGTCGAGCTGCAGCTGAAGGGTGACGAGGTAGCCGAGGCCGGCGGTCGCGAGCCCGGTGGCGGCCTTGTAGGCGAGGCCGGACGACACCAGCGGCCGGGCCACGAGCGCCAGGTCGAGCAGCGGGTGCTGAGCAGTCCGCATGCGACGGACGAAGAGCGCTGCTCCCCCGGCGGCCGCGACGGCTGATGCCCAGGCCGCCCAGGAGCTCGCGCCGAAGTCGACGAAGAGCGTCGGGGCGACCAGCGCGAGGACGATCGTCACCGTGCCCAGCACGGCGCCGGCGACATCGATGGGGTCGCGATGCAGCTCCCCCGGCTCGTCGACGGCGATGCCGCCGCGGATTCCGATCCAGGCGAGGACGGCGATCGGCACATTGGCCAGCAGGAGCACCTGCCACGGTGCGATGGCGATGACGAGACCGCCGACCGTCGGGCCGAGGGCCAGGCCGACGAGGCCGACCGTCGTGATCAGGCTCATCGCCCGCACGCGCAGGTCGTCGCCTGCGAAGAGGCGGAACGCCAGGGCGATCGAGCCCGGCGTCGTCATGGCCGCGGCCACGCCCATGAGCAGGCGGACGGCGATCAGCTGCTCGGCGCTGGTGACGAACGCGGTCGCGAGGCTGGCCACGGCGAGCAGTGTCAGGCCGATGAGCATCATCCGGCGGCGACCGAAGCGGTCCGACAGGCTGCCGAAAGCGAGCATGAGGCCGCCGAAGACCACCGAGTACGAGCCGGTCACCCACTGCAGCGCCGTCGTCGACGCCTGCAGGTCGCGGCCGATGGTCGGCAGAGCCACGTTCAGCACGGAGTTGTCGAGCATCTCGAACAGGAAGACCGCCGACAGGCCCGCGAGGGCGAGCCAGGCGGCTCGGAGAGTGGCGGGCTGCGTGCGCGCAGACGGGAGAATAGTGATGGACATGCCGTTAGGTTATGTCACTAAATTAAGTCACACAAGACTCAGTCGGTGGAGAAAGCGAGCGACATGCCCAGAACGAGCGAGCGCGGCGGGCCCCAGACGCGCGCCCGGATCCTCGAAGCCGCCAACCGCCTCTTCATCGAGCGCGGCTTCGACTCTGTGACGGTGGCTCAGGTCGCGAAGGACGCGGGCGTGTCGAGCGTGACCGTCTTCAACCACTTCCCGACGAAGGAGGATCTCTTTCTCGACCGCTCGGGTGACGTCGAGGCCCTGCTCCGGTCGGCCGCGCGTGAGACGGGCGATGTCGTCGAGTCGCTGCACCGAGCCATGGTCGGCCTCGCCGACGAGAAGCACGCCTTCTCGGGGTTGAGCGAACGGTCGGTCGAGTTCCTGCGCACGGTCGCCGGCTCCCCCGCGCTGATAGCGCGGGCCCGGGGCATCGCCGCCGGCCTCCAGCGCGTGCTCGCCGACGAGCTCGGGCCGGACGGGCGGATACTGGCCGTGTTCTTCGTCAACGGCTACGCCGCGGTGTTCGTCGAGACTGCCGCGGGGCTGCTCGCCGGCGCTGAGCCCGACGCGCTGGCGGCGGGCCACCGCGCCCGGCTCGAGGCGCTCTTCGAGGCGCTGCGACACGGGGTCGGCGACGGGAGATGACGCCCGACGCGACCTGGCAGGGCCGACTCCCCTTCGGCGGACGCTAGCGTAAGACCCATGTGGACATCCCTCGACCGTCGGCCCTTCGCGGTCGACGTCATCGTGGGCGTCGTCGCGTTCGGGTTCTTCGGGTGCCTGGACGTGTTCCGCACGGGCTGGATCACGCTTCCCGTCGACGCGCTGTTCGCACTGGCGCTCGTCTTCCGGCGCCGCTCCCCCGGTACGGCCCTCGGCATCTCCTGGCTCGGAGCGCTCGTGCAGCTGCTGGTCCTGCCCTCCTTCATCAACGGCAATGTCATGCTCGCCGTCGTCATCTTCGCGACGAGCCTGTCCGAGTCGCGTCTGGTCCGCCGTCTCGGCCTGGCGGCGAGCCTGGCCGGCGGCGTGGTCGCCAGCGTGAAGCTCGTCCTGATCACCGGGCTCTTCCTCCCCCACGGGCAGCACGCGTCGCAGCTCGCGGTGTCGCGGGTCATCTACTTCGTCGGCGTGGCCGGGGTCATCGCCGCCGCGCTCTCGCTGTTCTGGCTGCTCGGGACGATCACGGGCACGCGGCGGGCCCTCATCGCCGCGCGCCTCGAGCGCCTCGAGGGCGACCAGGAGCTGCTCCGGGCCGAGCTCCGAGTCGCCCAGGAGACCGAGCGCACGCGCCTGTCGCGCGAGATGCACGACGTGATCGGGCACTCGCTCGCGGTGATCATCGCGCAGTCCGACGGAGCCCGGTACGCCGTGGCGAAGAACCCGCAGGCCGCGACCGACGCGCTCGGCGTCATCAACCAGTCGGCCCGATCGGCCCTCGACGACGTCAGCGACCTGTTGAACGTGCTGTCGGGCGGCGACGGCCACGAGGGCTCGCTCGGCATCGCCGACCTCGAGGGGCTCGTCGCCAACCTCCGCTCGTCGGGGCTGGTCGTCGAGGTCGCCGAGACCGGCCACCGTCTGCAGCTCTCGACGGCGGGCGACCTCGCGCTCTACCGCGTCGTGCAGGAGGCCCTGACCAATGCGCTCAAGCACGGCGGACCCGGCACCCGCGTCGATGTCGCCATCTCGTGGACCGTCGACGGCGTCGGAGTGACCACGCACACCACCGAAGACGGCGGCCCCGGTCTCATCGCCGAGGCCGACCGGCCTCGCCTGGGCGGCTACGGCCTCGCGGGCATGGTGGAGCGCGTCCGCCTCGTCGGAGGCACCGTCGAGAGCGGCCCGCGCGTCGACGGCGTCACCGGCTTCGGAGTCGCCGCTCGAATCCCCCACCACCCAGGAGCTCCCGAGTGACCGAGATCCGCATCGGCCTCGCCGACGACCAGCCCCTGTTCCGCGCCGGGATCCGGATGATCCTCGACTCGCAGGACGACTTCGCCGTGGCGTGGGAGGCGTCCGACGGCGGCGAGGCGGTCGAGAGAGCGACCTCCGAGCCGGTCGACCTGATCCTGATGGACATCGAGATGCCCGTGACGGACGGCGTCGAGGCGACCGCGCGCATCCTGGCCGCTGACGGGCCGGCCCCCAAGGTCGTCGTGCTCACGACGTTCGAGCTCAACGACAAGACGTTCAAGGCGATTCAGGCGGGTGCCTCGGGCTTCCTGCTCAAGAACGCCGACCCCGAGTTCCTGCTCGCTTCGCTTCGCACGATCCACTCGGGCTCGGCCGTCGTCGCGCCCTCGGTGATGACCGGGCTCGTCGAGCGGTTCGCTCGCCGCCCGACGACGGCCGGGACCGATGCGCTCTCGGAGCTCACCGCCCGGGAGCGGGAGATCTTCTCCCTGCTGGCGGCGGGCCTCAGCAACAACGAGATCGCCGACGACCGCCACCTCAGCGATGCGACGGTGAAGTCGCACGTGAGCAGGATCCTCGGCAAGCTCGATCTGCGCGATCGCGTCCAGCTGGTGATCTTCGCCTACGAGAACGGCCTCGTTCGGAGCTAGGCGACCTCGGCCTGGCGGACCGGGCCGGTGGTGGGGTGCGCGTCGTGGGCCGAGATGTCGTGCGTGGCGGCCTCATGTGCCGCAGTCTCGCTCTCCACGATGTCGTCGAGCGTCGGCTCGGACGTGCCGACGTTCTTGTAGACGATGCGCGACTGGTAGAGGTAGCGCAGGGTGAAGCCGATCGCGATCAGGCCGGCCTGCACGAGCACGCTGTGCAGCGAGGTCGTCTCGACGATGAGCCAGAGCAGGAACGTGCGGACCGCCGACTCCGTGCCGTTGAAGGCGAAGGTGTGCCACCAGCGCTTCCACACGGTGCGGGCGCCGGCCTTGAGGTCGTTGAAGATGAAGCGCTCCTGCAGCAGGAAGTTGCCGATGATCGTCGCGACTGCGGCGATGCAGGCGGCGGCGAGGTAGCCAACGCCGAACTGCTGCAGGCCGTAGAGGATGGCGAGGTTCGCGACGGCGCCGAGGGCTCCGATGGCGGCGAAGCCGGAGATCCGGCCGAACTTCAGGTCGAACAGCTGGCGGCCGAGGGCGATGCCCTGCTTCATGTCGGCCTTGGATGTTCCCGCGAGCCGCGCTTCGAAGACGAGGGGCACCTCGGCGACCGACAGCGACTGGCGGGCGAGGATCTCGAGCAGGATCTTGAAGCCGCGGGCGTGGAGGCCGTCGACCTCGATCGAGCCGCGGCGGAGGCCGAAGAAGCCCGACATCGGGTCGCTCGTACCATGCAGGCGGCTTGGGAAGAGCGCCTTGGTGACCTTGATCGACGTCTGCGAGACGAGACGGCGCACGCCGCCCGACAGGCCGTCGCTCGATCCGCCGTCGACGTGGCGCGAGGCGACGACGACGTCGGCTCCCGTGGCGTCGCCCTTGGCGAGGATCGCGGGGAGGGTCTCGGGGCGGTGCTGCAGGTCGCCGTCCATGACGATCGACCAGCGGCTCGTCGTCGAGCGGAGGCCCTCGATCACGGCACCGGAGAGTCCGCCGACCGGGTTGTCGCGGTGCAGCAGGCGCACCGGGAGCACGTGCCTCGACGCGACCTCGCGGACCACGTCGGGCGTGTTGTCGTTCGAGTCGTCGACGAACAGGATCTCGGCGTCGATGCCCTCGACGGCTTTCTCGACGCGGCGCACGAGCTCGGCGACGTTCGGGGCTTCGTTGAAGGTGGGGACGATGACGGTGAGGTCCATGGCTCGAGCCTACGAAGGGCGCCTCGCCCGCCGATACGGCCGAACGGCCCAACCTCGTCTCATCACATGTGTTGAGACGAGGCCCTGCCGGCCGAGTGCTTACTGGCCGAGTGCCCGCCGGATGATGCCGGGCAGATCGAGAGGCTCGAACTGCTCAGTGGTCGTGGCGAGCTCGTCGAGGCTCCACCAGCGCGACTCGACGATGTCGACCTTCTCGTCGTCGGTCCAGTCGTCCGAGACCACCTCGAAGTGCGGCAGCCGCACGACGTAGAACTCGGCGTGGCCGTGCGTGTGGTCGGCGGCGTCCCACTCGACCTCGAAGTCGGAGGTGAAGACGACCTCGCCGGGATCCGAGATGACCTGGCCGGTCTCTTCGTGGAGCTCCCGGATCGCGGCGTCGCGGTGCGACTCCCCCGGGTCGACCCCGCCGCCGGGCGTGATCCAGCGCGAGACGCCCGAGGTGTCGGGCGACCTGGTGTCCATCAGCAGCACGCGGTCTGCCTCGTCGAGCACGATGAGCCGCGACGTGAGACGCAGGATGCGGCGCGAGCGGCCGGCGTCGCCGGCAGGGGTGGGGGTGGTCACGGCGCCGACGCTCAGACCGCGGCGAAGTCGGAGACGTCTCCGACCAGCCGGGTGTTGTCGGAGGGGACCTCGTCGAGCGCGGCCGCGGCCACCTCGGCGGCGAACTCGGCGACGTTGTAGAGCTTGCCGGCCGACTCGCGGCGCGACGAGATGGCGCCGGGGTTGGAGCGCTCGAGCAGCGTCGCCGTGATCGTGCCCTCGATCATGTCGCCCGACACGACGGTGAAGCCGATGCCCCTCTCGGCGAGCATCGGGATCAGCTCGCGGAGGGCGTCCTCGCCGGCGCGCTTGCTCAGCGCCACGGGGAGGTACTCGGGCATGGTCTCCGTGGTGCGGATGAAGTGCGCCTGGTGGCTGGTGACGAAGACGACGCGCGAGCCCTCGGCCATGAGCGGCAGCGCCTTCGTGAGCACGTCGACCTGCGCATCGCGGTTGAGCTGGAGCGCGTAGTCCGCCGCCATGCCCGACTCCATGCCGCCCGACGCGTTGAGCACGAGCACGTCGAGACCGCCGAGCTCGGCCTCCACCCGGTCGAACATCCCCTGGACCGACTCGGGGTCGGTCAGGTCGGCGCCGATCGCTATGGCCGATCCGCCGCCGGCGACGATCCTGTCGACGAGCTGGAGGGCGCGCTTCTCCTTGTTGCGGTAGTTGACGACCACCGAGGCGCCGGCCTCGGCGAAGTACTGGACGGTGTCGGCGCCGACTCCGCGAGAGGATCCGGTGACGAGGGCGCGGCGACCCGCGAGGCTGCCTGCGGCGAGGGGGTTGGACACTCTGGGGTACTCCTGTCGATGCGGCGAAAACGTGCAGCCTCAGGCTACCAAGCGGAGCGCGGACTGCTAACGTGGGGCAAGCAGCCGAAATTCTGTACCTTACCTTTTCGGTCCGATTCCCAAGGAAGGGAGCATGACGATGACCGAGTTCTTCGCCGACTACTACTGGGTGCTCTGGATCGGATTGATACTGCTCTTCGTGATCGTCGAGGTGACGACCGTCGAGTTCACCTTCCTCATGCTCGCCATCGGCAGCGTGGGCGGCCTCCTCGCCGGCCTGTTCGGCGGCGAGTTCTGGTTGCAGGTGATCGTCGCGGCGATCGTCTCCCTGCTGCTCCTCTTCACGGTGCGCCCGCCCCTCCTGCGTGCGCTGAAACGCGGCGGCGATCAGACGAAGACCGGCGTCGAGGCCCTCCTCGGCCTCGCCGGCATCGTGGTCGTCCCCGTCGTCGGCGGCGACCCCGCGGCCGGCCCCGGCCAGGTCAAGCTGTCGAACGGCGAGACCTGGAGCGCCCGGCTCCTCGCCCCCGAGGGGTCCGGCACCCTCGACACCGGCACGCCGGTCGTCGTCACGGCGATCGAGGGGTCGACGGCCGTCGTCGTCCCCGGCACCACACCGCCCAGCAAGCCCGTCTCGCCCACCAACCAAGGGAGCCTCTCATGAACGTCGACGCAGCAGCCATCGGGGGGATCGTGCTCGTTCTCGTCCTCATAGTGGTCGTGATCTTCGTGCTGGTGATCCTCTTCCGCGCGATCCGGATCATCCCGCAGGCCACGGCCGGCGTGGTCGAGCGGCTGGGCAAGTACCACAAGACCCTCTCCCCCGGCCTCAACATCCTCGTGCCGTTCATCGACCGCGTGCGGCCGCTGCTCGACATGCGCGAGCAGGTCGTCTCGTTCCCACCCCAGCCCGTCATCACCGAGGACAACCTCGTGGTCTCGATCGACACGGTCGTCTACTTCCAGGTGACCGACGCCCGTGCGGCGACCTACGAGATCGCCAACTACCTCGGCGCCGTCGAGCAGCTGACCACCACCACGCTCCGCAACGTCGTCGGCGGCCTGAACCTCGAAGAGGCCCTCACCAGTCGCGACAACATCAACGGCCAGCTGCGCATCGTCCTCGACGAGGCGACCGGCAAGTGGGGCATCCGCGTCGGCCGGGTCGAGCTCAAGGCCATCGAGCCGCCCCTGTCGATCCAGGACTCCATGGAGCAGCAGATGCGCGCCGAGCGCGACCGACGCGCCCAGATCCTCCGCGCTGAAGGCACCAAGCAGGCCGCCATCCTCCAGGCCGAGGGCTCGCGCCAGGCGTCGATCCTCGAGGCCGAGGGTGCGGCGAAGTCGCAGGTCCTGCGTGCTCAGGGTGAGGCCGAAGCCATCCAGACCGTCTTCAAGGCGATCCACGACGGCGACCCCGACCCCAAGCTGCTCGCATACCAGTACCTCCAGACGCTGCCGAAGATCGCCGACGGCACCGCGAGCAAGGTCTGGATGATCCCGTCCGAGTTCACCGAGGCGCTCAAAGGCGTCGGCGCCGGCTTCCTCGGTGCCCGCGATGCGATGAAGGGCGAGGGCGCCGGAACTCCCGGTACGCCGCCCGCTCCGGCGCCCGCGCCGACGGCCCCCACCTCGGCGGGCCCCTCCGCCGAGTGACCACGCGCTGGTTCGACCGTCGGTCCCCTCGCGTCATCGCGCACAGGGGGCTGGCGGTCGGCGAGCCGGAGAACACTCTGCCGGCCTTCCTGCACGCTATGGCGCTCGGCGTCATGCATCTCGAGACCGACGTCCACGCGACCAGCGACGGTGTCGCCGTCCTCAGCCACGACCCCGATCTGCACCGCGTGGGCGGGCCGCAGTCGCCCATCGCCGGGCTGACGGCGTCGGCGGTGCGCCGTATCCGGCTTCGGGGAGACGTCGAGATCCCGACGCTGGCCGAGGCGCTGCACGCGTTTCCCGATGCCTGCTTCAACATCGATCTGAAGCACGACGCCGTGGTCGAGCCCGCCGTCGCCGCCATCCGGTGCGCGAACGCGATCGATCGCGTCCTCGTCACCTCCTTCGACGAGAAGCGCCGGCGCCGCGCCGTGGCCGACCTGCCCGGCGTGGCGACGTCCGCCTCGTCGCCCGGCGTGATCCGCGCCGTCGTCGCCGCGCAGACGCGGGTACCCCTTCTCGCGCGCCTGGCGATGAAGGGCATCCACGCGCTGCAAATTCCGGAGCGGCAGGGCTCGCTCCCTGTTCTGTCGTCGGCTCTCGTCCGCGCCGCGCACGCCAACGGCGTCGAGGTCCATGTGTGGACCGTCAACGAGACGGCCGACATGGAGCGTCTGCTCGATCTGGGCGTCGACGGGCTCATCACCGACCGGGCCGATCTGGCTGTCCCCGTCGTCACTGCGCGACCGTGAGCGAGCGCTAGTGCGTTCTGCTCCGAACACCAGACAGGAAAGCCAGGTCGTGACGGCAACTCCCGATCCGCTGTGTGCGCACTGTGAGTTTGGGGCCGCCGAAACAAACCTTCATCTTAAGTGGTTACAAAGGGAGATTGCAACGCGAGAGGAGACCACACAATGGCAGATCGCAGTTTGCGTGGAATGAGGCTCGGAAGCCAGAGCCTCCAGAGCGAAGAGGGCGTCGAGTTCTCGCCCCGTAAGAAGGCCATGTTCCAGACGGCGGACGGTTCGACGTTCGAGGTCGTCTTCGCGGCCGAGGCCGAGGTTCCCGAGTCGTGGCAGTCGCCGAAGTCGGGTCAGGAGGGCACGCTGCTCTCCGAAGACGGCAAGCCCGTCGACATCGACCGCGGCGACGTGAAGACGCCGCGCACCCACTGGGACATGCTCCTGGAGCGCCGTACGCGCCCGGAGCTCGAGGAGCTCCTGCAGGAGCGACTTGACTTCCTGAGGGCGCGCAAGGGTCAGCAGAAGATCGGCGCCTAGCCTCACCAGCTCAGGCCGCACGACAGCCAAGTCGCGCCCGACCACTCAGGTCGGGCGCGACTTCTGCGTCGTTGCTGCGCCCGTGCCCGGAGAGAGCGATTCACGCGGCGCGAGCCAGCCGACGAGCGCGCTTCGCCACCCGGTGACGACGCTCGGCTTCGGCGTACCCGGAGCCGCGCAGCAGCACGCGGGCCAGCACGAGCGACGCGAGTCCGAAGAACATGACGAGCTGCTCAAGGGCGGCCCCGGCGAAGACAGCCGGCGTGGTGCCCGTGCCGAGAGTGATCTTCGTGACCATGGCGCCCGGGCGGAACGCCGGGATGCTGTCGATCGTCGCACCGTCGGCCGAGATGACGGCACTCGAGCCGACGGTCGACACGTTGACCAGCGGCCGCGCGGTCTCGATGGCCCGCAGGCGCGCGATGGCGAGCTGCTGCGTGTTCTCGTCGGTCTGCCCGAAGTCGGCGTTGTTCGTCTGGGCCAGGATCACCTTGGCCCCGTCGTCGACCATCTGCCGGGTGAGGGCGTCGTCGACGATGTCGAAGCAGATCGAGATGCCGGCTCTGATGCTGCCGACGTCGAGCACGTTCGAGTTGGTACCCGGTGTGAGGTCGCGGGTGAGCAGCCCCACGAGCGATGGGGCCAGCGCCATGAAGAAGGGTCGGTCCGGCACGTACTCGCCGAAGGGCACCAGGTGGCGCTTGTCGTACTGGGCCTGCACCGCGCCGTCGTTCCAGACGACCGAGGAGTTGTAGTCCTTCGACCCGCGCTGGGTGATGACTCCCGAGACGATCGGGGCGTCGTAGGCCTGCGAGAGCGTGTCGAAGATGTACGTACCGTAGGGGTCGGTCGTCGGGTTGCGATCTGACGCGCCCTCGGGCCAGACGAGCATGTCGATCGTGTCGGAGGGCCGCACGCCGTCGTACGTGGCGAGCACCTGGGCGTTCGTCAGGTCGCCGTAGTCGTGCTTCTGGAAGAACCCCGCCTTGCTGTTGCCCTGCACGGCCGCGATCGTCGACGTCCCTGCCGACTGCGTGGGCCATGCCGGCACGGCCAGGACCGCGACGATCGCCGTGAGCCCCACCAGGAGTCGGGTCGAGCGCACGAAAGGCCGATCCACGATCAACTGGAGCAGGAACGCGGCGAGGCCGACGAGCACGAAGCTGAGGCCCGACACCCCCAGCCACGCGGTCAGCGGCGCGAACGGGCTCTGCGACTGGCTCTCGGCCACGCGGCCCCACGAGAAGCCGCCGTACGGGTAGTGGCCCGCGACGAACTCACGGCCGGTCCAGAGGCCTGCGACGACGACCGGCAGCAGCAGGGTGCGGCCCAGCGTGCCGGGCCAGACCCGAGCGACCCAGCGATAGGCGAGGGTGATGGCGATGCCGCCGACGGCGAAGATGACCGCTTCGAACCCGGCCAGCGCGAACCAGGGAACGGGCCCGAGATACGTCGCGACCCAGTCGATCAGGACGAAGAAGAAGGTTCCGCCCGAGGCGAGCCCCACCAGAAGCGACCCGCCCACGCTCCGACCCTGGAGGGCGAGGAGGATCAGCGCCGTGCCCGGCACCGCCAGGATCCAGATGTTCTTGTCGGGGAAGGCGAACTCGAGCAGCGCCCCTCCGCCGGCGCCGACGATGACGGCCATCCACAGGGGCAGACGGAAGTCGGCTGAGCGCGGCGGACCCGATAGGGGCGGCGCGCCGAAGAGTCGGGGCACCCGACGAGTCTAAACGGCCCAGTCGGGGGCCTGGCCCGGAAAGCGCCCTAGACCGTGCTGTAGGAGACGATGCCCCGGCGCACTGCGTCGAGCGCCTTGCGGGCCGTCGCGCCCACGGGCGGGTCGGCCACCATCGAGAGCTGGTCGAGCAGGTCGATCGTCTGCTTGGTCCAGCGCACGAAGTCGCCCGCCGCGAGCTCGGCATCGTCGAGCACGGTGTCGAGGTCGGCGCCGCGCGCCCACTTCTGCATCGCCAGGGCGATGCCGGGCGACGGCTGCGACGTGCCGGGCAGCCGGTGCGACTGCTCCAGGTCGTCGAGCTCCGACCAGATGGTCTGCGTGCGGTCGAGCGCCGTGCGGTACTCCCCGCGCGGCAGGAAGCGGTCGCCCAGCATCCCCTCGTCTCGTCGCGGCTCGTACACGAGAGTGGCGGCCATCGCTGCGAGCTGAGGCACGTCGAGCTGGTTCCAGACGCCACGGCGCAGGCACTCGGCGACGAGGAGGTCGCGATCGCCGTAGATGCGGCGCAGGGTGCGCCCCGGCGCCGCGACCTCGACCTCGGTCGTGCGGGAGACGCTCGACGAGTCGCCCTGGGCCGAGCCGTCGGGCGGGATCAGGTAGCCGAGGTCGAGGAGCACGTCGGTGACGCGGTCGAAGATCTTCGCGACGGCTCCGGTGCGACCGCGGATCTGCGCTGAGAGCTGGTCCGTCTGCTTCTTCAGCTTGTACCAGCGCTCGGCCCAGCGTGCGTGCTGCTCTCGCTCGGGGCAGGCGTGGCAGGGGTGCGAGCGCATCTGCCGACGCAGCGACGTGATCTTCTGCTGTCGGCGGTCGCGTTCTCCGCGGCTCTGTGTCTCGGCGCGAGACGCCCCCTGCTTCTCGAGGTCGGCGATCTCCTGGCGGATGATCATGAACTCGCCGAAGTCGCCGAGGTGACACTGCATCGAGTTCGCGTAGCCGTCGAGCGACTGCTGCTGCGAGCGGACCTTGCGGGCGAGGTCGACGACGGCGCGGTCGGCCTGGAACTGCGCGAAGGAGGTCTCGAGCACCTCGCGCGTGCGCGAGCGCCCGAACCGCTCGATCAGGTTGACCGCCATGTTGTAGGTGGGTCGGAAGCTCGAGTTGAGCGGGTAGGTGCGGCGGGAGGCGAGTGCGGCGACCGCCTGCGGGTCGAGCCCCTGCGCCCACTGGATCACCGAGTGGCCCTCGATGTCGATACCGCGACGACCGGCACGACCGGTCAGCTGGGTGTACTCCCCCGGCGTGATCGGCACGCGCGACTCGCCGTTGTACTTCTCGAGCTTCTCCAGCACGACGCTCCGCGCCGGCATGTTGATGCCGAGGGCGAGCGTCTCGGTGGCGAAGACGACCTTGACGAGCTTCTTCTGGAAGAGCTCCTCGACGACCTCCTTGAACGCGGGCAGGAGACCGGCGTGGTGCGCGGCGACACCCCGCTCGAGCCCTTCGAGCCACTCGTAGTAGCCGAGCACGGCGAGGTCCTCGTCGCGGAGGGTGCGGCAGTGCTCGTCGACGATCTGCCGGATCTCGTCGCGGTCGGCCGCGGAGGTCAGTCGGATGCCGGAGCGGAGCACCTGGCGCACCGCCTGGTCGCAGCCGACGCGGCTGAAGACGAAGAAGATGGCCGGCAGCAGGTTCTTGCCATCGAGCAGCTCGACGATCCGCCAGCGGTCCATGCGGCCGAAGTTCTGCGGGCCGCTCGGGCCGGGACGCGCGGAGTCTCGGCCGCGGTAGCCGTGGGATCCCGAGCCCGGTCGCCCGCCACGGCCGCCGGCGCGGACGTTCAGCGACGCCGCGCGGACGAGCTCCGGGTTGACCCGGTTGGTGGCGGCCTTGCCGCTGGAGTCGAACAGGTCGAGGTACTTGCTGCCGACGAGCACGTGCTGCTGGAGGGGCACGGGGCGCTCCTCGGAGACGATGACGTCGGTGTCGCCGCGGACGGCCATCAGCCAGTCGCCGAACTCCTCGGCGTTCGACACGGTGGCGCTCAGCGACACCATGCGCACGTCGAGCGGGAGGTGGATGATGACCTCCTCCCAGACGGCACCGCGGAAGCGGTCGCCCAGGAAGTGGACCTCGTCGAGCACGACCCAGCGGAGATCCTCGAGCAGGTCGGAGCCCGCGTAGAGCATGTTGCGCAGCACCTCGGTCGTCATCACGACGATGCGGGCACGCGAGTTGACGTTGGTGTCGCCGGTCAGCAGGCCCACCTCGGAGGCGCCGTACTCGGCGACGAGCTCCTGGTACTTCTGATTGCTGAGCGCCTTCATCGGCGCCGTGTAGAAGACCTTGTGGTGGGGATCCTGCATCGCGAGATGGATCGCGAACTCCGCCACCAGGGTCTTGCCCGCACCGGTGGGAGCGGCGACGAGGACGCTCCGGCCTTCCTCGACGACCTCGCAGGCCGCGATCTGGAAGGGGTCGAGGCCGAAACCCAGTCTCGAGCGGAACGCCTGGAGCTGGGGGGTCTTGGAACGGTTGCGCGACGCTGCGAAGCGCTCGGCAGGAGACGGATCGCTGCTGGTCACGCGGTCGAGTCTATGCGCGCGGGGCTCAGGCGCCCGCGAGCTCTGCGTCGAGCGCGGCGACTCGGCGTGCGGCCCGGAGGTCGTGCACGTAGGTCACACCGCAGGCGGCGAGGAACAGCAGGATCATCGGAACAGCCAGCAGCAGCATCGAGATGACGTCGGCGGCAGGGGTGACGATCGCGGTGAACAGGACGATCAGGATGATGGCCACGCGCCAGCTCTTGATGATCGACTTGTGCGAGATGACGCCGACGAAGTTGAGCAGCACGAGGAACACCGGCAGCACGAAGGCGACGCCGACGGCGAGCACGAGCTTCAGGACGAAGTCGTAGTAGGTCTTGGCGTCGATGATCGACGAGTCGTCTTGCGAGATGAAGCTCGTCATCACCTGCACGATGTGCGGAAGCACGAAGAAGCCGGCGCAGCAGCCCGCGAGGAACAGCGGGATGGCTGCCCCGAGGAACCCGAGCGCGTAGATCTTCTCCTTGCGCACCAGGGCCGGGACGATGAACGCCCAGATCTGGTACAGCCACACCGGGCTCGAGATGATGATGCCCACGGTGATGGTGATCGTGAGCTTCAGGTCGAAAGCGCCAGTGATGTTGCCGAAGTTGAGCGACGCGAGACGGTGGCCGTCACCGGCGATGGTCTCGACGGGCGCCCTGAGAATGTCGAGGACGTACTCGGAGAGGAACCATCCGGCGATGGAGCCGAGCGCGATGGCGACGGCCGCGAAGAAGAGCCGCTTGCGCAACTCCAGGAAGTGCTGCCCGAGGGACATCCGCCCCTCGGCGCTCTTCGAGGAGCCCGCACCGCGGCGCTTCGCCGCAGGCCCATCCAGACCTGGCCCGCCCCCAGGAACTGAGGTCGCGGCCACGCGCTACTGCTTCGGCGGGAGGTCGGTCGACGTCGTCGTGGTCGGGTGGACCGTCGTGTCGTTGACCGTGCCGGCCGACGGAGCTGCACTGCTCGTGTCGGTGGGCTTGTTGTCGTGGTTGGGAGCGATCTCGGTGCGGAAGATCTTCATCGACTGGGCGATGCTCTTCGCGAGACCCGGCAGCTTCGGCGCACCGAAGAGGAGGAGCAGGATCACGAGGATGATCAGAAGGTGGGGCCATCCAAAGGCGTTACCGAACATGGTAGTTGCCTCCTTGCAAGTTCGTAGGGATGGCTAGTCTAACCCGCCGTCGACCGAAAAGAGCTCATCCTCGCCATACCTGTGACTTGCTCGTGAGACCCAGTCGGAGACCGCGTCGCGAGCGGAGGCCGGGGCGATGACCACGGGACGCCCGGGCAGGCCGGAGATGAGCCGGGCGAGGGACCCGAACTGGTTGACCCGCAGGTGCAGGCGGGTGCGGGATGTTCCTGCGCCCTCGATGTCGTCGGGAGCGTAGTCGGCGAGGAACGAGGACGCCGCGGTGTCGATCTCGACCGTCACGACCACGTCGTCGGGTGATCCCTCGAACAGCTTCTCGGGCAGAACGACATCGGACGCCGTGAACGAGATCGGCTGGTCGGACACCGCCGGCGCGGCGATGCGGTCGAGTCGGAAGGTGCGGACGGCCTCGCGCAGGTGGTCGTAGCCGCGGAGGTACCAGTCGGCGTCGAGCGACTCGACGCGCAGGGGGTCGACGCGGCGGCGCTCGACCTGGCCGCGGACTCCGGCGTAGTCGAACTCCAGCTGCACGCCCGCCTCGACGGCGCGCTCGACCAGCGCGAGGAGGTCGTTCGTCGGGGCGTTCTCGACGGCGACCTGGCTCGGCGCGCTCGACGCCCCGCGAGACAGCTTCGACATCAGGGTGGCGATGGCGGCGCGGTCGGCGTTCTCAGGCAGCGACGAGAGGTACTGCAGGCCGGCGATCATGGCGGCGGCCTCGCGCGCCGAGAAGCGCGGCGAGTCGTCGATGGCGACCATGTTGGTCAGAACGATGACGCCGTTCTGCTCGAAGTCGTCCCAGGCGATGTCGAAGAGGTCGCCGTGCTGGTATTGGGTGGTCTCGCCGGGAATCCCTGAGACGGCTATCAGCTCGACGGCGCGCTTGATCTGCGCGACCGGGACTTTGAAGTGGGCGGCGGCCTCGGCGATGCTGACGCTCCCCCTGTCCATCAGGTAGGGGACCAGCGAGAGCAGGAACGCCAGCTTGTCTTGCGCCTGGAGCGCGGGGGCGCGTTCAGCCACGGGAGGCCTCCGAGTCAGCGGTGCCGCGATGGTCGGCGACGAGGGCGGCGAGGCGCGCGACGACCAGCGCTCGGATCTCGGGCGGCGAGACGGCCTCGACCTCGGGGCCGAACGACGCGAGCTCGTCGGCGAGGAGGTGGCGGTCCGACCAGTGCACGGTGAGCGCGCCGTCGAGCCGGCGCACGGTGCCGCGGCGCTTGAGCAGGCGCGTCTCGGCATCGGATGCCGGGTCGGCGCGCACCACGGCGATCTGGGCCTCCCACAGCGCCTCCAGGTCGGCGAGGGCGCGCTCGGCGGTCGCGTCGGGGGGCACGGTCGCCGTCTCGGCGGTCACTGCGACCGGGCTGACGATGCGCGAGAGCAGGAACGTCCGCCACCCGTCGGTCTCCGGGTCGATGGCGGAGCACAGCCACCGCCCCTGGAACTGCACGAGCGCGTAGGGCACGACGCGGCGTGCGCGAGGAGCGTCGTCGCCGGGCTTGAGGTAGTCGAAGCGCACGACGAGTCGGCGGTCGAGCGCGGTCTGCAGCGGCTCGAAGGCGGCGTCGCGGGAGCGGATGCGGGGCGCGTAGTCGAGCTCGGGAACCGGCGCCGTGCCGCCGAGGCTGCGGAGCTTGAGGAGAGCGCGGCGCGACTCCCCCGAGAGCGTGCCCTCGCGCCAGACCATCGCCGCCAGGGTCAGAAGAGCCGTCTCCTCGGACGAGAACGCGATGTCGTCCGGCAGCTCGTAGGCACCGCGAGGGATGCGGTAGCGGAGGTTCTGGTTGTTGCCGGTGTCTCCGGGCTCCTCGATGGTCTCGAGGGGCACGCCGAGCTCGCGGATGTCGTCTTTGTCGCGTTCGAACTGGCGCTCGAGGGCGGCGTTGTCACCCTGCGTCCAGCGCTGGCGGTAGCCCTGGACAGTGGAGAGGATCTCGGTCTTCGTGAGTCCGGTCTCGGTCGCGAGCAGGGCGAGGACGAGGCTGAAGAGCCTCTCTTCGACGGGGACGCGCGGAGCGCGGGAAGCGGGCACGACGACGATCCTAGATCAGTCGGGTGCCGCGACGAGCGCGGGGCGTGCGGGTGCGGATCAGAGGGCGCCGAGCACGTCGAACACGTACACGTAGGTGCTCGCGGTGGTGGCTCCCTTGGCCGGCGGTACGACGACCATGACCTGCGAGCCGACCGGCTGGCCGATCAGAGCCGAGCGGACGGAGGCGGCGATCTGGCTGGAGCCGAGGTCGACCGTGGTGGCCGCGCCGGTGTCGGTCCAGGTGGAGCCCTGCACCGTCGGGGTCGAGGCCCAGTCGACGGCGGTGTACTGCACGATCGCGGTGTCGCTCTTGGTGAGGACGTGGCCCGAGCCCTTGCGGATCAGCTGGACCTTCTCGGTGGTCGGCGCCGCGACGTCGGGGATGCTGATGCCGGGAGCACCGTTCGCCGCGGTGACGACGGCGGGCATGTTGTTGACGCCGCGCACGAGCCGGCCGTCGGCCTTGGGGAGGAACGCCTTCACGATGTCGACGACGGCGATGTACGCCGGGCCCGACTTGTCGGTCTTCTTGGCGGTGGTCGAGGTGAGCTCGCTGGCCTTGACGGCGACAGCGACGCGCGAGCCGACGGTCGAGCAGACGAGCGCGTCGGCGATGGGGCCGCCGCTGGTAGCGCCGACGGTGAGGGGAGCAGTCGGCGTGCCATAGGAGCTCGACGAGACGACGTCGCCGGTGGCGCCGCTGTAGATCGTGTACTTGATGAGCACGGGCGTGCCGTCCGTGATGACCTGGCCGTGGCCCGCGACGAGAGTCGACACCTCGGTCTGCTTCGTGTTGATCGGCGTCGGGATCGACACCGAGGTCGGCTTCTTGCCGACCGTGCCGCTGGCCGAGACGACGCTGGAGGCGTCACCCGAGGCCGGGGTGGTGCACCCGGCAGAGCCGGGAGCGGTGCTCGTGGAGCAGGCGGTCAACGTCGCCAGGAGTCCGGCCGTAACGATCAGCGCGGGGATCTTGCGCACGAGTCCTCAATTCCTTTGTACGAGCAAACGCCGACCAGCCTACTGGGTCTTGCCATGGCCCTCGGTCGCTCAGGACACCTTGCCGAGGAGGTCCACGACGAAGACCAGGGTCGAGTTCGCCGGGATCTCGCCGTTGGCCTTCGAGCCGTAGCCGTCGCCCGGCGGGACGACCAGCAGCACCTGGCTGCCGATGGTCTTGCCGGCGAGGCCGGTCACCCAGCCGTCGATCAGCTGACCCGAGGTGAGGCTGCCCACGAAGGCCTGGCCCTTGGTCCACGACGAGTCGAAGACCTTGCCGTTCTTGTAGAGCACGCCGGTGTACTGCATCATCACCTGGTCGCCCTCCTTGACCTTCGCGCCGGAGCCGGTGATGAGGTCCTGCGAGACGAGCTTGGTCGGCGCCGTGACGTCCTTCGGGATGGTGATCGTCGGGGCGCCGTTCTTGGCGAGCTTCACGGTCGGGAGGTCGGCCTGGGGAGCGACGGCTTTGCCGGTCGCCCTGGCGGGGAACGCCTTCAGGATGTCGGCGACGAACACGATGCTGTCGGTCGCGCCGACCCCGCTGCTCTCGATCCCCTGGCCGTTGGTCGATTCCTGCGCGGTCCCGGTGACCGCGATGCGGTCGCCCACGTGCGAGCAGACGAAGCCCTCGCTGAGCGCCGTCAGGCTGTCGGCCTTGCCGGCCATGAGGTAGGTGCCGGCCGACGTGTAGTCGGTCGAGAACGAGGCGATCTTCTTGCCGGTGTCGCCGTCGTACGAGGTGACCTGGAAGATCACGGGCTGCCCCGACTTCACCAGCGAGCCGTCGCCCTTGACGACGGTCGTCTTCTCGGTCTTCTTCGCGCTGAGGCCCTTGTCGAAGGTCACCTTCGGGGCGGAGCCGGTCTTGCCGGTCACCTTCACGGAGTCCGAGACGCTGCCCGACGCGGTGCCTCCGGAGCAGCTCGCCTGCGGATCGCTGGTCGAGCTGCACCCGGCGAGCGAGAGCGTGAGCAGGGCGCCGATGGCACCCGCGACGGCAAGCGTCTTCGTGATGGTCTGCTTCTTCATGAGGGACTGGGTCACTAGAGGGTCTCTTCCGTCTGATCCTGCGGGAGCGTGGTGGTGATGTCGGCGCCGGCGATCGCCTTGGCGGCGTCCGACTGAGCCTGCCTGGCGGTCTTGCGAAGCTTCTTCGAGGTGGCCGAGCGCTCACCGAGTGCGCCGGGCGTCCACAGCTCGACGTCCTCCTCGCTGAAGTCCGACTTCGACGCGCGTCTCTTGAGCTGCGGGAGCACGGCGCCCGGGGCGAGCCGTCGCGCCGTCATCAGGAATCCGGTGTGCGCGATCATGCGGTGGTCGGGGCGCACGGCCAGGCCCTCCACGTGCCAGCCCCGCACGAGCGTCTCGGACGAGTCGGGCTCGGTGAAGCCGCCGTAGTGGCGGAACGCCTCCGCGGTGCGCGAGAGCTGCGTCACGGTGGCGACATAGCAGACGACCAGCCCGCCGGGCTTGAGGGCGGTGGCGACGGCGTCGACGTTCTCCCACGGGGCGAGCATGTCGAGCACGACGCGGTCGGCCTCGCCCTCCCCCACGACTCCGGGCAGCTCGTCGGCGAGGTCGCCGACGGTGACCGTCCAGTTGTCGGGCTCGGCGCCCAGGAAGGAGGTGACGTTGCCGCGCGCGACGTCGGCGAACTCGTCGCGGCGCTCGAACGAGGCGAGTCGGCCGGTCGGGCCGATGGCGCGCAGCAGCGACAGCGACAGGGCTCCTGAGCCCACGCCCGCCTCGACGACTGTCGCGCCCGGGAAGATGTCCGAGAACGTCACGATCATCGCGGCGTCCTTCGGGTAGACGATCGCGGCGCCGCGGGGCATCGACATGACGAAGTCGGCCAGAAGCGGTCGCAGCGCCAGGTACTCGTCTCCGGTCGAGGCGATCAGCACCGATCCGTCCGGCTTGCCGACCACGTCGTCATGGCGGATGATCCCGCGGTGCGTGTGGAACTCGCCCCCGGGCGTGAGCGCGATGGTGTGCATGCGGGCCTTGGGCCCCGTCAGCTGCACCTTGTCGCCCCACAAGAAGGGTCCGGACTGTCGGCGCTGTGCCTGCGGCGATTCGGCGCTCATGCGGCGGCCTCGGCCTTCCTCTTCTGGCGCAGGAACTGCGCGAGGTCGTCGAGGGTCACGCCCGCGAGCGTGCTCCGGTGCTGGAACTCCCCGTCGTGCGGGAGCGGCGCGTGGTGCTCGACGCCGAGCGTCGCCGCGCCGGCCGCCACCGCCGAGGCGACGCCCGTCGGGCTGTCCTCGATGGCGACGCAGAGGTCGATGTCGACTCCGAGCCGCCCCGCCGCGAGCAGGTAGGGCTCGGGGTGCGGCTTGGCGTTCTCGACCATGTCGCCGGCGACGACGAGGTCGAACCCCTGGAACTCGATGTTCGAGGCGATCTCCTCCGCCATGCGGCGGAACGACATGGTGACGAGCGCCGTCTTGATTCCGGCGTCGCGGATCTCGCGGAGCAGCTCGCGCGCGCCGGGACGCCACGGGAGGTGGGCGCGGATGCCGACGAGCACGTCGTCCGTCATGCGGTCGATGATCTCCTGGCCGGTGAGGTCGACGCCGTGGTCCTGGAGCACCTTCGCGGAATGCCAGAGGCCCGAGCCGATCAGGGAGTCGCCGTCGGCGCGGGTCCACGACCCGCCGTGCTCGGCGACCAGGCGCACCTGCGACTGCTGCCAGTACGGCTCGGTGTCGACGAGGGTGCCATCCATGTCCCAGAGGACGGCCGAGGGCAGCAGAGCGTCGGCGGAAGTCGTTTCGGTCACGACGCCCGAGTCTAGGCCAGGCGGTCGACGGCCACCCGCCGCCGCACGCGGCGAGCGGCCGGGGAGGCTATCGTTGATGGCTAGTGCGCGGCCCGGCCGGGGTGGCGCACCGCAAAGGAGTCAGGTGTCGTCAACGTCACGTTTTGCCGGGGGTCGGCTCATGGTCGTCGCTTTCGAGGGGTGGAACGACGCGGGTGAGGCGGCGAGCAACGTCGCCCGCTCCCTCGTCGAGACCCTCGAGCTGACGAGTCTCGCCGAGCTCGACGGCGAGGCCTACATCGACTTCCAGTTCAACCGGCCCATGGCCGCGCGCGACGAAGACGGCAACTCCACGCTCGTGTGGCCGCGGATCCTGCTTCATGGCCCGGCATCGGCCGCCTCGCCCGTCGAAGGGGCCGACGACAGCCTCTTCGTGCTGCTCGGAGCCGAGCCCTCGCGCAGCTGGCGCAGCTTCGCCGCCGAGATCGTCGACCTCGTCGACGTTCACGACATCGCCGGCGTCGTCTTCCTCGGTGCCATGCTCGCCGACGTGCCGCACACCCGACCCATCTCGCTCTACGTCGGCAGCGAGAACCCCGACGTCCGCGCCGAGCTGCTGGTCGAGCGCTCCACCTACGAGGGCCCGGTCGGCATCCTGTCGGTGCTGTCGCAGTCGATCGAGGCCGCCGGCGTCCCCACCGTGTCGATCTGGGCGAGCGTGCCCCACTACGTGCACAACGCGCCCTCCCCGAAGGCGTCGCTCGCGATCCTCGAGAAGGTGGAGGAGATCACCGGCGTCGAGGTGCCTCGCGGCGACCTCGTCGAAGAGGCCGCGGCCTGGGAGAGCGGCATCGACGCGCTCGCCGCCGACGACGAGGACATGGCGAGCTACATCGAGCAGCTCGAGCAGGCGCGCGACACCGTCGACTCCCCCGAGGCGAGCGGCGAGGCCATCGCCCAGGAGTTCGAGCGGTACCTGCGCAAGCGCGACGGCAAGTCCGGCGACGACCCCTGGCGTCCGCCGGCGGCCTAGCCGTCAGCCGAGGGCGTCGGCCCGGTGCGTGCCGGCGGCGAAGACGAACTGCTCGACGTCGCGGGGAGACCGAAGGCGCACGACCTGCAGGTGCGGGTGCTCTCGCGCGGCCCGCGTGCAGTCGCGAGCGGGATCGCGGCGCGTGCGGATGGACCAGCGGATGATGTTGTCGCGGTCGGTGAAGAACGTCGACAGCGGGCCCTCGACGTTGCCGCTCCAGAGGCGCTTCCGCGTGACCCGGCGCGTGACAGTCCGCCAGACGACACGGCGCAGCACGGTGCGGAACGGCAGGTCGAGCCAGACCAGGGTGTCGGCGCGCTCCGCGAGCAGCGGGCGCACGACGTGGTACTGCCACTCGCTCACCCAGGCAGGCTCGCTCGTGAGGCGCTCGACGTCGGCCTCGAACGTCGGCAGGGCGGTCCAGTCCGGGCCGTGATAGAGCGAGTCGATCTCGGTGTAGGGCAGCTGCAGGATCCGCGACAGCCGTCGTGCCAGCGTCGACTTTCCGGCGCCGGCCACGCCGGCGATCAGGACTCGGCGGGGCGGATGCGGCAGAGCGTCGAGCGGCCCCAGCATTCGCCCAGCCGGTGTTCCGGAGCTCACGACCGCAGGTCGATGCCGAGCAGCGAGTCGACGGCATCGACGTCGACAGAGGTCGGCACAGCGCCCGAGCGGGCTGCGGCCTCGACCGCGGCGATCGCGGACGGGGTGTCGAGGTCGTCCGACAGGGCCGCACGCAGTGCGGTCAGGAGCTCGGTGGCCTCGTCGCCGGGAACCGCCGTGGCCGCCCACTCCGACCAGTGCGTGATGCGCGCGATGGCGGCGAACACGTCGTCGTCGAACCACTCCCAGTCGCTGCGGTAGTGGTGCGACAGCAGCGCGAGGCGGATGGCGCGCGGATCGACGCCCTCGGTGACCAGCTCCGACACCTTGACCAGGTTGCCGAGCGACTTCGACATCTTCTCGCCCTGGTAGGCGACCATGCCGGTGTGCGAGTAGTGCGACGCGAACGTGTCGCCGGTGAGCGCCGTGCCGTGGCCGGCGCTCATCTCGTGGTGCGGGAAGATCAGGTCGCTGCCGCCGCCGTTGACCGAGATCGGCAGGCCCAGGTGGTCGTGAGCGATGACGGAGCACTCGATGTGCCAGCCCGGTCGACCGTCGCCCACGGCGCTCGGCCACGACGGCTCTCCGTCGCGCGCGGAACGCCAGAGCAGGGGGTCGAGCACGTTGCGCTTGCCGGGTCGGTCGGGGTCTCCCCCGCGCTCGGTGAAGTACTGGAGCATCGTGTCGGCGTCGAGGCGGCTCTCGATGCCGAGGTGCCACGAGGTGTCGGCCGCCGCTCGGTCGACGTCGAAGTAGAGGTCGTCGCCGGCCTCCGAGTCGGCGGTGTCGACCGGGTACGCGAAGCCCGTCGCCAGAAGCTGCGCGGCGGCGTCTCCGATGGCCTCGACGACGTCGGTCACGGCGATGTAGTGGTCGGGCGGGATCACGCGGAGGTGCTCCATGTCGGAGCGGAAGAGGTCGGTCTGCGAGTCGGCCAGCTCGCGCCAGTCGACGCCGGTGTCGTTCGCCCGCTCGAGCAGCGGGTCGTCGACGTCGGTGGTGTTCTGCGCGTAGGCGACCTCGATGCCGGCGTCGCGCCAGACGCGGCCGAGCGTGTCGAACGCGAGGTACGTCGACGCGTGGCCGAGGTGGGTCGCGTCGTAGGGGGTGATGCCGCAGACGTACAGGCGGCCGCCGTCGGTGGGGTGCGCGCCGCCGGTGGCGGTGTCGTAGAGGGTGGGCGGCGTTCCTGCGCCCGGAAGCCCGGGAAGCACCGGGAAGCTCCAGGAGCGCATCAGCCGATGACTCCGATGCCGAGGAGCGCGAACAGCACGACGCCGAGCACGATGCGGTAGACGACGAACGGCAGGAAGCTGCGCTTGGAGATGTAGTTCATGAAGAACGCGATGACCACGAAGCCGACGACGAACGAGACGACCGTCGCGGCCAGCGTGTCGCCCCACGAGTACGGGTTGGGCGCGTGATCGTGGAACGACTGGTAGACCTCGAACAGCCCCGAGCCGAAGACGGCCGGGATCGCCAGCAGGAACGAGAACCGGGCGGCGGCGGGCCGCGAGTACCCGAGTGCCAGACCCGCCGACGTGGTCGCTCCGGAGCGCGAGACGCCGGGAACGAGCGCGAGCACCTGGGCGATGCCGATGGCGATGCCGTGGCCCCACTTCATCTCTTCGAACCGGGCCGTCTTCTTGCCGAGGATGTCGGCGGCCGCGAGGACGAGGCCGAACACGATCAGCACCGTCGCGAGGAGCCAGAGCGAGCGGAACTCGTTCGCGATGAACTTCTGCGTCAGCACGCCGACGACGACGATCGGGAAGGTGCCGATGATCACGAGCCAGCCCATGCGGACGTCGGGGTCGCCGCGGTCGACCCGGCCGAACAGCGACCGGAACCACTTGCCGACGATCCGCGTGACGTCCTTCCAGAAGTAGATGAGGACGGCGAGCTCGGTGCCGAGCTGGATGATCGCGGTGAAGGCGGCGCCCGGGTCGAACTCCTTGCCGGCGGCGTGCGGGAAGAAGAGCGCGACGAGGCGGATGTGACCGCTCGACGAGATCGGGAGGAACTCGGTGAGGCCCTGGACGAGGCCGAGCAGGAGCGCCTGAAGGAAGTGTTCCACGTGCTGGGAAAGCCTCTCGGTACTAGGTGAGGATCAGTAGGTGGCGAGGAGGTCGCGGAGCACCCGACTGCCAAAGGTTAGCGCCTCGAGCGGCACCCTCTCGTCGACGCCGTGGAACATCGCCGGGAAGTCCATCTCTTCCGGGAGGCGCAGCGGCGCGAAGCCGTAGCCCTTGATGCCGAGCAGGCTGAGCGCCTTGTTGTCGGTGCCTCCCGAGAGGAGGTAGGGCAGCACGGGCGCACCCGGGTCGTGCCTGTCGAGGGTCGATTTGATCGACTCGACGAGCGGCCCGCCGAACTCGGTCTCGAGGCCGATGTCGGTGTGGATCGTCTCGATCTCGATGTCGTCGCCGATCAGCTCGCGCACCTGGGCGAGCACCTTCTGCTCGTCACCCGGCATGCAGCGGATGTCGACGAGCGCCTCGGCGGTGTCGGGGATCACGTTGTGCTTGTAGCCGGCCTGCAGCACGGTCGGGTTCGTCGTGACGCGCAGGCTTCCCTTGATGAAGCCGGACGCCGTGCCGGTCTTCAGCACCAGCTCGTCGGGGGCGATCTGCTCGGGGTCGACGCCCAGGATGCGCGAGACCTCGCGGAGCAGGCCCGTCGTCGTGTCGGTCAGCTCGACCGGCCACTCCTGGCGGCCGAGAACCGTCACGGCCTCGGCGAGGCGGGTGACGGCGTTGTCTCTGATCATCTGCGACCCGTGGCCGGCCGTGCCGCGCGCGATGAGCTTGATCCAGATCAGGGCCTTCTCGCCGGTCTGAAGCAGGTAGGCGCGCTTGCCGTCGATGAACGTCGAGTACCCCCCGACCTCGCTGATCGCCTCGCCCATGCCGTCGAACAGCTCGGGGTGGTTCTTCACCAGGAAGTGCGACCCGAGCACTCCCCCGGCCTCCTCGTCGGCCAGGAAGCCGAGCACGAGGTTGCGCTCCGGCTGCTGGCCCGAGCGCAGCAGGTCGCCGACGCTGGTGAGCATCATCGCGTCCATGTTCTTCATGTCGACGGCGCCGCGCCCCCAGAGCATGCCGTCTCTCACCTCGCCGCCGAACGGGTCGACAGACCAGTTCGCAGGATCCGCGGGCACCACGTCGAGGTGACCGTGCACGACGAGCCCCGGCTTCGTCTGGTCACGCCCCGGCACCTTCGCCAGCACGCTGTGGCGGCCGGGCTCCGACTCGAACATCAGCGGGGTGAGGCCGAGCTCCTCGAGCTTGGCGGCGACGTACTCGGCCGCGTCGGTCTCGCCGTTGGAGCGGCCGCCGCCGTAGTTGGTGGTGTCGAAGCGGATGAGGTCGCGCGCGATGGCGGCGGTCTCGTCGAGGTCGGTCTGCTCGTGCGAGGTCATGCGTCCACGGTACCGGGCGGAGGGTGTCAGGCTGGCCCTCGAACTCGTGCTAATGTCTTCGAGGCGGTTAGGCCGCAGCAGTGAGACACACACTCGTCCGGGTGGCGGAAATGGCAGACGCGCTAGCTTGAGGTGCTAGTGCCCGTATAGGGCGTGGGGGTTCAAGTCCCCCCTCGGACACGAACGAATAGAAGGCCTCTGCCCCGAAGGGCAGGGGCCTTTTTCGTTCGTCGTGCCTGCTTGTCGCGCTTCGCGCGACGTCGCTCCGCTGGGGCCCTCCGGGCGGGCCTTCGGGGGTGGGTGTCGCCGGGCGTCGCTGCGCTCCGCCCGAGCTTCTGGGCCGCGGGTCGGCGGGCACTCGGGAGGGGGAGAGCCGCGAGTAGAGTCGGTCGTGAACGACACCCGTCTCGAAAGGCTTCTCATGGAATACGTCCGTCTCGGCTCCTCCGGACTGCAGGTCTCCGCGGTCACCCTCGGCATGATGAGCTACGGCGACCCGGCTCGCGGCGGGCACGAGTGGAGCCTGCCCGAGGAGGAGAGCCGCCCCTTCATCCAGCAGGCGCTCGAAGCCGGCATCACGACCTTCGACACCGCCAACGTCTACAGCGACGGCTCGAGCGAGGAGATCACGGGCCGCGCGCTCGCCGACTTCGCCGCTCGCGACGAGGTCGTCATCGCGACCAAGCTGAACGGCCGCATGCGCAAGGGCCCGAACGGCGCCGGCCTCTCGCGCCTCGCCGTCATGACCGAGGTCGACAACTCTCTGCGCCGCCTCGGCACCGACTACATCGACCTCTACCAGATCCACCGCTTCGACCCCGAGACGCCGGTCGAGGAGACCATGGAGGCGCTCCACGACGTCGTCAAGGCGGGCAAGGTCCGCTATCTCGGCGCGTCGTCGATGTGGGCGTGGCAGTTCGCGCAGATGCAGTACACCGCCGACCTCGGCGGCTGGACGCGTTTCGTCTCGATGCAGGACCAGTACAACCTGATCCAGCGCGAGGAGGAGCGCGAGATGCACCCGTTCTGCCTCGATCAGGGCGTGGGCGTGCTGCCCTGGAGCCCGCTCGCGCGCGGCAGGCTGACGCGCGACTGGGACGCCACGACGGCCCGCAGCGAGACCGACCTCTTCGGCCAGACCCTCTACCGCCAGCGCGAGGACGGCGACCGGGCCATCGCCGACGCCGTCGCCGCGGTCGCCGAGGCGCGGGGGATCTCGCGGGCGCAGGTCGCCCTCGCCTGGGTGCGCCAGCAGGACGCCGTGTCGTCGCCGATCTTCGGCGCCACGAAGCCCGAGCACCTCGCCGACGCGGTCGCCTCCGTCGACGTGTGGCTGACCGACGACGAGCTCGACCAGCTCGAGGCCCCCTACGTCACGCGCGACCCGGAGGGCTTCTAGGCGAGGGGTGCCATCGCAGCCACGCGAGGAGCATGATGGGGCCACGGTGAGCGGCGACGGCGCCCTCCCCCGACGAACGGAATCACGATGAGCGACGAACGACACGACGATCAGGCCGCCGAGGAGCACGAGGCGGCCGCGGAGGCCCCGCTGAACGGCGGTTCGCACTCCGAGGCGGGCTCGTACACGTCGACCAAGGAAGGCGGCGTCGACTACGACGGCGCGTTCACCGACAGCGACATCCCGGCCGAGGGCGTGAAGCCCGGCGAGACCGAGGTCGACAAGGCCGGCTTCGAGGGAAGCTACACCGAGAGCGACGGCGTCGAGTAGACCGGATCGGTCGAGCGCGGACGGAAGGCGGGCACCCCGAGTTCCTGCGGGGTGATTTTCTGTCGCGCGTGGCGAACGACTGCCCGACCGGGAGTAGCGTCGGTGTCATGACAACACGAATCGTTATTCTGGGTGGTGGTTCGGCGGGTCTCCAGACCGCTCTGACTCTGCAGAAGAAACGCCCCCCGCAGAGCGCGAGCATCACGGTCATCGACCCGAGCCCGTACATGACCTACCAGCCGTTCCTCCCGGAGGTCGTCGGCGGGCACATCGACCCGAGAGACGTGACGGTTCCGCTGCGAAAAACGCTGCGCCGCTCCAAGTTCGTCCAGGGCGCCATGTCGGCGATCGACACCGACGCGAAGACGGTCACCGTCGATCTCGCCGACGGTCGCACGACCGAGGTCGGCTACGACCACCTCGTCGTCGCGATGGGCGCCGTGACCCGCACCTTCCCGACCCCCGGCCTCGCCGAGAACGCCGTCGGCTTCAAGAGCGTCGAAGAGGCGTCGTACGTGCGAGCCCGGGTGCTCGGCAACATCGAGAAGGCGGCGGCATCGACCGACCCCGCCGAGCGCGCCAAGCTGCTCACCGTCGTCTTCGTCGGCGGCGGCTACACCGGCGTCGAGGCGATGGGCGAGCTGCTCGACACCGCCAACGCGGCCGTCGACGGCTATCCCGTGCTCTCGCGCCACGAGCTGCGCTTCGTTCTGGTCGAGGCTCTCGACCGCGTCGCCCCCGAGGTCGGCCCCGAGCTGTCGAAATGGACCCTCGGCGCTCTCCGTGCCCGCGGCATCGACATCCGCCTCCAGACGACCATGCCGTCGTGCGAGAACGGCGACTGCGTGCTGAGCGACGGCGAGACCGTCCCCGCCGGCACGATCGTCTGGACCGCTGGCGTCAAGCCGAACCCCGTCCTCGACAAGACCAGCCTGCCGCGCGGCCCGAAGGGCCACGTGAACGCGAACGCGAAGCTCGAGGTCGTGACGGACGACGGCAAGCGCATCGACGGCGTCTGGGCGCTCGGCGACAACGCGCAGGTCCCCGACCTGACGGCCGCCAAGCAGCCGGCCTACTACCCGCCGAACGCGCAGAACGCCGTCCGGCAGGCAGTCACGGTCGCTGACAACATCCTGGCGTCGATGGCCGGCGAGCCTCTCGCCGAGTACCGACACGAGTCGGTCGGCACGGTCGCCAGCTACGGCATCGGCAAGGGCGCGGCCCTGATCCAGGGCGTGCACCTCAAGAACCTGCTCGCGTGGCTCGCCCACCGCGGCTATCACCTGCTGGCCATGCCCACCCTCACCCGCAAGTGGCGCATCCTCACCGGGTGGGTGACCGAGATCGTCGGCGGTCGCGACGAGACGACCCTCGAGAACCTAGACGACCCGCGTGCGAACTTCGTCGCGCTTGCCGCTCCGGCCTCGAAGGGCGCCAAGAAGTAGCGCAGACCCACCCTGAGAGCGAGGCCTTCCGAGGCCTCGCTCTCGTGCGTTAACCGGCGAGCAGGGTTGCCGGCGGGTGAATGCGGCGTAAACGACCTCGGAGGCAGAGTTCACCCGTTTGAGCCTGGGCAGCACTTCCGGGGTACAAACGGTGCGGTCATTCGGGGGGACCATGATTCGGGCTCTCCGCGAGCCGAACGACAACTGTTGTCGATTGCGCAGCCTTCCATCGGTAGGCGAATGCGGTCGATCCCCATGTATCCGGGCGACTCGCCGTCGCCTCCTTGCGAGCGGATAGACTATCCGATTGTCTCGGAGGACCACGTCGGCCTACCCGGACGACGCATTTCGGCTGCATCACCCGTTCGAGGGCCGGGATCACCCGTTGTCATCCCCCCGCCCGGGGGGCGCATGGTCCCCCGAAATGGGGGCATGTGGCCCCCGAGGTGAATGGCCTAGTTTCGATTCATACCCGCTGAAAGGCGGAGGGAGGAAACGGCCGGAAACCAGCCGCTCCCCGTCACCCGAACAACCCGAATGCACCACGCGCTTTACCCGAAGCGTCACCCGATCACCCGCAGCACCCGACACCTTCCCGATCGTCGACTCGCACCGAGCCTCGAGATCCGCCGTACCCGACGGCCCTCAGAGGATCAGAACCGCAGGTCGACACCCGGACGCACGACCGAATCCCGATCTTCCGGTCGTTCGTCCGACCCGGCTCCGACTCGTTCCCGAATAGCGGACTGGAGCCTCTGCGCCGCCTACCCGAACCCCCCTGGATCCATGCTTACCCTGCTCATTCTGCGTACGCTTCCGCGTACCCGCTTCCGCCCCGAATCGGAAGCGGCATCGTGACCGGCATCGGCCGCGACCTCGGAGAGAAATCCCGACTCGCGTTCCCCTCGCCGGTGAAATCCGCGGCCGCAGCCTGGTCGGATCTGGGCGAGCGGGTGGGCGGCGCATCCATCGGAACCGGCTGGGCCGTGCGCTACCGTCGCCGGCTGGTCGCCTTCGACGCCATCGTCATCGCGCTCAGCGTGGTCGTCGCCTCGTTCGTCGAGGCCCTCCGCGAGGGGTTCGGCGAGACGCTGGCCTCGCTGTCGACGACCGACATCAGGACCCTCCTCATCACGATCGGCTACCCGGTCGGCATCGGGCTCCTCTGGGCACTGTGCCTGTCCTTCCAGCGCACCCGCGACCTCTCCGTCGTCGGCACCGGCGCGGACGAGTACAAGCGCGTGCTCAACGCGACGATCCTCACCTTCGTCATCATCGCCCTGATCATCTCGATCACCGGCCACGAGTCGATGCGCTCCTACTTCTTCGTCGCCCTCCCCGGCGGCTCGCTCGGCCTCATCGCCTCCCGCTTCCTCCTGCGTCGCTGGCTGATCCGCCAGCGCACCCTCGGCAACTACCTGTCGCGGGCCATCGTCGTCGGCAGCCGCGCCGACGTCACGTACGTCATCGACCGCATCGACGAAAAGCCGGGCGCCCTCTACGACGTCGTCGGCGCCGTGGTCGAAGACGGCGACGACAGCGGCAGCATCGCCGTCGGATCCCATGTCGTACCGATCGTGGCCGGCCTGGACGACGTGTCCCGCGCCGTCTGGCGCATGAACGTCGAGAGCGTGATCGTCGCCGGCGACCCGCGCCACGGCACCGACTACGTCCGCGACCTCGGCTGGAGCCTCGAAGGCCGCGCGACCGAGCTCGTCATCGCCTCGCGCCTCGCCAACATCGCTGGCCCCCGCATCCACTTCCGCCCGGTCGAGGGACTCCCCCTCATGCACGTCGAGCTGCCGCAGTTCGACGGCCCGAAGCACGTGATGAAGCGCGCCACCGACGTGACCCTCGCGGGTCTCGCCCTGCTCGTGCTCCTGCCCCTGATGGCCGTCGTCGCCGGCTTCATCCGCCTGGGCGACGGTGGGCCGGTGTTCTTCCGGCAGGAGCGCGTCGGGCGCGACGGCGAGCGGTTCACGATGCTCAAGTTCCGCACGATGACCGTCGACGCCGAGGACCGCCTGGCCGAGATCGCGAGCCTGTCCGAGGGCAACGGCGTGCTGTTCAAGATGCGCGTCGACCCGCGGGTCACCCGCGTCGGCCGCGTGCTGCGCAAGTACTCGCTCGACGAGATCCCGCAGTTGATCAACATCCTCGGCGGCTCGATGAGCCTCGTGGGGCCGCGTCCGCCGCTGCCCCTCGAGGTCGAGGGCTACGCCGAGCACGTCCACCGCCGTCTCTACATCAAGCCCGGCCTGACAGGCATGTGGCAGGTGGGCGGCCGCTCCGACCTCAGCTGGGAGGAGAGCGTCCGTCTCGACCTCTACTACGTCGAGAACTGGTCGCTGACCGTCGACTTCGTGCTCATGTGGCGCACCGTGAAAGTGATCCTCCGCCCTGAGGGGGCCTACTGATGACCGATATCGAGCAGGAACTCGCAGGCCTCGACGCCCCCGGCGTCCGTCGCGGCGCCCGCCGCGGCCGCATCCTCGTCGTACACTCGTCCGACGAGATGTACGGGTCCGACCGCATCGTCCTCGAGGTCGTCGCCGAGCTCGTCGCGTCCGACTCCAACGACGTCACCGTCTGGCTGCCGACCGACGTCGAGCCCGGGCCCCTCGGCCCGATGCTCCGCGACCTCGGGGCTCGGGTGGAACGCCACCCGCTGCCGATCCTCCGTCGTCTGAAGATCACTCCCGGCGGATTCCTCCGTCTCGCCAGGGACGCCGTCCGAACGCTCGCCCGTCTCTCGGGCCGTCGTTTCGACCTCGTCTACCTGGCCACCAGCGCTTGCCTGCCCGTCGCTCCCCTTGCTCGCCTCACCGGCGTCCGCAAGGTCGTCGGGCACCTCCAAGAACCATGGGGACCGAAGGACCGGGTAGGTCTTCGTCCCCTGGCAGGCGCGTGCACGGCACTTGTGGCCGTCTCGCGCTCTGTCCTCGGCGCGTCGGGTCTCGCCGAGGACCCGCGGGCGGTGGTGGTGCACAACGGTGTACCCCATCGTTCGCGCGAACTTCCCGCGGCTCCGCCGGAGCACCGCAGGCCGCACTACGTGATCGCCAGCCGCTGGAACCCGCACAAGGGCCACGGCACGCTGCTGCGCGCATGGGAGAAGGCTGGCTGCCCGGGTGAGCTCGTCGTGCTCGGCGCAGTTCCTGCCGTCGGAATCGGCGTGGATGTGAAGGCCCTCGTGGCCCAGCACGTGTCGCGCCCCGAGACCGTCGTCGTCGTCGGCGAGGTCGCCGACGCGACGCCGTACCTGCAGGCCGCCGACGCCGTCGTCCTGCCCACCGACACGCTCGAGGGCTTCGGCCTCGTGACGGTCGAGGCGTTCAGCGAGGGCCGCGCCGTCATCGCCAGCCGCTCCGGAGGGCCCGAGGAGGTCATCGACGACGGAGTGACCGGCTGGCTGTTCGACTGCACGGACGTCGACGCCCTGGCCGAGCTGTTCTCGACGCTCGACGTCGCGACGCTCCGCGCTGCCGGGCAGCGTGCTCAGGAGGTCTACGCCGCCGAGTACACGCCGGAGCACATGCGCGCCCGGATCGCAGCCGTCGTCGACGGCGAGCTGCACCGCGTCGCCCGCGGCACCGCACCCCTGGCGGTGGCCTCGTGACCACCACGCTGAACCGCGAGACCTACGGCGAGTCGCTCGCCCGCCTCGCAAGCGCCCAGAAGGGCTCCAGCGGCGCCCCGGCGTACTCGCGCTTCGTCAACCGCCGTATCGGACGATTCCTCGCCGCAGCCGCGTACCAGCTGCGCATGACGCCGAACCAGGTGACGATGGTGAGCGCGCTGTTCACGTTCGCGGGCATCGCCGTCATCGCGTTCGTGCCGACGTCGATCGCCTCGGCCGTGTCGGTCATGCTGCTGCTCGTCATCGGCTACGCGCTCGATTCGGCCGACGGCCAGCTGGCACGCCTGCGCGGCGGCGGAAGCCCCGCCGGCGAATGGCTCGACCACGTGATCGACGCCACCAAGATCGGCGTGCTCCACCTGGCCGTGCTCGCGAGCTTCCTGCGCGAGCCCTCGGGCCGGTCCGGCGTGCTCTGGGTGCCGCTCGCGTACTCGGCCGTCGCGTCGGTCGCGTTCTTCGCGATCATCCTCACCGACATGCTCCGCCGCGCCCAGCACATCCGCACGGGCGTCCCGACCCGCGGCTCGCGGAACACGTCGACGCTGTACTCGCTCGCCGTCGTCCCGACCGACTACGGCCTGATGTGCCTCTCGTTCGTCCTCCTCGCCTGGCCGCTCGGCTTCACGATCGTCTACATCGCGTTCTTCGCCGCCAACACGCTCTACCTGCTCCTCGCGCTGCCCAAGTGGTTCCGTGAGCTCAAGGGCCTCGGCTCTCTGCCCGACCGGGAGGTCTCATGAACATCCGCGCTGGATTCTTCGACCTGACCGCTCAGCTCCGTCGCGCCTGGATCGCTGTCGCCGGCATGGCGGTCGTGGGCCTCGTGGCGGGCGTCGCCGTCGAGCAGACCATCGCCGGCAACGTTCCCGGCGGCATTCCGAAGGTCGCCTCGCTCGGCGTGCTCCTCGGTCTCACCCTGATCGGGTTCGCCCTCGGACTCGCGGTCGGCTTCGTGCTGGTCCGCCTCCAGCCCCGTGTCACGACGGCCGACGACGTCCGTCGTGTCACGGGCCTTCCCGTCCTCGCGCAGCTGCCCGCCGGCGTCATCGACGCCGACGACCTCGAGGTCCGAGCGGCGTCGCGGCGCATGCGCTCCGCCCTGCGCGAGGCCGTCATGAACACCCGGTCGCTGGCCGGCGGCGAGCTCCCGGCGCGCCTCGTCCTGGCTCGCACCGAAGACGCCGACGAGTCGGCCGGAGTCGACGGCGGACTCGCCCGCGCCCTGGTCGAGAGCGGATTCGTGTCGGCGGTCGTCCGCACCGATCTCGAGACGCAGCTGCTCGCTCGCCCCTCCACCGTCGATGACTCGGCCCTCGAGGACCCGGCCCGTGCCGACGCCTCCGGCTACCAGCGCGTCTCGGTGCCCGATCGCGTCGCCTCGGCTCGCCCCGAGCGTCGCCTCGTCGAGGCCGAGAGCTTCCTCACGACCCTGAGCGAGCGCTACGACGCCGTCGTGGCCCTGGCCGGAAGCAACACGATGCCGGTGCCGCTGCGGGGTCTCGCCCCCGTCGCCGATGCCGTCGTGGTCGTCGTCCGCTCCAACCGCACCACCGTCGAAGACCTCCTCGCGCTCCATGGCGAGCTGCTCGGCCTCGGCGTCGAGCCCCTCGGCGTGCTCATGACCGGAGTCGCCGGCCGCCACCGCTCGGCGCTCCGCCGCGAGTGGGTGCCGTCGGACTTCCGCCTGGGCCGACCCGCGCAGCCGTCGCCCGAGCCGATCTCGGTCGTGGCGCCGTTCGCCGCCTCCGGAGCCGTCTCCGCGGCTGCGGACTCGGCCGACGACTTCCTGCCGTCGCGCTCCGGCTTCTCGATCGCCGACCTCGCCGCGCGTGCCGAAGAGGCCGCGCAGACCTCCACCCCGTCCGGAAGGGACTCCCAGTGACCGACGCACCCCGGGTCGGCTACGCAGCCGGCGCCTACGACCTCTTCCACATCGGGCACCTGAACCTGCTGCGCCACGCCAAGTCGCAGTGCGACGTCCTGATCGCCGGCGTCGTCGCCGACGAGATGCTCGAGCTCACGAAGGGCATCTCGCCGATGGTGCCGCTCGCCGAGCGCCTCGAGATCGTCAGCCACATCGACTTCGTCGACCACGCCTACGCCGAGACCGTCCCCGACAAGATGGACGTCTGGCGCGAACTGCAGTTCGACGTCTTCTTCAAGGGCGACGACTGGCGCGGCACCGAGAAGGGCCTGAAGCTCGAGCGCGAGTTCGCCGACGTGGGCGTCGAGGTCGTCTACTTCCCGTACACGATGTCGACGTCGTCGACGATCCTGCGGCGGGCCGTGTCGGCCCTCGACGAGGATTCGGCGGCGGTGCGCTAGTTCCTGCGCCCGGGGGCTGTGAGTAGTCGCTCCCGGCCTGTGGAGAGCGCCGGTAGGAACTGCTGCGCGTGCCCCACCATCGTCGGATGAACACGACGACATCGCACTCCGCCCTGCCCGCCCTGCCCGCCGCCGTCTGCGCGTGCGAGGCCTCCCCGCCCCACTACCTCGACTCGCAGCAGAGCCTCGCCACCCGCGACGCGCTCGACGTGCGGGTGAGGCAGCTGATCCCCTGCGCGCTCGTGGCGCAGATCTGGCTGCTGCTGTTCGACGCCGACGACGTGCAGATGCCGCTGATGATGCCCATCGGCGAGCTGCCCCACCGGCCCGAGCACGGCTTCCACGGAGCGCTGGCGCTGCTGCACGAGGAGTACGGCGCGGCGTCGTTCGTGTTCGTGCACGAGCGGCCCGGGCCCAGCGTGCTGTCCGTCGACGACGCGGCGTGGCTGCGGGCGCTGCTCGAGGTGCCCGCCGACGCCGGGTACCGGGTGCGGGCGGCGTACGTGGCGCACGACGAGGGGGTCGGCGGATTCGTCGACCGCGGCGCCGTCGGGGTGGGGCGGGCCGTGCCGGCCGTGCGGCCGGGGTGCGGGGCGTGTCGAAAGTAGGCGTGCTGGCGAGGATGTCTGACGTGGACGTCCTTGAGGCGCATCCACGATGCGCGGGTGCTCCTCGAGGGGCCTGCACGACGCGGCCGTTCTCCTCGTGAACGTGCCGCCTGTCCTTGCGAGCGTGCACGCCTCCGCATCGTGCCGCCGGGCGGGGCGAGTAAAGTCGCCTCATGCTCGATGAGACCGGCCCCGACACCTGGCTGGTCCGCGCGCGCGACGATGCTCAGCCCGAAGCGCTCGTCGAGTCCTTCGCGCGGGGCTACAAGCTGACGAGCTGGTCGCTCGTCGAAGACGAGCGGGTCGCGCTCGGCGTCTACACGTCGGCCGCGCACGCCGAGACCGCGTGGTGGCGCCACCGCGACGGCCTCGACGACTGACGCCGGCGCAGTCGGCACGGCCCGTCGGTCGCGGGGCGACTGCGCGTTCGCAAGGACGCCTGGTGCGCCCACAAGGAGTTCGGCGGTGAGGTTCACGCCCCACAAGGAAGAGTCGCGTCGGGTGCCAACCCCACAAGGACGTCTACCGCAGGAGTCCTTGCGAGCGACGCGGGGCGCGCGCCCGGCGGCGGCGCTAGCGCCGGTTGCCGATGCGGCCGCGCAGCACGTCGATGCGCCGCTGGATCTGGTCGGTGCTGGCCTGCGCGACGGCGGGCCCGCCCGAGATGCGGCGGAGCTCGGCGTGGATGGCGCCGTGGGGCTCGTTGGAGTGGCGCGACCAGATCGAGACCAGGCGGCTCAGCTCCTGCCGCTGCTCCTTGATCGTCATGTAGAGAGGCCGAGCCTCTTCGACGGCCTGGGTCGGCAGGCCCGTCTTGGGCTGCTTCTTCGAGCGGCCGGCCTGCGTCACCTGGCGCTGGCGCAGGAGCTCGCGGACCTCGTCGGGCTCGAGCAGACCGGGCAGGCCGAGGAAGTCGAGCTCCTCGAGGCTGCCGACCTCGCTCGACTGGCCGAACTCGCCGCCGTCGTAGAGCACGCGGTCGAAGTTCGCCTGTGCGTCGAGGGCCTCGAACGGCTGCTGCTCGAGGAGGCTCGACGCCTTCTCCTCGCGGTTGGCCTCGGCGACCATGGCGTCTTCTTCGGAGGTGAAGATGCCGTCGTCGGAGTCGGTCGGGCGGTCGAGGGCGTGGTCGCGCTCGAGCTCGAGCGACCCGGCGAGGGCCATGAGGGACGGCACGCTCGGGAGGAAGATCGAGGCGGTCTCGCCGCGACGGCGGGCGCGGACGAAGCGGCCCACGGCCTGCGCGAAGAAGAGCGGCGTCGAGGCCGACGTGGCGTAGACGCCGACGGCGAGGCGCGGGACGTCGACGCCCTCGGACACCATCCGGACGGCCACCATCCAGCGCGACTCGCCGACGGAGAATGCGGCGATGCGGTCACTGGAGGCCTTCTCGTCCGAGAGCACGACGGTGGGGCGCTCCCCCGTCAGCTTCGTGAGGATCGATGCGTAGGCACGAGCGGCGGTCGTGTCGGTCGCGATGACGAGGCCACCGGCGTCGGCCACACCGCGCCGCACCTCGGTGAGCCTCTTGTCGGCCGCGCTCAGCACCGCGGCGATCCAGTCGCCCTGCGGCGACAGGGCGGTGCGCCAGGCCTGAGCGGTGATGTCCTTCGTCACGGCCTCGCCGAGGGTGGCGCTCATCTCGTCGCCCATGCGCGTGCGCCAGCGCATCGCACCGGCGTACGCCATGAACAGGACGGGGCGGACCACGCCGTCGGCGAGGGCGCGCCCATAGCCGTACGAGTAGTCGGACTGCGACGTGCGGATGCCGTGCTCGTCGGGCGCGTACTGCACGAACGGGATCGGCGCCGTGTCGGAGCGGAAGGGGGTGCCGGTGAGCGACAGGCGGCGGGTGGCCTTGCCGTACGCCTCGCGGATCCCGTCGCCCCAGGTCAGGGCGTCGCCGCCGTGGTGCACCTCGTCGAGGATCACGAGCGTGCGGCCGGCCTCGGTGATCGCCCTGTGCACCTCGGGCTTCATGCCGACCTGCGCGTAGGTGACTGCGACGCCGTGATAGTGCCTGCCGAAGGTGCCGTCGGCGTTCTTGAACATCGGATCGAGACGGAGGTTCACGCGGTCGGCGGCGTCGGCCCACTGGCGCTTGAGGTGCTCGGTCGGTGCGACCACGACGACCCGGTCGATGGCACCGCGCGAGAGCAGCTCGGTCGCGAGGCGGAGGGCGAAAGTGGTCTTGCCGGCGCCGGGTGTCGCAGCAGCGAGGAAGTCGCGGGGCTCGGCGGCGAAGTACTTCTCGAGGGCCTCGGCCTGCCAGGCGCGGAGCTTGCCGGCGGTGCCCCACGCCGCGCGCTCCGGGAAGGCGGGCGAGAGGTGCTCGGCGGCGCTGTTGCCGGCCACCACGCCGATGTCGAGCGCGGGCTCCACTTCGAGGGAGGGTTCGGCCGACCCACGGCCTTCGGGCCTGTCGGGGTCGAACGATTCGGCGATAGTCACTGCCACTGATTTTACTCGGCCCGAGGGCGCTGCTCGGACGCCGACGGCGCGTCAGGCTCGATCTCGACGCCGACGCGCGGCACCGGGCCGCCGCGCGAGATGCGGCGGGTCGAGTCGCCGAGCAGGCTGGCCGAGGTGATGCTCCCGGCGCCGAAGCGGGCCCGGAGGGCGTCCATGGTGGTCTCGGAGGCGCGCCAGTCGGCGTCGTCGTCCCACAGCCCGATCGACCCGGAGCCCGCGCCGCCGAAGCCGAGCTGCTCGACGCGCACGCCGATGAGACGGATCGGCGTGGCCTTGCGGCTGCCGGATGCGCTGTGGTCGGTCGCCTCGTAGATGCCCCAGGCCTCCTCGAAGATGCGTCGCCCGAGGTCGGTGGGCTCGGCGAGCGTCTTCGACCGGGTGATGGTCTCGAAATCGCCGAAGCGGAGCTTCAGCACGATCGTGCGGCCCGTGGCCCCGGCCGCCCGCAGTCGGCGGCCGACCTGATCGCTGAGCCGGAACACCTCACGCCGCAGCCGGTCGGTGTCGTCGACGTCGTTCTCGAACGTGACCTCGTGGCCGGCGCTCTTCTCCTCCGACGCCGTCGTGACGCGTCGCGGATCGCGCCCCCACGACAGGTCGTGGATCTTCTGGCCGCCGGCGATCCCGATCGCGCGCCGCAGCGTGTCGAGCGGCGCCTGCGCGACGTCGCCGATCGTGTTCAGGCCGTAGGTGCGCAGGGTCTCTTCGGTCTTGCCGCCGACACCCCAGAGCGCGCCGATCGGGCGCGGATGCAGGAACTCGAGGGTCTCACCGTGCGGCACGATCAGGAGCCCGTCGGGTTTCGCCACGCCCGACGCGAGCTTGGCGACGAACTTCGTCGAGGCGGCCCCGATACTGCAGTGGAGACCCGTCTCGGCGTGCACTCGTCGCCGCAGCTCCGTGGCGATGCGGAACGGCGAGCCCATCAGCCGGAGCGACCCGCCGATGTCGAGGAAGGCCTCGTCGATGCCGAGGCGCTCGACCAGGGGCGTGACGTCGTCGAACATCGACATGACCTGCGCCGAGAAGTGGCGGTACCTCTCGAAGTGCGGCTCGAGCACGACGGCCTGAGGGCACCGCCGCAGGGCGATGGCCATCGGCAGGGCCGAGTTGACGCCGAACTTGCGGGCCTCGTAGGTGGCGGCGGTGACGACCGAGCGCATCGAGCGATGACCGACGATGACCGGCTGCCCGCGCAGCTCGGGATGCTCGAGCAGCTCGACGGACGCGAAGAAGGCGTCCATGTCGACGTGCAGGATCGTGGCCGTGGCGTCGTCGGTCGGCTGCGCCGTCACCTGGCGGCCGCTGCCGTCCTGCTTGCTCACTCGCTGCCCTTCCGAGAGACCTCTCCGGACCCTCCAGAGAATGGTGTCACGACCCTCCGACACTCGGCGGTGTCCGACGATCGCCGCTCTCCGAGCCCTCGTGAAGGCGCCGACGGCGGCCTACGGTAGACGCGTGACGTATCCGCCGATCGAGCCGTTCGCGCACGGCCACCTGGTGATGGACGACGGGGCCGAGCTCTACTGGGAGGCGTCGGGCAACCGGGAGGGAGTTCCTGCGCTGTGGCTCCACGGCGGGCCCGGCGGCTCGCTCGGCCGGGGCGGCTACCGGCGGCACTTCGATCCGGAACGCTACTTCGTCGTGGGGATCGACCAGCGCGGGAGCGGGCGGAGCCGCCCGTGGGCGACGGAGGACCCCGAGTTCCTGCGCGCCATCACCACCGAGCGGATGATCGCCGACATCGAGGCGGTCCGGGAGGAGCTCGGATTCGACAGCTGGGTGGTCTCGGGCGTGTCGTGGGGCACGACGCTCGCTCTGGCGTACGCGCTGGCCCACCCGGCCGCCGTGCGCGCCCTGGCGCTCGTGGCGGTGACGACGACGAGCCGCGACGAGGTCGGCTGGATCACCGAGGGCGTGGGGCGGGTGTTCCCGGAGGCGTGGGACGACTTCGAGGCGGCCTCCGAGCGACGGCCCGGCGAGCGGCTGGTCGACGCGTACGCGCGGCGCCTGCGCGACGGCGACCCGGCCGATCGGGAGCGCGCGGCGTCGGCCTGGGACGCCTGGGAGAGCGTTCACGTGTCGCTCGACCACCCGGAGCTGCGCGGTGCGGGTCACGTGGATCCTGCGCAGAGGCTGGTCTTCTCGGCGCTGGTGACGCACTTCTGGTCGAACGACGCCTTCCTGCCGGGGTCGGCGGCGATCCTGGAGCGCGTCGGGGAGCTCGCCGGGATCCCGGCGGCGCTGATCCACGGGCGGCGAGACATCAGCGGTCCGGCGTCGACGGCCTGGCGGCTGCACCGGGCGTGGGCGGGGAGCGCGCTCACGATCGTGGAGGACGAGGCGCACGGCGGAGAGCGCGAGATGGCGGCGCTGGCCGCGGCGCTCGACGGGTTCGCGGGGCTGGCCGGCTGAGTCGTGCTGGCGGTGCTGAGTCGTGCTGGCGGTGCGGGGCGTCGGCGCGCTAGGCCCGCCGTATCGGCAGGCTCCCTCCGTTCGGGCGGCGGGTTTGTGCCGATCCGGCGGGCGTGGGCGCATTCGGCGCTGGACTCCGCGGAACGGCGCCAACCCCGCGGAACGGCGCCAACCCCTTGGAGTGGCGCAGGAGTGCGTCCGCGGCGGCGGGTCTAGCGCCCGTCCGCGGACCCGGCGTCCGGCCCGCCGCCCGCCGGCCCGCCGCCGCCCGCCGGCCCGCCCGCCGGCCCGCCCACCGGCCCCAGCCACCGGCTCGCCACCGTCGCGTGAGCGGAGTCGGTCGACGACGGGTGGAACCGCCCGGCCAGCACGTCGCGGTACAGCCGCCCGAGCTCCGTGTCGGCGCGGTACGACGAGCCGCCCGCCACGGTCACGGCCCGGTCGACGACGCGGGTCGCGGTCTCGGTGGCCCGGACCTTGAGGCCGACGAGACGCGGAAACCAGTCGGGGCCGTTGTCGACGAGGTCGTCGAGTTCCTGCGCGATGGTGTCGACCTGGGGCTCGAGCCCGTCGAGGTCGATGGCGGCGTCGGCGATGCGCCAGCGCACGACCGGGTCGGCGGCGGTCGACTCGCCCGTGCGTCGGGAGGTGCGGGCAGTGGCGGCCTCGACGGCGAGGTCGAGCGCGCGGCGGGCGATCCCCCGGTACACGGCGGCGACGAGGGTCTCGAAGGCGGCGAAGATGCCGAAGACGAGCGGGTCGGCCGAGGGCCCGACGGGCAGCACGCGCACGATCCGGGATGCGGGGACGTGCGCCCCCGTCAGGCGGGTGGTGTGGCTCTGGGTGGCGCGCATGCCGACGGTGTCCCAGTCGCCGAGCGACTCGTGGCCGCCGTCGTCGCGGCGCAGGAAGCCGTGGGCGATCTCGTCGGACGGCGTGCGCCCGAAGACGCCGAGGCGGGTCCACACCGGTGAGAGCGACGTGAAGATCTTGGTGCCGGTGTACCGGTAGCCACCCGCGCCGTCGGGTGCGGCCTCGGTCACGGAGTCGAACAGCACGAGGTCGTTGCCCGGCTCGCTGACGCCGAACGCGAAGACCTCCCCCGCGGCCGCGTCGTCGAGCACGAGCCGCAGCGAGTCGTCGCCGCGCGCTGAGAGCAGCGACGCCGTGACGGTCCAGACGAGGTGCATGTTGACGGCCAGCGCCGTAGCCGGGGCCGCCGTCGCCAGGCGTGACTGCAGCGCTGCGATCTGCCGCATGCCGAGCCCGAGCCCGCCCTGCGCCACCGGCACGGCCGCCCTGAGGTAGCCGAGCGCTGCGAGCTCGTCGAAGTCCTCCTGCGGAAACGCGTTGGCCGCGTCGTACCCGGCCGCCCGCGTGCGGAACCTCTCGAGCAGGTCGGCCGAGAGCAGGGGCGCAGGAACTTCCGTGGTCACCATTCCTCAAAGGTACGTTTGTTCCATGACACAAGCCCACCCGTGGTCCCGCTACGTCGCGATCGGCGACTCGTTCACCGAGGGCATCGGCGACCCCGATCCGACGTCGACCGGCGGCAATCGCGGCTGGGCCGACCGGGTGGCCGAGGTGCTCGCCTCGACGACCGACGGCTTCGCCTACGCCAACCTCGCGATCCGCGGCCGGCTCCTGCAGCAGATCATCGACGAGCAGGCGCAGGCCGCCCTCGACCTCCGCCCCGACCTGATCAGCGTGTCGGCGGGCGGCAACGACATCATCCGCCCCGGCACCGACCCCGACGAGGTCGCCGGCCGTCTGGAGGGACTCGTCGAGACGCTGTCGTCGCAGGGCGCCACCGTGGTGCTGTTCACCGGGCCCGACATCGGCGCGACGCCGGTGCTCGGCCGGATCCGGGGCAAGGTCGCGATCTACAACGAGAACGTGCAGGCCATCGCGCTGCGGCACGACGCGGTCGTCGCGAACATGTGGGCGATGCGCGACCTCGCCGACAGCCGCATGTGGGCGCCCGACCGTCTGCACTTCTCGCCGCTCGGCCACCACACGATCGCCCGCATGGTGCTGGCCGCGCTCGCCGTCGACAACGACCTCCTCGCGTCCGAGCTGCCCGCCGCCGAGCTCCGTCAGTGGCGGGAGGCGCGCCGCGAGGACATCGGCTGGGCGCGCGAGTACCTCGTGCCGTGGGTGCTGCGGCGGGTGCGCCACCAGTCGTCGGGCGACGGCCTGGGGCCGAAGCGGCCGGAGCCGATGTCCGTTCCGCCCTACGGCGCCGGGACGGAGTCGTAGCCGCTCAGCGGCAGATGCGATAGCGGCTAGAACACCGACGACGGGTTCGTCAGGCGCCACCACGCGTCGGGCTCGGTCATCGCCCGATCGAGCACGAGCGGCACGGTGGTGACCGACGAGCCGATCGTGACCCTGAGCGTCCCGACCTTCGAGCCGGCCGTGGCCTCCCCCACGGTGTCGAGCGCAGGAACGGCCTTCACGGTCGCCGACCCGTAGACGAGCTTCGACACCGTCTTCGCGGCGACAGCGTGGGCGTTCGAGCCCCACTCGGTGTCGTACGACCCGTACACGTCGTCGGCCGTCACCGCTGTGACGGTCTGGAAACCCGACTTGACGCTCGTCAGCAGCTTCGCCACGTCGACGTCGAGCGAGTCGTGGTCGACCCCGCCCAGCATGACGCCGACCACCGTCACGGTGTGGCCGAGCACCTTCTCTCTCGTGGCGAACAGGAGACAGGCCCCCGCCTCGTCGAGGGTGCCGGTCTTGATTCCGACGACGTCGTCGATGCCGAGCAGCTTGTTCGAGTTCTCGACCGTGCCGACGACGGGGATGTCGACCGACTTCGTCGACACGATGGACGCGATGTCGGGGTTGGCGAGCGCGAGCTTGCCGAGCTTCACGAGGTCGGTCGCCGTCGACCGGTTGGCCGCGTTCAGCCCGGTCGGCTCGACGAGCGTCGTGTGGTTCAGCCCGTGCTCCTTCAGCCAGGCCTTCGCCGCCGTGACGTAGGCCTGGTTCGAGCCGAACGCCCAGTAGGCGAGCGCGCTGGCGTAGTTGTTGGCCGACTTGATCAGCGCGACCTGGAGGGTCTGCTTCTCGGTGAGCGTGAGACCGGCGGGCATGGCGGCGACCTCGCCGTCCTGCGCCAGATAGGTGTCGTACAGCGCCCGGTCGGACGCCGTGAACGTGATGTCCGGCCCCGAGCCGCCGTCGAGCGGCTTCTTCGAGAGCACGACGAGCGCGGTCACGATCTTCGAGATCGACGCGATCGAGCGCGGCTTCGAGTCGCCCGAGGTCGTCAGGCTGTCGTCGAACCCGACGGCCTCGACCGCCGTGGCCCCGTAGTCGGGGAAGCGGAGCGAGAGCGCCTTCTCGGTGGGCGCGGTGTACTTCGCGACCTCGGCCGACGCGGGTGCGATGGGGGCGAGGAGGGAGGCGGGAACGTAGACGCCGACGGCGATGACGGCGGCGACGACGACGACGGCGGCGATCCGCCGACGGACGGCGCCGGGGCGGCGCGCGCTGCCGCGACCGCGGGCCGAGCGGCGGGCGCTCACTGAGCGGCCTCTGCGCCACCCGAGCCCGGAGAGACGCGCAGCGACCACAGCACGACGGCCGACGCCGCCGCCACGTTCAGACTGTCCACGCCGTGCAGCATCGGGATCGTCACGACCGTGTCGGCCGCCTCGAGCGCCCGGTGCGAGAGGCCGTCGCCCTCGGTGCCGAACAGCATGGCGATCTTGTCGGGCGGGTCGGCCGCGTAGGCGTCGAGCGTCACCGCGTCGTCGCGGAGCGCGAGCGCGGCGATGTCGAAGCCGGCAGCGCGCAGGAACTCCGCGCCCTCCGGCCAGTCGGGCAGCCGAGTCCACGGAACCTGCAACACCGTGCCCATGGACACGCGCACGCTGCGGCGGTACAGCGGGTCGGCCGAGCGCGGCGTCACCAGCACGGCATCGGCTCCGAGGCCCGCCACCGCCCGGAAGATCGCGCCCACGTTGGTGTGGTCGACGATGTCTTCGAGCACGACCACGCGGCGGGCGCCGTCGAGCACCGACTCGACGCTGGGCAGCTCGGGGCGGTGCATGGCCGCGAGGGCGCCGCGGTGTAGGTGGTACCCGGTGAGCTCTTCGAGCACGTCGGCCTCGCCGACGAAGATCTGGCCGTCGTACTGGTCGACGAGGGGCTCGATGTCGGCCAGCCACTTCTCGCTCAGCAGCACGGAGCGCGGCACGTGGCCGGCGTCGAGCGCTCGCCGGATCACCTTCGACGACTCGGCGATGTAGAGCCCGCCCTCCGGCTCCGTCTTGCGGCGGAGCGCGACGTCGGTGAGGCGGGAGTAGTCGGCGAGCTCGTCGCGGTCGAGGTCGGTGATGCGGGTGATGCGCACGGAGGGCTCCAAGGCGGGGCGCCACCGCAAGCCGGGAGCTCGCGGAAACAAAACGGTAAAGGTTCCCGTTTAGGCTAACGTCACCCGCCTCGCAAAGAGATGTACCAGGAGCCCCCCCATGGCGCTAGCCACCGCACCGGCCGACAGCACCGGCACGCTCGACGCGGCGGTCCGCGCGCTCGCGGGGCGGAAGCTGGCGGTCCTCACCGGGGCGGGCGTCTCGACCGACTCCGGCATCCCCGACTACCGGGGCGAGGGCGCCCCCGTCCGCAACCCGATGACGTTCCAGCAGTTCACCTCGGGCGGCCCCGACTTCCAGAAGCGCTACTGGGCCGGCAGCCATCTGGGCTACCGTCACTTCGCCACGGCCGCGCCCAACGAGGGGCACCGCGCCCTCGCCGCCCTCGAGGCCGCCGGCATCTCCAACGGCGTCGTGACGCAGAACGTCGACGGCCTGCACCTGCGGGCCGGCTCGTCGCGCGTCGTCGACCTGCACGGCACCGTCGACCGCGTCGTCTGCCTCACCTGCGGCCAGTTCTTCGCGCGGGGCGACATCGCCGAGCGCATGGCGGCCGCGAACCCCTGGCTCGACCGCCCCGACGAGGTCCGCCTGAATCCCGACGGAGACGTCGATGTGACCGACATCGCCGGCTTCAGCGTGCCCCAGTGCACCGTGTGCGGCGGCGTGCTGAAGCCCGACGTGGTCTTCTTCGGCGAGTTCGTGCCGGTGGAGCGCTTCGCCGAGGCGCGCGCCATGGTGCAGTCGGCCGAGGCGCTCGTCGTCGCCGGCTCGTCGTTGGTCGTGAACTCCGGCATCCGCCTCCTCGAGACGGCGCTCCGCAAGAAGCTGCCCGTCGTCATCATCAACCGCGGGGTGACGAAAGGCGACTCGCGCGCCGCCGTTAAGCTGAACGCCGGCACGTCGGAGTCCCTGACGGCCCTTGCCGAACGGCTCGCCGCCGCGTGAACCCGCGGTCGGCGCCCCTCTGGAGGACGACATGACCCGGCTGTACCTGGTGCGACACGGCGAGACCGACTGGAACGCCGCCCGGCGAATCCAGGGATCGACCGACATCCCCCTGAACGACCGGGGCCGCTCGCAGGCCGCGGCCGCCGCCGAGCTGCTGGCCCGTCGCCGCTTCGACGCCGTCGTCGCGAGCCCCCTGAGCCGCGCGTTCGAGACCGGCGCCATCATCGCCTCCCGGCTCGGGCTCGACGAGCCCGCCGTCGACCCGCAGGTCGTCGAGCGCAGCTACGGCCAGGCCGAGGGCCTCACCTTCGAGGAGGTCGAGGCGCGGTTCCCCGACGGCGTCGCCGTGCCCGGGCGGGAGAGCCGCACGGCCGTGCTGCAGCGGGTGGAGGCGGCGCTGCTCGCCATCGCCGAGGAGCGCCCCGGCCAGTCCGTCGTGGTCGCGACCCACGGCGCCGTGATCCGCGGCATCGTGAACCACGTCGCGCCCGAGACCGACGCCAACGCGGGAGTGCCCATCCGCAACGGGTCCATCCACTCGTTCGAGGTCGTCGACGGCGCCCTCGCGCTCGTGGCCTTCGACGATCCGATCGAGGTCGAGTCGGAGGCGCCGGGCCGCTACTCGTTCGACTACCAGAACGCGCTCGAGGGGCGCGGCGACGCCTAGCGCCCCACCCGCTCCAGCACGTCGAGCAGAGCCGCGGCCGACGACGCCCAGCTGTAGTGCGACGCCTGGGCGAGCCCGGCGGCCGAGCGCCGCTCCCACTCCCCCGGCTCCTCCAGTCGGCGCACGGCCGCGGCGATCGACGCCGGCGACTCCGGGTCGAAGTACAGCGCCGCGTCGCCCCCGATCTCGCGGAAGATCGGGATGTCGCTGACCACGGCCGGCGTGCCGAGCGCCATGCCCTCGATCACCGGGATGCCGAACCCCTCGGCCTTCGACGCAGTGACGACGGCCGTCGCGCCGAGCAGCGTGTCGCGGTACTCCTCGTCGCTCGCACCGCCGTGGAAGACCAGAGACCCCTCGGGAGCCGAGGCCTCGAGGGCGAGGCGCTCGGCGTCCGAGACCCGGCTCATGAGGTGGAGGCGGTAGTCGGCGAGCAGGCTCAGCGCGCGGGCGAGCGCGACGACGTTCTTGTACGGCATGAAGGAGCCCATGTACACGAGGTCGCGGGTGGGCGGCGAGTTCCTGCGCCCGGGCTCCTGCGGATCGGCCGCGTTCGCGACCACGGTCACGGGCCGGCGGGTGAGGCGGTGGTCGGCCATCTCGCGGGCCGTCGTCTCGCTGACCGTCACGACGGCGTCGGCGCTGTTGAGCAGCAGGCGCTGAGGCCACCAGGCGAGGTGGTAGAGGCGCCAGAGCAGGCGGATGGGCGCTGCGAACTCGGGCGGCGGCGTGCGGTTCGTGTAGTAGATCAGGTCGTGCAGCGTCTTCACGAGCCGGTAGCGGCGGCCGAGCGTGCCCATGGTCTGCATCGGGGTCCAGACGACGTCGGGGCGCAGTCGGTTCACCTGGAGCGCCACGAGCGGCTCGAGGGGGCTGGTCGGCGCCGACACCAGCGCGTGCGGAGCGTCGGGGAGCTTGTCGAGCTGGCGGCGGTCGCTCACGAGCATCGTCACGTCGTGGAGCTCGGCGAGCTCGCCGACGACGCCCGCCGTGAAGCGGCTGATGCCGTCGTGGCGTCCGGTGCGCACGTATCGGCAGTCGACGACGATCCTCACGACGCGGGCCCGAGCGTCGCCAGGAAGTCGGTGATCATCGCCGCCGCCTCGCGGGGCTTCTCGTAGTGGATCAGGTGGCCGACGCCGTGGATGACGTCGAGCTGCGCGTCGGCGAAGAGGCCCTGGAGCTCGTACTGCGCCGGGAGGGCGGTGATGTCGTCGCGGTCGGCGGCGATCAGCAGCGCAGGAACTCGGATCTGCCGCGCATACGTCGACACATCGCTCGACACGGAGGCCTTGAACGCGTCGAGCACGACCTTCCGCGACGCGAACCACGAGAAGTAGGTGTCGTGCTGATCGTGCACCCAGGCGCGCAAGGTCTTCGACCGGGTCTTGACCATCGCGAGGCTCGCGACGCGGGTGACGGCGCGCAGCCTCAGGACCGGGCTGCCGATCGACTCGGGAAGACCGGCGCCCGCCCAGTAGTAGAACACCGCGAGGCGCGTGAGCACGCCGCGCGGGCCCGACAGCGCCGGGGCGGCGATCGGATTGACCAGGATCAGCGCGCGCACGTCGAGGCCCGAGGCGACGGCCGCGCTCGTCACGATCGACCCGAACGAGTGGCCCAGCACGACGGTGTCGGCACCCTGGCCGATCGCGGCGAGGAACCCGCGGAGCCACTCGGCGTAGACGGCGGTGCTGTGCTCGCGGCCCGGGAGGGGCGCGGACTCGCCGAAGCCGGGGAGGTCGGGAGAGATCACGCGGACCGCGCCCGAGTGGACGCCGTCGAGGAAGGCGACCACCGGCTCGAGACCGTGGTGCTCGCCGCGGAAGCCGTGGACGGCGACGATCGTCGTGGGGGCGTCGTCGCGGCCGTACACCCAGTAGCGCGCCGCGGCGCCGAGCACGCGGGCCTCGAGGCGCACGGTGGGGATGCTCGCGAGCTCATCGGCGTACGGCGAGGCGACGGACGGCACAGGCGTGATCATCCGACCAGTGTAGGGACGGCCGTCCGGCCAATCTGGGCGACGCCCGGCACCCTCGTCATAGAGTGGGCCCACCTGCCGGGGCCCGCGCCGGCTAGCGATCGAAGGAGAACGGTGAGCTTCACTGCCCCCATCCAGACGCCCGGACTCACCCTCGACCCGCAGTGGTATCGGCGGAGCGTGTTCTACGAGGTCATGGTCCGCTCGTTCGTCGACAGCAACGGCGACGGGGCGGGCGACATCGCCGGGCTCTCGTCGCGGCTCGACTACCTGCAGTGGCTCGGCATCGACTGCCTCTGGATGCCGCCGTTCTTCCAGTCGCCCCTGCGCGACGGCGGCTACGACATCTCGGACTACAAGGCGATCCTCCCCGAGTTCGGAACCCTCGACGAGTTCCGCGACCTCGTCACCAAGGCCCACGAGCGCAACATGCGCATCGTCATCGACATGGTGATCAACCACACGTCCGACCAGCACGAGTGGTTCAAGCAGTCGCGCGAAGACCCCGACGGCCCGTACGGCGACTTCTACACGTGGAGCGACACCGACGAGAAGTACGAGAACATCCGCATCATCTTCGTCGACACCGAGGAGAGCAACTGGACGTTCGACCCCGTGCGCCGTCAGTTCTTCTTCCACCGGTTCTTCTCGCACCAGCCCGACCTCAACTTCGAGAACCCGAAGGTGCACGAGGCCGTCTACGACGTGATCCGGCACTGGCTCGATCTCGGCGTCGACGGGATCCGCCTGGACGCGATCCCGTACCTCTACCAGTCCGACGACGGCAACGGCGAGGGCGAGCCCGCGACCCACGAGTTCGTCAAGAGGCTCCGCACGATGGTCGATGAGGAGTACCCCGGCCGCATCATGATCGCCGAGGCCAACCAGTGGCCCCGCGAGGTGGCGGCGTTCTTCGGCACCGACGACGAGCCCGAGTGCCACATGGCGTTCGACTTCCCGGTCATGCCGCGCATCTTCTACTCGCTGCGCTCGCAGGACGCCGGCGAGCTCAAGCGGATCCTGTCCGAGACGACCGACGTTCCCGAGAGCGCGGGGTGGGGGGTGTTCCTCCGCAACCACGACGAGCTCACGCTCGAGATGGTCAGCGAGGAGTATCGCCAGGCCATGTACGGCTGGTACGCCTACGACCCGCGGATGCGATCGAACATCGGCATCCGCCGGCGCCTGGCGCCGCTTCTCGACAACTCGCGCGCCGAGCTGGAGCTCGCCCACGCGCTCCTCTTCGCCCTGAAGGGCTCGCCGTTCCTGTATTACGGCGACGAGATCGGCATGGGCGACAACATCTGGCTCAACGACCGCGACGCGTCGCGCACGCCGATGCAGTGGACGCCCGACCGCAACGCCGGCTTCTCGACGGCCGACCCGGGCAAGCTGTACCTGCCGGTCGTCCAGTCGCTCGTGTACAACTACTCGCTGGTGAACGTCGAGAGCCAGCTGGCTCAGTCGCGCTCCCTGCTGCACTGGATCCGCAACGTCATCCACGTGCGCAAGGCCCATCCCACGTTCGGGCTCGGCACCATGGAGGTGCTCGGCACGAACCACGGGTCGACTCTCGCCTTCGTCCGCTCGTACCAGGGGTCGGGCACCGACTTCGGCGACGCCGCCGAGGAGGTGCTGTGCGTGTTCTCGTTCGCGCACAACCCGGTGTCCGTCACCGTCTCCGCTCCCGAGCTGGCCGGCCGCACCCTCACCGACCTGTTCGCGGGCGGGGCGTTCCCGAGCTTCGACGCGGAGGGCAACGTCACCCTGACGCTCGGCACGCAGGCCTTCTTCTGGCTGCACGTCGGGCCGGCACCCGTTCCCGCGCTGCCGCCGTCGTCGATCCCGGTGTCGTCGACCTCGGAGCCCACGACCCCGGTCGCCCCTGGCGAGTGATGTCGGCGGCCTCTCGTAGGCTGTCCGTGTGAGTGAAGCTGCAGTCGGCCCCGTCCCCGTCCGCTGGTGGGACGGCCTCGGCGTGTTCGACCTCGAGACCACGGGTATCGACGTCGAGACCGCCCGCATCGTGACCGCGCACGTCGGCATCATCGACTCCACGGGCGAGTCCATCGCCCATGGCGAGTGGATCGCCGACCCCGGTGTCGAGATCCCCGAGCAGGCCGCAGCCGTGCACGGCGTCACCACCGAGCGCGCCCGGGCCGAGGGGCGGCCTGCCGTCGAGGTCGTGGCCGAGATCATCGCCGCCCTGCGCGCCGTCTTCGAGCGAGGCGTGCCGCTCGTCATCTACAACGCCCCCTACGACCTCACCGTGCTCGACCGCGAGGCCAAGCGCCACGGCCTCGAGCCGCTGGCCGACGCGCTCGCCGCGGGCGCCTGCGTCATCGACCCGCTCGTCATCGACAAGGCCGTCGACAGGTACCGCAAGGGCAAGCGGACGCTCGAGGCTGCCGCCGCGTACTACGACGTCGTCCTCACCGACGCCCACGACGCCGGAGCCGATGCGATCGCCGCCGGCCGCGTCGCTCAGGCGATGGCTCGCCGCCACCTCGACACGCTCGACGTCCCCGCCCCCGACCTCCACACGCTCCAGGTGGGCTGGTGCGCCGACCAGGCAGCGAGCTTCCAGGAGTACATGCGGCGCAAAGACCCGACGTTCACCGCGTCGGGCGACTGGCCTGCGCGGCCGTAGCGCACGTCCGGCCCTGCGCGGCCGTAGCGTACGTCCGGCCCTGCGCCGTCAGCCTTTCCCGCCGCTGACGAGCAGCACGCGTGTCATGGCGGGCTCGTCGTCGGGCACCCGCCAGGCGTGCGGCGCGGTCGCCTCGTGCCAGAAGGACTCCCCCGCGACGAGGCGCACCGGCGCGTCCTCGCCGACGGTGACGTCGAGCGTCCCCTCGATCACGTGAACGACGTCCTCGCCCTCGTGCGCGTACGCCGGCTCGTCGACGTGCCCCGGGGCGAGTTCGAAGAGATACGACTCGAGGGCGGAGCCGGGCCCGCCGGCGATGAGCCGGGCCGACCCCGTCGAGCCTTCGCTCGCGGGGAGGTGCAGCGGCGCGTGGCGCGGGTAGGTGCCGGGCAGCAGATCGGAGGGCTGCACCTCGAGCGCCGAGGCCAGCGCGTACAGGGTCGGCACGCTCGGGTAGATCCGAGCGTTCTCGACATTCGACAGGAACGGCTGCGACACCCCGGCGCGCCCGGCGAGCTCGCGCATGCTCCAACCGCGCCGGGTCCGCTCGGCGCGGACGGCCTGGCCGATCTCGGCCTGCAGCTCGTCGGGAGTTCCCATGCCTCGACCGTAGCGCCTCGCCGGTCGAATGTGATAACTCTTTGTTATCAAACCGCACGACCCGGCAGGAGCCCCCGTGACCAAGCAGATCTTCCTCGGCGCCTTCGAGGAGCTGACCCCCAACTTCATCAGCAACGCCTGGCACCACGAGAAGGGCGACACGAGCGGCTTCGCCACGCTCGAGTACTGGCAGGAGATGGCGCGAGAGCTGGACGCGGCCGGCTTCGACTTCCTGTTCTTCGCCGAGGCGATCGGCTACCCGATGAGCGGGGACGACGTGCCGGAGGTCGTGATCCGCGAGGCGGTCCAGTTTCCCGTCCACGATCCCATGACCATCGTGTCCGGACTCGCGGCCACCGTCGACCGGCTGGGCTTCGTCGTCACTGCGTCGACGACGGCGCAGCAGCCGTACCTCAACGCCCGCGCCTTCACGACGCTCGATCACCTCACGAAGGGGCGCGTGGCGTGGAACGTCGTCACGAGCGACAACCAGGTCGGGCTGGTCAAGCTGCTGGGCCAGCGGGAGGTGACCCCTCATGACGAGAGGTACCGTCGGGCCACGGAGTTCCTGGATCTCTCTTTCAAGCTCTGGGAGGGGGCCTGGGAGGACGACGCGATCGTGAACGATAAGGCCACGCGGACCTTCGCCGATCCCGCCAAGGTGCACCGGATCAGGCACGACGGCGAGTACTTCCACCTCGACGGCTACTACCCGGCGACCCCGTCGGTGCAGCGGACCCCGCTCCTGCTCCAGGCGGGCACCTCGTCGGCCGGGCGCGCCTTCGCTGGCCGCTTCGCCGAGTGCGTGTTCATCCAGGACCGCGACATCGACCAGGCCGCGGCGACGGTGCGCGACCTCCGGGCCCGCGCCGTCGCGAACGGCCGCTCGGCCGACTCGGTCCGCATCATGGACGCCGTCTCGATCGTCGTCGCCGACACCGAGGAGGAGGCCCTCGCGGCTCGCGCCTCGCTCGACTCGACGCCCTCGCGAGAGGCGGCCGCGGCGCTCTTCATGGGCTGGAGCGGCGTCGACCTGATGAAGTTCGACCTCGACCAGACGCTCGCCGAGGTCACGACCGAGGTCGGCCAGTCGATGCTGGGCATGTTCCAGCGCGGCGACGAGAGCCCGACGGTGGCCGAGATCCTCGACCGCATCACCACGTCGATCGGCGGCCCGCGCCTGACCGGCACGCCGGAGCAGATCGCCGACGAGATGCAGCGCTTCGTCGAGGTGGCCGACGTCGACGGCTTCCTGATCGAGTACACCTACGGCGGCATGGACACCTACCGGGACTTCATCGACACGGTCATGCCCGTGCTCCGACAGCGAGGGCTCCTTCCCGAGACCCCGCGCGGCGGCACGATGCGCGACCGCCTGCTCGCTGCCGGCGACCGGCTTCCCGACAGCCACCCGGGGGCGACTCACCGGCACCGTTGAACCGACTCCACAGCACCGCACAGGAAGGCATCTGTAATATCGATGCACGGGGCGACAGCCGTCCCGTGCATCGACAGACCTGGGGGGCTTCGCAGCCTTGTTCTTGAAGACGTTCGGGTGGTCCATGGTGATCACCGTCATCGCCCTCGGCATCGCACTCGCCTACGGTGGCCCTGCCGGTCTCGCCGTCGCCGCCATCCTGGGCGTCCTGGAGATCAGCCTCAGCTTCGACAACGCGGTCGTGAACGCTCGCATCCTCGAGAGGATGAGCCCGTTCTGGCAGCGCATCTTCCTGACGGTCGGCATCCTCATCGCCGTCCTCGGCATGCGGATCCTGTTCCCGCTGATCATCGTGTCGGTGACATCGGGCCTCAACCCGGTCGAGGCCGTTCAGCTCGCGCTCGAGAAGGGCCCGATCGACACACCCGGCACCTACGCGTACATCCTCCACGACGCGCACCCGCAGATCGCGGCGTTCGGCGGCATCTTCCTGCTGATGATCTTCCTCGACTTCATGTTCGAAGAGCGCGAGATCCGCTGGATCGGCTTCCTCGAGAAGCCCCTGGCGAAGATCGGCAGCATCAACGCCGCCTCCGTCATCGTCGGCCTCGCGGCCCTCGTGCTCGCGTCGCTCGCCGCCGGCGACAAGCAGACGATCGTGCTGATAGCGGGCATCGCGGGAATGATCCTGTACTTCCTGGTCAACGGCCTCGGCGACCTCTTCGATGTCGGCGACGACGACGTCGAAGAGGAGAACGGCGAGGGCGAGCTCGACGCCGAGTCGATCGAGAGGCGCGCCGGTCGCGTCGGCGGCGGCAACCGGGAGCTCGGCAAGGTCGTCGGCAAGGCCGCGTTCCTGCTCTTCCTCTACCTCGAGGTCATCGACGCCTCGTTCTCGTTCGACGGCGTCATCGGCGCGTTCGCCATCACCTCCGACCCGATCATCATCGCGCTCGGCCTCGGCCTCATCGGCGCGATCTTCGTCCGGTCGCTGACGGTGTTCCTGGTCCGCCAGGGCACTCTCGACGAGTTCGTCTACCTCGACCACGGCGCGCACTGGGCGATCGGCGCGCTGTCCGTGATCCTGCTCGTCACCATCACGACCGAGGTGAGCGAGGTCGTGACCGGGCTCGTGGGCGTGCTCTTCATCCTGGCCGCCTTCATCACCTCCATCATGCGCAACCGCCGCATCGCGGCAGAGGCGCCGACGATCCCCGAGTCGGTCTCCGCCTGACGCGGCGAACCGACGGCATCACGCTGCACCGAAGCATCGAAACCGAACCACCGAAATCAAAGGAGATCCACCCATGGGCCTGAGCCTCTCCAAAGGACAGACGCTGTCGCTGACCAAGAACGACGGCGGCGCGCTGAGCAAGGTCCGCATGGGCCTCGGCTGGGACAGCGCCGCGCCGGTGAAGCGCGGCCTCTTCGGTCGCGGCAAGGCGGCTGAGGTCGACCTCGACGCCTCGGCGATCTTCTTCGACGCCCAGGGCCAGCTCCTCGACAAGGTCTGGTTCAAGCAGCTCTCCAGCAAGGACGGCTCGGCGAAGCACACCGGCGACAACCTGACCGGCGCCGGCGATGGAGACGACGAGGTCATCCTCGTCGACTTGTCCGCCGTCTCTCCCGCCGTCGCGCAGATCGTGTTCGTGATCTCGAGCTACAGCGGCCAGACCTTCGATCAGGTCGAGAACGCCTTCTGCCGCCTCGTCGACGACTCCACCGCCGGCACCCCCGAGGTCGCCCGGTACGAGCTGACCGACGCCGGAACGCACACCGCCATGATCATGGCGAAGGTGTCGCGCGAGGGTTCCGGCTGGGCGTTCACGGCCATCGGCAACCGCGCTACCGGCCGTTCGGTGCTCGACCTCGTCGATCCGGCCGCCCAGGCACTCTAAACCTCACCCGCACACGTAGAAAGGCAACACGATGGCAAGCCTGTCTCTGACCAAGGGCAACAACCTCTCGCTCACGAAGGCCGACCCCGGCCTCACCCGCGCGATGGTCGGTCTTGGCTGGGATCCCCGGACGACCAGCGGCACCGACTTCGACCTGGACGCGTCGGCGCTCCTGATCGGCGCGAACGGCAAGGTGCGGTCGAACGACGACTTCATCTTCTACAACCAGCTGCAGACGCCGAACGGCTCGGTCGTGCATCAGGGCGACAACCGCACCGGCGAGGGTGACGGCGACGACGAGCAGATCCTCATCGACCTCAGCCTGGTCGAGGCCGATGTGCAGCGCATCGTGATCACCGTCACCATCGATCAGGGCGACGTGCGCGGCCAGAACTTCGGCCAGGTGCGCGACGCGTTCTGCCGCGTCGTCAACGAGGACACCGGCTCCGAGATCGTCCGCTACGACCTCAGCGAAGACGCCGCTGCCGAGACCGCCATGATCTTCTCCGAGATCTACCGCAATGGCGCGGAGTGGAAGTTCAGGGCCGTGGGCCAGGGTTACGTGACCGGGCTGCGCGGAATCGCCACCGACTTCGGCATCGTCCTCGACTGACGACCCGCTCCACCCGACCCCGTACGACCCGACACCCGATCCCCGACCCGACACCCGATCCCCGACACGACTCAGGAGCATCCCATGGCAGGACTCACCCTCGAAAAGGGCAACAACCTCTCCCTCACCAAGACCAGCCCCGGCCTCACCATCGCGACCGTCGGCCTGGGCTGGGACCCCCGCACCACCTCGGGCGAGGCGTTCGACCTCGACGCGTCGGCGCTCCTCGTCAGCGCCTCCGGGAAGGTCCGCTCGTCGGCCGACTTCATCTTCTACAACCAGAAGCAGTCGGCGAACGGCTCGGTCGTCCACCTCGGCGACAACCGCACCGGTGACGGCGACGGCGACGACGAGCAGATCTCCGTCGATCTTCGCAGCGTCGAGTCCGACGTCGAGCGCGTCGTCATCGCCGTGTCGATCGACAAGGCCGACGAGCGCCGTCAGAACTTCGGCCAGGTCCGCGCGGCGTACTGCCGCGTCGTCGACCAGGACGGCACCGAGATCGTCCGCTTCGACCTCAGCGAGGACGCCGCGCCCGAGACCGCCATGGTCTTCGCCGAGGTGTACCGCAACGGCGAAGAATGGAAGTTCAAGGCCGTCGGCCAGGGCTACACCACCGGCCTCGCCGGCATCGCCGGCGACTTCGGCGTCTCCTTCGGCTGATAGCGCATAGCCCACCACCACCCTTTCTGCGAGGATCAAGCATGGCCACTCCCCTGACTCCCCCCGACTCGTCCGACCAGGGCGCCGACCTCGTCCTGCGCGCTCCCGACGCGCCCGAGATCGTGCAGGCCGACGACGCCCCCGGCATGGTGCCGGTCCCCGCGGACCGCCAGGCCGAGATCCAGCGCCAGGCTCGGGAGTTCGTCGACGAGGTCTCCTCGCTCGACGCTCGCAGCCCGGAGTTCACGACGAAGGTCGAGGGCATCTCGGCCATCGCCGGCACGGAGATGTCGACCTCGAGCAACTTCTCGTCGCGCATGCTCGAGCGCAGCTCCACGTCGGTGGCCGGGGCGAAGCGCGGCGGCAACAGCTCGCAGGTCAAGGTGGCGAGCACGCTCGGCCAGCTCCGGTCGACGGTCGAAGACCTCACGCCGAACCAGGCCGACCTGGGCGTCGGGCGCAAGATCCTGGGGTTCATCCCAGGCGGCAACAAGCTGGCCAAGTACTTCCAGAAGTACGAGTCGGCGCAGACGCAGCTCGACGCGATCATCAAGTCGCTGATGTCGGGTCAGGACGAGCTTCTGAAAGACAACGCGTCGCTCGCGGGTGAGAAGGTACAGCTGTGGGAGACCATGCAGCAGCTCAGCGAGTACGCCGTCTTCGCGAAGGCGCTCGATGCGGCGACCGTCGAGAAGATCGACCAGCTGCGTTCGTCGGGCAAGATCGACGAGGCGTCGAAGCTGGAGTCCGACGTGCTGTTCGCCGTCCGCCAGCGTCACCAGGACATCCTGACGCAGCTCGCGGTCTCGGTGCAGGGCTATCTGGCGATGGACCTCATCCGCAAGAACAACGTCGAGCTGATCAAGGGCGTCGACCGGGCGCGTACCACCACCATCGCGGCGCTCCGCACGGCCGTCATCGTCGCTCAGGCCCTCGCCAACCAGAAGATGGTGCTCGATCAGATCGACGCCATCAACACGACGACGAACAACATGATCCTGCAGACCAGCGAGATGCTGCGCGATCAGACCACTCGCATCCACGAGCAGGCGGCGAGCTCCGGCGTCAGCGTCGAGACCCTGCAGAAGGCGTTCGACAACGTCTTCGCCACCATGGACTCGATCGACACGTTCCGCGCCCAGGCGGCGAAGAACATGGAGGGCACCGTCCAGGCGCTCGAGACCGGCATCCAGAAGGCGCGCCCCTACCTCGAGCGCAGCCGTCAGAGCGAAGGAACCGAGCAGAGCACTCAGAGCGCCATCGGCCGCTCCTGACCTGCTCCTCCCCCTCCTCCAGAAAGAAGTCACCGCCGATGCGCCGATTCGTCGAGTCCATCTTCGGTCGCCCCGCGGTGCCCGTCGACGATGCGAGGCCGCCCGCGGCCGTCGAGTCCGAGGCCGAGCAGACGGCTCGAGCCCTGGACGAGTTCCGGGTCTTCGTCCGACGCTCGGGGCGCGACCTGCCGACGCTCGTCTCATCGCAGCTCGGTCAGATCGACGACCTCCTCCATGTCGTGGTGCAGGCCGCTGTCGCGGAGGACGCATCGACCGAGCAGCGCTACCTGCTCGACGCCATGGTCCGCGACTACCTGCCGACGCCCGTGCGCGGCTACCTGAGCCTCCCGGAGGCCGACCGCCAGCAGTCCACGCGCGCGACCGGAATCCTCGTCGACCAGCTCCGGCTGCTCGAGGAGACCATCCGCGACCTCCTCAACCAGATCCGCACGCACGCCATCGCCGAGCTGTCGACGCACGGGCGCTTCCTCGCCTCAAAGTTCGACGAGGTGTCTCCCGAGCTGACCCTCCAGCGTCCGGCAGACGCGGGGACGGTCTGATGGCAGGCATCGTCGCCGGCGGCAACGCCTCTCTCACCGCCGAGAACCCCGGCCTGAATCAGGTGCTCGTCGGGCTCGGCTGGGACGTCATCCCGTCGCGCGGCCCGCAGTCCGAGATCGCCCCGATGGCGCTCCTCGTCGGATCCGACGGCAAGGCGCTGTCGAACGAGCACCTCGTCTACTTCAACCAGATCCAGTCGCAGGATGCATCGGTGGCCTTCATCGGCGGCGACGACGACGAGCAGATCGACGTCGACCTGATCTCCGTGCCGGCCACGGTGTCGCGCATCGTCTTCATCGTCTACGTCGACCCCGACGTGCGCGGCCCGGGCACCTTCTCGGCCGTCCGCTCGGCTCACATCCGCGTGGCGAGGCCCGACGGCTCCGAGCTCGTGCGCTTCGACCTGAACAGCATCGAGAACCGCTCGATCAACGCGATGATCTTCGGCGAGCTCTACCGCCATCGCGACGAATGGAAGTTCCGCGCCCTCGGCCAGGGCTACACGACCGGGCTGAAGGGCGTCGCCGACGACTTCGCCGTGACGGTCTGACGGCGGCCGTCGTATGCCCGTCGTCCGCACAGACCTGCCGTTCTTGAAGCGGAGGGTCCCACCTCGCTCGGCTTCGACGAGCGCTCCCGCGGGCCCCCCTGCCGTCCGGCCCGTGTCCGCGCCGTCTGCCGGCCTCTCGCTCGCGCCGACAGCCCCGACGCCGCCCGCCCCGACGCCAACAGCACCGACGCCGCCCGTCCCGACGCCGAAAGCCTCGCCGCCGCCCGCCCAGCCGGCCGCGCCCGCCCGCGGCCCGCTGCGGACACCCGCTCCCGCCCCCGGCGCCCGCCTCTTCCCTGCCCCGATGCCGGCGCGCCTCGCCGAGCTCGACGCCGAGAACCCCGTCGTCCGCCTCGACGTGCTGCGCTCCTCGATCGGAAGCCTCCTCGTCGACGGCGTCGAGACGGCCGTGTGGGAGTCCGTCACCGGAGTGTCGGGCTCAGAGACCCCGGCCGGCGATGTGGTCGGCACCGTCGTTGCGACGTCGGGCAACCGGCCGCTCGTCGGGTTCGACGGCCGACTGGCCGTGGTCACGCTGCGGCACGTGCGCGAGCTGCGACGCGCCCTCTTCGTCGGGGCACCCGCGGGAAGCCTGGGCGTCCGACTCTTCGACGGGACGACGATCACCGCGACCGGCGACGGGCCGGGCCCCGTCGTCGTGCTGGTCCTCGTGATCGACGGCCTGGTCGAGATCCGGGTGGCGACGGCGGCCGCGTCGCCAGAAGTTCACGCGGAGTTCGGCTTCGAACTGACACGCCGCTTCGACTTTCACAGCGGCAATGGTTGAGAATCAGGGATGCGCCATTTCGCCTTCCTGAGCGACGACGACAGGACCCGCCTCTTCCACACACCGCCGGTCGACCTTCACCACTCCTCCGATCCGAGACTGCTGGCCACCGCGCTGGGCGCGACGCTGTACACGCCGGGCGATCGTCCCGGGCTCGCCGCGTCGGTGATCAAGCAGTCGAAGAAGGGCGCCGTCAGCATGGTGCTGTGCCTGGAGGACAGCATCGCCGACTCGGCCGTTCCCGCCGCCGAAGACAACGTCGCCTCGACGCTGGTCGAGCTGCACGGCTGCGGCGAGCTCCCGCTGCTGTTCGTCCGCGTCCGCACGCCCGAGCAGATCCTGCTGCTGGCCGAGCGCGCGGGTGCGGCGCTGAGCGTCCTGGCAGGCTTCGTCGTGCCCAAATTCCGCAACGACGACGGCTACGGCCAGCGGTTCTTCGATGCGCTCCACGAGGTGACGGACCGCGGGCTCGTCCCCGACCACCGGCTGCGGCTCATGCCGATCCTCGAATCCCCCGCGATGATCCACGCCGAGACGCGCACGCAGGTGCTCTCCGAGATCGCCCGCGTGCTCCTCGCCAACCGCGACGACGTCCTGGCCGTCCGCATCGGCACGACCGATCTGTCCAGCGTCTTCGGGCTCCGTCGTGGCCGAGACCTGACGATCTACGACGTCCAGGTGGTGGCCGCGGTCATCGGCGACATCGTCAACGTGCTCGGTCGCGGCTCCGACGGCTTCGTGATCACGGGGCCGGTGTGGGAGCACTACGCCGACACCGAGCGCCTCCTCCGTCCGCAGCTGCGCCTCACGCCGTTCACGGAGGCCAACGAGGAAGCTCTCCGCCGCGAGCTGCTCGTCCGCAACTTCGACGGCCTCCTCCGTGAGATCACGCTCGACCACGCCAACGGCCTCCTCGGCAAGACGGTGATCCACCCGACCCACGTCGCGCTCGTCCACGCGCTGAGCGTCATCAGCCACGAGGAGTACCTCGATGCCACGGCGATCACCCAGCCCGGGGCCGGCGGTGTTGCCGCGTCCCCGTCGCGCAACAAGATGAACGAGATGAAGCCGCACCAGATGTGGGCCGAGAAGACCCTTCAGCGCGCCGACGCGTTCGGCGTGGCCGCTGCCGACGCGACCTTCGTCGACTTCCTCGAAGTGAGCATGCTGTGACCGCCGCTGCCGGCGCCCCGAGCGTCGACCCCGTCTGGACGGGCGGCTGGGTCGCCGACCGCCTCGGAGCCCGCATCGAGTCCGACCCCGTCCGCAGCCTGGTCCCGGTCGAAGCGCTCGTCGGGCTGGCGCTCCGCCGCAATCCTCGCCGCGCTCACCTGCTCGTCTCGACGGTCCTGGCGAAGCACGTGCCGACGCCGCCCCTGCTCGTCGAGTCGGCGGGAGCGCTGCTCGGCGTGCTGGTCGCCGACCGGTTGGAGGGGCGCGACGCCGCCGCTCGGGCCGGGCTGGCACGCGACCTGGCCGACGAGCTCAGGGGCGCAGGAACCGACCTCCGGAGCCTCCGTGACCGTCTGCACCGCCTCGAGTTCCTGCACCCCGCCGTGACCACTCTGGGCTATGCCGAGACCGCCACCGGCCTCGGGCGGCTCGTGGCCGACCAGCTGGGCGCCTACTACCTGCACTCGACCCGCCGCGCCGTGCCCGGTCTTGAGCCGGTGGCCGGTTTCGAGGAGGAGCACTCCCACGCCACGGGCCACCGCCTCGTGCCGAGCGCCGCCGACTGGCTGAAGCCGCGGGGCACGGTCGTGCTCGTCGACGACGAGCTCAGCACCGGCACCACTGCAATCAACACCGTGCGCGCCCTCCACGCGCTCGAGCCGCAGTCGCGCTACGTCGTGGCGGCTCTCGTCGACCTGCGCGGCGACGCCGACCGCGCCCGCTTCGACGCCCTGGCCGCGGAGCTCGGGGTCGCCGTCGACGTCGTCTCGCTCGGCGCCGGCTCGATCCACCTGCCGGAGGGGTTCGCTGCCGCAGCCTCCGAGCACTTCGGCGACGTCGCCCCGGCAGCGACGCCCCGCGCACTCGCGGATGTCGCGCGTGTCAGCATCTCGGCGAGCGTGCCGTCGGACCGCGCGGGCTCCCCCGCGGCCCTCCGTGTCGCGCCGTCGCGGGATGCCGCTGCCTCGCTCGCCGCGCGGCTCGCCGAGCTGCCCGCCGCGCGCACTCTCGTGCTCGCCACCGAGGAGAACATGGCGTTCCCTGTCCAGGTCGCAGCCGCTCTCGATCAGCTCCAGCCTGGTGTGCTGCTCTCGTCGACCACCCGGTCTCCGATCGCGCCGGTGGACGACCCGCAGTACGCCATCCGCTCGGCAGCCCGCTTCGCGTCGCACGACCGCACCATCGACGGGCCGGGCCCGCGCTTCGCGTACAACCTGACCGCTGGCGGGGAGCGCTTCGACAGGATCGTCCTGATGCCCGAGCCCGGCACGACCCTGGATGCGCTGTCGCGGCAGGGCGGCCCGCTCGAAGCTCTGAGAGCCCTCGCCGACGAGGTCGTCGTGGCGACCGTGGAAGGCGACACCGTGAACGAGTCGATGCCCCTCGAGCCCCTCCGCGGCCCCGCGTTCGGCTCGTACGAGCCCGACGAGGTCGGCTGGCTGCTGCAGGACCTCGGCGGCGTCGCGCTCGAGGCCCCCGCCGCCGACCGCGAGGCGGCCATCCAATCCGGTCGGGCGCACTACGCGGAGTCGCTGCCGCAGGAGTACGTGCCGAGCGACGACTACCAGCGGCTCTACGCCGAGGCTCTCGATCGCTCGGCGGCGCGTGTCGCCCTCGCCGTCGGAGTCGCGGCCGAGCTGGTCATGGACGGGCGCGAGCGGCCACCGGTGCTCGTGTCGCTGGCACGAGCCGGCACGCCCATCGGGATCCTGATGCTGCGCTGGATCGCGCGGACGCACGGCGCCGATTCGCCTGACGGTGCTCCCTTCCACTACACGATGAGCATCGTGCGCGGCGTCGGCATCGACACGACCGCCCTCGCCTGGCTGGCCGAGCGCCACGACCCCGCCGACGTCGTCTTCGTCGACGGCTGGACCGGCAAGGGCGCCATTGCCCGCGAGCTCACCGCCGCGCTCGACCAGCACGCGGCCGATACCGGAGTCCGCTTCTCGGACGATCTCGTCGTTCTGGCCGACCCCGGCCACTGCGTCCGCACCTTCGGCACGCGCGACGACTACCTGATCCCGTCGGCCTGCCTGAACTCGACCGTGTCGGGCCTCGTCTCACGGACGGTCTACAGCGAGAAGCTCATCGCCCCCGGGGAGTTCCACGGCGCGAAGTTCTACTCCGAGCTGGCCGGAAGCGACGTGTCGCGCGCCTTCCTCGACGCGGTCGAGTCGCATTTCGAGTCCGTGCGCGCCGACGCCGAGGCGGCCGCCGCCGAGCTGGTCTCGACCGACCGCACCCCGACGTGGGAGGGCTGGGCCGCCGTCGAGCGGCTGCAGCGCGAGTACGGCCTCGACGACGTCAACCTCGTGAAGCCCGGCGTCGGGGAGACCACCCGGGTGCTGCTGCGCCGAGTGCCCTGGAAGATCCTCGTGCGACCCGATGCCCTCAGCGACGTCGCGCACGTGCTCCTCCTGGCGCGCCAGCGCGGCGTCGACGTCGTGGAGGTCGACGATCTGCCCTACAGCTGCGTCGGGCTGATCAAGCCGCTGGCCGATGGCGAGCAGGACGCCGCGCAGGGCAGCGTCTGATGCCCGCGATCGTCGCCTCCGACCTCGACCGCACGCTGATCTACTCGGCCGGAGCCCTGATGCTCGACGGCACGGACGCCGAGGCACCGCTGCTGACGGTGGCCGAGGTGTACAACGGTGCGCCTCTGTCGTACCTGACACGGGACGCCGAAGACGGCTTGGAGCGGCTGGCGGAGCGCGGTGTCTTCGTCCCGGTCACCACGCGCACGGTGGCTCAGTACCGCCGGGTGCGGCTCCCCCGTGCCCGCCACGACTGGGCGGTCACGACGAACGGCGGCGTCATCCTGCACCGCGGCGAGCCCGATGCCGACTGGACGGCGACCGTCGCGGCTCGCCTCGATCACGCCTGCGCCCCGCTGGCTGAGATCGAGTCGCTCGTTCCGCGACCTGGCGACCACCCCGCGTTCCTGCGCCTGAACCGTGCCGAAGAGCTCTTCGTCTACGCGATCGTCGATCGCGCGAACCTGCCTGCCGACGAGCTCTCCGCACTGACCGACGCGTGCGAGGCCCGCGGCTGGACCGTCTCGCTTCAGGGCCGCAAGCTGTACCTGGTGCCGTCGCCGCTGACGAAGAGCGCCGCAATCGCGGAGATCGCCGCGCGCACCGGGGCCGATCGGGTCGTGGCCGCGGGCGACTCGCTGCTCGACCTCGACCTGCTGCGCTACGCTGACGCGGCGATCCGGCCGGCGCACGGCGAGCTGCACGACGCCGGGATCACGCTCCCGCACCTCGAGGTCACCGCCGCCCGCGGCGTGATGGCCGGCCAGGAGATCGTCGAGCGGCTCGTCGCAGCGGTCGACGCTCCCGTCGTGGCCGCGCCCGTCGCTCCGTAGCCTCGCCGCGCCACCGCCGCGCCACGATCGGGACTCCGCACCGCCTCGTGCGGTGGCGCCGAGTCCCGATCGTGGTGCCCGGGCCGCCGCGCGCCTCCGGAAACGCCGAAGGGCGCCGCACACCGAGTGTGCGACGCCCTTCGAGGCGAGCCTGCGCTCCGCCGAAGTTCTTCCTGTTACTTGCTGCCGAAGTTCTTGAAGCGCTGGTTGAACTTCTCGACGCGACCGGCCGAGTCGAGGATGCGCTGCTTGCCCGTGTAGAACGGGTGCGAAGCCGACGAGATCTCGACGTCGATGACGGGGTACGTGACGCCATCGATCTCGATCGTCTTGTCGCTGGTCGCGGTGGAGCGCGTGAGGAACGTCTCGCCCGAGGCGAGGTCGCGGAACACGATGGGGTTGTACGCGGGGTGGGTATCGGTCTTCATGGCTGTTCCTCAAAGGTCTGTGGTCGGACTGGTTTTTGCCAGCCCCGGAATGTCGGCCGAATGCACGGCGCAAACAGCTGTCAACGATACCAGATGGGCGGGGCTCGCCGCGCTGCTAGTCGAACTCGGGGCGGCGCAGGATCCGCGCCCACCAGGTGCCCTCGGCGACCGCGGGCGGATCCTGCGCCCCGAGGGCCTGGTGCAGGGTCGCAAGGCGCTCGGGCCCGGCGATCGGCGCGGCTGCGACGGGGTCGGCAAGGGTCTCGCCGCGGTGGAGGGCGGCGAGCCGGGCCCGCGCCTCATCGACGGTCATCTTCGCCGGCACGGCCGGGCGGTCGCCGAGGTAGAACACGCGGAACGCCTCGAGAAAGCCCTCGAGTGAGGCGATCGACGAGTTGACGAACCGGGGGTTGGCCCCGCTGGGGTCGACGATGTGCACGGTGCCATCAGCGTCGCGCACGATCAGCTCGGCGTCGGGACTCCAGACGTGGCCGATGCGGCCGCTCTGAGCTCGGTCGCGGTCGTCGGCCTCGTAGAGCTCGATCCCGAACCGGGCATCGGAGATCACCTAGCGCGCGCGAGCGGTGAAGCGCCCGTCGCTCTCGGTCACCGCGAGGTCGAGGCCGAACGTGTCGCTCAGGGCGGTGCCCGTGACGACCTCCTCGAGGGGACCGGAGGCGACGATCCGGCCCTGGGCGAGCAGGAGCGCGTGGGTGAAGCCCTGAGGGATCTCTTCGACGTGGTGGGTCACCATGATGATGGCGGGCGAGCCCTTGCTCGAGGCGTAGCCGCCGAGCATGCGCAGGAGCTCTTCGCGGGCGCCGAGGTCGAGCGACGCGGCCGGCTCGTCGAGCAGGAGCAGCTCGGGGTCGGTCATCACCGAGCGGGCGATCTGCACGCGCTTCTGCTCGCCGTCGGAGAGGCCGCCGAACGTGCGGTCGGCGAGGTGGCCGAGCTTCCACTCGTCGAGGACCCTCTGCGCGCGACGGACGTCGACGTTCTCGTACTCCTCGTTCCAGCGGCCGGTCACCGAGTAGGCCGCGGTCAGGACGACGTCGAGGACAGTCTCTTTCGGCGGGATGCGGCGCGCCAGCGTGGTCGAGGCGAAGCCGATCCGGGGGCGCAGGTCGAACAGGTCGCTCTTGCCGAGGTCTTCGCCGAGAATCTCGGCCGACCCCGAGGAGGGGTGCGTCTGCGCTGCGGCGATCTGCAGGATGGTGGTCTTGCCGGCGCCGTTGGGGCCGAGCACCACCCAGCGCTCGTCGGAGTCGACGGTCCAGGAGACGGAGTCGACGACCGGCGAGCCATCCCGGACGACGGACACATCGGTGAGCTGCAGAACGGTGGGCATGGCTAGAACTCTAGGCCACGGAGGTGGGAGGAGGCGGCGCTACGCGAGCGAGTTGTAGACCTTCACGGTCTCTTCGGCGATCGACGACCAGCTGAACTCCGACTCGGCCCGCAGGCGGCCCGCGCGGCCCATGAGCCTCGCCATTCCGGGGTCCGAGAGGGCGTGGGTCAGGGTGGCCGCGAGGTCGCCGACGAACCTGTCGGCGTCGAGCGGCGTGCCGGTGCCATCGGTGGCCTGGTCGATCGGCACGAGCCAGCCGGTCAGCTGGTCGGCGACGACCTCCGGGATGCCGCCGGTCGCCGTGCCCACGACCGGGACGCCGCAGGCCATCGCCTCGAGGTTCACGATGCCGAGAGGCTCGTAGATCGACGGGCAGACGAAGACCGTCGCGGCCGAGAGCACGGCGCAGAGCTGGTCGCGAGGCAGGATCTTCTCGATCCAGACCACGCCCGTGCGAGTCTGCTGGAGCTCTTCGACCAGGCCGGTGACCTCGCGCATGATCTCAGGGGTGTCAGGGGCCCCGGCACACAGGATCAGCTGCACGTCGGCGGGCAGCGACGCGGCGGCTCGCAGGAGGTACGGGAGGCCCTTCTGGCGGGTGATGCGGCCGACGAACACGACCGCGGGCCGGTCGGGGTCGATGCCGAGCGAGCGCACGAGCTCGGGCTCGTCGAGGCGGCGCCAGCCCTCGAGGTCGATGCCGTTGTAGACGACGCTGACCTTCGACTCGTCGACCTGCGGGTAGGAGCGGAGGATGTCGCGGCGCATGCCGTCGCTCACCGCGATGATGTGGTCGGCCGACTCGTAGGCCTGGCGCTCGATCCAGCTCGACACGCGGTAGCCGCCGCCGAGCTGCTCGGCCTTCCACGGCCGGAGCGGCTCGAGAGAGTGCGCGGTGAGCACGTGCGGCACGTCGTGGAGGAGCTGCGCGAGCTGGCCGGCGGCATTGGCGTACCAGGTGTGCGAGTGGACGACGTCGGCGCCGGCCACGTCGTCGGCGATCGAGACGTCGACGCCGAGGGTTTTGAGGGCTCCGTTGCGCCCGGCGAGCTCAGGCAGGTCGGGATAGCCCGTCGTGCCGTCCTCGGCGATCGTCTCCCCGAAGGCACGGACGCGAACGTCGATGGACTCCCGGAGCGCCTTGACGAGCTCCGTCACGTGGACGCCGGCACCGCCGTAGACGTTCGGAGGGTATTCCTTGGTGATCACATCGACTCGCACGGGTTCACCGTAGTCGTCCGGACGCGAAACGTGCCATTCTGGCCCCATGGCATCAAAGAAGATCTTCGGCATCGTCCTCGCCGGCGGAGAGGGCAAGCGACTCATGCCCCTCACGGCCGACCGTGCGAAGCCCGCAGTCCCCTTCGGCGGCAACTACCGCCTCGTCGACTTCGCGCTCTCCAATCTCATCAACTCGGGGCTGCGGCAGATCGTGGTCCTGACGCAGTACAAATCGCACAGCCTCGACCGGCACGTGTCGCAGACCTGGAGCATCGAGGGCCTCCTCGGCGCCTACGTCGCCTCGGTGCCCGCGCAGCAGCGCCTCGGCAAGCGCTGGTTCGCAGGCAGCGCCGACGCGATCCTGCAGAGCCTCAACCTGCTCCGCGACGAGAAGCCCGACATCGTCGTCGTAGTCGGCGCCGACCACGTGTACCGGATGGACTTCGAGCAGATGGTCGAGGCGCACATCGCCTCCGGCAAGAGCGCCACCGTCGCGGCCATCCGCCAGCCGATCTCGCTCGCAGACCAGTTCGGCGTCATCCAGACGAACGCCGACGACGTGACCCTGATCGACGCGTTCCTGGAGAAGCCCAAGAACCCCGTCGGGCTCGCCGACTCGCCCGACGAGGTCCTCGCCTCGATGGGCAACTACGTCTTCAACGCCGACGCGCTCATCGACGCCGTCCTCCGCGACGGCGAGAACGCCGAGTCCGACCACGACATGGGCGGCGACATCATCCCCGACTTCGTGTCGCGCGGAGACGCCGCCGTGTACGACCTCAACCGCAACGAGGTCCCGGGCTCGACCGAGCGCGACCGCTACTACTGGCGCGACGTCGGGACCATCGACTCGTTCTACGACGCGCACCGCGACCTCATCGCAGCGCTGCCGGTGTTCAACCTGTACAACACCGACTGGCCGATCTTCAGCCAGCAGCTCAACTCGCCGCCGGCCAAGTTCGGGCGCGACGAGCACGGCAACCCGGGCTCGGTCATCGAGTCGATCGTCTCGCTCGGCACGCTGGCCGTCGGCTCGCACATCGAGCGCAGCGTGGTCGGCCCCTGGAACACCCTCGACTCCGGCTCCCGTGTCGTCGACTCGGTGCTGTTCGACCGGATCTACGTCGGCAAGAACTCCATCGTGAACCGCGCCATCCTCGACAAGGACGTCGTGATCGTCGATGGAGCGCACGTGGGTCTCGACGCCGAGGCCGACCGGGCTCGCGGCTTCACCGTGACCCCGTCGGGCATCACCGTCGTCGGCAAGGGCGTCCGAGTAGAGCAGTAGGGCGCGTACGGTCTCGTGCTGTCCGAAGCTCGATCGTCCGCGTAACGGGGGGCGGCGCGCCGATACGATACGTGCGTGCCACGATTCCTGCTCGTCCTCGACGTCGACTCCACGCTCATCGAGAACGAGGTGATCGAGCTCCTGGCCGACGCCGCGGGCAGCCACGACCGGGTCCGCGAGATCACCGAGCGCGCGATGGCGGGCGAGATCGACTTCGCCGAGAGTCTGCGCGAGCGCGTCGCCACCCTCGAGGGGCTGCCCGAGTCGTGCTTCGACGATGCCCGGGCCCGAGTGCGCGTGACCGACGGCGTCGCCGAGATGATCGCCGGAGTCCACGCGGCCGACGGACTCGTCGGCGTGGTCTCGGGCGGGTTCCACGAGATCCTCGACCCTCTGGCGCAGGAACTCGGCCTCGACCACTGGCGAGCCAACCGCCTCGGGGCCCGTGACGGCCGCCTCACCGGGCTTCTCGACGGACCGGTCGTCGACGCCGCTGCGAAGGCGTCCGCCCTCGCCCAGTGGGCCTCTGCCGCCGGAATCCCGCTGGCCCGCACCGTCGCCGTCGGCGACGGCGCCAACGACCTCGAGATGATGCGCGAGGCGGGGCTCAGCGTCGCCTTCGACGCGAAGCCCCGCGTGCGCGCTCAGGCCGACGTGGCGATGCCGCACCGAGACCTGTCGCAGGTACTGGCCCTGCTCGGCCTGAAGGGCTGACCCCACCCTTGCCGAACGCGACGGGCGCAGCATTGCTGGCGCGGCCGACGCGGTCTGTCAGCGTGCCGCAGACGGCGCGAGACGATGTCAGTGGCCCATGCCGAGGCCGCCGTCGACGGGAATGACCGCGCCGCTGATGTAGCCGGCGTGGTCGCCGGCGAGGAACGACACGGCGCCGGTGATGTCGTCGACCGAGCCGAAGCGGGCGAGCGGGATGCTGCGGCGGTACTCCTGCTGCTGGGCCTCGGGGAGCACGGCCGTCATATCGGTCTCGACGAAGCCCGGGGCGACGACGTTGGTCGTGATGCCGCGGGCGCCGAGCTCGCGGGTGAGCGAGCGGGCGAAGCCGACGAGACCTGACTTCGACGCGGCGTAGTTGACCTGGCCCGCACTGCCGTAGAGGCCCACGACGCTCGAGATGAGGATGATCCGGCCGAAACGGGCCTTGAGCATCCCCTTCGAGGCACGCTTCACGACCCGGAAGGTGCCGCCCAGGTTCGTGTCGATCACGCTGGTGAAGTCGTCTTCCGACATGCGCATGAGAAGGGTGTCCCTGGTGATGCCGGCATTGGCGACCACGACCTCGACCGGGCCGAGCTCGGCCTCGACGGCGGTGAACGCGGCGTCGATCGAGACAGCGTCGGTCATCTCGGCCTGCACGGTCATCGTACCCTCCGGTCCGGAGCCCGAGCGGGCTGTGACGGCCACGCGGTGGCCGTCGGCGGCGAACTGCTGGGCGATGGCGTAGCCGATGCCGCGGTTGCCGCCGGTGACGAGGACTGTGCGGGGCGTGGTCATGAGGAACTCCGTCTCTGTGTGATTGCTTGACGCCGAGCCTCCCAAGGCCCGGACGACCCGGACAAGCCTAGTGTTCATGGAGCACCGCCCGAGAATCGGCGGATGCTCCGCCCCCGACCCGAGCCCGTGAGGGAATGAAGATCAGAACGAAGAAGACCTCCGCGAACGCGATTACCTCGCTTCCGCCGTCGCCCTACGACGAGCGCCGCGGTCGGATGATTCGGTACTCGCTTGCCATGCTCGTGCGTCTCGTCTGCATCATCGTCGCCTTCCTGGTCCCCGGCTGGTGGGCTCTTGCTCCGGCGATCGGCGCCATCGTGCTGCCCTACGTCGCGGTGGTCCTGGCCAACGTCGGAGCCGAGGGACAGCGCGGCGACGTCCAGCGCCCCGGCGGCGTGGAGCTGTACCGGCCTCAGCAGGCCGACGCTCCCGGCTACGGTCCGACGCCCGACGCGTTCCCCTATGATCGGTCGACCGACCAGCCGTCCGCGCGAGACGCTCCGTCGGGCGACGACCGCCTCTCGTGATCATCGGCTCGGCGGGGCCGTCGGCTCCCCAGTGCTCCCGTGCGGGGTGCCGAGTCGACGCGACTCGCGCCGTCCACTGGCGCAACCCCAGGATCCACGGCATCGACCGGGTGAAGGTCTGGGCGGCCTGCGACGAGCACGTAGACTTTCTCGCAGAATTCCTGCGGTCGCGCGACTTCCCGGTCATCGTCACCGCCCTGGGCGAGACCGTCGACTCGGTCGGAGTGGAGACGACCTCGTGAAGGAGTGGCGCTTCGCCTTCTCACGCAAGTGGGTCGGCTACTTCGCCGTCGCGGTCGTGTTCGCCATCGTCTGCGCGTTCCTGTCGCACTGGCAGTGGGAGCGTCGCGGTGAGAACCTCGCCCTGCAGCACACGCTCCAGGCCAACTACGACGCCGAGCCCGTGCCGCTGGCCGACGTGCTGACGAACCTCGACTCGTACTCGTCGGCCGACGAGTTCAAGCCGGTCACGGTGACCGGCTCGTACCTCGCCGACGACTTCTTCCTCGCCCGCGACCGCAGCTACAACGGCTACCCCGGATTCGAGGTGCTCGTGCCGCTCGAGACCTCGACCGGCGAGGTCTTCGTGATCGACCGCGGCTGGGTGCCCACGGGCAACACGCACGACTACCCCGACTCCATCCCTGCTCCCCCGTCGGGCACCGTCACGGTCGTCGCGCGCCTCGCGGCCACCGAGGCCGACGTTCCCGGCCGCACGGACATCCCGAAGACCAACGAGCTCGCGGTGATCAAGCCGTCGACCATCGGCAAGAGACTCGGACTCCCGACCTACACGGCGGCGTTCGGGCAGCTCAAGACAGAGACGCCCGCCGCCTCGACCCTGCCGAAGCTCGCCCAGAAGCCGTCGGTCGACTACGGCCTCAATCTGTCGTATGCGATCCAGTGGGTCATGTTCGCCCTCGCCGCGTTCGGCTTCTTCATCTACGTCATCCGCCAGGAGTACGACGCGCGGAACTCCGACGAGGAGGACCAGCGCTGGCTCGACGAGGAGCGCGAGCGCAAGCGCCTCAAACGCGGGCCCGACGACGCCGAGATCGAAGACGCGCACCTCGACGAGGTCGGGTGGGAGGAGTCGACGCCCGGAGCCGGCATCAGCCGGTAGTCGGGCGGTGGGCTCGGAGTTCCTGCGCCCGCGGTTTCGGGCCGTGAGATGGCCGTGCCTGTCGTCTCACGGGGGTGAGGTCGACAGGCACGGCCATCTCGCGGGCCCGAAGGCGCTACGCCAGAGTGATCAGATCCGAGTAGTCGGGGGTCCAGTGGTCCTCGGTGCCCTCGGGCATGATCAGCACGCGCTCGGGGTTGAGCGCCTCGACCGCGCCCTCGTCGTGGCTCACGAGCACGACGGCGCCCTCGTAGTTGTTGAGCGCATCGAGGATCTCGAGGCGCGAGGCCGGGTCGAGGTTGTTGGTGGGCTCGTCGAGCAGCAGCACGTTGGCGCCCGAGACGACGATCATGGCCAGCGCCAGACGCGTCTTCTCGCCGCCCGACAGCACGCCGGCGGGCTTGGCCGAGTCGTCGCCTGTGAACAGGAACGAGCCGAGCACGCGACGCGCCTCCATCTCGGTGATGTTCGGCGACGACGACACCATGTTCTCGAGCACGCTGCGCTTCACGTCGATCGTCTCGTGCTCCTGCGCGTAGTAGCCGACACGCAGGCCGTGGCCGGGCTCGAGCTGGCCGGTGTCGGGCTCGTCGACGCCCGCGAGGATGCGGAGCAGGGTCGTCTTGCCGGCGCCGTTGAGGCCCAGGATGACCACCTTCGAGCCGCGGTCGATCGCGAGGTCGACAGCCGTGAAGATCTCGAGCGAGCCGTAGCTCTTCGACAGGTTCGTCGCCATGAGGGGCGTGCGGCCGCAGGCGGCCGGCGTCGGGAACCGCAGCTTGGCGACCCGGTCGACGGCGCGCACCTCGTCGAGGCCGGCGAGCAGCTTCTCGGCGCGAGCGACCATCTGGTGGGCGGCAGCGGCCTTCGACGCCTTCGCACCGAAGCGGGCGGCCTGCTTCTGCAGCTGGCCGGCCTGCTTCTCGGCGGTGGCGCGCTCTTTCTTGCGGCGCTCCTCGTCGGAGGCGCGCTGACGCTGGTAGTGCTTCCAGCCCATGTTGTAGATGTCGATCTGCTGGCGGTTCGCGTCGAGGTAGAAGACGCGGTTGACGACCTCGTCGACGAGCTCGATATCGTGCGAGATCACGATGACCCCGCCCTGGTACGTCTTGAGGTACTCGCGCAGCCAGACGACGGAGTCGGCGTCGAGGTGGTTGGTCGGCTCGTCGAGGATCATCGTCTCAGCGGCCGAGAACAGGATGCGCGCGAGCTCGATGCGCCGGCGCTGACCACCCGAGAGGGTCGAGAGGGGCTGGTCGAGGATGCGGTCGGGCAGACTCAGGTTGCTGGCGATCGACGCGGCCTCCGCTTCGGCGGCGTACCCGCCGAGCGCGTTGAAGCGGTCGTCGAGGTCGCCGTATCGCTTCATCGCCTTCTCGGCGACGGCCGGGTCGTCGCTGCCCATGTCGAGACTCGCCTGCTGGATCCCGAGCAGGATCTGCCCGAGGCCGCGCGCATCCAGGATCCGGGTGCGGGCGAGGTCTTCGGGGTTGCCGCTGCGGGGATCCTGCGGCAGGTAGCCGATCTCGCCGTTCGACTCGATCGAGCCGCCCGTCGGGAGCGTCTCGCCCGCAAGGGTCTTGGTCATGGTGGTCTTGCCGGCGCCGTTGCGGCCGACCAGGCCGATCTTGTCGCCCTTGTCGACCCGGAAGGTCACGCCCTCCATGAGGAGGCGGGCGCCTACGCGAATCTCGAGGTCGTGCACGGAGAGCACAGCAAAAGTCCAATCATCTGAGGAGGTGTCCACAACGCCGCCCGCCGGTGGGCCGCCCCTAGGATGAAAGGGATCAGCGTGGAACCGTGTCTCGGTGCCAGTGGCGCCGATCAACCTACCCATTCTAGGAGATCTGCATGACGAACACCGCCGCCGCGACCACGAGGCCCGTCCTCGCCGACCGTTTCGTGTCTCGCAGCCTCGCCACCGACGCCGCGCTCGTGCTCGGCGGCGTCGCCCTCACCGGCCTGCTGGCCCAGATCGAGATCCCTCTCTGGCCCGTTCCGATCACCGGTCAGACCCTCGCCGTCATGCTCGTCGGCGCCACCCTCGGCCTCCGCCGCGGTGCCCTCTCGCTCGCGCTCTACGCGCTGATCGGCCTCATCGGAGCGCCGATCTTCGCCGGTCACGCCGGCGGCGTCTCGAGCCTCCAGCTGCCGAGCTTCGGCTTCATCATCGGCTTCATCCCCGCGGCCGCCCTGGTCGGCTGGCTCTCCGAGCGCAACTGGGACCGCCACGTGGTCCGCTCGCTCGCCGCCTTCCTCGGGGCCAGCCTGATCCCGTTCGCGTTCGGCCTCCCCTACCTCGGCTTCGCGCTGGCGAACCTCGGCTACCCGCACTCCGTCGCCGACGTCCTCGCGGCCGGCTTCACGCCGTTCATCGTCGGCGGCCTCGTCAAGTGGCTCATCGCGGCCGGCAGCCTCCCGCTGCTGTGGCGTGCGGTGCGCGCGATCGACCAGCGCCGCTCGAACTAGCACTGGTCGACGAAGGGCCCCCGCCACATGGCGGGGGCCCTTCGTCGTTGGGGCACAGCAACTGCTCAGTCGCAGGAGCCAGCCCGGCGTCTCAGATCGAGAAGCCGATGGCGCGCATCATGTCGCGGCCGTCGTCGGTGATCCGCTCGGGACCCCACGGCGGCATCCACACCCAGTTGATGCGGAACGCCTCCACGACGCCGTCGAGGGCGTTGGCGGTCTCGGATTCGATCACGTCGGTGAGGGGGCAGCCGGCACTGGTCAGGGTCATGCTGATGATCAGCGCGTTCTCGACCTCGTCGTCCAGGGCGAGGTCGTAGATGAGGCCGAGGTCGACCACGTTGACGCCCAGCTCGGGGTCCATGACCTCCTTCAGGGCCTCTTCGACCTGATCGAACTTCTCGGGCGCGAGTGCGACGGGCATGATCAGGCTCCCGCGGCGGCTGCAGCGGCTGCCGTGACGTAGCGGTCGTAGCCCTCGTTCTCGAGCTGGTCGGCCAGCTCGGGGCCGCCCTGCTCTGCGACGTGGCCGTCGACGAAGACGTGCACGAAGTCGGGCTTGATGTAGCGGAGGATGCGCGTGTAGTGCGTGATCATCAGGATGCCGAGGTCGGTCGCCGCGTGCGCACGGTTGACGCCCTCGGAGACGATCTTGAGCGCGTCGACGTCGAGGCCGGAATCGGTCTCGTCGAGGATCGCGAACTTCGGCTTGAGGAGCTCGAGCTGCATGATCTCGTGGCGCTTCTTCTCGCCACCCGAGAAGCCCTCGTTGACGTTGCGCTCGGCGAACGAGGAGTCCATCTTCAGGTCGCTCATGTGCTGGCGGAGGTCTTTGACCCACGTGCGGAGTGCGGGAGCCTCGCCGTCGAGGGCGGTCTTGGCCGTGCGGAGGAAGTTCGCGACCGTGACGCCGGGGATCTCGACCGGGTACTGCATCGCCAGGAAGAGGCCGGCCTTGGCGCGCTCGTCGACCGTCATGTCGAGGACCTCGACGCCGTCGAGCGTGATGGAGCCGCCGTCGACCTTGTAGCGAGGGTGTCCCGCGATCGTGTAAGCGAGAGTGGACTTGCCGGAGCCGTTCGGGCCCATGACGGCGTGGATCTCACCCTTGTTGATGGTGAGGTCGACACCCTTGAGGATGGGCTTGTTGCCCTGCTCGGTGTCGATCGAGACCTGGAGGTCGCGGATTTCGAGGGTTGACATGCGATTCCTTTGAGTGAAGCGGGGAAGAAGATCGGAGGGCGTCAGGCTGCTGGCGGAGCCGACGCGGGGGTGACGTCGACGTAGACCTGGCCGTCCACGACCGAGACGGGGAAGACCGGAACCGGCTCGTAGGCCGGAAGCGTCAGCGGCTTGCCCGAGGTGAGCTCGAACTTCGAGCCGTGGGCCCAGCACTCGAGGGTGTCGTCTTCGACGAAGCCCTCCGACAGCGAGATGTCGCCGTGGGTGCAGGTGTCGCCGAGTGCGTGCAGCTGGCCCGCCGAGTCGCGGACGACCGCGACAGCCACGCCGTCGACGACGACGCGGAGCGCCTCGGAGACGCTGACATCGGCCTCGGAGCAGACGGGCTGCCCCTGCGCTGTCGGGGCCATCAGTGCGTTCCCCCGGGAGAGGTGCCCTCGCCGGTCACCCCGGCGGCGACGTCGGGCTCGCTCGTCACGTGGTCGGTTCCGACGGCGACTGCGGCTCCGGGCTGGGAGTCGACGTAGGGAGCACGCGCCTTCCGGCCCGGCGCACCGGCGGCGTTGGCCTCGGCTCGTGCCTGGGCGCCGTCGGCGAGCTCGGCTTCGAGAGCCGCGATGAGGCGCTCCTCGAGGGCGGGTTCGCCGATGTGCTGGACGATCTCGCTGAGGAACCCGAGCACGACGATGCGTCGCGCCTCCTCCTCGGGGATCCCGCGGGACTCCAGGTAGAAGAGGTGCTCATCGTCGAAGCGGCCGGTGGCGGAGGCGTGCCCTGCCCCGAGGATGTCGCCCGTCTCGATCTCGAGGTTCGGGATCGAGTCGGCGCGAGTGCCCTCGGAGAGCACGAGGTTGCGGTTCTGCTCGTAGCTGTCGGTGCCCGGTGCGGTCCGGCCGATCAGCACGTCGCCGATCCAGACCGTCCGCGCGCCCTCGCCCTGGAGAGCGCCCTTGTAGTTGACGCGGCTCTTCGTGCTGGGTGCGTCGTGGTTGACGTAGACCTGCTGCTCGAGGTGCTGACCGGCATCGGCGAAGTAGACCCCGTTGAGGTCGGCGTCGGCGCCCTGAGCGGCGAGGTGCGCCGAGGGATTGACGCGCACGATGCTGCCGCCGAGGGTCACCACGAAGTGCTTGAGCTGCGCGTCGCGACCGATCCTGGCGAGGTGACTCGCGAGGTGGATGCCGCCGTCGTTCCACTCCTGAACGGTGACCACCGTGAGGTGCGCCCCTTCGTCGACGATGATCTCGACGTTCTCGACGAGCTGAGCGTCACCCGAGTTCTGGAGAATCACGAGACCGGACGAGTTGGGCGTCGCATGGATCACGGTGTGGCCGGCCCGGGGCGCCGCGTCGAGACCGGAGCGGCCGATCGTGATGGAGGAGGGCTCGTCGCCCGAGACCGTGACGAGCAGGACGTTCTCGACGCTCGACCAGGCGTTCGCAGAGGCGCGATCCTCGGGTGTTCCGGCGGTGCCGACGAGCTCGTGCTGGGGTGAGACCCACTCGACCGTCGCGCCGGGAGTCTCACGCGCGAGATACGCGTAGGGCGAGCCGTCGAGAGGGCCGTCGATCAGCGGACGGAGGGCCGGGACCGGGCTGAGCTTCCAGTCGACCTCGCGACCCGTGACCGCGGGGAACGCGGCGGGATCGGTCGACGAGAAGCGCTCGGAGCGGGTCTGGACGGGGATCGCCCGGTTCGCCCAGTCGCCGTCGCTGTGGGCGACGGCGCCGTGCTGAGCGGGGGCATCGATGACCGGAGCCTCGGTTGGTGCGGGAGTTGCAGACATCTAGCCGACGGATCCTTCCATGCTCATCTCGATGAGCTTGTTCAATTCGAGTGCGTACTCCATCGGGAGCTCGCGGGCGATCGGCTCGATGAAGCCGCGGACGATCATCGCCATGGCCTCGTCTTCCGCCATCCCGCGCGACATCAGGTAGAAGAGCTGCTCCTCGCTGACGCGCGAGACCGTGGCCTCGTGACCGAGCTGGACGTCGTCGACGCGGATGTCGATCGCCGGGTAGGTGTCGGACCGCGAGATCGTGTCGACGAGCAGAGCGTCGCAGCGCACGGTGTTCGCGGAGTGGTGCGCTCCCTCGTCGACGCGGACCTCGCCACGGTAGCCGGCGCGGCCGCCGCCGCGGGCGATCGACTTCGAGACGATCGACGACGTGGTGTACGGGGCCATGTGGATCATCTTGGCGCCGGCATCCTGGTGCTGGCCGGGACCGGCGAAGGCGACGGAGAGCGTCTCGCCCTTCGCGTGCTCGCCGGCGAGGTAGATCGACGGGTACTTCATCGTCACCTTGGAGCCGATGTTGCCGTCGATCCACTCCATCGTCGCGCCTTCGTGCGCGATCGCGCGCTTGGTGACGAGGTTGTAGACGTTGTTCGACCAGTTCTGGATCGTCGTGTAGCGCACGCGGGCGTTCTTCTTCACGATGATCTCGACGACGGCCGAGTGCAGCGAGTCGCTCTTGTAGATCGGAGCGGTGCAGCCCTCGATGTAGTGGACGTAGGAGTCCTCGTCGGCGATGATCAGCGTGCGCTCGAACTGGCCCATGTTCTCCGTGTTGATGCGGAAGTAGGCCTGGAGCGGGATCTCGACGCGGACGCCCTTGGGCACGTAGACGAACGAGCCGCCCGACCAGACCGCCGTGTTCAATGCAGCGAACTTGTTGTCGCCGGCCGGGATGACCGTGCCGAAGTACTCCTGGAAGATGTCGGGGTGCTCGCGGAGGGCCGTGTCGGTGTCCATGAAGATGACGCCCTGGGCCTCGAGGTCCTCGCGGATCTGGTGGTAGACGACCTCGGACTCGTACTGAGCGGCGACGCCGGCGACGAGGCGGTTGCGCTCTGCCTCGGGGATGCCGAGCTTCTCGTAGGTGGCCTTGATGTCGTCGGGAAGCTCTTCCCAGCTGGTCGCCTGCTTCTCGGTGGAGCGGACGAAGTATTTGATGTTGTCGAAGTCGATGCCCGAGAGGTCGGCGCCCCAGGTCGGCATGGGCTTGCGCTCGAACAGGGTGAGGCCCTTGAGACGGTTCTTGAGCATCCACTCGGGCTCGCTCTTGAGGTTCGAGATGTCGGTGACGACCTCGGGGTTCACGCCGCGGCGCGCCGAGGCGCCTGCTGCGTCGGAGTCGGCCCAGCCGAACTCGTATTGGCCGAGGCCTTCGAGCTCGGGGCGGTCAATCAACACGTCTGACATTCGTACCTCTTCCTTTGCCGACTCGAACCTGTACGTCCGTTGCGGCATTCCCGTTGCTGGGTGACCCCACGGCAGCAGCCGCGGGGATGGGTTCAGGCTCGCACCCAGATCAGCCTCAATAGAATTGACTTCGTCTTGATCTGCGGTCTGCGTCGACTCACCGAAACGGGTGTCTTCCTGAACTCATCGATTCTACAGGTCGAGACTCCAAAAGGAACGAAGGGCAGCAATCCGTGACCAACGCTCAGGCTGGGCCTGCGGGCATCCTCGCCCGTCTCCTCGACTATCTCCCCGCGACGATCGACCGCCGTGTCCGTGTCATCGCCCGGGCGTCGCTCGCCTGCCAGCTGCTGCTCGTCGGGACCGGCGGCCTCGTCCGACTCACGGGGTCGGGCCTCGGCTGCCCCACCTGGCCGCAGTGCAGCGCCGGATCGTTCGTGACGACGCCCGAGATGGGCTTGCACGGCGTCATCGAGTTCGGTAACCGGCTGCTCACGTTCGTGCTGGTGATCGTCGTCATCGCCGCGTTCCTGGCCGTGTTCCGCATGCGACGAGTCCGTCGCGACCTGTTCTGGCTGACGTTCATCCAGGGCATGAGCATTCCGTTCCAGGCCGTCCTCGGCGGCATCAGCGTGCTTGCCAAGCTCAACCCGTACGTCGTCGGCTCGCACTTCATCGTCTCGATGGTCCTGGTCCGCATCACCGCGACGCTCGTCTACCGCGTCTACAACGGACCACGCGGTGACTCCCCCGCCACTCCCCGCTGGTACGCCGCCGTCACGCGCGTCGCGGCCGTCTTCGTCGCGATCACCGTCGTGCTGGGCATCCTGACGACCGGCGCGGGTCCACACGCAGGAGACGCGAACACGCACCGCAACGGCTTCGACCCGAAGACGATCGAGGTGCTCCACGCCGTCCCTGCCTTCGCCGTGTTCGCGCTGACCCTCGTGCTCGTCGCCGGCGCCTTCCGGCTCGGGCTCCAGCACCGCTTCGTGCTGATGCTCCTCGGCGTCGAGGTCGCTCAGATCATCGTCGGCCTCATGCAGGCCAACACCGGCCTGCCGGCGTTCCTCGTGGGTGCGCACCTCGTGCTGGCGGGGCTGCTCGTCGCCGCCATGACGGCGGTGACGCACACGCTCGAGAACGACGCCGATCTCGCCAAGCCGGTGCCGGAGGCGGCCGTCAGTGCGACGGCCTAGGCGGTTCCTGCGACTGGCCCACATGGGTGGAAGCCAGATGGGTGGAAGCTAGAAGGGCAGGAGCGGGTCGATGCCGACCGCGATGAAGAGCAGCGTCAAGTACGTGATCGAGGCGTGGAAGACCTTCATCGGCTTGACCTCGGCCACCTCGGTGATGGCACGGCCGTAGAGGCGGTGGCCCTCGACGATGAACCAGATGCCGCTCGCGACGGCCACGACGGTGTAGACGACACCCATGTGCGCGACGGGGATGAGCAGCACGGAGCACACGACGGTCGCCCAGGCGTACAGGATCACCTGGAGGCCGACGTGGGCGCGGCCGCGGACCACGGCGAGCATCGGCACGCCGACGGACGCGTAGTCGTCGCGGTAGCGCATCGACAGCGGCCAGTAGTGCGGCGGAGTCCAGAGGAAGATCACCATGAAGAGGATCACGGGCGCCCAGGACAGCGAGTTCGTGACGGCCGCCCAGCCGATGAGCACCGGCATGCAGCCGGCGATGCCGCCCCAGACGATGTTCTGCGGGGTGCGGCGCTTGAGCCAGAGCGTGTAGACGAAGACGTAGAAGAGGATCGCGGCGAGCGACAGGGCGGCCGCCAGGATGTTGACCGTCAGCGCGAGCCAGGCGATGGAGGCGATGCCCATAGCGTACGAGAAGACGAGGGCCTCGCGGTCGGTGACGTCGCCGGTCACGAGGGCGCGGTCTTTGGTGCGCTTCATGACCCGGTCGATGTCGCGGTCGATGTAGCAGTTGAACGCGGAGGCCGAGCCGGCGCTGAGGGCGCCGCCGACGAGGGTCGCGACGACGAGCCAGACCGGGGGCACGCCGCCCTGGGCCAGGAACATGGTCGGGATGGTCGTGACGAGCAGGAGCTCCATGACGCGCGGCTTGGTCAGGGAGATGTAGCCCCTGACCTTGCGGGCGACACCGACGGGCTCCTTCTTGGCGGAGCCGGCGGGGGTGTCGATTGCTGCAGTCATCGGTCCTCAAACGTTGTGCGACTCGCCCGGAGGCGGCGCCGAGGCGAACCCGGCGCATGCGTCGTCGCAAGCGAGTCTGTGGCCTCGTGAAGTCTAATCGATGAATGTCTGCGCTCAGCGCGAATCGATGCGTCACGAGCGGGCGAAGGGCGCCATGACCTCTCTATACTTGGGGTGCTTGCCAGTTGCAGGGCCCAGGGCGCCGATCACACAGTCCGTGTCGATGTCGTTCCTAGAGGTATGCCCGGCAGCAGGCCCGGAGGGCTCGTATGCAACAAGTGCGTCCCGGGGTCGAGTCGATGAAGCCTCGGCGAGCATGTCAGTGTCTTCGACAGACACGGTGCGGGATCGACAACCCGCCCAATCCTGCAACAAGACAATCTCGCATCAAGAAGGGTCATCTTCAAGTGGCAGATCTGCAATGGGAATCCATTGACAACAAGGCAGTGAACACTGTCCGCGTTCTCGCGGCCGACGCGGTGGAGAAGGTGGGCAACGGCCACCCCGGCACGGCCATGAGCCTCGCTCCTGCCGCCTACCTCCTCTTCCAGAAGGTCATGCACCGCGACCCCAGCGACAGCACCTGGATCGGTCGCGACCGCTTCATCCTGTCCGTCGGCCACTCGTCGCTGACGCAGTACATCCAGTTCTACCTCGGCGGCTACGGCCTCGAGCTCGAAGACCTGGAGCAGCTCCGCACGTGGGGCTCGAAGACCCCGGGTCACCCCGAGTACGGCCACACCGACGGAATCGAGATCACCACCGGCCCCCTGGGCCAGGGTCTCGCCAGCTCCGTCGGCTTCGCCTACGCGGCCCGCTTCGAGCGCGGCCTGTTCGACCCGGAGGCCCCCGCCGGCACCAGCCCCTTCGACCACTTCGTCTACGTGATCGCCGGCGACGGCGACATGCAGGAGGGCGTGACCAGCGAGGCCGCCTCGCTCGCCGGCCACCAGCAGCTCGGCAACCTGATCGCGATCTACGACTCGAACCAGATCTCGATCGAGGACGACACGAACATCGCCTTCACCGAGGACGTCCACAAGCGCTTCGAGGCCTACGACTGGCACGTCCAGGTCGTCGACTGGAAGAAGACCGGCGAGTACGTCGAAGACGTCGCCGAGCTGAACGACGCCATCGAGCGCGCCCAGGGCGTCACCGACAAGCCGTCGCTGATCATCCTCAAGACCATCATCGCGTGGCCGTCGCCCACCAAGCAGGGCTCCGGCAAGTCGCACGGCTCCGCTCTCGGCGCCGAAGAGATCGCCGGCCTCAAGCGCTTCCTCGAGTTCGACCCGGAGAAGTCGTTCGACGTCGACCCCGAGGTCCTGTCGCACACCCGCAAGGCCGTCGAGCGCGGCCAAGCCCAGCACGCCGAGTGGAACACCAGGCTCGACGAGTGGGCTGCGGCGAACCCCGACAAGAAGGCCCTCCTCGACCGCATGCTCGCGGGCGAGCTGCCCGATGGCCTCGAGGCGGCGCTGCCCGTCTTCGAGCCCGGCAAAGAGGTCTCGACCCGCGCCGCCTCCGGCAAGGTCATCAACGCCATCGCCGGCGTCGTCCCCGAGTTCTGGGGCGGCTCGGCCGACCTCGCCGAGTCGAACCTCACCACGATCTCGAGCGCGCAGTCGTTCGTGCCGTCGGAGTGGTCGACCCACGAGTGGACGGGCAACCCCTACGGCCGCGTCCTCCACTTCGGCATCCGCGAGCACGCCATGGGCTCGATCCTCAACGGCATCGCGCTGCACGGCAACACGCGCCCCTTCGGCGGAACGTTCCTGATCTTCTCCGACTACATGCGCCCGGCAGTCCGACTCGCCGCCCTCATGAAGTCGCCGGTCACCTACGTCTGGACCCACGACTCCGTCGCTCTCGGCGAGGACGGCCCGACGCACCAGCCGGTCGAGCAGCTCGCTGCCCTGCGCGCGATCCCGGGCCTCGACATGGTGCGCCCCGCCGACGCCAACGAGACCGCCTACGCCTGGCTGACGATCCTGCAGCGCTTCTCCGGCCCCGCCGGCCTCGCGCTCAGCCGCCAGAACCTCCCCGTCTTCGAGCGCGGCGACGGCGACGCCGTCGGCGAGACCTTCGCCTCGGCGAAGAACGTCGCCAAGGGCGCCTACGTCCTGGCCGAGGCCCCGGGCGGAACCCCCGACGTGATCCTCATCGCTACCGGATCCGAGGTCCAGATCGCTGTCGACGCCCGCGAGGCGCTTCGCGGCGAGGGCATCAACGCCCGAGTCGTCTCGGCCCCGAGCCTCGAGTGGTTCGACGAGCAGTCGGACGAGTACAAGGAGTCCGTGCTCCCGTCGTCGATCAAGGCGCGCGTCTCGATCGAGGCCGCCATCGCCATGCCGTGGCGCGGCATCGTCGGCGACGCCGGCCGCTCCGTGTCGATCGAGCACTTCGGCGCCTCGGCCGACTACAAGACCCTCTACAAGAAGTTCGGCATGACGACCGAGGCCGCGGTCGCCGCTGCCAAGGACTCGCTGAACTCGCTGGCCGCCCTGTAACGGGCGACGAGCCAGACGAAGGAAGAAGAAAAATGACTGACACCCAGACCACCGCCACCACCCCCACCGCCGAGCTGTCAGCTGCGGGCGTGAGCATCTGGCTCGACGACCTGTCGCGCGAGCGCATCAAGTCCGAGGGCCTGCAGAAGCTGATCGCCGAGCGCAACGTCGTCGGCGTGACCACGAACCCGACGATCTTCGCATCGGCTCTCGCCAAGGGCGAGGCCTACGACGAGCAGGTCGCCGAGCTGGCCAAGGCCGGCACCGGCGTCACCGACGCGGTGTTCGAGATCACGACGGACGACGTCGCGGATGCCTGCAACGTCTTCAAGCCGATCTACGACTCGACCGCCGGCTTCGACGGCCGCGTCTCGATCGAGGTCGAGCCGGGGCTCGCTCACGACGCCGCCGGCACGATCAGCCAGGCCAAGCAGCTCTACGCGAAGGTCGACAAAGAGAACGTCCTCATCAAGATTCCGGCGACCATCGAGGGTCTCGAGGCCATCACCGCCGTCATCGCCGAGGGCATCAGCGTCAACGTCACGCTGATCTTCTCGCTCGAGCGCTACCGTGCCGTGATCCAGGCCTACCTGGCCGGTCTCGAGCAGGCCAAGGCCGCCGGCAAGGACCTCTCGAAGATCCACTCGGTCGCCTCCTTCTTCGTGTCGCGCGTCGACACCGAGATCGACAAGCGCCTCGAGGCCGTCGGCACCGACGAGGCCAAGGCACTCAAGGGCAAGGCGGGCGTCGCGAATGCCCAGCTCGCCTACGAGGTCTACGAGCAGGCCTTCGCCACCGAGCGCGCCACGGGTCTCCTGGCCGCCGGCGCCAACAAGCAGCGTCCGCTCTGGGCCTCGACCGGCGTGAAGGACCCTGCGGTTCTCGACACCACGTACGTGGTCGAGCTCGTCGCCGCCGACGTCGTCAACACCATGCCGGAGAAGACCCTCGAGGCCACCTTCGACCACGGGGTCATCGCCGGCGACACCATCACGGGCTCCTACGCCGCCGCCAACGAGGTCATGGACGCCATCGCGGCCCAGGGCATCTCGTACGACGACGTCGTCGGGGTGCTCGAGTCGGAGGGCGTCGACAAGTTCATCGTCTCCTGGAACGAGCTGCTCGACACGGTCACGGCCGCTCTCGAGGCTGCCAAGTAGCAGTGATCCAAGCGATCAGCATCAGCGCAACCCGCTGACAACGAGGCGGGCGCGGGGTCATCCCCGCGCCCGCCTTCTTGCCGCCCGGGCCCTGCTGCACGTCGGGGCGGCGCGCACGTCACAGCACTACGAGGCAAGGACAACGATTCGACAATGGCACCGGTGGAAATCACGCCGGAGTTCAACCCTCTGAGGTTGCCCTCCGACCGCCGACTCAACCGCATAGCCGGTCCGAGCGGCCTCATCATCTTCGGCGTGACAGGCGATCTGTCACGCAAGAAGCTGATGCCGGCCGTGTACGACCTGGCCAATCGCGGCCTCCTCCCCCCGGGCTTCGCTCTCGTCGGCTTCGCCCGGCGCGAGTGGGAGGACCAGGATTTCGAGCAGGTCGTCTACGAGGCGGTCAAGCAGCACGCTCGCACCCCCTTCGACGAAGACGTCTGGCGTCAGCTCAAAGAGGGGATCCGGTTCGTCCAGGGCTCCTTCGACGACGCGAGCGCCTTCGCCGAGCTCAAGCAGACCATCGACGAGCTCGACACCGAGCGCGGCACGATGGGCAATCACGCGTTCTACCTGTCCATCCCTCCGAAGGCGTTCCCGCTCGTGACCGAGCAGCTCCGCAACTCCGGCCTGGCCGACGACACGGCGGACGGCGCCTGGCGCCGCGTGGTCATCGAGAAGCCGTTCGGTTCCGACCTGACGACAGCGCGCGAGCTCAACGCCGTCGTCGAGACCGTCTTTGAACCCGACTCGGTGTTCCGCATCGACCACTATCTCGGCAAGGAGACCGTCCAGAACCTCCTGACGCTGCGCTTCGCCAACCAGATGTACGAGCCGCTGTGGAACAGCAACTACGTCGACCACGTGCAGATCACCATGGCCGAGGACATCGGCGTGGCCGGCCGGGCCGGCTACTACGACGGCATCGGCGCGGCGCGCGACGTCATTCAGAACCACCTGCTCCAGCTCCTCGCCCTCACGGCGATGGAAGAGCCCGTGAGCTTCGGCGCGAAGGATCTCCGGGCCGAGAAGGAGAAGGTCCTCTCCGCCGTCCGCATCCCCGAAGACCTCTCGAAGGGCACCGCTCGCGGGCAGTACTCCGGTGGCTGGCAGGGCGGCGAGAAGGTGCTCGGCTTCCTGGAGGAGGGCGGCATGAACCCCGACTCCGTCACGGAGACCTTCGCGGCGATCAAGCTCGAGATCGCGACGCGTCGCTGGTCGGGAGTCCCGTTCTACCTCCGTGCCGGCAAGCGCCTCGGCCGCCGGGTCACGGAGATCGCGGTCGTCTTCAAGCGCGTCCCCGAGAACGTCTTCGGTCTGGGTGACGGTGCCGAGCTCGGCCAGAACGCCCTCGTCATCCGCGTGCAGCCCGACGAGGGCGTCACGCTCCGCTTCGGCTCCAAGGTCCCCGGCATCGGCACCCAGGTGCGCGACGTCACGATGGACTTCGGCTACGGCCACGCCTTCACCGAAGCGAGTCCCGAGGCCTACGAGCGTTTGATCCTCGACGTCCTCCTCGGCGACCCGCCGCTGTTCCCCCGTCACGAAGAGGTGGAGCTCTCGTGGAAGATCCTCGACCCGATCGAGGAGTTCTGGGCGACGCAGGGCCAGCCCGATCAGTACCGACCCGGCACGTGGGGCCCCGCCTCCGCCGATGAGCTCATGGCCCGTGACGGCCGAACCTGGAGGCGTCCGTGATCGTCGATCTTCCCGACAGCACCATCAGCCACATCTCGAAGGCCCTCGTCAAGATCCGCGAGGAGGGCGGCGTGGTCGCCCTGGGTCGCGTGCTCACGCTGGTCATCTCCACGAGCCTCGGGCACGAGGAGGAGGCCATCGAGGCCGCCAACGAGGCGTCGCGCGAGCACCCGATGCGCGTCATCGTGATCTCGACCGAAGACGACGGCGCCGACGGCTCCGAGGCCCGCCTCGACGCCCAGATCCGTGTGGGCGGCGACGCCGGCGCGAGCGAGGTCATCCTGCTCCGCGCGTACGGAGACATCGCGGCCGACGAGGAGGGGCTGGTCACGGGCCTGCTCCTGCCCGACGCTCCGGTCGTCGCCTGGTGGCCGGGCAAGGCGCCCGCCGTCGTCTCGGAGTCGCCTCTGGGCAGGATCGCGCAGCGCCGCATCACCGACGCCGCCGCGCAGAGCAACCCCCTCCGGTCGATCGTCGACCTGGCGTCGACGTACGAACCGGGCGACACCGACTTCGCGTGGACCCGCCTCACCCTCTGGCGCACGCAGCTCGCCGCGGCTCTCGACCAGCCGCCGTACGAGCCCGTGACCGCTGTCGAGGTGTCCGGAGCAGCCGACTCCCCGTCCACGCTTCTGCTCGCGGCCTGGCTCCGCCTGCAGCTGCAGGTCCCGGTAGATCACTCGCTCACGACCCGGGCGACCGGCTCGAGCGGCATCCACGGCGTCAAGCTGATCCGTGAATCGGGCCCTATCGAGCTCGAGCGGTCGATCGTGAACGTCGCCACGCTGTCGCAGCCGGGGCAGCCCGTGCACGACCTGTCGCTGCCACGCCGGTCCCTGCGCGACTGCCTGGCCGAGGAACTCCGTAGACTCGACCCAGACTCCCTGTTCGGGAATGTCGTGAAGACCGGCGTGAAGCAATTGCGCGACGACCAAGAAAGCAACTGAGTGTGACGAATGAACGCCGGGTGCTCGTTCACCCTGACAAGCAGAGCCTCGGCGCATCCGTCGCGGCCCGCTTCATCACCAAGATCATCGATGTCATCGAGGAGCAGGACTACGCCTCCGTCGTCCTGAGCGGCGGTTCGGTCAGCACCCTCGTGCTCGCAGCGATCAACCGGTCTGAGGCGCGCGACAGCGTCGACTGGTCGAAGGTGTCCTTCTGGTGGTCTGACGAGCGCTGGGTCGAGGCTGACAGCGCCGACCGCAACGACAAGCAGAACGGCATCGATCTGCTCGACCACATCGGCGTTCCCGCCGAGAACGTGCACCGCTTCGCCGCAGTGGGCGAGCTCGCCTCTGTCGACGAGGCCGCGGCCGCGTACGTGGCCGAGCTCAAGGAGTTCGCGCAGGGTGACGACGAGTCGCCCCGCTTCGACATCACACTGCTCGGCGTCGGGCCCGATGGTCACGTCGCGTCGCTGTTCCCGGACAAGCCGCAGATCAGTGCGACCGAGCCGACTGTCCTCACGATCGACGACTCCCCCAAGCCGCCGCCCGTCCGCCTCTCGCTCAGTCTCCCGGCGATCAACAACTCCCAACGCGTGTGGATGATCCTCGCGGGCGCTGAGAAGGCCGCGTCGCTCGGGCTCGCCCTCGCGGGTGCCGGCGCCGACCAGGTGCCGGTGGCGGGCGTCAAGGGCCGCAAGCGCACCGTGTTCTTCGTCGACAAAGACGCTGCCGCTGAAGTACCCGAGCAGCTCATCGCCTCGACGTACTAGTCGCGGCATCTCGAAGCGCGCACGCCCCTCAGGGTGTGCGCGCTTCGTCGTTCGTGCCGGGCGACTCAGAGGGGCGCAGGAACTGGCAGAGGCCCCCGAACATGACGTTCGGGGGCCTCTGCCAGTTCGTGCGGAAAGCCGCGGCGCTACGCCTTCTTGGCCGGAACCTTGCCGCGACGCTGGCGGAGCTGCTGAAGCGCCTCGTCGAGGAGCTGTGCCGCCTCTTCTTCGGTGCGACGCTCTTTCACGTAGGCGAGGTGCGTCTTGTACGGCTCGAGCTTCGCGACGACAGGCGGGTTGTCTTTGTCGCGACCGGCCGGCAGGCCGCTCGAGGGCGAGTCGACCGTCTCGGGGATCTCTTCGTCGGGGACATTCGCCGCGAAGTGGCGGACGACCTCGTTGCCGAGGGCATCCCAGTAGGAGATAGTGATCCGCTCGGCGTGGAAGCCGCGGTCTTGTTCGCCCATGGGGCCTGCGCCGACGCGAGACCCACGGATTGCGCTGCCGCCTGAAGCCATTACGAACCTGCCGAGAACTTGGTGATGAGGCCGAGGACCACGATCGAGGTGATCCAGATCAGGCCGAGGATGACGGTGATGCGGTTGAGGTTGCGCTCTGCGACCCCCGACGCGCCGAGGTTGCTGGTGACGCCGCCGCCGAACATGTCGGAGAGGCCACCACCACGCCCGCGGTGAAGGAGGATGAGGAGGGTCAGCAGGAGGCTCGTGATGCCGAGCACCACCTGCAGTACGACCTGGAGAATTTGCACGGAGAACCTTTCGAGGGGCGGGCCGACAGCAATTATAACTGGACGGCCCGCTGTTTCAGACTCCGACGTGGTTCTGGTAGCGGATGATGCTCGCGAACTCGGTGATATCGAGGCTCGCACCGCCCACCAGCGCGCCGTCGACGTCGGGCTCGCGCATGAACGAGGCGATGTTCGACGCCTTCACGCTGCCGCCGTAGAGGACCCGCGTCGAGGCCGCGGCATCGGCTCCGAGGAGGTCGACCAGAGTCGCGCGGAGGGCGGCGCAGACCTGCTGGGCCTGGTCGGGCGTAGCCGCCTGGCCGGAGCCGATGGCCCACACGGGCTCGTAGGCGACGACGATCTCGGCAGAGGACGGAACGGCCGCCAGGGCGGCCTTGAGCTGGGCGACGGGCACGGCGCTCGGGCCGTGCTTCTCGAGATCGTCGGCCGTCTCGCCGACGCAGACGACCGGCACGAGGCCGTTGCGGTGAGCCGCGGCGACCTTGCTGGCCACGACCTCGTCGGACTCGAGGTGGATCGTGCGGCGTTCGGAGTGGCCGACGATGACGTACTTCACGGCGAGCTTTGACAGGAAGGCGCCCGAGATGTCGCCGGTGAAGGCTCCGGAGTCGTTGTCGGAGAGGTCCTGCGCACCCAGCTCGAGCTCGAGCTTGTCGGCGTCGATCAGGGTCTGCACGCTGCGGAGGTCGGTGAACGGGGGGAAGATCGCCGCCTCGACGGTAGCGGCATCGTGCTTCGCGTCTTTGAGGTTCCACGCGAGCTTCTGCACGAAGGCGATCGACTGCAGGTGGTCGAGGTTCATCTTCCAGTTGCCGGCGATGAGCGGGCGACGTGCGGTTACCATCCGAGGACCTCCAGTCCGGGGAGCTTCTTGCCCTCGAGGAACTCGAGGCTGGCGCCGCCGCCGGTCGAGATGTGACCGAACTGGTCGTCGTGGAACCCGAGGGCCCGGACGGCGGAGGCGGAGTCGCCGCCGCCGACGACACCGAGGGCGGAGACCTCGGTCAGCGCCTGGGCGACGGTCTTGGTGCCGGCGGCGAACGCGTCGAACTCGAACACGCCCATGGGGCCGTTCCAGAAGACGGTGGTGGACGCCGTGATGATGTCGGCGAACGCCTTCGCCGTGTCGGGGCCGATGTCGAGTCCGATGCCGTCCGCTCCGAAGCCGGTGGACTCGATCGCGTCGGCTGCGACCGTCTCGTGCTCGGCATCGGCCGAGAAGCCGGAGGCGACCACGACATCGGTCGGCAGGACGAGGTCGATGCCGCGCGACTCCGCGTCGGCGATGTAGCCGCGGACCCGGTCGAGCTGGTCGGCCTCGAGCAGGCTCTTGCCCACGGCGTGGCCCTGGGCCGCGAGGAACGTGAAGAGCATTCCGCCGCCGATCAGGAGATTGTCGACTCGAGGGAGCAGGTGCTCGATGACGCCGAGCTTGTCGGAGACCTTCGAGCCTCCGAGCACGACCGTGTAGGGGCGCTCGGGGTTCTCGGTCAGGCGGTCGAGAACCTTCAGCTCGGTCTCGATGAGCGAGCCTGCCGCGCTCGGGAGGAGCTGCGGCAGGTCGTACACGCTGGCCTGCTTTCGGTGCACGACACCAAAGCCGTCCGAGACGAAGGCCTCGCCGAGAGCTGCGAGCTCCGCGGCGAAGGCCTTCCTCTCGTCGTCGCTCTTCGACGTCTCGGCAGCCTGGAACCGGAGGTTCTCGAGCACCGTGATCTGGCCGTCGGTCATCGCCATGACCGCGTCGGTCGTGGCCTGACCGGTCGTCTCGGGGGCGAAGCCCACCGACTTGACCAGCAGCTCGCTCAGTCGCTGGGCGACCGGCGCGAGGCTGTATTCGGGCTTGACCTCGCCGTCGGGGCGGCCGAGGTGCGAGATCACGATGACTCGTGCACCCGCGTTGATCAGGGTGTTCAAGGTTCCCAGCGAAGCGCGGACGCGACCGTCGTCGGTGATCACGCCGTCTTTCAACGGCACGTTCAGGTCGCAGCGGACGATGACGCGCTTGCCGGAGAGGGTTCCGAGGGAGTCGAGGGTACGAAGAGGCATTGAGTGGCCTGTCTCTGTTCTAGATCGCAGACGTCTGGGCAGTCGTGAGACTAGCTCAGAGCTTGGCGGCGACGTACTCGGCGAGGTCGACGAGACGGTTCGAGTAGCCCCACTCGTTGTCGTACCACGACGTGATCTTGACCATGTTGCCGATGACCTTGGTCAGTCCCGAGTCGTAGATGGACGAGTGCGGGTCGGTGCGGATGTCGCTGGACACCAGGGGGTCTTCGGAGTAGAGCAGGATGCCCTTGAGGGGACCCTCAGCGGCCTCCTTGTAGGCGGCGTTGATCTCGTCGACCGTGACGGGGGTCTCGGTGACCAGCGTGACGTCGGTGATCGAGCCGGTCGGCACCGGGACGCGCAGGGCGTAGCCGTCGAGCTTGCCGGCGAGCTCGGGGAGGACGAGGCCGATGGCCTTGGCCGCACCGGTCGAGGTCGGGACGATGTTGAGCGCTGCGGCGCGGGCACGGCGCGGGTCGCTGTGCGGGCCGTCCTGGAGGTTCTGGTCGGCCGTGTAGGCGTGGACCGTCGTCATGAGGCCTCGCTCGACGCCGAACTTGTCGAGGAAGACCTTCATGAGCGGCGCAAGGCTGTTCGTGGTGCACGACGCGTTGGAGATGATGTGGTGGTTGGCGGGGTCGTACTGGTCTTCGTTCACGCCCAGGACGATCGTGACGTCGTCGCCCGTCGCGGGGGCGGAGATGATGACCTTCTTGGCACCGGCGTCGATGTGCTTCCTGGCGGCCTCGGCCTTGGTGAAGAAGCCGGTCGACTCGATGACGATGTCGACACCCAGCTCGCCCCAGGGGAGGTTGGCGGGGTCGCGCTCGGCGAGGACCTTGATCGGCTTGCCGTTGACGACGATGCTGTCGCCGTCGAGCTCGACGGTCGCGTCGAGGCGGCCCGTGATCGAGTCGAACTTCAGGAGGTTGGCGAGGGCTGCGTTGTCGGTGAGGTCGTTGACCGCGACGATCTCGAGGTCGCTGCCCTTGGCGAGTGCGGCGCGGAAGTAGTTACGGCCGATGCGGCCGAAGCCGTTGATACCGATCTTGACGCTCAATGGATCTCCAGTTTTTCAGGCGCCGGGAGGCGCTTCGTGATGGGGCTTGTGGCTATGAAAGACGAGCTGTGGGCCTCTACGACAGTAGCGCAGAGGGGTCAGAGGACGATGAGGCCGTCGGTCTTGGTCGTGGCGGCTGTGTAGCGGTCCTGGACGTTCTGCCAGGAGACGATGTTCCAGAACGCCTTGATGTAATCGGCGCGGACGTTCTTGTAGTCGAGGTAGTAGGCGTGCTCCCAGACGTCGAGCATCAGCAGGGGCACGAGGCCGAAGGGCACGTTGCCCTGCTGGTCGAAGAGCTGGAAGATGCTGAGCTTCTGGCCGACGATGTCGTAGGCGAGGACGGCCCAGCCGGAGCCCTGGACGCCGAGGCCGACCGCGGTGAAGTGCGCGACGAACTGGTCGAACGAGCCGAACTGGTCGTCGATGACGGACGCGAGGTCGCCGGTGGGCTTGTCGCCGCCGTCCGGGGACATGTTGGTCCAGAAGATGGAGTGGTTGACGTGGCCGCCGAGGTTGAACGCCAGGTCTTTCTCGAGCTTGTTGACGTTCGCGAGGTTGCCGCTCTCGCGGGCTTCGGCGAGCGCCGCGTTGGCGGTGTTCGCGCCGGCGACGTAGGTCGCGTGGTGCTTGGAGTGGTGCAGCTCCATGATCTGGCCCGAGATGCTCGGCGCGAGGGCCGAGTAGTCGTACGCAAGGTCGGGAAGAGTGTATTCGGCCATCGTCGTCTCCTAGCTAGCGGTGCGGTTCGGTGCTGACTGGCCCAGTGTAGTGACGGCTCAGCGAACGGTGATCGCGCGCGACGCAAACCTTCAGGAAACCCCGGGGGGTGCCTGACCAAACTCGTGGGTGCCGGTCGGAGAGTTCCTGCGCCCCGGTGTTCGGTCGGCTAGTCGAGGTCGAGGTCGGCCGGCAGGTTCGCCTCGGTGCCTGGGATGCCGTCGTCGGCGGCCTTCTTGTCGGCCATCGCGAGGAGGCGGCGGATGCGGCCGGCGACGGCGTCTTTCGTCATCGGCGGGTCGGCGTGGTGGCCGAGCTCGTCGAGGCTCGCGTCGCGGTGCGCGAGGCGGAGCTCGCCGGCGTAGCGGAGGTGGTCGGGGATCTCGTCGCCGAGGATCTCCATGGCGCGGTCGACGCGGGCGCAGGCGGCGACGGCGGCCTGGGCCGAACGGCGGAGGTTCGCGTCGTCGAAGTTGACCAGGCGATTGGCCGTGGCGCGGACCTCGCGGCGCTGACGGAGCTCCTCCCAGTCGCTGACGCTCTTCTCGGCGCCCATCTGCTTGAGCATGGCGCTGATCGACTCGCCGTCGCGGATGACGACTCGGTGGACGCCGCGGACCTCGCGGGCCTTCGCGGCGATGCCGAGGCGGCCTGCGGCGCCGACGAGAGCCATGGCGGCCTCGTTTCCGGGGCAGACGACCTCGAGAGCTGCCGAGCGGCCCGGGTCGGTGAGCGAGCCCTGAGCGAGGAAGGCGCCGCGCCAGATAGCGGCGAGGTCTTCGCGGGAGCCGGTCGTGAGGCGGTTGGGGAGGCCGCGCACGGGGCGGCGTCGGGCGTCCATCAGACCGGTCTGGCGCGCGAGGGTCTCGCCCGCCTCGTGGACGCGGACGAGGTAGTGGCTGGTGCGGCGGAGGCCGGTCGCGGCGATCACCGAGACGTCGCTGCGGGCACCGTAGAGCTCGGCGAGGTCTTTGCGGACCCGACGGGCGAGCAGCGCGCTGTCGAGCTCGGCCTCGACGGCGATGCGCCCCGAGATGACATGCAGACCGCCGGCGAATCGAAGAACCGTGGCGACCTCGGCCGCTCGGACCGTGGTCTTCTGGACCTCCACTCGCGCGAGTTCTTCTTTGACGTCGGCGGTTTGAGCCACAGCGGTTCCTCACATGTTTCGGGATGGGTGCTTCGCTGGCGAAGCGGTCGGGGTGCCGACCTCGGCAGGCACGGGCAACGGCTGGGCCGATCGCGGGATCACTCGCGACCGAGGTCGCGGTGCTTCACGCTGACGGCTACTCCCGGGAGTCCGCGCAGATGCGCGGCCAGCTCGCCGACGAGGGTCACCGATCGGTGTTTTCCGCCCGTACAGCCGATAGCGATCGTAGCGTGTCTCTTGTTCTCGCGCTGATAGCCGGCCATCACAGGCTCGAGGGCGGCGCCGAACGCCACGATGAACTGGCGCGCCCCCGGTTGCCCCAGGACGTACTGCTGGACGTCGTCGTCGAGTCCGTTGTGCGCCCGGAGCTCGGGCACCCAGTAGGGGTTCGGCAGGAAGCGCGCGTCTCCGATCATGTCGGCGTCGGTCGGCAGTCCGTACTTGAAGCCGAAGCTCAGGACGGTGACCTGCACCCCGGGGGTCTCGGGGGCGGCGAACTTCTCGGTGATCGTGGTCGCGAGCTGGTGGATGTTCAGCTCGGAGGTGTCGATGATGATGTCGCTCGACTCGCGGAGCTCTTCCATGCGGCTGCGCTCGGCGAGGATGCCGTCGAGGAGCGTGCCGTCGCCCTGGAGCGGGTGCGGACGGCGGACCTGCTCGAATCGGCGGACCAGGGCGGCGTCGGTCGCGTCGAGGAACAGCACGCGCACCTTCTGCGGCATGGACTCCTGCAGCGCCCGCACGGCCTCCTGCGCCTCGGAGAAGAGGCGGCCGCCGCGCACGTCGACCACGGCGGCGACCTTCGGGAGGGAGTCGCCCGCGCGTTCGGCGAGGTCGATCAGAGGTCGCAGCATCTGGGCGGGCAGATTGTCGACCACGTACCAGCCGAGGTCTTCGAGGGCGTTGCCGACAGTGGAGCGGCCGGCGCCCGACATTCCGCTGACGATCAGGACGTCCTGTTGCTCGGCGGCGCTCGGGGCTCCTGCGGTGTCCGTCACGCCTCGCCCTCCGTCGTGGTCGAGACGAGTGTATCGGCAGGCTCCTCCGTCGAGGCGGGATTCGCGGCCTGAGCACCGCCGCCGAGCGTCGCGACGATGCTGTCGGCGAGCTTCGGCCCGATGCCCTTCACCTCGGCGATGTCGTGAGCGGTCGCGGTCTTCAAGCGCGAGACCGAGCCGAAGTGCTTGAGCAGCGTGGCGACCCGGGCGGCGCCGAGACCGGGGATCTCGGAGAGCTGCGTCGCCACGTCCTTCTTGCGCTTCTGCCGCTGGAAGGTGATCGCGAAGCGGTGCGCCTCGTCGCGGATCCGCTGGATCAGGAAGAGCGCGTCGGAGTTGCGCGGAAGGATCACCGGGAAGTCGTCGTCGGGCAGCCAGATCTCCTCCAGCCGCTTGGCGATGCCGCAGAGCTGGATGCCGGTGACGCCGAGGTCGTCCATCGCGCGCTGAGCCGCGGCGACCTGCGGCTGGCCGCCGTCGACGATCAGGAGGTTCGGGCGGTAGGCGAAGCGCTTGCGCTGCTCCCCCACCTCCTCGACGGGCGCCAGCTCGTCGTCGAGGCGGGCCAGGCGCCTCGTGAGCGTCTGGTGGATCGACTCGGTGTCGTCGGTCGACGACGGGATGCTGAACCGTCGGTACTGGTCTTTGCGAGGCAGGCCGTCTTCGAAGACGACCATCGAGGCGACGATGTTGGTGCCCTGCAGGTGCGAGACGTCGTAGCACTCCATCCGCAGGGGCGCCTCGTCCATGCCGAGGGCCTCCTGGATGTCGGCCAGCGCGGTCGAGCGCGTCGCGAAGTCGGCGCTCCTCCGAGTCTTGTAGAGCATGAGCGCTTGTCCGGCGTTGATCGCCGCGGTCTGCATCAGGTTCGCCTTGTCACCGCGCTCCGGCGTGTGAAGCGCCACTCGGCCTCGGACCCGGCCGTCGGCGCTGCCCTCGCGTCGCAGGTCGGTCAGCCATGTCTCGAGGGCCTCCGCGTCGTCGGGCAGTGCCGGCACCACGATCTCGCGCGGCAGGTCGCCGCCTTTGCTGTAGACGTCTTGAACGGCCTGCTCGACGATGTCGCCGGTCGAGATGTCGATCTCTTTGTCGAGCACCCACGCCCGGGCCCCGCGGATGCGGCCGCCGCGCACGGTGAAGAGCTGCACGGCCGCCGCGAGCTCGTCTTCCGCGACGGCGAACAGGTCGAGATCGACGGAATCGCGCAGGACCACGGCCGACTTCTCGAGCACGGCCTCGAGGGCGCCCACCTGGTCGCGGTACAGAGCGGCCTCCTCGTACCGCTGCTCTTCGGCGGCGACCTTCATCAGGCGCTGCCGCTCGGCGATCACCTTGCGGTCGTAGCTGCCCATGAAGCGCACGAACTCGTCGACGATCGCCCGGTGCTCCTCGACGGTGACCCGCCCCGAGCACGGCCCTCCGCAGCGGCCGATCTGCCCGGGAAAGCACGGCTTGCCCGTCTCCATGGCCTTCTTGTAGCTGGAGTCGGAGCAGGTGCGGATCGGGAACACCTTGATCATCAGGTCGATCGTGTCGTGCACGGCCCAGATCTTGGGGAAGGGCCCGAAGTACTTGGCGCCCTTGATCTTCGTGTTGCGCGACACCATCACCCGCGGCGCCTCGTCGGCCAGGGTGATCGCCATGAAGGGGTAGGTCTTGTCGTCGCGGAACTTGACGTTGAAGGGCGGGTCGAACTCCTTGATCCAGGTGTACTCGAGCTGGAGCGCCTCGATGTCGGTGCCGACGACGGTCCAGTCGACGCTCCGCGCGGTCAGCACCATGCGCCGCGTGCGCTCGTGCAGCGACGGAAGCGGCGCGAAGTAGTTGCTCAGACGCGCGCGGAGGTTCTTCGCCTTGCCCACGTAGAGCACCCGGCCGCGTTCGTCGCGCCAGCGGTAGACGCCCGGCTGGGTAGGGATGTCGCCCGCCTTCGGGCGCCAGGAAACGGTGTTCGCCATGGGGTGGGCCTACTTCGCCAGCGCCTTCGCGCGGGGCGCACGCGCCCGCACCTTGGCCGGCGCCGGGATCTCGCCACGCGGGATGGACAGGATCTCGGCCAGGAACCGCCCGGTGTGGCTCTCCGGGACCGCCGCGAGATGCTCGGGCGTGCCCGTAGCGAGCACGCGCCCTCCGCCGGCGCCGCCCTCGGGGCCCATGTCGATGAGCCAGTCGGCCGACTTGATCACGTCGAGGTTGTGCTCGATCGTGATGACCGTGTTGCCCTTCTCGACGAGGCCGTTCAGCACCAGCAGGAGCTTGCGGACGTCTTCGAAGTGCAGCCCGGTGGTCGGCTCGTCGAGCACGTAGATGCTGCGGCCGTTCGAGCGCTTCTGGAGCTCGGTGGCCAGTTTCACGCGCTGCGCCTCGCCGCCCGACAGCGTGGTCGCGCTCTGCCCGAGACGGACGTAGCCGAGCCCGACGTCGACCAGCGTGGTCATGAACCGCGAGATCGCCGAGATCGGCGCGAAGAACTCGGCCGCCTCGCTGATCGGCATGTCGAGCACCTCGGAGATGTTCTTGCCCTTGTAGTGCACCTGGAGCGTGTCGCGGTTGTAGCGGTCGCCGTGGCAGACCTCGCACGCGACGTAGACGTCGGGCAGGAAGTTCATCTCGATCTTGATCGTGCCGTCGCCCGCGCAGTTCTCGCAGCGGCCGCCCTTGACGTTGAAGCTGAACCGGCCGGGCAGGTAGCCGCGCGCCTTCGCCTCGACGGTCTCGGCGAAGAGGTTGCGGATCTTGTCGAAGACGCCGGTGTAGGTCGCGGGGTTCGAGCGCGGCGTGCGGCCGATGGGCGCCTGGTCGACGTGCACGACCTTGTCGAGGTTGTCGAGCCCGGTGACGCGGGTGTGCTTGCCGGGGATCTGCCGGGCGCCGTTGAGCTGGTTGGCGAGCACCTTGTAGAGGATGTCGTTCACGAGCGACGACTTGCCCGAGCCGCTCACTCCCGTCACGGCCACGAAGGCGCCGAGCGGGAACTCGACCGTGACGTCGTGCAGGTTGTTGGCCTTGGCCCCGACGACCGTGATCTTACGGGCCGGGTCGAGGGCGCGACGGCTCGTCGGCGTCTCGATCGAGCGTCGGCCGGCCAGGTAGTCGCCGGTGTACGACGACGTGTTCGCCAGCAGCTCGTCGTAGCCGCCCGAGTGCACGACCGTGCCGCCGTTGACGCCCGCGCCCGGACCGATGTCGACGATCCAGTCGGCGGTGCGGATGGTGTCTTCGTCGTGCTCGACGACGATCAGCGTGTTGCCGAGGTTCTTGAGCTTGACGAGAGTGTCGATGAGGCGGCGGTTGTCTCGCTGGTGCAGGCCGATGGAGGGTTCGTCGAGCACGTACAGCACGCCCGTGAGACCTGATCCGATCTGGGTGGCCAGACGGATGCGCTGCGCCTCGCCGCCCGAGAGCGAGCCCGCCGATCGCGACAGAGACAGGTAGGTGAGGCCCACTTCGAGCAGGAACTCGAGTCTGACGCGGATCTCGCGCAGCACCTGGGCGGCGATGCGGGCTTCGCGTGCGGTGAGCTCGACGGTGTTCATGAACGAGAACGCGTCGGTGAGGCTGAGCTCGGACACGTCGGCGATGTTGCGCCCGTCGACGAGCACGGCCAGCACCTCGGGCTTGAGGCGCTTGCCCTTGCAGACGACGCAGGGGATCTCGCGGAGGTAGCTGGCGTAGCGCTGGCGCTGCGAGTCGCTCTCGGCTTCGGCGTACTTGCGCTCGATGTAGGGCATGACGCCCTCGAAGCCGGTGGAGTACTTCATCTCGCGGCCGAAGCGGTTGCGGTAGCGCACCGTGACCTCGAAGTCGTTGCCCTCGAGCACCGCTTTCTTCACCTCGGCCGAGAGGTCGCGCCACGGCGTCTTGAGCGAGAAGCCGAGGTCGCCCGAGAGGCCTTCGAGGAGCTTCTGGAAGTAGTTGTAGAGGCCCTTGCCCGACTGGGTCCAGGGCAGGATCACGCCCTCGGCGAGGCTCAGCTCGTCGTCCCCCAGCAGGAGGTCGGAGTCGACCGACATCTTCGTTCCGAGGCCGGAGCACTCGGGGCACGCGCCGAACGGCGCGTTGAACGAGAAGGTCCGGGGCTCGATCTCGGTGAGCTGGACGGGGTGGCCGTTCGGGCACGAGAGCTTCTCAGAGAATGTGCGGAACGCTGCCGGGCCCGTCTCGTCGACGAAGTTGATGGTCACGAGGCCGTCGGTGAGGCGGAGCGCCGTCTCGAGGGAGTCGGTGAGGCGCGAGAGGACGTCGTCGGAGGCGACCAGGCGATCGATGACCACCGAGATGTCGTGCTTGATCTGCTTCTTCAGAACCGGCGGCGAGCTGAGCTGGATCTGCTCGCCGTCGACGATCGCTCGCGAGTAGCCCGACGAGGCCAGCTCTTTGAAGAGGTCGACGAACTCGCCCTTCTTCTGCGACACGATGGGGCTGAGCACCTGGTACCGGCGGCCCGTCTCGAGCGTCATCAGCTGATCGGCGATCTGCTGGACCGTCTGCTTGCTGATCGTCTCACCGCAGACGGCGCAGTGGGCGATTCCGATGCGGGCCCAGAGCAGGCGCATGTAGTCGTAGATCTCGGTGATCGTGCCGACGGTCGACCGCGGGTTGCGGTTGGTCGACTTCTGGTCGATCGAGACGGCGGGGCTGAGGCCCTCGATGAAGTCGACGTCGGGTCGATCCACCTGGCCCAGGAACTGCCGCGCGTACGCCGACAGGGACTCGACATAGCGGCGCTGGCCCTCGGCGAAGATCGTGTCGAACGCGAGGGACGACTTGCCCGAGCCGCTCAGGCCGGTGAACACCACGAGCGAGTCGCGCGGGATCGCGAGGTCGACGTTCTGCAGGTTGTGGACTCGTGCGCCGCGGACTGTCAGAGTCGAGACGTCGCCGGGGTCGGTGATCGAGGCGGAGACGACGGCCGGGGTCAGGACCGTCTCAGCCGCTGGTGCGGCCTTCTTCGGAGCCTTGGAGGAAGTCTTCTTGGGGGTCTGCGCGGGTGAAGTCGACACTGTGTCCATTCTACGGCGTTCGGATTTCGGAAGTCGGCGGGCGGTCTCAGTCGACAGAGGGCTGCACCCGGGTGAGGCGGACGGAGAGGTTCCAGAGGCGGGTCGCCGCCTTGCGGCCGTGCGCGTGCTTCTTGGCCCGCACGACGGCGGGGGCGCCGGTCAGCTGGAACCAGCCGTCGGGCCCCCAGTACTCTCCACCCTGCGCATCGGCGCCGACGGCGGCGTGCGCCAAGGGCCGCGCGCCCTGGTCTTTACCCTGCGAGACCGTCCGCATGAGGCCGATGATCGGGGCGGGGAGCCAGCGGCGCCGGACGATGCCGGGCCGGCGCTCGGTCAGGTTCTCGAGAGCGAAGCCGGGATGGGCGACGACGCTTCGGACGCTCGAGCCCGAGGCGCGGAGTCGCCGGTCGAGGTCGAACCCGAAGGTCATCACGGCGAGCTTCGACCGCGCGTACGCGACGTAGCCGCGGTAGCGGGTCACCATCATCGGGTCGTCGAGATCGAGTCGCACCCAGCGGTGGCTGATGCTGCCGAGGTGCACGATGCGCCCGGCCTTTGCGGCCTTCAGTGCCGGCATCAGGTGCGAGATCAGCGCGAAGTGGCCGAGGTGGTTGGTACCGAACTGCAGCTCGAAGCCGTCGGAGGTCGTCGCTCGCGACGGCGAGCCGACGACGCCGGCGTTGGCCACGAGCACGTCGACCGGGCCGCCCGCGCGGATCTCTGCGGCGGCCGTGCGGATCGACTCCAGGTTCGCGAGGTCGGCGATGACGACTTCGAGCTGTGCGTCCGGCAGGCGGGAGCGGATGCTGTCGACAGCCGCCTGCGCGCGGGCCGCGTCACGGCATGCCAGGATGACCACCGCGCCGGTGGCGGCGAGCTGCTCGGTGACGAAGTAGCCGAGACCTGCGTTCGCTCCAGTGACGACGACCCGGAGGCGCGGCGCCCCGGGCTCAGCGGACATGGCCCGCGGCCTCCATCTGCCGGAGGTCTTTCTTGAGGTCGGCGACCTCGTCGCGCAGGCGGCCGGCCAGCTCGAACTTGAGCTCTGCAGCGGCCTGCAGCATCTGCTCGTTGAGGTCGGCGATGATCGTCTCGAGCCCGCCGGCCGCACCGGCCGCCATGCCCTCGCGGCGGAGGTTCGGCGTCGGGGCGCGCTTGCCGCCCTGGCGGCCGGCGAGCAGCTCGGCCGTGTCGGCTCCTTCGCGGGCGAGCACCGCGGTGATGTCGGCGATCTTCTTGCGGAGCGGCTGCGGATCGATGCCGCGCTCGAGGTTGTAGGCGACCTGCTTCTCGCGGCGACGGTCCGTCTCGTCGAGCGCCTGCTTCATCGAGTCGGTCATCTTGTCGGCGTACATGTGCACCTCGCCCGAGACGTTGCGGGCGGCACGGCCGATCGTCTGGATCAGCGAGGTGGACGAGCGGAGGAAGCCCTCCTTGTCGGCGTCGAGGATGGCCACGAGCGACACCTCCGGGAGGTCGAGGCCCTCGCGCAGCAGGTTGATGCCGACGAGGACGTCGTAGACGCCCTGCCGCAGCTCGGTGAGGAGCTCGACACGACGGAGCGTGTCGACATCGGAGTGCAGGTAGCGCACCCGTACCCCCGCTTCGGTGAAGAAGTCGGTGAGCTCTTCGGCCATCTTCTTCGTCAGGGTCGTCACCAGGACGCGCTCGTCGCGCTCGGTGCGGAGTCGGATCTCTTCGAGGAGGTCGTCGATCTGCCCCTCCGACGGCTTGATGACGATCTTCGGGTCGATGAGGCCTGTCGGACGGATGATCTGCTCGACCACGCTGTCGGTGATGCCGAGCTCATAGCGGCCCGGCGTCGCCGACAGGTAGACCTTCTGGCCGACCCGGTCGAGGAACTCGTCGAATTTGAGCGGCCGGTTGTCGAGCGCGCTCGGCAGGCGGAACCCGTGATCAACGAGAGTGCGCTTGCGCGACGCGTCACCCTCGTACATGGCGCCGATCTGCGGCACGGTGACGTGCGACTCATCGATCACGACGAGGAAGTCGTCGGCGAAGTAGTCGAGCAGGCAGTGCGGCGCCTCGCCCGGCGAGCGGCCGTCGATGTGGGCCGAGTAGTTCTCGATGCCGTTGCAGAAGCCGATCTGCTCCATCATCTCGAGGTCGAACGTGGTGCGCATGCGCAGACGCTGCGACTCGAGGAGCTTGCCCTGCTTGTCGAGTTCTTCGAGCCGCACGGCGAGCTCTTCTTTGATCGTGCCGATGGCGCGGTGCATCACGTCGGTGCCGGCCACGTAGTGCGAGCCGGGGAACACCGAGACGGCCTCGACGGTGCGCACGACGTCGCCGGTCAGAGGGTGGAGGTAGTAGAGCGCCTCGATCTCGTCGCCGAACATCTCGATGCGCACGGCGAGCTCCTCGTACATCGGGATGATCTCGATCGTGTCGCCGCGCACGCGGAAGTTGCCACGCGAGAAGTCGATGTCGTTGCGCTGGTACTGCATGGCGACGAAGCGCCGGATCAGCTGGTCGCGCGGGATCTGCATGCCGACCTGGAGCGCGATCATCGCCTCCATGTAGCCCTCGGGCGTACCGAGGCCGTAGATGCAGGAGACGGTCGAGACCACGATGACGTCGCGCCGGCTGAGCAGCGAGTTCGTGGTCGAGTGGCGCAGGCGCTCGACTTCGGCGTTGACCGAGGAGTCTTTCTCGATGAAGGTGTCGGTCTGCGGGACGTACGCCTCGGGCTGGTAGTAGTCGTAGTACGAGACGAAGTACTCGACGGCGTTGTTCGGGAACAGCTCCCGGAACTCGTTGGCCAGCTGGGCGGCGAGCGTCTTGTTGTGGGCCAGCACCAGGGTCGGACGCTGCACGGCCTCGACGAGCCACGCGGTCGTCGCGGACTTGCCGGTACCGGTTGCGCCGAGAAGCACGACGTCGGTCTCACCGGCGTTGATTCGGCCGGCGAGTTCAGCGATAGCGGCTGGTTGATCGCCGCTCGGCTGGTACTCGCTGACCACTTCGAAGGGGCGGACGCTGCGAGTCGGTTCCATAGAACAAGTCTACGAGTGGCCACCGACACTCGTCCGCCGGGAGACGCCGACCGCCGCCGCTGGGAGCGAACAGGCGGCTACGCCTTCTCGAGCGCTAGAGCCGCGAGCTTCCGGTAGAGGGCGTCGGTCTGCTGGACGGTCGACTCGAGGCTGCTCGACGAGTCGATGACGTCGTCGGCGACTGCCAGCCGCTCGTCGTCGGACGCCTGCGCGTCGACCCGGCGGACGGCGTCGGCCTCGGCCATGCCGCGGAGCGCGACGAGGCGCTTGATCCGCATCGCCCGAGGCGCGTGCACGACGACGACGCGGTTGAACTCGCCCGCTCCCCTGGCCTCGACGAGCAGCGGCACGTCGTAGACGACGACGCGGGTCGGGTCGTGGGCGACGGACTCGCGCATGCGCTCCTGGCTGAGCGCCTGGACGGCCGGGTGCGTGATGGCCTCGAGGGCTCTGCGGGCATCGGCGTCCGAGAACACGACCGCACCGAGTGCGGCTCGGTCGAGGCTGCCGTCGGCCTGGAGGACTCCCGCGCCGAAGCGCTGCTCGATCGCCGCGAGACCGGGTGTCCCCGGCTCGACGACCTCGCGCGCCAGCTTGTCGGCGTCGATGTGCGCGGCTCCGCGCTCGGCGAGCCGCGACGACACGATCGTCTTGCCTGCGGCGATCCCGCCGGTCAATCCCACTACGAACACGTCTCCACCCTAGTGCCCCGACGGAAGGCGACACCTGTTGCAATGCCGAACGGCGGCCACCCCGAGGGTGACCGCCGTTCGCGGATGGTGCGGTGTGACTAGTTGTTGTTCGACAGCTTCTCGCGAAGCGCGGCGAGCGACTCGTCGTCGGCGAGGGTGCCGGCGCCAGAGGTCGACTCGTTCGAGAACGAGGAGCCGGTCGGCACGTCGAACGCGGTGGCCTCTTCGACCAGCGACGCCGCGACCTGCTTCTTGTGGGCCTCCCAGCGAGCCTGGGCGGCAGCGTAGTCCTGCTCCCACTTCTCGCGCTGGGACTCGAAGCCCTCGCGCCACTCGTTGGTCTCGGGGTCGAAGCCCTCGGGGTACTTGTAGTTGCCCTGGTCGTCGTACTCGGTGAGCATGCCGTAGAGCGCGGGGTCGAACTCGGTGCCCTCGGGGTCGACACCCTCGTTGGCCTGCTTGAGGCTCAGCGAGATGCGGCGACGCTCGAGGTCGATGTCGATGACCTTGACGAACACCTCGTCGCCGACCGACACGACCTGCTCGGCGAGCTCGACGTGCTTGGCGGAGAGCTCGGAGATGTGGACGAGGCCCTCGATGCCGTCCGCGACGCGGACGAACGCACCGAACGGAACGAGCTTCGTGACCTTGCCGGGTGCGACCTGGCCGATGGCGTGGGTGCGGGCGAAGACCTGCCACGGGTCCTCCTGCGTCGCCTTGAGCGACAGGGAGACGCGCTCGCGCTCGAGGTCGACCTCGAGGATCTCGACGGTGACCTCCTGGCCCACCTCGACGACCTCGGAGGCGTGCTCGATGTGCTTCCACGAGAGCTCGGAGACGTGGACGAGACCGTCGACGCCGCCCAGGTCGACGAACGCGCCGAAGTTGACGATCGACGACACGATGCCCTTGCGGACCTGGCCCTTGTGGAGGTTGTTGAGGAACGAGGTGCGGCTCTCGGACTGCGTCTGCTCGAGGAGAGCGCGACGCGAGAGGACGACGTTGTTGCGGTTCTTGTCGAGCTCGAGGATCTTGGCCTCGATCTCCTGGCCGAGGTACGGCGTGAGGTCGCGGACGCGGCGCAGCTCGATGAGCGACGCGGGCAGGAAGCCACGCAGGCCGATGTCGACGATGAGGCCGCCCTTGACGACCTCGATGACCGTACCGGTGACGACGCCGTCGGCGTCCTTGATCTTCTCGACGTCTCCCCAGGCACGCTCGTACTGAGCGCGCTTCTTGGAGAGGATCAGACGGCCTTCTTTGTCTTCCTTCTGGAGGACGAGGGCCTCGACCGTGTCGCCGACGTTGACGACCTCGGTGGGGTCGACGTCGTGCTTGATCGAGAGTTCGCGCGAGGGGATGACGCCCTCGGTCTTGTACCCGACGTCGAGGAGGACCTCGTCGCGGTCGATCTTGACGACGGTGCCCTCGATGAGGTCTCCGTCGTTGAAGAACTTGAGAGTCTTTTCGACCGCGGCAAGGAAGTCTTCAGCAGATCCGATGTCGTTGACGGCGACCTGCTTGGGTGCCTTGGTCGTTACGATTGTCATGTAGTGATTGCTCCGTTTTGGGCATTTCTCGGGCCGCATCTCGCCGGTGACAGCAGGATCCGTTCGGATCGGAGGCTGCCGCGGTGATTGTGAGAGTGCGGCGTGCGGATAGTTCAACGCAGTTTGCGCCAATCGATTCTAACGGGTTGCCGCAGGGGCGATCAACCCGGGCGAGCGGCGTGTTCGCCCCCTCCGCCCGGCCGTCCAGTCAGCCGAGAAGCGCCTTCTCGAGGGTCTCGAGACCGACGCCGCCGAGCGCCAGTGCCTCCGAGTGGAAGCGCTTCACGTCGAACCCGTCGCCCTCGCGCTCCGCGAGCCGGGCACGGAGCCCCTCCCACACGCGCTGGCCGACCTTGTACGACGGCGCCTGCCCCGGCCAGCCGAGGTAGCGGTCGACCTCGAAGCGCACCGTGGCCTCGTCGGCGTTGTAGTTGTCGGCGAGGAAGGCAAGGGCCTTCTCGTGGTCCCACGTGCCTCCGGCCGCGTGCGACGGAGTGCCGGGAAACTCCTTGCCGAGGTGCACGCCGATGTCGAGCACGACGCGGGCCGCGCGCATCCGCTGCCCGTCGAGCATGCCCAGTCGGTCGGCCGGGTCGGCGAGGTAGCCGAGCTCGTCCATCAGCCGCTCGGCATAGAGGGCCCAGCCCTCGGCGTGGCCCGAGGTGCCGGCGATCGAGCGGCGGTAGGTGTTGAGGCTCGCGCGGTTGTAGACCGCCTGGCCGAGCTGGAGGTGGTGGCCCGGGACGCCCTCGTGGTACACCGTGGTCTTCTCGCGCCAGGTGGTGAAGGTGGTGACGCCGACAGGAACCGACCACCACATGCGGCCGGGGCGCGTGAAGTCGTCGCTCGGGCTCGTGTAGTAGACCCCGCCGTCCTGCGTCGGGGCGATCCTGCACTCGAGGGTGCGGATCGCCTCCGGGATGTCGAAGTGGGTGCGCCCGAGCTCCTCGACGGCCTGGTCGCTGGTCTGCTGCATCCACTCGCGCAGGGCGTCGGTGCCGTGCAGCACGCGTGCCGGGTCGGCGTCGAGCACCTCGACGGCGCGGGCGACGCTCGCCCCGGGCTCGATGGCCTCGGCGATGGCCTCCTGCTCGGCGGTCATGCGCGCGAGCTCGGCCACGCCCCACTCGTAGGTCTCGTCGAGGTCGACCGTCGCCCCGAGGAACCGCCGCGAGTGCAGCGAGTACGCCTCGCGGCCGACTCCGTCGCCGTCGCCGGCGGCCGGAAGGAGCTCGGAGAGCAGGAACTCGCGGAAGGCCGTGTACGCGGCGGCAGCCTCCACCGCTCCGACCGTCAGCGCCTCCCCCACCGCCTCCGGAAGCACCGCGTCGCCCGCGAGCTCCGGCGCCGAGACCAGCGACTCGAAGAATCCGCCGGGTGCGGAGTGGCGCGCGCACTGCTCGGCCACCGCGGCTACCTGGCGCTTGGCGGGCACGACGCCCTCGGCGATCCCTGCGCGCAGGGTCTCGGTGTAGCCGTCGAGGGCGCCCGCGACATTGCCGAGGCGCGCGGCGATGTCGCGCCAGTCTTTCTCGGTGGCGGTGGGCATGAGGTCGAAGATCTCGCGGATGCCCTGGGCGGGCGATGCGAGCACGTTGAGGTCGCGCAGCTGCAGGTGCAGGGCGTCGTATTCGAGGTCGAGCGTGAGCGAGGACTCGAGATCGTCGCGAGTGACCTGGTCGACGGCGTCGACGACCGGTGCCGCGCGGAGCTCGTCGAGTGTCGCGCGCACGGCGGCGATGTACGCCGCGTGGCCGGCCGGCGAGGTGTCGCCGTACTCGCCGGTGCGCCCCTCGCGGCCGAGCCAGGTGGCCCACTGCGGATCGAGGTCGACGATCGTGTCGACCCACTTCTCGGCGACGGCGTCGATCGGGGTGGGCTGGCGGACAGCGGGCGTGGACTCGAAGCTCATGGTCCGAGCCTAGGACGACCGGCCGACAGCGGCGGTCAGACCTCGATCGTCGAGCCGGACTGGATCGCCTCGACGAGCCGTGCCACGGCCGGGTCGCCCATGAAGAGCTGGAACGGCACGATGGGCGTGCCCTCGGTGACGACTTCGCGCGCGCGGGCGGCCAGGTTGTTCTGAGTGACGACGACATCGGCGTCGGCGGGGATCTCGCGGACCGCCGAGTGCTCGACGTGGACGCCGTTCTTCTTCAGCAGCTTCTTGAGGCTGGAGGCGAGCATGATGCTCGAGCCCATGCCGGCGTCGCAGGCGACGATCAGCTTCTTGACGTGTGATCCGTCGAGGGTGGCCACGGGGTGCTCCTTGTTCGAGGACGGAAGGGAGTGCTCTTGTTCCATCATGCGCCGTCTCAGTGCGCGGCGGCGTCCCAGCTCTCGCCGGTGCCCACGGAGACGTCGAGCGGCACCCGGAGGTCGGCGGCGGAGCCCATGCGGCGGCGGACGACGTCTTCGATCACGTCCACCTCGCCGGTGGCGACCTCGACGATGAGCTCGTCGTGCACCTGGAGCAGGACTCGGGACTGCAGCTCGCGCTCGTCGATCTCGGCCTGGACGCCGAGCATCGCGATCTTCATGATGTCGGCGGCGGAGCCCTGGATGGGAGCGTTGAGCGCGGCGCGCTCCGCGTTCTCGCGCAGCACGCGGTTCGACGACTTCAGATCGGCGAAGGGGCGGCGGCGGCCGAAGATCGTCTCGGTGTAGCCGTCTTCGCGAGCCTGCTCGACCACGTTGCGCAGGTACTCGCGAACAGCCCCGAACCGGTGGAAGTAGTCGGTCATCAGCTGCTTCGCCTCGGCGGTCTCGATCCGGAGCTGCTTCGAGAGGCCGAACGCGCTGAGGCCGTAGGCCAGGCCGTACGACATCGCCTTGACCTTCGTGCGCATGGTCGGGCTCACGTCGGCGGGCTCGACGCCGAAGATGCGGGCGCCGACGAACCGGTGAAGGTCTTCGCCCTCGGTGAAGGCCTGGATGAGGCCGGCGTCGCCCGAGAGGTGCGCCATGATCCGCATCTCGATCTGCGAGTAGTCGGCGGTGAGCAGAGTCTCGTACTCGGGACCGTGCTGGAAGGCGGCGCGGATCTCGTGGCCGACCTCCGTCTTGACCGGGATGTTCTGCAGGTTCGGGTCGATCGACGAGATCCGGCCGGTGGTGGTGCCAGTCTGGTCGTACGTCGTGTGGATGCGCCCGCCGCCGTCGACGGCCTTGTCGAGCGTGTCGATGATCTGGCGCAGCTTCGTCGCGTCGCGGTGCTTGAGCAGCAGGCCGAGGAAGGGGTGCGGATGCTTGTCCTGCAGGTCGGCGAGCGACCCCGCGTCGGTCGAGTAGCCGGTCTTCATGGAGCGGGTCTTGGGCATGTCGAGCTGCTCGAAGAGCACCTCCTGCAGCTGCTTCGGCGAGCCGAGGTTGACCTCGCGGCCGATGACCTCGAACGCCTCGGCGGCGATGTTGGCCGCCGACTCGCCGAGGCGAGCGGAGAGGGCACGCAGGCCGGGCTGGTCGGTCGCGACACCGGTGAGCTCCATGTCGCCGAGGACCGACACGAGGGGGAGCTCGATGTCGCGGAGCACGCCGCGGGAGCCCTCGTCGAGCAGCTCGTCGAGCTCGTCGGAGACGCGGAGCGCGAACCAGGCCTCGGTCGCGACACCTCCGGCTTCGTCGACGGGGACCAGCTGATTGGGGTCGGCGACCGGCATCCGCTCGCCGAGCAGCTCGTAGGCGAGGTCGGCGAGCACGAAGGAGTGGTTGCCGGGGCGCAGCAGCCAGGCCGCGATCCGCGGGTCGCCGTGGAGGCCGGTGAGCTCCAGGCCGGCTCGCTTGAGCGCCTTGTAGGCGCGCTTGGAGTCGTGGACGACCTTGGGCGACTCGGTGTCGAGCCAGGCCTCGAGGGCGACGTAGTCACCGCGGCCGGCGGCCCACGGGACGTACACGGAGTCGTCGGGCGCGGCGATGCCGAGGCCCGTGACCGTGCCGTCGGCGCCGTACTCGACGGCGACGCCGACCGGCGGCTTGTCGGCGCCCGCGTGAGTGCGGAGCCAGTGATCGAGCTCCTCGTCGATGAGGGTGCGGATGACGGGCGCCGCCGGGCCGGCCGCAACGGCTTCGGCTTCGGCGGGTGCTGCGGAGTCGTCGGCCAGGGCGACGACGCGTTCCTGCAGGGTGCGGAACTGCAGCTTGTCGAACACCTCGCGCACGGCGGAGACGTCGATGGGGCGGCGCTCGAGGTCGTCCGGGCCTACCGGCAGATCGACGTCGGTGACGAGGCGGTTGAGCTTGCGGTTGCGAACGGCGCGGTCGTACTGCTCGCGGAGCTTGTCGCCGACGACGCCCTTGACCTCGTCGCGGTGCGCGACGATCTCGTCGAGGGAGCCGAACTGGTTGATCCACTTGACGGCGGTCTTCTCGCCGACCTTGTCGATGCCGATGAGGTTGTCGCTGGTCTCGCCGACGAGGGCGGCGATCTCGGGGTACTGGTGCGGCTCGATGCCGTAGCGCTCGAACACCTTGTCACGGTCGTAGCGGGTGAGGTCGGTGACCCCGCGAGCCGAGGGGTAGAGGAGAGTGACGTCGTCGTTGACCATCTGGATCGCGTCTCGGTCGCCCGAGACCACCTTGACCGTGTAGCCGGCTGCCGAGCCGCGGGCGGCGAGCGTCGCGAGGATGTCGTCGGCTTCGAAGTCGTCTTTGGTGATGGTCGTGATGCCCATGGCGTGCAGGGCCTCCTGCAGCAGGGGGATCTGCCCGACGAACTCGACCGGGGTCGCATCGCGCGTGCCCTTGTACTCGGGGTACTCGCGGGTGCGGAACGAGTAGCGCGAGATGTCGAAGGCCACGCCGAGGTGGGTCGGCTTCTCGTTCTTCATCAGGTTGAGGAGCATCGAGATGAAGCCGTGGATGGCATTCGTGTGCTGCCCCTCGCGGTTGACGAAGCTGTCGACCGGTAGGGCGTAGAAGGCCCGGAATGCGAGGGAATGACCATCGATTACGAGGAGGGTAGGCTTTGCTGCGTCCGACACCCCGTCAGCCTAGCGGCCCCCTCCGACACTCGTCCTTGCCCGAGAGCTGACGCGACGAAACCCCGGGAGACACCGTGACCGACCAGCCGTTCAGCCCTGCCGCAATCGAGTTCCTGGAGCGTCGCGGCGCCGGCGAGCTGGCCGAGAAGATGGGCATCGAGATCCTCGAGCTGAGCGCCGACCGAGCCGTCGGCACCATGCCGGTCGAGGGCAACCGCCAGCCGGTCGGCATCCTGCACGGCGGGGCCCACGTCGTGCTCGCGGAGTCGCTCGGGTCGATGGCCGCGAGCGTGCACGCGGGCGAGGGCCGGATCGCCATGGGCATCGAGCTGAACGCGTCGCACAGCCGGGCCGCCTCGGCGGGGGTCGTCACGGGCACCTGCACGGCGCTGCACCTCGGCCGCACGCTCACGACCCACGAGATCGTCATGACCGACGAGCAGGGCCGGCGCCTGTCGACCGTCCGCATCACGAACATCCTCCGCGACGCCTAGGCCCTCAGAAATTCAAGGAGATTTTTCGCCGGGCGGGGCGATCCGCGCCGATCCGGGTCTGCGCAGGCAAAAATCTCCTTGAATTTCTGGGCGGGACGCGAAAACGGCCGGCCCCCGAAGGGACCGGCCGTCCGTGACGCGACTGCTACTTCTTGACGCTGAGCTGCTCGATGATGGCCTGCGCCACGTCGTGCATCGTGAGGCGGCGGTCCATCGACGCCTTCTGGATCCAGCGGAACGCCTCGGGCTCGGTCAGCCCCATCTTCTCGTTGAGCAGGCCCTTGGCGCGGTCGACGAGCTTGCGGGTCTCGAAGCGCTCGACCAGGTCGGCGACCTCGGCCTCGAGGGTGATGATCTGCGTGTAGCGCGAGAGGGCGATCTCGATGGCCGGAAGGAGGTCGTTCGGGGTGAACGGCTTCACGACGTAGGCCAGAGCCCCAGCCTCGCTGGCCCGCTCGACGAGCTCCTTCTGGCTGAAGGCCGTGAGGAGCACGACGGGCGCGATGTGGTTCTTGGACAGCTGCTCGGCCGCGGAGATGCCGTCGAGCTTGGGCATCTTGACGTCCATGATGACGAGGTCGGGCCGGAGCTCGGTGGCCAGAGCCACGGCGGTCTCGCCGTCGCCGGCCTCGCCGACGACCTCGAACCCGTTGTCGCGGAGGATCTCGACGATGTCGAGGCGGATGAGCGACTCGTCTTCGGCGACGACGACGCGACGGGGTGCTGCGGACGGTGCTTCTTGATCACTCACGGGATGAATCCTACCGGTCTGTTCGTGGGGGCGCGCCGTTTCGGTGCACACGAGGGCGTGAGCACGGGGCGTCTGCTGGACGTTCGCACCATCGCGAATCACGAGCGTCGTCGTTCGTGTCGTGCGAATGGCGGGACTCGAACCCGCAAGCCGTGAGGCAGAGCATTTTGAGTGCCCCGTGTATGCCAATTCCACCACATTCGCGCAGGCGACAAGCTTACTGGCTTCCATGAAGGGTCGATTCACGACGACACGGGCGTCACATTGGATCTTCTTGGGCGAAAACCGCGCGTTCGGGGGTCAGCCTGCGATAGTGTGAGCCGCACTGGTTGTTGTGTTACGCATTTGTACTTCGCGATGAGGCGCTTCGTCTCATCGTTCTTAGAGGGAGCGGACCAAAAAAGCACCGCGACGAGAGATCTCGATGGACGGGATCGAACACCTCTGATTGAAGGAATAAGAAAAATGGCAACAGGCACCGTGAAGTGGTTCAACTCCGAAAAGGGCTTCGGCTTCATCACCCCCGACGACGGATCCACTGACGTGTTCGCGCACTTCTCCGCGATCGCCGGCGATGGCTACCGCAACCTCGAAGAGAACCAGAAGGTCGAATTCGAGACCGCTCAGGGCAACAAGGGTCTCCAGGCCGAGAACATCCGCGTTCTCTAAGTCGAACGACTTACTCGAGAAGCCCCGTCGACTTCGGTCGGCGGGGCTTCTTCGTGCTCGGCGTCGGGTGGCGAGTTCCTGCGCCCGCAGTTGCGAAGGGGCTCAGCGCGGCAGCGGCAGACCGAGGAGCTCGGCGACCGGCTCGAAGTCGTGACGGGCCGTGATGTAGGTGAGCTCCGCGGAGGCAAGCGCCTCGGTCGACGGAGGGGCTGCGACCGTGGTCGGGCCGCTGACGAAGAGGCCGTGGTCGTTCTCGAAGGGCAGGTTCTCGACGGCGACCTTGGCCGCGCGGTAGCGGCGAGTGACGAGGCTCCAGAGGGCGAGCTCGTCGGCTGTCGAGTCGTCGGGCGCCAGCCGGGCGACGTCACCGGGGATCTCGACCGCCGGGAGACGCAGCACGACCGGCTCGGGCGCTCGGCCGACGAAGGCGTCTCGGATGCCGATCGCGCTGGCGAAGCCCACGAGGCCGCCGAGCGCGAACATCATCGCAAGGGCGAGCCAGTCGCTGACGCCTGCGTTGTTGACGGCCGACAGGACGATCAGGAGACCGCCGGCGACTCCCCCGGCGATGGCGGTCCAGTGGACGCGCGGGCGACGACGCGTGCGGCGTACCCGCTCGGCGGCGATGTAGCTCTCGCGCGTGTCGGGGACGCTGTGGCCGGTCGTGGTCGGCACCGCATAGAGCCGCGAGCCGTGCGTGAAGCACCCGGGGTGCGAGCCGTCGATCGCCATGCCCCGACACTATCGACGCGGCCCAGCGCCATGACCGAATCTCAGGAGGGTCACGGCTGGCGCGGCCCTCCTCGACATCTCTGATCGGGCGCAGGATCCGCCCCACCGCCTCCGGGCACGGCGAAGGCCCGCACCCCGAGGGGCACGGGCCTTCGGCTGAGCGGATGACCGCTAGCTGCGGGCGTACGCCGGCGCGGCCTCGTTGTGAGCGTCTCCGACGCGATGCACGCGGAGGTCGTTCGTCGATCCCGAGATTCCGGGAGGGGAGCCGGAGATCACGATGACCTTGTCACCGGCCTGGGCGAGGCCGTTGCCGAGGAGGACGTCGTCGACCTGGCTGAACATGGCGTCGGTGTGCGTGACCGGCTCGACCACGTACGCCTGGGCGCCCCAGCTCATCGCGATGCGGCGGCGGATCGCCTCGTCGGTCGTGAAGGCCACGATCGGGATCGAGTGGCGCAGGCGGGCCATGCGGCGCACCGTGTCGCCGCCCTCGGTGAAGACGCAGACGTACGAGGCCTGGACGAATTCGGCGACCTCGGCCGCGGCGAGCGTGATGGCTCCGCCCAGCGTGCGGGGCTTGGTGCCCAGCTCGGGGATGCGCTCGAGGCCGTGCTCTTCGGTCGAGGAGACGATGCGGGCCATGGTCTGCACCGTGATGACGGGGAACTCCCCGACGCTGGTCTCGCCCGAGAGCATGACCGCGTCGGCGCCGTCGAGCACCGCGTTCGCGACGTCGGACGTCTCGGCACGGGTCGGGATCGGCGACGAGATCATCGACTCGAGCATCTGCGTCGCGACGATGACCGGCTTGGCCATGCGGCGTGAGAGCTCGATCGCGTGCTTCTGGACGATCGGCACGGCCTCGAGGGGCAGTTCGACGCCCAGGTCGCCACGCGCGACCATGATGCCGTCGAACGCGTCGATGATGGCCTCGAGGTTGTCGACGGCCTGCGGCTTCTCGATCTTGGCGTAGACGGGGACCTTGCGGCCCTCCTCCCCCATGATCACGTTCACGCGGTCGATGTCGTCGGCGTTGCGGACGAAGGAGAGGGCGATGAAGTCGGCGCCGAGCTGGAGGCCCCAGCGAAGGTCGGCCTCGTCTTTCTCGGAGAGGGCGGGCACGTTGACCGCGACGCCGGGCAGGTTGATGCCCTTGTTGTTCGAGACGGTGCCGGCCACGACGACCTCGGTAGTGACGACGGTGCCGTCGGTGTCGAGCACGCGCAGCTTGACGCGGCCGTCGTCGATCAGGAGGGGGTCGCCAGCGGAGACGTCTTGCGGAAGGCCCTTGAACGTCGTGCCGCAGATCTCCTTCGTGCCGAGGATCTCTTCGGTCGTGATCTTGAAGATGTCGCCGACCGCGAGCTCGTGCGGGCCGTCGGAGAACTTGCCGAGACGGATCTTCGGGCCCTGGAGGTCGACGAGGACCGCGACGGCGCGTCCGGAGTCGGCCGCTGCCTTGCGAACGTTCTCGTACACCCCCTGGTGGACGTCGTACGTTCCGTGGCTGAGGTTCATCCGCGCGACGTCGACGCCCGCATCGATGATCGCTCGGATGTCTTCATAGCTCGACGTCGCGGGCCCGAGGGTCGCGACGATCTTTGCTCGTCTCATCTTTTCCTTCGTTGGGGGGTGATTTCGCTATCCACCCTATTCCCGGCGAGGGGGTGGAATCTAACCAGCGGGTGTCAGAGCGGTGACCTACAGGGACAGAGCCCGGTCGGTCGGCTTGACGGGCGAGGGCAGCGAGGTCGCACCCTCGAGGTACTTGTCGACCGCGGCGGCGGTGGCACGGCCCTCGGCGATGGCCCAGACGATGAGCGACTGGCCGCGGCCGGCGTCGCCGGTCACGAACACGCCCGGCTGGCTGGTCTCGTACGATCCGTCGCGCTGGACGTTGCCGCGACCGTCGATCGGGAGGCCGAGCTGGCTCTCCAGCGCGTCGCTCTCGGGGCCGGTGAAGCCCAGGGCGAGCAGGACGAGGTCGGCGGGGATCTCGCGCTCCGTGCCCGACTTCGGCACGCGGCGGCCGTCGATGAACTCGGTCTCGGCGACGCGGATGGCGCGGACCTCTCCGACCTCGTTCGACAGGAACTCGACGGTGGAGGCGAGGAACATGCGCTCCCCGCCTTCCTCGTGGGCGCTGGAGACCTCGAACAGCGTCGGCTGCGTGGGCCACGGCTGGCTGTCGGGGCGCTCCGCGGGCGGCTGCGTGCCGATGGCCAGGTTCGTGACGCTCAGCGCGCCCTGGCGGTGCGCGGTGCCGATGCAGTCGGCGCCGGTGTCGCCGCCGCCGAGGACGACGACGTGCTTGCCCTCGGCTGAGATCTGGTCGCCGACGCTGTCTCCGGCGCCGGCCTTGTTCTGCTGGACGAGGTACTCCATGGCGAAGTGCACGCCCGACTGGTCGCGGCCCGGGATCGGGAGGTCGCGCGGAACGGTCGCGCCCGTGGCGACCACGACGGCGTCGTAGCGCGCTCGGAGGTCGTCCCAGGTGATGTCGCGGCCGATCTCGACGCCGGCGCGGAAGCGGGTGCCCTCGGCCTGCATCTGAGCGAGGCGCTGCTCGATCTGCTTCTTCTCCATCTTGAAGTCGGGGATGCCGTAGCGGAGCAGGCCGCCGATGCGGTCGTCGCGCTCGTAGACGGCGACCGTGTGGCCGGCGCGCGTGAGCTGCTGGGCGGCGGCGAGTCCGGCGGGGCCGGAGCCCACCACGGCGACCGTCTTGCCCGTGAGGCGCTCGGGCGGGTGCGGGGTGACCCAGCCGTTCGAGAAGGCCTGGTCGATGATCGACACCTCGACCTGCTTGATGGTGACGGGAGGCTGGTTGATGCCGAGAACGCAGGAGGCCTCGCAGGGCGCCGGGCAGAGGCGGCCCGTGAACTCCGGGAAGTTGTTGGTCGCGTGCAGGCGCTCGATCGCCTGGCGGCCCTCGCCGCGCCACATCAGGTCGTTCCACTCCGGGATCAGGTTGCCGAGCGGGCAGCCCTGGTGGCAGAACGGCACGCCGCAGTCCATGCAGCGGCCGGCCTGGCGGCGGAGCTCGCCCGACTCCTGCTGCTCGTAGACCTCTTTGTAGTCCATGAGCCGAACCGACACGGGGCGGCGCTGGGGAAGCTCTCGCTTCTGGACTTTCAGGAATCCCTTGGGGTCAGCCATGGGACACCTCCTTGCTGTGGGTAGACACGACTAGGGGCAGGGGGCGCAGGAACTCAGCCACCCGTGACGCTCATGATCCGGTTCCAGACCTCGTCGCCGTCGAGGTCCAGGCCCTCTTCCGCGGCGGTCCGGCGCGTCTCCATGACCGCGGCGTAGTCCCGGGGCAGGACTTTGACGAACTCCTCGGCGCTGGCCTCGATGTCGGCAAGGAGCGCTTCGGCGACGGTCGAGCCGGTCTCTTCAAGGTGCTGGCGCAGGAGGTCGGCGAGGATCTCGATGTCGGCGGAGCCGAGCGGCTGCAGCAGCAGCTCGCCGGTCGACAGCGCGTCGTCGTTCACGTTCTCGGTCTTGAGACCGCGCACGTACGCCGTCCCGCCCGACATGCCGGCGCCGAGGTTGCGCCCGGTCTCGCCGAGGATCACCGCGAGGCCGCCGGTCATGTACTCGAGGGCGTGGTCGCCCACGCCTTCGACCACGGCCGAGGCTCCGGAGTTCCTGACCAGGAACCGCTCGCCCACGATTCCGCGGATGAACAGGGAGCCCTGCGTCGCGCCGTAGCCGATGACGTTGCCGGCGATGACGTTGTCTTCGGCGGCGAAAGAGGCCTCCGCCGGCGGCCGGACGATGACCGTGCCGCCCGACAGCCCCTTGCCGACGTAGTCGTTGCTGTCGCCGATGAGGCGCAGCGTGATTCCGGCGGGCAGGAACGCACCCAGCGACTGCCCTGCCGAACCGGTCAGGGTCACGTCGATGCTGCCGGCTGGCAGCCCGTGCTCGCCGTTGCGGACGGTCACCTCGTGGCCGAGCATGGTTCCGACGGCGCGCTCCGTGTTGCGGATGGGCAGCGAGATCTCGATGCGGCCGCCGTTGTCGATGACGTCGGACGCCTCCGCGATGAGCTGGTTGTCGAAGTGCTTCTCGAGCTCGTGGTCCTGCGGCACGAAGTTGCGGCGCGGCTCGTCGTCGGCGAAGTCGGGGCCGACGAGGACGGGCTCGAGGTCGAGGCCGGACGCCTTCCAGTGCTCGACGGCGCGGTCGACGCCCAGCATCTCGCTGTGGCCGATCGCCTCGTCGAGCGAGCGGAAGCCGAGGGCGGCGAGGTACTCGCGGACCTCCTGAGCCAGGAACTCGAAGAAGTTGACGACGTGCTCGGCCTTGCCCGAGAAGCGGGCGCGCAGCTCGGGGTTCTGCGTCGCGACGCCCACGGGGCAGGTGTCGAGGTGGCAGACGCGCATGAGGATGCAGCCGGAGACGACGAGCGGCGCCGTCGCGAAGCCGAACTCCTCGCCGCCGAGCAGAGCGGCGACGACGACGTCGCGACCCGTCTTCATCTGACCGTCGACCTGGACCACCACGCGGTCGCGCATGCCGTTCAGCATGAGCGTCTGCTGCGTCTCGGCGAGGCCGATCTCCCACGGGGTGCCGGCGTGCTTCAGCGAGTTCAGCGGGCTGGCGCCCGTTCCGCCGTCGTGGCCGGAGACGAGCACGACGTCGGCGAGAGCCTTCGTCACACCCGCCGCGACCGCGCCGATGCCGGACTGGCTCACGAGCTTCACGTGCACCCGAGCGGAGGGGTTGGCGCGCTTCACGTCGAAGATGAGCTGCTTGAGGTCTTCGATCGAGTAGATGTCGTGGTGCGGGGGCGGCGAGATGAGGCCGACGCCGGGCGTCGCGTGGCGGGTGCGGGCGACCCAGGGGTACACCTTCGACGGGGGCAGCTGGCCGCCCTCGCCGGGCTTCGCGCCCTGCGCCATCTTGAGCTGGATGTCGGTGGCGTGCGTCAGGTACATGCTCGTGACGCCGAAGCGGCCCGAGGCGACCTGCTTAACCGCGCTGCGGCGCTCGGGGTCGAGGAGACGGTCGACGTCTTCGCCGCCCTCGCCGGTGTTCGATTTGCCGCCGAGGCGGTTCATCGCAATGGCGAGAGTCTCGTGGGCCTCTTTCGAGATCGAGCCGTAGCTCATCGCGCCCGTCGAGAACCGCTTGACGATCGACGAGACCGGCTCGACCTCGTCGAGTGGCACCGCGGGGCGGACTCCCTCGCGCAGCGTGAAGAGGCCGCGCAGCGTCATCAGGCTCTCGGCCTGGTCGTCGACCATCTTCGTGTACTCGCGGAAGATGTCGTACCGGCGCGTGCGGGTCGCGTGCTGGAGGCGGAACACCGTCTCCGGGTTGAAGAGGTGGGGCGGGCCCTCGCGGCGCCACTGGTACTCGCCGCCGGTCTGGAGGCGCTCGTGCGCGGCGGTCGCACCGTCGGCCGGGTAGGCGCTGAGGTGGCGCTCGGCGTTCTCGGTCGCGATCACGTCGACGCCGACGCCGCCGAGGCGGGTCGAGGTGCCGGTGAAGTAGGTGTCGATGAACTCGTGGCTCAGGCCGACGGCCTCGAAGGCCTGGGCGGCCGCGTACGACGAGACGGTCGAGATGCCCATCTTGGACATGATCTTGAGCACGCCCTTGCCGAGAGCCTTGATGACGTTCTTGACGGCCTGCTCGGGCGACATGCCCGTGATCATGCCGCTGCGGACCAGGTTCTCGCAGGTCTCCATGGCCAGGTACGGGTTGATCGCCGAAGCCCCGTAGCCGATGAGGGTCGCCACGTGGTGGACCTCGCGCACGTCGCCGGCCTCGACGATCAGGCCGACCTTCATGCGGTTCTCGGTGCGGATGAGGTGGTGGTGCACCGCGGCGAGCATGAGGAGCGACGGGATCGGCGCCAGGTCGGCAGTCGAGTCGCGGTCGGAGAGGACGATGAACTGCGAGCCCTCCTCGATCGCCTCGTCGACCTCGGTGCACAGCGCCGCGATCCGCTTCTCCATGGCGCGGGGGCCCTTGTCGACACGGTAGAGGCCCTTGAGGGTCGTCGTCAGGCGCGAGCCGGGGCGCGGGTCGATGTGCTGGATCTTCGCGAGCTCGTCGTTGTCGATGACCGGGAAGTCGAGGATGACCTGCTTGGCGTGCTCGGGAGTCGCCGCGAGCAGATTGCGCTCGGGGCCGAGGCCGACCTTGAGGCTCGTCACGACCGACTCGCGGATGGAGTCGAGCGGGGGGTTCGTCACCTGGGCGAACTGCTGGGTGAAGTAGTCGAACAGCAGACGCGGGCGGTCCGAGAGCACGGCGATGGGCGTGTCGCTGCCCATGGCGCCGAGGGGCTCGGCTCCGGTCTTCGCCATGGGGGTGAGCAGGATCCGCACCTCCTCCTCGGTGTAGCCGAAGGTGCGCTGGCGGCGCGTGACGGAGGCCGGCGTGTGCACGATGTGCTCGCGCTCGGGCAGGTCTTTGAGGTGCAGGCGGCCCATCTCGAGCCACTCGCCGTACTCCTCGGAGGAGGCGAGCTGCTGCTTGATCTCGTCGTCCTCGATCAGGCGGCCGGCCTCGGTGTCGACGAGGAACATCTTGCCCGGGCGCAGGCGGCCCTTGCGGACGATCTTCGACTGGTCGATGTCGGGGAGAACGCCGATCTCACTGGCGAGCACGACGAGGCCGTCGTCGGTCACCAGGTAGCGGCCGGGGCGGAGGCCGTTGCGGTCGAGGGTGGCGCCGACGAGCGAGCCGTCGGTGAAGGTGACGGCGGCGGGGCCGTCCCACGCCTCCATGAGCATGGAGTGGTACTCGTAGAAGTCGCGGAGCACCGGGTCGATGCCGACCTGGTTCTCCCACGCCTCCGGCACCATCATCATGATGGCGTGCGGGAGCGAGCGGCCCGTCAGGCTCAGGAGCTCGACGACCTCGTCGAACGAGGCCGAGTCGCTGTTGCCCGGGCTCACGATCGGGAGCAGCGGCTTCATGTCGCCGATGAGCTCGGACTCGAGCTGAGACTGGCGCGCGCGCATCCAGTTGCGGTTGCCGCGCACGGTGTTGATCTCGCCGTTGTGGGCGATCATGCGGAACGGCTGCGCGAGCGGCCACGACGGGAACGTGTTCGTCGAGTAGCGCGAGTGCACGATGGCGAGCTTCGAGGCGACGCGCTCGTCCGAGAGGTCGGGGTAGAACGGCTCGAGCTGGAGCGTCGTGACCATGCCCTTGTAGACCATGGTTCGGCTCGAGAGCGACGTGAAGTAGGCGCCCAGCTCGCGCTCGGCGCGCTTGCGCAGACGGAACGCCAGGCGGTCGAGCTCGATTCCCGAGACGTGGTCCTCGCCGTGGTTGGCCGCGATGAAGAGCTGCTCGAAGGCGGGCATGGCGTTGCGTGCGAGCGTGCCGAGCTCGTCGGCGCGGACGGGGACGTCGCGCCAGCCGACGACGCGCAGCCTCTCTTCGGCGGCGATCTTGGCGATCGCCTTCTGGAGTGTCACCCGCTCGTCGAAGTCGGTCGGCAGGAAGCCGATGCCGACCGCGTAGTGGCCGGCCTCGGGCAGCGTGAACTCGACGACATCGCGGAAGAAGGCGTCGGGCACCTCCATGAGGATGCCCGCGCCGTCGCCTGTGCCCGCGTCGGACCCCACGGCCCCGCGGTGCTCGAGGTTGCGCAGGGCGCCGAGGGCGGCGTCGATGATGTCGTGTCCTGGCGTGCCTCGGAGGGTCGCGACCATGGCGAGGCCACAGGCGTCCTTCTCCAGGCTCGGGTCGTAGAGACCCTGGGCCGCCGGGATGCTGCTGAATGTCTGGTGCGCTGGCGTGAGAGCCATGTCGATCCGTCCTCACGATGGGAACTGGTCGCTGAATGACCAGTAGAGGAAAACTAACGCAGGGCGGGGCGTCGCTGGCCCGATTCGCTTCCACTCGGCAGGAAACCGAGTGACTCTGGCAGGCGTCTCGAGGCTCGGGGTCGTGGCCGTAGGAGTCGCTTCGTCGGATGCGGCAGTGCCGGCCGACCCCCTGGTCTTCGGTGCGGACCCGGGGTGATTCGTGGGGTGCTGTGGTGCTGAGAATGCAGTGCTGGTGGTGCTGGATCGTTGCCGGCCGGTTAGGCCTTCACCTCTGCGGAGGCGTCGGATGGGGTGCGATCCGTGGGCTCCGCGTCGTCATCGTCGTCGGTGCCTGCCGCCGAGTCTACCTCAGGGTGGTCGACCTCACCGGTGATGACGGGGTGGAAGCCCTCCTCGTTCGGACCACGGCCCGGAACATAGGCGCTCGGCACGAGGCCGGTGTGGCGGCGGCTCTGCACGATGAAGATGATCATTCCGAGCACGACTGCGGCGGCCGCGGCCCAGACATTGACGCGGAATCCGAGGAACACCTGGCTGTAGTCGGTGCGGATCGACTCGAACCACATGCGGCCGGAGCCGTACCAGATGAAGTACAGGGCGAGCGTCTTGCCCCACTCGAGCTTGACGTTCTTGTTGATCAGCAGGATGACCGCGAGGCCGAAGAGGTTCCAGAGGATCTCGTAGGCGAAGGTCGGGTGAAACAGAGTGCCGGCGGGCAGCCCGACCGGGTAGGCGGCGTTGGTGGACTCGATCTCGAGTCCCCACGGCAGAGTCGTCGGAGTGCCGAAGAGCTCGTGGTTGAAGTAGTTGCCGAGGCGGCCGAAGGCCTGGGCCAGCATGAGGCCGGGCACGAGGGCGTCGGCGAATACGGAGAAGCGGAGACCGGTCTGGCGGCAGCCGAGCCAGGCGCCGAGAGCGCCGAAGATAAGGGCGCCGAAGATGGCGAGTCCGCCCTCCCAGATCGCGAAGACGTGCCAGAGGGCCTGCCCGTTGAAGTAGTCGTCGGGGTGCGTGACGACGTGGAAGACGCGGCCGCCGACGATTCCGAAGGGCACGCACCAGATGGCGAGGTCGATGATGACCCAGCGCTCGGCGCCGCGGCGGTTGAGGCGGGCGTTCGTGAACAGCACGGCGGCCACGATCCCCAGGAGGATGCAGATCGCGTAGGCGTGGATGCGGATGTCGAACGACAGCGACGCGTTGAACGTCTTGTTGATCCATCCCGTGAGATCGAAGTACTGCCAATCGGCAGAGGGACTCGGGATGCTCAGGGGCAACAACGTTCAGGTGCCTTTCGTCGTGTGGATCGTGGAGTGCAGGCGCGCCGTGGCACGCGGGACACGCTAGGAGACTCTACTGCCCGAAGCCAGATCGGCCGACACGCGCGCGAGCCGCTCGAGCCCGCCCTCGGCCAGGGCCCGGACGAACGCGGAGCCGATGATGGCGCCGTCGGCGTACTCGAGTACCTCGCGGACCTGCTGGGCGGTCGAGATGCCGAGACCCACGCAGGCGTTGTCGACGCCGGCCGCGCGCAGGCGAGCGACCAGAGCGGCCGCGGCCGAGTCGACGCCCTCGCGGGTGCCGGTGATGCCCATGGTCGAGACGGTGTAGACGAAGCCGCGGCTCGCCTCGACGGCCTGGGCGACGCGGGCGTCGCTGGACGACGGCGCGGCGAGGAAGACGCGGTCGAGATCGGCGGCGTTCGCGGCGGCGATCCACTCGGCGCCCTCGTCGGGAACGAGATCGGGCGTGATGAGACCGGCTCCCCCGGCAGATGCGAGGTCGTCGGCGAAGCGCCGGGCGCCGTACTGCGAGACCGGGTTCCAGTAGGTCATGACGACGACGGGCGCCGCGACCTGCGAGGTGATCTCGCGGACGGCGGGGAACACGTCGCGGACGCGGAAGCCTTCGGCCAGGGCGCGCTGGGTGGCCGCCTGGATGACCGGGCCGTCCATGACCGGGTCGGAGTACGGCAGGCCGAGCTCGATGACGTCGACGCCGTTGTTCACGAGGGTGACCGCCGCGTCGATGGATGTCTGGAGGTCGGGGAACCCGGCGGGCAGGTAGCCGATGACGGCTCCCGATCCGGCGTCGGTGCGGGAGTGGATGGCGGAGCCGAGCTTGCTGGAGGCGCTGATCACAGTTGCTCGGCCCCCTCGTCGAGGATGTTGAAGTAGCGAGACGCCGTCGCGACGTCCTTGTCGCCGCGGCCGGAGAGCGAGACGAGGATCGTGGTGCCCGGCCCGCGGTCACGGCCGAGGCGGATAGCGCCCGCAAGGGCGTGAGACGACTCGATGGCCGGGATGATGCCCTCCGTGCGAGTGAGGAGCCGGAAGGCCTCCATCGCGTCGGCGTCGGTGACGGGCTCGTACTGCGCGCGGCCGATCTTCGAGAGCCACGCGTGCTCGGGACCGACCGCGGGGTAGTCGAGACCGGCCGAGATGGAGTGGCTCTCGACGGTCTGGCCGTCTTCGTCTTGCATGAGGTACGACTTCGCACCCTGGAGCACGCCCGTGCGACCCAGGGTGATCGACGCGGCGTGGCGGCCGGACTCGATGCCGTCGCCGCCGGCCTCGAAGCCGCGGAGCTCGACGGAGGGGTCGTCGAGGAACGCGTCGAAGATGCCGATGGCGTTGGAGCCGCCGCCGATGCAGGCCGCGACGATGTCGGGCAGCCCGCCGGTGAGCTCCCGGACCTGGACCTTGGCCTCTTCGCCGATGATCTTGTGGAAATCGCGCACCATCGTCGGGAACGGGTGCGGGCCCGCGACGGTGCCGAGCACGTAGTGCGTGGTCTCCACACTGGAGACCCAGTCGCGCAGGGCGTCGTTGATGGCGTCTTTCAGCGTGCGCGAGCCGGTCGCGACAGACACCACCTCGGCACCGAGCAGGCGCATGCGGGCGACGTTGAGCGCCTGGCGCTCGGTGTCGACCTGGCCCATGTAGACCACGCACTCCATGCCGAACAGCGCCGCGGCGGTCGCGGTCGCGACTCCGTGCTGGCCGGCCCCGGTCTCGGCGATGAGACGCGTCTTGCCGAGTCGTCGAGCCAGGAGCGCCTGGCCGAGAACGTTGTTGATCTTGTGCGAGCCGGTGTGGTTGAGGTCTTCGCGCTTCAGGATGATGCGGGCGCCGCCGGCGTGCTCCGCGAAGCGGGGCACCTCGGTGATGATCGAGGGGCGGCCCGTGTAGGTCTTGTGGAGCTCGAGCAGCTCGGCCTGGAACGCGGGGTCGACGGCCGCGGCCTTGTAGGCCTCGTCGAGCTCGTCGAGCGCGGCGATCAGCGACTCGGGAACGAATCGGCCGCCGAAGTCGCCGAAGTAGGGGCCGACGACGTCGCGCAGGTTGGGCATCAGATCTCCAGGAAGGTGGTGAGCGCGTCGACGGGGTCGCCGTGGACCACGAGGGCTTCGCCCACGAGGACGACGTCGGCGCCGGAACGGCGGTAGTGCGCTACATCGGCCGGTGACTTGACGGCCGACTCGGCGACGCGGACGACACCCGACGGGATGCTGTCGGCGAGGCTGCCGAAGAGATCCTGGTCGAGCTCGAAGGTGGTGAGGTCGCGGGCGTTGACTCCCAGGACGGTCGCGCCGGCGTCGAGCCCGCGGACGACCTCCTCGGCGGAGTGGGTCTCGACGAGCGCGGTCATCCCGAGCTCGAGCACGAGCTCGTGCAGCTCGATGAGCTTCTGCTGGGGCAGGCCGGCGACGATGAGCAGCGCGAGGTCGGCGCCGGCGGCACGCGCCTCGAAGACCTGGTAGGGCTCGGCGATGAAGTCCTTGCGCAGGACCGGCACCGACACGGCGTCGCGAACGGCCTCGAGGTCGGCGAGCGTGCCCTTGAACTTGCGACCCTCGGTCAGCACGCTGATGGCGCTGGCACCGCCGGTCTCGTACGAGTGGGCCAGCGACGCGGGATCGGCGATGTCGGAGAGGGCGCCGCGCGAGGGGCTCGCGCGCTTCACCTCGGCGATGATCTTGACGCGATCGGCCGGCTGGAGAGCCGCTCGGGCGTCGATGGCCGGAGTCTGCGCCAGTGCTGCGCGCTCGACGTCGGCGAGAGGGAGCAGGTCGCGACGCGCTGCGGCGTCGGCGAGGGCCCCCGCGTAGAGGTCGTCGAGCACTTAGTGGTGGGCCTTCGGCACGTAGCGGTGACCGCCGACGCCGTATCCCATCCGCTTCATGACGAGGCCGACGAGCAGGCCGACGATCTCGAAGCCCGCGGCGATCCAGACGACGATGGGCACGTCGAAGCAGAACGCGATGGTGCCCACGGCGAACGCGACGAGCATGATGACGACGGCCGTCCAGGCGGCGGGCGAGTTGCCGTGGCCCTCGCCGGCGTCGTGGCTGTCGTCGGTGCTCGACTCAGCCGGGGCCACACTGTTCGATGTACCTGTGCTCACGGTGCTCCTTGAATTGCTGGGGGTTCGCCCCGAGTCTATCGGGTGCGGCGATCTCTAGCGGGCGTCGTCGGGCCTGTCGCCGGATGCCGCCGTCGGATCCGAGCCGGTGGTGAGGGTGTCCCAGGCCACGACGGGGTCGGCGGTCTGGTCGGCGGCGACCAGGCGGACGGCCTGGTAGCGACGGGCCGACGCCGGCCAGCGGCGCGACGTCGTGATCACGGCGACGCCGAGCGCCGCCATGGCCAGCCCGGCGACGAGGGCCACCCAGGGCCACGCGGTCATCGAGTGCGAGTTGACGATGGTCGCGACCGAGTCGCGGCCCGCGATGCCCGTCACCTTGGTGATGGCGGTGGTGGCGGAGGCCACGGGATCGACGGTCGCGAGGATCGCCGAGAGGACGACGCAGCCGCCGAGCAGCACCTCGAGGGCGCCGAGCACGACGCGGAACACCGGGCCGGCGATCGTGATCGCTCCGAACAGGGCGAGGCCGGCCAGCGACAGGGCGGACAGTGCGGGGGCCGCGGCGCTGCCGGCGGCGGCGACGTCGACCTTGCCGCCGCTGGGGCTCGTGACGTTCACGCTGACCCAGGTCTGCGTGTAGGCGAGGAGCACGACCCCCGACAGCGCGAAGCCGATCAGGATCGAGGGGAGCTTGGTGGAGCGGGTTCTCATGGGGGTCGATTCAGTGGAGGCTGATCATGGCGTTCGCGACGGCGACCGCGCGGAGGGGGGCCGCCGCCTTGTTGCGGGCCTCCTGGTTCTCGGAGGCCGGGTCGGAGTCGGCCACGAGGCCTGCCCCGGCCTGGACGCGGGCCACGCCGGGCTGCAGCAGCACGGTGCGGATCGCGATGGCGACGTCGGCGCTGCCGGCGAAGTCGAAGTAGCCCACGACTCCCCCGTAGACGCCGCGCTGCGCGGGCTCGAGCTCGTCGATGATCTCGAGGGCGCGCGGCTTGGGCGCACCCGAGAGGGTCCCGGCGGGGAACGTGGCGCGGAACGCGTCGATCGCGTTCGTGCCGGGCATGAGGTCGCCTTCGACGCTCGAGACGAGGTGCATGATGTGGCTGAACCGCTCGACGTGCATGAACTCGGTCACCTCGACCGAGCCCGGGCGGCACACCTTCAGCAGGTCGTTGCGGGCGAGGTCGACGAGCATCAGGTGCTCGGCGCGCTCCTTCTCGTCGCCCTCGAGGGCGGTGGCCAGCGCGAGGTCCTCCTCGGGCGTGGCCCCGCGGGGCTTCGAGCCGGCGATGGGGTGCGAGTACGCGCGCGTGCCCTGCACCTTGACGAGGGCCTCGGGGCTCGATCCGACGATCTGGTACGGCTTGCCGTCGGTGTCCTCGAGGCTGACGAGGTACATGTACGGGCTCGGGTTGAGCGTGCGCAGCACGCGGTACACGTCGATGGCGGGGGCCGTCAGCTCGTGGTCGAAGCGCTGCGAGATGACGACCTGGAAGACGTCGCCGTCGCGGATGAACCCCTTCGACCGCTCGATGGCCTCGGCGTACTCGGCGTCGGTCGAGCGCCGCACCGGCTGCGGATCGATGCTGATGTCGACGTCGGCGAGGTGCGCGGGGCTCGGCTGGGCCAGCGTCGTCTGCAGGGCGTCGAGCTGCGCCTGGGCTGCCCTCCACAGCGTGTCGGCGTCGTCGGTCCCGTCGTTGAGCGCGGTCGCGATCAGCAGCGCCGTGCCCGTGCGGTGGTCGATGACCACGAGCTCCGAGACGAAGCAGAGAGCCTGCGCAGGAACGTCGAACTCCGCCGGCGGGGCGTCGGGCAGGTGCTCGAGCTGACGGACGGCCTCCCACCCGATGAAGCCGACGAGCCCGCCCGTGAGCGGCGGGTACCCCGGGATCACCGGGGTCTTCCAGCGGTCGAAGAGGGCGGAGAGCACCTCGAGCGGCTGCCCGACGGCGTCTCCGAAGGCGCGAGCGCCCGACATGCCGTAGTCGATCCAGGCCGTGGCGGTTCCTGCGCCCGCCTCGGTGGTGAGGACGCCGAAGGAGGAGACGCCCACGAACGAGTACCGCGACCAGATGCCGCCCTGCTCGGCGGACTCGAGCAGGAAGGTGCCCGGACGGGAGTCGGCGAGCTTGCGGTACATGCCGACCGGGGTCTCTTCGGCGGCGAAGAGGCTGCGGACGACCGGGATGACGCGATGGCCGTCGAGGAGCGCGTCGAACTCCGAGCGCGTCGTGGTGTGCGGTTCGGCCGAGGCCGTCGCGGTGTCAGTCATTCGGAGAGCCGATCGTGGGGTCGAGGGGGTCGACGTCGAAGCAGGCGTGCTCGCCGGTGTGGCACGCGGCTCCGACCTGGTCGACGGTCACCAGGAGGGTGTCTCCGTCGCAGTCGAGGGCGGCACTGCGGACGTACTGGAAGTGGCCCGAGGTGTCGCCCTTGCGCCAGTATTCCTGGCGGGAGCGCGACCAGAAGGTCACGCGCCCCTCGGTCAGCGTGCGGCGGAGCGCCTCGGCGTCCATCCACCCCATCATCAGGACGTCTCTGGTCGAGGCCTCCTGGATGATGGCCGGCAGCAGCCCCTTGGCGTCGAATGCCGCGCGCTCGATGACGGGCTCGACGGTCTCGCGGGTGAGCTGCTCGGCCATGGTCTCGTTCTCTCTCGGGTGGCTGGTCGTTGGCTGACGCAGTGTCAGCGGACGATCGCGCCGGATTCGGCGAGGCTCTGCTTGACCTCGCCGATCGTCAGCTCTCCATTGTGGAACACGGAGGCCGCGAGCACAGCATCCGCGCCCGCCCGGACAGCCGGCGCGAAGTGCTCGAGCGACCCTGCGCCGCCCGAGGCGATCACCGGGACTCTCGAGACCTCGCGCATGAGGGCGACGAGCTCGAGGTCGTAGCCCTGCTTCGTGCCGTCGGCGTCGATCGAGTTGACGAGCAGCTCGCCGGCGCCGCGCTCGACGGCCTCGCGGGCCCAGGCGAGGGCGTCGAGCGAGGTCTCCTGGCGGCCGCCGTGCGTCGTGACGACGAAGCCGGACGGCGTGGCATCCGAGCGCTTGACGTCGAGGCTCAGCACGAGCGCCTGCGCACCGAAGCGGTCGGCGATCTCGCCGAGCAGGTCGGGGCGGGCGATGGCGGCGCTGTTGACGCCGACCTTGTCGGCGCCGGACGCCTGCAGGCGCGCGACGTCGTCGGTGGAGCGGACTCCCCCGCCGACGGTCAGCGGGATGAAGACCTGCTCGGCCGTGGCCCGCACGACCTCGTACATCGTGGCGCGCTCCTCGACAGTCGCGGTCACGTCGAGGAAGGTGACCTCGTCGGCGCCCTGCTCGTAGTACTTGCGGGCGAGCTCGACCGGGTCGCCGGCGTCGCGCAGGTTCAGGAAGTTGACGCCCTTGACCACGCGGCCGGCAGCCACGTCGAGGCACGGGATGACCCGGACCGCGAGGGTGGAATCCGCACTCACGGCTACAGCCTTGCGGCGTGGATAGGGCTGACCAGGATCGCGCGGGCGCCCAGGTCGTACAGGGCGTCCATGATCTGGTTGGTGTCCGTACGCGGCACCATCACGCGGACGGCGGCCCACTCGGGGTCGTGCAGCGGCGAGACGGTCGGCGACTCGATGCCGGGCGCGAGCCTGGTCGCCTCGTCGAGGAGGCGCACGGGCAGGTCGTAGTCCATCAGCACGTACTGGCGGGCCACGAGGACTCCCTGCAGGCGGCGCTGGAGCACGTCGAGGCCCGCTGTCGCCTCGTCGGACGCGATCAGCACGGCCGTCGACTTGAGGATCACGGGGCCGAAGATCTCGAGGCCCGCAGCGCGGAGCGTGGTGCCGGTCTCGACGACGTCGGCGATCGCGTCGGCGACGCCGAGCTGCACCGCGCTCTCGACGGCTCCGTCGAGCTGGACGAGCTCGGCGGTGATGCCGTTCTCAGCGAGGAAGTCGCCCACGAGGCCCGAGTAGCTGGTCGCCACCCGCACGCCCTGGAGGTCGGCGAGCTCTCGGTACGTGCCGGTGGGCCCGGCGAAGCGGAACGTCGACGAGCCGAAGTCGAGGGCGGCGACCTCCTTGGCCGACGAGCCCGAGTCGAGCAGCAGGTCGCGGCCGGTGATGCCGACGTCGAGGGCGCCCGACCCGACGTAGGTCGCGATGTCGCGAGGCCGGAGGTAGAAGAACTCGACGCCGTTGCGGTCGTCGGAGAGGTACAGCGACTTGGGGTCGCGTCGGCCGGAGTAGCCGGCCTCGGAGAGCATCTGGGAAGCGGTCTCGCTGAGCGAGCCCTTGTTCGGTACTGCGACGCGGAGCATTGGTCCGATTTCTGTTGAGGTGACGGGAGCGGGGCCGGTCTCAGAGATGTCGGTACACGTCGGCCGGGGTCAGGCCCTTCGCCAGCATCAGCACCTGCAGGTGGTAGAGCAGCTGCGAGATCTCCTCGGCGGTGGCGACGTCGCCCTCGTACTCGGCGGCCATCCACACCTCGGCCGCCTCTTCGACGATCTTCTTGCCGATCTGGTGGACCCCCGCGTCGAACTCGGTCACGGTGCCGGAGCCCTCGGGGCGCTCAGCGATCTTGGCGCTGAGCTCTGCGAACAGGTCGTCGAACGATTTCACGGGCCTAGGCTACCTGGCTCGCGGCGGCACGGAGTGCGGCGATGCGCTCGGCCGGCTCGGGGCTCCCGGCCGGGCCGTACACGCTGGAGCCGGCGACGATCGTGTCGGCGCCGTTCTCGACGGCGGTGACGATCGTCTGGTCGTTGATGCCGCCGTCGACCTCGAGCCAGACGTCGTGGCCCGACGCGTCGATCGCGGCGCGGGCCGCGCGCAGCTTGGGCATGGTCTCGCTGATGAACGACTGCCCGCCGAAGCCCGGCTCGACGGTCATCACGAGGATCATGTCGATCTCGTCGAGCAGCTCGAGCACGGGCTCGACGGGCGTGCCGGGCTTGACGGCGATCGCCGCGCGGGCGCCGGCGGCTCGGATGGCACGGGCGCAGGAACGCGGGTCTGCCGCGGCCTCGAACGAGAACGTCACCGAGCTGGCTCCGGTCTCGGCGTACTGCGGGGCCCAGCGGTCGGCGTCCTCCACCATCAGGTGCACGTCGAGCGGCACGGGGCTCACCTCCTGGATGCGCTGAACGATCGGGAGGCCGAGGGTGAGGTTGGGCACGAAGTGGGCGTCCATCACGTCGACGTGGACCAGGTCGGCGGTGCTGATGCGGTTCAAGTCGCGCTCGAGGTTCGCGAAATCGGCCGAGAGGATGCTGGGGCTGATGCGGATTGGCACGGGGGCAAGCCTATCGGGTCGCCGTTTGGCGCCTCGGCACCACGATCGGGACTGGGCACCACCGTGTTGCGTGGGGCGGAGTCCTGATCGTGGTGTGGTGCAGGCGGGCGCGGCGGCGGTCAGCGCGCCTTGCGGAGCAGCGCGACGAACATGGCGTCGGTGCCGTGGCGGTGCGGCCAGAGCTGGGCGAAGGGGCCCGCGCCGAGGTCGAGCGGCGCCGTGGCGATCCCTCCGAGCACGGCCGTGGCGTCGAGCATCTCGACCGCGGCCCCGCCGTCGCGCGACCACCGCTTGAGGCCGGCCTCGACGACCGCGCGGGTCTCGGCGGTATGCGGCGAGCAGGTGACGTACGCCAGGGTCCCGCCGGGGGCGAGCGCGGCGAGGGCCGAGTCGAACAGCGCCGACTGGAGGCCGGTGAGCTCGGCGACGTCGCGCGGCTGCTTGCGCCAGCGGGCCTCGGGTCGGCGGCGGAGCGCTCCGAGGCCGGTGCACGGGGCGTCGAGGAGGATCCGGTCGTACGACTCGGGCTCGGCCCCGCCGATGAGCGTCGCGTCGCCCTGGCGCACGGCCACGTCGGGAGCGACAGCCGAGAGCGCCTGGCGGACCAGCCCCACGCGCCCGGGGACGATCTCGTTCGCGGTGAGGACGGCGCCGCCCATCGCGGCCTCGGCTGCGAGCAGCGCGGCCTTTCCGCCAGGCCCCGCGCACATGTCGAGCCAGCGCTCGCCCGCCGCGACCGGCGCGACTCGCGACAGGGCGAGGGCGGCGAGCTGCGAACCTTCATCCTGTACTCGAACCTTGCCGGATGCCACCCGGGGCAGGGCGCCGGGATCGCCGGCGGGAGCGGTGATGGCCAGAGGCGAGAAGCGGCCGGACTCGCCGGTGACCTTCGCCAGACCGGGGAGGGCGACGAGGCTCACGCGCGCCGGCTCGTTGTCGGCGGCCAGCAGCGTCTCGAGCTCGTCGGCGCGCCCCTCGGCGGCCAGGGCTCCGCGCAGGGCGCGGACGACCCACTCCGGGTGCGAGTATCGGGCGGCCAGGGCGTCGTCGACGCTCGTCGCGAGCTCCAGCACGCGCTCCAGCCACACGCCGGGCTCGGTGCGCGAGATCGTGCGGAGCACGCCGTTCACGAAGCCGGTGCCGGAGCGGCTGCCGACCTGGCGGGCGAGCGACACCGACTCGTCGACCGCCGCGTGCGGGGCGACGCGGGTCGAGAGCAGCTGGTGCGCGCCCAGACGGAGCACGTCGAGCAGGGCCGGGTCGATCTCGGAGGTCGGGCGGCGGGCGGCGATCGCGATCACGCGGTCGTAGTAGCCCGACATGCGCAGGGTGCCGTAGGTGAGCTCGGTGGCGAGGCCCGCGTCGGCGGCGTCGAGGCCGGCCCGCGCGATGCGCTGGGGCAGCAGGAGGTTGGCGTAGGCGTCGTCGTGCTCGACTGCGCGGATCACGTCGAGCGCGACCTGGCGGGCGGGCTGCACGTGCGGCTCGGGGCGCGGGGCGCGCTGGCCGCGGCTCGGGCGGCCGCTGCCGGGCTGGCCGCTGCCGGGCTGTCCGCTGCCACCGCGACCGCTGCCGCCGCCGGGCCGACCCGTGCCCTGGCGTCCGTCGCCGCTCACGAGGGGCTCCCGTCGAAGCGCAGCCCGTCGCGGTCGGGCACGCCGCGCAGCCAGTCCCCCGCCGCCATCGGCTTCTTGCCTGCCGGCTGCACGGTCAGCAGCTCGAGGGCCCGAGTCGTCGTTCCGACCAGCACGCGACGGTGATCGAGCAGGATCGCGCCCGGCGCCAGGTCGTCGCGGCCGTCGTCGGCGGGCCGCACGTCGAGCAGCTTGAACCGGTCGCCGTCGAGGAGGGCGTGGGCGCCGGGCTCGGGCGTCACGCCGCGGAACCGGTCGTACACGTCGGCCAGCGGCGCACCGAAGTCGAGCGCGGCGTCGTCGAGCGCGAGCTTCGGGGCGAGCGTCACGTCGCCGATCTGCACCGTGCGCGTCTCGCGCCCCGCGGCCAGCTCGTCGACGACCCGCGTCAGAAGCAGGGCCCCCGAGATCGCGAGCGCGCCGAGCAGGTGCCCGGCGGTCTCGTCGCCCGTGAGCGGCTTGCGGACGACGCCGAGCACCTCGCCGGCGTCGAGCTCGGGGACGAGCTGGAAGACGGCGGCTCCGGTCTCGGAGTCGCCGGCCATGAGCGCGCGCTGCACCGGGGCCGCGCCGCGCCAGCGCGGCAGGAGGGAGAAGTGGAGGTTGATCCAGCCGAGGCGGGGCGTCGAGAGGAGCGGCTCGCGGAGGAGGGCTCCGTAGGCGACGATGACGCCGAGGTCGGCCTCCGCGTCGGCGATGGCCGCGGTGACGTCGTCGGTGATCCTGCGCGCCTTGATCACGGGGATGCCCAGCTCGTCGGCGGCCTCGGCCACCGGAGTCGGGGTGAGCACGCGCTTGCGCCCCTGCGGGGTGTCGTCGCGGGTGAGGACGGCGACGACCTCGTGCGGGCCTGCGGCGAGGGCACGGAGGGAGGGGACGGCGGCGGCGGGGCTGCCGGCGAAGACGAGGCGCAAATCAGGACTTTCGTGGGAGTGGTGCGGGTGAGCTACTGCTCGGCGAACGGCTCGACGTCGTCGAACCGCACTCTGAGTGTAGGAGCGACTGAGCGCCTGGTCGCGGCCTTCGGGTCGCCCGGCACGAGTTTGCGGCGGCTGGTGGCCGCCCGGATCACGCGTCCGCGCAGGATCGACGCGACGTCGTGCCCGGCCGCGTAGTCGAACCGGACGATCGCGCGGACCGTGCCGCCCTCGACGTCGACCGGCCCCAGAGTCTCGGCGCGGATGGGCTCGGGCAGGTCGTCGAGGGCCTCTTCGACGGTGACGGTCTGGCCTGTCACGGTCGCGACGCGCACGGCGGGCGGGAAGCGCAGCTCACGGCGGTCGGCCAGCTCGGACGACGCGAAGCGGGCGAGGTTCCAGGTCGAGAGGGCCGAGGCGAGCGCTCCCCCGACGCCGACCAGGAAGATCGGCGCCCGATGCCGTGCGAGGGCGGTCGCGTCGGCCCACCAGCGGAGGCAGTCCTCGGCGACCCGCAGGCTCTCGCGGGCCAGCATCCGCTCGCCGTCGAGCAGGAGCACGGCGCGGTAGCCGCCCGGCGCGATCGGCTCCGCGCCTCGGGTCGCCACGACGATGGCGGGCTCGTCGTCGATCTCGAGCACCTGCCGGGTGCCGTCGGAGACGATGACCCGCACCCCCGGGAAGGCGCGGCCCAGCTCGTCGGCGGTGCGGCCGGCCCCGGTGCCGACGGTGCGCATCTTCGTGTTCTCGCAGGTCGTGCAGTGCCAGCCGACCGCCAGGGCGCCGCACCAGGCGCAGGCCGGGGTCGCGCCGGCGGCCTTCTGCTGGAGCGGGCCGCTGCAGCGCAGGCAGCGAGCGGTGTCGCCGCACTCGGTGCAGGCGAGGCGCGGGGCGTAGCCGGGGTGAGCCACCTGCACGAGCACCGGCCCGAACTCGACGGCGGCCTTCGCCTCGGTCCACGCCGTCGAGGGGATGCGGGCGTTCGCCGCGAAGCCCTCGCGCGAGCCCTGCTGCGTCGTGGGGATCACCCGCGGCTGGTAGCGCGGGTCGGGCAGCGCCTCGGTGAGCCAGCCGATCTCGACCAGCCGCTGCACGTCGGTCGAGCGCGCGTGCCCGGCGAAGACGAGGGCCGGGCCCTGCTGCTCGTACCGCAGCAGAGCCGTGTCACGAGCATGTGCGTACGGGCTGAGCGGCTCGGAGAAGAGCGGGTCGCCGTCGTCCCAGACGGCGATCAGGCCGAGGTGCGCCGCCGGGGCGAGCAGCACGGACCGGTTGCCGACCAGCACCAGGGCCTCGTCGCCGCGCGCCCGCAGCAGCCCGCGGTACCGGTCGGGGTTCGACTGCCTGGCGTCGAGGCGCACGATCCGCTCGGGCGGCACGACGGCCTCGAGCGCCGCGACGAGCTGCTCCTGGTCGCGGTAGTCGGGCACCGCCAGGATCGCGCTGTCGCCGTCGGCGAGGGCGACCGCCGCGAGCTCGGCCAGCGTGACGGCCCAGCGCCCCACCCAGCGCGGGGCGGCGTCGCCCGACGCGGGGAGCTCGACGACGAGGGGAACCGCGTCGAGGGCCAGCCGTGCCCGGGCCCGGACGGCGGCGGCGAGATCGGCACTGCGGTAGCCCGCGACCGAGAGCGGGGGCGCAGGAACGGGCGAGCCGGTCTGATCCTGCGCCCGTGCGCCGCTGCCTGTCTCCGGGCCGCCGTCGGCCTCGGGATCACCGTCGGCCGCTTCTGGCCGCACGGCCGCGTCCGCCTTCGCCGCGCGCGCCGCCAGCCACGCCTTCTCGACCCGCACCTGCCGGGTGGGCACCGCGAGCCGCAGCACGTCGCTCGCCGAGCCGCCGACGCGATCGGCGAGGGCGCGGGCCAGCCGCCACACCTCGGGGGCGAGCACGGGCACCTCGGAGATCAGCTCGTCGACCTCGCTGAGCGAGCCCTCGTGCTCCGAGCTGGCGGCGACCTCGATGACGAAGGCGTCGGCCATGCGGCCCGCCGACCGCAGCGGCACCTTGACCCGCATTCCGGGCCCGACCGTGCCGCGGAGGCGCTCCGGGATGGCGTAGTCGAACAGCCGGTCGAGCTGCGGAAGCGGGGTGTCGACCAGCACCCGCGCGACGGCCCGGGGCACGGCGGAGCCTACGACGCGGCCGGGCCGGCGTTCAGGCCGGCGGCCTCGCGGAGGGCGTCGACGCGGTCGAGGGCCTCCCACGAGAAGCCCTCGCGGCCGAAGTGGCCGTAGGTCGAGGTCTTGCCGTAGATCGGGCGGAGCAGGTCGAGGTCGCGGATGATCGCGGCGGGGCGCAGGTCGAACACCTCGCGGACCGCGGCGATGATCGTCTCGTCGTCGACGTGGCCGGTGCCGAAGGTCTCGACGTAGAAGCCGACGGGAGCGGCCTGGCCGATGGCGTAGGCGATCTGGAACTCGAGGCGCTCGGCGAAGCCGGCCGCGACGGCGTTCTTGGCGACCCAGCGCATGGCGTAGGCGGCCGAGCGGTCGACCTTCGACGGGTCCTTGCCCGAGAACGCGCCGCCGCCGTGGCGTGAGGCCCCGCCGTAGGTGTCGACGATGATCTTGCGGCCGGTGAGGCCGGCGTCGCCCTGCGGCCCTCCGATCTCGAAGCGGCCGGTCGGGTTGATGATGAACTTCGTCGTCGTGGTGTCGAGGTGCGGCGCCTCCGCCTCGAGGACGGGCAGGATCACGTGCTCGATGACGTCGGCCTCGAGGCGCTCCATCGTGACCGACGGCGAGTGCTGCGTCGAGAGCACGACGGTGTCGACCGTCTTGGGGTCGTAGCCGTCGTAGCCCACGGTGACCTGGGTCTTGCCGTCGGGGCGCAGATAGTCGAGCAGGCCCTCTTTGCGGACGGCGGTCAGGCGCTCGGCCAGGCGGTGCGCGAGCCAGATCGGCAGCGGCATGAGCTGCGGGGTCTCGGTCGTCGCGAAGCCGAACATGATGCCCTGGTCGCCGGCGCCCTGGAGGTCGAGCGGGTCTTCGGTCGAGGTGCCGGTGCGGGCCTCGCGGGCGACGTCGACGCCCTGCGCGATGTCGGGCGACTGCGCGCCGATCGACACCTCGACGCCGCAGGTGCGGCCGTCGAAGCTCACGGACGAGTCGTTGTAGCCGATGCCGGTGATGAGGTCGCGGACGATGGTGGGGATGTCGACGTAGCCGGTGGTGGTGACCTCGCCGGCGACATGGACGAGCCCCGTGGTGACCAGCGTCTCGACCGCGACGCGGCTGTGCGGGTCGACCGCCAGGAGCGCGTCGAGGATGCCGTCGGAGATCTGGTCGCAGATCTTGTCGGGGTGCCCCTCGGTAACGGATTCGGACGTGAAGAGGCGGAGGCTGGAAGCTGAAGTCACGCTGTCCTTTGGTGAAGAGGTGCCGATGGGGAGGCCGCTGAAACGGACTCCCCCACTGTAGTCGGCACCCACCGACAGTCCCCGTCGCGGCCGTCGTCGTCCGTCACACGCCGTCGCGAGAGGCGCGCGCGTAGGCTCCGGGCATGACGGAACTGCGTGACTCGGTGGTGCTGGTGGTCGGAGCGTCGGGAGGGCTGGGCTCCCGGATCGCCGCTCAGCTCGGTGCCGAAGGGGCCGCGGTGGTCCGCGCCGGTCGAGACCCGGAGCGACTGACCGGACCCGACGCGTACCTGGCCGACCTCGGCACCGCAGACGGCCCGGCGTCGCTGGTCGCAGCGGCCCTCGCCTCGCACGGCCGCCTCGACGGGGTCGTCATCGCCGCGGGCGTCGTCGCTTTCGGATCCGCCGCCGAGGTGGAGACGGCGACCGTCGAGGAGCTCCTCGCCACGAACCTGTCCGGGCCCATCGAGCTGATCCGCGCGGCGACGCCGTCGCTGGCCGACTCGGCCGCGCGCGGGGCGGGCCCGTTCGTCGTGACTCTCAGCGGGATCGTCGCGGAGTCGCCGACCGCCGGCATGGCCGCCTACTCCGCGAGCAAGGCCGCGCTGGCGGCATTCATGAGCGCGGCGTCCCGCGAGTACCGGCGCCAGGGCATCCGCCTGCTGGACGCCCGGCCCGGGCACGTCGGCACGGACCTCTCGACTCATCCGATCGCGGGCCAGGCACCGCCCCTCGGCTCTGCGCTCGACCCGGACGCCGTCGCGGCTCGCATCGTGCGCGCCATCGCAGACGATGAGCGCGATCTCCCGTCGTCGTCGTTCTAACCGTCCCGCGCCTCGAGAATCCCCGATCCGGGTCCACAGCTGGGCGTCTTGCCCAGATCGGGGAGAGTCGCGGGCATAAGAAAGCGGGCCGCCCTGGAGGGGCGACCCGCTGTCTCGGTGGCGTGACTTCTCGGCTGAGCGACTACTCGGCGACCGGCGCGAGGGGCTTCGAGGTCAGCTTGTCTTCGTTGATCTCGTGCATCGCGACCGACAGCGGCTTGTCGTCGATCGTGGAGTCGACCAGCGGCCCCACGTTGTCGAACAGCGAGCCCTCGTGGAGGTCGGCGTAGTAGTCGTTGATCTGACGCGCGCGCTTCGACGCGAAGATGACGAGTGCGTACTTCGACTCGACCTTCGAGAGCAGGTCGTCGATGGGCGGGTCGATGATGCCCTTGTTCCTGTCGGCCATGGTGCCTCCTAAGCTTCGTGTGCCCGAGCGGTCTTCGAGGTGGCCGCAGGCAGTGCCATCAAGTCTACGACCTCTTGGGCCGCGGTCGCGACGTCGTTGTTCACGACCTTCACGTCGAACTCGTCCTGGGCCGCGAGCTCGACCTTGGCGGTCTCGAGCCGACGCTGCTGCTCGGCCGTGTCTTCCGTGCCGCGGCCGATGAGGCGGCGCACGAGCTCCTCCCACGTGGGCGGCAGCAGGAAGACCAGGACGGCCTCCGGCATGACGGTGCGCACCTGGCGCGCCCCCTGCAGGTCGATCTCGAGCAGGACGCTGCGGCCCTTGTCGAGCGCGGCGTCGATCGGCGGCCGCGGCGTGCCGTAGCGGTGCGAGTTGTGCACGGTGGCGTACTCGAGCAGCTCGCGGTCGCGGATCATGCGGTCGAACTCGTCGTCGGAGACGAAGTAGTAGTGCACGCCGTCGACCTCGCCGGGGCGGGGCCTGCGCGTCGTCGCGGACACCGAGAGAAGCACGTCGGGGTGATTGTCGCGGATGAAGCTCGAGACCGTGCCCTTGCCGACCGCGGTCGGGCCGGCCAGCACGACGAGCCGCGACTTCACACGGCCGCGCGCCTCGCGCTGGGACAGCCAGTCGCCGAGGATGACGCGCTGGCGCACGCCCAGGCCGCCCACCCGCTTGGAGTCGGCGATGCCGAGCTGATCCATGATGCGGGCGACGCGGGTCGGCCCGATGCCGGGGATCGAGGTGAGGAGCTCGCGGACGCGGAGCGTCGCCTCGGGGGCGGTGGCCTCGCCGGTCCACGCCGTGTCGGCCACGTCGAGAGCCGTGCGGGTGCGCTCGGCGACGGCGCGCTTGACCTCGGCGCGGGCGCGGCGCGCCGCGACGGCGGCCTTGGCGGCCGCGGCGCGGTCCACCGGCGGCGGTGTCATGCGAGGCACGCGGTCACCTCGTCCGAGGCGGCGCGGACGGCGGCGGCGACCCCGTCGGGCCCGGCGCCGAGGATCGAGCGCGACGCAGACACGAGGACGCTGCCGGCAGCGGGGCCGAACAGGCTGCGCACGTCGGCGTAGCGCGCGCCCTGCGCGCCGAAGCCCGGGGCGAGGATGGGCGTGGTGGCGAGGTCGGCGGTGTCGATGCCGTAGTCGGTCAGGGCGACGGTGGCCCCGAGGACCAGGCCGACGGAACCGAACGAGACCCCCTGGTCAGAGGCCGTATTGTCGTGGAGCACGTCGTCGACGATACCGGCTGCGACGGTCTTTCCCGACTCGAGGCTCGCCGTCTGGGTGAGACGCGCCTCCGGGTTCGACGTCGCGGCCAGCACGAACACGCCCGCGCCGGCAGCCCGCGCTCGGGCGATGAGGCCGGAATCGGCACCGAGGCCCTGATACGCCGCGACCGTCAGGGCATCGACGCGCAGGGGCGAGTCGGCGGCGAACCAGGCGTCGCCGTAGGAGTCCATGGTCGTGCCGATGTCGCCCCGCTTCGCATCGCCGACGACCAGGAGGTCGGTGGAGCGCGCCGCCTCGAGCACGTCTTCGAGCGCGGCGAAGCCCGCCGACCCGTAGCGCTCGTAGAAGGCCACCTGCGGTTTGACGGCCGGGGCGGTTCCTGCGCTCGCTTCGACCACTCGCAGCCCGAAGTCGCGGGCGCCCGCGGCCGAGATCGGGAGCCCCCACTCCTCGAGGAGGAACGGGTGCGGATCGATGCCCACGCACACGTGGCCGAACGCCTCGAAGGAGGCGGCGAGCCGGGTGCCGAAGGCCATCGTCACAGGGCTCCGGCCTTCGCCTGGGCCTTCGCGAGGTTGTCGGCGCGCTCAACTGCATAGTCTTGGAGGCTGGTGACCGTGTAGCCGGTGTGGATCGACTCGATCGAGGCCACGGCTGCAGCGAGCTGCGCCATCGTCGTGAACAGGGCCTTGTCGGCGGCCACCGTGGCGGCGCGGATCTCGTAGCCGTCGGCGCGGCCGGACGAACCCGACGGCGTGTTGATCACGATGTCGACCTCGTCGCGGTTGATCAGGTCGACGACCGACTCGCCGCCCTCGGAGTACTTGCCGACGATGCGGGTCTGGATGCCGTTGCGGATCAGGACCGTCGCGGTGCCCTCGGTCGCCGTGATCTCGAAGCCGAGCTGCTGGAGGCGCAGGACGGGGAGGACGATCGCGCGCTTGTCGCGGTCGGCGACGCTCACGAAGACGACGCCCGAGGTGGGCAGCCCGCCGTACGCGGCCGTCTGGCTCTTCGCGAAGGCCAGCGGGAAGTCGCGGTCGATGCCCATGACCTCGCCGGTGGAGCGCATCTCGGGGCTGAGCACGCTGTCGACGACCTGGCCCTCCTTCGTGCGGAAGCGCTTGAAGGGCAGGACGGCCTCCTTCACCGAGATCGGCGAGTCGAGCGGCACGTCGCTGCCGTCCTGGACGGGCAGCAGGCCCTCCTCGACGAGCGAGCGGATGGAGGCGCCGACCATGATCCGCGATGCGGCCTTGGCGAGCGGGATGCCCAGCGCCTTCGAGACGAAGGGCACCGTGCGGCTGGCGCGCGGGTTGGCCTCGAGCACGTAGAGGACGCCCGCGGCGATCGCGAACTGGACGTTGAGCAGGCCCGAGACGCCCACGCCCTCGGCGATCTTCAGGGTCGCCTCGCGCACGCGGTCGATCTCGCCCTTGCCGAGCGTGACCGGCGGCAGGGTGCAGCTGGAGTCGCCGGAGTGGATGCCGGCCTCCTCGATGTGCTCCATGATGCCGCCGATGTAGAGCTCGGTGCCGTCGTAGAGCGCGTCGACGTCGATCTCGACGGCGTCGTCCAGGAAGCGGTCGACCAGCAGCGGCTGGCCGGGGCCGATGACGACCTCGTCGCGGGTGCGCTCGAAGTAGTCGGCGAGCAGGTCGGCCGAGTAGACGATCTCCATGCCGCGGCCGCCGAGCACGTACGACGGGCGGACGAGCACGGGGTACCCGATCTCGTCGGCGACGGCCACGGCCGATTCGAAGTCGACCCCGGTGCCGTTGCGCGGGGCGAGGAGGCCGCCCTGCTCGAGGATCTGCGAGAACAGGCCGCGCTCCTCGGCGGAGTCGATCGCGTCCGGGCTGGTGCCGAGAATGGGGACGCCCGCGGCGGCGAGGCCCTGGGCGAGGCCGAGGGCGGTCTGGCCGCCGAGCTGCACGACGACGCCCACCAGCTCGCCCGCCTGGCTCTCGGCGTGGACGATCTCGAGGACGTCCTCGAGCGTGAGGGGCTCGAAGTAGAGCCGGTCGCTGGTGTCGTAGTCGGTCGAGACCGTCTCGGGGTTGCAGTTGATCATGATCGTCTCGAACCCGGCGTCCGACAGGGCGAACGAGGCGTGGACGCACGAGTAGTCGAACTCGACGCCCTGGCCGATGCGGTTCGGGCCGGAGCCCAGGATGATCACCTTGCGGCGGTCGCTCGGGATCACCTCGGTCTCGAAGTCGTACGACGAGTAGTGGTAGGGCGTGAGTGCAGGGAACTCGCCGGCGCAGGTGTCGACCGTCTTGAACACCGGGCGCAGGCCCAGGTAGTGGCGGTGGTCGCGGATGTCGTGCTCCAGGCGGCCGCGGATCTGGGCGATCTGCGCGTCGCTGAAGCCGTGGTCCTTCGCCTCGGCCATGGTGTCGTAGTCGAGCTCGGACGCGGTGCGGATGCGCTCGGCGACCTCGTTGATCAGCACGATCTGGTCGATGAACCAGGGGTCGATCTTGGTCGCGTCGAAGACCTGCTCGGCCGTCGCGCCGGCGCGGAGGGCCTGCTGGACGGTGACGATGCGGCCGTCGGTGGGGACGCTGGCGAGCTCGAGGAGCTCGTCGACGTCGCCGGTCTCGCCGACCCAGTGGAAGCTGGATCCGCGCTTCTCGAGCGAGCGGAGCGACTTCTGCAGCGCCTGCGTGAAGTTGCGGCCGATGGCCATCGCCTCGCCGACGCTCTTCATCGTCGTGGTGAGCGTCGTGTCGGCGGCGGGGAACTTCTCGAAGGCGAAGCGCGGCACCTTGACGACGACGTAGTCGAGCGTGGGCTCGAACGACGCGGGCGTGACCTTCGTGATGTCGTTCTGGATCTCGTCGAGGCGGTAGCCGATGGCCAGCTTCGCGGCGATCTTGGCGATCGGGAAGCCGGTGGCCTTCGATGCCAGGGCCGACGAGCGCGACACACGCGGGTTCATCTCGATCACGATGATGCGGCCGTCGGCCGGGTCGATCGCGAACTGGATGTTGCAGCCGCCGGTGTCGACGCCGACGCGGCGGATGATGTCGATGCCGATGTCGCGGAGCTTCTGGTACTCGCGGTCGGTCAGGGTCAGCGCCGGCGCGACGGTGATCGAGTCGCCCGTGTGGACGCCGACCGGGTCGAAGTTCTCGATGGAGCAGATGACGACGGTGTTGTCGGCCGTGTCGCGCATGAGCTCGAGCTCGTACTCCTTCCAGCCGGTGATGCTCTCCTCGAGCAGCACCTCGGTGGTGGGGCTGGAATGCAGCCCGTCGGTCACCATCCGGGTGAGCTCCTGGGGCGTGTGCGCGAAGCCCGAGCCGAGGCCGCCCATCGTGAAGGAGGGGCGGACCACGAGCGGGTAGCCGAGATCGTCGGCCGCGGCCAGGGCCTCGTCGAGGCGGTGCACGATGTGCGAGCGGGCGACGTCGGCGCCCGATTCGAGCACGAGCTCCTTGAAGATCTGGCGGTCCTCGCCCTTCTGGATGGCCTCGACCTTCGCGCCGATGAGCTCGACGCCGTGCTTCTCGAGGATGCCGGCCTCGTCGAGCGCGATCGCCGCGTTGAGGGCGGTCTGGCCGCCGAGGGTCGGCAGGACGGCGTCGGGGCGCTCCTTGATGATGATCGACTCGAGCACCTCGGAGGTGATCGGCTCGATGTAGGTCGCGTCGGCGAAGTCGGGGTCGGTCATGATGGTCGCCGGGTTCGGGTTGACCAGGATGACGCGGACGCCCTCCTCGCGGAGGACGCGGCAGGCCTGCGTGCCGGAGTAGTCGAACTCGGCCGCCTGGCCGATGACGATCGGGCCGGAGCCGATGACGAGGACGGAGTTGATGTCTGTGCGCTTGGGCATTAGTTGGCGTCCTGGTTTCGCGAGACGACCAGTTCGCGGAACCGGTCGAAGAGGTGGTTGCTGTCGTGGGGGCCGGAGGCCGCCTCCGGGTGGTACTGCACCGAGAAGGCGGGGATGTCGAGGGCGCGGAGGCCCTCGACGACCTGATCGTTCAGCGAGAAGTGGCTGACCTCGACGCGGCCGAAGCCGGCCGGCGACTCGAGCACGCCGTCGATGGGCGCGTCGACCGCGAAGCCGTGGTTCTGGCTGGTGATCTCGACGGTGCCGGTCGTCTTGTCCCAGACCGGCTGGTTGATGCCGCGATGGCCGAAGGGCAGCTTGTAGGTGCCGAACCCGAGCGCGCGGCCGAGCAGCTGGTTGCCGAAGCAGATGCCGAAGAACGGGAGGCCGTCGCGGAGGGCGCCCTGCAGCAGCTCGACCTGCGCGTCGGAGGCCGCGGGGTCGCCGGGGCCGTTGGAGTAGAAGAGCGCATCGGGCGCGATGGCGCGGAGCTCGTCGGCGGTGACCGACTGGGGCAGCACGATCACGTCGAAGCCGCGCTGAGCGAGGTAGCGGAGAGTCGAGGTCTTGACCCCCAGGTCGAGCACGGCGACCGAGCCGATGCGCTCGCCCTCGGCGGGCAGGTCGTAGCGCTCCCTGGTCGAGACCTCGCTCGAGAGGTTGAGGCCGCGCATGTCGCGGCCCTCGCGCACGGCGGCGAGCTGCTCGTCGTCGCCGAGGGCGTAGTCGGCGCCCGAGAAGATGCCGGCCTTCATCGAGCCGGTGTCGCGCAGGCGGCGCGTGATCGCGCGGGTGTCGACCCCGCGGATGCCGACGATGCCGTCGTCGACCAGCTGGTCGTCGAGGCTGCCCTGGGCGCGGAAGTTCGAGACGACGCGGCTGGCGTCGCGGACCACGTAGCCGGCCACCCAGATGCGGCTCGACTCGGGGTCTTCGTCGTTCACGCCGGTGTTGCCGATGTGGGGCGCCGTCATGACGACTATCTGTCCGGCGTACGACGGGTCGGTGAGGGTCTCCTGGTAGCCCGTCATGCCGGTGGCGAAGACGGCTTCGCCCAGGGTGCGACCGGTGGCGCCGTACGGGCGGCCGACGAAGCGGCTTCCGTCTTCGAGGACCAGCACGGCCCTTTCGGCGAGGGAGGCGTCTGTCACTGGGTCTTCTCCTGAGTGGTGTCGGTGGCCTGCGCGGCAAGCATGGTTCGGATGGCGGCGAGGAGCTCGTCGGGCTCGTCGCTGCGGAGGTAGGTGTCGACGTCGAGGTCGCCGAGGCGCCACCCGAGTCGGATCAGGCCGTCGGTCTCGACGACGCGGTCGATGGTCCAGGTCGAGCGGCCGACGTCCCGGAGGTCGGCGGCGGCGATCAGCACAGCTTCAGAGCCCGCGATGTCGAGCACGACCCCCTGGGAGTGCACCAACACGATGGCGCGCCCGCGGAAGCCGAGGCCGCCGACGACGATCCGATCGAGGCGGTCGGCGGCCTTGGTGGTGGCGACGTAGAAGAGGTCGCTCACCGCCGTCGCGGCCTGGAGCGCGGATTCGGACAGCAGGAACTGCGGCGCGAGCGTCGGCGCGGTGATCCCCGCCTGCCGACGGCCCCGACCCTTCCATCCCGCCCTCATGAGCAGGAAGAAGGCCACGAAGAGCAGGAGGAACCCTGCGCCGATCAGCCAGCGGATCACTTGGCGGCCGTCTGGGCGGCCGACGCGTTCGCGGCGACGAGGTCGGAGTCGAGCACGGCGCCGTCGAGGACGGTCGCGTAGCCGGCGTGGAAGGTCGCCACGACCCGGCCCGGGAGCTCGCGCTCGAGGTAGGGCGAGTTGATGCTCTTGCCGGCGAGGTCGTCTACCGAGAAAATGCTGGTCACACTTCGATCGTAGAGCGTGATCTCGGCCGGCGATCCCACGCCGATCGGAATCCCGTGCCCGGCGACCTGTCCGATCCGCGCCGGAGCGGCCGAGAGCACGCGCTCCACGTCGGTCCAGTCGATGAGGCCGGTGTCGACCATCGTCTTCTGCACGACGCTGAGCGCGGACTCGAGGCCGACCATGCCGTTCGCGGCGTTGTCCCACTCGCACGACTTGGCCTCCATCGTGTGGGGGGCGTGGTCGGTCGCGACGATGTCGATGGTGCCGTCGGCGAGGGCCGACCGCAGCGCCTCGACGTCTTCGGAGCGGCGCAGCGGCGGATTCACCTTGTAGCGGGCGTCGTACGTCGAGACGAGGTCTTCGGTGAGCAGCAGGTGGTGCGGCGTGACCTCGGCCGTGACCTCGAAGCCGCGCGACTTCGCCCAGCGGACGACCTCGACGCTGCCGGCGGTCGACACGTGGCAGATGTGCAGGCGGGCGCCGACGTGGTCGGCGAGCAGGACGTCGCGGGCGATGATGGCCTCCTCGGCCACGGCAGGCCAGCCGCCGAGCCCGAGAGTGGCGCTGAGCTCGCCCTCGTTCATCTGGGCGCCCTCGGTCAGGCGCGGCTCCTGGGCGTGCTGGGCGAGCACTCCCCCGAAGCCCTTGATGTACTCGAGGGCGCGGCGCATGAGCAGCGGGTCGGCGACGCAGGAGCCGTCGTCCGAGAAGACGCGGACCCGGGCGCGCGAGTTCGCCATCGCGCCGATCTCGGAGAGGTGCGTGCCGGCGAGGCCCTGCGACACGGCGCCGATCGGGCGGACCGTGACGAAGCCGGCGCGGTCGCCGAGCGCCTGCACCTGCTCGACGACGCCTGCGGTATCGGCGACGGGCGACGAGTTCGCCATGGCGTTGACGGCCGTGAAGCCGCCCTTGGCAGCGGCGCGCGAGCCGGTCAGGACGGTCTCGCTGCCCTCGAAGCCGGGCTCGCGGAGGTGCGTGTGGAGGTCGACGAGGCCGGGCAGGGCCAGGAGGCCGTCGGAGTCGATGACGGTCGCGGCGGCCTCGGTGAGGTTCGTGCCGAGCGCCTTGACGACGCCCCCGCCGATCAGGATGTCGGTGGTGCGGCCGTCGCTGAGGGTGGCGCCCTTGAGGATGTGGTCGGTGGTGCTCATGGTCGTCTCTCTCAGTTCGTCTCGCCGGCGGCCAGCGTCAGGTACAGCACGGCCATGCGCACGGACACGCCGTTCGTGACCTGCTCGAGCACGGTCGAGCGCGGCGAGTCGGCCGCCTCGTCGCTGATCTCGAGGCCGCGGTTCATGGGGCCGGGGTGCATCACGAGGGTGCGCTCCGGGAGGCCGTGCAGGCGGGTGGCCGAGAGTCCCCAGGAGCGCGCGTACTCGCGGCCGTTCGGGAAGAACGCCGCGTTCATGCGCTCCTGCTGGATGCGCAGCATCATCACGACGTCGGGCTGCACCCGGGCGAGCGCCTCGTCGAGGTCGTAGTACACGTCGACCCCGAAGGCCGCGACGCCGTTGGGCAGGAGCGTCGGCGGAGCCACGAACGTGACCTCCGCACCCAGCGTCTTGAGGAGCCACGCGTTCGAGCGAGCCACCCTCGAGTGCAGGACGTCGCCGACGATGAGGACCCGGGTTCCTGCGAGGTCTCTGCCCCGCGCAGCGGCACCGTGGAAGCGGCGGCGCATGGTGAACGCGTCGAGGAGGGCCTGCGTGGGGTGCTCGTGCGTGCCGTCGCCGGCGTTGACCACCCCGGCTTCGACCCAGCCCGAGTGGGCGAGCACACGCGGCGCACCCGAGGCGGGATGCCGGATCACGATGCCGTCGGCGCCCATGGCGGCCAGGGTCTGCGCGGTGTCTTTGAGCGACTCGCCCTTCGACACGCTCGAGCCCTTGGCCGAGAAGTTGATGACGTCGGCGCTCAGGCGCTTGGCGGCGGCCTCGAACGAGATGCGGGTGCGGGTGGAGTCCTCGAAGAAGAGGTTGACGACCGTGATGCCCCGCAGCGTCGGAAGCTTGCGGACCTCGCGGGTCGAGACGTCGGCCATGTCCTCGGCGATGTCGAGGATGCGGATGGCCTCGTCGAGCCCGAGGTCGGCGGTGCTCAGGAGGTGCTTCACCGGTCGCCCCCCTCGATCGCCACTTCTTCGGCGTCGTCGATGCCGTCGAGGCGCACGAAGATGCGCTCGGAGGTCGACGTCGGCAGGTTCTTGCCCACGTAGTCGGCGCGGATCGGCAGCTCGCGGTGACCGCGGTCGACGAGCACGGCCAGGCGCACGACGCGGGGTCGGCCGATGGCGCTGAGTGCGTCGAGGGCGGCGCGGATCGTGCGGCCCGAGTAGAGAACGTCGTCGACGAGCACGACCGTCTTGCCGTCGATGCCGCCGTCGGGGACGGTCGTCGGGCGCGGCGCTCGGGTCGGCTGGCGGCGCAGGTCGTCGCGGAACAGCGTCGCATCGACGGCGCCGACGGGGACCGCTTGGCCGCTGATGGCCCGGAGCGCGTCGCCGATCCGGTCGGCGAGGAGGACGCCCCGAGTGGGGATGCCCATCACGACGAGGTCGTCGGCGCCCCTGTTGCCCTCGAGGATCTCGTGGGCGATGCGGGTCAGCGCCCGGTGGATGTCAGCCTGGCTCAGCACGGTTCGGGTGCTCAACGGGCCTCCCTTCTCCGTCTCTCTGGACGGCGTTAAAGGTGGTGTTCCGAGCCTACATGCGAAAACCCCGCGTTCCGGCACCGGCGCAATGCCGCGGCTCAGGGCCGGTGCTGGAACGCGGGGTGAACCGCGGAACGGTGGTGGAACGATGCAGCCTTAAGCCTCGAGCTGGGCGTCCAGGGTGATCTCGACGCCGGTGAGCGCCTTCGACACGGGGCAGCCGGCCTTCGCGTCGGCGGCGGCCTTCGCGAACTGCTCGGCGTCGATGCCGGTGACCTCGCCGCGGACGGTGAGCTTGATGCCGGTGAGCTTGAAGCCGCCGTCGGACGAGTCCGGGCCGAGCGAGACGTCGGCCTTGACGTCGAGCGCCTCGATGGTGCCTCCGGCGGCACCGAGGATCGCCGAGAACTGCATGGCGTAGCAGGCCGAGTGGGCCGCGGCGATCAGCTCTTCGGGGCTGGTGGTGCCGTCGGCGTCCTCAGCGGCGCGCTTCGGGAACGACACGTCGTAGGTGCCGACCTTCGACGAGCTGAGCTCGACCTGGCCGGAGCCTTCTTCGAGCGTTCCGTTCCAGGCGGTGCGTGCGGTGCGAGTGGGCATGGTGTCTCCTTCGGTTGGGGTGGGGTCGTAGTGGTTCTGGGGTGCTCAGGCGGCGCGCACGTGCGCGGCGACCGAGGCGATCTGCTTCTGCAGTGCCACGAGATCGTCGGGGCCGAGGCCCGTGGCCTCGCAGATGCCGGCCTGGATGGGTGCGGTCTTCGAACGGAGCGCTTCGCCGGACGCGGTCAGAGCGACCTCGACGACGCGCTCGTCGCCCTCGGTGCGAGTACGCGTGACGAAGCCCGCAGCCTGGAGCCGACGGAGCAGCGGCGACAGCGTGCCCGAGTCGAGCTGCAGTCGATCGCCGAGGTGGCCGACGGTCACAGGGCCGTCCTCCCACAGCACGAGCAGCGCGAGGTACTGGGGGTAGGTCACCCCGAGCGGCTCGAGCAGCTCGCGGTACCGGCTCGTCAGAGCACGCGACGCGCTGTAGAGCGCGAAGCAGATCTGCTCGTCGAGAAGCGGGGTCGCCGTGGTCATGAAGTCAACCTAGCACGTTGCGCACAACTTGGTTGCACACAATTTAAATGACGGCCGAACACAGGGTGAAGGCGCAGGAACGGGCCGGACCCCGTCGGGGGTGCTGCCCGATCCTGCGCCTATCAAGGAGCAGCCCTGCGCCCTCGCGGTCTGAGGCTCAGGACGCCGTGGTCGAGGAGATCCGCGCCAGCAGGCCGTTCACGAAGCTGGCCGAGTCGTCGGTCGACAGGCTCTGAGCCATCTCGACGGCCTCCGAGATCGCCACCGCGTTCGGGATCTCGTCGTTGTGCGTGAGCTCCCAGATGCCGATGCGCAGGATGGCACGGTCGATCGTGGGCATGCGCGACAGGGTCCAGCCCTGCGAGTACGTCTCGATCAGCTCGTCGATCTCGGGGCGGTTCTCGATCACGCCCTGCACGATGTCGCGGGCGTACGCCCAGCTCGACTTGCGCTCGGGGGTGTCCATGGCCCGCTGGGTCTCTTGGACGAGCGCATCGTCGATCGAGATCTGGCGGATGTCGGCGACGTACAGGACGTCGAGTGCTCGTTTTCGGGCTTTGGTCCGGGCGCTCATCGACTAGTCGTTGACGCGGCCGAGGTAGCTGCCGTCGCGCGTGTCGACCTTGACCTTGGTGCCGGTCTCGAGGAACAGCGGCACCTGGATCTCGTAGCCGGTCTCGACGGTGGCGGGCTTGGTGCCGCCGGTCGAGCGGTCGCCCTGCAGGCCGGGCTCGGTGTAGGTGACCTCGAGCACGACCGAGGCGGGCAGCTCGATGTAGAGCGGGTTGCCGTCGTGGAGGGCCATCTGCACGTTCTGGTTCTCGAGCATGAAGTTCTTGGCGTCGCCGACGATCGTGGCGGGCACGTTGATCTGGTCGTAGTCGGTGGTGTCCATGAACACGTAGCCGTCGGCCTCGGCGTAGAGGTACTGGTACTCGCGGCGGTCGACGTTGGCGAAGTCGACCTTGGTGCCGGCGTTGAAGGTCTTGTCGACGACCTTCCCGCTCATCACGTTCTTCATCTTGGTGCGGACGAACGCGCCGCCCTTGCCCGGCTTGACGTGCTGGAACTCGATGATGTTCCAGAGCTGGCCGTCCAGGTTGAGAACGGCGCCGTTCTTGATGTCGTTGGTAGTGGCCATGCTGGGACGTCCTTTGAGGATCGATATGAAGAGGGAGCGGGTGCACGAGGGCACGGGGCGGTGAAGCCAGCGACCACTCTACCCGACGCCTAACGCGAGAGCCGGGAGCGCAGGAACTCGACCACCCGGCTCCGGGCCTCGAGCGCGGGGTGGCCCTTCTCGTCGCGCACCTCGTGGGTGAGCACCGAGTGCGCCGTGCGGGCGAACCCCCACTCGTTGCCCGGCGACGAGTCGAGCTGGATGACCTCGAAGGCGTCGCCGAGGCGGCTCTTCAGGGTCGCGAAGCGGGCCGGCTGGGAGGCGCGGTCCGCACTGAACCGCAGCCCGAGGGCGCAGAGCTCGCCGGCGTCGGCGCGAGCGGCGACGCGGTCGAGCTCCGTCGGAGAGAGGCCGGGATCCTGCGCCCTGGCCTTCGAGATCGGGAAGGGGACCGACGGCTGGCTGAGCACCGACGCGCTGACGGAGTCGTCGACGGCCGCGGCGAGGGCGAAGCCGCCGGTGAAGCACATGCCGATCACGCCGACGCCGGTGCCGGGCGTGCGGGCTGCCAGATCGGCGGCGACTGCGCGCAGGAAGTCGGTGATCGGGCGATGAGCGCCGATGGCGAAGGCGCGGAACTCGGCGGCGACGCAGAGCCGGACGACGGTGCGGAGCGTGTAGCCGATCGTCGGGGCGTGCCCGGGCTCGCCGAAGGGCGACGGGATCACGACGGTGAAGCCCTGGTCGACGAGGTGGTCGGCGAGCCCGAGCACCTCGGGTGTCATTCCCGGCGCCTCCGGGATGAGGACGACGCCGGGGCCGGAGCCCTTCTCGTAGCAGTCGTAGGTCAGGCCGCCGCCGGTGAACGGGGCCGCGGCCCAGCCGGTGAGATCGGATTCGGGGGCTGTGGGCGGCATGGCGCTCATCGTAGGCCGCCCGGGTAGTCTGCGGGCATGCCCGGCCCGCACCCCGACCACAGCGACCTCGTCTCGTTCGGGCCGACGAACACCGACACGCGCGCGTTCGCCATCGGGCTCTGGGCGACGGAGGTCGTGCTGTTCGCCGGCGTCGTCGCCGGGCTGACCGTCCTTCGCGGCGTCGACCCGCTGATCAACGTCGGCGTGGCGTGCGGCGCGCTGGCCTGGTTCCTCGCGTTCTACGCGGTGGTGCTGCGGGGGCGGCTGCGGCCTCTGCCGGGCGTCGGGCTGCGGGTGGTGGCCGTCGTCGGCGTCCTGGTCTTCGCCGCTGCGATGGTCGCCGCGTTGTCGGGCGCCTGGCCGGTGTCGGTCGGCACTGCCGTCGCGCTGTTCGCGCTCGGGCAGGCGGCGCTCGTCGCGGTCTACGCCGGGCGGATGTTCCGGTGGGGGCGAGCCGCCGCCTGAGGGTGGGCCGCAAGGAGGTTCCTGCGCCCGTGCGCTGCGAGGCTAGGAGCCGATCTCCTGATACGCGGCGAAGAGGAGGCTGGCGTCGGGCGCCTCGAGCACGGTGGGGCGAGCGATGTCGTCGAGGACGATGAAGCGCAGGTGGCCGGCGCGGGCCTTCTTGTCGCGCTGCATGGTGGCGAGCAGCGTCTGCCAGCGGCCGGCGGGGTAGCTGATCGGCAGGCCGAGCGACGTGAGGATCGAGCGGTGGCGGTCGACGACCTCGTCGGAGAGCCGGCCGGCGAGGCGGGAGAGCTCGGCGACGAAGACCATGCCGACCGAGACGGCCGCGCCGTGGCGCCACTGGTATCGCTCGGCGTGCTCGATGGCGTGGCCCAGCGTGTGGCCGTAGTTCAGGATCTCGCGGAGGCCGGCCTCCTTGAAGTCCTCGCCGACGACCCGCGCCTTGAGGGCGATGGCGAGCTCGACGACGCGACGGAACTCCGGCGTCGTCGGGTCGATCACGCGGTCGACGTCGGCCTCGACGATGTCGAGGATCTCTGGCTCGGCGATGAAGCCGGCCTTCACGATCTCGGCGAACCCGGCGAGGATCTCGTTGCGGCTGAGTCCGTCGAGCATGTCGAGGTCGGCCAGGACGCCCACGGGCGCGTAGAACGAGCCGACGAGGTTCTTGCCCTCGGCGGTGTTGATGCCCGTCTTGCCGCCGACGGACGCGTCGACCATGCCGAGGACCGTCGTCGGGATCTGGACCAGCTGCACGCCGCGGAGCCAGGTGGCGGCCACGAAGCCGGCGAGGTCGGTCGTCGCTCCCCCGCCGAGGCCGACGACGGCGTCGGTGCGCGTGAAGTCGGACTGCCCGAGGATTTGCCAGCAGAAGGCCGCGACCTCGACCCGCTTGCCGGCCTCGGCGTCGGGCACCTCGGCGATGAGGGCCTCGTAGCCGCGCTCGATCAGGCTGGCGCGCAGAGTCTCGGCCTTGGCGCCGAGCGGGGGCGCGTGCACGATCAGGACCTTCTTCGTCTGGGGGCCCAGCAGGTCGGGCAGCTCGGCGACGACGCCGCGGCCCACCCGGACCTCGTAGGGCGACGTGCCGCCGACGGGGATGACGGTGGTGGGGATGCCTTCGGCGTGCTGGTCGCTCATGAGTCTTCTTTCTGGGGCCCCGCGGTCCGAACCCACGAGACGATGTCGTCGACGACATGCGAGAGGGGCCGGTGCGAGGTGTCGAGGGTGATGTCGGCGAGAGCCGCGTAGATCGGTGCGCGCTCGGCGGCGATGGCCTTCCACGCGGCGATCCCGTCGTGGTGGAGCAGGGGGCGGTCCGAGCCCGAGATGCGGCTCTCGACGGCCTCAGGGGTGACGGTGAGCAGCACGACTCGGTGGCCGCCGAGGCGATCGCGCGTCGAGTCGTCGAGCACGGCGCCTCCGCCGAGCGAGACGACAGCAGGCGAACCGAGGGCCGCCGCCACGGCGTCTCGCTCGATCGCGCGGAACGCGGGCTCTCCGAGCGTCGCGAACAGGAGAGGGATCGGACCGTGCTCGCGCACGATCGCCTTGTCGGTGTCGATGAACGTCGCGCCGAGCGCCTTGGCCACGCGCTTGCCCACACTGGTCTTGCCCGCGCCCATCGGGCCGATGATGACCACCGGCCGGTCGAGCTCAGGGTGCATCAGAGCTGCGGCGCGGCGGAGTCGGCTTCGCTGTCGGCCGGCTCGTGCGCGACGGGCGCGCTCGTCGTCGTCAGCAGAGGCGGGATCGCGTCGAGGTAGTTCGTCAGGTTGCGGCTCGTCTCGTCGATCGAGTCGCCCCCGAACTTCTCGAGGATCGCGTTCGAGAGCACCAGCGCCACCATCGCCTCGGCGACGACCCCGGACGCAGGAACTGCGCAGACGTCCGAGCGCTGGTGGTGCGCGCTGGCGGTCTCGCCGGTCGCGACATCCACCGTCGCGAGGGCGTGCGGCACGGTCGCGATCGGCTTCATGCCGGCGCGGACGCGCAGCACGGTGCCCGTCGACATCCCGCCCTCGACGCCGCCGGCGCGGTCGGTGTCGCGCGAGATGCCCTGAGCCGTCTGGAACAGCTCGTCGTGCGCCTCGGAGCCGCGGCGCGTCGTGGTCAGGAAGCCGTCGCCGACCTCCACTCCCTTGATCGCCTGGATGCCCATGAGAGCGGCAGCGAGGAGCGAGTCGAGCCGGCGGTCCCACTGCACGTGCGAGCCGAGGCCCGGAGGGAGGTTGTAGGCGAGGACCTCGACGACGCCGCCCAGCGTGTCGCCGGACTTCTTCGCGTCGTCCACCTCGGCGACCATCGCCGCGCTGGTCTCGGCGTCGAAGCAGCGCAGCGGATCGGCGTCGAGCGCCTCGAGGTCGTCGAGCGTCGGCAGGGCGCGCCCCTCGGGCACGCGCACGGGGCCGATGGCGAGCGTGTGGCTGACGAGCTCGATCCCGAGCTCGGCGAGGAACGACTTGGCGACGGCGCCCAGGGCGACGCGGGCCGCGGTCTCGCGGGCGCTGGCGCGCTCGAGGATCGGGCGGGCCGAGTCGAAGCCGTACTTCTGCATGCCGACGAGGTCGGCGTGCCCGGGGCGCGGACGGGTCAGGGGTGCGCTGCGACCGCGGGACGCCTCGCTCACCTCGACGGGGGCCGGGTTCATGACCTCTTCCCACTTGGGCCACTCGGTGTTGCCCACCCGCACGGCGATCGGGCTGCCGATGCTGCGGCCGTGGATGACCCCGCCCGAGATGTGCAGCTCGTCTTGCTCGAACTTCATGCGCGAGCCCCGGCCGTAGCCGAGCTTGCGACGGGCGAGGTCGGCCTGGATGTCTTCGGCGAACACCGGCACACCGGCCGGGAGTCCTTCGAGGACAGCGATCAATTCGGGGCCGTGAGACTCACCGGCGGTCAACCAACGAAGCATGGCGTCGATTCTACCGGGGCCGTGTCCGTGGTCGAGGACGCGGCGTCGTCCGGTGTCGGTGGCCGGGCGTAGCGTGCGCCCATGACCGTCACTCCGTTCACGCTCACGACCGACCCCGCCGCGCTCGACGACCTCCGCGCGCGTCTGCGCTCCGCGCGGTGGCCCGACGCCGGGTCGGGGCCGGGCTGGGGGCTCGGCGCCGACGTCGAGTACCTCCGCGACCTCGCCGCGTACTGGGCCGACGGCTTCGACTGGTCAGAGCACGAGGCGGCGCTGAACACGCTGCCGCACGTCCGCGTCAAGGTCGGCGGCCACGACCTCCACGTCGTGCACGCTCGCGCCGGCGCCTCGGGCTATCCGCTGCTGCTCGCCCACGGCTGGCCCGACTCCTTCTGGCGCTACTCGAAGGTGATCGACCTCCTGACCGATCCCGGGGCCCACGGCGGCGATCCCGCCGACGCGTTCGATGTCGTCGTGCCCGACATGCCCGGGTACGGCTACTCCCCCGCACCCGTCGGCGATCCGCTGTCGACCGTCGACGTGGCAGGCCTCTACGCCGATCTGATGACGTGGCTCGGGTACGAGACGTTCGGCGCGGCGGGCGGCGACATCGGCAGCGGCGTCGTGCGCTACCTGGCGCTCGACCATCCGACGCGCGTGTCGGCCGTCCACCGGATCGACGCGGGTATGCCGACCTTCACGGGCGATCGCTCGGAGTTGTCGGAGGAGGAGCGCGAGTTCCTGCGCGCTGCCGACTCGTGGAGGGATCGCGAAGGCGCCTATGCGGCCATGCACCGCACGAAGCCGCAGACGGCCGCCGTGGGTCTCGCCGACTCGCCCGTCGGGCTGCTGGCCTGGATAGTCGAGAAGCTCCGCGCCTGGAGCGACTGCCACGGCGACGTCGAGTCGAGCTTCACCCGAGACGAGATGCTGACGAACGTGACGATCTACTGGCTGACCAACACGATCGGCTCGGCCATGCGGATGTACAGCGCCAACGCGGCGATCCCTGCAGAGCAGGCCGAGCGACGCGTCGAGACGCCGTCGGGGTTCGCGCTCTTCCCCGCCGACCTGGTGACGCCGCCCCGGGCCTGGCTCGAGCGCACGACCGAGCTCGTGCGCGTCAGCGAGATGCCGCGCGGCGGGCACTTCGCGCCGTTCGAGGAGCCGGAGCTGTACGCGCGGGAGCTGCGGGAGTTCTTCCGTCCGTACCGTGGTCGTCGTCCGTAGGCAAGGATGCGTCGTCGCTGGCGAAGGATTCACGGCCTCCCGTGCAGCGCTGGCAAGGACTCGGCGGCGTGTCGCGCGCCTCACGAAGGATGGCCTCCGCGAAAGTCCTTGGCTGACGGCCACGTGCTACTGGTAGTCCGGGTGCGCCCGCAGCCACGACTGGAACTTCGCGACCGCCTGCTGATGCTCCGCGTAGGTGTTCGAGAACACCGTCTCGCCGGTGTCGAGGTTCACGGTCACGAAGTACAGCCACGAGCCGGTGGCAGGCTTCACGGCGGCCTGGATCGCGATGTCGCCGGGGTTCGAGATCGGGCCGACCGGCAGCCCCTTGTGCACGTAGGTGTTGTACTTGTTACTCGCGTCGGCGCGCTCGGCGTCGGTCGTCGTGACGCGGTCGGTGCTGCCCGCACCATAGGCCACGGTGGCGTCGGACTGCAGGAGCATTCCCTGGTCGATGCGGTTCTGGAACACCCGCGCCACCTTCGGGAAGTCGGCGGCGAGGCCGGCCTCGCGCTGGATCAGCGACGCGAAGATGATCGTGTGCTCCCACTTCGACTTCGGCACCCCGGCGTCCGTGAGGTGGGTCTCCATCGTGTCGACCATGTCTTGCAGGTACGCGTGCGCCGTCTTGTTCGGCTCGAGCTCGTAGGTCGCCGGGAAGAGGTAGCCCTCGAGGCTCCTCGCGTTCGACGGCAGCCCGAACGACTTGTAGTCGGCCGCGGCGGCCTTGATCTTCGCCGAGGGGATCTTCGTGGCGCTCGCCATGAGGCCGATGATGCCGTTGAGCGAGGTGCCCTCGGGAATCACGAGCTTCGTCGTGATGCGGGCCTTGTCGCTCTGCAGCCGGTCGATGGCCGACTGCGCGCTCATCTCCTTGAACATCGAGTACGTGCCGGGCTGAAAGGAGATCTCGGTATCGGCCAGCAGCAGCTTGTAGGGCGCCTCGGCCGACTTGGTGATGCCCGCCTTCGCCAGCTTGGACGCGATCGTCGAGCCGATGTCGCCCGACACGATCGTGAACTCCACCTTCGTGCCGTCGCCGGAGCCGGTGTAGTCGTCGCTGGGCTTGCCGCCGACGAGCGAGGCCACCATCGGCTGGAGCTGCTTGTAGAGGGTCGTGACCCCGTAGGTGCCGCCGCCGAGCACGACGACGAGCACGCCGATCAGGATCCAGGTGCCGGGCTTGCGCCAGCGCGAGACACGCGGCGGCCTGGTCGGCTTGGTCCGCTGCGCCTTCGAAGCGGCCGTGGCAGGAGCGGCCTCAGAGGGCGCCGCAGCCGGTGCTGCACCGACGGCCGTCGCCTCGACCCGAGCGGGCCGGGCGGGCTTGGCCGAGCGACCTCGTCGTCGCTCCTCCTCTTCGCGCTGCTCGCGCAGCTGACGCCGTGACATCGGCGGCGCAGGAACTGCGGAACCGCCGCCCGACCCCGACCCCGTCGCGGAGCCGCCCTGCGCCCCGGGGGCCCGCGGGTCGCGTCGCGCGTCCTCGCCGCGATCGGCCGCTGCGCCCGGCGTGCCGGAGCCGTTGGGCTTGCCCGATTCGTCCGTCCGGACGCTGCCGGTGAAGATCTCGTCCCAGGAGGGTTCGTCTGCCACGGATTACCGTCTCTCGTCGGGGTCTGCGTCGCTCGTGACGAGGGTGCCCGGTGGACGTCCGCTCGATCGTTCGAGGTCGATGGCGTGCTGCACGATTATAACGGCGGCCACCTGATCGACCACGGAGCGCTGCTTCTTGGCGGATCGGCCCGACGCGCGGAGAGCGCTCTGGGCGGTCACGGTGGAGAGCCGCTCGTCGACCATCCTCACGGGAAGGCCGGTCGCGGCCGCGAGCCGGGCGGCGAAGCCGCGGGCGTCGCCGGTCGACGCCGTGTCGCCGCCCGAGAGCGACAGCGGCAGCCCGACGATGATCTCGACGGCGCCGAGCTCGGTCGCGTGGCCGAGGATCGTCGCCAGGTCGGCGCCGGTGTCGCCGGAACGGGCGACCGTCTCGACCGGGGTGGCGATCAGGGCGTCGGGGTCGGTGCGTGCCACGCCGATCCGGACCTTGCCGACATCGACGCCGAGCCGGACTCCCCTGCGGAAGCCGGCTCGGCCGCCTTCGTCGGCGGTGTCGAACGGTGTCAACGGATCAGCTGCGGAGCGCGTCGACGATGGCCGTGAGCGCCGCTGGGATTGCGGCGACGTCGGAGCCGCCGCCCTGCGCCAGGTCGTCTTTGCCGCCGCCGCCTCCGCCGAGGATCCCGGCGGCGGTGCGGGCGAGCTGACCCGCCTTGGCGCCGGCCTCTCGTGCGCCGGCCGTGGTCGCGACGATCACCGCGGGCTTGCCCGCGACGTCGGCGGCGAGGGCCACGACCGAGGTCGAGCCCTGGCCCAGGCGGTCGCGAACCGACATCGCCAGCGACCGCAGGTCGTCGCTCGAGCCCACGGCGCCGATGCTCTCGGCGACCACGGTCAGCGAACCGACCGGGGCGGCCGCGCCGACCAGCGCGGGCACGCGGGTCTGCAGCGCCTTCGCCTCGAACTCGGCGATCTTCTTCTCAGCCGCCTTGAGACTCTGCGTCAGGTCGGCGATGCGGTCGGGAAGCTGCTCGCGCGGCGTCTTGAGCGACGAGGTGAGCTGGTTCACGAGTGCGCGCTCGGTGGCGAAGTCGCGGAACGCGTCGACACCGACCAGCGATTCGACGCGGCGGTTCGTCGAGCCGATCGACGATTCGCCGACCAGGTTGATGAGGCCGATCTGCGACGAGTGCGACACATGCGTACCGGCGCAGAGCTCGCGCGACCAGGGGCCGCCGATGTCGACCATGCGCACCTCGTCGCCGTACTTCTCGCCGAACAGGGCCATGGCGCCGGCCGCGCGCGCCTCGTCGAGCGGGAGGATGCGGGTGGTGACCTCGAGGTCGTCTCGGATCTTCGAGTTCGCGATGTCTTCGATCTCGGTGCGGGTGTCGACGGACAGCGGGTTCGACCAGTTGAAGTCGAGCCGCATGTAGCCGGCCTTGTTGTACGATCCCGCCTGGTGGGCCTCCGGCCCGAGCACCTCGCGGAGGGCCGCGTGGATCAGGTGGGTCGCCGAGTGCGCCTGCGTGGCGCCGCGGCGGTAGGTCGGGTCGACGACGCTGGTCGCCGCGTCGCCCACGCCGACCTCGCCCGAGCGCACCTGCACTCGGTGGCTGATGAGGCCCTTGACGGGCTTCTGCACGTCGAGCACCTCGAGGTCGAAGCCGTTGCCGACGATCGAGCCCTCGTCGGCGTCCTGGCCGCCCGACTCGGCGTACAGCGAGGTCTCGGCGAGGATCACCTCGGCGATGTCGCCGGCGACCGCCTTGATGACCGACTCGCCGCCCACGATGATGCCCAGGATGGTCGACTCGGTGTTGAGGAAGTCGTAGCCGGTGAAGGTCGTCTCGCCGTGCGCGCGGAAGGCGGAGTAGACGCTGAGATCGGCGAGGGCGGTCTTGCGCGACTTCGCGTCGGCCTTCGCGCGCGACCGCTGATCCTGCATCAGAGAATCGAACGCCGCGCGGTCGACGGTGAGTCCCGCCTCTTCGGCGATCTCGAGGGTCAGGTCGATCGGGAAGCCGAACGTGTCGTGGAGCAGGAACGCGGTGTCGCCGCGGAGCTCGTTCTTCGACGCCGCCTTGGTCTCGTCGACCGCGCCGTCGAGGATCTGCGTGCCGGCCGCGAGCGTGCGGAGGAACGTCTCTTCTTCGGCGAGAGCCAGACGCGAGATGCGGTCGTAGTCGCGCTCGACCTCGGGGTACGAGGCCTTCATCGCGTCGCGCGAGACCGCGAACAGCTCGGCGAAGCTCGGGCCCTCGACGCCGAGAAGGCGGATCGACCGGATGCTGCGGCGGAGCAGACGACGCAGGATGTAGCCGCGGCCCTCGTTCGACGGGGTGAGGCCGTCGCTCATCAGCATGAGCGCCGAGCGCACGTGATCGGCGATCACGCGCATGCGGACGTCGTCGTCGTGGTCGGCGCCGTAGGTGCGACCCGAGAGCTCGGCCGCCTTGTCGAGGACAGGGCGCACCTCGTCGATCTCGTACATGTTGTCGACGCCCTGCTTGAGGAACGCGACACGCTCGAGGCCCATGCCGGTGTCGATGTTCTTGTTGGGCAGCTCGCGGACGATGTCGAAGTCGACCTTCGAGGTGACGTTCTCGATCTGGTACTGCATGAACACGAGGTTCCAGATCTCGACGTAGCGGTCGTCGTCGGTGGCGGGGCCGCCATCGATGCCGTAGGCCGGGCCGCGGTCGAAGAAGATCTCGGAGCACGGGCCCGCGGGTCCGGGCTGGCCGGTGTGCCAGTAGTTCGTGTCTTTGTCGAGGCGCTGGATCCGCTCGTCGGGCAGGCCCGCGATGCGCTTCCAGAGCTCGATGGCCTCGTCGTCGTCTTTGTAGACGGTGACCCAGAGGTCGTTCGGATCGAAGCCGAGTGCGCCGTCGGCCTCGCTGCCGGTGAGGAGCTCCCACGCGTAGGTGATCGCCTGCTCTTTGAAGTAGTCGCCGAACGAGAAGTTGCCGTTCATCTGGAAGAACGTGCCGTGGCGCGGCGTCTTGCCGACCTCTTCGATGTCGTTGGTGCGGATGACCTTCTGCACGCTGGTGGCGCGCGGGTACGGCGCCGGGATGAGCCCCGTCATGAACGGGATGAACGGCACCATGCCGGCGACGACGAAGAGGAGGCTCGGGTCGTCGCTGACGAGCGACGCGGACGGCACGACGGTGTGGCCGCGGTCGCCGAAGAACTTCAGCCAGCGGTTGCGGATTTCAGCGGTCTGCATGGGCGTCTTTCAGATCGGGAGGGGAAGGAGTGCGGAGCGGCGGACGAGGGCTACGCCTGGTCGCGCAGCTCGGCGTCGCGGGTGGTGTACCCGTCGACGACGGCCGTCGTGAAGGCCTGGAGGCGGCTGTCGAGCCCGGTGAAGAACCGGCGGCCGCTCGCCGTCTGGTTGACGAGGTGGGCGAGCACGAAGCCGAGGCCGGTGCCGACGCCGAGGGTGAACAGGAACTTCACGGGGAGATCTCCTTCTGTGAACTGCCGTCAATCCTACCGAGATGCAGAAAGGGAGCAGGCCGCGCGTGGCGGACTGCTCCCTCTCTGGTCGTTCTTCCTCGCTGGCTGCTTAGCGGGCGGCGTAGTACTCGACGACGAGCTGGACTTCGCAGGTCACGGGGACCTCGGCGCGCTTCGGGCGACGCACGAGCTTCGCCTGGAGCTTGTCGATCTCGACCTCGAGGTAGCCCGGGACCTTGGGGAGCACGTCGAGGTGTCCACCGGCGGCGGCGACCTGGAAGGGCTCCATCGACTCGGACTTCGGCTTGACGTGGATCATCTGGCCCGGCTTCACGCGGAAGGAGGGACGGTCGACGAGCTTGCCGTCGACCAGGATGTGACGGTGCACGACCATTTGGCGGGCCTGGGCCGTGGTGCGGGCGAAGCCGGAGCGCAGGACCAGGGCGTCGAGACGCTCTTCGAGCAGCTCGACCAGGTTCTCACCGGTCAGGCCCTTGGCCTTGCGGGCCTCTTCGAAGATGATCTTGAGCTGGGCCTCGCGGATGCCGTACTGGGCGCGCAGACGCTGCTTCTCGCGCAGACGGACGGCGTAGTCGCTGTCGGTCTTGCGCTTGGTGCGGCCGTGCTCGCCGGGAGCGTACGGACGCTTCTCGAGGTAGCGGGCGGCCTTCGGGGTGAGTGCGATGCCCAGGGCGCGCGAGAGGCGCGTCTTGGAGCGGGTGCGGGACTTGGTGGACACAGGTGTTCCTCACTGATCTTGTCGAAATGGAGCGTCGATCAGGCGCGCGAGCGCCGGTCGGCACAACAAGAGATGGATGATGCCGAAAAGGGCAACCTGTAAAGACTACACGACCGACGCGGGCGAACGTCATTCACCCGCGTCCTGTGCCTACTGATCACCCCGCGTCCTGTGCCTACTGATCACCTCTGGTCCTGTGCCTGCTGATCGCCTCTGGTCCTGTATTCACCCCGCGTCCTGTGCCTACTGATCACCTCTGGTGATACGCCGCAGTTTCTCGAGCCGCGCCGCAACATCGCGCTCATTGCCGTTGACCGTCGGGTCGTAGTACGTGGTGCCGACGAGCTCGTCGGGGAGGTACTGCTGCTCGGCCACACCGAAGTCGTAGTCGTGGGCGTACTTGTAGCCCTTGCCGTGCCCGAGCCGCTTGGCGCCCGGGTAGTGCGCGTCGCGGAGGTGCTTCGGCACGCGACCGGCCTTGCCCGCCCGGACGTCGGCGATGGCCTGGTCGATGCCGAGGTACGACCGGTTCGACTTCGGCGCGGTGGCGAGGTAGACCACTGCCTCGGCCAGAGGGATCCGCCCCTCGGGCATGCCGATCATCTGCACGGCGTCGGCTGCGGCCATGGCGATGACGAGGGCCTGCGGGTCGGCCATCCCGATGTCTTCGGCGGCCGAGACGATGATGCGTCGGGCGATGAAGCGCGGGTCTTCGCCGGCCTCGATCATCCGCGCCAGGTAGTGCAGTGCCGCGTCGACATCGCTGCCCCGCACCGACTTGATGAACGCCGAGATGACGTCGTAGTGCTCGTCGCCGTTGCGGTCGTAGCGGAGCAGGGCGCGGTCGACCGACTGCGCGACCAGCTCGGCCGTGATGACGGCCCGCGTGGAGGCGTCGGGCGCAGGAACTGCGTCGCCGTCGACGTCGTCGACCTCGTCGAGCAGCTCGGCGTCGTCGTCGTCGCCCTCCCCCGCCGTCAGGCGCGCGATGTCGCTGAGGGCCCACGCCGACTGCGCCGACGCCTCGAGCGCGGTGAGGGCGCGGCGTGCGTCGCCCGAGGCGAGCCGCACGATCATCGCGAGGGCCTCGTCGTCGAGCTCGACCGTGTCGGCGAGGCCGCGCTGGTCGTGGACGGCCCGGGTGACGAGCTCGCCGAGGTCGTCGTCGCTGAGCTGCTCGAGTGTGAGCAGCAGAGATCGCGAGAGCAGGGGCGTGATGACGGAGAACGACGGGTTCTCGGTCGTCGCGGCGATCAGGATGATCCAGCCGTTCTCGACGCCGGGCAGCAGGGTGTCCTGCTGGGCCTTGGTGAAGCGGTGGATCTCGTCGAGGAAGAGGACCGTCGTCGTGCCGTAGAGGTCGCGGTTCGCCAGGGCCTTCTCCATCACGGCGCGGACGTCTTTCACGCCCGCGGTCACGGCCGAGAGCTCGACGAACTGGCGGCCGGAGCTGTGCGCGACCGCCTGGGCGAGCGTCGTCTTGCCGGTGCCGGGCGGGCCCCAGAGGATGACGGACACGGCACCGGACGCCCCGCTGGTGTCGGAGGCGAGCTTGATGAGCGGAGACCCCGGCCGCAGGAGGTGCTTCTGACCGGCCACTTCGTCGAGGCTCGTCGGGCGCATCCGCACGGCGAGAGGCGTCGAGCTCGACCGGACGGCCTGGCTCGTGGGAAGCGGTGTCATAGGGCTTCATGGTAGACCGGACCTCCGACAGTCTGAGGCGGCGCACGCGTGCCGGAGGCGGCCGATGAGCCCCTCCGTTACAGTTCAGGCTGAGAGCCGATGCCCTACTGGAGGACCCCCCCGTGACACCGAGCAAGAACGACGGCCGCGAAGCACGCGAGAGGCTCCGGCGGTACACGGCTCGGCAGAAGGTCCACCAGCACCAGGTCAAGCGGCGCTTCCGCGACAACCTCTCGGCCATCATCGCGGTCGTCGTGATCGGCGCCCTGGGCACCGGCACGCAGATCGTCTACGCCAACGGCGGCTTCGACCCGAAGCCTTCGGCGACGGCCTCGGCCAGCGCCACGCCGACGGCGTCGTCGACGGCGGCCGCCGGCACGAACACCGGCGACGTCCCCTCGAAGCTGGTGGCCAAGAGCCGCACCTGGACCGGCTCGATGACGCTGAACGGCGACGTCGAGCTCGGGATCGAGCTCGACGGCACGAAGGCCCCTCAGGCGGCGTCGGTGCTCATCACGCTGATCGAGAAGGACTTCTACGAGGGCACGCACTGCTGGCGGATGAGCAACGCGGCGACGGCCAAGTTCCTGCAGTGCGGCGCCTCCAAGGCGGACGGTTCGGGCGACGCCGGGTTCGCGTTCGGACCTCTGGAGAACGTGCCCGCCGACAACACGTACGACACGGGCGTCATCGCGATGGCGCGCTCGACCGACCCGTACTCGCAGGCCACGCAGTTCTTCATCGTCTACGGCTCGACCGTGCTCGACGGCTCGACCGGCGGCTACACCGTCGTCGGCAAGGTCACCAGCGGCCTGTCGTCGATGGAGAAGGACATCACCGACAAGGGCCTGACTGCCGTCAACAGCGAGACCGACGGCTCGCCCAAGGTGGCGACGACGATCACGGCCGCCACGATCAAGTAGCCACGCTCCACGCGTCCGCACAGGGTTCGCCCTTGTGCAATAGGCTGAACATCCATCGCTAGGGACGACTGCGAATCGCCAGTTGCGCCCCTCGACAGATCAGATCCAGCAAGGTGGAATTGTGGCTACGAACGATCAGGCGCCCTGGGGCCGAGTCGATGACGACGGGACGGTCTACGTCCGCGAGGCAGAAGGCGAACGGGCCGTCGGCCAGTACCCGGACGCCACGCCCGAAGAGGCTCTCGCCTACTACCAGCGCAAGTTCACGGAGCTCGCCGGGCAGGTGACCCTCCTCGAGCAGCGCGTCAAGCGCGGTGCGAGTGCGTCCGACGTGTCGAAGGCCGTGGCGCACCTCAAAGAGGCGCTGACCGAGCCCAGTGCGGTCGGCGACATCGAGAACCTCCGCTCGAGGGTCGGCGCTCTCGACACCACCGTGGTCGAGCTCACGCAGCAGCAGAGCGCCGAGGCGCAGGAGGCGCAGAACGAGGCCATCGCGTACCGCACCGGTCTCGTCGTCGAGGCCGAGGCCCTGGCTGCGCAAGATCCGGCTCGCGTGCAGTGGAAGCAGGTGACCGCCTCCATCGACGACATCTTCGCCCGCTGGCAGAAGCACCAGCAGGAGGGCCCGCGCATTCCCAAGGGCGAGGGCAACGACCTCTGGAAGCGCTTCCGCGGGGCCCGCTCGACCATCGACACGCACCGCAAGGCGTTCTACGCCGAGCTCGACTCCGTTCACCGCGACGCGCGCCAGCGCAAGCAGGCACTGGTCGAGCAGGCCGACGCTCTTGCCCCGAAGGGCGCCGACGGGATTCCCGTCTACCGCTCGCTGCTCGACGACTGGAAGCGCGCCGGCCGCGCCGGAAAGAAATACGACGACGCTCTCTGGGCCCGCTTCAAGGCCGCCGGCGACGTGCTCTACGGCGCCAAGAACGAGATCGTCGCGCAGGACGAAGCCGAGTACGGCGTCAACCTGGAGGCGAAGAAGGCTCTCCTCGACGAGGGCGAGAGCATCCTCGCGCTGACCGATCGGGTCGCCGCTCGCGACGCCCTCATCGCGTTGCAGACGAAGTTCGACGAGATCGGCCGCGTGCCACGCGACCAGGTCCGCCCGGTCGAGGACCGCCTGCGCAAGCTCGAGAGTCACGTGCGCCAGCTCGACGACGACTTCTGGCAGAAGAACAACCCGGAGCGCAAGGCTCGCTCGGAGGGCCTCGCCGGTCAGCTGCAGAGCGCGATCGCGAAGCTCGAGAACGAGCTGGAGGCCGCTCAGGCCTCCGGTGACAAGCGCGCGATCAAGGACGCCCAGGAGGCCCTGGATGCCCGCCGCATCTGGCTCGACGCGCTCGGCTCCTGACGCCTCGGCGCAGACGTTCCATCGCTGAAGTTCCATCGCTGACGGGCGGTTCTCCACAGATTCGTGGAGGGCCGCCCGTCGTCATCTCCGCTCGGCCACTCTGGTGGCATGACGATGACGCTCCCCCACCTGCTCTCCCCCGCCGACCTGCCCGCCGCCGAGCTGCAGGCCCTCGCCCTCGACGGCGACGTCTATCGGATCGACGAGCTGTTCTGCTCGGTCGCGGAGTTCGACGTGCCCTGGCGGCGGGCGGCGGCCGTCCACGAGCGGGGCGTGCTCGAGTCGGGCGCCGTGCTGGCCCGGCTCTCGGCGGCCTGGGTGTGGGGCGCGGTGGACGCGGCGCCCGCGCTCGACGAGATGGCGCGCGGCAGCCGGGATCGCCTCGACGAACTCGACCGGGTCGATTTCGGCTCGGTCGCGGTCACGGCGCCGGCCCGCACGGTCGTCGATCTGCTGCGCGAAGGCGGGTCGCGGTCGGGCACGCTGCGCGCTGCCGGCCGACTCGCACGGCTGCACCGGGTCGACCGGGCGGCGTGCGAGGCGGCGCTGGCGCGGTGCGCGCATCTGCCGAACGCGCGGGTTGCGGCGGCGCGGCTGGCGGCCGTGCTGTGATGTCGTGGCGCTGTGGCGCTCACGATGCGTGTTCGTTGGCGAGGATCTCGACGAGGTGCGTCCTTGTGGGGCCTGCACGCAGGGCGCGAATTCCTTCTCGGGCACGCAGAGAACGCCGCTGCTCCTTGTCAGCGCAATAGGCGTCCTTTGATAAGGACGAGGGCGACTGCGCCGCGATGCACGACAGCACGCGGGCGCGCCGTGAGCTGCGCCAGGGCCTCCGCTCGGCCTAGCCGCCCGAGACGCGGTAGACGTCGTAGACGGCGTCGATGCGCCGGACGGCGTTGAGCACCCGGTCGAGGTGGGTGGTGTCGCCCATCTCGAACACGAAGCGACTGAGGGCCAGCCGCTCGGACGACGTGGACACGGTCGCCGAGAGGATGTTGACGTGGTGCTCCGACAGCACGCGCGTGACGTCCGACAGCAGGCCCGACCGATCGAGCGCCTCGATCTGGATCTGCACGAGGAACACGCTCTTCGACGAGGGGGCCCACGAGACCTCGATCATGCGCTCGGGCTCGGTCATCAGGCTCTGCACGTTGTGACAGCTGGCCTGGTGCACGCTGACACCCTGGCCGCGCGTGATGAAGCCGACGATCCCGTCGCCCGGCACCGGCGTGCAGCACTTGGCGAGCTTGACCAGGATGTCGGGCGCGCCACGGACCAGCACGCCGGAGTCGCTGTTGCGGAGCGGCCGCTGCTTGCCCTTCGAGGGGAACTCGAGGTCGAGGTCGGTGTCGTCGTCGGTCTGCGTCTGCACGGCCACGAGGATCTTCTCGATGACCGACTGCGTCGAGATGTGGCCCTCGCCGACAGCTGCGTAGAGCGCGGTGATGTCGTCGTACCGCATGGCGGTGGCGACCTCGGCGATGGAGTCCTGGCTCATCAGCTTCTGCAGCGGGAGGTTCTGCTTGCGCATGGCGCGGGCGATGGCGTCCTTGCCCTGCTCGACCGCCTCGTCGCGGCGCTCCTTGGTGAACCACTGCTTGATCTTGTTGCGGGCGCGGGGACTCTTGACGAAGTTCAGCCAGTCCTGCGACGGGCCGGAGTCGGGATTCTTCGACGTGAAGACCTCGACGACGTCGCCCGAGGTCAGGGTCGACTCGAGCGGGACGAGGCGGCCGTTGACCTTGGCGCCCATGGTCCGGTGGCCCACCTCGGTGTGCACGGCGTAGGCGAAGTCGACCGGGGTCGCGCCGTTGGGCAGGCCGATGACCTTGCCCTGCGGCGTGAAGACGTAGAGCTCCTTGGCGCCGATCTCGAAGCGGAGGCTGTCGAGGAACTCCCCCGGGTCGGCCGTCTCGGCCTGCCAGTCCGAGATGTGGGCGAGCCACGCCATGTCGGTCTCGGTCTTGGGGTCGGTGAGGTTGTCCTTGCCGCCGTTCATCCGCTGCTTGTACTTCCAGTGCGCTGCGACGCCGAACTCGGCGCGCTGGTGCATCTCGTGCGTGCGGATCTGGATCTCGACGGGGCGGCCCTTGGGGCCGATCACGGTCGTGTGCAGCGACTGGTACAGGTTGAACTTCGGCGTCGCGATGTAGTCCTTGAAGCGGCCCGGGATCGGGTTCCACCGCGCGTGGATCGAGCCCAGCACGGCGTAGCAGTCGCGCAGCGAGTTGACCAGCACGCGGATGCCGACGAGGTCGTAGATCTCGTCGAACTCGCGCCCGCGCACGATCATCTTCTGGTAGATCGAGTAGTACTGCTTCGGCCGGCCGACGACGTCGCCGCGGATCTTCGACGACTTGAGGTCGGACTTCACGGCGTTGATGACGTTCTGCACGAACTGCTCGCGCTGCGGCGTGCGCTGCTTCACTAGGCTGTCGATCTCGACGTAGAGCTTCGGGTGCAGCACGGCGAAGCTCAGGTCTTCGAGCTCCCACTTGATCGTCTGGATTCCGAGGCGGTGAGCCAGCGGCGCGTAGATCTCGAGGGTCTCGGTGGCCTTCCGGGTGGCCGAGGCGGACTCGACGAAGCCCCAGGTGCGCGCGTTGTGCAGGCGGTCGGCCAGCTTGATGACCAGGACCCGGATGTCTTTCGACATGGCGACGACCATCTTGCGGACGGTCTCGGCCTGAGCGCTGTCGCCGTACTTCAGCTTGTCGAGCTTGGTGACGCCGTCGACGAGCATGGCGATCTCGTCGCCGAAGTCGCGGCGCAGGGTGTCGAGCGCGTAGTCGGTGTCTTCCACGGTGTCGTGGAGGAGCGCGGCGGCGATCGTCTTGGCCCCGATGCCCAGGTCGGCCAGGATCTGCGCGACCGCGACGGGGTGCGTGATGTAGGGCTCGCCGCTCTTGCGGAACTGCCCCGTGTGAGCGCGCTCGGCGGTGACGTAGGCCCGGTCGATGATCGACAGGTCGGCCTTGGGGTGGTGCATCCGCACCGTCTTGATCAGACGGTCGACGGCGCCGGCGGGCTGGCTGCGCGAGAACAGGCGCGGCAGAAGAGTGCGCAGCGTCGCGGTGGAGGGCTGACCGCCCGGCGCGGAGCCGGGTCGACCGGACTCGCCGGGCGCAGGTGTCTCAGCCGTGGTGATCTCGGTCGTCATCCGGGCCTCCGTCGTTCGAGCCGCTCGGACGCAGTGCGGCCGAGTTTCGTCCAGGATAGGCGCTCGGCGTCAGCCGACGGACGGTTCGGCGCCGTTCTCGCTCGCCAGTTCGCCCTGAGCGTCACGCCAGGCGAGCATTCCGCCGAGCACGTCGACGGCGTCGATGCCGCGCTGGCGCAGGGCCTGGGTGACGCGGAAGGAGCGGCCGCCGACGTGGCACACGATGAGGACCTCGCGGTCGTCGGGCACCTCGTCGAGGCGTTCGCCGAGCTCGGACATCGGCAGCAGGTGTGCGTCAGGGGCGTGCCCGGCGTCCCACTCGTGCTGCTCGCGCACGTCGATCAGGTAGGCGCCGGACTTCACTGCCTCGACGGCCTCGACAGCCGTGATCTCTTCTCGGCCCGTGGGAGTGCTCACTGGGAGACGACCTCGTGCGCCTTCGTCTTCTTGTCGTCGGCTTTCTTGATCAGCGTCTCGTGGCCGCGGATCTGCGCGTAGACCGGGGCCGCGATGAAGATGGTCGAGTACGTGCCGACCAGGATGCCGATGAACAGCGAGAGGGAGATGTCGCGGAGCGTGCCGGCTCCGAGCAGCAGCGAGCCGATGAAGAGGATCGCCGCGACCGGGAGCAGGGCCACGACCGAGGTGTTGATCGAGCGGACCAGCGTCTGGTTGACGGCGAGGTTGACAGACTCGCCGAACGTCCGGGCCGAGCCGTTCTTGTCTTCGGCGTTGTTCTCGCGGATCTTGTCGAAGACCACGACGGTGTCGTACAGCGAGTAGCCGAGGATCGTCAGGAAGCCGATGACGGCCGCCGGCGACACCTGGAAGCCGAGGATGCCGTAGACGCCCGCCGTGATCACGAGGTCGTGGATCAGCGAGATCATGGCGGCCGCGGCCATCTTCCAGGTGCGGAAATAGATCGTCATGAAGATCGCGGCGAGGATCAGGAAGATCACCAGACCGCGAATGGCCTGCGTGGTGATGTCGCCGCCCCAGGTCGCGCCGATGAACGACGTGGCGACGTTCTTCTCCTGCACGTTGTACGCCTCGGCGAGCTTGATGCCGAGAGCGTCGGTCTGGCGGGTGGTCAGGTCGTTGACCTGGACGCGGACCGTGTCGCCGCCGACCACCGAGACGAGAGGCGTGGCGTCGGCCTTATACGCCGTCACCGTGTCGATCGCCGTGGTCTGCTTCGGATCGGCGACGCCGGAGATCTGGTACTCCGAGCCCCCGGTGAAGTCGATGCTGAACTGGAACCCGCCGCGGGCGATCGGGATCAGGATCGACGCGAGGACCAGGAACGCGGCGATCGCGTACCAGATCTTGCGGCGCCCGACGATGTTGACGGAGCGGGCGCCGGTGTAGAGGTCGTTGCCGAACTGCGAGAAGCTGGCCATCAGGAGTCCTTCTCCGAGTCGTTCGTGTTCGTGGTGGTGCCCTGGTCGCCCCGGGCCTTCTCGGCGGCCCGGCGCTCGGCGATCGTCTGGCGGATAGCCGCCTCCTTGCCGCCGGCGCGCTTGCGCCCCGGCTCGACGGGAGCGCGGAACTGAGCGCGGCCGCGGTAGACGGCACCGAGCGCGTTCGGGTCGAGGCCCGAGAACCGGTGGCCGCTGCCGAAGTAGTTGGTCCGCGCGATGAGGCGCAGCATCGGATGCGTGAACAGCACCACGACGACGATGTCGACGAGCGTGGTCAGCAGCAGGGTGAGAGCGAAGCCCTTGACGCTGCCGACGGCGAGGACGTACAGCGTGACCGCGGCCAGGAAGTTGACGGTGTCGGACGCCAGGATCGTGCGGATGGCGCGCGACCAGCCGTGCTCCACGGCCGATTCGAGCGGCCTGCCGTCACGCAGCTCGTCTCGTATTCGCTCGAAGTAGACGATGAACGAGTCGGCCGTGATTCCGATCGCCACGATCAGACCTGCCACGCCCGCCAGCGACAGGCGGTAGCCGTCGTGCCAGGAGAGGAAGTCGATGGTCAGATACGTGATGCCACCCGAGATCGCCAGCGACAGGATCGTGACGAAGGCGAGGGCGCGGTACTGGATGATCGAGTAGATGATCACCAGGATCAGCCCCACCAGGCCGGCGATGAGGCCCGAGAGCAGCTGGGTGGTGCCGAGGGTGGCGGAGATCACCTCGGTGCTCTGGACGTCGAAGCTGATGGGCAGCGCGCCGAACTTGAGCTGGTCGGCGAGCGTCTTCGCGGAGTCGGAGGTGAACGAGCCGGTGATCTGGGCCGAGCCGTCGGTGATGGCGCTGTTCGTCGACGGGGCCGTGATGACCAGGCCGTCGAGGACGATCGCGAACTGGTTGCGCGGAGCGGTCAGCGAGACCAGGCGGCTCGTGACGTCCTTGAACTCGGTCGTGCCCTTGCCGTTGAAGTTGATGTTGACGGCCCACTGCCCGGTGCTGTTGCCCTGGGAGTTGGTGGCGAGGCCGCTGGTCGCGTCGCTGATCGTGGAGCCCTCGACCTCGACCGGTCCGAGGATGAACTTCGACGTCGCGCCGCTGTCGTCGGTGGAGCAGGTGACGAGGGGTTCGGAGTCGGGCGCGTTCGTGACGTCGTCGGGAGCGGCGCAGTTGTAGTTCGTGTAGAGGTCGGCCAGGCGGGCGCTGATCCAGCTGATGTCGGAGGCATCGGTCGGCTTCGCGGTCGGGGTCGCCTCGAGCGTCTTGCTGGGCACGTACGGCGTCGCAGACGCGGACGCCGAGGCACCAACGGAGGAGTCGGCGACGGTCTCGGTGTAGAGCACCGGCCGGAAGGTCAGGCGCGCGGCCGACTCGATCCGCTTCAGGGTCTCGGCGTCGGGCCTGCCGGGAATCGACACGACGATGTTGTTTCGCCCCTGCGTGTTGATCTCGGCCTCGCTCACGCCGTTGGCGTTGACGCGCTGGCGGATGATCGACACGGCCTGGTTGAGCTGATCGGACGAGACGGTCTTGCCGCTCTGCAGCTGCGCCTGGAGGGTGATCTGCGTGCCGCCCTGGAGGTCGAGCGCGAGCTCCGGGACGAAGCTGGCGTTGTTCCACCACCCGTCGGTGGTGTTCGTCGTCTTGTGCAGGATGGTCGCTGCACCATTGAGCGCGGCGATCGCGGCCATGATGATCAGGAGCCACGTCAGTGAGCGAATGGCCTTCTTCGCGGGCGTCGATCGTGCCACGGAGGAACTCAGCTTTCTCAGGCAGCGCGGGCTCTCTCAGGAGCGGCCCGCGCCGGTTCGGTGCCCAGCCGGAAGGCCGAGCGCTGGACTGTCAGTGCTTGGTGTCGTCGTCGGTCGTGGGAGTCTGGTCGAGACGCTCGCCGTACGAGGGGTCGGTGGCAGGGATGGCCGAGTCTTTGTTGAGCGAGTAGCTCGCCGACGACGCATCGGCGACGGTGGGCTCGTCGACGGCGACGACCGGCTCGACGACGCGGCCCAGGGTCTGGCGGTGCACGCGGATGATCGTGCCGGGGGCGACCTCGACCTCGGCGATGTTCTCGTCGTCGTTGATCGAGACGATCGTGCCGTACAGGCCGAATGTCAGCATGACCTCGACGCCGGGCACGAGCTTGCTCTGCAGGTTCTGCTGCTCGGCGGCGCGCTTGCGGCGGTTGCGGAACATGAAGAAGATCAGCACCACCAGAAGGGCGAGCATCACGTAGGTGGTGGCATTCGACATGAATCAGTCTTCTTTCGCAGGTGAGGGAAGGTGTTGCCGCGTGGAATCAGACACGACCGCTGGAAGCCTTCGAGGATTATAGGACATCAGTCGAACAGCCCTCCTGTGCGCCGCGTCAGCCCGAAGTGCGCCCAGGCCTCCGGTGTGGCGATGCGGCCCCGGGGCGTGCGGGTGAGCAGGCCGACCCGGACGAGGAACGGCTCGACCACGGACTCGATCGTGTCGGACTCCTCGCCGACGGAGACCGCGAGGGTGTTGAGGCCGACCGGGCCGCCGTCGAAGCGGGTCAGGACGGTCTCGAGGACGGCGCGGTCGAGTCGGTCGAGGCCGAGAGCGTCGACGTCGTACAGTTCCAGCGCCGCCTTCACCGTGCGGATGTCGGCGGCCTGACCGTGCACCAGCGCGTAGTCGCGCACACGGCGGAGCAGGCGGTTGGCGATGCGGGGCGTACCGCGCGACCGGCCGGCGATCTCGGCGAGGGCGTCCGTGTCGATGTCGATGTCGAGCAGCTTCGCAGCCCGGCGGATCACCTCTTCGAGCTCGGCCTCGTCGTAGAACTCCAGGTGCGCGGTGAATCCGAAGCGGTCGCGCAGCGGGTTCGGCAGGAGGCCGGAGCGCGTCGTGGCGCCGACCAGCGTGAAGGCCGACAGCTCGAGCGGAATGCTCGTCGCACCCGCGCCCTTGCCGACCATAATGTCGATGCGGAAGTCCTCCATCGCGAGGTAGAGCATCTCTTCGGCCGACCGCGCCATGCGGTGGATCTCGTCGATGAACAGCACCTCACCCGGCACGAGCGACGACAGCACGGCCGCGAGGTCGCCCGCGTGCTGGATGGCCGGGCCCGACGACATGCGCAGCGGCCGGTTGCTCTCGTGCGCCACGATCATGGCGAGCGTCGTCTTGCCGAGGCCGGGCGGGCCCGCGAGCAGGATGTGGTCGGGGGTGCGGCCTTGCATCGCTGCGGCCTTGAGCAGCAGCTCGAGCTGGCCGCGCACCTTGGTCTGGCCGACGAACTCGGTCAGCGACTTCGGACGCAGAGCCCCCTCGAAGGCGAGCTCGGCGTCGGACTCGGGCTCGGGGTTGGTGAGGTCGTCGTCCACCGGGGCGGCGGTCATCGAGTGGATCCGGCGCGCTGCGGCCCGAGGCGGGTCAGCGCTGCCCTGAGGAGCGCAGGAACTGCGCCGGTCACCGACGGATCAGCGTCTTCGAGCACCGCATCGATCGCGGCCTCCGCGTCGCGCTCCGACCACCCGAGGCCGATGAGGGCCGTGAGCACGTCGGCCGACGTGGTGGTCGTCGCGGTGACGCTCGGCGCCTGCACGCGGATGTCGAGCTTGCCGGTGAGCTGCACGATGATCAGCTTCGCCGTCTTGGGGCCGATGCCCGACACTCGGCGGAATGCCGCGTCGTCTTCCGCGGCGACGGCCTGGGCGATCTGCGACGGCGTGAGGTGGCCGAGCACGCCGAGCGCCGACTTCGGGCCGACGCCGGTGACGCCGCGGAGGAGGTCGAACACCTCGAGCTCGTCGGCGGTCTGGAACCCGAAGAGCGAGAGGTCGTCCTCGCGGACGATGAGGGTCGTGAACAGGTGGGCGACCGTGCCGACGGGCATCGTCAGCGCGACCTGGGGCGTGACGGCGACCTTCAGCCCGACTCCCCCGACCTCCACGACGACCGTGGACCCGGCGGCGACGGCGACTGTGCCGCGGAGACTGGAGATCATCCCCCAAGCCTAGGAGTGCGGACCGACTTCTCGGCGTCGCGCCACGCACGCTGGGCGGGGGTGAGGGACCCGCCAGGCGTTCCTGCGACGGAATCGGGGGCGTTGCGGCGCCAGGCGTGGCAGATGGCGAGGGCCAGGGCGTCCGCGGCGTCGGCGGGCTTGGGCACCTCGGCGAGGCCGAGCAGACGGGCGACCATCGCGCCGACCTGCTTCTTGTCGGCGTTCCCGTATCCGGTGACGGCGGCCTTCACCTCGGAGGGGGTGTGGAGCGCGACCGGGATGCCCCGTTCGGCGGCGGCGCGCAGGGCGAGTCCGCTGACCTGGGCCGTGCCCATGACGGTGCGGACGTTGTTCTGCGCGAAGACGCGCTCGATCGCCATGGCGTCGGGATGGAACTCGTCGACCAGCGCCTCGATGCCGCGCGCGATGATCATCAGGCGCTGCTCGAGCGGAGCATCCGAGGCCGACCGGATCGTGTGGACCGACACCAGCCGGGGCACTCGGTTGGCGGCCACCTCGACGATGCCCACGCCGCAGCGGGTGAGGCCCGGGTCGACCCCGAGGACGCGGAGGCTCACGCCCGAGCCCCCGCCCTCATGGACGTGCGACTACTCGTCGTCGTCGAGCTCGGCCTGGACCTCGGCCGTGACGTCGATGTTGGAGTAGACGTTCTGAACGTCGTCGTCGTCGTCGAGCGCGTCGATGAGGCGGAACACCTTGCGTGCCGTCTCGACGTCGGCCTCGACCTTGAGGCCTGGAACGAACTCGATGTCGGCGGCGTCGTAGTCGATGCCGGCGGCCTGGAGAGCCGTGCGGGTCGGGACCAGGTCGCTCGGGTCGGTCTGCACCTCGAAGCCGGACCCCTGGTCGATGACGTCTTCGGCACCCGCGTCGAGGACGGCGCCCATGACGTCGTCTTCGGTGAGGCCGTCGGTCTTCATGACGGTGATGACGCCCTTGCGCGCGAAGTTGTAGGCGACGCTGCCCGGGTCGGCCATCGTGCCGCCGTTGCGGCTCATGACGGTACGCACGTTGGCGGCCGCGCGGTTCTTGTTGTCGGTGAGGCACTCGATCATGAGGGCGATGCCGTTGGCCGCGTAGCCCTCGTAGATGATCGTCTGGTAGTCGACGGCATCGCCTGTGAGGCCGGCACCGCGCTTGACGGCGCGGTCGATGTTGTCTTTGGGGACCGAGGTCTTCTTGGCCTTCTGGACGGCGTCGACCAGGGTCGGATTGCCCTCGAAGTCGGCTCCGCCCATCTTGGCCGCGACCTCGATGTTCTTGATCAGCTTCGCGAACGACTTCGCCCGCCGACCGTCGACGACGGCCTTCTGGTGCTTGGTCGTCGCCCACTTGGAATGCCCGGACACGGTGCTCCTGTCGTTGCTCTGTTCTCTGAGTCTGCGTTGCTCTGGTACGAAAGTCTCGATAAGTGTACCGGCGGGGCGTTCAGGTCGTGCGAGCACGCACCTTGCCGAGGAAGTACTCGTGGAAGCGGTAGTCGTTCGTCATCTCGGGGTGGAACGACGTGCCGAGCAGGTCGCCCTGCTCGACCGCGACGACCCGGCCGTCGGCCAGGGTGCCCAGCGGAGTCGCGCGCTCCCCCACGGACTCCACCACGGGTGCGCGGATGAACACCGCGTGCACCGTGTCGCCGGGCAGGGCCGGAACGCTCAGGTCTTCTTCGAACGAGTCGCGCTGCGAGCCGAACGCGTTGCGGCGGACGGCGACGTCGAGGCCGCCGAGCGTCTGCTGGCCGGCCATGCCGTCGAGGATGCGGTCGGCCAGCATGATGAGGCCGGCGCAGGTGCCGTAGACGGGCAGGCCCGCGGCGATGGCGGCCTTGAGCGGCTCGGCGAGGCCGAACGTGCGCGACAGCTTGTCCATGACGCTGGACTCGCCGCCGGGGATGATGAGCCCGTCGACCTCGGCCAGCTCGGCCTCGCGCCGGACGGGAACCGCCGTCTCGCCGAGAGACGAGACGACGTTCAGGTGCTCGCGGAAGTCGCCCTGGAGGGCCAGGACCCCGATGCGCACTCTCGAGCCGTTACCAGCCACGCTCGGCGAGGCGGTGCGGCGCGGGGACGTCGGCGACGTTGATGCCCACCATGGCCTCGCCCAGCCCGCGGGAGGCCTCGGCGACGATCGTGGCGTCGTCGAAGAACGTGGTCGCCTTGACGATCGCGGCGGCGCGGGCGGCCGGGTCGCCCGACTTGAAGATGCCGGAGCCGACGAAGACGCCGTCGGCGCCGAGCTGCATCATGAGCGCGGCGTCGGCGGGCGTCGCGACGCCGCCCGCCGTGAAGAGCACGACGGGGAGCTTGCCGGTGGCGGCGACCTCGCGGACGGTCTCGATCGGGGCCTGGAGCTCCTTGGCGGCGACGTAGAGCTCGTCGTCGCGGAGGTGGCGCAGGGCGGCGATCTCTTTCGTGATCGTCCGGATGTGCTTCGTGGCCTCGGAGACGTCGCCGGTGCCGGCCTCGCCCTTGGAGCGGATCATGGCCGCGCCCTCGGTGATGCGACGGAGCGCCTCGCCCAGGTTGGTGGCACCGCAGACGAAGGGCACGGTGAACTTCCACTTGTCGATGTGGTTCACGTAGTCGGCCGGGCTGAGCACCTCTGACTCGTCGATGTAGTCGACGCCGAGGGTCTCGAGGATCTGCGCCTCGACGAAGTGGCCGATGCGGGCCTTCGCCATGACGGGGATGTCGACGGCCTTGATGATCTCGTCGATCATGTCGGGGTCGGACATGCGAGCGACGCCGCCCTGCGCGCGGATGTCGGCGGGCACGCGCTCGAGGGCCATGACGGCGGTCGCGCCGGCCTCCTGCGCGATGGTCGCCTGCTCGACGTTGACGACGTCCATGATGACGCCGCCCTTGAGCATGTCGGCGAGGCCGCGCTTGACGAGGGAGGATCCGGTGGTGGGGGTGCTGTCGCTCATGGTCCCCTAGCTTACGGTGCGCGGCCTCCCGGTGCGCGGTGGCCACGCGGTCGCGACCGCCTCGCGGACGTCGCCGAGCAGCTGCGTGATCGCCTTCGTCTCGGCGATGATCGGGAAGAAGTTCGAGTCGCCGCCGTAGCGCGGCACGACGTGCTGGTGCAGGTGCGCGGCGATGCCGGCACCGCCGACCGAGCCCTGGTTCATGCCGAGGTTGAATCCCTGGGCGTGCGATACCTCGCGCAGCACGCGCATCGCGGTCTGGGACATCTCGCCGATCTCGGCGACCTCCTCGGCCGTGGCCTCGTCGTAGTTCGCGATGTGGCGGTACGGGCAGACGAGCAGGTGGCCGGGGTTGTACGGGAAGAGGTTCAGCAGCGCGTAGGCGTGCTCGCCGCGCGCGACGATCAGGACCTCGGCGTCGGGCTTCGACGGGGCGCTGCAGAACGGGCAGTCGTCGTCGTGCGCGCCCTGCCCCTTCTCGACGTAGACGGCGCGGTGCGGGGTCCAGAGACGCTGGAACGCGTCGGGAGCCGCGGCGAAGTCGGCGGAGGACTCCGCCCCGGCCTCCGGCACGGTCAGACCTGCGCCTTGGTCTCGATGGCCTCGACGATCTTCGCGATCGCGTCGGCGACCGGGATGCCGTTCTCCTGCGAGCCGTCGCGGTACCGGAAGCTCACGCTGCCGGCCGCGCGGTCCTCCTCGCCGGCGATGAGCTGGAACGGGACCTTGGCCTTGGTGTGCGTGCGGATCTTCTTCGGCATGCGGTCGTTGCCGTGATCGATCTGCACGCGCACGCCCTCGGCGCGCAGCTGTGCGGCGATCTCGTCGAGGTAGGGGCCGTACTCGTCGGCCACCGGGATGCCGACGACCTGCACGGGCGACAGCCACACCGGGAAGGCGCCGGCGTAGTGCTCGGTCAGCACGCCGAAGAAGCGCTCGATCGAGCCGAACAGCGCTCGGTGGACCATGACGGGGCGCTGGTGAGTGCCGTCGGCCGCCGTGTAGTCGAGGTCGAAGCGCTCCGGCAGGTTGAAGTCGAGCTGGACGGTCGACATCTGCCAGGTGCGGCCGATCGCATCGCGCGCCTGGACGGAGATCTTCGGGCCGTAGAAGGCAGCGCCCGCGGGGTCGGGCACGAGCTCGAGGCCGGTCTCGCGAGCGACCTGCGCCAGCGTCTCGGTCGCCTCCTCCCAGGTGGCGTCGTCGCCGACGTACTTCTCGGGATCCTTCGTCGACAGCTCGAGGTAGAAGTCGTTCAGGCCGTAGTCCTTGAGCAGCGACAGCACGAAGCCGAGCGTGTTCTTGAGCTCGTTCGCCATCTCCTCGCGGGTGGTGAAGATGTGCGCGTCGTCCTGGGTCATGCCGCGCACGCGGGTGAGGCCGTGGATGACGCCGGACTTCTCGTTGCGGTAGACGGTGCCGAACTCGAACAGGCGCAGCGGCAGGTCGCGGTACGAGCGGCCCTGCGAGCGGTACACGAGGATGTGCATCGGGCAGTTCATCGGCTTGAGGTAGTAGTCGGCGCCCTGGCGGACGATCTCGCCCTCCTCGTTGCGCGCCTCGTCGAGGTGCATGGCTGGGAACATGCCGTCTTTGTACCAGTCGAGGTGGCCCGAGGTCTCGTAGAGGTTCGCCTTGGTGATGTGGGGCGTGTAGACGAACTCGTAGCCCTCCTCCTCGTGGCGCTGGCGCGAGTAGTCCTCCATGGCGCGGCGGATGATGCCGCCCTTGGGGTGGAAGACGGCGAGGCCGGAGCCCAGCTCGTCGGGGAACGAGAACAGGTCGAGCTCGGCGCCCAGCTTGCGGTGGTCGCGCTTGGCGGCCTCCTCGAGGCGGGCGAGGTGCTCGCGCAGGTCGTCTTTCGTGGCCCAGGCGGTGCCGTAGATGCGCTGGAGCTGCTTGTTCTTCTCCGAGCCGCGCCAGTAGGCCGCGGCGTTGCGCATGAGCTTCCAGCCGTTCTGGATCAGGCGGGTCGACGGCAGGTGCGGGCCGCGGCAGAGGTCGCGCCAGACGACGTCGCCGGTCTTGGGGTCGACGTTGTCGTAGACGGTCAGCTCCGCGCCGCCGATCTCGACGCCGGCCTCGCCGGCGTCCTGGTCGAGGTCGGTGCCGCCCTTGAGGCCGATCAGCTCGAGCTTGTACGGCTCGTTCGCCATCAGCTCGCGCGCCTCGTCTTCGGAGACCACGCGGCGCACGAAGCGCTGGTTCGCCTTGACGATGCGCTCCATGACCTTCTCGATCGCCTTGAGGTCTTCCGGGGTGAAGGGCTCGGCGACGTCGAAGTCGAAGTAGAAGCCGTCGACGACGGGCGGGCCGATGCCGAGCTTGGCCTCGGGGTTGATCGACTGCACGGCCTGCGCCATGACGTGCGCCGTCGAGTGGCGCAGGATCTCGAGGCCCTGCGGCGAGTCGATCAGCACGGGCTCGGCCACAGTCCCGGGCAGGAACTCGCCGGCCATGTCGAAGAGCACGCCGTCGACGCGGACAGCCACCACCTCGCGCTGCGGGAACAGCTCGAAGCCCGTCGTCGTCTCCGTGACCTCGATCGGATCGATGGCGGTCGTGGGTTCTCCGGCGTCTGACACGTCTGTTCCTTTGCTTCAGGGGGTGGCGTCCAGCCTAGCGACCCTTCTGACCCGCGATCAGCGAGGCGGCGACCCTCACCAATACGCCGAGGCGATCCGACCCGACTCCTGCTCCTTGGCCGACGCGAAGCCACGAGCCGTCGGTCTCGACGTCGATCAGACAGCCCTCGGTCGGCGATGTGTCGCAGGTGGAGAACGCGGAGTCCGCGCCCTCGACCGTGATCGGCGTCCCGGCGTCGCCCTTCCGAGCCAGGCCCTCGAGCTGGCTTGCGCCTCCGACGGAGAGATCGGCGTTCATGGACTCATTCTCATCGACACCCGGCGTGCTCGCCTGCCAAGAGCAGAGCAGGCTCACATGCGAGTTCGAGATGACGTCCCCGCCGTCGGTCCCGGTGGCGAAGGGCTCAGTCACCGAAGCCGTGCCCAGAATCTCGTCGATCGGCGTGGCAGTGGCCATCGCGTCGCAGGTCGTCACGTCGGTCCAGATCGAGGTCGGCGGAGTCCACGGCTCCACGGCTGTGAGCGGGGCGAGCGCGCTCGCCATGTCGCGGATCACCGACGTCAGGGCGGCGGGAACGACGGTCGGGTGGTCGGCGGCCGTGTAGCTGGCAACGACCCAGAAGTCGCCCGCGACGAAGTTGACCGAGCAGTCCTCGTATGGACCCCCGCAGTACTGAGCCGAGACGCTGCCGACATTGGCCGCCGTCTCGCTGCCGCCCGCGATCCAGCCCGCGATCTGCTTGCGGCCCTCGGCCGCGTCGGCGAATGCCGAGATCTGCAGCGACGTCCCCATCCCGGATGCATCGTCGGAGTAGGAGCAGGTCAGCACGCCCTCGCTCTTGATCGTCGCCGTCACTGGCGACGCGGACGTCGGCGCGATCCAGGCGAGCGCCGGAGCGAGCCGCTGGAGGTCGCCGGCTTCGCCGAGTGCGCTGCAGGTGATCGGCACCGTGCTGCGCGGGCCCGCTACCGGCGTGGCCGTCTTGCTGGGCTGGGGAGGCGGAGCTGTGGTGGCCGTCGGCGACGGGGCCGGCGGAGCCGAGGTGACGGGGGCGACGGGGGCCGAGGCCGTGAACGGCGAGGGGACCAGACCGAGGGCGACCCCGCCGGAGGCCGCGCCGAGGCCCAGGAACGCGATGACGCCGAGGGCGATGCCCCAGTTCCGGCGCCGGCGCTTCACCGGGTGCGCGACGGCGCCCTCGAGGACGTTCTGCTTCATGGAGACGAGCATGCGGTTCAGGTCGTCTCCGGTGGGTGGCTCAGTGTTCACGGTCGGTCACCGCCTTCTTCAGTCGTGCTCGGGAGCGGAAGACCCGCTGGGTGACGGCGGTCACGGTGATCCCGAGGGATTCCGCGACCTCGGCGTAGGGCCTGCCCTCGATGAGGCAGAGCTCGCACACGCGCTGGTCGAGCGGCGAGAGGGCGGCGATCTCGTCGCGCAGCCAGCGCAGCCGCTCTCGGGCGTCGGCCTCGTCGGCCGGAGCCGCGACCTCGTCGGTCAGCTCGTCGCTCTCGTGGCGTGCCCTCTTGCGTGCCAGGTTGAGCGCGTGGTTGCGGCACACGACCAGGAGCCAGGGCAGCAGCGACGACTCCCCCGTCGTCGTCGCGCCCGATACGGACTCCGCCTTCTGCCAGAACGTCAGGAACGTGTCCTGCACGATCTCCTCGACGTCCATCCGGCTCGATGCCAGTGCCCACGCGTAGCGGGTCACCGTCGGCGCGAACCGGTCGAAGACCAGCGCGAGCGCGTCCCGGTCGCCGGCGATCGTGCGTCGGACCAGGTCTGCGTCTGCCTCATGTGTGAGTTCCACTTCCACCCCCTTCACTAGAGGAGTGTCGCGGGCGCGGCGAACCTTTCACAATTCGTGGAACCTCCTCCGAGGTCGGGCACGCGAGATGGCCTTGCGCGTCGGGTCGCAGGCCACGCGGCGACGCGGGGAGCCATTTCGCCGAAGCGTCCCGGCGCCATCACGCTGAACGCCGAGAAGAACGTCTACTACTCGGCGCTCTGCAGCTGAGACGGCGGACGAGCGGGGCGAGGGGTACCATCGTCGACCAGATGTTCACCCTCACCCTGCCCCCGCTCGTCGCCGACGCGGCGACCGGGCGCGCCCTCGCGGACGGCGTGCCGAGCGACGCCGCCGCGCACGTCGAGATCGACGCCAGCCTGGTGGCGCTCGCTGACCACGGCTTCGTCGGCGAGCTGCTCGACGGGCTTCTCGCCCGCGGCCTCGAGGTGCTGGTCGTGGGCGGCGCCTCGCATGATCTCCGCTCGTCGTTCGCCCGCGGCGCCGAGCATCGCGCCTTCGACGAGATCTGGTTCCAGACCGATACCGCGGCCTGACGACGAACGGCGGCCAGACGACGAACAGCGGCCAGACGACTAAGCGATGCGCCCCATAGCGATAGGTCGCTGACGTATCGTTGGCGTTGACCAGCGCGCTAGACTCGCCGGGTGCCTCCAGCCCGTGTCCTCGTCGCTGTGCTGGGTCCCGTCCGCGTCGCCGGCCGCGAGCCGGGCACGCTCGTCGAGCCGGCGGGCCCGCGCGCAAAGGCGTTCATCGTCGCTCTGTCGGTCGCAGGATCTTCCGGCGTCACCTCCCCCCGCCTCATCCACGACCTCTGGGGCGACACGCCCCCGCGGCAGGCCAAGGCGGCCCTCCAGACCCTGGTCTCCCGGGTCCGTCACGCCGCTGCCGACGACCTCGTCGTGTCCACTCCGACCGGCTACCGCCTGGGCGACCCGAAGGCGACCGACCTCTACGCGGTGCGCACCCTGCTGGCGCAGGCGGCCGGCGCGGAGCCTGCTGAAGCCGACCACCTCGCGACCACGGCGCTCGCGACCTGGCGCGGCTCCCCCGCGGCCGACCTCGACGGCTTCGAGCTCGTGGACGACCTCGTCGCCGAGGCGGCCGGCCTCCGGGCCGACGCCCTGCGCACCGCCGCGACAGCGCGCTGCTCCGTCGGCGACGGCCAGGGCGCCCTCGCCGCTCTCGACGAGCTCGACTCGCTCCTCGCCGAGCGCGGTCGCCGCACCGACGACGGCGACGTGGCCCTGAGGATGCGGGCGCTGGCCGCGGACGGCCGGCGCACCGCGGCTCTCCGCGTGTTCGCGGCTCACCGCGAGGCTCTCGCCGACGAGCTGGGCTCGTCGCCGTCGGCCCTCCTGATCGCCGCCAACACGGCCCTGCTGACCGAGGCCGACGACGGGGCTGAAGCGGCCGGGGCAGCTGCCGAGGCCGTTCCTCCGAGCTCCGCGACACCGACACCTCGCCGCACCCGCATCGCCGTCGGCCTCCGCACGGCGCCCAACGAGCTTCTCGGCCGTGCCGCCGACATCGCCGCCGTCGAGCACGGCCTGACGACGTCGCGCCTCGTGACCATCCTCGGGCCGGGCGGTCTCGGCAAGACGCGTCTCGCCCAGGAGGTGGCCCGCCGCGCCGGCGACAGCACGGCGCGGGTGGTCGTCGTCGAGCTCGCCGCCGTCCGCAGCGACGACGACGTGGTGCTCGCCGTGGCGAGTGCGCTCGGCGTGCGGGAGGTCGGCGCGCCGCGACTGCGCCTGGCCGACCCCGGCGTGCGCCGAGGCGTTCGCGAGCGTCTGTCGGACGCCCTGCTCGAGATGCCCACCCTGCTGGTCCTCGACAACTGCGAGCACGTGATCGGCTCGGCGGCCGAGCTGACCGCCGAGATGCTGTCCGAGACCGCTGACGTGCGCGTGCTCGCGACGAGCCGCTCGCCGCTGTCCATCGGCGCCGAGGTCGTGCACCCGCTCGAGACCCTGCCGAGCGCGGGCGTCGCCGTGGAGCTGTTCGAGCAGCGCGCCCGATCGGCGCGCCCCGGCGTGGCGCTCCCCCGCGAGGCCGTCCAGCGCCTGTGCGCACGTCTCGACGGCCTGCCGCTCGCCATCGAGCTCGCCGCCGCACGCGTGCGCTCGATGGCCGTCGACGAGATCGAGCGCCGCCTCGGCAACCGGTTCGCCCTGCTCACCTCCGGCGACCGCTCCGCGCCCGAGCGCCACCGCACCCTCACGGCCGTCATCGACTGGTCGTGGAACCTCCTCGCCGACGACGAGCGCGTCCTGCTCGCCCGCCTGTCGCGCTTCCCCGACGGCTTCTCGGCCGACGCCGCCGAGATCGTGGGCAGCCCGAGCTCGGCCGACCAGCACGACGTCGCCGACGCCTTGGACGGCCTCGTCCGCCAGTCGCTGGTGGGAGTCTCCGAAGAGCACCGCACCGGCCGCGTCCGCTACCGGATGCTCGAGACGGTCCGCGAGTTCGGCGACGCTCAGCTGATCGCGTCGGGCGAGTCCGACGACGTGCGCGAGGCCATGTTCCGGTGGGCGGAATGGTTCTCGTCCGACATCCGCTCGCACCTCGACGGCCCGGACCAGGTCCGCCGATTCGCCGTCATGGCGGCCGAGCAGGACGACCTCGTGCACGTCCTGCGCCTCGCCGTCGATGTCGAGCGCCGTGGCACCGTCGCCGACGCGTTCGCCGTGCTCGGCTACTTCTGGTCGCTGAACGGCAGCCACGCCGACGTCACGGCATTCGCGCCCGATGTCGTGCGCGTGCTCCGCACCGGGTGGCCGGCACCCGAGCACCGCGACGCCGAGCTGCTGGCGTGCGCCGTCGCCGGCAGCCAGCACCTGTTCGGCGGCGGGCGAGCGGGCACGTTGGCGCTGGGTCGCCTCCGCCGCCTCCGCCGCGACGGCCCGGCCGCCGACGCCCGCCTCGAGGCCCTGACCGGCCTCTTCCTGGCGACCCTCGTCGGCGTCGAGGCGTTCCAGGGCCACCTGGCGCGGATGGCCGCCTCGAGCGACTCGGTGATCGTCGAGCTCGGCGCCGTGATCACTGCCCAGCTCGCCGAGAACGACGGCCGCATCGACGACGCGTTCGTCCACGCGCGGCGGGCCTACGACAGCACGGTTCAGAACGGCCACGCCTGGGCGACGGCGACGAGCGCGGGCTTCCTGTCTCAGCTCCACGCCCAGGAGGCCCAGCCCCGCGAGGCTCTCGAGTGGGCCGAGAAGGCCCGCACCGGCCTGGTCTCGCTCGGCGCCGTCGGCGACCTGGCCGAGGTGGAATGGCGCCAGGCGAGTGCCCGCATCGCTCTGGGCGACGTCGACGGCGCCCGGGCGGGCTTCGCCGCGCTCCTCGACGACGCCGGCCCCACGCCCGAGGGCGATCAGGACGTCCGGGTGTTCGCCCGCTGCGGCCTCGCGGAGATCGCCTTCCTGGAGGGTCGGCACGCCGACGCGCTCCGCATGTACGACGAGGCCATTCTTGGCATCCGGGACGACCGCAGCCGGTTCCGCTCGCCGATCATCGCGCTCTCGGAGGCCGCCGCCCTGTCGGCCCACCTGCGAGCTCGCACGGGCGGCGCCGAGCATGATAGGCACGTCGGCCGCATGGCCACCCGCCTCCGCACCCGCCTCATCGCGCAGAGCCGCGTGCCTCAGGCGTTCCAGGACGTCCCGATCGCCGGAGCGGCCGTCTTCGCCCTCGCCTCGTGGATCCTCGCCTGCCTCCCGGCCGAGTTCGAGGCGAGAGGCATCCGGCTCGCGCAGCTCGGCATCGCGATGCACGGCCGGCAGGAGATCCCGTCGCTCGAGCACGCCCGGCTGCTCGACACCGGCCGCATCCCCGACGTCACGGCCATGACGTCGGCGGACGCCCGCCGCGAGGCCATCGCGCTGCTGAGCGACCGCCGGCTGCGGCGCTGAGTCCGAGCCCCGGCAGGCAGGGCGAAGGGGCGCAGGAACGGGCAGCCCGGAGTCGAGCTGCCCGTTCCTGCGCCCCTCGGCCGTCAGGCCTTGCGCATGTACGACCGCACCGTGAGGGGCGCGAACACCGCGACGATCACGGCCGCCCCGAGGAGCGCGAGCCACAGGTCTCCGGTCACGGTGCCGGTGTTGGCGAGGTCGCGGACCGCGGTGACCAGGTGCGAGACCGGGTTCGCGTTCACGAACGCCTTGAGCCAGTTCGGCAGGGTGTCGGCCGGGACGAACGCGTTCGAGAGGAACGTGAGCGGGAAGAGCACCAGGAACGAGATGCCCTGGACGCTCGACGCGCTGCGGGCGACGACGCCGAAGAAGGCGAAGATCCAGCTGATCGCCCAGGCGCAGACGATCACGAGAACGGCGGCGAGCACGACGTGGCCCAGGCCGCCGCCCGGGCGCCAGCCGAGGATGACGCCCATCACCAGGGTGAGCGTCGTGGCGATCGCGTAGCGGACGGTGTCGGCGAGCAGCGCGCCGGCGAGCGGGGCGATGCGCGCGATCGGCAGCGACTTGAAGCGGTCGAACACGCCCTTGTCCATGTCTTCGCGGAGCTGCGTGCCGGTGACGACGGAGCCGGTGATGACCGTCTGGACGAGGATGCCGGGGATGATCATCGGCAGGTAGTCGGCGATCGAGCCCGCGATCGCGCCGCCGAAGATGTACGTGAACATCAGGGTGAAGATGATCGGCTGGACGGTGACGTCGATGAGCTGCTCGGGGGTGCGGCGGATCTTGAGGATGCCGCGGTAGGCCATGGTGAACGAGTTGCGCACCGACTGGCCGAGGCTGACGTGGTTCTTGAGCGGGCGCCCTTCGAGGGTCGCCGTGGTGATCGCGGTCATGCGTGCACCTCTTCTTTCTGGATCGTCTCGGCTGCCACGGGGTCGGAGTCGACCCCGTGGCCGGTGAGGGTGAGGAAGACCTCGTCGAGCGTGGGCTTCTGCACGCTCATCTCGCTGAGGCGGATGCCCGTCTCGCGGAATCGGATGAACAGGTCGGTGACGCGATCGGGGTCGGCCATGGGGGCCGTGATGCGACCGGCCTCGGGCGAGATGACGGCGTCGACGCCCAGGGTCTCGCGGATGACGCGGCGTGCTTCGTCCACGTCGCCGCCGTCGGCCAGTCGGAGCTGGAGCGACGACTCGCCGACGGAGGCCTTGAGCTCTTCAGCGGTGCCCTCGGCGACGACGCGGCCGGTGTCGATGACGGCGATGCGGTCGGCGAGCTGGTCGGCCTCCTCGAGGTACTGGGTCGTGAGGAGGACGGTGGAGCCCTCGTTCACGAGGCGGCGGATGGTGTCCCACATCTGCGAGCGGGTTCGCGGGTCGAGGCCCGTGGTCGGCTCGTCGAGGAAGATGAGCGGCGGCTGCGCGATGAGGCTGGCCGCGAGGTCGAGCCGGCGGCGCATGCCGCCCGAGAACTTCGCGAGCGGGCGGGTCGCAGCCTCGGTCAGGCCGAACTCGTCGAGCAGGGCGGCGCTCTTGCGACGGGCCTCGCTGCGCGAGAGGCCGAGCAGGCGCGAGAAGATGATGAGGTTCTCGGTGGCCGAGAGCTTCTCGTCGACCGACGCGAACTGCGCGGTGACGCCGATGAGCTGGCGGACGATCTGCGCCTCGCGCTGCACGTCGTGGCCGAAGATCGTGGCCGAGCCGGCGTCGGGGCGGAGCAGGGTGGCGAGCATGCTGATCGTGGTCGACTTGCCGGCGCCGTTCGGGCCGAGGACTCCGTAGACGGTTCCGGCGCGGACGCTGAGGTCGACGCCGTCGACCGCGCGGTTCTCGCCGAAGACCTTGACCAGGCCGTGGGCTTCGACGGCCCAGTCGCTGTTGGTGGCCATGGGGCTGTCCTCTCGTTCGTGGTTCGGTGGCGGCCCTGTGCGGGCCGGATGAGAAGAGCGTGCGCCGGGGCGCTTACACGGCGCTTGCACGCGCTTGCACTCGCTCGCGCCGACCGCTGACCCTGGGCGGTCGGACTGTCGGGGATCCTGCTGCTGACGGGCAGCAAGCGGTAGTCGTCCCGACCCGTGATCGCGACATCGCACCAGGCGAATTCCTGGTGCCATGTCGGGATCCCGGGCCGTGATGCCGCCATCCGCGACTAGCGTGGGCCTCGTGACCAACGACGCCCTCACCCGCAGCTCCCCGTCCGCCCACGACATCGACGCCGGAGGGATCGAGGCGCTCATCGACGCCCTCGAGAGCACCGCCGAGGTCGAGCCGCACAGCCTCATGGTGCTGCGCGGCGGCGAGGTCGTCGCCGAGGGCTGGTGGGCCCCGTACGCGCCCGACCGGCAGCACCTGCTCTACTCGCTGAGCAAGAGCTTCACCTCGACGGCCGTGGGCATCGCGACCGCGGAGGGCCTCCTCTCGCTCGACGACACGATCATCAGCCACTTCCCCGAGCTCGACGCCGAGATCACCGACGAGCGCACCCGCCGCATCACGGTCCGCCACCTGCTGGCCATGGCGAGCGGTCACCGCGAGGAGACGGTGGAGCGCGCGAGCACCCTCGACCCTGCCGACCTCGTCCGCGGCTTCCTGCTGATGCCTCCCGACGAAGAGCCCGGCACCCTGTTCTGCTACAACCAGCCCTGCACCTACACGCTCGGCGCGATCATCCAGCGCGCGACCGGCGGCACCCTCGTCGACTACCTGAGGCCCCGTCTCTTCGATCCGCTGGGCATCGGCGAGGTGGGCTGGCTGACGCACCCGAGCGGCGAGCAGCTCGGGTTCAGCGGCTTCCACGCGCCGACCTCGGCCGTGGCCAAGCTCGCCCAGCTCTACCTGAACGGCGGCGTCTGGAACGGCGTGCAGCTCGTCCCGGCGGCCTACGTCGACGAGGCCACGCGCCTCCAGGTCGACAATGCGGCCGTCGGCGGCTCCCCCGACTGGTCGCAGGGCTACGGCTTCCAGTTCTGGATGGCCACGCACGGCTTCCGCGGCGACGGCGCCTACGGCCAGTTCGCGGTCGTGCTCCCCGAGCTCGACCTGGTAGTCGCGATGACGGGCCAGAGCATCGACATGCAGGCCGTCCTCGACGCCGTCTGGGCGCACCTCCTCCCTGCCGTGGGCGCAGGAACCGCGTCGCCCTCGTCCGACACGGCCCTCGCGGCGCGTCTGGCCTCGCTGGCCCTCCCCGTGCCGCCGGGCACCGGGGCGACGCTCGAACCGGCCTCCTTCGAGCCCGGCCCCGGCAACCGCCTGCCCACCCTCACGAGCGTCGTGCTCGGCGCCGGTCGTACGGCGACCCTCGTCGACCAGGGCCTCCCCCTCCGCCTCCCCCTCGGCGACGGCGAGTGGCTCGTGTCGGATGCCGTCGCGGCGTCGGCGTCGCCCGGGGAGGCCGGCGGGGTCCGCCTCGACGTCGCCTTCATCGAGACGCCCCACCGCCTCGTCGTCGAGCTCGACCAGTCTGCGGGGACGTTCGCCGCCGCCTGGGTCACCGAGCCGCTGCACGGCCTGCCGCTCGCCCGGGTGCGGATGCCGCGGCCCTAGCGGCTCCGGTCGGCCAGGTCTAAGAAACCGCCCAGGATGGGGGCCGCAGGCTGGTCGGCGGGGATCGCACTGGTCGATACTCTGAGAACGACAGACGGGAGCGCGCCATGGACGACGGCACGGCGCCCGCGCGGGTGGAATCGGTGGCGGTTCCCGGCGGGGTCCGACCGGTCCGGGTGCCCGGCGCCATCCGTCGCGCCCCGACCATCTACGACGTCGCGAAGCTCGCCCAGGTCTCGCACCAGACGGTCAGCCGGCTGCTCAAGGGCTACGAGGGGATCCGGCCCGAGACACGCGAGCGCGTCGAGCGGGCGCTCGAGGAGCTCGACTACCGGCCGAACCTCACGGCCCGTTCCCTGGCCACCAGCCGCTCGCACCGGATCGGCGCCCTGACGCACGAGATCGAGCAGGTCGGCCCGGCCAAGATCCTGCAGGGCGCGAGCCGCGGCGCCCGCGACGCCGGCTACCTCCTCGACATCGTCAGCTTCGACCCCGGCAACGACGCCGACATCCAGCGGGCCCTGCGCATCGCCGACTCGCGCGACCTCGCCGGCATCATCGCGTTCGGCTCGACCGACAGGGTCCTCGACGCATTCTCGACGGCGGGCTTCAGCGTGCCCTGGTTCATCGCCGGCGAGGACGACGACAGCGTCGGCGAGCACGAGCTCACCCGCAACGGCCAGGGCGTCGCGATGCTCATCGACCACCTCGCCGACCTCGGCCACACGCGCCTGCTGCAGATCGCCGGACCCGGTGCGTGGATCTCGGCCCGCAACCGCCTCTTCGCGTTCGAGTCGGCCACCCGGGCGCGGGGGCTCACCGAGGTCGGCCGCGCGCACGGCGACTGGTCGCCGGCGTCGGGCTACCGGGCGGCGCTCGAGCTCCCCCTCGACCGCGGCGCCACCGCCCTCGTCGTGGCGAACGACCAGATGGCCCTGGGGGCGATGCGCGCCCTCGCCGAGCGCGGGCTGTCCGTTCCGGCCGACATGAGCGTCGTCGGATTCGACGACATCCCCGAGGCGCCGTACTTCCCGGCGCCGCTCACGACCGTCAGCCTCGACTTCGATCTGCAGGGCCGGATCGCCTTCGGCCAGATCCTCACGCTGATCGACGGCTCGACGGCGAGCGGCCAGCGGGTCGACCCGCGGTTCGCGGCGGAGCTCGTGGTGCGGTCGTCGACGGCGGCGCCCCGCCTCTAGTAGCCTGCGGTACCCCGCCTCCAGTCGGCTGCGATGCCCCGCCTCCAGTCGGCTGCGATGCGGGGCAGCCGAATCGGTAACAGTTTCGACACGGGGCTTGTGACCGGTAACAAGAACGGGATATGGTCCTTCTCGACAACGATGTTACCGCTAACACCGGCTTGGACGATGGAGTTCCCGCACGATGACGACGCACCCTGCGACCGCACACACCCCGCAGCCCCTCACTGCCGCTGCCACCCCCGACCGCATCCTCTTCGGGGCCGCCTACTACGCCGAGTACCAGCTCGGCGACCGCCTCGACACCGACCTCGACCTCATGGTCGAGGCGGGCTTCACCGTGATCCGCGTCGGCGAGTCGGTCTGGTCGACCTGGGAGCCCCGCGACGGCGAGTTCGACCTCGACTGGCTCCTGCCCGTGCTCGACGGCGCCCACGCCCGCGGCATCTCGGTGATCCTCGGCACCCCGACCTACGCCGTGCCGCCGTGGCTGCAGCAGAGCCACCCGGAGATCGCCGCGCAGACGAAGACCGGCGAGCCGATGCCCTGGGGCTCCCGCCAGGAGGTCGACTACAGCCACCCCGCGTTCCTCTTCCACGCCGAGCGCGTCATCCGCGCCATCGTCGAGCGCTACGCCGACCACCCCGCCGTGATCGGCTTCCAGGTCGACAACGAGCCCGGCATGCTGCTCTTCCACAACCCGTCCACCTTCCGCCGCTTCGTGCGGCAGCTGAAGGCGAAGTACGGCACGGTCGACGAGCTCAACAAGGCCTGGGGCCTCGTCTACTGGTCGCACCGGATCGCCGACTGGTCGGAGCTCTGGACGCCCGACGGCAACGCGCAGCCCCAGTACGACCTCGCCTGGCGGCAGTTCCAGGCGCAGGTGACCACGGAGTTCATCTCCTGGCAGGCCGACATCGTCCGCGAGTACTCCCGCCCGGAGCAGTTCGTCACCACCTGCATCGCCTACCCGCGCCCGGCGATCGACGACGAGAAGCTCGTCGCGGCCCTCGACATCACCGCCGGCAACCCGTACTACGGCATGCAGGACCACCTCTCGCTCGACCACGTCAAGCCGGTGCCGACGTCGTGGACCTCGACAGGCGTCGCCGGCCTGTACCGTCAGGCCGATCGCCTCTTCTCATCGAACCAGCGGCGCTTCCTCGTCACCGAGACGAACGCCTGGTCGATCGGCGGCGCCTCGCAGAACTACCCGCCCTACCCCGGGCAGCTCAAGCAGTCGGCCTTCGCACTGATCGCCCGCGGCGCCACCCAGATCGAGTACTGGCACTGGCACACCCTCCACTTCGGCACCGAGACGTACTGGGGCGGCGTCCTGCCGCACAGCCAGAGGCCCGGCCGCGTGTTCCGCGAGGTCGCCGAGATCGGGGCCGCGCTGAAGCAGATCGGCACCCGCCTCGACGGGTACGAGCCCGACGCCGACGTGGCGATCCTGTGGTCCACGGCGACGCGATTCGCCTTCGACTTCACGCCGCCCCTCAACGTCGACGGCACGACCGGGCGTCGCGACAGCTACCAGCACATCGTCGACGCCTTCCACGCCGGCGTCATCGGGGCGGATGCTCAGGCGCGCATCCTGCACGTCGCCCAGGCGGTCGCGATCGGCGCCGCCGAGCTGGTGAGGCGCTTCCCCGTGCTCGTCGCACCGGCCGTGTACATCGCCGACGACGACGAGCTGCAGCTGCTGGCCGACTACGCCCAGGCCGGCGGCCACCTCATCGTCGGGCCGCGCACCGGCTACGCCGACGAGGAGGCCCGTGCCCGCCTGGCGGTCGCCCCCGACACGCTGCACGACGCGGCCGGCGTCTGGTACGAGGAGTTCACGAACCTCGACGACGAGCTCGCCGTCACCGGCAGCGAGGCCCTCCCGCTCAGCCCCGAGGCTCGAGCGACCGACTGGGCCGACGGACTCGTCGTCGAGGGCGCCGACGTGCTCGCCACCTACCAGCACTCCTCGTTCGGCCGCTTCCCGGCCGTGACGACGAGGGGCGCAGGAACGGGCCGCATCACCTACGTCGGCACCGTCCCGAACGGCGCGCTCTCCGCCGACGTGGTGCGGTACGCCGTTCCGCAGCCCATCGCGGCGGGGTGGACGCGCGGCGACACGGTCACCGTCGCCTCCGGCACCCTCCCCGACGGCGCGCGCGCCTGGTTCGTCCACAACTGGTCGGCCGCAGGCGCGACCGTGACGGTCCCCCACGACGTCTCCGACCTCACCGAAGCAGACCCTGCCCGGCACCTCGCCGGCACCGAGATCTCCCTGGAACCGTGGTCTTCCCTGGCCCTGGTCGACGGGTGAGTTCGTCCATCGCAGCCGATCGACGAACCCGAGAATGAAGGAAGAACCAATGAGGAAGAACGCACCGAGAACAGCAGTGGCGCTGGGCACCGGCCTCCTTGCTGTGACCCTTGTCCTGTCGGGCTGCACCGCTTCCAGCGGCGGCGGCGGAGGCAGCGCGACCAAGACGGTCTCGCAGGCCGACATCGACAAGGCGATGAGCACGCCGACCACCCTGAACTTCTGGACCTGGGTTCCCGACATCAAGAACGAGGTCGCCCTCTTCGAGAAGAAGTACCCGGACATCAAGGTCAACGTCGAGAACGTCGGCCAGGGTGCTCCGCACTACCAGAAGATCCGCACGGCGGTGAAGGCCGGCAAGGGGGCTCCTGACGTCGTCCAGATGGAGTACCAGTACATCTCGTCCTTCAACGTGACCGGCAACCTGCTCGACCTCGCACCGTACGGCGCCTCCAAGCTGTCCGACGAGTACACGCCGTGGGTGTGGAACCAGGTCAAGCGCGGCGACGCCGTCTACGGCATCCCGCAGGACGCCGGCCCCATGGGCAACCTCTACCGAAAGGACATCCTCGCCAAGGCGGGCGTCACCAAGGCGCCCGAGACCTGGGACGAGTACGCCGCCGACGCCAAGCTCGTGAAGGAGAAGACGGGCTCGTACATGTCCGACCTCGCCTCGAGCCAGGCGGGCCAGATGCTGGGTCTGCTCTGGCAGGCCGGCGTCAAGCCGTTCGGCTACGACGGCGACAAGGGCGTCACGGTCGACGTGAACGGCACGAAGGCCAAGGAGGTCGCCGCGTACTGGCAGAAGCTGATCCAGGCGGGCTACGTCTCGACCGACCCCGATTTCACCGACAGCTGGTACCAGGGCCTGGCGAGCGGCAAGTACGCCGGCTGGCTGACCGCCGCGTGGGGTCCCGTCTTCCTGCAGGGCACCGCGGCCAAGACGTCGGGCAAGTGGGAGGCGGCTCCGCTCCCCCAGTACGAGGCGGGTCAGAGCGTCTCGGGCAACTGGGGCGGGTCGTCCGACGCCGTGCTCAAGACGTCGAAGAACCCCATCGCCGCCTACGAGCTCGCGAAGTTCATCAACAACGACGCCGAGTCGACGCTCGATTTCGCGAACAAGCAGTTCCTGTTCCCGACCTCGACGAAGACCCTCGAGAGCACCGAGTTCACCGACCAGAAGGCGCCGTTCTACGGCGGTCAGCAGGTGAACAAGCTGTTCGCCGGGATCTCCGGAACCGTCGACACGAAGTTCGAGTGGCTGCCCTACATGGACTACGCCTACTCGAGCTACAACGAGACGATGGGCAAGGCGCTGGCGGCCAAGGGCGACCTCTCGGCCGGGCTCGACGCCTGGCAGAAGTCCCTCGTCGACTACGGCACCCAGCAGGGCTTCAGCGTCAACAAATAGCAGTGCCGGCGGGGGGGCCTCCGGGCCCCCCCGCCTCTCCCCCTCTGGACGTGAACGAAGGAGTTCCACATGACCCAGTCCGTCGTCGCCCCTCGCGGGGCGCGCCCGGGCACGAGGAAGCGAGCCAACGCGAACCAACGTCGCCAGCACCGGGCGGCGTACCTGTTCGTCGCGCCGTTCCTGCTCGTGTTCGTGCTCATGCTGCTCGTGCCGCTGTTCTACTCGGGCTACCTCAGCCTGTTCGCGACCCGCCTCGTCGGCGGCTCGCAGTTCGCCTGGTTCGCCAACTACATCCGCGCGTTCACCGACGCCGACTTCCTGGCCGGCGTCGGGCGCATGGGGCTCTTCCTGATCATCCAGGTGCCGATCATGCTCGTGCTCGCGCTGTTCCTGGCGTTGGCCATCGACTCCGGCCGGGCCCGCGGCGCCGGGGCGATCCGCCTGCTGGTCTTCCTGCCGTACGCGGTCCCGGGCGTCGTCGCGACGCTGATGTGGGGCTATCTCTACGGCCAGGACTTCGGCCCGATCGCGCAGGTCTTCCGGGCCCTCGGCTTCGGCGCCCCCAACCTGCTGAGCGCCTCGTCGATCCTCGGCTCGATCATGAACATCGTGACGTGGGAGTTCGTCGGCTACAACATGATCATCATGTACGCGGCCCTGCGGTCGATCCCGTCGGAGCTGTTCGAAGCCGCCGAGATCGACGGCGCCGGGCAGTTCCGGATTGCCTGGAGCATCAAGATCCCCGCGATCCGCCCGGCCATCATGCTCACGGTGATCTTCTCGATCATCGGCACGTTCCAGCTCTTCAACGAGCCGAGCCTGCTGAAGGGCCTCGCGCCCAACGTGATCGACAACGCCTTCACCCCCAACTACTACGCGTACAACCTCGCGTTCATCAACCAGGACGTCAACTACGCCGCCGCCATCGCGTTCCTCCTCGGAATCGTCATCGCGATCGTGTCGTACGTCGTCCAGCTGTCGACGCAGCGAAGGGAAGCGAAAGCCTCATGACGACCGCAGCCACCGGAAAGCCCGTCGCCGGGGCGGAGCCCGCCCCGGTCCGAGCCCGCGACCTCGCGCCGCGACGCACCACCAGGGCCTATAGCAGCGAGAAGCGGCGCTCGACGCTCCTCACCGTGCTGCTCTGGCTCTGCGCGCTGTACTTCGTGCTGCCGATCGCGTGGCTCGTGATCGCCTCCACGAAAGACAACTCCGACCTGTTCTCGACGTTCGGCTACGCGTTCGGCCACTTCAACCTGTTCCAGAACATCCACGACGTGTTCACGGTCTCGGGCGGCATCTACCTGCAGTGGGCGCTGAACACGGTCATCTACGCCGCGGTCTCGGCGCTCGGCGCCTCGTTCCTGGCGACGATGGCGGGCTACGCCTTCGCGAAGTACCGCTTCCCCGGAGCCAACCTGATGTTCAGCGTCGTGCTGGGCGCCATCATGATCCCCCTGACCGCGCTCGCGCTGCCGACGTACCTGATCTTCAGCCAGTTCGGCATCACGAACACCCCCTGGTCGGTCATCGTGCCGTCGCTCGTCAGCCCGTTCGGCGTCTTCCTGATGCGGGTGTACGCGGCCGACGCGATCCCCGACTCGATGATCGAGGCCGCCCGCGTCGACGGCGCCGGCGAGTGGCGGATCTTCTGGCAGGTGGGCCTGCGCCTGCTCGGCCCCGGCATCGTCACGGTGTTCCTGTTCGCGCTGGTCGCGACCTGGAACAACTACTTCCTGCCCCTGATCATGCTGAACTCGTCGAACCTGTACCCGCTCACCGTCGGCCTCGCCCAGCAGCAGGCGACGAGCGCGGGCGGCGGCGGCTCGCAGGCGATGTTCTCGACGGTCATCACCGGCTCGATGGTCTCGATCATCCCGCTGATCATCGCCTTCCTCTTCCTGCAGCGGTACTGGCAGACCGGTCTCGCCTCGGGCAGCGTGAAGGAATGAGCGGCGTCCTGGGCTCTGCCTTCGCCTACGGCGGCGACTACAACCCCGAGCAGTGGCCCGAAGACGTCTGGCGCGACGACGTCACCCTCATGAACCGGGCCGGCGTCAACCTCGCCAGCGTCGGCATCTTCTCGTGGGCCCGCCTCGAGCCCCGCGACGGCGAGTTCGACTTCGCCTGGCTCGACGAGGTGCTCGGTCTGCTCCATGCGGGCGGCGTCCGCGTCGACCTGGCCACCGCGACCGCCTCGCCGCCGCCGTGGCTGGCGCTGAAGCACCCCGAGATGCTCCCCGTCACCGAAGAGGGCGTCACCCTCTCGTCGGGCAGCCGCCAGGCGTACTGTCCGTCGTCGCCGGTCTACCGCCGCTACGCGGCCCGCCTGGTGACCGCGATCGTCGAGCGCTACGCCGACCACCCGGCGCTCGAGCTGTGGCATGTGGGCAACGAGTACGGCTGCCACGTCAGCCACTGCTACTGCGATGCGTCGGCCGTGGCGTTCCGCGCCTGGCTCGCCACCCGCTACGGCACGGTCGACGCGCTCAACGACGCCTGGGGCACGGCGTTCTGGTCGCAGCGATACGACTCGTTCGACGAGATCCTGCCGCCCCGCGCGGCTCCGTCGTTCAAGAACCCGACGCAGCTGCTCGACTTCGACCGCTTCTCGGCCGACGAGCTGCTCGAGTGCTACCGCGTCGAGGTCGCGGTCATCCGCGCGAGCTCCTCGGTGCCGATCACGACCAACTTCATGGGCTTCTTCAAGGGCGCCGACTACTGGGCCTGGGCCCGCGAGGTCGACGTGGTGTCAGACGACTCCTACCCCGACCCCGGAGACCCGCTGTCACCGGTGTACGGCGCGATGCAGCGCGACCTGATCCGCTCGCTGGGCGGCGGCAAGCCGTGGCTCCTGATGGAGCAGTCCCCTTCCGCCGTCAACTGGCGCGAGCGCAACGCCGCCAAGCGTCCCGGCCAGATGCGCGCCTGGTCGTACCAGTGCATCGGTCGCGGCGCCGACGGGATCCTCTTCTTCCAGTGGCGCCAGGCCAAGGCCGGGGCCGAGAAGTTCCACGCCGGCATGGTCCCCCACGCCGGCACCGACACCCGCGTGTTCCGAGAGGTGCAGGAACTCGGCGCCGAGCTCGCCGACCTCTCCGCCACGGGCCTGCTCGGCTCGCGCGTCGAGGCCCGCGTCGCCGTCGTCTTCGACTGGACCTCCTGGTGGGCGATCGAGCAGGAGGCCTCTCCCACGCGGCTCTCGTACGTCGAGGGCGTCTTCGCCTGGTACCGGGCGCTCACGGCCGTCGGCGTCACGATCGACTTCGTGTCGCCCGACAGCGACCTGGCGCCCTACGCCGTGGTCGTGGCTCCGTCGCTCTTCGTCGCAACCGATGCGCAGCTCGCCGCCCTCGACGCCTACACCGCGAGCGGCGGCACCCTCGTGGCGTCGTTCCAGACCGGCATCGTGGACGAGAACCTGCACATCCGGCTGGGCGGGTACCTCGGGGCGCTGCGGCAGACCCTCGGGGTGTGGGTCGAGGAGTTCGCGCCGCCGACGGCGCCGGATCTCGCGGCTACGGGGGGCGGAGTTCCTGCGCCGCTGGCCTTGCGAGGGGATGCCGTCGGAGGAGCCGGCGCCGCGACGCTGTGGGGCGAGTCCGTGCGCGTCGAGGGGGCCACGGTGTCGGCCTCGTTCGACGGCGGGGTGCTCGACGGGCAGCCCGCGATCACGCGGAACGGGCGCGGTGCCGGGACCGGTTGGTACGTCGCCACGCTGCCCGACGACGCCACGCTCGCGCGCTTCGCAGCCGGTGTGATCGACGAGGCCGGTGTCGCGACGCTCCCGCGGGTCGCCGGCGTCGAGTTCGTGCAGCGCGGGTCGGCGACGATCGCGATCAACCACGGCTCGGCCGACGCCGCGCTCGACCTGCTCGGCACGGACGCGCTCACCGGCGCACCCGGCGCCGGCCTGGTGCTGGCGCCGCAGGGCGTGGCCGTGCTGGTGCCGGAGGTTGCCGCCGTCGCGCCCTGACGGGGCGTCCGCACCACGATCAGGACTCGGCACCGTCGGGCCCGGCGTCCCGCCCACGACGGCGCGCGACGCACTGCGCGTGTGACTGATTCTGGTGGGCGATACCGGACTCGAACCGATGACCTCTTCCGTGTGAAGGAAGCGCGCTACCAACTGCGCCAATCGCCCGTGGGACTCGTCGATACTACTGGAAATGGAGACTGAACTCCTATTCGGCGCACCCGTATAGACACGAACAAGTCTCAGTTTGTAATTCGTGCGAACCATCGGATAGAGTTCCTGAGGTCGCAGAGATGCGGCGAAAACAACCAGGGGAAGTCAACCTCCCCAATGCGGATGTGGCGCAGTGGTAGCGCATCACCTTGCCAAGGTGAGGGTCGCGAGTTCGAATCTCGTCATCCGCTCGAGTGAAAGCTCACCAGATGGGTGATCCACCTGTGTGGTGGGTTTCCCCTCTTGGAGCTCAACTCACGTCGTTCGAGACGAATGGTGGGGTGGCCGAGAGGCGAGGCACCGGCCTGCAAAGCCGGGCACGCGGGTTCAAATCCCGTCCCCACCTCCACACTCTGCTCGATGAGACACCCCACAAATAAAGAACCCATGAGCGATTGGCGCAGCGGTAGCGCGCTTCCCTGACACGGAAGAGGTCACTGGTTCGATCCCAGTATCGCTCACTTAGAGAGGCCCGGCCTGACTCCACGAGTCACGTCGGGCCTCTTCCCGTTGCGGCCGCCGCGGTCCGCGTCCGTTGGGCGAGCGTCGGCGCTGGCGGGACGATCGCTGGTGGTGTCGCGTCAGCCCTCGACGCCCCTTCCTGGGAATACCGTGAAAGTCGTTCACTGTGCCGCACTCGCCGAGAAGACAGGGCGTGTAATCGAAGTCCGATCGGGTATCGGATCAGGCGGACGATTCGGGTCGTTCGTTCCCGGGTGAGGGAGCCACGGGACTTGGCTCCCTCACCCTTTCCGTGGTGTCCGGCGAAGTCGAGGCGCGGACCGCGATTGACTGGACGGTCGGTACTAGCGGGTGTTGCCTTGCGCCTGTCATTCTTCGTCTACCTTCGCCTGGCGGAGTCAGCCCCCGCCCACCTGATCCGGGTCGGGGGCGTTTCCGTGCGCGCAGGCAATCGCTTATGTCCAGCCCCCGAACGGGGTGGGGCCCGGCAGGGTCGCTCGATGTAGCTTTCTTCTCACCGGCATCCCCTGCCGGTCTCCCTCACCAGGAGAGACGGCTCCACTCGCTGTGATGAATCAGGGTTCTCGGCGACGCTCCACCCCTTATGCGCCACCGAACGCCTCCAGCGCCGGAGTCGTGGGAGGGCCACCGGATTCGGGTTCCGGTGGCCCTCTCCTCAGGTCGGCCTCACTTGCTCCCGGCCTGGTGTTCTGCCCAGATCCCATCAGGCCGGGCTTCACTCGCTGGAGCCCGCCGCTCTCCCACGGACGATTTTGCCGAGGTGTCAGTGCGGCAATAAGCTCCGCGCATGAAGCCGCACTCCGTCCTCAAGTGGGATGTCAGGGGTACCTCGTTCGAACTCGTCGAGACCCAGTCGCATCTCATCGTCGGCTGCGTCATCGGCGACGAGCAGAAGGAGCTCGCCCGACTCGAGCGGGGCGAGATCCGGGCGGTCATCGAGCTGCACGCGGCTCGCGGGTGCGAGTTGCGGGTCATCACGGGCGATGAGGACGAACCCCTCTCGATCTACTGCCCGCACTCGGTCTGCACCGTTCTTCTCGTCAAGCTGCGCAAGTTCCAGGGCGGCAACCTCGAGGTCATCGCGACGGACTCGTCATCCGATCCCGCCGTCGCGGACGCGCCGCCGAGCAGGGTGTGACGGCAGCCGCGCAGGAACGCGGGAGGCGACTCGCGCCCCCCGCGTCTCCCCGACCCTGATCCCATCGAGGAGATCTCATCATCCCACGGCCGAACGTATCTGTTCGGGGATGGACAGAGCCGCGTTCGCGTGGATGGTTGTGGACACGGCCTGAGCGGCCCCTGACGATCTCGTGTCAACCCACGGCACGAAGCCGTGAACGCGCCTACCGTCTCTCAAGGCGATTCCCTAGTCGCTGTGACGTCTCTTCACGCAGGTCTCCTGCAGGAGGGGCGGCGGGCGCTGCCGTGGCCGGATTCCGCGGCAGCGCCCCACGCTGGGAGTCTCATGTGAGTCGGTCGTCTCCACGGGCTGTGGAAGAGACTGTGGTCATGAGTGAAGACGACGCGAAAAGCACAGACGAGATGAGCTTCAAAGAGAAGCGGCACGATCAGCTGACCCGGGCGGCCAAGTCGGACGAGTCGGACGCCGCCCCGCGGATCGTCACCAGCGAGTCTCCCGACGGCACGACGCGCATCGACGTGGCCGACACGGCGAAGGTCACCCCGGGCAAGGTCACGCGCGACGACTGACCGCAGCAAACCCGAATCGCCTCGGCCCCGAATGGGATCGGGTGCCCAGATCGCCCCGAGTGCCGCCGGACCCTGATCCGGCGGCACTTGTTCGCTCGGCAGGGAGGCCTGCTGAAGCGACTGCTTGTCGGCTCGACCGATCTGATTGCTCATTCTGTTCAACGTGAGTATTGTTCAGCGCACCGGCCCGGCCCTGTCGGTGTAGCTCCGCCCTAGGCGGAGGCGTCTCGCAGTGGGTTGCAGGATCAGGACGGCGAGGCGGGCGCGGAGGCGTTCCCCCCAACGCCTCCGCGCGGCTGCACCGCCGGGGCCGTGCCGTTGCCTGCTGCCCAGCGCAGGCCGCCCTCTCTCCTGCCTGACGGCATCTTCCCCGTCACAAAGCGTCACAACCGGTCACATGACGACGCGCTCCCCCGCGCCCGCGCGATGTTCCCTACTGTCGCCGCATGATCCGAATCGACCAGCTCACCAAGGCGTACGAGCACGCCGGCTCCCGCACGGTGGTCCTCGACTCGCTCGACTTCGAGGTGGGCCGCGGTGAGATCGCGGCCGTCGTGGGGCGCTCCGGCGCCGGCAAATCGACGCTCGCCCAGTGCGTCACGCTCCTCGAGCGCCCGACGAGCGGCTCCGTCATCGTCGACGGCGTCGACCTGACCGCGTCGAGCGAGCGCGACCTCCGCACCGCGCGCAGAGCGATCGGAACGATCTTCCAGTCGGACGGCCTGTTCTCGCGCCGCACCGCCGCCGAGAACGTGGCGCTCCCCCTCGAGTTCCTGGGCGTCACCCCGGCCGAGTCGCGGGCGCGCGTCGCCGAGCTTCTCGAGCGCGTGGGGCTGGGCGACAAGGCCCGCCACTACCCGCACCAGCTCTCGGGCGGCCAGCGCCAGCGCGTCGGCGTCGCGCGCGCCCTGGCTCTGCGGCCGCGGGTGCTTCTCTCGGACGAGGCGACCTCGGGCCTCGACCCCGAGTCGACCCAATCCATCCTGGGCCTGCTGCGCGAGCTGCGCGACGACCTCGACCTCTCGATCCTCCTGATCACGCACGAGATGGAGGCCGTCCGCGAGATCGCCGACACCGTGGCGCGCCTCGAGGCCGGTCGCTTCACCGAGCGCGGCCGAGTCGTCGACCTGCTGCAAGACCAGTCGTCGCAGCTGGGCGCCGACCTGCAGCCCCAGCGGGCATCCGCGGCGGCGGCAGACGGCGAGGTGGCACTCCTCGCGACCTACGGCTCCCCCGACGTCCCGGCCGACTGGCTGGCGCGGGTCTCGGCCGAGCTCGGCGAGCCCGTCGGCCTCCTGGGCGCGGCGGTCGAGGTCGTCGACGGAACGACCGTCGGCACCGTCACCGTCGGGGTCCCGGCCTCGCACGCGGACGCCGCTCGCGACGCGCTCGCTCGCCTGGGCATCCAGACGCGCCGCGACGCCGACCCGCTCCCCCTCCTGAACGACGACGAGATCGAGACCGCCGCATGAGCGCCGCAGCCGTCAACCCCAACATCGTCCCGCTCGACCAGATCCCCGGCCTCCTGCTGCCCGCCCTCGGCGACACGGCGCTCATGGTCGGCATCACGATGGTGATCGTCGTGCTCTTCGGCGTCCCGATCGGCGCCCTGGTGCACAACACCGGCCGAGGCGGCCTGTACGAGAACCGCGCGCTGCACCTGGCGAGCGGCTGGATCGTGAGCCTCGGCCGCAGCCTCCCCTTCCTGATCCTGATGGCCGCGATCATCCCTTTCACCCGCCTGATCACCGGCACGAACATCGGCATCCCCGCCGCGGTCGTCCCGATGTCGATCGCGGGCATCGCCTTCTTCTCGCGCATCGTCGAGAACGCCCTCCGCTCGGTCCCGGCCGAGTACACGACCATCGCGCGGGCAGCGGGGGCGTCGCGTCTTCAGGTGATCCGCACCGCCCAGCTCGCCGAGGCGATCCCCTCGCTCGTCGGCGGCCTGACCATCAACACCATCGCCATGATCGAGTACTCCGCCATCGCGGGCACGATCGGCGCCGGCGGAATCGGCTACGTCGCGGTCACCTACGGCTACCAGCGCTTCGACACGCGGGTCATGCTCGCGACCATCGTGCTGCTCGTCGTGCTCGTGGCCCTGGTGCAGCTGACCGGCGACAGGATCGCCCGCCGCCTGACCCCGCGACTTCGTTTTCTCCAGGGCGCAGGAACTCGGAGCACCAGCCCCGCACAGACCCCGTCGCCGGTCTCGCTGCCGGCCGCCCCGAGTTCCTGAGCTTCCTCTTTTCGACCCACCACACCTGAAAGCAGCACAGCCATGTCTACCGAGCCCACCAGCACCCCCGACTCGCACGGCTTCACCCTGAGGAAGCGCCGCCGCTGGCCCTTCGTCGTCGGAGGCGCCGTGGCCGTCGTCGCGATCGCCGCCGGGGTCACCGTGCCCCGCCTGATCCCGCAGGCCAGCGCCAATGACACCAAGGGCGCGACGCTGTACGTCGTGACCGCCGAGGGCAACGCCGCTGAGGAGGCGCTGGTCGACTACGTGGCGAAGGACGTCGCGCCCGACTACGGCATCACCGTCAAGTTCAAGGGACTGTCGGACTCGACGACGCTGAACCGCGCTGTCAGCGATGGCGAGGTCGCCGGCACCGTGTACCAGCACAAGCGCTGGCTCAAGCAGGTGCTCGCAGCCAACCCGGACTTCAAGGAGACCGCGGCGACGCCCGTCTTCCGCTGGAGCTTCGGGCTATGGAGCGCCAAGTACAAGACCGCGTCGGCGATCCCCGACGGGGCGACCATCTCGCTGTACTCCGACCCGGCCAACGAGGCTCAGGGTCTGTGGATCCTGGAGCGGGCCGGTCTCATCACGCTCAAGGCCGGGATCGACAAGAGCACCGCCACGCAGGACGACATCGCGAGCAACCCGAAGCACCTCAAGTTCACGCTGCTCGACTTCGCCGCGCAGTCGCGGTCGCTGAACGACCTCGATGCCGCCGTCGGCTACACCGAGTACTACCTCGCCGCGGGCATCCCCATCTCGGAGCAGATCTACGCGCCGGCCGCGCCCGACGCGTTCGCCGGGCAGCTGACCGTCGGCACGGACTACCTGAAGAGCGACAACGTCAAGAAGCTCATCAAGGCGTTCCAGGACCCGCGCGTGCAGAGCTTCCTCGAGTCGAACGCCGACGTGAAGAACATCCTGCTGCCGGTCGACGCGAAGTAGACGGCACCGGCCGGATGACCCAGCGTGACGCCCCGTTACGACCCCGAGAGCGTTTCTCGACCCCACGCCGGAGGATGAACCCATGACCCGACAGATCCGCTTCAACGCGTTCGACATGAACTGCGTCGCCCACCAGTCGTCCGGACTGTGGCGGCACCCGAAGGACCGCTCGCGGCACTACAACGACCTCGAGTACTGGACCGACCTCGCGAAGCTGCTCGAATCGGGCACGTTCGACGGCCTGTTCATCGCCGACGTGCTCGGCACCTACGACGTCTACGGCGGCAACAACGTCGCCGCGATCCGCAACGGCGCTCAGGTGCCCGTCAACGACCCGCTGCTGCTCGTGTCGGCGATGGCGGCCGTCACGAAGAACCTCGGCTTCGGCGTGACCGCCGGCACGGCCTACGAGCACCCGTACCCGTTCGCGCGCCGCATGTCGTCGCTCGACCACCTGACCAAGGGGCGTGTCGGCTGGAACGTCGTCACGGGCTACCTGCCGAGCGCCGCCCGCAACATGGGTCACGACGACCAGCTCGAGCACGACGCCCGCTACGACGTCGCCGCCGAGTACCTCGACGTGCTCTACAAGCTGTGGGAGGGGTCGTGGGAGGACGACGCCGTCGTCGAGGACCGAGAGGGCGGCGTCTTCACGGATCCTGCGAAGATCCACGAGATCGGCCACCGCGGCGAGAACTACACCGTGCCGGGCATCCACCTCTCGGAGCCGTCGATCCAGCGCTCCCCCGTGATCTACCAGGCCGGCGCGTCGCCCCGCGGCGTCGCGTTCGCCGCCGACAACGCCGAGGCGATCTTCGTGTCGGCGCCGACGGCCGCCGTGCTCAAGGCGACCGTGTCGCGTATTCGCGACGCCCTCGAGGCGGCCGGCCGCGACCGGTACTCGGCGAAGATCTACACCCTGCTGACGATCATCACCGACGAGACGACCGCCGGCGCCCAGGCCAAGCACGAGGAGTACCTCCGCTACGCCAGCGAGGAGGGCGCACTCGTCTTCATGTCGGGATGGACCGGCATCGACCTGTCGCAGTACGACCTCGACCAGCCGATCGGCGACGTGCAGGGCAACGCCATCCAGTCGGTCATCGAGAACTTCAAGGAGTCGGCGAAGCTCGACGGCCGCGAGTGGACCGTGCGCGACATCGCCCGCTTCGGGGCGATCGGCGGGCTCGGGCCGATCTTCGTCGGCTCGGGTTCCGACGTGGCGGATCATCTGCAGGAACTGGTCGCCGAGACCGACGTCGACGGATTCAACCTCGCCTACGCGGTCTCCCCCGGCACCTGGGAGGACGTCATCGAGCACGTGATCCCGGAGCTCCGCAAGCGCGGCGCCTACCCCGACGCCTACGTCGAGGGCTCGCTGCGCGAGAAGCTGTTCGGCCGCGGCGACCGGCTGCCCGAGGAGCACCGCGGCGCGTCGTTCCGCCTCGGCGGCGCGCGCTCGACGTCGACCGGCTCGGTCGCCGACAAGGCCGCTGTCACGGCCTAGTCGCCACGCACCACGCGAAGGGCCCCGCGGCAATCGCCGCGGGGCCCTTCTGCTGATCCGGAGCGGGTGCGGGTCAGACCTTCTCGTCGATGAGGACGTAGCCCTCTTCGCCGTGGACGGCGGTGTCGATGCCGGCCACCTCGTCTTCGTTGGTGACGCGGAAGCCCATCGTCTTCTCGATGATGAGGCCGATCACGTAGGCGAGGACGAACGAGTAGACCATAACGACGACGGCCGCGAGAGCCTGCACGCCGAGCTGGTGGAAGCCGCCGCCGAAGAAGAGGCCCACGTTGTCCTTGGCGAAGAAGCCGATGTACAGGGTTCCGACGAGACCGCCGACGAGGTGGACGCCCACGACGTCGAGCGAGTCGTCGAAGCCGAGCTTGAACTTGAGGTCGATGGCGATGGCGCAGACGGCGCCGGTGATGATGCCGAGCACGATCGCCCAGAACGGGGTCAGGGCGGCGCAGGCCGGCGTGATCGCGACGAGGCCGGCGACGGCACCCGAGGCGGCTCCGACCGAGGTGGCCTTGCCGTCCTTGATCTTCTCGATGATGAGCCAGCCGAGCACTGCCGCGGCAGGAGCCGCGAGCGTGTTGACGAAGGCGAGCGAGGCGGTGCCGTCAGCGGCGAGCTCCGAGCCGGCGTTGAAGCCGAACCAGCCGAACCAGAGGAGGCCGGCGCCCAGCATCACGAAGGGAGGGTTGTGCGGCTTGTAGGCGCCCTTGGCGAAGCCGACGCGGCGGCCGAGGACGAGGGCCAGCGCGAGACCGGCCGAGCCGGCGTTGATGTGGACCGCGGTGCCACCGGCGAAGTCGATGAGGCCGAGGCTGGCGAGCCAGCCGCCGTCGACGACCGAGCCGTCTTTGCCGAGTGTGAAGTTGAAGACCCACGAGGCGACCGGGAAGTAGACCACCGTGGCCCAGACGCCGGCGAAGACCATCCACGCGCCGAACTTGGCGCGGTCGGCGATCGCGCCCGAGATGAGGGCGACGGTGATGATCGCGAAGGTGGCCTGGAAGGCGGCGAAGGCGAGCTGCGGGAACGCGCCCTCCTGCCCGATCAGCGAGTTGAGGCCGAACATCGCCGGGTCGAAGCCGAGGAAGCCGTCGATTCCGATGAACGTGTCGGTGCCGGCGGAGCCGGTCGGGCCGTTCGAGAAGGCGATGGAGTAGCCGTACAGGACCCAGAGGACGGCGATGAGGCCGATCGCACCGAAGCTGAGCATCATCATGCTGATGACGCTCTTGGCCTTGACGAGTCCACCGTAGAAGAAGGCCAGGCCGGGGGTCATGAGCAGGACCATGGCGGCCGTGATCAGGATGAAGGCGGTATTGCCTTGGTCGAGCATGTGGTGTCACCTCTCAGTTGTGCAGTGCAGGGTTCCCGGACTGCGCGACGCTGGGAGTGCAGGGGCGACGCCAGTGCTGACTCGGGATGCAGTCATCCTGGCGGCCACACGTTTCGGTTCGTGCGCGTGCATGTTTCGCCGATGTAACACGATTCGGCCTTTTGTAAACAACACGTTTCGGCAGTCTGGTGATGAGGCCGGAGCGACCCGTGATTTCTACAGCAGAGTGAGCGCCACGAGCCGCGACATCGCCCGGAGGTACTTCTTGCGGTAGCCGCCGGCGAGCATGTCGGCACCGAAGACCTCGTCGAGCGGGATGCCCGAGGCCCGCACGGCGACCTGCGCGTCGTACAGGCGGTCGACGAACGCGACGAACCGCAGGGCCTGCGTCTGGTCGTGCAGCGGCCCCACGTTCCGCAGCACGACGGTGTCGAGGCCGTCGATGAGCTTCACGTACTTGGAGGGGTGCACGGTCGCGAGGTGCTCGATGACGGCGTCGAACTCGTCGGCGGAGACCGGCCCGGTCGCGGCTGCGACAGCTGCAGACAGGTCGTCGGCGACGACCGCATGGGCCTCGACCTCGCGCCTCCGGTAGTCGGTGCCGTCGATGCGCAGGGTGCGGAACCGGCCCGAGAGCGCCTGGATCTCGCGCAGGAAGTCGGACGCCGCGAAGCGGCCCTCCCCCAGTGCGTTCGGCGGGGTGTTCGATGTCGCGGCCATGCGCGAGCCGCCGTCGGCGAGCTCGCCGAGCAGCCGGGTCATGATCATGGTGTCGCCCGGGTCGTCGAGCTCGAACTCGTCGATGCAGATGAGCGCGGCGCCCGACAGCTGCGTGATGGCGCCCTGGTAGCCGACGGCGCCGACGAGGGCGGTGTACTCGATGAAGGTGCCGAAGTACTTCGTTCCGTCGGTGCGGTGCCACAGCGCCGCGAGGAGGTGGGTCTTGCCGACGCCGAAGCCGCCGTCGAGGTAGAGGCCCGGCAGAGGTCGGGCTGCGTTCCTGCGCGTGAACAGTCGACGGGTGGGCGCCGGGGCCGCAGCGAACGACCGGACGGCCTCGACGGCCTCGGCCTGCGAGGGGTAGGCGGGGTCGGGCCGGTAGTTCTCGAGCGACGCCCCGTCGAACTGGCGCGGCGGCACCAGGTGGGCGACGATCTCGGCGGACGTGATGGTCGGGGTGCGCGTGACGAGCGACTCGGTGGTCTGCGTGCTCTCGTCGGCCATGCAGGGGTGCCTCTCGGTGAGTCAGGCGCCGGAGTGCGGGGCGTCCTGTGTGTGTCGCGGTCTTCGGTATGTCAGAGTCGTACGGGCCCGATGCGGCATATCGGCAGCGCGCCTAGCGTTGAGATCCTACGCCGCCAGGCACAGAGAGCACGTGTCGCCGAGAGGCGACGACAGGAGGAGTTTCATGTCAGTCGAAGTCGATCCCGCACCGAAGTTCAGCGAGTACGCGCATCCCGAGCGCCTCGTGTCGACCGAGTGGCTCGCGGAGCACCTCGGCGAACCGGGCCTCGTCGTCGTGGAGTCGGACGAAGACGTCCTGCTCTACGAGACCGGCCACATCCCCGGCAGCGTCAAGCTCGACTGGCACACCGACCTCAACGACCCCGTGCAGCGCGACTACGTCTCGGCCGAGCGCTTCGCCGAGCTGCTCAGCGAGCGGGGCATCGCTCCCGACACGACCATCGTGATCTACGGCGACAAGAACAACTGGTGGGCCGCCTACGCCCTCTGGGTCTTCACCCTGTTCGGCCACGCCGACGTGCGCCTTCTGGACGGCGGCCGCGCGAAGTGGGAGGCCGAGGGCCGCGACTACACGCTCGACCAGCCGGAGGTCGCGGCGGCCGAGTACCCGGTGCCGGTCCGCGACGACTCGGTCGTCCGCGCGTTCAAAGACGATGTGCTCGCCCACTTCGGCAGCCCCCTCATCGACGTCCGCTCGCCCGAGGAGTACGATGGCTCGCGCACGACCGCGCCGGCCTACCCGGAGGAGGGGGCCCTGCGCGCCGGTCACATCCCGAGCGCCCAGAACGTGCCGTGGGGCAAGGCCGCGGCCGACGACGGCACCTTCCGCTCGGTCGCCGAGCTCGACGCCATCTACCGCGACGGCGCCGGCCTGCAGACCGGCGACGACGTCATCGCCTACTGCCGAATCGGCGAGCGGTCGAGTCACACCTGGTTCGTGCTGCACCACCTGCTCGGCTTCGAGAACGTCCGCAACTACGACGGGTCGTGGACCGAGTGGGGCTCCGCCGTGCGCGTGCCGATCGTCACGGGCGCCGAGCCCGGCGAGGCGCCGGCGGCGGTCGGCGTCTCGGCCCGATGAGCGAGGCTGACGCGGTGAGCGACGCGGAACCCGGGGCGGCTCTGCCCGAGGCGCTGGCCGAGATCCAGCGCGACTTCCTCGACCTGGGTGTGAAAGACCGCCTGCAGCTGCTGCTCGAGTTCTCGAACGAGCTGCCCGAGCTCCCGCAGCGCTACGCCGACCATCCCGACCTTCTCGAGCAGGTCGTCGAGTGCCAGTCGCCGGTGTTCATCTTCACCGAGGTGGAGGGGGGCCGCGTGCGCCTGCACGCGACGGCTCCGCGCGAGTCGCCGACCACCCGCGGATTCGCCTCGATCATCGCCCAGGGCCTCGATGGGCTCACGGTCGAGGAGGCCCTCGCGGTGCCCGACGACTATCCGCAGACGATCGGCCTCGTCGAGGCGGTGAGCCCTCTGCGCATCCGCGGCATGACCGCGCTGCTCGGCCGGGCCAAGCGGCAGATCCGCGAGCGGGCCGCGGCCCAGTGATCCTCCGGCTCCTGCACCGGTCGCGCGAGGCCGGCCCCGACGTGCCCACGAGCCTCGAGGTCGGCTGCGACGAGACGCAGGAGATCTTGAAGGAGTGGTACCGCCCGCCGGCCGACACGTGGCTGCGGATCAACCTGATCGCGGCGGTCTCGGGTGACGCGGCCGGCGTCGACGGCACGAGCGACTCGCTCTCCAACCCGGCCGACCGCTCGATCCTGCGGGCGATCCGCGACGTCGCCGACGCGGTCGTCGTCGGCGCGGCCAGCGTCCGCGCCGAGGGCTACCGGGTGCCCCTCACCGCCAAGCTCGTCGTGGTCACGAGCTCAGGAGACCTCAGCGGCCACCGCATCGCCCCCGAGCGCGCCGATCGCGTCGTCGTGATCTGCCCCGCTGCGGCTCTCGATCGCGTGCACGAATCGCTCGGGCGTCCGCTGCGAGAGCTGGCGACCGTGCTGGTGTGCCCGGATGTCGCCGGCCGTCTTGCGACGGCCGACATCGTCGAGGCGCTCCGGGGCGTCGGGCTCAGGTCGCTCGTCTGCGAGGGCGGCCCGTCGCTGGCCGGGCAGTTCCTGCACGATTCGCTCGTCGACGAGCTCTGCCTCTCGACCTCGCCCATCGTCATCGGCAGCGGCCTGCCGGTGTTCGGGACGGAGCGCTTCGACGCGTCGGCGCTCAGCCTCGATCAGCTGCTGATCGACGACCTCTCGTCGCTGTACGCCCGCTGGAAGGTGCTGCCGAACTCCGCGCCGGGAGAGCCCGCAGCCAGCCTCTGATCCGCTGGTCGAAGCGCTCGGGGTCGACGTTCCACAGCTTGGTGTGCCGGGCGACGGAGTAGCTCTCGATGTCGACGAGGTCGGGTCGGGCTTCGGCCAGCGCCCGGCTCGCGGTCGACGGGACGAAGCCGTCGTCGTCGCTGTGCAGCAGCAGGATCGGCGCGGTCAGCTTCGTCGCGCCGAGCACGAGGTCGAGGGCGTCGAAGTCGATGGGCGTCGACTGGCCGGTGATCGTCGACAGGCGGGCGCCGCCGAGAATCCTGAAGACGGCCCGCTGCACCGACCGCGGCAGGTGCAGGTGGTCGCCCTGGTAGGTGAGCACCGTGCGCCAGTCGACGACCGGCGACTCCAGCACCAGGCCGTCGATCAGGCCGCGGTGCTTCGAGCGGAGCGCGGTCTGCAGCACCAGAGCGCCGCCCATCGACCAGCCCATCAGCACGACGCTCGTCGCCCCGTGCTCGACGGCGTAGTCGACCGCGGCCTCGACATCGGCCCACTCGGTGAGTCCGAGGCCGTACCGGTGGTCGTCGGAATGCGGTGCCTCGCCGTCGTTGCGGTACGAGACGACGAGCGTGGCGTAGCCCTCTTCTCGGAACGCAGGAACTCCGCGCAGCGTCTCCGCCCTCACCACGCCGCGCCCGTGCACGACGACCGCCCACCGGTCGGACATCTCGTCGTGCGTCGGGTCGGCGTCGACGGGCGGCACCAGCCAGGCCGGGGCGGGCCCGATCGGCGTGGCGATCTCGACGTCGGTGAAGGGCAGGCCGAGGTCGGCCGGCCGACGGTAGTACCAGCCGAGGAATCCGCCGCGGCGCGCCTTCGACAGGTCTCCCTCGTCGACGGCCTCGATATGGCGCACCACGATGCGGCCGTCGTCGCTGATGACGTCGCCGAGGCGGGCGTAGCCGCGGCCGTCGTCGAAGTGGAAGCCGTAGCGGCCCGGAAGCCGGGTGTCGGGTGTCGACTCGAGCGAGACCGTCGCCGACCCGCGGTCGACGGCGACGACGCGGAGCCGCTCGTGGTGCGACTTCGCCGGGGTGACGACGAAGCGGGCGACCGCGTAGGCGAGGCCCGCGAAGCCCGCGACGGCGGCGACGGCGGCGCCTCCGGCCGAGATGGCGGCGATGGTGCCGACCAGGCGGGCGACGGGCTTCGGGGCGCGGCGGAGGGCTTCGGAGTGGTGGACGTCAGGCGTCATGAGGGTCCCTTGGTCGGTCACGCCATCGGGCACCGCATCGGCGTGCCTCTGGCCGCGGGTTCGCTTGCGAGCCTAGTCTTCCTACGTGTCCGATACTCCCTCAGGTGCTCCGATTCTCAGCGGACCCGTGCCTTTCCGCACGGCCGTCGAGGCCATCCGAGCGCTCGAGTCGCGCGACGACCTGGTCGTCACCGAGATCCCCGCGCCGCAGGGCCTTGCGCCCCACGCGTTCGCGCTGGCCGCCGACGTCGTCGGCGTCCGCGGCGTCGCCGACCCGGAGCTCGGCACCGGCCGGTTCATCGTGCTGTACGACGACGAAGAGCCGGAGCCCTGGGGCGGAACGTGGCGGGTCGTCTCGTTCGCGCAGGCCCCGCTCGAGACCGAGATCGGGCTCGACCCGTTCGTGGCCGACGTCGCATGGAGCTGGCTGATCGACTCGCTCGACGCCAGTGGCGCCGCCTACTCGTCGGCCTCGGGTACCGCCACGAAGATCCTCTCGAGCGGCTACGGCGAGCTCGCCCCTCAGGGCGACGGCGCGCTGCTCGAGCTCCGAGCCTCCTGGTCGCCCGGCGACGACGGCCTCGCGCCGCATGTCGCCGCCTGGGCCGATCTCATCTGCACCCTCGCCGGCCTCCCGCCGACGTCCGAAGGAGTCACCCTGCTCGCCTCACGAAGGGTCGGGCGTGACCAGTAGCAGCGCCGCCGACTCGACCGCACCCACCACTCCCGAGGCCGCCGAGGTCGTGGCCGGGGCGTCGTCGTCGGCCGCCGAGACCCTGGCCGCCGCCGTCCGCTCCGCCGACGACGACCACGCCTTCGTCGACGTCATCGACACCCGCGAGGCCTACCTCGCGGCCGTCGACGCCATCGCCGCCGGCACCGGTCCGATCTCGGTCGACGCCGAGCGGGCTTCGGGCTACCGCTACTCGCAGCGCGCGTACCTGATCCAGGTGTTCCGCCGCGGCTCGGGTGTCTTCCTCTTCGACCCGCCGGCTCTCGGCACGATGAGCGAGCTGGGCGAGGCGATCCGCGACGAGGAGTGGATCTTCCACGCCGCGAGCCAGGATCTGGCGTGCCTCCGCGAGGTCGGGATGGACCCGACCCGCATCTTCGACACCGAGCTCGGCGCGCGTCTGGCCGGTTTCGCGCGCGTCGGCCTGGGTGCTGTCGTCGAGGAGCTTCTCGGAATCCACCTCGCCAAGGAGCACTCGGCGGCCGACTGGTCGACCCGGCCGCTGCCGCAGAGCTGGCTCGTCTACGCCGCGCTCGATGTCGAGCTGCTCGTCGATCTCCGCGACGCCATGTACGCCGTGCTCGACGAGCAGGAGAAGGTCGAGATCGCCGAGGAGGAGTTCCAGGCGACGCTCGAGCGCGAGGCGAAGCCGCCGCGGCAAGAGCCGTGGCGCCGTACGACGGGTCTCTCGACCCTCCGCGGCCAGCGCGCCCTCGGCCTCGTGCGCGATCTCTGGGAGGCCCGCGACGAGTACGCCCGCGAGGTCGACACCGCGCCGGGCCGCCTGCTTCCCGACTCGTCGATCATCGCCGCCGTCCGGGAGAACCCCGCGACGAAGCGCGAGCTCGGTGCCCTGAAGTCGTTCGTCGGGCGTGCCAGCCGCTCCGAGCTCGCCCGCTGGTGGGACGCGCTCGAGCGCGGCCGCGCCAGCTCCGACCTGCCGTCGCTGCGCGGACCGAGCACCGACACGCTGCCCCCGCCCCGCTCCTGGGCCGATCGCGCGCCCGAGGCCGACGCCCGCTACAAGGCGGCGCGCCCGCGGATGCAGCACATGTCGGACGCCATGTCGATCCCGGTCGAGAACCTGCTGACTCCCGACCACCTGCGCCGTGTCGCGTGGGACGCCCCGGCTGTCGTTGATGTCGCCCACATCTCGGAGGCCCTCCGCCAGGCGGGGGCTCGCGAGTGGCAGATCTCGGCCACCGCCCCGACCATCACTCAGGCGTTTGTCGAGGCTCACCAATCGCTCGCGGACGGCGGCCCAGCGGCTTCGTAGCAACCCGCAAAGGATGCCCAGCCCACAGGTGTCGCTCCTAAGATCCAGAGAGATCGAACTCAGGAGGCAATGTGGCCGAGAGAACAGAAGTCGTCTTCGTCGACGGGGTCCGCACCCCGTTCGGGCGCGCAGGCGACAAGGGCATGTACTGGCAGACGCGAGCGGACGACCTCGTCGTCAAGGCGATGAAGGGGCTGCTGTGTCGCAATCCCGGGCTCGATCCCGCCGACATCGACGACGTGGCCATCGCCGCGACGACGCAGACCGGCGACCAGGGTCTCACCCTGGGCCGGACGACGGCTCTGCTGGCCGGACTCCCCCGCAGCGTGCCCGGCTACGCCATCGACCGCATGTGCGCCGGCGCCATGACCAGCGTCACCTCCGTCGCCGGTGCGATCGCGTTCGGCGCCTATGACTTCGCCCTCGCCGGCGGCGTCGAGCACATGGGCCGGCACCCGATGGGGTTCGACGCCGACCCGAATCCGCGGTTCGTGGCCGAGCGCCTCGTTAGCGGCGAGGCCCTCAACATGGGCAACACGGCCGAGCGCATCCACGACCGGTTCCCGAGCCTCACCAAGGAGCGCTCCGACCACTACGCACTCCGGTCGCAGCAGAAGCTCGCGGCCGCCTACGTCGACGAGCACATCCAGCCCGACCTGGTCTCGGTCGCGATCCGCACCGCCGAGGGCTGGGGGCTCGCCGACCGCGATGAAGCGCCGCGCCCCGAGACGACGATGGAGGGTCTCGCCGCGCTCCGTACGCCGTTCCGCCCGCACGGCCGCGTCACAGCGGGCAACTCCTCCGGCCTGAACGATGGAGCCACGGTCTCGCTGATCGCGTCCGAAGACGCCGCAGTGCGCGCCGGGCTTGCACCCAAGATGCGCCTGGTCAGCTTCGCCTTCGCGGGCGTCGAGCCCGAGATCATGGGCATCGGCCCCGTCCCGTCCACCGAGAAGGCCCTCCGCAAGGCCGGCCTCTCCATCGACGACATCGGCCTCTTCGAGCTCAACGAGGCGTTCGCCGTGCAGGTGCTGTCGCTCCTCGACCACTTCGGCATCGACGACGACGACCCGCGGGTGAACCCGTGGGGCGGCGCGATCGCCGTCGGGCACCCGCTGGCCTCGTCGGGCGTGCGCCTGATGATCCAGCTCGCCCGTCAGTTCAAGCTGCACCCCGAGGTCCGCTACGGTCTGACCGCCATGTGCGTCGGCCTCGGCCAGGGCGGCAGCGTCATCTGGGAGAACCCGCACTTCGACGGCCGGAAGGGAACGAAATGAGCGTCGACACCGCACAGCTGCTCGAGATGTCGCAGGACGAGGTGGTGACTCACTCGTACGTGAACGACGTGCGCCTTCCCTCGGGCGGGACCCTCGCCCTGGTGACCCTCGACAACGACCGCGACCACCGTCGCCCGCCGACGCTCGGCCCGGTCACGCTCGTCGAGCTCTCGGCCACGCTCGACCGCCTCCGCGAGCGAGCGGCGGCCGGCGAGATCCAGGCCATCGCGGTCACGGGCAAGCCGTACTTCCTCGCGGCCGGCGCCGACCTGTCGAAGGTCGGCCAGATCCCGTCGCGCGAGGCCGGCCGCCAGATGGCGCAGCTCGGCCACGAGGCGCTGGGCAAGCTGCACGACGCGGGCGTGCCCACGTTCGTCTTCATCAACGGCCTCGCCCTCGGCGGCGGCCTGGAGATCGCCCTCAACGCCGACTACCGCACCGTCGACTCGACCGCTCCGGCCCTCGCGTTCCCCGAGGTGTTCCTGGGGATCATCCCGGGCTGGGGCGGGGCCTGGCTGCTGCCGAACCTCATCGGCATCGAGAACGCGCTGAACGTGATCGTCTCGAACCCGCTGAAGAACAATCGCACGTTGAAGGCCGCGGAGGCCTACGAGCTCGGGATCGCCGACGCGATGTTCGGATCGGCCTCCTTCCTCGAGGACAGCATCGCCTGGGCCGACGGCGTCGTGAGCGGTCGCATCACGGTGAAGCGCCCGCACGCTCCCGGCAAGGTGGAGCGCGCCCTCAAATGGGACGCCGCGATCGGCATCGCCCGCAAGACGCTCGAGAAGCGCATCGGCACGGTCGCCAAGTCGCCGTACGCCGCTCTCGAGCTGCTCGCCGGGGCCAAGAATGCGACGCGCGAAGAGGGGTTCCGGGCGGAGGACGAAGCTCTCGCCGACCTCGTGTCGGGCGACCAGTTCCGGGCGTCCATCTACGCCTTCGACCTCGTGCAGAAGCGGGCCAAGCGCCCGGCCGGCGCGCCGTCGCCCGACCTCGCCCGGAAGATCACCAAGGTCGGCATCGTCGGCGCGGGCCTCATGGCCTCGCAGTTCGCCCTGCTGTTCGTCCGCAAGCTGAAAGTGCCGGTGGTCATCACCGACATCGACCAGGAGCGCGTCACCCGCGGCGTCGACGGCATCCGCGCCTCGATCGACGAGATGCAGGCGAAGGGCCGCGTCTCGCCCGACGAGTCGAACCGGCTGAAGGCGCTCATCTCAGGCACCACCGACCTGGCCGACTTCGCCGACTGCGACTGGGTGATCGAGGCCGTCTTCGAAGAGCTCGGCGTCAAGCAGGATGTCTTCTCGCGCGTCGAGAAGGTCGTCGGCGAGGAGTGCGTGCTGGCCACCAACACGTCGTCGCTCTCGGTGACGGCCATCGGCTCGGTTCTCTCGAACCCGTCGCGCCTCGTGGGGTTCCACTTCTTCAACCCGGTGGCCGTGATGCCGCTGGTCGAGGTGGTGAACACCGAAGCGACCGACGACGAGACCCTCGCGACCGCCATGGTCGTGGCGAAGACGCTGGGCAAGAGCGCCGTCATCACGGCCGACGCCCCCGGGTTCGTCGTCAACCGCGTGCTCGCGAAGCTGCTCGGCGAGGCGATGCACGCGGTCGAGACAGGCACCCCGTTCGAGGTCGTCGACCGGGCCACGGCGCCGTTCGGCCTTCCCATGACGCCGTTCGAGCTGCTCGAGCTCGTCGGACTCACCGTCGGCGCCCACGTGCTCGACACGCACCACGCCGCGTTCCCCGATCGGTTCTTCGAGAGCGAGGCGCTGCACCGGCTCGCCGACTACGGTCACATCTTCTCGCGAGACGCCAAGGGCAACCGGACCGGGTTCGACAGGCGCGCGGTCGAGATCGTGGGCGGCTCCGGCACGGCGATGACGCAGGCCGAGCTGCAGCAGCGCATCGAGGACGGCCTCGCCGACGAGATCGGCCGCATGCTCGACGACGGTGTCGTCGCGGCGGCGGAGGACGTCGACCTCTGCCTGATCCTCGGCGCGGGCTGGCCGTTCCAGATGGGCGGTGTGACGCCGTACCTCGACCGGGTCGGGGCATCCGATCGCGTACGCGGCCGCAGGTTCCACGAGCCGGCGATCGTCGGCGTCGCCTAGCCGCCCGCCGGACCCTCCTGTTCGGCCTCTCCGACAGTCCGCGGACTGTCGGAGAGGCCGACCGGGAGGGTTCTGCCCTGTCAGGAGTCAGGCGCGGCAGACGAGCAGGCCTACCGCCTACTCGCGCGTGCGGCTCGCCGGCTCGCCCTCGCGCCGGGCCACGGGCAGCTTCGAGCCGAGGACCATAGCGGTCACGTCGCGCGCGACGGCCTGAGCCGTGAGCCCGGCGGCCGCGAAGATCTCGGAGCGCGAGGCATGGTCGATGAACTCGTCGGGGAGGCCGAGCTCGGTCACGGCGGTGTCGACGTCGGCAGCCCGCAGGTCTTGCCGCACCCTCGTGCCGATGCCGCCGACGCGCACGCCGTCTTCGATCGTCACGACCAGACGGTGCTCGGCGGCGAGCTCGATGATCGACGCAGGAACGGGCACGACCCACCGCGGGTCGACGACGGTCGCCCCGATGCCCTGATCGGCCAACCGCTCGGCGACGTCGAGGCCGAGTCGCGCCATCGGACCCACCGCCATGATGAGCACGTCGGGCCGGTCGCCGCGGGCCAGCACCTCGACGCCGTCGTGGAGCCGTTCGAGCGCCGGGATGTCCGTGCCCACCTCGCCCTTCGGGAACCGCACCACCGTGGGTCCGTCGTCGACAGTCACGGCCTCCCTCAGCTCCTCCCGGAGGCGGGTGGCGTCGCGGGGTGCGGCGATGCGGATGCCGGGGACGACCTGGAGGATCGCCAGGTCCCAGATGCCGTGGTGGCTCGGTCCGTCGGGGCCGGTGACCCCGGAGCGGTCGAGCACGAACGTGACGCCGGCCTTGTGCAGACCGACGTCCATCAGCACCTGGTCGAAGGCGCGGTTGATGAAGGTGGCGTAGAGCGCCACGACGGGGTGCAGGCCGCCGTAGGCGAGGCCGGCCGCCGAGGCGACGGCGTGCTGCTCGGCGATGCCCACGTCGAGCACGCGCTGGGGGTACTTCTCCGCCATGCGGTGCAGGCCGACGGGGCGGAGCATGGCGGCGGTAATGCCCACGATCCTGCGATCGTGATCTGCGATCGAGACGATCTCGTCGGCGAAGGTGCTGGTCCAGCCGGGCGCGCTCGACGGGTCGAGCGCCTCGCCGGTCTCGGGGTCGATGTGGCCCACGGCGTGGAACTGGTCGGCGGCGTCTTGAAGGGCCGGCTCGAAGCCGCGGCCCTTCTGCGTGATCGCGTGCACGATGACCGGGGCGCCGTAGTTCTTGGCCTGCTCGAGCGCCTCCTCCATCGCGGCCTGGTCGTGCCCATCGACCGGCCCGATGTACTTGATGTCGAGGTTCGAGTAGAGCGCCTCGTTGTTCGTGAAGCGGCTCAGGAAGCCGTGGAGGCCTCCGCGGACGCCGCGGTAGAACGCGCGGGCCGGCGAGCCCAGGTGGTCGAAGGCGGCACGCGACGTGACGTGCATGTCGCGGTAGGCCTGAGCCGTGCGCACCGAGTTCAGGAACCGCGCCATGCCGCCGATGGTCGGCGCGTACGAGCGCCCGTTGTCGTTGACGACGATGATCAGGCGACGCGTGTTGTCGTCGCTGATGTTGTTCAGGGCCTCCCACGTCATGCCGCCGGTCAGGGCGCCGTCGCCGACGACCGCGACGACGTGGCGGTCGCCGTGGCCGGTGAGGGTGAAACCGCGCGAGAGTCCGTCGGCCCAGGAGAGCGACGACGACGCATGCGACGACTCGACGATGTCGTGCACGGACTCGCTGCGCTGCGGATAGCCGGCGAGGCCGCCCTTGAGGCGCAGGTTCGAGAAGTCCTGTCGACCGGTGACGAGCTTGTGGACGTACGACTGGTGGCCGGTGTCGAAGACGATCGCGTCTTTCGGTGAGTCGAAGACGCGGTGGAGGGCGAGGGTCAGCTCGACCACTCCGAGGTTCGGGCCGAGGTGGCCGCCCGTCTTCGAGACCTCGGTCACGAGGAACTTCCTGATCTCGGCAGCCAGGGTGAGCATCTGCTCGTGGCTGAGTCCGTCGAGATCGCGGGGACCGTGGATGGTCTCGAGAAGGCTCATGGTGCTCGCTTTCCGTGACCCGGGTACGTCGGCCACGTCTGAAGTTTAGGCGTCGAGGCCTGTTAAAGGACGAACGCCCCGCACCCCGATACGAGGGGTGCAGGGCGATCGCTCGAGAGGACTACACCAGAGAACGCAGGACGTACTGGAGGATCCCGCCGTTGCGGTAGTAGTCGGCCTCACCGGGGGTGTCGATGCGGACGACGGCGTCGAACTCGACGGTTTGCTTGCCCGCAGGCGAGTGCTCCGTCGGCTCGGCGGTCACGTGGACCGTCTTCGGCGTCGTGCCGTCGTTCAGCTCGGTGAGCCCGGCGATGCTGATCGACTCGGTGCCGTCGAGGCCGAGGGAGTCCCAGGTCTCGCCCGCGGGGAACTGCAGCGGGACGACGCCCATGCCGATGAGGTTGGAGCGGTGGATGCGCTCGAAGCTCTCCGTGATGACCGCCTTGACCCCGAGCAGCGAGGTGCCCTTGGCCGCCCAGTCGCGCGACGAGCCGGAGCCGTACTCCTTGCCGGCCAGGACGACGAGCGGGGTGCCCTCGGCCTGGTAGTTGGCGCTGGCGTCGTAGATGAACGACTGCGGGGCGTCGGGCTTCGTGAAGTCGCGCGTGTAGCCGCCCTCGACGCCGTCGAGGAGCTGGTTGCGCAGGCGGATGTTCGCGAACGTTCCGCGGATCATGACCTCGTGGTTGCCTCGGCGCGAGCCGTAGCTGTTGAAGTCCTTGCGCTCGACCCCGTGCTCGGCGAGGTAGCGGCCGGCCGGGCTGTCGACCTTGATGGTCGAGGCGGGGCTGATGTGGTCGGTGGTGACCGAGTCGCCGAGCTTGGCGAGCACGCGGGCGCCCGAGATGTCGGTGACCGGGGTCGTCTCGATCGTCATGCCCTCGAAGTACGGGGGCTTGCGCACGTAGGTCGACTCGTCGCTCCACTCGAAGGTCGAGCCCTCGGGGGTCGGGAGTCCGCGCCAGCGCTCGTCGCCGTCGAAGACGCCGGCGTACTCGTGCGTGAACATGCCGGTGTCGATCGACTCGTCGATCGTCTTCTGCACCTCGGAGGCCTCGGGCCAGATGTCGCGGAGGTAGACGTCGGCGCCCGACTCGTCGACTCCCAGTGCATCGGTCTCGAAGTCGAAGTTCATCGAGCCGGCGAGGGCGTAGGCGATGACCAGCGGCGGAGAGGCCAGGTAGTTCATCTTGACGTCGGGGTTGATGCGGCCCTCGAAGTTGCGGTTGCCCGAGAGGACGGCCGTGACGGCGAGGTCGTTGTCTTGCACCGCGGTCGAGATCTCGTCGAGCAGCGGTCCGGAGTTGCCGATGCAGGTGGTGCAGCCGTAGCCGACCGTGTAGAAGCCCAGGTCTTCGAGGTAGGCGGTGAGCCCGGCCTTCTCGTAGTAGTCGGTGACGACCTTCGAGCCGGGAGCGAGCGTGGTCTTGACCCACGGCTTGGCCTTGAGGCCCTTCTGGCTGGCGTTGCGGGCCAGGAGGCCGGCGGCCAGCATGACCGAGGGGTTGGACGTGTTCGTGCAGCTCGTGATCGCCGCGATGGCGACGGCGCCGTGGTCGAGCGTGAACTCCGAGCCGTCAGACAGGGTGACCGGCGACGGCTTCGACGCGTGCGACGGCGTTGCCGAGGCGGCGTGGGTTTGGGAGTGCTCGTGAGCCGAGGTCTCGTCTTGGGCGGTGAGACCGACAGGATCGGACGCCGGGAACGTCGCCTCGACGGCCTCGTCGACGCCCGAGTGCTCCTCGGCGTCGGCGTAGTTGCCGAGGTCGACCTCGAACTGGCTCTTGGCCTGCGAGAGCTCGATCCTGTCCTGAGGGCGCTTCGGCCCGGCGATCGACGGGACGACAGTGGCGAGGTCGAGCTCGAGGTACTCGCTGTAGCTCGGCTCGACAGACGGGTCGTGCCAGAGGCTCTGCGTCTTCGCGTACGCCTCGACGAGGGCGACCTGCTCGTCGCTGCGGCCGGTGAGGCGCAGGTAGTCGAGGGTCACGTCGTCGATAGGGAACATGGCGGCGGTCGAGCCGAACTCGGGGCTCATGTTGCCGATGGTGGCGCGGTTGGCCAGCGGCACCGCGCCGACGCCCTCGCCGTAGAACTCGACGAACTTGCCGACGACGCCGTGCTTGCGCAGCATCTGGGTGATCGTGAGCACGACGTCGGTCGCGGTGACCCCGGTCGGGATCACGCCGGACAGCTTGAATCCGACGACCTTGGGGATCAGCATCGACACGGGCTGGCCGAGCATCGCGGCCTCGGCCTCGATGCCGCCGACGCCCCAGCCGAGCACGCCCAGGCCGTTGACCATCGTGGTGTGCGAGTCGGTGCCGACGAGGGTGTCGGGGTAGGCGTGCAGCACGCCGTCGACTGTGCGCGTGTAGGTCACTTGCGCCAGGTACTCGATGTTGACCTGGTGCACGATGCCCGTTCCGGGCGGCACGACCTTGAAGTCCTCGAACGCGGTCTGGCCCCAGCGCAAGAACTGGTACCGCTCGCCGTTGCGCTCGTACTCGAGCTCGACGTTGCGCTCGAGGGCGTTCTCGGAGCCGAACAGGTCGGCGATGACCGAGTGGTCGATGACCAGCTCGGCGGGCGAGAGCGGGTTGATCTTGGTGGGGTCGCCGCCGAGGTCGGCCATCGCCTCGCGCATGGTGGCGAGGTCGACGATGCACGGCACGCCGGTGAAGTCCTGCATGACCACGCGGGCCGGCGTGAACTGGATCTCGGTGTCGGGCTCGGACTCGGGCACCCACGACCCGAGGGCCTTGATCTGCGACTCGGTCACGTTCGCGCCGTCTTCGGTGCGAAGCAGGTTCTCGAGCAGGACCTTGAGGCTGAAGGGCAGCTTGTCGAAGCCCGGTACCGCGTCGATGCGGTAGACCTCGTACGTCTTCTCACCGACGGTGAGAGTGCTCTTCGAGCCGAAACTGTTTACGTCTGACACGTGCCGTCTCCCTTGCGCTGACTGGCCTCATCATCCCGGCGAAACAAACCGCTTCACCAGCAAGGCCAGCCTAAGTCCGCGGCGCCCAGCAGGGCCGCCCGCGTCGATTTATCTTGATGTCGAGATAAATCTAGCACTGTCGCTGCGGTTCGGGCTCGCGACTCTCCCCGGTCGGGGCTTCTCGGCGGCGAGAACCCCCGATCTGGGCAAATGGTGCAGGAACTGCGCGCCGGCTACGACGCAGCAGCCTCGTCGGCGGCGCGCGCGGCGTAGACCGTCCGCACCAGCAGCCACGTCACCCAGAGCATGGCCGCATAGAACGGCACGCCCAGGATGAGCTTCATGGCGCCGAGCAGCGACACGTCGTTCGCCAGGAAGAGCGGCACCTCGACGGCGAGGCGCACGGCGAAGAGCAGCACCCAGAGCCAGGTCGCCAGTGTGAGCACGCGTCGCTTGGCGCGGTCGGCTCGCCAGGCTCCGCCCTCGTTCGTCAGCAGGCCGACGACGATGCCGATGAGCGGCCAGCGTGCGGCGAGGCTGACGAGCAGCACGAACGCCGACACGGAGTTGATGACGATGCCCGGGAGGAAGTTGTCGACGGCGCGGCCCGAGAGCAACGCGAGGGCGGCCGAGATGGCGATGCCCAGCAGGCCCGCGAACGCCTGGGGTACCGGACCCCGCTGCACGAGGCGGATCACGACGAACACCACTCCCACGGCGACGGGGAAGAGGACGGAGGGCAGGAGTTCCTGCGTCGCCGTGTAGATGACCAGGAACGCGAGACCGGGGAGGATCGACTCGACCAGGCCGCGGACTCCCCCGATCGCCGAGAGCAGGGCGTGGCCGGTGGGCACCTCGCCCGGAGCGACCTGGCCGATGCCGGCGCGCTGCGCGGCCGCGCGCAGCTGGGCCGAGAGGGAGGTGGCGGGCTCGTCGTCGCGGTGGGGATCGGTCACGGCGTCAGACGGTGGTCGTGCCCGCGTCGCCCGGGGTCGACTTCGGCATGTGCAGCGGAATCAGGTCGCGCGGGGGCATGGGCTCGGTGCCGCGGACGACGACGACGCTGCGGAACAGCTCCTCGATCTTCTCGGCGGCCTCGGGGTCGACGGTGGCGTCGCCGGCGATGACGCCGCGCAGGAACCAGCGCGGACCGTCGACGCCGACGAAGCGCGCCAGGCGCGAGGTCTGGCCGGCGGTCGCCTCGGCGCCGGCGGCGACGGGGATCTCAGCCCGGATCTCGGGGCCGAACGGGCCCTCGACCTCGCTGGTCGTGCCGCCCTGCTTGCGGATCTGGTCGGCGATCTGGTCGCGGATCTCGTGCCAGAGGCCCGTCGAGCGCGGCGCGGCGAAGGGCTGCACCTGCAGCGTCGACTTGGCGAAGTCGAGACCGACGGCGACGACTCGCTTGGAGCCCTCTTCGACTTCGAGGCGGAGGTGCAGGCCCTCGCGCGGCACGATCTTGACGCCGCCCAGGTCGACGTAGGGGCGCACCGGGTTGGCCTCGGTCTCGTCGAGCGGGCCCTCTTCGGCACGGTCGGCGGGCGCGGACTTGTCGTCGAAGACGAGAGAGGTCTCGGCCTCTTCGGCCTCGACCAGCTCGACCGCGTCGTCGTCGCTCGCGATCTCGACGGCGTCGACCTCGACCGACTCGACGGCCTCTGCTTCTGCGGCTTCGCGCCGGGACTTTCTGCTCATCAGTTGCCTTCTGTCGGGGCGCCCTCGGCGGGCGCGGTTGTCGAGGTGCCGGTCGATGCGGCTGCTGGAGGGGTGGACGCGGCGAAGGCCGTCGTGCCGGTCGAGCCGAAGCCGCCGGCGCCGCGGGCGCTCTCGGGGAGCGTCTCGACGGGTACGAAGGCGGCGCGCACGACGGGCATCACGATCAGCTGGGCGATGCGGTCGCCGACCCCGACCTCGAACGCGGTGCGGGGATCGGTGTTCAGCAGGGTCACCTTGATCTCGCCGCGGTAGCCCGCATCGACGGTGCCCGGGGAGTTCACGACGGTGATGCCGTGCTTGGCGGCGAGACCCGAGCGCGGCACGACGAATGCGACGTGGCCCTCGGGGAGGGCGATCGAGACGCCGGTCGAGACGAGTGCGCGCTCACCGGGCTTGAGCGTGAGGCTCTCGCGACTGGTCAGGTCGGCGCCGGCGTCGCCGGGGTGCGCGTACGAGGGTGCGTCCGCCTCGCCCAGCGGGGCGAACGGGACATCGAGTGGCTGAGGCACGTGTCGAGGGTAGTGCAGAAGTCTGGTCGAATAGTCCTATGACCTCGTACCGCGAACGCCTCTCTCCCCCGCCGCAAGTCTTCCTCGCCCTGCTGATGGTCGTGCCCGCGAGCGTGCTGGTGTTCCTGCCCATCAATGTGCCGGTCGGCTGGGCTGTTGGCGTCGGGCTGTTCGCCGTCTTCGGTCTGATGCTCTGGTTCGGGTCGCCCGTGCTGACCGTCGACGACGAGGGGTTCCGCGCCGGGCGGGCGATCCTCTACCCGGGAGAGATAGGAGAGGCCGCCGCGTTCTCCGGAGAGGATGCGACGGCCCAACGGGGAACGCGGCTCGATGCCCGCGCCTGGACGCTGTTTCGGGGCTGGGTCAAGCCGGTGCTCAAGATCGATCTGACCGACCCGGACGACCCGGCGCCCTACTGGCTCGTCTCGACTCGCCACCCGACTCGGCTGTCGGCGGCGATCGACGGGATCAGGCCGCGCACTCCAGGCAGATAGGCCCGAGCTTGGTCTCGTGGTCGAGCTGCGAGCGGTGCTTGACCAGGAAGCACTCGACGCAGGTGAACTCGTCGACCTGCGGGGGCAGCACGACGACGTCGAGGTCGAGATCGCTGAGATCCTGCCCGGCGAGTTCGAAGCTTCCGGGATTGTCGGCGTCGTCGACGTCGACTACACCCGACATCGAGTCGGGAACCCGCTCTTTCAGCGCCTCGATCGACTCGGAATCGTCGTCGGTCTTGCGAGGTGCGTCGTAGTCGGTGGCCATGCCACTCCAGTTCTGTCTCAGTCCTGCTGCGAATATCCGGCCGTGTGCCGAAATCGGCGGCCACAGTTTGCATCAGATGAAAGTCGATGGCAAACCCGCCGGAGGGCCTCGTCGACTGCCCGAAGCCGCACGACCACAACTTGCGGCACGCCCGCGTTATTCCCCGGATCAGCGCCCCTGCCGTGGCATCCTGAGCGCTAATCGCGAAGGCGAAAGGCGGGACACCATGCAAGATCTGCGAGTCGTCGGAGTCGAGAGCGGCGCACTGCTCGTCGCGACCGATGCCGGGAGCGAATTCCGCCTGCCCGTGACCGGTTCGCTGCAGTCGCAGCTCCGCCAGGCCGACCCCGACCAGACCCCCGTGAAGCACCGGGTGTCCCCGCGCGAGATCCAGGCGAGCATCCGCGCCGGCCGTACGGCTGAACAGGTCTCCGCCGACACCGGCGCCGAGATCGGCTACGTCCGGCGCTTCGAGGGGCCCGTGCTCGACGAGCGCGCTTTCCTGCTCGAGTCGGCGCGTGCCGTCCCGGTCAGCGTCGCCGGAGTCGGCGCCTCCGAGTCGGCTCGGTTCGGCGCCGTCATCGACTCCCGCCTCGACGAGGCCGAGGCGACGGCGCGCGACTGGACCAGCTACAAAGACGCCGAGGGCTGGATCGTCCACGTCAGCTACACGACCAGCGAGGTCGAGCGCGACGCCGCCTGGCGGTTCGACCCGAAGAAGCAGGGGCTCGCCCCGCTCTCCGGCGACGCGCACACCCTCTCGCGCCAGGACGCCGACCACTCCTCCCTCGTGCCGCGGCTCCGAGCCGTATCCGACTCCCCCGCTTCCCCCGCTTTCCCCGCAGGAACTGCCGCCCCGGCCGGATCGTCGAACCCCGACGACAGCGGTCGCTTCGACAGCGGCGCCTTCGAGGTGCAGCAGGAGCCCGCCCCCGCCGAGCCCGCCCCCACGAGCGCTCACGCCCGCGCCCGCGAGGGCTGGAGCGCCGCGTCGCTCGCAGCGATGAACCGTGCGCCTGAAGCCGAGAGCGCCCACAACCAGACCGCCGACCTCCTCGACGCGCTCCGCCGCCGCCGCGGAGAGCGCGAGGCCGCCCGCTTCGGTGACGACGACCCGCTGGCCGGCGCGAGGGCCGCGCACCCCTCCACCGGCGGCATCCGGGTGATCGACGTGCCGCTCGACGACTTCGATGAGACGCTCGGCGGTTCAGCCGACGGCGCGGCCTCGAGCTCAGGTGTCACTCCCGAGGCCGAGGCGCCTCGCGTCACGAAGCCGCTCGCGACGCACCCGACGGCATCGCGCCGACCGGCGTCTGCGCCCGCCGACGAGCCGCGTGCGTCGGAGCCCCGTCCCTCCGAGTCGCGCGTGTCCGAGGCGCGCAAGGTGCCGCGCGCGCGCAAGGGCCGCGCGTCGATGCCGAGCTGGGACGAGATCGTGTTCGGCGCGCGCTCGGACGACGATCCGGCCTGACGCCGCACCACCACACCGGCCTCGGCACCACGATCAGGACTCCACACCACCGGGCCGCTGGCCGCACCGCGATCAGGACTCCACACCACGATGATCTGCGGTGCCGAGTCCCGATCGTGGGCCGAAGGTCAGGCGGCCGCGCCGGCCAGCTGGGGCTCGTGAGAGGCGGCGTAGCGACGCAGGCCGACGCCGATCAGGACGACGACGAGGGACGGGCGGCGACGGGCAGTTCCTGCGCCCGGGGTCGTCATCGGTCGGCCGCCTGGAGGGCCGAGACGAGGGCGGCACCGTCGCGGACGTCGTAGAACCCGAGGGGCGACGGCGTGCCGAACAGGCCGTCCATGCCCGAGTTGACGGGCCACGGTGTGCGGTTGCCGGTGAAGAATCCGCCGGCGATTGGCTGGTTCCAGACGACGGAGACGTGCGCGCGGTCGGATGACCAGGTGACGGTGTGGTCGGGGCCGGGCAGGCGTGTCTGCCGGGTCGAGCGGCCGTCGCTCGACAGGGCGCGACGGTCGGTGATCGCGTAGGTCGTCGTGCGCTTGCGGTGGGCCTTGACGAAGAAGCGTCCGACGATGAAGAAGAGGCCGATCAGGCAGAAGAGGCCGCCGAACACCAGGAAGAAGGGCGGAGCGCCGGACGCCGCCGCCTGAGCGGTCCAGAAGATCGCGAACCCTCCCCAGAGCAGGCTGAACGGAATCAGGAACACGTCGGAGCGGGCGAAGACGACAGACGGATCGCCGCGTCCCGACCAGAGCAGGCGTTCGCCGGGTTGGAGCTCGCCGCTGAGCCTGTCTTCGGGGGTCACTGTCATCACGACACGCTAACGGAGAGGTCGTGAGCCGGGTTCAGGTTCGTACCCCCGCTGCTCACCGGTACTGTCGTCGAGAGGGGGATCTCATGGACTACACAGACTCGGGCCTCGCGCCCATCGGCTGGCTGACGCTCGCGTTGATCAACGCCGGGCTCGCCGAAAGCAAGAGCAGGTCGCGGTGGCGCTGGTTCGTGGCGTCGCTCTTCATCGGGCCCCTGGCGACGGCGCTCATCGTGGTGTGGCCGCGCGGCGCGGTCTCGCAGCGCAGCGAGTCGCGGCGGGGCGAGTGAGAGCAGTCCGTCGCGCGCTGGTGAGGACTCGGCACAGAGTCCTTCTCCTCTGTGGAGTCCCGAACGTGGTGCCGACCGCGCGACCGCCCTCAGCAGAGGCGCGCGCAGCAGGCTCGCTGCCTCCGTAGGGTCGACCCATGGAACTCCTCTTCGTGCACGGCGCCCTCGTCAGCGACGGCGACTGGTGGTGGCACCGCACCGCCGAGCTTCTCGCCGCCCGCACCGGAATCCGCAGCCGCGCGGTGGCCCTGCCGTCCTGTGGCGAGATCCCTGCCCGCGACGACGCGACCGGCCTGGCCGCTGACGCGGCGTCACTCATGCAGGAACTCGACGCCACCGCCGACACCGCCATCGTGGTGGGTCACTCCTACGGCGGCACCGTCATCGCCGAGGCCGGCGCGCATCCCGCCGTGGCGCACCTCCTCTACGTGTCGTCGTATCTGCCCGACATCGGGATGTCGCAGGGCGCGATCATGGGCGGCGAGACCGACCCGGTGCAGATCCGCGACGCCGGCGACGGACGCCTGGCCGTCGACGGCTACGACGCCCGGTCGTTCGGGGCGCGCTTTCTTCAGGATGCCGACGCAGCGACTCAGGAGGACGGCTGGAGCCGGGTCACCGCTCAGGACGCCGGCGCGTTCCTGACTCCGACGACCGCAGCGGGCTGGCAGGGCGTCGACTCGACGTACCTCGTGTGCGCTGACGACCGCAGCACGTCCGTCGAGCTGCAGCGATTCCACGCCGCGCGGGCGACCCGGTCGGTCGAGCTCGCGACCGGGCACCACCCTTTCGTGACGCGGCCCGACCTGGTGGTGGCGCAGATCGAGGCGCTGCTGGGGTGAGGCGGGTGCGGGCTCCCGGTCGCATGTGCGGCGCGCGCCGCGTCTGCTGAGAGCGGACTGCCCGGCGTCCGGCGCCCCGCACCTGATTTACTCGCGACATGACGCCTCAGGACGACGCCCCCACCACCCGCAAGCCCGCCCTCTGGCGCGAGCTCGTCGGAGAGCAGCTCCGCGGCCGACGCGAGTCTCGTGACGAGTCGTTGCGATCGGTTGCCAAGCGCGCGGGCGTGTCGCCGCAGTACCTCTCGGAGGTGGAGCGCGGCATCAAGGAGCCGTCGAGCGAGATCCTGGCCGCCATCGGCGCATCGCTCGACGCCTCGCTGCTCGACCTGACGGCAGGCGTGGCGCGGCGGCTGCACGGCGACGCGGTGGCGGCGCGGCGCGGCGAGTACCGACTGGCGGCGTGATCCTCATCTGAGGACGCCGTGCGCGCTCGCAAGGATCTCAGCCCCATCGTGCATGCCCCCCAAGGATCGACCCCCGCCCAGCGCACGTTCCCGAGGACACCCCGCCCGAACATCCCCGGCGAGCAACCAGCGCTGATTGACTCGACCCATGCACCACGACCTCCCGCCCATCGAGTTCGCCTTCCCCGGTCCCCTCCGCGACAGCCTCCTCGCCGCGGTCGCGTCGGGCGCGAAGACGAGCACGAGCTCCCTGCTGCTCGAGTACGAGGTCGAGGGCGAGCCGATTCCGGTCGCAGGAACTCGCGGCACCGCCATCGACTCCGACGGCCGCCCGCGCTTCGTGCTCGAGACGACCCGCGTCGATGTCGTGCGGCTCGGCGACGTGACGCTCGAGCACGCCGTCGCCGAGGGCGAGGGCTACGCGTCGGTCGCCCAGTGGCGCGCCGGGCACGAGCGCTTCTGGACCTCCGAGCCGCTCCGAGCCGAGCTCGGCCGCGACTTCACCCTCGACGATTCGACGATGGTCGTGCTGGAGCGGTTCCGCGTCGTCGAGACATCCTCGGCGTCGGAGTCGTAGGGTCGAGCCATGCCCTCCGTGATCCAGCAGCGCATGGCGATCGACCGGCGTCGCAACTACGGTCTGTTCGCGCTGATCGGAGGCTTCGTCTTCCTGGTCCTGAGCCTCGGGGAGCTGATCGCGTCGGGTTCGTCACGGTGGTTCGCCTGGGCCTACCTGGCCATGGCCGTGTTCTGGATCGTGGTGGGCCTCCGCGAGCGGATCGTCGGCACGCGCCGTCTCGCCGCCTTCGAGGCCGAGCACGGCGTGGGCGCCGGCGTCCAGCAATCTGTCCGCCGTCGCTGAGGCAGGCCCTCGCGACGAAGAAGCGATGACAGGGCCTCAGCGAACGACGCCGAACCTCACGCGAACGCCCCGAACCGCGCCAGCGGCACCTGCGTCTCCTCCGCCGTCCACGAGCCGTGCTGCCCAATCATCCCGCGGCCGCGCTCGTCGGCGGAGCGGTAGTAGGCGATGCCCTTCCGGGCCGCGACGAGCAGGTCGCCGATACGCGGTGCCACCTCGGGTGCGACCTCGCCGAACCAGCCGGCGGCGATCGCGTCGTCACGGGTGACGACCCACGAGCGGTCGTCCTCCGACTCGTGCCAGGCCCCGACGAGCGTCGCCCGGTCGGACGGCGACAGGTCGGGCTCGAAGTGCAGCTGCAGGCACCGCGGCTCCCCCGCGACATGGCGCACGCCGTCGACGAGCTCGGGCGAGCCGCCGAAGACGACGTGCTTGGACGGCTTCACGTCGAGCACGCCGTGGTCGGCCGTGACGACGACGGCCTGGTCTCGGCGCAGGCCCGCCACGAGCGTGCGCAGCTGCGAGTCGACGAGCTCGAGGGCGGCCGACCACTCCGGAGACTCCCACCCCGACCGGTGACCCGCCACGTCGAGTTCCGGCACGTAGAGATACGTCACAGAGGGCGCAGGAACTCCGAGCACCCGCGCCGCGGCGTCGAACCTCGCCTCCACCGAGTCGGCCGACGTGTACGTGGCACCGCGCAGCACCGCGTGCGTGAGTCCGGTGCGGGCGTACCGCGCCGGGCCCACCGCGTACGAGGCGACGCCCTCCGCCTTCAGCGTCTCGAAGACCGTCGGCACGCGCTGCCAGGTGAGCGGGTCGAGCCTGTCGTCCCAGCCCGAGAGCTGCTTGACGACCCGGTCGTGGGCGCCGTCGAGCACGCTGTAGCCGACGAGGCCGTGCTGGCCGGGAAGCGTGCCGGTGGTGATGGTCGCCAGCGACGCCGCGGTCGTCGTCGGGAAGCCCGAGAAGAACGGGGTGGACGCGGCGGCCAGCGTCCGCGCGTAGGCGGCTCGCTGCTTGAGTGCGGCGGCGCCGAGCCCGTCGACGATCACCACCACGATCTGCGTCGCCACCGGGAAGCCGAGGGCGTTCGCCTCGCCGCGGAGCGCCGCGACACAGCTTGGGAGCACGTCGGCCAGGCTCCGGGTCGCGGGGTCTCGCGCCGGTACCATGGTCGTCATCCGGCCCAGTCTGGCACAGCCGCGGCGGCCGGGTTTCGTGGCAACAGTAGAAGGACTGAATGACGACGACCGACAGCACCGGCGGAGCCTACGAGGGCGAGCGCATCGAGGAGGTCGACGTCTCGACCGAGATGCAGGGGTCGTTCCTCGAGTACGCCTACTCGGTCATCTACTCCCGCGCCCTGCCCGACGCTCGCGACGGCCTCAAGCCGGTGCAGCGCCGCATCCTGTACCAGATGTCCGAGATGGGCCTGCGCCCTGACCGCGGCCACGTGAAGAGCGCGCGCGTCACCGGCGAGGTCATGGGCAAGCTCCATCCGCACGGCGACTCCGCGATCTACGACGCCCTCGTGCGCCTGGCGCAGGACTTCACCATGCGCCTCCCGACCATCGACGGCCACGGCAACTTCGGCTCGCTCGACGACCCGCCCGCCGCCGCTCGGTACACCGAGGTCCGCCTCGCCCCGGCCGCCATGGCGATGAACGAGGGCCTCGGCGAAGACGTCGTCGACTTCGTGCCCAACTACGACAACCAGCTGATGCAGCCCGAGGTCCTCCCCTCGGCCTTTCCCAACCTCCTGGTCAACGGCGGCTCCGGCATCGCCGTCGGCATGGCGACGAACATGGCGCCCCACAACCTCGTCGAGATCGTCGGGGCGGCTCGTCACCTGATCGATCACCCCGACGCCACGCTCGACGAGCTCATGGCCTTCGTGCCCGGCCCCGACCTCCCGACCGGCGGCACGATCGCCGGCCTGGCCGGCGTGCGCGACGCCTACGCGACCGGCCGAGGGAGCTTCAAGGTCCGGGCCAAGGTCTCGATCGAGAACCTCACCGCCCGCAAGAAGGGCCTCGTCTTCATCGAGCTGCCCTACTTGATCGGGCCCGAGAAGGTCATCGAGAAGGTCAAGGACGGCGTCAACGCGAAGAAGCTCACGGGCATCTCCGACATCAACGACTTCAGCGACCGCCACCACGGCATGCGCCTCATCGTCGAGATCAAGACGGGCTTCAGCCCCGAGGCCGTGCTCGAGCAGCTCTACCGGCACACGCCGCTCGAAGACGGCTTCAGCATCAACAACGTCGCCCTCGTGGAGGGCCAGCCCCGCACGCTCGGCCTGAAGGAGCTGCTGGAGGTCTTCGTCGCGCACCGCCTCGAGGTCGTCACCCGGCGCAGCCGCTACCGCCTGCAGAAGCGCGAAGACCGCCTGCACCTGGTCGAGGGCCTCCTGATCGCGATCCTCGACATCGACGAGGTCATCCAGGTGATCCGCACGAGCGACGACTCCGACGCGGCCAAGACGCGTCTGCGCGAGGTCTTCGACCTGAGCGACCTGCAGGCCGAGTACATCCTCGAGCTGCGCCTCCGCCGTCTCACGAAGTTCAGCCGCATGGAGCTCGAGACCGAGCGAGACGAGCTGCGGGCGGCGATCCAGGAACTCCGCGACCTCCTCGGCGACCCCGCCAAGCTGCGCGCCCTCGTGTCGAGCGAGCTCGCCGACATCGCCGACCAGTTCGGCACGCCGCGTCGCACCCTGCTCACCGAGGCCGCGCCGTCCATCGCCTCGTCGGCGCGGAAGAACGCGCCCGTGCTCGAGGTGGCCGACGTGCCCACGAAGGTGTACCTGTCGACGACCGGGCGGATCCTGCGCGTGGATCTCGCCGAGACCGACGGCGCAGCACCCGTGCCGCCATCGCGCCGCACCAGGCACGATGCGATCCGGTCGAGCGTCGTCACCACGACCCGGGCAGAGATCGGGGCGGTCACCTCGACCGGGCGGCTGATCCGGTTCACGCCGGTCGACGTTCCTGCGGCGCCGCCGTCGTCGGTGCAGCTCGGAGCCGGAGTGCCCGTCAAGGACTACCTGGCGCTGCCGTCCTGGGCGAAGGGCGAGACCGTGCTCGGCCTCGTGTCGCTCGACCTCGACCAGCCGCTGGCGCTCGGGACGGCGCAGGGCATCGTCAAGCGCGTGACCCCGGGCGCCTGGCCGTCGAAGCCGGAGTTCCCGGTGATCGCCCTCAAGGCCGGCGACTCGGTCGTCGGGGTCGCGCAGGGGCCCGACAGCGACGAGATGGTGTTCGTGACGGCGAAGACGCAGCTGCTCCGCTACTCGGCCTCGCTGGTGCGCCCGCAGGGGCCGGCGGGCGGCGGCGTCGCCGGCATCTCGCTCGGCGCCGGCGACACCGCGCTCTTCTTCGGGGTCGTGCCCGGCGGCTCGGACGCCGTGGTCGCCACGATCTCGACCTCGGCGGCGACCATCGCCGGGGCCGATCCCGGGCGCGCGAAGGTCAGCGACTTCGTCGACTACCCCGCCAAGGGCCGCGCCACCGGCGGTGTGCGCGCCCACGCCCTGCTCAAGGGCGAGGACGGCCTCGCGGTCGCCTGGGTCGGCGTCGCCCCGGCGCTTGCCGTCGGAGCCGACGGCGGCGTGAGGCAGCTTCCGGCGACGCTCACCCGGCGCGACGCGTCGGGCACGCCGCTCGACTCGGTGGTCGGGTCGATCGGTGGCGCTGTCGCCTGAGCCGGCTGCGGCGCTGAGCCCGCCGAATCGGCACGGCCCCGCCGACGCGACGGCGGGCGCGAGCCGATTCGGCGGGGCGCTGGCGCTGTCGCGGACCCTTCAGAACGCGGTCTAGGTGTCGATGCGCTCGCGTGCCAGGCCGGCCCCGTCGATGATGAACTCCTTACGCGGCGCCACATCGTTGCCCATCAGCAGCTCGAACACCCGGCCGGCGTTCTCGGCGTCTTCGACCTTCACGCGGCGGAGCATGCGGTTGGTGCGGTCCATCGTGGTCGTGGCCAGTTGCTCGGCGTCCATCTCGCCGAGGCCCTTGTAGCGCTGGATCGGATCCTGGTACTTCTTGCCCGACTTCTTCAGCCCGGCGAGAACACCGTGCAGCTCGGCCTCGGAGTACGTGTAGATGGTCTCGTTCGGCTTCGATCCGGGGTTGATCACGACGACGCGGTGCAATGGCGGCACGGCGGCGAAGACGCGGCCGGCCTCGATCATCGGCCTCATGTAGCGGAAGAACAGCGTGAGCAGCAGCGTGCGGATATGCGCGCCGTCGACGTCGGCGTCGCTCATGATGATGACCTTGCCGTAGCGGGCGACGTCGAGGTCGAACGACCGACCCGATCCGGCGCCGATCACCTGGATGATCGACGCGCACTCGAGGTTCGACAGCATGTCGCTGACGGACGCCTTCTGCACATTCAGGATCTTGCCGCGGATCGGCAGCAGCGCCTGGTACTCGCTGTTGCGGGCCGCCCGTGCGGTGCCCAGCGCCGAGTCGCCTTCGACGATGAACAGCTCGCTCGACGACACGTCGCTCGAACGGCAGTCGACGAGCTTCGACGGGAGCGACGACGACTCAAGCGCGTTCTTGCGGCGCTGCGTCTCTTTGTGAGCGCGGGCGGCGATGCGCGACTTCATCTCGGTGACGATCTTGTCGAGCACCGCGGCGGCCTGCGTCTTGTCGTCGCGCTTGGGCGACGCGTAGATCGCGGCCATCTCTCTGGCGACGACGTTCGAGACGATCTGGCGGACGGCGGGCGTTCCGAGCACCTCCTTGGTCTGGCCCTCGAACTGCGGCTCGGGCAGGCGCACCGTCAGCACGGCGGTGAGACCGGCGAGGATGTCGTCCTTCTCGAGCTTGTCGTTGCCGACCTTCAAGCGGCGGGCGTTCGACGTGACCTGGTCTTTCAAGAACTTCAGCAGCCCGGCGTCGAAGCCGGTCTGGTGCGAGCCGCCCTTGGGCGTCGAGATGATGTTGACGAAGCTGCGCGTGACAGTCTCGTAGCCCTCGCCCCAGCGCAGGGCGATGTCGACCTCGCACTCGCGCTTGACGTCGGTCGAGACCATCTGCCCGTGGTCGTTCAGCACGGGGACGGTCTCGGTGTAGTGCCCGGTGCCCTGCAGGCGCCAGGTGTCGGTGACGGCCTTGTCGGGAGCGAGGAAGTCGACGAACTCCGAGATGCCGCCCTCGTACGAGAAGACGGACTCGAGGGGCTGATTGCCCTCGGTGTCGGCGGTGGTGACCGGGCGCTCGTCGCGCACGCGGATCGTGAGGCCGGGAACGAGGAACGCGGTCTGCTGGGCGCGCTTGACGAGGTCGTCGGTGACGAACGCGGCGCCCCTGGTGAAGATCTGCCGGTCGGCCCAGTAGCGGATGCGCGTGCCGGTGGCGGCTTTCGGCGCCTTGCCGACGACCCGGAGCACGCTGCCGTTCTCGAACGGCGTGAAGGTCGCGTCGGGTGTGGGCCCGTCGGGGCCGTCGGCGAAGGTGCCGGGCTCGCCGCGGTGGAACGACATGGCGTGCGTCTTGCCTCCGCGGTCGACCTCGACGTCCAGGCGCTCCGAGAGGGCGTTCACGACCGAGGCGCCGACGCCGTGCAGGCCGCCGGATGCCGCGTAGGAGCCGCCGCCGAACTTGCCGCCCGCGTGGAGCTTCGTGAAGACGACCTCGACGCCCGTGAGGCCGGTCTTCGGCTCGATGTCGACGGGGATCCCGCGGGCGGTGTCGCGGACCTCGACGCTGTCGTCGGCGTGCAGGACCACGTCGATCGACGTTCCGAAGCCGCCGAGGGCCTCGTCGACCGAGTTGTCGATGATCTCCCACAGACAGTGCATGAGGCCGCGCGAATCGGTCGAGCCGATGTACATGCCCGGGCGCTTGCGCACCGCCTCCAGACCCTCGAGCACCGACAGGTGACGTGCTTCGTACTGGGACGGCGGGGTGGTTGCCACGGAACTCCATTCAGGTGCTTCTTCGTCGTTGCCCAGGAATGAATCCGCACAAGCGACGCGTTAAGAATACGTGCGTCACCGGGCCATTCCGTGCCCGACACCCGCACGGGAGGGCTCCCCGGACTGGGGTCGTCCAATCCCGTACGCGAACAGCGAAATCCGGCGAAATGTCGCACGGACGAAACGTTCCCGTGTTTTGATGAGTGTCACGAACCCGCGCACCACCGTATTGGAGGAGCATCACATGACTCAGATGGCCACCGACCACACAGCCGTCGACGAGCTCGGCTCCCGCTACCAGCTCTCGGCAGCAGACCGCTGCGACAGCTGCGGAGCCCAGGCGTACATCCGAGCGACCATGGCGAGCGGTGAGCTCCTGTTCTGCGCCCACCACGGCGCCAAGTTCAAGGAGAAGCTGCAGCCGAACGCCATCGAATGGCTCGACGAGACGGCCAAGCTCCACTAAGAGCCCGGCTCCTCACCTACAGACTTTCCAAGAAGGCCCGCTCCCCCACCGGGGTGCGGGTCTTCTGCCGTTCTCCCCTACCTACTTCGGCGACGACCGGAGAGGCAACCGCACGACCTCGACATCGCGAACACGGCCGTCGTCGAGCACCAGGGTCATGAACGTGCATGCCGGCTGGCGGCGCCGGTCGGTCGGCGACCCCGGGTTGAGCATCCGCGTACCCGCCGCTGTCACGGAGTCCCACGGGATGTGGCTGTGGCCGAAGACGATCACGTCGGCCTCGGGGTACTCCGCATCGGCGCGCTCCTCCCGGCGGAGCGCGGGGCCGGTCTCGTGGACAACGACAATGCGCGCGCCTTCGATGTCGGCCGTCGCCACCAGCGGAAGGCGCGGCTCGAACTCCGGCCCATCGTTGTTGCCGCGGACGGCGAGGAGGCGCCTCGATCGCCGCTCGAAGTCGTCGAGCATCGATAGCTCGACCCAGTCTCCGGCGTGGATCACGACGTCGGCGCTCTCGACGGCCCGCCAGACGGTCTCCGGCAGCTGCTTGGCGCGCTTCGGAACGTGAGTGTCTGACACGAGGGTCACGCGGGTGGGCATGGTGCCACGCTAGCGAGAAGCGGGCGCAGGAACTGCCACCCGCCGCCGTCACATCGCCTTGAAGACATGCTCCAGGTTCGCCGAGATGACCTCGCGCGACTTCGTCGCGTACTCGTCGAGCGTCGCGTGGGCCTCGGCCACGGCGTACGCGCCGCCCGTGCGAGCGACCGCCGCCGTGAGCACTCGGTCGGTGAGCGCCGGGTTGAGGGGCAGCGCCGGCCCCTTCATCTGCGTGCCGAAGGAGGCTCCGCGGATGACGCCCTCGCGTCCGTCGCCGTTGCCACCGCCGCTGACGACGGCGCCGAACGGGCTCGCGCCGGCGCCGAGCTCGAAGCGCGTCGCGTGGTCCTCGAAGCCGAGCAGGTCGAGCGAGCCACCTCCGTAGGGCGTGCTCACCTTGAAGTAGTTGGCACGGCGCTGGGCGCCCCGGTGCGCGCTCGCGTCGAAGAAGCCGAGGCCCTCGAGGTCGGCGCCCTCTCCGCTGATTCCGCGCGAGAGGATCTCCATGCCGCCGCCGATGGCGACGACAGGGACCCCGGCGTCCGACCAGTCCGAGAGGAGGTCGCGGAACCGCAGCACATCGGAGTGGATGGCGCGCAGAGTGGACAGCGGGCCGCTGCCGATGAGCACGACGTCGGCCGCCGCGGGAAGCGCGTCTCCGGGGCGGTGCTCGGTCACGGCCACGTCGAGGCCGCCGCGCCGGGCGCGCTCGGCGAGCGTCACGACGTTGCCGCCGTCGCCCGAGACGCCGAGCTGCTCGGGATAGAGCTGGAGGATGGTCAGGTCGGTCATGCTCGCTTCTCCAGGTCGGGGTAGCCGAGCATCTTGCGCGCGATCATCATCTGCTCGTAGTTCACGATGAAGTTCTTCGTCTTGCCCGACGGCGACGGCAGGGCCTTCATCAGCTCGATGGCCTTCTCGATCTGCGGCTCGACGGTGCCGATCGGGATGCCTGCATGCTCCAGGCGCAGCGCGATCTGCCAGGCCTTCGCGCCCGAGACCACGTCGACGTGGTCGAGCGACGAGAAGTCGACGTCGTAGATCCACGAGATGTCGGGGGTGCCCTCGTCGATTGCGAGGAGCACCTGCTCGGGCGCCGTCGCCAGGGCGTCGAGGTTCAGCTGCAGGCTCGCCGCGTTCTTGAACATGACGAACTCGGCCTCGTCGCTGCCGATCTTCAGGCGCTCACCACGGCCGTAGGCCGGCTTCATCGCGGCGAAGGCCGCGACGGCCTTCTGGGAGTCGAACTCGGGGCCGAGCGCGACGCGGGCGGTCTGGATCGCGGCGGCCGCGTCGACAGCGTAGTGGAGCCCCTTGGCGGGGAGCCGGACGTCGACGGCCTGGTCTCCGAGCGCGATGGTGGCGCCGGTGGCGGTCAGCGCAGTGACCTCGGCCTCGGCGGTGAGAGCGCGCGTTCCTGCGCCCTTGTCGTACGCGCTGGCGTTCTGCAGCCCGTGAGGCGCCGCGGCGACCAGGGCCGGCGACGCGCCGAAGCGGGTGACGTCGAGCGTAGCGCTCTCGAACGGCCCGAGGTACTCGTCGTCGCGGTTGGTGACGACGTGGGTGCCCGCGGTGGCGGCCGTGTCGGTCATCATGTCGGCGACGCGCGAGGTCTCGTAGAAGCGGTAGAGCTGGTCGACCTGCACGTTGAGCATGAGGACCGTCGAGGGGTGCAGATGACCGGAGAGCTCGACGGCGAACGCCTCGTCGACCTCGAGCACGCCGACGTCGGCCTTGAGTCGCCCGAACAGGCTCACCTCGGAGAGGAGCGCCGACGCGATGCCCTGCGGCAGGTTGGCCCCGGTCGGGTTCGTGAAGACGCGCAGGCCGTGCGAGCGCATGATGTCGGACAGCATGTGCGTCGTCGTCGACTTGCCGTTCGAGCCGAGCACGAACAGGACGCCCCGGTCGAACTGCTTGGTGACATCCGTGAGGAAGGTCGGGAGCAGCTTGAGGACGAGGTAGCCGGGGTACGCCGACCCACCCCCTCGGGCCCTTGCGAGAACGCGGACGAGACGCCCGAGGAGGATGGGGAGAACGTACTTCAAAGGATTCCTAGCGTCGGCTGCGTCGGCGATGGGTGCTTCTTATTCGAGGTAGTCGCGGAGGGACTGCGACCGCGACGGGTGGCGCAGCTTGGCCATCGTCTTCGACTCGATCTGGCGGATGCGCTCGCGCGTCACTCCGAACGTGTCGCCGATCTGGTCGAGGGTCTTCGGCATCCCGTCGCCGAGCCCGAAGCGCATGCGGATCACGCCGGCCTCTCGCTCGGAGAGGCTGTCGAGCAGCGACTCGAGCTGCTTCTGCAGCATCGTGAAGCCCACGGCGTCGGCGGGCACGACGGCCTCGGTGTCTTCGATGAGGTCGCCGAACTCGCTGTCGCCGTCTTCACCGAGCGGGGTGTGCAGCGAGATGGGCTCGCGGCCGTACTTCTGGACCTCGACGACCTTCTCGGGCGTCATGTCCAGCTCGCGCGACAGCTCTTCGGGGGTGGGCTCGCGGCCGAGGTCCTGCAGCATCTGGCGCTGCACGCGGGCGAGCTTGTTGATGACCTCGACCATGTGCACGGGGATGCGGATGGTGCGGGCCTGGTCGGCCATCGCGCGGGTGATGGCCTGGCGGATCCACCACGTGGCGTACGTCGAGAACTTGAAGCCCTTGGTGTAGTCGAACTTCTCGACCGCGCGGATGAGGCCCAGGTTTCCTTCCTGGATGAGGTCGAGGAACTGCATCCCGCGGCCGGTGTACCGCTTGGCCAGGCTCACCACGAGTCGGAGGTTGGCGCCGAGCAGGTGGCTCTTGGCGCGCTGGCCGTCGCGGGAGACCCAGCGCAGCTCGCGCTCGAGCTCCTTCGAGAGGCCCGTCGAGTTGGCCAGCTTGTCGTCGGCGAACAGGCCCGCCTCGATGCGCATGGCGAGCTCGACCTCTTCGGCCGCGTTCAGGAGCGCGACCTTTCCGATCTGCTTGAGGTAGTCCTTGACCGGATCGGCGGTGGCGCCGGTGATGGTCGACGAGTAGACGGGGATCTCGTCGTCGTCGTCCTGCGAGATGACGAGAGCGCCGGTGGGGAGGACCTCGTCGGCGGCCTTCTCGGCGTCGGTGGTCTCCTCGCCGTCGGCCGTCTCGGTGCCGTCCGCGGTCTCGGTCGTCTCGGCGGTGTCGTCGGCGACGACGACCTCGGGCTCGTCGTCCTCCTCGTCGTCGTCAGCCGACTTGCCGGCGGCCTTGGCCTTGGCGGGCGATGCCTTCGCCTTGGCCGGTGCCTTCTTGGCAGGAGCCTTCTTCGCAGCGGGCTTCTTGGCGGCGGGGGCGGCGACAGCCGCGTCCTCGGTGGTGATGTCGTCGGTGTCGGTCACGGCGGCGGCGACGGGGGCTTTGGTGCGAGTAGCCATTGGGTGCACCTTTCACTCGGGCTTCGAAAAGTCGGTGGAGGCCCTGCGCCGTCGGTGGTTCTGCGACTGCAAGGCGGGGAGGACGACGACGCTGATCCTGCTTGTCGTCGGCCAGAGAGTTCGGTTTCGGGCAGTTCGGTTCGGGTGACTGTGCCTGCGAAAGCGGCACAGCAAGGACCCATGTCAAGCCCCGAGGCATTTCACCAAGGGACAAGAAAGGGTCCGTGAGTAATTATTGCACGCCCGAGAGCGACCCGTTTACAAAAGGGGGCATTCACTGCTAGTGGCGGCGAAACTTCCTGGAGAGTGCAACCCAGAGCGGGCCCACTTCTATTCCTTCCTCGAGGTGCATGCGCCGCCTCGTGCGTCGCCTGTCGACGACCAGTCCGACCACTCCCGCTCCGACGATCACGTACTGCACGCAAAAGGCGACGCGGAAGCTCGACCAGGCGAAGAGGGGCTGCGGATCCCCCGCCGCGACCCCGGCGCGGTGGAGGGCGTCGAGCACGATGCCGATCAGGAACATCATCACGAAGCTCGCCAGGAACCCGCCGACGTTCACGATGCCGTTGGCTACGCCGAGGCTGCGGAGCGGATTGAAGGTGCGTGCGAAGTCGAAGCCGATGAGCGAGCCCGGCCCGCCGACCCCGAGGGCGACGACGAGCGCGACGACGAGCCAGTGCGGCGGCCGGTCGGGCCACGCGAGCACGAGGGTCCACATCAGCCCGAGCACGGACACGATGCCGAGCACGAGGTTCGACCGGCGGAGCGGGAACCGGGCGGTGAGCAGACCCAGGAGGGGGCCTGCGACGACCCCCGTGACGACGAGCAGCGCGAGTAGCCCCGACGCCTCGCCGCGGCTGAAGCCGAGGCCGCCCACGAGCGCGGGAACTCCCCAGAGCAGGCTGAACAGGGTGCCCGACGACTGGGTCACGTAGTGCGACCAGAAGCCGAGCCGGGTTCCGGGGCGCTTGACGCTCTCGGCGAGCTGACGTCCGGCGGCGGCCCACGAGGCGACGACGGGCAGCTCGGTGCGGCCGACGGGAGAGTCGCGCACGACCAGCATCAGCACGACGACCGATACGCCGGCGACACCGGCGGCGACCGCGAATGCCGTGCTCCAGCCGACAGAGTGCAGCACGGCGGAGAACGGGATCGCCGAGAGGATCTGCCCGATCTGCCCGAGGTTGCCTGTCCACTGCGAGACCTGAGGCAGCACCGGCCCGCGGAACCACGACGGCAGCAGGCGGATCACCGAGATGAAGGTCATCGCGTCACCCGCTCCGACGAGCATGCGGCCCGCGATGGCCACGCCGATGTGCGGCGGCGAGACGGCGACGACCGCTTGGCCGAGACCGAGCACGACCGCCCCCAGCACGAGCAGGAACTTCGGCCCGACCCGGTCGAGCATCACGCCCACGGGCACCTGGAGCCCGGCGTACACCACGATCTGGGTCACCGCGAGCGTCGAGAGCGTCGCCGCCGAGATGGAGTAGACGTCTTGAGCGTCGACGCCGGCGACGCCGAGCGACGAGCGCTGCAGGACGGCGACGACGTAGGCGAAGACCGCGGCGCCCCAGACGAGCCAGGCGCGAGCGGAATTCACCCCGCAACCCTAGCGGGGCCGGGGCTCTAGCCCAGCGAGGGGCCGCCGTCGTCGTCCACCTGGCGGGTCGAGAGGAACTTCTCGAGCTCGGCCGCGATCGAGTCGGCGCTCGGGACCTGTCCGTCGAGGCCGATCAGCGGCGAGGGCAGGGGGTTGCCCTCCATGTAGGTGTCGTGACGCTCTTCGAGGGTCTGCACGAGGCGTGTCAGTTCCTGGTTTCCCGTGACCTGCTCGTCGACCTTGCTCAAGAACTCGCGCCCCTCCTCGCGCAGCCTGTCGCTCGGGAAGATGAGCCCCGTCGCGGCGCTGATGCTCGACAGCGCGGTGACCGCGGCGTCGGGGAACTCCGTGTCGGCGAGGTAATGAGGCACCAGGAGCACGAAGCCGGCGGTGGGATGGCCCGTCGCCGAGAGGCGGAGCTCGACCAGGTGGAGCGCGTTCGCGGGGGCCTGCGTCGTGGGGCGCCAGACCGAGAGCGACTCGATGAGGTCGACCCGGTTGCCCGAGACGGTGACGCCGAGGGGGCGCGTGTGCGGCACCGGCATCGGGATCGCCTGCACCCACGTCGTGGTCGACACCCCGTACCGCTCGACGAGCTGCATCACGGCCGAGGTGAACGCCTCCCAGCGGAAGTCGGGCTCGAAGCCCGACAGGAGGAGGAACTGCTGGCCGATCTCGTCCTTCATGAGCGACAGGGTCAGCGTCGAGGCCTGGAAGTCGGCGATGTGGTCTTGATCGAAGGTGATGATGGGGCGGCGTGCGCGGTAGTCGAGGAGGATGTCGGCGTCGAACGTCGCGACGACGTCGCCGTCGAGCGTGTCGCCGAGGTACTGGGTGATCTGCGCCACGGTCGAGCCGGCGTCGGCGAACCCGGTGAGTCCCGCGACGAGCGGGAGCCCGGCTGGCACGCCGGACGAGTCGGGCGACAGCTGGTACAGGTCTGCAGGATCGGACATGCTGTCAATGCTAGGCACGCGCACCCTCGCGAACGTCCGCCGGAGGCAAGCTGACAGCGAACACCTCGATACGATCGACGGCATGACAGTCGCCGCTCTCACCGTGTCCGCAGAAGCCACCGATGCCGAGGTCTTCGTCATCGGCGTCACCCCCGGCAAAGGAGACGAGCCGCCCACTCTGCTCTGGGACGCCCCGGTGCTGGCAGGCTCCCTGCAGGAACTCGGGGTGGTCGCCGGCAAGGACGAGCTCACGCGCCTTCCCGCCTCGGCCCTCGGCGAGGGTGCGGCGCCGATCGGCAGCGCACCCGTGGTCGCCCTCGTCGGCCTCGGCGGCGCCGTCTCGATCGAGACTCTCCGCTACGCCGCCGGATCCGCCGCGCGCCAGCTCACCGGAAAGGACCGCATCGCTCTCGGCCTCCCCGTCGCCGACGAGGCCGAGGCTCTCGCCGTGCTCGAGGGCGCAGCTGTCGGCGCCTACGTCTTCGACACCTACAAGCACACCTCGGCCAGCCCGATCCGTCGCGTCGCGTCGTCGATCGAGCTCGTCACGGCCGCCGCCGTCGACGCCGCGACAGTCGAGAAGGCCGCAGCCGTCGCCACCGCCGTCCACACCGTCCGCGACCTCGTCGCCACGCCCCCGATCGACCTGCCGCCCGCTGCTCTCGCCGACGAGGCCGTCCGCCTCGCCGCAGCGTCGCCGTCCGGCGACCTCACCGTGACCGTGCTCGCGGGCGACGAGCTGCGCGACGCGGGATTCGGCGGCATCGTCGGCGTGGGCCAGGGCTCGGCACGCCCGCCCCGCCTGGTCAAGGTCGCCTACTCCCCCGCCGGCGCCGCCAAGCACCTCGCACTGGTCGGCAAGGGGATCACCTACGACACCGGCGGGCTCTCGCTGAAGCCGGCCGGCGCCATGCTCGGCATGAAGTACGACATGACCGGCGCCGCGACGGTTCTCGCCGTGACGATCGCCGCCGCGCGTCTCGCCCTGCCCGTTCGCCTGACCGCGTGGCTCTGCATCTCCGAGAACATGCTCGGCGCCGACCCCATCCGCCCCGACGACGTCCTCACCATCAAGAACGGCACCACCGTCGAGGTGACCAACACCGACGCCGAAGGCCGGCTCGTGCTCGCCGACGGCATCTCGGCTGCGAGCGAGGAGCAGCCCGACGCCATCGTCGACGTCGCCACCCTCACCGGTGCGCAGGTCGTCGCCCTCGGCATGCGCTACGTCGGAGTCATGGGCACCGACGACTTCGCGCCTCGGGTCGTCGAGGTCGCCGACGGGGCGTCCGAGCCGTTCTGGCGGGTTCCGCTCGCCCCGGAGCTGCGCGCGCGGCTCAACTCCGACGTCGCCGACCTCGTCAACGCGACTCCGGGCAACACGGCTGCGGGCATGCTGCTCGCGGGGGTGTTCCTCAAGGAGTTCGTCGGGAAGCGCGAGGGCACCGACGAGCTGATCCCGTGGGCTCACCTCGACATCGCCGGCCCGAGCGAGAACAAGGCGGGCGGCTACGGCTTCACGACCAAGGGCGCCACGGGGATCGCCGTCAGGACTCTGATCGACCTGGCAGTCTCGTTCTGAGCGGCGTACTAGGGTAGTTGAGGGCGGGAGAAACCCGCCGTTTTGCAAGGCGTGCGGCCGTGGTCGACATTCGCGACCACGGCCGCCTCCTTGGCCAATGCACGAAGGAGTTGCTGGGTGTCGGAACAGAATTTTGACGTGGTGGTCCTCGGTGGCGGCAGCGGCGGCTACGCCGCGGCCCTCCGCGCCTCCGAACTGGGCTTCTCCGTCGCCCTCGTCGAGAAAGACAAGGTCGGCGGCACCTGCCTCCACCGCGGCTGCATCCCCACCAAGGCGCTCCTGCACGCGGCCGAGGTCGCCGACGTGTCGCGCGAGTCGGCCAAGTACGGCGTCCACACGCAGCTGAACGGCATCGACATCGCCGGCGTCACGACGTACCGCCGCGACATCGTCGAGCACAAGTACAAGGGCCTGCAGGGCCTCGTCAAGTCGCGCGGAATCACCACGATCGCCGGTTCCGGCCGCCTCACGTCGCCGAGCACGATCCAGGTCGGCGACGACACCATCACCGGCAAGCACATCGTGCTGGCCACCGGCTCCTACTCGCGCAGCCTGCCCGGTCTCGAGATCGGCGGCCGCGTCATCACGAGCGAGCACGCCCTCGAGCTCGACTACATCCCGAAGCGCGTCGCCATCCTCGGCGGCGGTGTGATCGGCGTCGAGTTCGCCAGCGTCTGGAAGTCCTTCGGCTCGGAGGTGCAGATCATCGAGGCTCTCCCCCACCTCGTCCCCAACGAGGAGGAGTCGATCTCCAAGTCGTTCGAGCGGGCGTTCCGCAAGCGCGGCATCGCCTTCAGCCTCGGTATCCGCTTCCAGAGCGTGACCCAGGACGACCAGGGCGTCGTCGTCACGCTCGAAGACGGCAAGACGTTCGAGGCCGACATCCTCCTGGTCGCCGTCGGTCGCGGCCCGGTGACCGCCGACCTCGGCTACGAGGAGGTCGGCGTCACCATGGACCGCGGCTTCGTCCTCACCGACGAGCGCCTCGCGACCAGCGTCCCCGGCGTCTACGCCATCGGCGACATCGTCCCCGGTCTTCAGCTCGCCCACCGCAGCTTTCAGCAGGGCATCTTCGTCGCCGAGGAGGTCGCCGGCCTCAAGCCGGTCGTCATCGAAGACGCGAACATCCCGAAGGTCACGTACTCCGACCCCGAGGTCGCCTCGGTCGGCCTCACGACCGCCAAGGCCACCGAGAAGTACGGCGCCGACAAGATCGCCGCCTACGACTACAACCTCGCCGGCAACGGCAAGAGCTCGATCCTCGGCACTGCCGGGTCGATCAAGGTCATCCGCGTCGTCGACGGCCCCGTCATCGGAGTCCACATGATCGGCGCCCGCGTCGGCGAGCTCATCGGCGAAGCCCAGCTCACCGTCAACTGGGAGGCTTACCCCGAAGACGTCGCGAGCCTGATCCACGCGCACCCGACCCAGAACGAGGCCCTGGGCGAGGCGATGCTGGCGCTTGCCGGCAAGCCGCTCCACGCGATGTAGCTTCACAGCACCATCCCCGCCGAGGCGCTGTCCCACAATTCATAGTTAGAACCGCAGAAGGAGTTCCCCTGATGAGCGAATCCGTCAACCTCCCGGCACTCGGTGAGAGTGTCACCGAGGGCACGGTCACCCGCTGGTTGAAGAATGTCGGCGACCGGGTCGAGGTCGACGAGCCTCTGCTCGAAGTCTCGACCGACAAGGTCGACACCGAGATCCCGTCGCCGATCGCGGGCGTGATCGAGGAGATCCTCGTCGCCGAGGACGAGACCGTCGAGGTCGGCACCGCACTCGTCAAGATCGGCGACGGCAGCAATGCCGGCAGCACGGGCGATGCCCCTGAGGCCGAGGCTCCGGGCACCGGCCCGGCATCGACCGACGACACCCCCGCCGCGGACTCCGAGACCGAGGAGTCGTCCGAAGGGTACGAGTCGCCGTCGCCCGCCACCGAGGCTCCCGCCGAGGTCCCCTCCGATGCAGCGCCCGCCCCCGGCGAGGACGCCCCGGCCGAGGCTCCCGAGCCCGCTCCGGCCGTCGACCCGGCTCCGGCCGCCGCGGCACCCGCATCGCCGGCTCCGGTCGCCGCCGCTCCGGCACCTGCCGCTGCAGCGCCTGCTGCTCCCGCGCCTGCCACGCCCGCACCCGCTGCTCCGGCGCCCGCTGCGCCCGCAGCCCCGGCTTCGGCCGGCGGGCCCGTCGGCTACGTCACCCCTCTCGTCCGCAAGCTCGCCAACGAGAAGGGCATCGACCTGTCGACGCTCTCCGGCAGCGGCGTCGGCGGCCGTATCCGCAAGGAAGACGTCCTAGCCGCGGCCGAGGCCGCGGCGAAGGCCGCTCCGGCCGCCGCTGCTCCCGCCGCCTCGGCCCCCGCCGCTTCGTCGGCCTACGAGCCTCTGCCGGTGTCCGACCTGCGCGGCACCACGGTGCCGATGACCCGCCTCCGCAAGGTCGTCGCCCAGCGCGCCGTCGAGTCGATGCAGTCCACCGCGCAGCTCACCAGCGTGGTCGAGGTCGACGTCACCAAGGTCGCGAAGTTCCGAGATGCGGTCAAGGGCGACTTCCAGGCCAAGACCGGCAACAAGCTGTCGTTCCTGCCGTTCTTCACGCTCGCAGCGGCGGAGGCCCTGCAGGCCTACCCGAAGCTGAACGCGACCGTCGAGGGCGACTCGATCGTCTACCCCGACACCGAGAACATCAGCATGGCCGTCGACACCGAGCGCGGCCTGCTCACCCCGGTGATCAAGAACGCCGCGTCGCTCGACCTGGCCGGCCTGGCCGCGTCGATCGCCGATCTCGCCGGTCGCACCCGCGACAACAAGCTGACCCCCGACGAGCTGTCCGGCGGCACCTTCACGGTGACCAACACCGGCTCGCGCGGCGCGCTGTTCGACACCCCCGTGGTGTTCCTGCCGCAGGTGGCCATCCTCGGCACCGGCATCGTCGTCAAGAAGCCGGTCGTCGTCACGGCCGACGGCTCCGAGTCGATCGCGATCCGCTCGATGGTCTACCTGGCGCTCTCGTACGACCACCGGATCGTCGACGGCGCCGACGCCGCCCGCTTCCTCGTCGCGGTCAAGAACCGCCTCGAGGGAGGCGACTTCGCCGGGAAGCTCGGCATCTAGCTCCCCCGCAAGCCTCAGCCCAGGCTTCGCAGTCGCCAACCGGCCTCCGTCCTCGTCACGAGGAGGGAGGCCGGTTCGTCGTCCGGGCCGGTGCCGAGCTCGAAGAGGACGGCCCCGCCGTACTCCCCCGCCATCCAGGCAATGCTCGGAAAACGCGCCTCCGCCAGACGCGCAGGATCAGCCACCACCGCCAGGTCGTCGGCCAGCAGCGGCGAGTCGGCCTGGTCGACGCCCGCGACGCATGCGGCGTCGAGCGCCGTGAGGCAGTCCTCGCGGAGGCGCAGCAGCACTCGGGCGGCCGCGGTCGCGTCGTCGCCGCGGAGGAGAGCGTCGGCTGTCGTGCCTCCGGTGGAGACCGGCGGTGATGAGCGGCCGGCCGCCTCGGGGGCATCAGTGCGCCGTGCGTCGGCTCGTGCCGGGGCAGGACCGGACCGGGTGCCGGGCTCGGCGGGCGGACCCTCCGTCGCGGTCAGGACGAGGCCGCCCAAGGCGGATGCCGCCACGACCCCGGCACCGAGCCAGACCTTCGGGCGGACATCGCGCGCCGCGGCCACGGCGCGGCCGATGACGTGCGCAGCCAGACCGAATGCGTCAGCGGCCAGGCCGCCGGGCTCGCCGACGGCGGCGCGCGCCAGGTCGAGGCCCGGGACGACGCCGTCGAGGTGATGGGCGGGCGGCGCCGTGGGCGGCGCGGCGGTCGACGCCTCGGGCGGCGGTGCGGGCCGCGCCAGCGGCTCCTCCAGCGGCGCAGGATCGTCGAGGTCGAAGAGCAGCTCGATGAGGGAGTCGATGCCGGAGCCGCCGGGTCGGGTCGCGTCGCCGAGCGCCGTCCGGACGGTGCTGCGACCGCCCGGGGTCGACGACAGCACCTCGGCGACGATGCGGCGGGCCGCCCCGGCGGCACCGGCGTCCCGCGTGAGGCTGACGGCACCCCGCGGTGGTGCGGCCGAGAGGCTGACGAGCACGGGCGCCCCGCTGGCGTCCAGCAGGACGTCATCGAGCGTCAGGCCCGAGGCGAGATCGACGCGGTCGTCGAGGCCGCGCCGCTCGACGTGCAGGAGCGCGAGCAGCAGCGGGACCAGCAGCGTCACCGCCTCGCCCGCCGACAGGCGCCCGCGCGCAGCGAGGAGCCCGGACACGGGCCGCGGCTCGAGGCGCGGGAGGAGCACGGCCGGACGGCCGTCGACCTCGACGACTCCGAGGAGGGGCGCGATATGGCGGTGGTCGACCGCAGCCAGCGCAGCGGCGACGGCCAGCGCCCGGCGGCGGCCGTCGGGACCGAGGAAGACCTTGGCGACGGTCTGCGGGGCGGACGGCCAGACGAGGAGGCGGGCGCGGGGCGACTCGGCGAGCACGTGGGGCGCGACGGCCGCGGCGACGGAGGAGGACATGCCGTCGAGCCTGGCGGAGCGGGAGGGGGCCGGACGGAAGTTCCTGCGCCTGTGGATCATCGGGGACCCTGTGGACCGATCCCCGCGGTGAGGAACGCGGGCCGCGCGCAACCGAAGCCGGACCGCCACCCGGTGCGGGACCACGTATCCTAGTCAGCATGGCACGCAGCAAGTCTTCGGAGAACGCATCTTCGACCCCTGAAAAAGAGCCCGGTCGCATCAAGCAGATGTACCAGGTCTTCACCATGACCCGGCGTCACGACCCCAAGTCGATCTGGCTCATGCTGGCGTCGTTCGTGGTGCCCGTCATCGCGTTCGTCGTGCTCGCTCTCGTCGCCGGGGGCAACATCCTCGGCACGATCCTCTACATCGTCGTCGGCGTCATGCTCGGCGTGCTGCTGTTCATGCTCGTGCTCGGACGCCTCGCCGAGCGCGCCGCCTACTCGCAGATCGCCGGCCAGCCCGGAGCGGTCGGCGCCGTCTTCAAGAGCGGCCTCCGTCGCCAGTGGCGGGCGAGCGAGATGCCGGTCGCCGTCAACGGCCGCAGCCAGGCCGCCGTCTACCGCGCCATCGGCCGACCCGGCGTCGTCCTCGTGACCGAGGGCACCCGGGGCCAGACTCAGAAGATCGTCGACGAAGAGAAGCGCAAGGTCGCGCGGATCACGCCCGGCGTCCCGATCACCGTCCTCAGTGTCGGCACCGACGCCGACTCGATCCCGCTGCACAAGCTGGCTCGTCGCATGAACAAGGTCAAGAAGGCCATCGATCGCAACGAGGTGCTCGCCGTGTCGAACCGCCTCGAGTCGCTCGGCCAGAACAAGCTGCCGATCCCCAAGGGCGTCGACCCGATGCGCATGCGCTCGGGGCGTCCGCGCTGATCGCGAGTCGCGCTCGAGGCTAGATCCTGACCAGGACAGCGCCGACGGCGCGATCGTGCAGGCCCCGCTGGTCGCGGTCGTAGATGACGGCGGGGATCACCAGGCAGAGCAGGATCGTGCGGACGATGGGCCGCCACACGCCGATGTACCCGGTCGGCAGCGGCACGACCCGCATGCGGCAGGCGATATGGCCGAGACTGCCGCCGAGGGTGATGATGAACAGCATCTGCATGAGCGCGAAGACGCCGAGCGTCGCAAGCGAGTTGTAGTGGAAGAACAGCACCGAGACCAGCACGGCGATCCCCCAGTCGATCACCAGGGCGATCAGGCGTCGGCCGAACCGGCCGATCGAGCGCGGACCCGACTCGGGGAGCCCGAGGTCGTGCCCCGGATACGGCGGGCGGTCGTCGCTCGGCGGGAGTGGGGGCGGGGCGCTGCTCGACATGGGGATGAGCCTATCGATGCCCTGCGGGAGCACTCTGAGCATGGCACCCGTAACATCCCGGAAACATTCTGGTCACCGCACCGAAACCCCCCGTCAATAGCCTCATGACTGGAGGCGTCCAGCTTTCGCCCACGTTCCACGCCATTGGAGAGACTTCGCGTATGTTCAAAGATTCTTCCGAGGTGCTGAGCTTCATCAAGGACACCGACGTCAAGTTCCTTGACATCCGGTTCACCGACCTTCCCGGTGTCCAGCAGCACTTCAACATCCCCGCATCCACGGTCGACGAGGAGTTCTTCTCCGTCGGTCAGCTGTTCGATGGCTCGTCGATCCGCGGCTTCGCGTCGATCCACGAGTCCGACATGCAGCTCATCCCCGACGTGACCACGGGCTACGTCGACCCGTTCCGCGCCGAGCGCACGCTCATCCTGGTGTTCGACATCTTCAACCCGCGCAACGGCGAGCTCTACTCGCGCGACCCCCGTCAGGTCGCGAAGAAGGCCGAGCGCTACCTCGCCTCCACCGGCATCGCCGACACCGCCTTCTTCGCTCCCGAGGCCGAGTTCTACGTCTTCGACGACGTGCGCTACGACGTCAAGCAGAACGGCTCGTTCTACTCCGTCGACTCCGAAGAGGGCGCCTGGAACACCGGACGCGCCGAAGAGGGCGGAAACCTCGCGAACAAGACCGCCTACAAGGGCGGCTACTTCCCGGTCTCGCCCGTCGACAAGACGGCCGACCTCCGCGACGACATCAGCCTCAAGCTGATCGACTCCGGCCTCGAGCTCGAGCGTGCGCACCACGAGGTGGGCACGGGCGGCCAGCAGGAGATCAACTACAAGTTCGACACGATGGTCCACGCGGCCGACGACATCCTGAAGTTCAAGTACATCGTCAAGAACACCGCGGAGCAGTGGGGCAAGGTCGCGACCTTCATGCCGAAGCCGCTCTTCGGCGACAACGGCTCGGGCATGCACACGCACCAGTCGCTCTGGTCGGACGGCAAGCCGCTCTTCTACGACGAGAACGGCTACGGCGGACTCAGCGACCTCGCCCGCTGGTACATCGGCGGCCTGCTCAAGCACGCCCCCGCCGTGCTCGCGTTCACGAACCCGGCGATCAACTCGTACCACCGCCTGATCCCGGGCTTCGAGGCCCCCGTCAACCTGGTCTACTCGGCCGGCAACCGCTCGGCTGCGATCCGCATCCCGATCACGGGCACCAACCCGAAGGCCAAGCGCATCGAGTTCCGCGTCCCCGACGCCGCCTCGAACCCGTACCTCGCGTTCGCCGCCCAGCTCATGGCCGGCCTCGACGGCATTCAGAACCGCATCGAGCCGCACGAGCCCGTCGACAAGGACCTCTACGAGCTCCCCCCGGAGGAGGCCAAGAACATCCCCCAGGTCCCCGCGTCGCTCGACGCCGCTCTGCTCGCTCTCGAGGAGGACCACGAGTTCCTCACCAAGGGCAACGTCTTCACCGAAGACCTCATCGAGACCTGGATCGCGTACAAGCGCGAGAAGGAGATCCTGCCCATGGCGCAGCGTCCTCACCCGTTCGAGTTCGAGATGTACTTCGGCGTGTAGTACGCCGTCGTCTCCCCCGGAGCCCCGTCCCCGCGTTCGCGCGGGAGGCGGGGCTCCGTCGTGCGGACGGGCGGGGCTCCGTCGTGCGGAGGGGCGGGCCGGAGACGACGGCCGCTGCGGACACGCGAACGGCCCCGCCCCGAAGGGGCGAGGCCGACGCTCGAGAGGACGGGACTGGCTACGCGGGAAGCGCGGCTCCCTCGAGCACGCGGCGCTGGCGAGCGACGATGCGGCCACCGAGGGGGCGCACCTCCCAGCCGGCGGCCGACCACACCTCGGAGTCGAGGGCGTTGCGGGCGTCGAGCACGACCGGGTTGGCGGCGAGCTCGGCGAGGTGCTCCGGGTCGGCGTTGACGAAGACAGGCCACTCGGTGAGCAGCAGCACGGCGTCGGCGTCGGTGACGGCCTCGTCGAGGCTGTCGGCGAACGACAGCGTCGGGAACGAGCGCTGGGCCGTCTGCGAGGCCTCCGGGTCGACCACGAGCACCTGGGCGCCGCGCAGGTGCAGTGCGGCGGCCACGTTGAGGGCGGGCGAGTCGCGGACGTCGTCGGTGTCGGGCTTGAAGGCCGCGCCGAGAATGGCGAGCTTGCGGTTGAGCACCGATCCGCCGCAGGCGTCGATCGCCTGGTCGATGACGCGCTGGCGCTGCTGCATGTTGATCTCGTCGACCTCCTGCATCAGGCCGACGACGCGGCCCGCACCGAGCTCGTTGGCGCGCGACATCAGGGCGCGGATGTCTTTCGGGAGGCAGCCGCCGCCGAAGCCGAGCCCGGCGTTCAGGAACTTGCGGCCGATGCGGTCGTCGTGGCCGAGCGCGTCGGCGAGGACGCGGACATCGGCGCCGGCGACCTCGCACAGCTCGGAGATGGCGTTGATGAACGAGATCTTCGTGGCGAGGAACGCGTTGGCGCTCACCTTGACGAGCTCGGCGGTGGCGAGGTCGCACGAGATGACCGGCGTTCCGGTCGCGATCGGGGCCGCGTAGACCTCGCGGAGGATCGCCTCGCTCTTGGCGTCCGTGCCGCCGAAGACGATGCGGTCGGGGCGCAGGGTGTCTTCCACTGCGTGGGCCTCGCGCAGGAACTCCGGATTCCACACGACCTGGGTGTCGATGCCGGCCGGCTTGGCGTCGGCCACCAGCTTGCGGAGCCGTGCCGCGGTTCCGACCGGCACGGTGCTCTTGCCGACGATGATGCCGTCGTGGCTGAGCGACTCGGCGACGGCCTTCGTGGCGGCCTCCACGTAGGTGAGGTTCGCGGCGTGGCTGCCCCGACGCTGCGGGGTGCCCACGCAGATGAAGTGGACGTCGGCGAGCGACACGGCGTCGGCGAGGTCGCTGGTGAAGCGGAGGCGGCCCGTGCCGACGTGCTTGACGATGAGCTCGGGCAGGCCGGGCTCGAAGAACGGGACGCGGCCGGCGCTGAGCGCTTCGACCTTCGCGGGGTCGGTGTCGACGCCGATAACGTCGAATCCCATCTCGGCCATGGCGGCCGCGTGGGTGGCGCCGAGGTAGCCGGTGCCGATGACGGAGATGACGGGCTTGGGGGCGCTGTCCGCCGAGGCGGAGGGCTTCTTCGATGCGGTCATGATGGTCTCCCTGATGCGGGTACGCCGAACGTACCTGTGGTTGTGGAGCAGATGAGGGGGTGGCTGCCGCGGTGCGAGACACCGCGGCAGCCGGGTGGGGAGGCGTGGTGGGCGCCTACCCCGTGGGCTTCAGCTTGTACTGGTCCTGGACTGTGGCTATGCCGTTCGTGAAGGCCGTGATGGAGCTGCCCGAGGAGTCGATGCGCCAGTCGTTGGTGTACTGGGTGCCGTTCGTCGTCGACGTGACCGTGTGGTTGAACCAGCCGAAGCCGATGATGTCGGAGTTGACGGGGGCGTCCAGGTTCGTGAACAGGTCGGTGATCCACTTGGCCTTCTGGCCGCCGTTCTCGCTGGCTCCGATCTCGGAGAGCACGATCGGCTTGTCCGGGGCTATCGCCCGGAGCTGCGTCAGCGTGTTCTGGAACGTGTGCTGGAACGAGTAGGTCTCGGAGTTCGAATACGGCGGGCGGAGGTACCCCGACATCCCGACCCAGTCCACCTCGTCGGGACCGGGGTAGTAGTTCGCCAGGTACGCCTGCTGCGACTGAGTGGAGTTCAGGTTGTCGACCCGGTTGGGCGACCAGACCCAGACGACGTAGTCGTTGGCTCCGTTGTCGGCGAAGATCTGGTGCACGTGGTCCCACATCTGCACGAACTGGCCCTTGGAGTTGCCGTTGGTGTTCTCGCCCCAGGGGTACCAGTCGGCGTTCATCTCCTGGTCGAGGCGGATGGCGAGCGGCTGCTTGTTGGCGGCCACGGCCTTCGCGTACTTGGTCAGGTAGGCGTCGTAGTCGCCGCCGATGATCTTGGAGAGCGCGTAGTCGGGCTGCGTGTTGAGGTTGTTGGCGGCCTTGAGCGGCTGGGTCTCCCAGGTCAGGAACGGCAGCTGGCCCTTGGCCCACGAGCGCTGTACGGCATCGGCGCGGAAGTCGGAGTCGAAGCCCTGGAAGTAGCCCGACATGTTCGGGCTGACGCCGACCTTCGATGACACGTCGTCGTTCTCAGCCCAGTTGAAGGGCGACTGCTGCGTGTAGAGGCCGAAGTACTTCGAGGTGGGCTTCTTGATCGACGCGAGGCTGGGCGTGGTCGGAATGGTCGGTCCGGTCACGATGGGGCTGGTCGGCGTCGTGGTGGTGCCGCCGCTCGGCGCTCCCGGAGTGTCGCCCGTCGTCGTCGTCGGAGTCGTCGAACCCGACGAGGCCGCGTTCGACGTGCCGGAGCCCGCGGTGCCGGAGGCCGAGGATCCCGACGAGGCCATCTGCGACTTGAGGTCCTTCACCTGGCCGGCCGACTTGGAGGACGTCGCCATGGCCTTCGAGAGCTTCGTCTCGAGGGCGGTCGACTTGCCGGTCGCTGCCGCGAGCTCCGTCTTGAGCTTCGCGAGCTCGGCCGACTGGTCGTTGATCCGCGACTTCGTCGAGACGAGCTGCGTCAGCAGGTCGGCGCGGTCGTTCTTCAGCTCCATGTTCGTCGAGATGGGCTTGACGACATCGCCGACGACCTTGCGCACGACGTTGTCGGTGGGCGACATCCAGACCAGCCACGTGATGAGGGCGAGCGCGACCACGATGATCGTGGCGCCCAGCGCGCTCATCCGCGAGTTCTTCTTGCCGGTGGTCCACCAGGCGCTGCCGGCGGGCCGGCTGAGCGGGGTGATCACGGACTCTCGGTACTCAGACAATGAAGAGTGCCTCCAGGACGAGGATCGCGGTACCGATGAGGTACGGCCATCCGGCTTTCATGTTGAAGCGGCGGCGGGGTGCGGCCTTGGGGGTCGGTGCGTCCACGACCGCGGTCGTGGCGGCGCGACGGCTCTTGATCAGGACCGTGCCCGACTCGGGGTCGGCCTGCGTGCCGAAGTCGAACAGGGTGTCGACCGAGGGCTGACCGGGCACGTCGTCGAACTGGGCCTCGAGGGCGTCGATGGGCGTGACCATGGTCTCCTCGCGACGCTCCACCTCGGCGGCCACCTCCTCGGTGACCTCGCCGCCGCTGTAGGCACCGGCTCGGGTCCCCCAGCCGGCCGAATGGCCCATGCGGAAAAAGCCGATGATGCGGATGGGCATCAGGAAGAACGTCGACACGATGATGAAGACCGGAAGCCGGATGAAGTCGCCCGGCTTCTCGCTGAGGTGGCGCATCTGGCGGATCGCCATGCTGAGGACCGACGAGAGGACCATCAGGGCGACGATCGCCAGGATGCCTGCCCGGAAGCCGTACTCGTGCAGGATCCCCGTGTAGAGGTTGATTCCCTGACCGGTGATGCCGTTGTAGATCCAGCCGCCGACGACGCCGAGGAGCACGAACGGGAGCACGATGTCCATCGCGAAGAAGAACGCGAGCATCGGCGCGTGGCCGAGCATCCAGGGCATCATGCGCAGCGTGTTGTACTGGCTGCCGCGAGCCCAGCGGAGCTGCTGCTTGAAGAGCTTCTTGATCTTCAGCGGGGCGTCCGTGTAGACGAGGCTCGTGTACTGGTACACGGTGCGGTAGCCCTCTTTGAGAGTGAGGTTCGTGAGCGTGCGGTCGTCGCTGACCTCGAGGAAGACGCCCATGAACTTCTCGGTCATGAACTTGTCCATGACGCGGACGAGGATGTCGCGACGGAACGCGATCGTGCGGCCCGGGAGGCAGCCGATCTGGCCGAGCACGCTCTGAGCGGGCATGGAGTACAGCGCGCGGCTGTTCTCGAGCCAGTCGGCCCAGCGGGTGATCCAGCTGCGCTCGGGCTCCAGGATGCGCTGACGCGTCGTGACGCCGCCGATGTTCGCCTCGGCGAACGGCTTGAGGAGCTCCTCGAGCGTGCCGGGAGTCCAGACGGTGTCGGAGTCGACCAGCACCGTGATGTCGCCCTTGGACAGCTCCGTGCCGATCATGACGGCGTTGCGCTTGCCCGGGATCGGCGTGTGCGTCCAGGTGACGAGGGGCGCGAACTCCTCGCAGATGGCCTGCAGCGTCGGGTTGGGCTTGCCGTTGATGACGACGATGATCTCGTCGGGACCCTGCTCGACCATGCGGCCGATGACGTCCCTGAAGAGGTCCTCTGGCTCGTCCACCACGGGGACCACGACACTGGCGGTGCCGGTGAAGTGCCCGGTGAACGGACGGTAGTTCCGGGAGATCACCACTTTGATGATCCACATGACCCAGATCATGATCGAGTAGACCGAGAACAGGTACACCTCGGGGTGTCCCTGGATCTCGTGTCGGATTTGAAGAATGAACGTCAGCACGGTGCCGCCTGCATGTACTCGGTGGGGGTGGCTTCCGCGTCATCGGGGAATCGGTCGTTCGGGTGACTCAATTTCTAGCCCAATCGATACGGGGCTACAAGCGGTCCGCACGGAGCGAGCGGCCCTCGCCGATCGGGGTACGTCGGAGTCCCCGGTTTCGTGTCGTGCGAAATGCCGACACGAGACACGCCCGACACTCTCTGCCGATTCGTGTCCCCCGTTTGCGAGGTCCGCGGAGTCGCCGAGCCATCCTCAGCATCGCGTGCAGGCCAGTAGGCGCTTGGGCAGGGGCCTCGACTCGACAGCGGCTCCGCCATGACCCCCATTCGGTTGGCCCCCGTCGGCGGCACTCGTCCTGCCGATGATCGGGGGACACGCCCTCGTAACCTGACCGTCACATTCTGCGGGGTACAACGCTCGATTCCGGGGTACAGCTCAAGTTTTTCGCCGGGCTGTCGACGAGCAGCGCATCCCGGGCGTGTCGCAGGGACGCTTGGGCCTGCGGGGGCGTGTCAGACGCTCGGCTCAGGCGACTTCTCGAGCCCGTAGAAACCGGCCTCGAACACGTGGCGCGCACGACGGGTCACGGCGAGGTAGTCCTCTTCGAGCTGGCTGGCCGAGTTCGGCGGGTACTCCAGGAGACGGGCGACGGCCTCGAGCTGACGGCGGTCGGCCGGGAGGCTGTCGCTCGTGCGCCCCGTCCACAGCATGACCGCCGAGCGGGCCCGCGAGGCGATGACCCAGGCGTCGCGGAGCCGGTCGGCATCGCGCACCGTCACGAGCCCCGCCTCCACCGAGGCCGCGAGGGCGTCGAGCGTGGACGGCGTGCGGAGGCCCGGCGTGGTGGCGGCGTTCTGCAGCTGCAGCAGCTGCACGAACCACTCGACGTCGCTGAGCGAGCCGCGCCCGAGCTTGAGGTGACGGGTCGGGTCGGCCGCCTTGGGAAGGCGCTCCGACTCGACGCGGGCCTTGAGGCGCTTCACCTCGCGGACGTCCTGCTCGGACAGCCGCGCCGGGTACCGCACCGTGTCGGCCAGCGACTCGAAGTCGGCCAGCAGCCCGGCGTCGCCGACGGCACCGCGCGCCCGCAGCAGCGCCTGGGCCTCCCACGTGAGCGCCCAACGGCCGTAGTAGGCGGCGTACGAGTCGAGGGAGCGCACGACGGGGCCGTTCTTGCCCTCGGGGCGGAGCCCGGCGTCGAGGTCGAGGGGCATCTGCGGGTCGTCGGTGCGGCGGTGGAGGTCGGCCACGATGGCCACCGCCCGCGCCTGAGCGGTCGTGTCGGCGGGGTCGAGGCTGCGGTAGACGTAGAGCACGTCGGCGTCGCTGCCGAACCCGAGTTCCTGCCCCCCGTACCGGCCCAGGGCGATGACGGCGAACTCGAGACCGTCGGCCCGGCCGCCGCGGCGCGCCAGGTCGAGGGCTCCCCCGATGGCGGCCGTCATGATGTCCGACAGGCCGCGGCCGATCTCGTCGATGGAGATCACGCCGACGATGCCCCCGAGGGCCAGGCGCAGGATCTCGCGGCGCCGTGCCATCCGAAGCACCTGGGCGGCCTGGTCGTCGCCCTCGTGCCGTGCGACCGTCGCGTTCGCCTCGGCCCGGAGCTCGTCGAGGGTTCGCGGACGCAGGTCGTCGTCGGACTCCAGCCAGCCCGCAGCCTCCGGGATGCGCTCGAGGTGGTCGGCGACGAAGCGCGAGCTCGACAGCACGGTCGTGAGCCGCTGGGCGGCGCCCGACGAGTCGCGGAGCATGCGCAGGAACCAGTAGGTCTCACCCAGCCCGTCGCTCAGGCGGCGGAAGGCCAGCAGGCCGAGGTCGGGGTCGGTGCCGTCGGCGAACCACTGCAGCATGGCCGGGAGCAGATGCTGCTGGATGCTCGCGCGGCGCGAGACGCCAGCCGTCATCGCCGCGATGTGGGCGAGCGCGCCCTTGGGGTCGCGGAAGCCGATCGCCTGCAGGCGGGCGACGGCCGAGCCGGTGCTCAGCGAGAGCTCCTCCTCGGGGCGGCGGGCCACGGCTGACAGCAGCGGCCGGTAGAACAGGCGCTCGTGGAGCCGGCGCACCCGGCGGCGGATGCCGTGCCAGTGCTCGCGGAGCTCCTCGGCGCTCGGGGCGAGCCCGGTCGCCCTCGCCAGCACGCGCAGGTCGTCTTCACCGCGCGGCATCAGGTGGGTGCGGCGCATGCGCGACAGCTGGATCCGGTGCTCGAGCAGACGCAGCTCGCGGTAGTCGCGGTCGAACTCGGCCGCCTCGGCGCGGCCGACGTACCCCGCGATCGCCAGGGCGCCGAGCGCCCCGAGCGTGGAGCGCTGGCGGATGTCGGGGTCGCCCTGGCCGTGCACGAGCTGCAGCAGCTGGATCGTGAACTCGATGTCGCGGAGGCCCCCGGGCCCGAGCTTCAGCTGCACGTCGACCTCGGCGGGCGGGATGTGCGACAGCACACGCTCCCGCATCCGCTGCGTGGACTCGACGAAGTTCTCGGTCGAGGCCACGCGCCACACCATCGGCGCGAGCTTCTCGACGTACTCGCCGCCGAGGGCGAGGTCTCCGGCGATCGGACGGGCCTTCAGGAGGGCCTGGAACTCCCACGGCTTCGCCCAGCGCTCGTAGTAGGCGACGTGCGAGGCGAGCGTGCGCACCAGCGCGCCGTTCTTGCCCTCGGGGCGCAGGTTGGCGTCGACCTCCCAGAGCGGCTCCTCCGGCGCGAGGTCGGAGAGCGTGCGCGTCGTGTGCACGGCCAGCCGCGTCGCGATCTGCACGGCTCGCTCGGCGTCGAGGCCGTCGGCGGCGTCGGCGACGAAGATGACGTCGACGTCGCTGATGTAGTTCAGCTCGCGGGCGCCCGCCTTGCCCATGGCGATGATGGCCAGCCGGGTGCGTCCGATCTCGTGCTCGGGAAACGACACCTCACGGCGCGCGACATCGAGAGCCGCCTCGAGAGCGGCCCCCGCCAGGTCGGCCAGCGCGGCCGCCACGACGTCGAGGCCGGCGACCGGGTCGTAGAGCGACAGGTCGAACGCGGTCAGCGAGACCAGGTGCTCGCGGTAGGCCACGCGCAGGGCCGTCCGGGCGTCGTCGCCGGTCAGGCCGGCGACGGCCGCCAGGAGGTCGCGCTCGTAGTCGTCCTGGTGCGGGACCGTCCAGGTCTTGCGCAGCAGGCTCCGCAGCGAGGCGGGGCGCCGGCACAGGAAGTCGGCCAGCCCCTCCGAGGCGCCCAGCACGAGCATCAGCCGGTCGCCGGGGCGCTCCTCGCTCGCCGTCGGGCTCGGCAGGGACTCCGCGCGCAGGAACTCGCCCACCGCCTCCGGAGCCCGCTCGATCAGGCGGCTGAGCCTCTGCAGCCCGCCGTCGGGGTCGGGGCTCTGCGACAGCGCGCGCACGAACTCGGCAACCTGCGGCTCGACGTCGATGAGAGCGTCGAGCAGGTCGCGGCTCACCCGGAGGTCGGCGAACCCCGCCCGTGCCAGATCGGTGAGAGCGGTCGCAGATCGGGGCACGGGAGGTCTCGCAGGGGTGCGGCTGCTAGAGCATCTCGAGGTTGGAGCGGAGCTCGAACGGCGTCACCTGAGCTCGGTAGTCTTTCCACTCCTGGCGCTTGTTCTTGAGCACGTAGTTGAAGACGTGCTCGCCCAGCGTCTCAGCGACGAGCTCGCTGTCTTCCATGAGCGACAGGGCGTGGTCGAGGCTGGCGGGCAGCTGGTTGTAGCCCAGGGCGCGGCGCTCGGCGTCGGAGAGGCTCCACACGTTGTCCTCCGCCTCGGCGGGGAGCTCGTAGCCCTCCTCGATGCCCTTGAGGCCGGCGGCGAGGAGCAGCGAGAACGCGAGGTACGGGTTGGCCGCGGAGTCGATCGCGCGGTACTCGACGCGGCTCGACTGGCCCTTGTTGGGCTTGTACAGCGGAACGCGCACGAGGGCGGACCGGTTGTTGTGACCCCAGGTGACGAAGCTCGGAGCCTCGTCGCCGCCCCAGAGGCGCTTGTAGCTGTTCACGAACTGGTTCGTGACGGCGGTGATCTCGGGCGCGTGGCGCAGGAGCCCCGCGATGAACTGGCGGCCGATCTTCGACAGCTGGTACTCGGCGCCGGCCTCGTAGAACGCGTTGGCGTCGCCCTCGAAGAGCGAGAGGTGCGTGTGCATGCCGGAGCCCGGGTGGCCCTGGAGGGGCTTGGGCATGAAGGTCGCGTACACGCCCTGCTCGATCGCCACCTCCTTCACCACGGTGCGGAAGGTCATGATGTTGTCGGCCATCGTCAGCGCATCGGCGTACCGCAGGTCGATCTCGTTCTGGCCGGGGCCCGCCTCGTGGTGGCTGAACTCGACCGAGATGCCGAGGTCTTCGAGCATGCGGACCGAGCGGCGGCGGAAGTCGTGGGCGGTGCCGCCGGGGACGTTGTCGAAGTAGCCGGCCTGGTCGACGGGCTCGGGGCCCTCGGGGCCGACCTTCGACGACTTGAGCAGGTAGAACTCGACCTCGGGGTGCGTGTAGAACGTGAAGCCGCGGTCGCCGGCGCGGGCCAGCGTGCGCTTGAGGACGTTGCGCGGGTCGGAGACGCCGGGCGCGCCGTCGGGCGTCGCGATGTCGCAGAACATCCGGGCGGTGGGGTCTTCGGTACCGCGCCACGGGAGGATCTGGAACGTGGTGGGGTCGGGGTGCACCAGCACGTCGGCCTCGTAGGAGCGGGTGAGGCCCTCGATGGCCGAGCCGTCGATGCCGACGCCCTCGGCGAATGCGCCCTCGACCTCGGCGGGCGCGATGGCCACCGATTTCAGGGTCCCGATCACGTCGGTGAACCAGAGTCGGATGAACTTGATGCCCCGCTCTTCGATGGTGCGAAGAACGAAGTCCGTCTGCTTGTCCATTCAGGCCTTTCTGCGTGTGCCGACCGGGCGGCGAAGCGCCATCAGTAGGCTAGTGGACATGCCCCGACTCCGCTTGGCGCTCGCTCAGACAAACCCCACCGTGGGCGATCTGGCGGGCAACGCAGACCAGATCGTCGCCGCCGCGAAAGCAGCCCGAGAGGCCGGCGCCGACCTCGTCGCCGCCGGCGAGATGAGCCTCACCGGCTATCCGATCGAAGACCTCGCCTCCCGCCCCAGCTTCCTCCAGGCCTCGCGTCACGCGGTCGAGAAGCTCGCGGAGCGTCTCGAGGCCGAGGGCCTCGGCGATCTCGCCGTGATCGTCGGGCACCCCGACGGGCCGTTCGAGCCGAGGCTGCTCGACACCTCCAACGCGCCGACCGCCATCGCGAAGAACTGCGCGAGCGTGCTGCAGGGCGGGCGTGTCGTGACCACCACGGCGAAGTACCACCTGCCCAACTACTCGGTCTTCGACGAGTACCGCGTCTTCATCCCTGGCGACGAGCTGCTCGTCGTGCGGGTCAGGGGCATCGACGTCGCGGTCATCATCTGCGAAGACCTCTGGCGCGACGGCGGCCCGGTCGCCCGCGTCATGGAGGCGGGCGCGGGCGTTCTGCTCGTCGTCAACGCCAGCCCGTGGATCGCCGACAAAGACGAGGTGCGCCTGCCCCTGGTACAGCACCGCGCGACCGAGAACGACACGTTCGTCGCCTACGTGAACATCGTCGGCGGCCAGGACGACCTCCTGTTCGACGGCGACAGCGTCGTCGTCGACGGTGCCGGCACGATCGTGGGGCGTGCCCCGCAGTGGCGTGAGCACCTGCTCGTCGTCGACCTCGATCCCGAGCACTCGACCGGCCGCACCATGCCCGCCGGCATCCGTCGCGTCGACGTCGAGACCCCGGCCTTCGGCCAGCTCGACCCCATCGCTCCCGACGTCGCCGAGCTGCCCGACGACCGCCAGCAGCTCTGGGACGGCCTGGTCACCGGCCTCCGCGACTACGTGCAGAAGAACGGATTCAGATCGGTCATCCTCGGACTCTCGGGTGGCATCGACTCGGCCGTCTGCGCCGCCATCGCGGCCGATGCGCTCGGCGGCGACCGGGTCTACGGCGTGTCCATGCCCTCGCAATGGTCGTCCGACCACTCGCGCAGCGACGCCGACGATGTAGCCGAGCGCATCGGCGTGAAGTACTCGGTCGAGCCGATCAGAGACCTGGTCGAGCCGTTCGAGCGTCAACTGAAGCTGACGGGACTCGCCGCCGAGAACGTGCAGGCGCGGGCCCGGGCACTCATCTTGATGGGGCTGTCCAACCTCGACGGCCACCTGGTGCTCACGACGGGAAACAAGACCGAGCTGTCGGTCGGCTACTCGACCATCTACGGCGACTCGGTCGGCGGCTTCGCTCCGATCAAGGATGTCCCGAAGACCATGGTCTGGGAGCTCGCCCGCTGGCGCAACGAGTTCGCCGAGGAGCAGGGCCTGCGCGGCCCGATCCCCGAGAACTCGATCACCAAGCCGCCGTCGGCCGAGCTGCGCCCCGGACAGGTCGACCAGGACACCCTGCCGCCGTACGAGATCCTCGACGGGATCCTCGACGCGTACATCACGAAGGCGCTCGGTGCCGACGACGTCGTGGCCCTCGGCTACGACGCCGAGGTGGTGGCCGAGGTGACCAAGCTCGTCGACCGCTCGGAGTGGAAGCGCCGCCAGGGCGCGATCGGGCCGAAGATCTCGGGCATGGCGTTCGGTCGCGACCGGCGCCTGCCGATCACGTACCGCCCGACCGTCCTCTAGCGGTCTTCGGCCTCTTCGGCGGCCCATCGGTCGCTGTTCGCCTTGATCTGGGCGAGGGCGTGCTCAGCTTCTTCGCGGGTCGCGTACGGGCCGGCGCGGTCGACAGCGGGAGACACCATGCCCTCCTCGACCTGGTGCGTCTTCGTGTTGAACCAGAATTCTTCAGCCATGCCCGGAGCCTACTGCGGCACGCTCGCGCTCGACTGCAGACCCGACTCTGTGATGATGCTGCCGACCACGACGAAGGACGCCCGCGACCAGAGGCCCGTGTCGCTCGAGTCCTGGTCGATCGCTGGCGTCCCCCAGAGCACCTCGAGGCGGCCGTCGTCAGCGGTGATCTTGATGACGTGGGCGTTCGCCTGATTCGCCGCGCCCAGATCGAACGTGGTGACGAGCTTCAGGCTCGTTCCTGCGCTCTGGTAGATCGCGAGCTGCTCGGTCGAGGAGGTTCCCCCGGTGCACCAGAGGGGCGTGGCGATCAGGGTCGCGCTTCCGGGGCCGAACGTGCCGAGCGCGATGAGGTCCTGCTTGAGGCGGCCGCGCGCGTCGGTCACCCAGGGCAGGCCCACCTCCTGACCGGCCTGACCCGTGAACGCCGGCAGCCGGCCCGCCTCGAGGGTGCCGGCCGGGGCGGTGCACAGCGCAGGAACCGGCGCGCTGTCGAGCCACTGCACCATCTGGGCATCGGTGACCGCCGGCGAGGTCTTCGCCTTCGTGGACGGCGCCGACGTGACGGTGGGCAGGGGCGTGCTGCCGCCGCCGGGCGCGCCGGGGATCAGCGCGCATCCGGTCAGCGCGACGCACAGCGCCACGACCACGGAGGCCGTCGCCGTTCGCATCGGAGAGATCGGGAAGGACATTCGGGTGTCGCATTCTTCTCACGTCGGCTCAGCGAAAAAGTCGACAGATATTCAGTTAGCCGGAGCTTAGACGGGTTCCCCGCCGAGCGACAGTGGACAGCCTCGATGCGTCCCTGCGGTCACCCGCCGCACGGCCGAGACCCTAAGCTGGATCGCATGCCCCGGGATTCACGCGGTCACCTGACCCCCGGCCGGATCTCGCCGCAGCGTCCGGTCCCGCCGTCGATCGACCGTCCCGAGTACGTCGGCCACGCCGAGCCCCACGAGACCGGCGTGGGCGACCTCTACTCCCCCGACGAGATCGAGGCCATCCGCCGCAGCAGCCGCATCGCCGCGGACGCCATCACGGCCGTCGGCGAGGCGATCCGCCCCGGAGTCACGACCGATGAGCTCGACCGCGTCGGCCACGACTACGTCGTCTCGCACGGGGCGTACCCGTCGACGCTCGGCTACCGCGGCTACCCCAAGTCGGTCTGCACGTCGGTCAACGAGGTCATCTGCCACGGCATCCCCGACGACACCGTCCTGGAGGACGGCGACCTGATCAACATCGACATCACGGCCTACCTCGACGGCATGCACGGCGACACGAACCGCACCTTCGTCGTCGGCGAGGGCACCCCGGAGGTCGTCGACCTCGTCGAGCGCACCCGCCTCGCCCTCGAGCGCGGCATCAAGGCCGTCGCACCGGGTCGCGAGGTCAATGTCGTCGGCCGGGCCATCGAGATGTACGCCAAGCGCTTCGGCTACGGCGTCGTCCGCGACTACACCGGGCACGGCGTCGGACGGGCGTTCCACTCGGGGCTGATCATCCCTCACTACGACGCTCCGCAGTTCGACGACGTCATGGAGGTCGGCATGGTCTTCACGATCGAGCCGATGCTGACCCTCGGCGGCATCGACGCCGACATCTGGGGCGACGACTGGACGGTCGCGACCCGCGACCACTCGCTCACCGCGCAGTTCGAGCACACGCTCGTCGTCACCGAGCGCGGCGCAGAAGTTCTCACCACCTATTAGCGTTCAAACGAGAGGCACGACCGTGGCAAACAAGGCTGTGGGCATCGACATCGGCGGCACCGGCATCAAGGGCGCGATCGTCGACGTCGAGACCGGCGAGCTGGTCACCGACCGCATCAAGAAGTCGACCCCGAAGGGCGGCGAACCCGACGACATCGTCGGCGTCGTCAAGGAGATCCTCGACGAGCTGGGCGACGATGCGAGAGACCTGCACGTCGGCGTCTGCTTCCCGGCGGCGATCATGGACGGCAAGACGCTGTCGGCTGCGAACGTGTCGAAGAAGTGGATCGATTTCGAGGCCGAGAAGCTCTTCGAGAGCACTCTCGGTCGCGCTATCCACTTCGTGAACGACGCCGACGCCGCCGGCTACGCCGAAGCGCGCTACGGCGCCGCGAAGGGTGTCGACGGCCTGGTCATCATGACGACGCTGGGCACCGGCATCGGCACGGCGCTGATCAACGACGGCGTGCTGATCGTGAACGCCGAGCTCGGCCACCTCGAGATCGACGGCAAGGACTACGAGACTAAGGCGTCGTTCGCCGCCAAGGAGCGCGACGAGCTGTCGTGGAAGCACTGGGCCAAGCGCCTGCAGAAGTACTACTCGCGACTCGAGGCGCTGCTGTACCCGAAGCTGATCGTCGTCGGCGGCGGAGTGTCGAAGCAGTACCACGAGTTCCTGCCCCTGCTCAGCCTGCGGGCCGAGATCGTGCCGGCGAAGCTGCGCAACAACGCGGGCATCATGGGTGCCGCCGCTCTGGCCGCGGAGTCGCAGCCGGAGTTCTGATCTCTCGAAGGGACTGATCTCTGAGAGAGATCAGGGGCGAATGGGCCGGCTGCTACGCCGGGTTCTGTCTTGTCGTGTAGCGCCTCTCAGCGCTGCACGGCATGGACGGTCATCTATCTCGGCGCTACGTTGCCGCAGCGCTCCAGCGGTCTACCCGAGAACTCGGCGAGCCGCCTGAATCGTTCTCTGTCTGACCTTGCTCCGGGCGAGGTTTACCGAGCCGGCCGGTCACCCGAACCGCTGGTGGTCTCTTACACCACCGTTTCACCCTTACCCCGGCGACCTCCGAAGAGGTGCGCCGTGGCGGTCTGCTTTCTGTTGCACTGTCTCGCGGGTTGCCCCGGGTGGGTGTTACCCACCGCCCTGCTCTGTGGAGCCCGGACGTTCCTCGGCGCCGCACCCGGAGGTGAGGCGACGCGACCGTCTTGCCGACCCATTCGCGTCACCCAGTCTAGAGGGGTTCAGATGCCCGACTCGTCGGTGCGCACCAGGATCGCCTCGCTGTCGGGGCAGAGCACGACGTCGTCGGGCGCGGCGGCGCGCACCATGGCCAGGTCGCTGCCGGTCAGCTCCACACCGCTCGCGCTCGACACGCGGGCGCGCAGGTGCGAGGCCCCGACTCCGTAGCGCTCGCGCTGGCGTTCGTACAGGGCCAGGAGGTCCGCAGGAACTCGGCCCGCGAGCGTCGCCCGATCGGCCGTGGCCTGCACGCGCTCGCCCTCCACGACCTCGAGCGACGCATCGCGCGCAGCCTCGAGTGCGGCGCGGGCAGCACCGAGCTCGTCGAGCTCGCCCCGAGTTCCGGCGACGACGCCGTTCGCCCCTTCGAGCCGCTCCATGAACTCGAGCTCCGTGTCTTCGAGGTCGCTCTTGCGGCCGGCGAGGGCGGCGAGCTCCTGCTCGAGGGCCTGGATGTCTTTCTGCGACGAGGAGGTCTGCAGGCGCGCGTTGTCGCGCTCGACGCGGGCGTCGACGACGGCGACGTCGGACTCGACGCGGGTCAGCTCGCGCTGGGCCGCCTCCGAGACGGCCTCCTCGGAGGTGAGGCGGACCCGCAGGGACGCGACCTGCTTCTCAATGTCGGCCAGCTTCGCGTTCTCGGGAAGGGCGCGAGCGCGGTGCGCGAGCTGCTGCAGCGACGTGTCGAGTCGCTGCAGATCGAGCAGGAGGGCCTGGTCGGCGGGGCTGGCTGTCAATGGCATGGGGTTCTCACTCGGATCGTGTGTCGAAAAAGGGGGGCTGGTCAGCGGACGACCGCGAAGTCCCAGGGGTCGGTGCGGAGCTCGCTCACGGTGATCTCGACGCCGGGCAGCTCGGCGCGGAGCTCGACTGCCGCCTGCTCGAGCCACAGCCACTCGCTCGCCCAGTGCGAGATGTCGATGAGGGCGGGGCCGCGGCCGAGCAGCATGCGGTCGCGGGCGTCGGAGGCGGGGTGGTGGCGCAGGTCGCTCGTGATGTACACGTCGGAGGCGACGACCGACGGGTCGTCGAGGAGGGAGTCGCCGGCCCCTCCGCAGAGGGCGATCGTCTCGACCACGCGGTCGTGGTCGCCGGCGACGCGGACTCCCCCGGCCGTCGGCGGGAGGAAGTCCGAGAGGGCGCGCGCGAGGGTCATGAGGGTGCTCGGCTGCGCGGCGCGCCCGACGATCCCGATGCCCGTGTCAGGCGTACTCGCCTCGATGGGACGCTGTCCGGTCAGCCCGAGGCGCGAGGCGATGGCGCGAGATGTGCCCGTGACGACCACGTCGGCGTTCGTGTGGGCCGCCAGGAGGGCGCAGGATCCCCGGATCAGCCGAGCGATCACGGCGCCCTTCGTCGTCGACTCCGCCACCGTCGTCACGCCGCGGAACAGCAGCGGGTGGTGCACGAGCAGCAGGTCGGCCCCGAGCTCGACGGCCTCGTCGGCGGTGTCGAGCACGGCGTCGACGGCGAGGTGGATGCGCCGGACCTCCGAAGCGGGATCGCCGACGGCGAGCCCCGGGGAGTCCCAGGAGGAGGCGCCGCTGAGGGGCCAGAGGCGTTCGACGGCTGCGCCGACGGCATCGAGTGTGACCACGCCTCCCAGCGTAGTCTGCGCGGACCTCGCGCCCAGGACGCCTACGACGCCGGGGCGGACTCGCTCGTGCGGTCCACGACGACGACCACGACGAACGCGAGCACCAGGGCCGCGACGCAGCCGGCGACGACCGACAGGAGCGTGTCGACGCCCTGCACGTTCGCGAGCGAGAGCAGGTAGCCCTGCCAGGCGAACTCGGGTGCGGGCGAGGTGACGAGGCCCTCGCCGACGGCCGTGCCGAGGACGAGCCCGGCGACCAGCGCGGCGCCGGTGCGGCCGGTCGCCGCCCCCGAGGAGCGGAGACGGAGAGCCTGACGGCCCGCGACGATGCCGAGCCAGGCGGCGGCGAGGACGGAGACCGCCGCCAGGGCGCCGGACACCGCGAGGGATGCTCCGACGGCGGTGGTGACGATGCCGGCGATCACGACCAGCGCCGCGAGGACGGAGAGGGCGAGGATCGCCGTGCGCGTCAGAGTGAGCGACGACGGGGCGGGCTTCGCGGCGGCCCGAGAGGCCGGGGCTGCCTCGCCGGGGGTGTCGAGCAGCTCCTCGTCCGAGATGCGTGCGCGCTCGACGTGCGCGTTGGTGCTCACCGCGGGGTCGGGCACCGTGCCGGCGGGGATGATCGGGGACGACTCGACGACCGGCAGGACGCGCTCGGGCACGAGGGCCTCGCCGGTCGGGGCCTGGTCGACCGTGATGAGCACGGGCGGCGGGGACTGCACGATCGAGATGACGGTGGGGCCGGTCTGGATCGGGATGACACCCGTGAAGTGCAGTCGGGTCCGCTCCAGCTCTTCGAGTGCCTCGTCGGTGCCGATCCGCTGGATCTGCGCCTCCCACTCGGCGAAGCGGCGCGCCTCGGCGAGTCGGAGCTTCATCTGAGCCTGCACGATGCCGATGAGGTCGATGGTCGCGGTGTCGGTGGTGTGGCGCTCGACCAGGGGCACGAGGACGTCGTCGTCGAGGGACCCGCGCTGAGGCGGAATCGGGTATCCGCGCTCCTCGTCGGTCAGCCCGTCGTCGATCGGCTCGGGGACGTCGCCGGGAGCGTACGGAACGGTCTCTTCGGGGAACGCCTCGTCGGGCAGGGTCTCGTCGGGCTCGGGCGCGACCGGAGTCGCCGGCGCGGCGTCGAACGCGGACCGCGGCGACCGGGGCAGCGTGTCTTCGATGAAGGCGGGATCGTCGTCCGCACGGACGATCGGGACGCCGTCGGCGGGAGTGTAGATCGCGTGTCGGATCGGGTGCTCGTCAGCGTCCATGATGGCCGTCACCGTCCCCGCCACACTCGATTCCCGCTGGTACTTCATGGCGGAATGATATGTGCTCCCTGCCGCCGTCGGCGGGGGGACGCGCCGGGGAGCGGGTTAACCCGCCCGGCTCCGGCGTCAGGCGGTGGCGCGAGGGACGGCCTCGGGCAGGTCATCCTGCAGACGGGTGGGAACGGGGTGATCCGCGACGTACGCTGAAGACGACCATCGCACCAACAGGGGGAATCGCTCCATGCACCGTTCCATTCGTCGCGTCGCCATCGTCGGCCTCGCGAGTCTCGTCGTGTCCGGGTTCGTCGCCGTCGCGGGGGTCGCGCCGGCCGATGCCGCCACCACCGCACCGACCGGCATCCGCGGCTTCGACGTCAGCCAGTACCAGGGAGCGATCTCGGACGCCAAGTGGTCGTCGCTCTACAACGGCGCGTACAAGGCGCGGTTCGTGTACATCAAGGCCAGCGGTGGTGTGAAGGTCGTCAACGACAACTTCGCTGCGCAGTGGAACGGCTCTCTCAAGGCCGGCTACGTCCGCGGCGCCTATCACCTGGCTGCGCCGAACGTGGGGACCGCCTCGACGAACGCCGGCCGCGCCGTGCAGCAGGCCGACTACTTCAACTCGCAGAGGTCGAAGACGCCGCAGGGGGCGCTCTGGTCGCCCGGCGGATCGACTCTGCCGCCGATGCTCGACCTCGAGGTCAACACGAAGGCCCAGCAGCCGGACATCGGTGCCTGCTATGACATGTCGCAATCGGAGATGCGCTCGTGGATCTCCGCGTTCTCGGCTCAGGTCGCCAAGAACACGACCCGCATCCCGGTCATCTACACCAACGCCGACTTCTGGGCCAGGTGCGTCGGCAGCTCGACCACCAGCTTCACCGCCAACCCGCTGTTCTTCGCGAAGTACACGTCGAACGCCGCCGCGGGCCCCGGAGCGGTCCCGAAGAACTGGGCGGCGTGGTCGCTCTGGCAGTACTCCGACAAGGAGTCGCCCTTCCCCGGCGACCAGGACGCCTACAACGGCACGATGACGTCGCTCCGCCTGCTGGCCGACCCGACGTACCAGTTCACCAACACGCCGACGACGCGCCTCCACGACTACAACGCCGACGGCAAGACCGACATCCTGGCGATCACGTCGACCGGCACGCTGTACGACTACCGGGGTGACGGCAAGGGCGCCTTCCTCTCCCCCGCCAACGTGTCGCTCGGCACCGGCATGAACTCGTACAACGCGTTCGCCGCCGTAGGCAAGGCGACGTCGAGCGGCAACCCGGGCCTCTACGCGCGCGGCACCTCGGGCTCGCTCTACTACTTCCCCGTCAGCCCGAAGGGGTCGCTCGGCACCCGGGTGACCGTGGCGTCGGGCTGGTCGGGCATGTCGAAGATCGCGTCGGCCGGCGACTTCAACGGCGACGGCTACGCCGACATCACCGCGGTCGACGAGGTCGGCGTCCTGTGGCTCTATCTCGGCGACAAGACCGGCAAGTTCAGCGGCCGCGTGCAGCTGGCCTCCGGCTGGAACTCCAAGAACCTGGTCATCGGCGGCTCCGACTTCAACGGCGACGGCTACTCCGACCTCGTCGCCCGCGACTCGTCGGGCGGCCTCGCCCTCTACACGCACATCCCGACCGTCGCCGGCCTCGTCAAGACGACCGTGCCCCAGACCGGCTGGAGCAACTACACGAAGATCTTCACGCCCGGCGACTTCACCGGCGACGGCAAAGCCGACCTGATGGCCATCGGCAAGTCGGGCCAGATGTACGTCTTCGCTGGCACGGGCGACTCCGCGAACCCGTTCCCGGCGCGCAAGGCCGTCGGCACGACGACGAGCTGGGGCTCGCGCACGTTCCTCGGCTGACCCCGACGGCTCAGGGCCTAGCCCACAGAGAGTTGTCGTAGCGCGCGTCGTTGGCGATGAGCCTCCAGCCGGCGGCTGTGCCCGCCGGCCAGTTCCTGCGCGTGATGACGAGGTCGGTCGTCGGCATCGCGTCGCCGGTGTCGATGACCGGCACGACGGTCGGCGCGAGGAAGAACTGGTACGCGTTCTGGCTGATCGCGGTGTCGGTGTTGGGGCGAAGAGGATTGCGCCGGACGTCGAACGAGACGGTGGCGCCGGGCTCTCTCTCGACGAGCGGCGCGAGCACGAAGGCGCTCGAGTAGGCGGAGTAGACGGGCACGACAGTCCGCGCCTGACCGACGATCGAGCCCGAGAGGGCGACGGCGACTGCGGCGGTCAGCATCCAGGTCGGGCCGCGCGGAATCCTTCGGAGTACGAGCAGCAGAGCCAGGGCCGCTGCGGCGACGAGCGAGGCCTGCACCGCGGGCACTGTGACCTCGCGGCCGTGGTGCCAGGTGAACGGCGACAGTCCGAGCACGTTCATGGCGTTCCATCCGGCCCGGGTCTCGCGCGAGGCGGGCACGGCGGCGGCCGCGAGCAGGCAGTATGCCGCGGCGGCGGCGATCAGGGACGCGAGGAGCAGGGCCGAGTTCCTGAACCGGTGCCGGGGTCTCAGCCGCACGAGCTGCACGAGCCCCAGGAGGGCGACCAGGTCGGTCGCCGGCTGCAGGTACCGGCCGTAGACGAACAGGTCGAGGCGCTCGCTCCGGCCGACGGCGTGGCTCACGTAGGTGACGCCGATGGCGACGAGGCCCAGGAACGCGACCGCGCCCCACGACGCCCACCCGAACCGGCGCGCCCGCACCTCGGCGACCACGGCCCGCACGCCGAGCAGCACGCCCGGGATCGCCAGGCCCGCCGTCGCCACCAGCGCGTACCAGGCCTGGCCGCTGCCGCCGAGGGCCGTCGGGCCGGCTTCGCTGCCGAGCAGGCGGGCGATCCCCGTCGACTCGCGGGCCGTCGATCCGTAGACCGTGAGCTCGAGATGGCGGTAGACGGCGTAGCCCGCCCCTGCGACGAGCAGGGCGGGGAGGGCGAGGGCGGCGGCGGCACGCCGGTCCTTGCGGCAGAGGAGGAGGGCTGCCCAGACGAGAGTGGCCGCGACAAGCGGCGCCAGGCGGCCGTGGGTGACGAACGCGGCGCCGGCAAGGGCACCGGCGGCCGCGAACCAGCGGCGGTCGCCGGTCTGCGCGGCGGCGACGACGGCGAGGGCGGTCGCGGCGACGAGGAGGCCGACGAAGCTCTCGGCGAGGGCGAACCCCGCCAGGAGGGCGTGCGCCGGAAGGGCGACGACGGCGCACGCGGCGAGGAGCGACTGCCCGGTCGTGAGACCGAGGCGTCGGCCGAGGAGCGCGAGCACGGGGATCGTCGTGACCTGCGACAGCGCCGAGAGCACGACCGCGCCCTGGTACATGGCCAGCGGGTCGCGGAACGCCCACCACAGCGGAACCAGCACGAACGACCAGCCCGGGTAGTACGAGCCGGCGTCGAGCTGCAGGTGCGGCCCCCCGGCCAGCGCGATGGCGTTGGCGAGGTAGCCGATCTCGTCGCCGAAGAACACCGGCGAGCTGCGCGTCGCCCCGAGGAACAGCAGGAACGCGACCGTCACCGTCACGGCAGACACGGCCGCCGTCGTCTCAAGGCGCAGTCGATGTCGGCGCGGCGCGGCGGCCTCCGCCGGCGTGCTGCTCTCGACGGTGGTCACGTGCGGCACCCTAGCGGGTGCGGGTGGCGGCACGTGGCGCTGGCAGGTGCGGGAGTGGGCCCTACCGGGCTCGAACCGATGACATCCACGGTGTAAACGTGGCGCTCTACCAACTGAGCTAAAGGCCCGCAGCACTCCGTCGGGAGCGTGCGCAGGGTCCATGGTAGCCAAGACCGGCCGAGAGGATGATGCGCTTTCGGGGCGCGGCGGGTTAGCGTGCCGTCATGAACGCTGCTGCTCAGGGTTCGCGCGGGGGCGGCGCGGATCTGTCGGGTCGAGACCTCACTGTCGACCTCGCCCGGGTCGCCTGCGTGCTCCTCGTCGTCCTCATCCACGTGCTGATGGTCGGCGTGGGCGTCGATGCGTCGGGCGGGATCGTCACCACCAGGCCCCTCGAGGGCGAGTCGTGGTTCGACGCGGCCACCTGGGTCGGGCAGATCATGCCGCTGTTCTTCGTGGTCGGCGGGTTCGCCAGCGCCACGGCGTGGGCGTCGACGAGACGCCGCGGCGGCGACGCCGGCGACTACGTCCGCGGACGACTGCAGCGCCTGGGACGCCCGGCGGCCGGGATCTACGTGTTCCTGGCGGTCGGCCTCCTCGTGGCGACCGCGCTCGGCGTCGACGCCGGCGTCCTCGACGAGACGGCCGCGGGCATCGGCTCGCCGCTCTGGTTCCTCGCCGCCTACGGCATCACGCAGCTGTTAGTGCCCGCAATGGCGCACCTCCAGGCGACACGCCCGGTCGTCACGCTCATCGTCCTGTTCGTCGGCGGTTTCGCGGTCGACGTCGTCCGCTACCAGACCCACGTGACGAACGTCGGGCTGCTCAACCTCGTCTTCGTGTGGCTCTTCGCGCAGCAGCTCGGCTTCGCCTACGCGGCGGGCTGGCTGGAGCGCGCCCGGCCGGTCGTCCTCATCGTCGTGGCGGCGGCGGCGTACCTCGCGATGCTCCCCCTCACCGGATCGCACCGCTGGTCGGCCAACATGCTCGTCGACCTGAACCCGCCGATGACGCCGCTCATGCTGCTGGCCATCGCTCAGCTCTGCCTCCTGCGGCTGCTCCGCCCGGCTCTGGCGCGGCTCATGCAGACGAAGGCGGCGCGGGCCGTCGTCTTTCTCGTCGGCAGCCGCGGCATGACCGTCTACCTGTGGCACCTGCCGCTGCTGATCATCGTCAACGGCGCCCTGCTCGCGGTCGGCGCGCCCTTCCCCGACCCGGGATCGAGGGTCTGGTGGCTGACCCGCATCCCGATGTACCTCGCGGTCATCGGCCTGGCCTTCGCCGTCTCGCTGGTTGTCGGCCGGCTCGAGAAGCCGCCAGCGGCGCTGCCAGCGGGGCGTCGGGGTCCTGCGGCGTGGGTCATCGCGGTGGCGGCCGTCCTGCTGATCGCACCGCCGTTCGCCGTCATGCTCGACGGCCTCGACCTGAGGCTGGCCGTCATCGGCGCGCTCGCCCTGCCGCTCGGACTCTGGCTGCTCGGGCGTGGGCGGGCGGGCGCGGACGCGCCGGCGAGGCCGAGCGAGGCGGTCGTCAGCGAGTTCCTGCGCTAGAACCGCTCTGCTCGCAAGGACGCTCGAGGGCTTCGTCCTGGTGAGGGGGCGCAGGAACTCCGCGCTTCCTCGTGGGGCTCGCACTCACGGGGCGAGATCCTCGTGAAGCGCGCCCTCGTCCTTGCATAAGGACGACGCTCAGTTCAGGAAGCGGATCAGACGCCCACGGGCACGAGTGCGTCGAGCGCAGCCCGGTAGTCGGCCATGTCGCGCGCCTGGCCCGGCGCGGTGACGAAGTGCTCCTGGATCACGCCGTCGATGTCGATCAGGAACGTCGCACGGTTGGCGAAGCCCTTGTGCTCGAGGAAGACGCCGTACTCCTTCGCGACCTCGCCGTGAGGCCAGAAGTCGGCGAGAAGCGTGAAGTCGTAGCCTTCGGTCTCGGCGAACGATCGGAGCGTCGCCTTCGAGTCGACGGAGATGCCGATGAGCTCGATCCGGTGGTCTTTGAAGAGGGCGATGTTGTCGCGGAGCTGGCACAGCTCGGTGGTGCAGGTGCTCGAGAAGGCAAGCGGGAAGAACACGAGGGCGACGGGCTTGATGCCGCGGAAGTCGGCCAGACGGACGTGCTCGCCGTACTGGTTCGGCAGGTCGAAGTCGGGAGCCCGGACGTCGTTCTCCAGAGCCATGCTGTGTTGTCCTCTCAGATCGTGGCTCGCAGAGGTGGCGCGAGGCACGGCTGGCAATGCTACGCCTGCGCTCCGGGAATGCAAGGACTGCGACTGAGAGGCGCTCCCTGCCGGAGTCAGTAGAGTGTTGTCGTCGGGCCCGACCCGTCCCCACCCCCGGACGATGATGTGCTCGACACGACTGTGTCTGCCTACAAAACGAACGAGGTCAAGGGTGTCGGTAAACGATCAGGATCCGTATTCGGTCGACGATTTCGACAGGGATCCCGAAGAGACCGCGGAGTGGAGAGAGTCGCTCGACGCCCTCGTCGCGACTCACGGCCACGAGCGCGCTCGCGAGATCATGCTCAGTCTCCTGTCGCGGTCGCGCGATCTGCACGTCAACGTGCCGATGGTGCCGACCACCGACTACATCAACACGATCGCCCCCGAGAACGAGCCCCAGTTCCCGGGCGACGAAGACCTCGAGCGCCGCTACCGCAAGTGGATCCGCTGGAACGCGGCCATCACCGTGCACCGTGCGCAGCGACCCGGCATCTCGGTCGGCGGCCACATCTCGACCTACGCCTCGTCGGCCGCTCTCTACGAGGTCGGCTACAACCACTTCTTCCGTGCGCAGGGCGCTCCCGGCGGCGGCGACCAGATCTTCTTCCAGGGCCACGCCTCACCCGGCATGTACGCCCGGTCCTTCCTCGAGGGCCGCCTCGACGAGCACGCGCTCGACGGATTCCGCCAGGAGAAGTCGCACGGCGTCGACGGCCTGTCGTCGTATCCGCACCCGCGGCTCATGCCCGACTACTGGCAGTTCCCGACCGTGTCGATGGGCCTCGGACCGATCAACGCGATCTACCAGGCCCAGCAGGCCAAGTACCTCACCAACCGCGGCATCAAGGACGCCTCCGACCAGCAGGTCTGGGCGTTCCTCGGCGACGGCGAGCTCGACGAGGTCGAGAGCCGCGGCCAGCTCCAGGTGGCGGCCAACGACGGCCTCGACAACCTGAACTTCGTCATCAACTGCAACCTGCAGCGCCTCGACGGCCCGGTCCGCGGCAACGGCAAGATCATCCAGGAGCTCGAAAGCTTCTTCCGCGGAGCCGGCTGGAACGTCATCAAGGTCGTCTGGGGTCGCGAGTGGGACGAACTGCTGTCCCGCGACGACGACGGCGCGCTCGTCAACCTGATGAACCGCACCCCCGACGGCGACTACCAGACGTACAAGGCCGAGTCGGGCGCCTACGTGCGCGAGAACTTCTTCGGCCGCGACCCGCGCACCCTCGAGCTCGTCAAGAACTACTCCGACGACGACGTGTGGAACCTCAAGCGCGGCGGCCACGACTACCGCAAGGTCTACGCGGCCTACAAGGCGGCGGTCGAGCACAAGGGCCAGCCCACGGTCATCCTGGCGAAGACGGTCAAGGGCTACGGCCTGGGCCCGTCGTTCGAGGGCCGCAACGCGACCCACCAGATGAAGAAGCTGACCCTCGACAACCTCAAGAAGTTCCGCGACGAGATGAGCATCCCCATCACCGACGCGACTCTCGAAGAGAACCCGTACCTGCCGCCGTACTACCACCCCGGTCAGAACGACGAGGCGATCGAGTACCTCCAGGCGCGTCGCCGCGAGCTCGGCGGGTACATCCCCGAGCGCCGCTCGAAGTTCACGCAGATCCCCGTGCCCGACGAGGCCGCCTACGGCGTCGTCAAGAAGGGCTCGGGAAAGCAGGAGGTCGCCACGACCATGGCGTTCGCGCGCCTCCTGAAAGACCTGCTGCGCGCACCCGGCTTCGGCCACCGCATCGTCCCGATCATTCCCGACGAGGCGCGCACCTTCGGCATGGACGCGTACTTCCCGACCTCGAAGATCTACAACCCCAAGGGCCAGACCTACACGTCGGTCGACCGCGAGCAGCTCCTGGCCTACAAGGAGAGCCCGCAGGGCCAGATCATCCACGTCGGGATCAACGAGGCCGGCGCCTTCGCGGCCTTCACCGCTGCGGGCACCAGCTACTCGACGCAGGGCGAGCCGCTGATCCCGGTCTACGTCTTCTACTCGATGTTCGGCTTCCAGCGCACCGGCGACGCCATGTGGGCCGCGGGCGACCAGATGGCACGCGGCTTCATCATCGGCGCCACCGCCGGCCGCACCACGCTCACCGGCGAGGGCCTGCAGCACGCTGACGGACACTCGCACCTGCTCTCCTCGACCAACCCGGCCGTCGTCAGCTACGACCCGGCGTACGGCTATGAGATCGGCCAGATCGTCAAGGCCGGAGTCGAGCGCATGTACGGCACCGACGACCAGGGCAACGCGAGCCACCCCGACCCCAACGTCATGTACTACATCACGGTGTACAACGAGCCGATGCAGCAGCCTGTGGAGCCCGAGGGCGTCGACGTCGAGGGCATCGTCAAGGGCATCCACCGCATCTCCGAGGCGCAGAACCTGGGGCCGCGCGCGCAGCTCCTCGCCTCGGGCGTCGGCGTCCCGTGGGCGCTCGAGGCGCAGCAGCTCCTGGCCGAGGACTGGAACGTCGCGGCCGACGTCTGGAGCGTCACGAGCTGGACCGAGCTGCGCCGCGACGGCCTCGCCGCCGACGAGCACAACTTCCTCTACCCGAACGACGAGCCGAAGGTCCCGTACCTGACGCAGAAGCTGCAGGGTGCCGAGGGGCCGGTCGTCGCGGTCTCCGACTTCATGCACGCCGTCCAGGACCAGATCCGCCAGTTCGTCCCGAGCGACTACTACACGCTCGGCGCCGACGGCTTCGGGTTCTCCGACACGCGTCCGGCCGCCCGACGCTTCTTCAAGATCGACGGCCCGTCGATGGTGGTCCGCACGCTGCAGGCCCTCGCCAAGCGCGGCGAGGTCGACCCGAGCGTCGTGCAGCAGGCCATCGACCGCTACCAGCTGCACGAGGTGACGGCCGGGACCTCGGGGTCGGCCGGCGGGGAGAGCTGATCCGGTCGTGAGCGCCCCGCGCACTCAAGACCCGGCGGCCAAGAAGAAGACGCTGGCGTGGCTTCGGGCCGTCTCGGGCGAGTTCGCCACCGCGACGATCAAGAAGCTCGACGAGACGCTGCCCTGGTACGGCTCCATGCCACCAGGGCGGCGCTCGGCCGTGGGCCTCGTCGCCCAGGCCGGAATCTCGTCGTTCATCAGCTGGTTCGAGGACCCCAAGGCGACGCCGTGGATCGCGGCGGACGTGTTCGGAGCGGCTCCTCGCGAGCTGCTCCGGAGCGTCAGCCTCCAGCAGACCCTGCAGCTGATCCGCGTCACCTGCGAGGTGGTCGAAGACCGCGTGCAAGACCGCGACAGCTACCTCCGCGAGGCGATCCTGCTCTACTCGCGCGAGATCGCATTCGCCGCGGCCGACGTGTACGCCCGCGCCGCCGAAGCGCGCGGCCTGTGGGACGCCAGGCTCGAGGCCCTGGTCGTCGACTCGATCCTCTCGGGCGAGTACGACGACGAGCTGCCGTCGCGCATCGCCGCCCTCGGCTGGCACGGCCACGGCGAGGTCGCCGTACTCGTGGGCACGGCCCCGCGCATGCTCGACGTCGACGTGCTGCGCCGCACGGCCCGGCACCTCGACGCCGACGTGCTCATCGGCGTTCAGGGGTCGCGGCTGGTCCTCGTGATCGGCCGCGCCGAGTCCGACGCCGAAGACGAGCTCACTACGACGGCCGCCGACGGTGGTCATCCGGCAGGACGAGTCGCCTCGTCTCCGATCACTGCCGCGCCGGCGACCGCCAAGCTGCATCCGTCGTTCACCGAGATCGCGCAGGCACTCGAGCCCGGCTTCGGCGACGGGCCGCTCGTCCTCGGCCACGAGGTGCCCGGGCTCGTCGACGCGTCCGGCAGCGCCAAGGCCGCCCTCGCCGGATTCGCCGTGGCGCGTGCCTGGCGCAACGCACCCCGCCCGGCTCAAGCCGACGACCTCCTGCCGGAACGCGCCCTCGCCGGCGATCCCGTCGCCCGGACCACGCTCGTGAACCGCATCTACCGGCCGCTCAAGACGCATTCGTCCGAGTTGCTGACCACGCTCTGGTGCTACCTCGACAACGGCCGCTCCCTCGAGGCGACGGCCCGAGAGCTCTTCGTCCACCCCAACACGGTGAGGTACCGCCTCAAGCGCGTGACCGACGTGATTGGGTGGGACGCCACCGGCGCCCGCGAGGCGCTGATCCTGCAGGCCGCCCTGATCCTGGGCTCGATCGCCGATCCCGACACCCCGACGCGTCGGCTCAAGCGCGGAGGCGCCGCCAAGTGAGCGACTCATACAACGCTCGGCCGGATTCTTGGTCGAGTCGCCACACCGCCGTGGCTCGATTGGTTGGCAGGATGGTCCGGTGATCGTTCTCGTAGCTCCCGGTCAGGGGTCGCAGACCCCCGGCTTCCTCACTCCCTGGATCGACGACCCCGCGGCGCGCGCCCAGCTTGAAGAGCTGTCGGACGCATCGGGTGTCGACCTCGTCGCGCACGGCACCTCGTCTGACGCCGACACGATCCGCGACACCGCGGTGGCACAGCCGCTCATCGTGGCCGCCGGCCTCGTGACGGCCCGCGCGCTGTTCGACCGCGTCGACCGCTCCGCCGTCGCCGGAGTCGCCGGCCACTCGGTGGGCGAGCTCACCGCTGCCGCTCTCGCCGGCGTGGTGTCGGAGGCCGACGCGGTCTCCCTCGTCACCGTCCGGGCGTCCGGCATGGCGGCCGCTGCGGCCGCGGAGCCCACCGGCATGAGCGCCGTCCTCGGCGGCGACGAGACCGAGGTCCTGGCGAAGCTCGCCGAGCTGGGCCTCGAGCCCGCCAACTTCAACGGCGGCGGCCAGATCGTCGTGGCCGGTGCGCTCGACGCCCTCGCCCGCCTGGCCGAGGAGCCTCCGGCCAAGGCCCGCGTCATCGCCCTCCAGGTGGCCGGCGCCTTCCACACCCGCTACATGGGCTCGGCCGTCGACCCCCTGCGCACGGCCGCAGCCGCCATCGCCACGTCCGACCCGACGACGCGCCTCTGGACCAACTTCGACGGGTCCGAGGTCGCCGACGGCCGCCGGTTCGTCGACCTGCTCGTCGACCAGGTCGCCTCGCCCGTCCGCTGGGACCGCACGATGGAGTCGTTCACCGCCGCCGGCGTGACCGGGCTCATCGAGCTGGCCCCCGCCGGAGCCCTCGTCGGCCTCGCCAAGCGCGGTCTGAAGAGCCCGTCGGGCGAGAAGCTTCCGACCGTCGCCATCAAGACCCCCGACGACCTCCAGGCCGCCGTCGACCTCCTGCAGGGAGCAGCCTCATGACCCCAACCCTCCTCCAGAACCCCACCCGCGAGTTCACGCGCATCTACTCGTTCGGCGCCGCGCGCGGCGACGTGGTGGTGCCCAACGCCGACATCATCGAGCCGATCAACTCGTCTGACGAGTGGATCCGCCAGCGCACCGGCGTCATCACCCGCATGCGCGCCAGCCGCGACGTCGAGGCCATCGACCTCGCCGAGACCGCGTCGCGCGAGGCCATCGAGAAGGCCGGCATCGACCCGTCGCGGATCGGCGCCGTGCTCGTCGCCACGATCAGCAACACCGTGCCGACCCCGTCGATGGCCGCGCTCCTCGCCGAGCGCGTCGGGGCCAACCCCGCCGCGGCCTACGACATCAGCGCCGCCTGCGCCGGGTACGCCTACGGAATCGCCCAGGCCGACGCCCTCATCAAGTCGGGTATCGCCGAGTACGTCCTCGTCGTCGGCGCCGAGAAGCTCAGCGACATCATCGAGCCGACCGACCGCTCCATCTCGTTCCTCCTCGCCGACGGCGCGGGCGCGGCGATCGTCGGCCCCAGCGACACCCCCGGCATCTCGCCCACCGTGTGGGGCTCCGACGGGTCGAAGTGGGACACCATCGGCATGACCGCCACGACCCGCGCCTACCGCGAGGGAGCCGGCGACATCGCCTGGCCGACCATCCGCCAGGAGGGCCAGACGGTCTTCCGCTGGGCCGTGTGGGAGATGGCCAAGGCCGCGAAGCTCGCCCTCGAGAAGGCCGGCATCCAGGCCTCCGATCTCGCCGCCTTCGTGCCGCACCAGGCCAACATGCGCATCATCGACGAGTTCGCGAAGCAGCTCGGCCTGCCCGACACGGTCGTGATCGGGCGCGACATCGAGACCACCGGCAACACCTCGGCGGCGAGCATCCCGCTCGCCACGCACCGCCTGCTCGCGGAGCACCCGGAGCTCTCGGGCGGACTCGCGCTCCAGATCGGGTTCGGGGCCGGCCTGGTGTTCGGGGCCCAGGTGGTCGTGCTGCCGTAGGGGCCCGAGTTCCTGCGCCCTCGAAGCCGAGCGGAGCCCTTCGAAAACCACCGGTCCAGCGTGCCGTGCACCCGCGCTGACACCGTGCAATAGGATTTACCCCGGTCACAACGACACCTCAAGGAGAGAACAACAATGGCACAGTCCACCGAAGAAGTCCTGGCCGGCCTGGCCGAGCTCATCAACGACGAGACCGGTATCGCCACCGACACCGTCGAGATGGACAAGTCGTTCACCGACGACCTCGACATCGACTCGATCTCGATGATGACGATCGTCGTCAACGCCGAAGAGAAGTTCGACGTCAAGATCCCCGACGACGAGGTCAAGAACCTCAAGACCGTCGGCGACGCCGTGACCTTCATCACCAAGGCTCAGGGCTAATCGTCCCGCAGCTCGGCCCGCGTCGTCTCGGCGCGGGCCGAGCGCTGTTTCCGGGGCCTGACGCCCCGATCGTTTAGGAGACCATTGTGACCAAGAAGATCGTCGTCACCGGCATCGGTGCGACCACCCCCCTCGGCGGAACGTTCGCCGATACCTGGACCGCGCTGCTCGCCAAAGAGAGCGGCATCCGCACCGTCGACGAGCCCTGGGTCGAGACGTACGACCTCCCCATCCGCTTCGCGGGCAGCGTCAAGGTCTCGCCCGACGAGGTGCTGACCCGTCAAGAGACGAAGCGCCTCGACCCCTCCAGCCAGTACGCGCTCATCGCTGCGCGCGAGGCCTGGGCGGACGCAGGATCACCCGAGGTCGTGCCCGAGCGCTTCCTGGTCGACTGGGCCACCGGCATCGGGGGCATCTGGACCCTGACGGACGGCATGGACACCCTCCGCGAGAAGGGCGCCCGCCGCGTCCTCCCGATGACGATCCCCATGCTCATGCCGAACGGCCCGGCCGCCGCCGTCTCGATGGCGCTGGGTGCCCGTGCCGGTGCCCGGACCGTCGTGTCGGCCTGCGCCTCCAGCACCGAGTCGATCGCCAACGCCTACGACCACCTGCAGAACGGCGATGCCGACATCGTCATCGCCGGCGGGTCGGAGGCCTCGATCCACCCGCTCCCCCTCGCCGCCTTCGCGGCGATGCACGCTCTCTCCTCGCGCAGCGATGACCCGGCCACGGCGTCGCGCCCCTACGACGTCACCCGCGACGGCTTCGTCCTAGGCGCCGGCGGTGCCGCCCTGGTCATCGAGACCGAGGAGCACGCCCTCGCCCGCGGCGCCCGCATCTACGCCGAGCTGCTCGGCGGCGCCGTCACCAGCGACGCCTTCCACATCACCGCTCCCGACCCGGAGGGCACCGGTGGCGCCCGCGCTGTGATCAACGCCCTGGAGCGCGCCGGAGTGGAGCGCACCGACGTCGCGCACATCAACGCGCACGCGACCTCGACGCCCGTCGGCGACATCGCCGAGATCCGCGCCCTCGAGCGCGTGTTCGGCGACCACCTCGGCAGCATCGCGATCTCGGCCACCAAGTCGTCGACCGGTCACCTGCTCGGCGGTGCCGGGGCGATCGAGGCCGCGTTCACGGTCAAGGCCCTCGCCGAGAAGACGCTGCCGCCGACGATCAACACGACCCAGATGGACGACAGCATCCACATCGACCTCGTCACCGAGCCGCGCCCCATCGGCGACGAGCCGATCGTGGCGATCTCGACGTCGTTCGGGTTCGGCGGGCACAACGCGGTCGTCGCCCTGCGCTCCATTTAGGTGGCGGCCGCCTGCGGCCGATCCGTGGTCTGGCGGACGCACGAAGGCCCGGTCTCGCGACCGGGCCTTCGTCTTGCACGCCCCCGTGTCGATGGGGCCGCACGTGGTGCAGTCTGAGGCGTCTAGCCGACCTTGTGGAGCCACACGACGGGGTTGCCCTCGCCGGCGTGGCGGAACGCCTCCAGCTCGTCGTCCCACGCCTGGCCGAGGGCGAGACGCAGCTCGCGGTGGAGCTCGAGGGTGTTCGATCCTGCGATCTCCATCGCGTAGCGAATCCGGTCTTCGGGCACGACCGTGTTGCCCACGGAGTCGGTCTGCGCGAAGAAGACGCCGAGGTCGGGCGTGTGCATCCAGCGCCCGCCGTCGGCCCCGTCAGACGGGTCTTCGGTCACCTCGTAGCGCAGGTGCTCCCACCCGCGCAACGCGGACGCGATAGCCGCGCCGGTGCCGGCGGGGCCCTCCCAGTGGAACTCGGCGCGAAGCGAGCCCTTCAGGACAGGCTGATCAGCCCACGTGAAGTTGACCGCACGGCCGAGGGCACGACCAGCAGCCCACTCGACATGCGGGCTCAAAGCACGTGGGGACGAGTGGACGAAAAGGACGCCCTGCGCCACCGACGCAGTGTTGGTTGTTGCAGCCACGATTCCTCCGTTCGATTAGGTGCGACTTCCCCATCGACCTGGTGAACGGATGCTTCGTGGTGGTTCTGTGTGAATTATGGCCGATCAAGCCTGGAAATCACAACTGTGTAATCCCCGGGAACCCGGAATCGCCCTCTACTTGGCATCGGCGTACGAGCGCACGGTCGCCACCGTCACAGGGAACAGCACCGGCGCCGACCCGAACAGCAGGCGCCCGGCCTCCGCCGCGGCCTCCTCGACCAGGCCCGCGACCTCGGCCGCACTCTGCTCGGGCGCGTGCACGACGACCTCGTCGTGCAGGAAGAACACCAGGTGCGGCGCGTCGTCGTCGGTGCCGAAGCGCTCGGCCAGACGGCGCCGCAACGACCCCATCCAGCACAGGGCCCACTCGGCGGCGGTGCCCTGCACGACGAAGTTGCGCGTGAAACGGCCCCAGGCACGCTCAGCGGTGCCCACGTCTCCGGAACCCATCTCCGGCGGGAGCGCCTCGCCACCCGGCTTGGGCGACGTCCGGCCGAGGAGGGTGTGCACCACTCCCCCGTGCTCTCCCTCGCGCGCCGCCTTCTCGACGAACGCGATCGCGTCGGGGAACGCTCTCGTGAGGCGGGGCATGAGGCGTCCGCCGTCGCCCGAGGTCGCGCCGTACATCGCGCCCAGCATGGCGACCTTCGCCTCGGCGCGCGTGGCCACGGCCCCGGTCGCGACGATCCCCTCGTAGAGGTCTCCGGCGCCGGCCCGGGCCATCGCGCGGTCGCGCGAGAGGGCGGTCAGGATCCGCGGCTCGAGCTGCGACGCGTCGGCCACGACGAGCGTCCAGCCGTCGTCGGCGATCACCGCGCCGCGCACGGCCTTCGGCAGCTGCAGCGCTCCGCCGCCCGAGGTGCCCCACCGGCCCGTCGCGGCGGCGGCCGGGACGTACTCCGGCCTGAACCGCCCGCCGACGATCCACTCGTCGACCCACGCCCAGCCGTTCGCGGCGAACAGGCGCTGCTTCTTCTTGTAGGCGAGCAGAGGCTCGATGACGGGATGCTCCAGCTCCCGGAGCTCCCACTGGCGGGTGGTCCGCACGTCGAGACCAGCGCCGCGAAGGGCCTTCAGCAGCTCGCCGGGCGAGTCGGGGTTGAGGTCGGGTGATGCGAGGGACACGCGGATCTCGGCGAGGTCGCGCTGCATCGCGGCCGGCCGTGCGCCGATCGAGGGCCGAGGCCCCAGCAGGGTCGTGAGCAGGTCGTCGTGGCGCTCAGCCGACCACGGGATGCCCCGGTGCCGCATCTCGGCGGCGATCAGCGCGCCAGTCGACTCGGCCACCGCCAGCAGCTCCAGTCGCGGTCGCTCGGCGCTGGCCTCGATCGCGGCCCGCTGGCGCAGGAACTCGCCCACGGGGTCGGGCAGCGACTCCGGCTCGACGACGAACAGCGCGCCGGAGTCGTGCGGAGCGGCCTGAGGGGCGTCCCACACGCCCGGGGCCTCCCCGTGGATCTCAGCGCCGACGGCGAAGGCGGAGCGCCGCAGGATCGCATGCAGCAGCCGGAGGTCGACGCAGCGCTCGACCCGGAGGCCGCGCTCCAGCAGCCGCGGGTACCAGCGCGCCGTGTCGTCCCACACCCAGCGCGTCGCCGCGTGCTCGCCCTCGACGATCACGTCATCGATCTCGGACGGCAGGAACTCGCGCCCCTCGCCGACCTCCAGTGCGCCGCCGCGCCCCCGCGTCACCGGCGTCGCCCGAACCCCCTCGCCGGGCAGGCGGGCGAGCACGGTGAACATACGTTCGACTCTACCGGCGCGCGGGACGTCGTCAGCCTAGGCGTGAAGCAGCGAGCCGTCTTTCGCGAGCACGTTCTTCTCGCCGGCCTCGATCGGGATCGCGAAACGGTTCTGCTTCGGCGGGATCGGGCAGTTGAAGTTGTACGAGAAGGCGCAGGGCGGAAGGACCGCGCGGTTGAAGTCGAGCGTGATCGTGCCGTCGTCGGACGGCGTCGGGAAGAGGAAGCGGCCGACCGAGTAGGTGCTGTCGCCGTTCGTCGCATCGCCGAACACGAGCTGCAGGCGGTCGCCGTCGCCGGACGGGAAGGCGGCGAGCTCGTAGTCGACGCCGTCGCGGCTGAAGCGGATCAGGCCGGGCAACGGCTGCGGCCGGCTCAGCTCGAGGTCTTTCTGGTGGCGGATGTCGACCTGCGCACCCTCTTCGGTAGGGACGAAGTCGGCGGTGACCACCCACGACGGGTCGAAGTCGAACGAGTCGACGCTGCCGAACGCCTGCGCGGCGTCGGACGAGGTGTCCCACACCCGGAGGGCGTACGACGAGCGGTCGTCGTTGGCGATCACGGTGCCGGTCGCCCCCGACGCGAAGCGGAGCGTCGACGGCACCATGGCGTCGTCGCCGGCGACGTAGACCGTGCCGTCGACCACGTCGCCGTCGACGACGATGCCGTCGGCCTCCGTCGCCGTCAGGGCGAGGCCGCCGAGGCCCTTCGGCGCCGGAGCCCAGGTGCCCGGCACGCCCCACACCGGCTGCGCCGAGTCGACCCACTGCGTGTTGGTCAGGGCGAGGAAGCCCTGCGGGCCGGTGGCTCGCTCACGGCGGCGCTGGCGGTAGCGCTCGAGTTCGGCGGTGGCGGAGGCGATGGCGGTGTCGTTCATGGTGGGCCCAACGTACGGGAGGCCTCCGACATTTCCTGCTGCCCCCGCCGAGACGGCACAGCCCCTCCCGGGATCGGGAGGGGCCGTGCCGATCCGGCGGGGGCGGGCCTGCTACTCGGCCGACAGGCGCCGGAGCTGCTCCTCGAACGGCACGACGGCGTCGGCGTCGAACGCACCCGGGCGGCGCGTCGTGTGACCGGCGACGAGCTCGGCGAGCTGCTCGCCGGCGCGGGCGACACGGTCGGGGAGGGTCGTGGTGGTCTCGTCGCCCGAGCCCCAGTCCTCCGATGCGGCGAAGACGCCGAGGGGCACGACGACCGAGCGCAGATACGCGAACAGGGGCCGGAGGGCGAGGTCGAGCACGAGGGAGTGGCGCGGGGAGCCGGCCGTGGCGCCGATGAGGACCGGAGTTCCTGCGAGCGAATCCTTGTCGACGACATCGAAGAACGACTTGAACAGGCCGCTGTACGACGCCGTGAACACCGGGCTGACGGCGATGACGCCGTCAGCGCTCGTGACGGCCGCGATGGCCGCCTCGAGGGCCGGCGACGGGAAGCCGGTCAGCAGGTTGTCGGTGATGTCGTGAGCCAGATCGCGCAGCTCGATCACCTCGACGTCGGCCGACTCCCCGAGTGACGCCAGGCCGCGGGTCGTGGCCTCGGCGAGGCGGTCGGCGAGCAGACGGGTCGACGAGGGCTGGCTGAGCCCGGCCGAGACGACGGCGATGCGCTTGGCCGGCAGGCCCGAGGGTGCGGTGCTCATCGGAGCGCCGGGACAGCTGCGGGGTCGGCCGAGGAGACAGCCGGAGTCGCCTCGGCGGCGCGAGCCACCTGGTTCGCGTGCGTGGGTGCATCCGGCACGTCGGCTGGACGCCCGATGGCGAACTCGCGGCGGAGCACCGGCACCACCTCGGAGCCGAGCAGGTCGAGCTGCTCGAGCACGGTCTTGAGGGGCAGGCCGGCGTGGTCCATCAGGAAGAGCTGACGCTGGTAGTCGCCGACGTAGCCGCGGAAGCCGAGCGTGCGGTCGATGACCTCCTGCGGGCTGCCGACGGTGAGGGGCGTCTGCGCGGTGAAGTCCTCGAGCGAGGGTCCGTGGCCGTAGACCGGGGCGTTGTCGAAGTACGGCCGGAACTGCCTGACCGCGTCCTGCGAGTTCTTGGCCATGAAGACCTGGCCGCCGAGGCCGACGTAGGCCTGGTGGGCCTTGCCGTGTCCGTAGTGCTCGAACCGCTCGCGGTAGAGCTGCACCATCTGAGCGGTGTGCGAGGCGGGCCAGAAGATGTGGTTGGCGAAGAACCCGTCGCCGTAGTACGCGGCCTGCTCGGCGATCTCGGTCGACCGGATCGAGCCGTGCCAGACGAACGGCGCGACGCCGTCGAGCGGGCGCGGCGTAGCTGTGAAGCCCTGCAGCGGGGTGCGGAAGTGGCCCTTCCAGTCGACGACCTCCTCCGTCCAGAGACGGTGCAGCAGGGCGTAGTTCTCGATGGCGAGGTTGATGCCCTGGCGGATGTCCTTGCCGAACCACGGGTAGACCGGGCCGGTGTTGCCGCGTCCCAGCGTCAGGTCGACGCGCCCGTCGGTGATGTTCTGCAGGAGTGCGAAGTCCTCGGCGATCTTCACCGGGTCGTTCGTGGTGATCAGCGTGGTAGCCGTGCTCAGGATGATCTTCTCGGTCTGTGCCGCGATCATCGCGAGGAGCGTCGTGGGGCTCGAGTTCGCGAACGGCGGGTTGTGGTGCTCGCCGGCGGCGTACACGTCGAGGCCGACTTCCTCCGCGTGCTTGGCGATGGTGATCATCGCCTTCAGGCGCTCGTGCTCGGTCGGCGTGACGCCGGTCGTGGGGTCGGTTGTGATGTCGCCGACGCTGAAGATTCCGAACTGCATGCCGCTCTCGTTGCTCATGACCTCTACCCTACCTCCGTTTGTATGCGTCTGCATACAGTTCGGTTCAACGCGGCCCGGACGCAGAAATTCCCGGCCTCTCGGAAGAGGTCGGGAATCGCGCGCCGGCGGAGGAGAGAACGGGTCGCCTAGGACTTCTCGCAGGCGATGCCGTCCTTGTCGGCGTCCGACTTCTTGTTCGCGTTGTAGAGAGCAGTGTCGTGCTTGACCGTGCCCTTGAGCGCCCGGTGGTAGGTCTTGCCCTTGGAGTGCGTCGTGTTGGTCGTGACGCCCTTCTTGGCGATGCCACCCGACCAGTGCTTGTGGATCTCGGTGCAGTTCTTGTACGTGGTCGATTTGGGGGTCACCTTGTTCACGGACGAGGTGTGAACGGTGCTGGCCGACGAGGCTTCGGCCGCGACGACGACCGACGGCACGGCGATGGCGACCGTGAGGACGGTGGCGGCGATGGCCAGGCGCGGAGAGATCATGCGACGACCGTACGGGCCGGTTCCTGCGCCCTGGAAGTCCCATAACGAGCGCCCCTCGAACGGGTGACCCGCCTGCGGCTCAGCGATCGACGGGCGGTGCGAGGCGGAGCTGGCGCTCGGGAAGCTGGCACATCGCGATCGGCCCCTCGAGGTCGGGTGTGTACTGGGGGGTGTCGAACTGGATGGTCCAGACGCGCGACGACCCGCCGATGACCGAGACCGGCTGCCAGGCCGAGCCGCCGGCGCGCACGACTATGCCGGTGGGTCCGTCGGGGAACGGCGAGGCGGGGTCTTCGAGCGAGTCGACCACATGCACCTGCGCCCCGATGCCGAATCCCGTGTCACGGGTGATGGGCGAGTCGGTGCCTCGCAGTCGTCTGCCGAACATGGGCTCATTCTCGCACCGCCGGCACGCCGCGGAGGCGATCCATCGGATACTGCAACACACCCGAAACGCATCTGCGGGCTCGTGCACGCCGATCGCGCCGGCATTCGACCCGTCTTCGGACCGAGTCACAGGGCATCCTCAGGTTCCCGTAGCATTGACGCATCGTCGGGGGGCGCGATTCACTCAACCGGTCCATCCGACCTCTCGACACACCGAGAGGATCAGAACGTGACCATTCCCCCTGTGCCGGGCACCGGCAGCAGCGACGACAGCAGTCCCGAGAGCCTCGCGCCCTCTCAGCCGGCCGGAGTGCCGCCCGTGGCCCCACCCCCGCCTGAGGCGTCCTCGCGCGTCTCGCTGGTGATGCGCTCGCTGACCGGCCGCGACTGGATCGTCGCGGCCGTCACGGGCGTGGCCGGATTCGTGGCGGCCTACGTCGTGGCGGTGCTGTCGCTCCTGCTGACGGCACTCGTGCTGGCTGCGTCGGCGTCCGGATCGGGAGCAGGATCGACCTCGACGGGCGACGCGTCGCCCCTACCCGGAACGTCGTCGCTTCCGCAGGTCGACGCCTCGAGCATCTTCACGATCCTCGCCGGTGCGCCGGCCCAGCTGGTGCTGCTGGCCGACCTCGGCCGCCTCCGCATAGCGGGCAGCCTCGAGTACCTCACGACGGTGTCCGGCTCGGCCCACCTCGGCTTCGTCCCGGTGATGATCGCGCTCGCCCAGATCGCCGCGATCGTGCTGCTCGCCCGGTACGCGCGTCGACCTGGCCTCGATCGCGGCCAGACGCTGGTCACGTCGGCCATCACCGGCCTGGCCCTGGCACTGACGACGCTGCTGATCGGCCTGGCGCTCGGAATCCGCCTGCCGACCGAGGCGCTGTCAGGCATCCACCGCATCAACGCGGTCACCGGCCTCGCCATCGTGGTGGCCCTGGTCGTCGGATTCGCGGGGTCGTTCCTCGCGCGCGACGTCCGGCTCGCCGGCGTCCACCCGACGGCGACGCGCATCCTGGGATGGATCCGCACCGCCGCGCTGCAGTTCGCGGCGCTGGGTCTTCTGATAGGACTGGTGATCGTCGTCGTGGCGCTCATCACCCGGCCGAGCTCCGCGGGCGCCTACCCGCTGCTGATCGGCAACATCGTGGCCGTCGCGATCGCCTTCGGGTTCCTCGGCGGCGTGTCGACGTCCGACTCGGTCGGATCGCTCCTCTCGATGGCGAGCGGCAACTCGGCGCCGGCCCAGACCGCGACCGTCTTCGCGCACTCGCCCGGCTGGTACTGGCTGCTCGTCGTGGCCGTCGTGGCGTCGGCAGTGCTTGCGGGGCTCGCACTCGCCGTGCGCCGCGGCGGATCGCGCCGAGACCTCCTCGACTGGATCGTCGCTCCCGTTGTCTACGCCCTCGCCGGCCTCGGCCTGCTCATCGTCGGCACCGTCGTCTTCTCGGTGCAGGTCTCGGCCTTGGGCGGCGGAGGCTCCGCCGGCGTCACCCCGTGGACGGTCGCCGTCGTGGCCGCGTGGGGCCTCGCTATCGAGGCGGTCGCGCGCTACGTCGCGCCGCGGGTCGTCCCCGCGCTTCCGCCGGGAGCGCTGCGGGCGCTCGCTTTCGTCGCCGGGCGCGACGCGGCGGGCACCGCGGCGACGGGCACCGCACCCACGAGCACTGCCCTGACGAGCACTGCCCCGACGGCCGTCGGTGCGTCGAACGTGTTCGCCCCCGCCAAGCCGATGTCGCCCAGGGCGCGGAGGATCCTGCTTCGATCTCTCATCGCGGCGGGCATCGTCATCGTGCTGGTCGTCGGCGGCGCCATCACCGCGACGACGCTCCGCACCAGCGTCTACGGCCCCGGGCCGGTGGCCGAGGCCTACCTCGGAGACCTGTCGCGCGGTGACGCAACTGCCGCGGCGAAGCTCGAAGGCAGCGCGAAAGCGGCGGGCGGCATGATGACGGACGCCGTCCTGTCGAAGGCGTCGGCGCGCATCACCGACGTCGCCATCGGAAAGGTGACCACGTCGGGCGACATCGCCACCGTGGCGGCGGCCTTCTCGGTCGGCGGGCAGCAGCAGGACGCCATCCTGCAGCTCACGCGCACCGGGACGAGCTGGTTCTTCAAGGACGAGTGGAAGGTCAAGCCCCTGACGTCCACCGTCGACGTGCGGGCCGACACGATCTTCGCGACCTCGGACGTGACCGCCGGCGGGACCGCGGTGGGCGCGCTGTCGGACAGCGGACTCGAGCTGACGGCCTACCCGGGCGTCTACGACCTGTCGATCGCGGGAACGGACTACTTCGGATCGACCGTCCAGAAGATCGCGGTGGGCGCCGGCTCGTCGTCGTACGGGGCCTCGGCGCAGTTCGAGGCGAAGCCCACGGATCGGCTGACGACCGACGCCGAGAAGATCGTCACCGACCTGATCGATACGTGCGAGAAGTCGACTCGCGGCGACCTCGACTCGGACTGCCCCTTCTACGGACCGGGCTCGGGCTACACGAAGGTCTCGTACAAGGTCACGAAGCAGCCGACGCTGGCGGTGTCGCTGAACGGCGACTCGATCTCCGTGACGAGCGAGGGCGGCTCGGGCTCGGTCACCGAGAAGTACACCGACGAGTTCCTCGGTACCTCCTACCCCTACTCGTACGACACCACCTTCAACGTCTACGTCTCGCTCAAGGTCGTCGACGGCAAGCTCGTCGTGGACGACAGCTACTGACCCGATCTCAGCTGCAGACCCGACCTCAGCTGACGGGGCGGCTCCCCCCGGGGTTCTCGCTGGGACGCTTTCCCTGGGCGTGAATTCACGCCCAGGGAAAGCGTCCCGAGACCGAACCCCCGCCGCTCGCGGACACAGTCTCCGTCTCGATTGGTTCAGGTCGGACGGGCGGATGCCCGGGGCGCGGCGTCAGCCGCCGTGGCCCGGCACGGTGCGGATGGCGGCCGTGTGCGTCTGAATGGTGCGGATCGATGACGTGATCACGGTCGGGATCGACGTCGTGATGGCCTGGATCGATGTCGTGATGACGGGGATCGACGTCGTCGACAGGGTCGCCTGCGAGTGACCGTGGACCGGGAAGCCGCGGCGGGCTGCGAGGACGACGCCGAAGCTGACGACGAGCACGGCAGCGGCCGCGAGCGGGAGCACGCCGAGGCCGGCTCCGCTGTAGACGGCGCCGCCGACTGCGGCACCGCCGGCGATGCCGATGTTCGAGGCGCCGTTGATGATCGCGCCGGCGATGTCGGGGCTGACGCCGCCGGTGCGGATCGCCGCCGCCATGAACAGGGTGCCCGTCGTGCCGTTGGCGGCCATCCAGAGGCCCGCGACGACGAACGTGCCGACGAGCGAGCCGTGGACGAGCGGCAGGGCCGCGATCGAGGCGACCATGACGGCGACGGCCACCAGGAGCGTCTGCCGCGGCGCCCGGTCGACGAACGAGCCGGCCGCGACGAGCCCGATGATCCCGGTGCCGCCCAGGACGAGCAGCGCGCCGCCGATGTAGTCGTGCCCGAGGCCCGCGCCCTCGAGGTACGGGCCGATGTAGGTGTAGACGACGTAGTGGCCGGCGAAGAGGAGCAGGTCGGCGATCGCGACCGCGATGAGGCCGGATCGCGCCCAGGACTTCACGGAGCCCAGGTGAGGCTGGGACTCGCCGCGGACCGACGGCAGGAACAGCAGTGCGACGACGGCCAGGAGCGCGCTCGCCACTGCGACGCCGCCGACGGCAAGGCGCCATCCTGCGTGCTCTCCGACTGTCGTGGCGATGGGGACGCCGATCACGAAGCCGAGGGACGAGCCGGAGTAGACGAACGCGATCGCCCGGCCGGCCAGACGCGGCGGGACGATCTTCGTGGCGTACGCGGATGCGACCGAGAAGAACAGGGCGTGGGCTACGCCGCCGATCACACGGCCCGCGCAGACCACGGCGAAGCTCGGCGCGAGCGCGATCAGCAGGTTCGAGAGCGCGTAGCCGCCCAGGGTGGCCACCAGGATCGCCCGACGCGGGAAGCGCGTGGTGGCGAGTGTGAGGGGCAGTGCGAGCACAGCGACGGCGACCGCGTAGACCGTGATGACGAGGCCCATCGACGAGACCGAGACGCCGAGGCTCGAGCTCATCGAGCCGAGGAGCCCTACGGGCATGAGCTCGGTCGTGATGGCGAAGAATGTGGCGAGGCCGAGCACGGCGATGCCGACGACGGCGCGGGGCGTCAGCTCGTGCGGCTGCCCGACGGCGGGCGCTGCGCCGGCGCGGGGCGTGCGCAGTGTGCGGGGTGCTGTGGAGGTGTCGGTCACGGGACTCCCGGGAGCGCGCGACGAAGCCGGGCGTCGGGGAACGCCGGAACCGCAGACCTGGATGCGGCCTGGCGGGGCAGTCTCGTCGTGGACTCGGATTGATGGTGGACGGTGGTGAGTGCGTTCCACTCCACGACGAGTGATGCCCTACCAGTGTTGCACGCACCCCTCCCCCGTGCGCAAGGCACCAGTCCTGGGGACTCCCCTTGAATTTCTTATATTGCTTCGATGACTACTGCGCGTCCTTCGATGACTACTGCGCGTCGAGGCGCGAGGTGTTCTCGCGAGCACCGCCGCGCAGGATCCTGCGGACGCGCGGGACGGCGAGCCCGAGGATGTCGCCGATGTCGCGCTTGGTCACGCCGGCCGCATCGAGCTGGTCGGCGGCGCGGCCGAGGGCGTTCCACTCGGCATCGAGCGCCTCGTCGGACGCAGTGCGGAGCTGGGCGGCACGGTCGAGCTGAGCCTCGACGTCTCCCGGGTACTCGACGACGATGTCGAGCTCGATCGTGTCGGGCTCGACGTCTTCGAAGTCGGCGATGAAGGCACGTGCGACGTCGTCGGCCTCGCCCAGCCAGCGGGCTGTGGCCGTGCCGCCGATCGGGGCGATCTCGACGCGCCAGGCGTCCTCGTCGCGGGACACGGTCACGTCGTACTTCAGAGAAGGCATGCGTCGAGTCTGGCAGACCGCCGGGCCGCGCGTTCCGCCTGCCACCACGCGTCGAGACTCGCGACGGCGTAGGTTGAGGCCCATGGACTCACGGACCGGGCGCATCACCCTCATCGTCGTCGGCGCGATCGTCGTGGTGGTCGGGGGCGTGTTCGCCGGCCAGGGGGCCGATCTGATCCCCGGCAGCTCCATGACCGGTGACCGGAAGTGGCTGGTCATCGGCGGCATTCTGGTGATCGTCGGGCTCGTGCTCGTGGTCCGGGGCCTTCGCAGGCGCCGTTCTGACACGTAGGGCGGACGGGACTTGAACCCGTGACCGAGCGATTATGAGTCGCCTGCTCTGACCAGCTGAGCTACCGCCCCGCATCCGCGCGCAGGCCGCTGGACGGCCCGGCTACGACGACGAAGAGGACTCGGTCTGCGAAGCACGCGCGGTGTCGGCGACCGGGTCGGCCACCGCCTGACCACGATACAGCTTCTCGAATGTGTCGAGGGTGCGGCCGATGTCGTGCGGCTCGATCATCTTCAGGCTCGCCGTGCGCATCGCGACGTAGTCGGCATCGGACTTCTCGAGCACGAGAGTCAGCTTCTCAGCGAGGTCGTCGGCATCGCCCGGGCGGAACAGATAGCCGTTCGACCCGTCGTCGACGAGGTGCGGCAGGGCCATGGCGTCGGCCACGACGATGGGCAGCCCTGAGGCCATGGCCTCGAGGCTCGCGATGCTCTGGAGCTCGGCCGTCGACGGCATGCAGAAGACGGTCGCGTCGGTGAGCGTGCGGCGCAGCTCGTCGTCGGAGAGGTAGCCGGCGAACGTGACACGGTCGGCCAGACCGAGGTCGGCCGTCATCTGCGTGAGACGCCCGAGGAGGTCGCCGCCGCCGACGATGACGAGCTTCGCGTCGAGGGTGGGCGAGAGCTTGGTCATCGCCTGCAGGAGCACGTCGATGTGCTTCTCGCCGGTGACGCGGCCGACGAAGACGATGGTGTTGTCTTTCGGGCGTCCCGGTTTGGCCGTGTAGTCGGAGGCGTCGATTCCGCAGGAGATGGCGTAGACGCCGGTGATGTTCGTCGCCGCCTCCAGGAAGCCCGCGGCCTTCTTGGTCGGCGTCGTGATCTCCTGCACGTACTCGTAGGTGTGAGCGGCGTCCTGCCAGGCCTTCGTCACGATCCAGTCTTTGAGGCGCTTCGGCATCGGAGGGAAGTGATCGACGAGGTTGTCGGGCATGAAGTGGTTGGTCGCGATGATCCGGATGCCGCGATCGTGGGCGACCTTGGTGAGGCCGCGACCGATGATGATGTGCGCCTGGATGTGCACGACGTCGGGCTTGAACGACTCGACGATGCGGCGGGAGTGGAACTTGACGGTCCACGGCGTCGCGAAGCGGAGCCAGTCGTGCAGCGGCCAGCGGGTCGAGTTGAGGCGGTGGACCGTGAGCACCTGCCCGTCGTGCTCCTCGCGGAAGGTGCCGTGCTTGCGAGTCGCTGCGGGAGCGACGACGTGCACGTCGTGGCCGCGTCCGGCGAGGCCGACCGCCAGGCGCTCGGTGAAGTTCGCCGCGCCGTTGACGTCGGGCGGGAACGTGTCGCCGGCGAGGAGCACCCGCAAGGGCCTCTGCGGGGTGACGGTGGAGGGGGCGGGACTGTCGCCGGGGGCGGTGTCGTGGGTCACGGGGAGGTGGCGTCCTTACCGGTGGTGACGGGCGGCTGGAGAAACGGCCTGAGGCCAGTGGTTCGGCCCAGGCTAGCTCAGCGGCTCGCCTGCGGGTGGTATTTGGCGAGCTGGAAGACGCCGTAGACGGCCAGAGCGCCCGCGGCGAGGTAGAAGATGGCAGCCCACCACGGGGCCGTCGAGGCCTCCCCCAGAACGAGCACGCCCACGCCGACGGCGACGAGCGGATCGACCACCGTAAGCCCGGCGATGACCAGGTCGGGCGGTCCGGACGAGTAGGCGTTCTGCACGAAGTAACCGCCCAGGGAGCCCGCGGCGATGAGGAACGCGGCGCAGACGAACGTCAGAGCGTCGAAGTTCGACGACTCGATCCTGTTGATGATCACCTTCGCCAGTGTGGCCACGAAGCCGTACAGGAAGCCGGCGCCGATGATGTAGAACAGCGCCCGGATCCGGGTGCGGAAGAGCAGGAAGGCGGTCAGCCAGATCGCGAAGACGAACGCGAGGATCACCAGCACAGTCACGAGCTGGCCGGTCGTGATGGCGGGCTCGGTCGCCGTCAGGGCGGCGACGGTGACGAACAGGCCCACGCCGCCGACGCAGAACAGGATGGCGCGTTTCGACTGCCGGTCGAGACGCTGACGCGTCGTCCGGGAGTTCAGGATCGCCGTGACCACGAGCGCCACGGCGCCGAGGGGCTGCACGACGATCAGCGGCGCGAAGCTGAGGCTCGTGAGCTGGAACACGATGGCGAGACCGAGCATGGCGCTGCCGATGACCCAGGACGGACGACCGAGGAGACGCAGCATCTGGCCGACCTTGAGGCCCTTGGCGGCTCCGCCCGAGGCGCGCTCCACCTTGGCCACGCCGCGGTGCTGGAGCTGCGCGCCGACCGACAGGAAGATTGCTCCGACGAGCGCGATGGGGATCCCGATGGCCTGATGCGTACTCAGCGTGACCGGCGTGGCGAGGACGTCGAGAGGCAGTGGCACTCCCTCACGCTACCGCGACGGCCGCCGATAGGCTGAGTGAATGGCTGTACGACCGATAACCATCACCGGCGAGCCCGTGCTCCACGAGCCCGCTGCGCCCGTCACCGAGTTCGACGAGTCGCTCCGCGAGCTCGTCGCCGACATGTTCGACACGATGGACCAAGCGCCCGGCGTGGGCCTCGCCGGGCCGCAGGTCGGCGTGGGCCTGCGGCTCTTCGTGTATTCGTGGTCGGACGACGACGGCGAGGCCTGGCGCGGAGTCGCGATCAATCCGCAGCTGTGGCAGACGCCGCTCGTCCCCGAGTCGGTCGACGAGCTCGACGACGAGCTCGAGTCGGAGGGGTGCCTGTCGATCCCGGGCGAGCGGTTCCCGCTGCGACGCGCCGACGGCGTCCTCCTCCGCGCGGTCGACCTCGACGGCGAGCCCTTCGAGATCGAGGCGTACGGCTGGCTGGCGCGCATCTTCCAGCACGAGTACGACCACCTCGACGGCCTTCTGTACGCCGATCGCGTCGACTACCCGTTCGCCAAGGCCATCTCGAAGGTGGCCAAGAAGAAGGGCTGGGGCGTGCCCGGCAACACCTGGATGCCCGGTCTCGACCACCCCGAAGGCTGAGGTGTTCATCAGCGGCCGAAACGTTTGCTAGAGTTGTGGTCGCTGTTCAAACGGATCACATCCAAGCGATACGAACAGCTGCCATTCCTCGATAGCTCAATTGGCAGAGCAGCCGGCTGTTAACCGGCAGGTTCTTGGTTCGAGTCCAAGTCGGGGAGCGAAGCCCCCACGGCTCCACCCGTGGGGGCTTTTTTCCTGTCCGCGCGCTGAACACACGTGGGGCGGCGATCTATCGGGGCGACCCCAGGGGCCGGTGCGGCGTCGGAGGCGGCTACCGCCCGGCGGCGGTCTAGTAGCCGGCCGCCGGGTCGACCACGCCGATGAACTCCCCGCCGCCCGAGAGGGCGGCGACATTGTGCCGGATCCGCTCGGCGAGGAGCGGAGCCGTCATCTCGGGCGTGTCGGCCTGGTGCGGCGTGATCAGGGCGCGGGGCTCTGTCCAGAGCGGGTGTCCGTCGGGCAGGGGCTCGGGGTCGGTGACGTCGAGTCCGGCGCCCCAGAGCGACTCGGCCCGGAGCGCCTCGACGAGCGCGTCCGTGTCGACGAGGCCTCCTCGCGCGATGTTCACGAGCACCGCCGTGTCTTTCATCAGGTCGAACTGGCTCGCGCCGAACATCTTCGCGGTGTCGTCTGTCATCGCCGCGGCGACGATCACGACGTCGGCGTCGGGAAGGACCTCGTCGAGCGACGACGCCGCCACGGTGCAGGCGGCGCCCGGAACCGGCGACGTGCTGCGGCGCACCACGGTGATCGACGTGTCGAACGGCTCGAGCAGGCGCATGATCTCGAGGCCGATGCCGCCGGCGCCGACGATCACGACGTTGAGGCCGTAGAGCGAGATGCCCTTGGGTACTGTCGCCCAGCTCGACGCGCGCACTCGTTCCGGGAACACGCGGAGGAGCGCCAGCGTCAGCGCGACGGCGTGCTCGGCGACCGGCTCGGAGTAGGCGCCCTTGGCACTCGTCCACAGCGGCCGCGGCGAGTCGGCGTACTTCTTCATGATGGGCGCGAACATGTCGACACCGGCCATGGGCAACTGCACCCATTCGATGTTCGGGTGCGTCGTCAGCACCTCGTCGAGCTCGTCGATCGCCTTGTGCGACAGCCACATGAGCCCGCGGGTCTCGTCGTCGATCGGTCCGAGAGTCCCGCCGCCCGCCTCGACAGCGTCGACGACGTGCTGCTCGACCGTCGGGCCGACGGCGATCGGGCCGGGGGTGGGGCGGCGCTCGTCGGGGACGACGGCGGACGGGGTCAGGACGGCGCGGTGGCCGCGCGCGGCGGTGCTGGAAGTCACGGGTGCCTTTCTGGCGGTGGTGCTCGGGGTCGGTCTCGGCCTCAGCGGTGTTTCTTGGGTGTGCGGTCAGATGCCGGAATGATGTCGATGGGCGACGTCTGCGACAGCACCTTCACGTACGGGTCGACCGTCTGCTCCAGCACGACGTCGAGCTCGCCGAGGCCGACCAGGCGCCCCGCCCGCAGGACGGCGACGCGGTCGGCCACCGCGCGGGCCTCGCCCACGGATGACGTCACGACGACGGCCGAGAACGAGCGGTCGGTGTGGATGCTCCTGAGCAGCTCGAGCACCGACTGGCGCACGAGGGCGTCGACGCCCCGGGCGGGCTCGTCGGCGATCAGGACGGTCGGCTCGAGCACGAGGCTGCGGGCCAGGGCGATGCGCTGGCGCTGGCCGGAGCTGAGCTCCCAGGTCTGCTTGCGCATCGTCGACATCGGAAGGTGGACGGCGTCGACGAGCTGGGCGACGCGGTGGCCCGCCTCGATGCGGTCGAAGCGGCGGTCGCGCTCGTACAGCGGCTCGGCGACGGCCTCGGCGACGGTCAGATCGGGCTTGAGCGCGTCGCCGTCGCTCTGCGACAGGTAGCCGACCCGCGAGGTCAGGCGGTCTCGTCGGCGCGACGAGATCGTGCGGATCCGCTCGCCGAGCACGAAGAGCTCGCCGCCAGCGATCCGGGGCGAGCCCTCAGGTGGTCGTCGACCGTGCGCCAGACCGGCCAGAGCGCGTGCGAGCGTCGACTTGCCGGAGCCCGCCTCGCCCAGCACGCCGAGGATCTCCCCCGACGCGACGGTCAGCGTGACGCCGTCGACAGCCCGGACCTCCGCGTGGCCCGACCGGGCCGGGTACAGCAGCGACAGGTCGTCTGCCACGAGGACGGGAGCTTCGACGGCCATGACTCAGGACTCCTGGTTCGTTTCTGCTCGGGTGAGCGCAGCCAGAGCCTCGCGGCGCCGCGCCTGCTCGGCCGGATCCGGGACGGGGAGCGACGCGAGCAGGCGCTTGGTGTACGCGTGCTCCGGAGCCCCCAGGACCTGGTCGTTCGGCCCCGATTCGACGAGGTCTCCATGGAACAGTACGCCGATCCGGTCGGCGAGGATGTTCACCACGGCCAGGTCGTGGCTGATGAAGAGCGCCGCGAAGCCCAGGTCTTTCTGCAGCTCGGCGAACAGCTCGAGCACGCGCGCCTGCACCGACACGTCGAGCGCGCTGGTCGGCTCGTCCGCGATCAGCAGTGTGGGGTCGAGGGCGAGCGATCGCGCGAGGCTGGCGCGCTGGCGCTGGCCGCCGCTGAGCTCGTGCGGGTAGCGGTCGCCGAACGCCTTGGGCAGCTGCACCGCCTCCAGGAGCTCGTCGACCCTCCCCCGGGCCGCGCGGGCGTCGCCCGCTCGTCCATGCACGATGAGGGGCTCGGCCACGCACTCGGCGATCGTGAGCAGCGGGTTGAACGACGAGGCCGGGTCTTGGAAGACGAACCCGATGTCGGCTCGCTTCGGCTTGAAGTCGCGCTCCCGGACGCCGTTCATCTCGACGCCGAGCACCTCGAGCGAGCCGCCCGTCACCCTGGTGAGACCCGCGATCGCCCGGCCGATGGTGGTCTTGCCCGAGCCGGACTCGCCGACGAGGCCGAGCACCTGCCCCTTCGCGATCGTGAAGTCGACGCCCTTGACGGCGCGGAAGCCGCCCCGGCCGAGCCGACCCGGGTACTCGATCTCGAGCCCCGAGGCGCGCACGACGACCTCGGCGTCGGCGGCAGGCGCCGCCTGGTGGCCGCGCGCCTCGAGACGCGGCACGCTGCCGAGCAGGCGCTTCGTGTAGTCGTCCTGAGGGCTGGCGAACAGCGTCGCTGCGTCGGCCTCCTCGACGACCTTCCCGAGGTACATCACGGCGACGCGGTCGGCGAGGTCGGCGACCACGCCCATGTTGTGCGTGATCAGCACGATCGCGGCGCCGAACTCGTCGCGGCAGCGGCGCAGCAGGTCGAGGATCTCGGCCTGGACCGTCACGTCGAGCGCGGTGGTCGGCTCGTCGGCCACGATCACCGACGGGTTGAGCACGAGGGCCATCGCGATCACGACCCGCTGCTTCTGGCCGCCCGAGAACTGGTGCGGGTAGTAGTCGACACGGGTCGCAGGATCAGGGATGCCGACGCGACGCAGGATGTCGATCGCCCGCTTCTTCGCCTCGCGCCTCGACACCTTGCCGTGCGCGCGGATGCCCTCCGCGATCTGCCAGCCGACCGTGTAGACGGGGTTGAGGGCCGTGGAGGGCTCCTGGAACACCATCGCGACGTCGGTGCCGCGCAGCTCGCGCACGCGCCTAGGACCGACGGAGAGAACGTCTTCGCCGGTGAGGAGCACCGCACCCGAGGCGACGGCGGTGTCGGGGAGGAGGCCCAGGATCGTCTTGGCGGTGACGGTCTTGCCGGATCCTGACTCCCCTACGATCGCGAGGACCTCGCCGGCTCTCACCTCGAGCGACACGCCCTGGACGGCGGGCACGTCGCCGCCGTCGGTGGCGAAGGTGACCTCGAGGTCTCGGATGTCGACGGCCTTCAGGCGGTCGTCGTGAGCGGTGTCGGTCATGCTCCGGCCCCTTCGGTCGTGGCGGCCGCTGGCGGCGGCGTGGTCGCGGCTGTGCGCCGCTTGGCCCGGCGTCGGGTGCGGAGGCGCGGGTCAGCCAGGTCGTTCAGGCTCTCGCCGACGAGGGTGACGCCGAGCACGAGCAGCACGATCGCCGCGCCGGGGAAGACGCCCGTCCACCAGATGCCGCTCGCCGTGTCGGAGAGGGCCCGGTTGAGGTCGTAGCCCCACTCGGCGGCGGCGGTGGGACCGATGCCGAAGCCGAGGAACCCGAGGCTGGCGAGGGTGAGGATGGCCTCGGACGCGTTCAGGGTCAGGATGAGCGGAAGGCTGCGCGTGGCGTTCCTGAGCACGTGCTTGAACATGATGCGGGCGGTCGACGAGCCCACCACCTTGGACGACTCGACGAAGGCCTCAGCCTTGAGCCGGACCGCCTCGGCGCGGACCACGCGGAAGTACTGCGGCACGAACACGACCGTGATCGAGATCCCGGCCGCGACGATGCCCCCGAGCAGGCTCGACTGGCCGCCCGAGATCACGATCGACACGACGATCGCGAGCAGGAGCGACGGGAAGGCGTAGACCGCGTCGGCGATGACCACGAGAACGCGGTCGAGCCAGCCGCCGAGGTAGCCGGAGACGAGTCCGAGCACGACGCCGATGGTGACCGACAGGATCACGGCCACGATGACGACCGAGATCGCCGTCTGCGCGCCCCAGACCACGCGGCTGAACACGTCGTACCCGCCGACGGTCGTTCCCCAGATGTGCTCGCCGCCCGGCGCCGCCTGGCGGGGGAAGGCCCCCGCGTCGTCGCGGAGCTGGCCGAACCCGAACGGGGCGATCAGCGGGGCGAAGATCGCGGTGAGGATGAACACCAGGCAGATGACGATGCCGGTGATGAGCATCCCACGCTGGAGGCCGACGCTCCGGCGGAGCTGCGCGACGACGGGGAGGCGCTTGTACCAGGGTGCGCGCTTGTCTTTGGCTGCGGCGAGGACGTTCGTCATGATCAGTACCTCACTCGCGGGTCGATGAACGCCGCGACGATGTCGACGATGAAGTTGGTGACCGCGACGATGACCGCGAGAAGGGCGACGATGCCCTGCACCGCCACGAAGTCGCGTGCCGAGAGGTACTGCTGGAGCTCGAAGCCGAGGCCGCGCCAGCCGAACGTGGTCTCGGTCAGGACGGATCCGCCGAGCAGCATGGCGATCTGCAGGCCCATGACCGTGATGATCGGGATGAGCGCCGGCTTGAGGGCGTGTGCGCGCACGAGCTTGATCTCGGAGACCCCGCGCGAGCGGGCGGCGTCGATGTAGTCGGCGCCGAGCGTGCCGATGACGTTCGTGCGGACGAGGCGCAGGAACACGCCGCCGGTGATCAGGCCGAGGGCGAGGGCGGGCATGACCGCGTGGGCGAGGACGTCGGTGATGATCGTCGGGTTTCCCGTGCGGAGCGCGTCGATGATGTAGATGCCCGTCGGGTTCGGGATGCCGCCGAGCGCCAGCTCGATCCGGGTCGACGCGCGGCCGCCGAGCGGGAGCCAGCCGAGCCAGACCGAGAAGACGAGCTTGAGCAGGAGGCCGGCGAAGAACACCGGGGTCGCGTAGGTGAAGATCGCGAAGACGCGGAGGATCACGTCGGGCCAGCGGTCGCGCACGTAGGCGGCCAGCATGCCGAGCGGGATGCCCACGATGAGCGCGACGATGAGCGCGTAGAACACCAGCTCGATCGTGGCGCCGCCGTAGGTCAGGAGGATGTCGCTGATCTTCTGGTGATCGGTCAGCGTCGTGCCGAAGTCTCCGCGAGCGAGCTGCCCGAGGTACTCGCCGTACTGGACGATGATCGGCCGGTCGTAGCCGGCGGCGTGCAGCCGCTCCTGCAGCTGGGCCGGGGTCAGGCGTCCGCCGACCGCGGCCGTGATCGGGTTGCCGACCACGCGCATGAGGAAGAACACGAGGGTGACGAGGATGAACACCGTCGGGAAGATCAGCAGGAAGCGGATCAGGACGTAGCGCCCGAGCCCGCCTCCCCGCGTTCGCTCGCGGCGGGGGCCGGACACGGCGGGCGCCGTCGGCGAGGTGTCGTTGAGAACTGTCACGTCACTCCTGGGATTGCGAGGGAAGGGGTGCCTGCCCCGACGACCGAGGTCGCCGGGGCAGACACCCCGATGGAGCTGCTGCTACTTCGAGAGAGCGGCGTAGCGGAACTTGAAGGAGGCGTCGAGCGTGTCGTCGACACCCTTGACGTCCTTGCCGGAGACCGCGACCTGAGCACCCTGCAGGAGGGGCAGCGTCGAGATGTCGCCCGCCTCGAGGGTCTGGATCTCCTGGATGTCCTTGGTGCGCGTCGCCTTGTCGGTCTCGCTGCGCTGAGCCTCGATCAGCGAGTTGACCTTCGAGTCGCTGTAGTGGTTCAGCAGGAATCCGCCGGGGACGTCCTTGCCGTCCGATCCCGGCGAGGGGAGGAAGAACGGCGTCAGGTAGTTGTCGGCGTCGCTGTAGTCGGGGAACCAGCCCAGCTGGTACAGCGGGTAGGCGTCTTTGGTGCGCTGCGTGCTGTACGTGTCGTAGAGCGTCGACTGGAGGTTGACCGTGAAGAGACCGGTCTCTTCGAGCTGCGACTTGATCAGGGCGTACTCGTCGTCGGAGGACGCGCCGTAGTGGTCGGGCGTGTACTGCAGGTTCAGCGTGACCTTGCCCGAGATGCCGGCGTCTTTCAGGGTCGACTTGGCCTTGTCGGCGTCCGGGCCGCCGTCGCCGTCGCCGTAGAGGGTCTTGAACGGCGTGATGGCGCCGGTCAGGCCGTCGGGCACGGGCGAGTAGAGCGGCGTGTAGCTGCCCTTGTAGACGTCCTCGGAGAGCGCCTGGCGGTCGACCGAGTCGGCGACCGCCTTGCGGACCGCGAGAGCCTTCGCGGCGTCGGCGTCGGCGGTCTTGGCGCCGTAGGGCATGGTGTCGAAGTTGAAGACGATGTAGCGGATCTCGCCACCGGGACCGTTGTGCACGGTGACGTTGGAGTCTTTCTTCAGCGAGGCCAGGTCGGTCGGGCTCAGCGAGCGGTACGCCACGTCGACGTCGCCCTTCTGGACGGCCAGCTTGAGGTCGGTCTCGTCGGTGAAGTACTGGGCGGTGACCGACTTCGACTTCGGGGTTCCGAGAAGGCCCTTGTAGCCGTCGAACGCCTTGTACTGGATCAGCTCTTTCGGCTTGTACTGGGTGATCGAGTACTGACCGGCGAAGCCCTCGCCCTTGACGATGGCGGCGTCGGAGGTCACCTTGGTGGCGCTGAAGACCTGCTCGTCGACGATCGGGCCCGCGGGACTCGACAGCACCTGCGGCCAAGTCTGGTCGTTCGCCGTCTTGAGCGTGAACACGACGGTGGTGGGGTCGGGGGCGGCGGTGCTCTTGAGGTTGGAGAGCAGCGACGACGGGCCGTTCGCGTCGGCGATGGCCAGCTGGCGGTCGAACGTGAACTTCACGTCGGACGACGTGAGGTCGTCGCCGTTCGCGAACTTCAGGCCGCTCTTGAGCTTGACCGTGTACTCGGTCGGGGCCGTGAACGAGGCGCTGGTCGCGATGTCGGGCTTGACGTCGGGCGAGCCGTACGGGGTGTTCAGGAGGAACGGGTACACCTGGTTCATCACGGCGAAGGAGCCGTTGTCGTACGAGCCCGCCGGGTCGAGCGAGGTGATGACGTCGGAGGTGCCGACGATCACGCCGTCGAGGCTGTCGATGGTGGTGGAGCCGCCGGAGGCGCAGCCTGCGAGGACCAGGGCGGCAGTGACAGCGCCGCCCACTCCGATCGCGGCGCGACGACCGAGCGAAGACTTCGAATTCACGTGGTGTACCCCTTTGTGTCGGTGCGTGAGCCCCGCGGCTGCCGATGCTGTGATCGCCGGCGGGGCTTTCATTCTTTCGATAGGACCGGGCCGCTGCGCAATTTGAGGCGAAGTGTTTACAGGCCCGCAACGAGCCGCGCACGACTTGTGCGTCAGCGCACGACTTTTGCGTGCACGAGCCTACTCGTTGCGCAGAGTGCGTCGTGCCGCCTCGACGGACACGAGCTTCTCTCCGATCTCGCGCCGCCGCTCGGGCTCGGTCTTCGCGTCGGTGCGGTGCATCTGGCCGAGGAGCTCGGCCTTCTGCCGGAGCAGGTCGCGCTCGACGAGCGACGACAGGATCCCCTGGCAGTAGGTCGCCACGTCGCGCCCCTCGCGCTCGGGAAGGGGCCCGCCGGCGAGCTCCTTCACCAGCCCCAGGAAGGGAGCAGGCGTCTGCTCCAGCACGGCCTCGACGAAGTCGCGGTCGGTCAGGCGGTCGAGGCTGGCGGCGACGGCGTCGCGGACGACGGCGAGCGAGCCGTTGACGAAGACGGCGAAGGCCGCCTGGGCGGTCAGCTCGGACGGCACCGCGTCAGGGTGCTGCAGGATCGCCATCAGGGCGTCTCGCTCGAGGCGGGTCGACGGGTCGTCGGGCAGCCGCAGGATGCTCGGACCCTCGTCGATCGGCCCGGCCGATCGCTCGGGAAGACTGGTGATGGACTGCCGCGAGGAGTCGCTGGACGGCGCGAGCCGCTCGATCGCCTTGGGGGCGGTCTTGGCCGCGAACACGGCCGGCTCGACGTCGGACGGGTCGAGGCCGAGCCAGCCCGCGAGCTGTCGGATGTACCCCTGGAACAGCGCCGTGTCGCGGATGCCCGCGACGACGGGTGCGGCGCTCCGGAGCGCAGACGATCGACCCTCGACGGTCTCGAGGTCGAAGCCGTCGAGCGTGCGCTTGATCATGAACTCGAACATCGGACGGCGGCTGGTCACCAGTCGACGGACCGCGTCGTCGCCGCGGTTCAGGCGCAGATCGCAGGGGTCGAGCCCGTCGGGAGCGACTGCGACGAAGGTCTGGGCCGCGAAGCGCTGCTCCTCGGCGAAGGCGCGGCTCGCCGCGTTCTGCCCCGCCGCGTCGGGGTCGAACGTGAACACGACCTCGCCGGCGACCGACTGGTCGAGCCCGCTCAGGTCGCCGAGCATCGGCCGCAGCGCCTTGATGTGGTCGACGCCGAACGAGGTGCCGCAGGTGGCGACGGCCGTGGTGACCCCGGCGAGATGGCAGGCCATGACGTCGGTGTAGCCCTCGACGATGACGACCTGCTTCTGCTTCGAGATGTCGCGGCGGGCGAGATCGAGCCCGTAGAGCACCTGCGACTTGTGGTAGATCGGCGTCTCGGGCGTGTTGAGGTACTTCGGGCCCTGGTCGTCGTCGAGGAGCCGCCGGGCGCCGAACCCGATGGTGGCGCCGGTCACGTCGCGGATCGGCCACAGGAGACGCCCGCGGAACCGGTCGTAGGGGCTGCGGTCGCCCTGGCTGAGGAGCCCGGCGGTGACGAGCTCCTCGTCGCTGAAGCCGCGGCCCTTGAGGTGCGACCGGAGCGCGTCGAACGACTTCGGTGCGAAGCCGGTGCCGAAGCGGGCGGCCGCTGCCGGGTCGAAGCCGCGCTCCCCCAGGAACCGGCGCGCCGGATCGGCGTCGGGTGCGGTCAGGTGCTCGACGAAGAACTCGCCCGCGGCCTGGTTGGCCGCGAGCAGCCGCGCGCGGTTGCCGTGGTCGCTGGCCTGGCCGCCGTCTTCGTAGTGGAGGGTGAAGCCGACGCGGGCGGCCATGCGCTCGACGGCCTCCTGGAACGTCGTGTGGTCCATCTGCTGCACGAAGCTGAAGACGTCGCCGTCTTCGCCGCAGCCGAAGCAGTGGTAGCGGCCCACCTGCGGGCGCACGTGGAAGCTCGGGCTGCGCTCGTCGTGGAACGGGCACAGGCCCTTCATCGAGCCGATGCCGGCGCCCTTGAGGGTCACGTAGTCGGAGACGACGTCGACGATGTTGACGCGACTGCGCACCTCGTCGATGTCGGCGCGCTTGATCAGCCCCGGCACGCGGCACCCCTTTCGAACTCGCTCACTCTACGGCCGCCCACCGACGTTCGCGACGCGGGCACTACGGCCGCACGAGGCGGTCATGCCAGGCCATCGCGCTCTGGTCGGTGAGCGACGCCACCTGGTCGACGATCACGCGCCTGCGAGCGTCGTCGTCGACGGCGTCGGCCCAGTCGGCGCGGAATCCGGCGTCGAGCTCGGAGGACCCCGTCGCCCACAGTGCGTCGGCGAGGCTCGAGAGCACCTCGCGCTGCTGCACGTAGATCGGCTGGCGGGTGTTGCGGGTCATCACGAAGGCGGCGACGATGCCCTTGAGGGCGGCGATCTCGCCGATGATCTCGGCGGGGATCACGACGCTGGCCGAGAAGCGCGTCAGGCTCTCCTGCGGGTAGTGCTGGTGCGTCGCCTCGGTGGCCGAGCCGGCGAAGCGGCCGATCAGCTGGCTGGTGAGGTTCTTCAGCCTGGCCTGGTCGAGGCGGCCGCCGTCGTAGTCGTGCAGCCAGACGTCGAGCGATCGCAGGCGGTCGAAGGCCTCGGTCAGCTCGTCTCGGCTGAGCTCGCCGCCCACCCACGCGTGCATCGCGTCGATGAGCGAGTCGTGACCCACCTTCGACGAGAGCGAAGCCACGTCGATGTAGCCGTTGACCACGGCGTCTTCCAGGTCGTGGACGGAGTACGCGATGTCGTCGCTGAGGTCCATCACCTGGGCCTCGATGCAGCGCTGGCGACGCGGGGCGCCCAGGCGGAGCCAGTCGAACGCCGGGGTGTCATCGTCGTAGAAGCCGAACTTGGTGCGACCGCCGGGGTCGGCGACACCCTGGGCCGCGGGCCACGGGTACTTGCAGCTCGCGTCGAGGCTGGCCCGGGTGAGATTGAGCCCGTAGCTGCGACCCGAGCCGTTGATGACCTTGGGCTCGATCCGGGTCAGGAGCCGGAGCGTCTGGGCGTTGCCCTCGAAGCCGCCGATGCCCTCGGCCCAGTCGTTCAGGGCCTTCTCGCCGTTGTGCCCGAAGGGCGGGTGCCCGAGATCGTGGGCGAGGCACGCGGTGTCGACGACGTCGGGATCGAGGCCGAGGCTCGTGGCGAGCTCTCGCCCCACCTGCGCGACCTCGAGCGAGTGCGTGAGGCGGTTGCGGGCGAAATCGAGACCCGCTGTCGGGCTCAGCACCTGCGTCTTGGCGGCGAGTCGCCGGAGCGCGCTCGAGTGGAGGAGGCGCGCTCGGTCCCGGGCGAAGTCGCTGCGGCGGTTCGAGTGCTCCTCCGGGAGCCAGCGGTCGCTGTCGCGCTCGTCGTAGCCCGCGGCGGGCTCGGCGAACCGGGCGGTGCCGGCCGCGGTCGTCGACTCGGACGCGGTGACGTGTGTGCTGTTGGCGATGACTGGGCCCTTCGGGCGGTGGGAGGACGGTCGGGTGGAGCGGCGGACGCGTCAGCCCCCGCTGTGGTGCAGCTCGGCGGCGGCCAGCTCTTCGCGGAACGACTCGTCGAGCTCGCGGCTCTCGAGCCAGCGGTCCGGAAGCGACGGGCGCTTCGGGCTGCCGGCGCGCCCGCGCGGGCCCTCGGCGTCGAGGCCCGGGTAGCCCTGCGACCAGTCCATGGTGCCGAGCAGGTCATCGATCTCGGGGAGGCTCGACGAGGCTGCCAGCGCCGCGCGGACGTCGCCGCCGACCGGGTAGCCCTTGAAGTACCAGGCGACGTGCTTGCGCATGTCGCGGCAGGCGCGCCCCTCGTCGCCCTCGTAGAACTCGATCAGCAGCTCGGCGTGCCGGCGGAAGGCCTGTGCGACCTCGCCGAGCGTGGGCTCGGCCTTCAGGTCTTCACCGCGGAACGCAGCCGCCAGGTCGCCGAACAGCCAGGGCCGCCCGAGGCAGCCGCGGCCGACGACGACGCCGTCGCAGCCGGTCTCGGCGACCATGCGAATGGCGTCGGCGGCCGACCAGATGTCGCCGTTGCCGAGCACCGGGACGTCGGTGATCGCCTCTTTGAGGGTCGCGATGGCCGACCAGTCGGCCTGCCCCGAGTAGAACTCGGCGGCTGTCCGCGCGTGGAGCGCGATCGACGCCACGCCGGCGCCCTCGGCGGCCTTGCCGGCCTCGAGGTACGTCAGGTGATCGTCGTCGATGCCCTTGCGCATCTTGATCGTCAGGGGGACGTCGCCGGCGGCCTTCACGGCCCGCTCGACGATCTCGCGGAACAGCCCGAGCTTCCAGGGCAGAGCCGACCCGCCGCCGCGCCGCGTGACCTTGGGCACCGGGCAGCCGAAGTTGAGATCGATGTGGTCGGCGCGGTCTTCGGCGACGAGCATCGTGACGGCCTCGGCGACGGTGTTGGGCTCCACCCCGTAGAGCTGGATGCTGCGCAGGGTCTCGCTCTCGTGGTGCTTGATGAGGCGCATCGACTCCGGGGTGCGCTCGACGAGGGCACGGCTGGTGATCATCTCGCTGACGTAGAGCCCGGCGCCGTACTCGCGGCACAGCCTGCGGTACGCCGTGTTGGTGATGCCCGCCATCGGAGCGAGTACGACGGGCGAGCCGACCTCGATGGGGCCGATCCGCAGCGGGGCGGTCGGCAGCGTCATGGCGCGTGCGGGCGGAGTGGCCGCCGCAGGAGCTGGCGACACCGGTACCGGGTGCGAGAGAGTTGTTGTCATCGGGATCGATTATCCCATCCCCTCGTACGTCCCACCGGCTGAGCGCCCAGCCTGTGGAGAACTTCCCCCTCTGTGGCGACCCGTGGAGAGACCAGATGACCGCAACGCCCGCAACCGACCGCCTGCTCGCCGACGCCGAGGCGCGAGGGCTGGCCGTCGAGGTCGTCGACCGTCCCGAGGCGGGGAGCCTGGTGGAAGCCGCTTCGGTGCTGGGAATCGACCCGTCGACGATCGTGAAGAGCCTCGTGGTGAAGAGGCACGACGGGCAGTTCCTGTTCGCGCTGGTTCCCGGTGGTCGGCAGATCTCGTGGTCGAAGCTGCGCGCGGTGGTGGGGGTGAACAAGCTGTCGATGCCGTCGCCCGACGTCGCCCTCGAGGCGACGGGCTACGAGCGCGGCACGATCACGCCGATCGGGAGCACGACGGCGTGGCCGGTGTACGCCGACGAACGTATCGCAGGAACCCGCGTCGCCCTCGGAGCCGGAGCCCACGGGCGCAGCGCCTTCGTCGAGGCCGACGCGCTCCTCGCCGCCTACGGGGCGACCGTCGCCGACATCACCGACGACGAGAGGCCGCGCGACTAGCGCCCGTTCAGAGGGCTGCGCCCTCGTCGAGAGCCGCGGCCACGGCACGGGCCGAAGCCGCCGCGGCCTCGTCGTGGGTGGGCTCGATGTCGACGTCGCCCGCCCTCACGCCGGTGAGAGGCAGCGGCACCAGGCAGGAGTCGCCCTCGCACGCCATCGCGTCGGCATCGCCGAGCATGGTGAACGGGGTGCTCACTCGGCGCCCGTCGGCTGGGGCGCGGCCTCGGCGGCCACGGTCTCGAGCACGTTCGCGAACGTCGTTGGATCCTGCGCCCCCGACACCCCGTACTTGCCCTCGAAGACGAAGAACGGCACGCCGTTGATGCCGAAGGCCCGCGCCTGCTCCTGATCGGCACGCACCGACGGCAGGAACTCGCCCGACTCGAGCGCGGCCAGCGCCTCCGCGCGGTCCAGCCCCGCCTCGGCGGCGACGTCGGCGAGCACGTCCAGGTGGCCGAGGTGCCGGCCGTCCTCGAAGTAGGCCTGGAGCAGGCGCTCCTTCATGTCGATCTGCACGCCCTTCGACTTCGCGAAGTGGATCAGCTCGTGCGCCTTCACGGTGTTGGTGTGGTGCATGGCCTCGAAGTCGTAGGCGAGTCCCACCGATGCGGCGATGCCGCGGACGTTGTCGAGCATGCCCTGGGCCTGGTCGGTAGGGATGCCCTTGTGGACGGCGAGGAACTCGGCCTCGTTGCCCTCGAAGTCGACGGGGGTGTCGGGCGACAGCTCGAACGAGTGGTACTCGACCTCGACGTCGCCGTCGAACGCGTCGACGGCCTTCTCGAACTTGCGCTTGCCGATGAAGCACCAGGGGCAGGCGATGTCGGACCAGATGTCGACCTTGATGGGGGCTGCAGAACTCACGATCGCAGAAACACAGCATCCGGCCGCTGTATTCCACCCCTCAGCCAGTCGTTACCTGCGTGCCCGTGGCAGACGCCACGGCGGGTACCAGCCGGCGACGATGGGCGGTCGTCTCGCTCTCGTCCACCGGGTGCCCCGATGCCGCGCGACCGCAGCCTCGACGGCCTCCGCGACGGCCGACCAATCGGTGGCGACCATCTCGCGCGACGCTCGGATGGCCGTTCGGCCACCTCGATGGATGACGAGATCCTTTCGCCGGTCGGCTTCGAACGTCGACTCGTGGAAGGTTCGGCCGTCCAGCTCCAGAGCGACGACGCCGTCGACCACGAGGTCGATCGCTCCCAGTGCGCGCCACTCGCCGAGAGGATCGACCGGCACCTGCGAGGCGAGCCGGTGGCCGCGGGCGCGGAGTCGGGTCCGCGCGATGCTCTCCAGGACGCTGCCGCAGTCGACGTCGACCCATTCCACGATGCGACGTCGATCCTGGCCGAGACGAGCGCAGAGTCCGTGAAGCTCGACGAGGTCGAGCCGATTCGTGTGGTGTGCCCAGTCGAGGACGGCGACGGCCTCGTCGAAGGGAAGGCGCGGGACGGCGTGCAGCAGCGATTCTTCGAGGGCCGCGACGACGGCTTCACCCCGGCGCTCGGAGGACCAGGTGAGGGCGACCCCGCGAGGAAGAATTGCGGGCCGGCTCGCGCCGGGAGGCATCGAGACGTCGATGGTGCACGGTGCTGACCACAGCCAGGCGCCTGCCAGCCGGAGCGCCGCGGCACCCGTGAGGACGCCCCCGAGCGAGACCGCGACGACTCGCGGGTCGCCTTCCGGCAACGTCGTGTACCAGCCGCGGGCGATGCGGCGGAGCGAACCGGCGCGGATGGCCGCCGCCAGGGCACGGGGCGTGACCCCGCGGGCGACGAGCGCGCTGCGGCGGGCGATGCCGCCGAGTGCGACGACGTGGGCCTGGGCGTCCATCGGTCAATCCTGGCGGAGGTGAGCCGGATCCTGCGCCCGTTCTCCACAGGTGCCTCCACCAAGCAGAATCGGGCAGAACCGCAGTTAAGACTGCAGTTCTGCCCGATTCCACTAGCTGAGCGAACCGACGGGCGGGGTCAGCAGCCGAGCAGCCGCGCCCCAAGGTACGCGTCGAGCTGGTCGAGCGGCACGCGCTCCTGCGACATGGTGTCGCGCTCGCGCACGGTCACCGCGTTGTCGTCGAGCGAGTCGAAGTCGACCGTGACGCAGAACGGCGTGCCGATCTCGTCTTGGCGGCGGTAGCGGCGGCCGATGGCTCCGGCGTCGTCGAAATCGATGTTCCAGAGCTTGCGGAGGCCGGCTGCGACCGAACGGGCCAACGGCGAGAGGTTCTCGTTGCGCGAGAGCGGCAGCACGGCGACCTTGACCGGCGCGAGGCGACGGTCGAGCTTGAGCACGGTGCGCTTGTCGACGCCGCCCTTGGCGTTGGGGGCCTCGTCTTCGTGGAACGCGTCGACCAGGAACGCCATCAGCGCCCGGGTGAGGCCGAACGCCGGCTCGATGACGAACGGGGTCCAGCGCTCGTTCTTGCCCTGGTCGAAGTACGACAGGTCGACGCCCGAGGCCTTCGAGTGGGTGGTGAGGTCGAAGTCGGTGCGGTTCGCGACGCCCATGAGCTCGCCCCACTCCGACCCGGTGAAGCGGAACTTGTACTCGAGGTCGACGGTGCGCTTCGAGTAGTGCGACAGCTTCTCGGTCGGGTGCTCGTACCGGCGCATGTTCTCGGGGGTGATGCCGAGGTCGAGGTACCAGGCCTCGCAGGCGTCGATCCAGTAGTCGAACCAGGTGTCGTCGGTGCCGGGCTCGACGAAGAACTCCATCTCCATCTGCTCGAACTCGCGCGTGCGGAAGATGAAGTTGCCGGGGGTGATCTCGTTGCGGAACGACTTGCCGACCTGCGCGATGCCGAAGGGCGGCTTCATGCGGGCCGCGCCCATGACGTTGTTGAAGTTCACGAAGATGCCCTGGGCCGTCTCGGGGCGGAGATAGGCCATGCCCTGCTCGTTGTCGACGGGGCCGAGGAAGGTCTTGAGCAGGCCCGAGAAGTTCTGCGGCTCGGTCCACGAGCCCTCCTGGCCGGTGTCGGGGTCGCGGATGTCGGCGAGGCCGTTGACCGGAGGGTGGCCGTGCTTGGCCTCGTACGCCTCGAGCAGGTGGTCGGCGCGGTAGCGCTTGTGCGTGTGGAGCGACTCGACGAGCGGGTCGCTGAAGACCTCGACGTGGCCGGAGGCCTCCCACACGGTGCGGGGCAGGATCACGGAGGAGTCGAGCCCGACGATGTCGTCGCGGCCCTGGACCATGAACTTCCACCACTGCTGCTTGATGTTCTCCTTCAGCGCCGTGCCGAGTGGCCCGTAGTCCCATGCGGAGCGGCTGCCGCCGTAGATCTCGCCCGCCTGGAAGACGAAGCCGCGGCGCTTGGCCAGGGCGATGACGGAATCGAGACGGTTCGGTGCTGCCACGTGAGGTACTCCCAGAGTTCTGCCCGAGCTGGATGCGCGGGGATGCGACAAAGCCTATGGCACAGCGCCTACCTGCCGACGGCGCGGAGCACGGCCTCGACGTCGGCACCGTCGTTCCAGACGTGGAACGCGACTCTCACCCGCCCGGCCCGCCCCGACACCGTCAGCCCGGCCTCGGTCAGCCGCACGAGGTCGTCGCCGGACTCGTCGGGCCAGGTCACGATCGCCTGCCCCTGGCGGGCGATCCCGAGCCCGTCGCACAGCGCGTCGCCGAGCGCCGTCGCGTGCTCCCACGACGCCTGGGCCGATGTCGAGGCGAACAGCTCGAGCGCGGGCGCCGCCCCGACGACGGCCTGCCACGCGGGCGACACGTCGAATCGCCGCGCCGACGATGCGAGCTCGAATCCGCTGCCGTAGCAGGACGCCCACACGTCCTGCCCCGCGTACCAGCCGGCCTGGATCGGCACGAGAGCCGCCGCGAACGCCGGTGACAGCGTCAGGAACGACACCCCGCGCGGGCAGCACAGCCACTTGTAGGCGTGGGTGACCGTCGCATCGTAGAGCGACGCGTCGACCGGCAGGACGCCCGCCGCCTGGGTGAGGTCGACGAGGGTGCGGACACCCGCCGCGCGCGCGACGGACGCGATGCGCGGTGACGCGACCTCGCCGGTCGCCGACTGCACGAGCGAGTAGGCGACGAGCCAGGTCTGGTCGGTGAGGGAGTCGGCGAGGGCGGCGAGCGGCACGGTACGCATCCGCAGCCCGTACGCCGCGAAGGGTGCGACGACGGACGAGAACTCGCCCTCGGCGCAGAGGATCTCGGCGCCGTCGGGCGCGGCGGCCGCGATGACCGACACCTGCGCCGACACCTGAGACCCGATGGCGACGTCGTCGACGGGGACTCCGACGATCCGGGCGAACGCGGCGCGGCAGTCGTCGGCCACGCGGCCGTATTCGGCCGGCGACACGACCCCCGACTCCCACGCGTCGAGGTCGGCGCGCAGGGCGTCGAGCGTCGGCCGGGCGGGGAGCCCGCCGGTGCAGGCGGCGAGGTAGCCGGTACCCGACGGAAAGAGCGCTGCGAGGGGGTGCATGCACCCAGCGTCCCGGGAAGCCGCCCATCACACAATGGCCAGCTGCGACGGGAGGCCATAACATCGGGTTATGGACGTCCACGACCTCCGCGCCCTCCGCGCCCTTGCCGAGACCGGCAGCATCACCGCCGCCGCAGCGCGACTCGGCTACAGCCAGCCCGCGATCACCCAGCGCCTGCGCCGGGCCGAGACGGAGGCCGGCCAGCCGCTTCTGCTCCGAACCGGCCGCACTGCGACGCTGACCGAGGCCGGTCGGCGCCTCGCGCGCCACGCCGTGCACGTCGAGGCTGCCCTGGCCGCGGCGCACGACGAGCTCGACGCCCTCGCCGGCACCGAGAGCGGGGCACTCCGCCTGGCCGGGTTCCCGAGCGCCTCCCCCACCCTCGTGCCGGCCCTGCTCGCCGACCTGGTCGCGCGGCACCCGGGGCTGACCACGTCGTACCTCGAGGCCGAGCCTCCCGAGGCAGTCGAGCTTCTGCGCCGGGGCGAGATCGACCTCGCGCTCACGTTCACCTACCCCGGCGACGGCGGGCTGCCCGACCCAGACGTGGTCGAGGTGCCCCTCTTCCGCGACACGATGCTGGCGGTGGCGCCCGCCGGGACGTTCCCGGCGCAAGATGCCGGCCATCTCGAGTTCCTGCGCGAGATGCCCTTCATCGCGGGGTGCCCCCGCTGCCGCGGCCACCTGCTCGCCGTGTGCCGCCTCGCCGGGTTCGAGCCGCGCATCGTGCTCGAGACCGACAACGCCCTGGCAGTGACGGGGCTCGTCGCGGCCGGACTCGGCGTGGCCCTGCTGCCCTCGCTCTCGCTCGTGCCCGCCGCGCTGCCCGACGGCGTCGAGGTGCGAGCCCTGGGCGATGAAAGCGACCGGATCGTGGCCGTCGCGCACGCTCGCGGTGCGGAGGGGATCCCCGCGGTGGGGGCCGGGCTCCGTGCTGCCCGCCGGATCGCTCCCGCGTCGTTCGGGCTCCGTGCGGCCGAGCGCCGTCGCGCCGAGCAGCCCGCCGCCGCCGGCTGAGCCCCGGCGGGGCCCCGCGCCGCCCCGCCGCCCGCCCAGCCCCGCCGGTTAGGCTTGACGCGTCCCCACCGAAAGGCCCCACCCGTGCGCAGACGACTCCCCGCGGCGCTCACCGCCGCCGCCCTCGTGGCCGTGCTCGCCGGGTGCGCTCCGAGTGTCGGAACCCTGACGCCCCTCGGCGACAGCGGCTCGCAGGCGGGCACCGGCACGGGCGGATCGACGTCCGCTCCGCAGCCGCAGGTGACGGGCGGTACCGGCTCGGGCGGCTCCTCGTCGTCGAGCGTCGACCCGCAGACCCTAGCTCCCGGCGGCACGCTTCTCAATCAGGTCAACTACAAGGACCTCACGATCTACGTGTACCGCGTCGGCGAGATCACGACCTCGGCGAAGTCGATCTACGCCCGCCCGAACGGCACCGATCCGTACCCCGCCGGCACGAAGGTGGAGGTGACGGCCTACGTGCTCGTCAACGACTCCAACCAGCGGCTCGACCTCACCGACCTCGCGGCCGACTACTCGTCGTACGGCAACAAGCTCGCCACGCAGGACACCTTCGCCGGCCAGGACCTCCTGGAGAAAGACGGCTACTCGACCGACCTCGGCTCGCAGTTCCCGGCCGGGTCGTCGACCTGGTACCTCCTGCCGGGCAAGGGCGTCGTGTTCGCCAACGCGTGGTTCCACCGCACGAGCGACGGACCTCTCACGCTGCAGTTCCTGTGGCCGTCCGAGCGGATCTTCCTCGGCGCGAACATCACCTTCTGAATTTATCGCGGCGCCGCGCAGTGGCGCCGGACCTCGGACAAGCCTCGGTCGCCCGGCGTCACTGCGAGCCACCACCGGACTCATCGCGGCGCCGCGCAGTGGCGCCGGACCTCGGACAAGCCTCGGTCATCCGGCGTCACTGCGAGCCACCACCGCGGCACCTCGGGATCAGGCGGGCGACGGCGCATCGACGGCGCCGCCGAACCTCCGGCCGCGGTTCGTGTACTGGTCGATCGCGCCCCACAGGTCGTCGCGCGTGAAGTCGGGCCACAGCCGGTCGAGGAACACCATCTCGGCGTACGCCGACTCCCAGAGCTGGAAGTTCGACGTCCGCTGCTCGCCCGACGACCGCACGAACAGGTCGACGTCGGGCAGCTGCGACTGGTACAGGTGACGCTGGATCACCTTCTCGGTGATGCCCGTCGGCTTGAGCCGGCCGGCCGCCACCTCAGCGGCGATGGACTGCATCGCGTCGGTCAGCTCGTTCCTGCCGCCGTAGTTGACGCACATGTTGAGCGTCATGGTGCTGTTGCCCCGCGTGGCCTCTTCGGCGACGCGGAGCTCGTTGATGACGGAGGCCCAGAGCTTGGGGCGGCGGCCCGACCACACGATCTTGACGCCCCACGCGTTGAGCTGCTCGCGGCGGCGGTGCAGCACCTCGCGGTTGAAGCCCATGAGAAAGCGGACCTCTTCGGGCGAGCGCTTCCAGTTCTCGGTCGAGAAGACGTAGACGCTGAGGTGCTCGACACCGGCCTGGATCGCGCCCGCGACGACTTCGAGCAGCGCCGCCTCGCCCGCCTTGTGTCCCTCGATGCGCGGGAGCCCGCGAGCGTTGGCCCAGCGCCCGTTGCCGTCCATGACGACCGCGACGTGCTTCGGCACCGTGCCCGGCGCGTAGCTCGGCGGGGTGCCTCCCTGCCAGTCGAGCGCCTTGTACTCCATGTCGGCCGGCATCATCGAGGCGGGAGCGCTGACCGGTGCGGCCGAGCGGCGGAAGAGCCCGCGCTTGGGAGCCGGCGGGGTCGAGATCGGCGGGGTGGAGCTCAAAGGACTTCTCCTGTTCGTGCGACGACCGACGGCGTGCGGTCGAGGTGCGGCAGCGACCGGAGCCCGCGCTCCAGGTGCCACTGCGTGTAGGCCGCGACGACGCCGCTGGCCTGGTTGCGGGTGTCGTCGGGTGCTGCCTCGGCGATGCCCCAGTCGCCGCTCAGCAGGGCGCCGAGCAGTTCGAGGGTCGCAGGATTCAGGCGCGGCGCCCCGGGGGGTGCCGCGGCGTCGGCCACCACCCCGCCGAGCTGCACCACGAACGCGCTGTGCGGCCCGGGGGCTCCGGTCACGGCGCAGTCGCCGAAGCTCGGCGCCCACCCGGCGATCGAGAGGGCGCGGAGCAGGTACGAGTCGAGGATCAGCTGCGGGTCGTGCTCCCGCCGCGCCAGTGACCGCAGCGCCCCGACGAGCAGGAGGTACTGCTGCAGGCCGGCCTCGGCGTCGGTGAGCTTGTCGGCGGTCTCGACCATGACGTTGGCGGCCGTGTAGCTGGCGTAGTCCGAGACGATGTCGGCCCCGTACGAGCCGAGCGACACGGCCTGCGTGACGATGTCGAGCGAGCGGCCCTCGTAGAGCTGCAGGTCGGCGACCATGAACGGCTCGAGCCGGGCGCCGAACTTCGACGCGGTGCGGCGCACGCCCTTCGCGACGGCGCGGATCTTGCCATGCTGACGGCTGAGCATCGTGAGGATGCGGTCGGCCTCACCCAGCTTGTGGGTGCGCAGGATCACGCATTCGTCTCGGTACACGGGCACCGTCCCAGTATCCCCCGCATGGCAGAATCACTGGGTGTCCGCCACAGCCTTCTCCATCCCCCTCTGGGCGGATCTTCTGGCCGTAGCGATCGGCAGCCTGCAGGGCGCGCTGTTCGCGAGCCAGTTCCGTGAGCGCCGGGTCGACCTGCTCGGCGTCGCGATCATCGGCACGGCGACCGGGCTCGGCGGCGGGATCCTGCGCGACGTCCTGATCGGCGAGGTGCCCCGGGCGATGCAGAGCAACTGGTATCTGCTGACGGCTGTGCTCGCGGCGCTGCTCGGCATGCTCCTGCAGCGGATCTTCACTCGCCTGGCCGGGTTCATCACCGTGCTCGACGCGCTCACCATCGGCCTCTTCGGGGCCATCGGGTCGACCAAGGCGCTCGCTCTCGGCCTGCCCGAGATCCCCGCCGTGTTCGTCGGCGTCATCTCGGCCGTCGGCGGCTCGGTGCTGCGCGACCTCCTGATGAATCTGACGATCGCGATGATGCACGTCGGCTCGCTCTACGCCGTGGCGGCGGGCGCCGGCACGGCCGTGCTCGTGGCGCTCGTCACGTTCGGCGTGCCCACCCTGGCCGCAGCGATCGCAGGAACTGCCACGACCTTCAGCATCCGCCTCCTCGCGGTGCGCTTCGGATGGAGCCTGCCGGAGCAGCGCGCCCTCTCGCGGCTGCCCCGCTGGCGCACCCGCACGCCGAAGACTCCCGAGACGCACGAAGACACCGCCTAGCGACGGTGTCTTCGCGCGAAGGCGGTATCGGGGCTAGGCCGTCGCGAGCTCCGGCTCGGCCACCGTGGAGCGCAGCGCGCGGTTGACCGCGGACACGATGGCCTTGAGGCTCGCCGTCGAGATGTCGGCGTCGATGCCGACGCCCCACAGGCGGGTTCCGTCGACGTCGAGCTCGACGTAGGCCGCGGCCTGCGCATCGCCCGAGGCGCTGAGGGTGTGCTCGACGTAGTCGTACAGCTTCACCTCGACGCCCTGCTGCGACAGCACCTCGATGAAGGCCGCGATCGGCCCCGACCCGGTGCCCTCGGTGGTGACCGCGCTCATTCCTGCCCGCAGATCGACAGAGAGGTGCGTGACGCCCGACATGTCGCTCCGGGTGCCGGTACGGGTCAGCTCGAAGTGGCCCCACTTGTCTTCGGCGACGCGCGACGGGAGGTACTCGTCTTGGAAGATCTCCCAGATCTGCTCGCTCGTGACCTCGCCGCCCTCGCTGTCGGTCTTCGACTGCACGACGCCCGAGAAGTCGATCTGCAGCTTGCGCGGCAGGTCGAGCGAGTGGTCGGTCTTCAGCAGGTAGGCGACTCCGCCCTTGCCCGACTGCGAGTTGACGCGGATGACCGCCTCGTACGAGCGGCCCAGGTCTTTCGGGTCGACGGGCAGGTAGGGAACGGCCCAGACGAGGTCGTCGACGCCCTTGCCCTGTGCCTGAGCCGACGCGGCCATGGCCTCGAAGCCCTTCTTGATGGCGTCCTGGTGCGAGCCGCTGAACGCCGTGTAGACGAGGTCGCCGGCCCACGGGCTGCGCTCGGGCACCGGCAGCTGGTTGCAGTACTCGGCGGTGCGCTTGACCTCGTCGAGGTCGGAGAAGTCGATCTCGGGGTCGATGCCCTGCGTGAACAGGTTGATACCCAGGGCGACCAGGTCGACGTTGCCGGTGCGCTCCCCGTTGCCGAAGAGGCAGCCCTCGATGCGGTCCGCGCCGGCCATGTAGCCCAGCTCGGCCGCGGCGATGCCGGTGCCGCGGTCGTTGTGCGGGTGCAGCGACAGGATGACGTTCTCGCGGTGCGCCAGGTGGCGGCTCATCCACTCGATCGCGTCGGCGTAGACGTTGGGCGTGGCCATCTCGACGGTCGCCGGCAGGTTGATGATCACGTTGCGCTCGGGCGTCGGCTCGAAGACCTCGATGACGGCGTTGCAGATGTCGCGGGCGAACTCGAGCTCGGTGCCGGTGAACGACTCGGGGCTGTACTCGTAGTAGACCGTGGTCTCGGGGACCGTCTTCTCGGCCTCCCTGCAGAGACGCGCACCCTCGAGAGCGATGTCGATGATGCCCTGGCGGTCGGTGCGGAAGACGACGTCGCGCTGCAGGATGCTGGTCGAGTTGTACAGGTGCACGATCGCCTGCTTGGCGCCCTTGATCGACTCGTAGGTGCGGTTGATCAGGTGCTCGCGCGCCTGGGTGAGCACCTGGATCGTGACGTCGTCGGGGATCGCGTTCTCGTCGATCAGGCTGCGGACGAAGTCGAAGTCGGTCTGCGAGGCCGACGGGAAGCCGACCTCAATCTCTTTGTAGCCCATCTTCACGAGCAGGTCGAACATGATCCGCTTGCGCTCGGGGCTCATCGGGTCGATCAGCGCCTGGTTGCCGTCGCGGAGGTCGACCGCGCACCAGCGCGGTGCCTTCTCGATGCGCTTCGTCTGCCAAGTGCGGTCGGGCAGGTCGACGACGATCTGCTCGGAGTACGGGACGTACTTGTGGATCGGCATCCCGGAGGACTTCTGGTTGTTCTGCATTGGTCTCTCTACCTCATTCGAAAGTGCGGCCGGATACGACGGACACCGCGACGAGGGAGGCCTTTAGAACGAGGTCTCGTCGCGGCAGCTAAGAAGGAGCAGGCCGAACAGCACGAGAACACGCTAGCACTGGTTTTGTTATGAGGTCAGCCCGTGCTCGTACGCGTAGACGACGAGCTGCACGCGATCGCGCAGCGACAGCTTGGCCAGGATCCGCGAGATGTGCGTCTTGACCGTCGCCTCGCTGAGGAACTCCCGCTGGGCGATCTCGGAGTTCGACAGGCCGCGCGCCGCCGACTGGAAGATGTCGCGCTCGCGCGTGGTGAGCGACTCGAACGCCTCGGGCACGGCCTTCGAGCCGGCGCTCCCGCCGTCGAAGTGCTCGAAGAGCTCGCGCGTGGCCGATGCCGCGATGACCGCCGTGCCGGCGTGCACGGTCCTGATGGCGGCGAGCAGGAACTCGGGGTCGCTGTCTTTGAGCACGAAGCCGCTGGCCCCGCCCCGGATCGCCCGGGTCGCCGCCTCGTCGAGGTCGAACGTGGTGAGGACGAGGATGCGCGGCGCGGGCCTGCCCTCGCGGTCGGCCTGCTCGAGGATCGCCGTCGTGGCCGCGATGCCGTCCATGACGGGCATGCGGATGTCCATCAGGACGACGTCGGGGCGGGTCCGCGCCACGACCTCGACACCCTCCGCGCCGTCGCCCGCCTCCCCCACGAACTCGAGGTCTCTCTGCGACGAGACGACCATGCGGATTCCCGCGCGGAACAGCGCCTGGTCGTCGACGAGCACGACCTTGATCGTGGTGGACGGCGCCGCGGTCGCGGTGGATTCGGGGGCAGAGCTCATCGGAGGCGGACTTCCTGGGTCAGGGCGGTCGACGGAATGGTCGCGCGGACGATGAAGCGCCCGCCGGCCTGGTGCGTGGTGAGAGTTCCGCCGGCGAGGGACGCGCGCTCGCGCATCCCCACGATGCCATGTCCGCGGCGCTCGTCGGGTCGGAACTGGCCGCTCGTCGTCAGAGCGGAGGGGTCGATCGCCTCGGTCGGGAGCACGGTCGACGCGATCACGATGATGAGGTCGTCGGGCCGCCAGTCGAAGAGCACGTCGACGGTGGAGCTGCGGTCGCCGTGGCGGAGGACGTTCGTGAGCGACTCCTGCACGATGCGGTAGATCGCGAGCTGGCGGTTGCCGCCGAGCTGGGCGGGAGTGCCGCTCGAGCGCAGGTCGATCGAGAGGCCGGCGGTCGTCATCTGGTCGACGAGCTTCTCGAGGTCGCCGAGGACGGGCTGCGGCGCCGCGCCCTGACTGTGCCGCAGCTGGCCCAGGAGCACCCGCACCTCCACCAGGGACTCCCGGGCGGTCGCCGCGATGGTGCTCAGGCTGTCCTCGACGGAGCCCGGGTCGGCGCGGTAGGCGTACCGGGCGCCGTCGGCCTGGGCGATGACGACGGCGAGCGAGTGGGCGACCACGTCGTGCATGTCGCGCGCGATGCGCGAGCGCTCCTGCTCGACGGCGATGTCGCGCTCGGCGCGGGCCGCGTCGCTGGCCGCGCGGGCGGCCTCGCTCTCGGCGCGAGCCGCTTCGCGCTCGGCGACGAGCTGGGCGTCGCGGCTCTCGCGGGCGGCGTAGCGGGTGCGGACCAGCTGACCGCCGACCCACGGGAGCCCCAGGAGCGCGAGGAAGCCGAGGAAGGTGATGCCGATCTGCAGGAGCAGCTGGATCAGGTCGGTCGCATTCGTCACGTCGTGCGGCACGCCGAAGAGCGACAGCTGGGCGAAGGTCACGTAGAACATGCCGACGGCGGCCCCGACGCCGACCGAGCCGAGTCCGAGCCACTTGACGCGCGGGCTGCCGTGGGCGGCGGTCGCGTAGAGCACGGCGCAGATCGCGAGATTCGAGACCTGGGGCGTCGACAGGGTGAGCATCTCGAACGCCGCCGTCGCCCACGCGAGCGAGAGCGCGGCCGCCGGCGACAGGCGGCGGAACACGAGGCAGAGGACCATGCCGAGCGTGATGACGAGCGACAGCGGGTTGGCGTGCAGGTCGAACGGGAGGCTCGCGAGCCCGACGACCACGGCGATCGCGATGTCGGCGACGATCTGAGAGGTGCGGAGGCGGACGTTCACCCCACCACGGTACGGGGTCGAGGCTTCTCGATCAGGCTCTGCGAGGCCGCGTGCGACTCGCGGCGACCGGAATCATCCCGGGGATGTAGTCCGAGCCGGCCCGGCTAGAAGCCGAGGCGCCCCAGGAGCTTCGGGTCGCGCTGCCAGTCCTTCGCGACCTTGACGCGGATCGACAGGAAGACCTGCTTGCCGACCAGGGGCTCGATCTGCGCCCGAGCCCGTTCGCCGACCTCGCGGAGCCGCTGCCCCCTGTGGCCGATGACGATGCCCTTCTGGCTGTCGCGCTCGACGAAGAGGTTCGCGTAGATCTCGACGAGCTCCTTGTCGTCGCGCTCCACGATGTCGTCGATGGTGACGGCCAGCGAGTGGGGCAGCTCGTCTTCGACGCCCTCGAGCGCGGCCTCGCGGATGAGCTCGCCGACGCGGTCCTCCAGGACCTCCTCGGTCGCGACGTCGGACGGGTAGAGCTGGGGTGAGAGCGGCAGCAGCTTGATCAGCTCGGTGACGATCGTGTCGAGCTGGATGCCGGTGACGGCCGACACCGGGATGATGGTGTCCCAGTCGCGGAGCTGGCTGACGGCCTGCAGCTGCTCGGCGACGGCCGGCCGCGAGGTGGCATCGACCTTCGTGACGATGGCGACCTTCTTCGCGCGCGGGAACGCGTCGAGCTGCTCGTTGATGAAGCGGTCGCCGGGGCCGAGCTTCTCGTCGGCGGGCACGCAGAAGCCGATGACGTCGACGTCGCCCAGGGTGTCCTGAACCACGCTGTTCAGCCGCTCCCCGAGCAGGGTGCGCGGCCGGTGCATGCCCGGCGTGTCGACGAGGACCAGCTGGCCCGTCGCCGAGTGCACGATGCCGCGGATGGCCCGGCGAGTCGTCTGCGGCTTGGACGACGTGATGGCGACCTTCTCGCCGACGAGGGCGTTGGTCAGGGTCGACTTGCCGACGTTGGGGCGGCCGACGAACGAGACGAAGCCCGCTCGGAAGCCGGCGGGTGACTTGGGGATGGGGCTGGAGGTGGTCATCGGGTGGTCCGATCGCTGGTGGTGCTGGTGGCTGTGCTGGTGGGAGACGAGGAGGCGGAGGCCGCGGCGAACGCCGCCTGGGAGGCCTCGAGGGCGGCGTCCCGCTTGACCAGCACGGTCTGCAGGTCGCGGCGGCGGCCCTCGGTGCGGTTGGCGGTGAGGATGAGGCCCGACACGGTGACCTGCGAGCCGCGCTCCGGGAGGCGCCCGAGCGCCTTGGTGAGCAGGCCGCCGACCGAGTCGACGTCGTCGTCGTCGAGCTCGATGCCAAAGAGGTCGCCGAGCTCGTCGACCGGGAAGCGGGCGCTGACGAGGAACGTGCCCTCGCCCATCGGACGGTACGAGACCACGGTCTGGTCGTACTCGTCGCTGATGTCGCCGACGAGCTCCTCGATGAGGTCTTCCATCGTGACCAGGCCGGCGATGCCGCCGTACTCGTCGACGACCATCGCGAGATGGTTCTTCTCGGTCTGCATCTGGCGCAGGGTCTCGTCGGCGCGCTTCGACTCGGGGATGAACACGGCCGGCTTCGAGAAGTCGGCGGCGAGGCGGTCTGCTCCAGGGCGCCCCTCGAACAGGCTGTGCCCCTCGAAGATCCAGCGCGTGACGTCGCGCAGATACACGATGCCGAGCACGTCGTCGCTGTCGCGGCCGATCACGGGGATACGCGACACGCCCTTGCCGAGGAACGTCGACATGGTCTGCTCGATGGTCGCGTCGGAGTCGACGGTGACCATGTCGGTGCGCGGGATCATGACCTCGCGCACGACGGTCTCGCTGAACTCGAAGATGGAGTGGATCAGCGTCCTGTCGTCTTCGTCGAGCACGTCGAGCTCGGTGGCCTCGTCGACCATGCTGAGCAGCTGCTCCTCCGACGAGAACTGGGCGCTCCGCGGGCGGCCGGGCGTGACGCGGTTGCCCAGCCAGACGAGTGCCGCGGCGACAGGCCCGAGGACCACGCGCAGCGCGCGCAGGAAGCCGGCGACGACGCCGACCAGGGTGCATGCGTGGGCCCGGCCGACACTCCGCGGACTCGAACCGACGAGCACGAACGAGACGGCGGTCATGATCAGGGCCGAGAGCAGCAGCGCGAGCCACCACTCGGCGAACGAGTAGGCGAACGCGAGCGAGACGAGCACGGCGGCGGCGGTCTCGGCGAGCACGCGGACGAAGTTGATGGCGTTCACCTGCGCGCCGACGTCGTCGGCGATGGCGAGGATGGCGCGGGCACTGCCCTCGCGCCGTGCGGCGCGGCGCTGCTCGGCGAGCTCGATCAGGTCGTGGCGGCTGAGGACCCCGAGGGCGGAGTCGCTGGCGGCGAGGAGCCCGCCGATGACGACGAGGACGACGGCCGCGGTGATGAAGATCGCGATCATCATCGGCGGCTACCTCTGCGCGTCGGACGCGGCGAAGGCGGCGAGGATCTCGCCCTGGATGCCGAACATCTCGGCCTTCTCGTCGGGCTCCGCGTGGTCGAAGCCGAGAAGGTGCAGGATCCCGTGCGTCGTGAGCAGCAGGAGCTCGTCGAGCGTCGAGTGCCCGGCCGTGACGGCCTGGGGCGCGGCGACCTGGGGGCAGAGCACGATGTCGCCGAGCAGCCCGGGCGGCGTCGGCTCGTCTTCCGTGCCGGGACGGAGTTCGTCCATCGGGAAGCTCAGCACGTCGGTGGGGCCCGGTTCGTCCATCCACTGAACGTGCAGCTGCTCCATGGCGCCCTCGTCGACGAGCACGATCGCGAGCTCGGCCTCGGGGTGCACGTGCATCTGGTCGAGGGCGAAGGTCGCCAGGCGGAGGATCGCCGCTTCGTCGACCTCGACGCCGGACTCGTTGTTCAGCTCGATGGTCATGCGGGGGTCTCCTGGTCGGCAGCGGCCACCTGGTCGGCAGCGGCCACCTGGTCGGCAGCGGTCACCTGGTCGGCAGCCCGCCGCGCAGCCGGCGAGGCGGCCTCGGTGCGCGCGTGCAGCCGCGCCATCTTCTCGGCGTCGAACTTCGTGTACGCGTCGACGATCTTCGCGACCAGGGTGTGCCTGACCACGTCGTCGCTCGTGAGGCGGGCGAAGTGGATGTCGTCGACGTCGCCGAGCACGCGGGTGACGAGCTGGAGCCCGCTGGAGCCGGTCGGGAGGTCGACCTGCGTGATGTCGCCGGTGACGACCATCTTGCTGCCGAAGCCGAGGCGGGTGAGGAACATCTTCATCTGCTCGGGAGTGGTGTTCTGCGCCTCGTCGAGCACGACGAAGGCGTCGTTGAGCGTCCGGCCGCGCATGTAGGCGAGCGGAGCCACCTCGACCGTTCCCGCGGCGAGGAGCTTGGGGACGATCTCGGGGTCCATCATCTCGTTGAGCGCGTCGTAGAGCGGCCGCAGGTACGGGTCGATCTTGTCGGTGAGCGTGCCGGGCAGGAAGCCCAGGCGCTCCCCCGCCTCGACCGCCGGACGCGTCAGGATGATCCGCGACACCTCGCGACGCTGGAGCGCCTGCACGGCCTTCGCCATCGCGAGGTACGTCTTGCCGGTGCCGGCGGGGCCGATGCCGAAGACGATCGTGTTGTCGTCGATCGCGTCGACGTACTCCTTCTGGCCGAGGGTCTTGGCGCGGACGCTCTTGCCCTTGTTCGTCACGATGGCGGCGCCGAACAGCTCGGCGGGGTGGCCCTGCCCGTCGGCGAGGATGCGGCCGGTGGTGCGCACCTCGGCAGGGCCGACGTCGTGGCCCTGGCGCACCATCGTCACGAGCTCGTCGACGAGCTCGCGGGCGCGGCGGACGTCGTCGGCCGGACCCTCGAGGGCGACCTCGTTGCCTCGGACGAGGACTCGGACTGAGGGGTACTGCTGCTCGACGGCGCGGAGCAGGCGGTCCTGCGGGCCGAGGAGCTGCACCATGGCGACCCCGTCGACGATGAGGTCGTCGCGAATGGCCCCGTCGGGGATGTTGCTGGAGGAGCTAGGCAAGTGAGCCTTCCTGGAGGTTCCCCGCCATGACGTGCGCATGGACGTGGAAGACGGTCTGACCGACGGCTTCGCCGGTGTTGAAGATCAAACGGAATTGACCGCGCGGATAGTCCCCGAACAGCTCGGAATCCTCCGAGAGGGCCTTCGCGACGGCCACCATGTCGGCCAGGAGGGCCGGATCGCCGGCCGCGAGCTCCGCGACGTCCGCGTACTGCGGGTCTTTCGGGATCACGAGCAGGTGCACCGGCGCCTTGGGCGCGATGTCTCGGATCGCGATGACCGTCTCGGTCTCGTGCACGATCGTCGCAGGGATCTCGCGTGCGATGATCCGAGAAAAGACTGAAGGCTCCGAACTCATGCGCTCATCGTAACGAAGGCCGCCGACACGCGGCCGGGGCGCCGGCTCACCAGCGGCCGAGGCGGACGCTGAGCACGGCGATAGCGGCAGGCCCCGCGGTGGAGGTGCGCAGCACGCTGTCGCCGAGCCGCACCGCGACCGCACCCGCGGCGACCAGGCCGTCGACCTCGTGGGGGGTGATGCCGCCCTCCGGGCCGACCACGACGACGACGTCGCCGACGTCGGGCAGGGCGACGCTCGACAGCGCCTCCGTGGCGGTGGGGTCGAGCACGAGGACCCGCGCGGTTCCTGCGCGCGATTCGAGCTGTCTGGTGGTCGCCACGTCGCCGACCCGCGGCTGCCACGCCCGCACCGACTGCTTCGTCGCCTCGCGCACGATGGCGCTCCAGCGGGCGAGGCCCTTGGCGACCTTCGGGCCCTCCCACTTCGAGATGCTGCGGGCGGCGGCCCACGGCACGATCTCGTCGACGCCGAGCTCGGTGGCGGCCTGCACGGCCAGCTCGTCGCGGTCGCCCTTGGCGAGGGCCTGGGCCAGGACGAGGCGGCGATCGGGCGCAGGAACGTGCCCGACCTCCGCCGCTTCCAGCACCAGTCGGTCGCCCGAGGCCTCGAGCACCTCCCCCTCGACGACCAGCCCGCGGCCGTTGCCGACCCGGAGGGTCTCGCTGACCCGAACCCGGCTCACCGTCACCGCGTGGCGAGCCTCGGGGCCGGTGACGACCACCTGGGCGCCGACCCCGGTGTCGCCGAGCTCTTCGACGAGGTAGAAGTGCGCCACGATCAGAAGTTCAGGAAGCGATCGCGGAGCTTGCCGAACAGGCCCTGCTGGAACTGCGAGAGCTGGGGCGAGTCGTGCTTGCGGCCCGAGGCGAACTTCTCGATCAGGTCCTTCTCCTTATGGCTGAGCTTGGTCGGGGTCACGACCTGCACGCCGATCTTGAGGTCGCCGCGGCCGGAGCCGCGCAGGCGCGTCACGCCGCGGTCTTTGATCGTGATGACGTCGGCGCTCTGCGAGCCGGGCTTCACCTCGACCGTCACGTCGCCGTCGAGCGCCTCGACGGTGGTCGTCGTGCCGAGGATCGCGTCGGCCATCTGCACCTCGAGGGTCGCGAGGAGGTCGTCGCCGTTGCGGCTGTACACATCGTGGTGGCGCACCTTGACCTCGAGGTAGAGGTCGCCGTTCGGGCCGCCGGCGGGGCCGACCTCGCCCTGGCCGGGCATCTGGAGGCGGATCCCGGTGTCGACGCCCGCGGGGATGTCGACGGGAATCGTGCGGCGAGCCCGGACGCGGCCCTGGCCCTGGCAGGTGGGGCAGGGGTTGGGGATGACGGTGCCGTAGCCGCGGCAGGTGCCGCAGGGACTCGACGTCATGACGTTGCCGAGGAGCGAGCGCACCTGGCGGTTGATCGAGCCGGTGCCGTGGCAGATGTCGCAGGTCTGCGGGCTGGTGCCCGGGGCGCAGCACGAGCCGTTGCAGGTGTCGCAGAGGACGGCCGTGTCGACCTCGATGTCACGCTGGACGCCGAAGACGATGTCGTCGAGGTCGACCTCGAGGCGGAGCAGGGCGTCCTGCCCGCGCTCACGGCGCGACCGCGGACCCTGCCGCTGCTGCTGGCCGCCGCCGAAGAACGCGTCGAAGATGTCGCCGAACCCGGCCGCGCCGGCACCGCCGCCGAACCCGGCCTGCGGGCCGAGGTCGTAGCGCTCCCGCTGCTGGGGATCGCTCAGCACGTCGTACGCGTGCGTCACCTCCTTGAAGCGCTCCGATGCCTCGGGGCTGGGGTTCACGTCGGGGTGGAGCTGGCGCGCCAGCTTCCGGTAGGCCTTCTTGATCTCGTCGGGGCTGGCCTTGCGGTCGACTCCGAGGACGTCGTAGTGATCTGCCACTTGTCTCCGTGCTCGTTCTCGTGGGGGTTTCGGGGCGGACTCGGCTCAGCGTTCGCCGAGGAGGCCGCTCAGGTAGCGGGCGACGGCGCGAACGGCCGCCATGTTGGTCGAGTAGTCCATGCGGGTCGGGCCGAGGACGCCCAACCGGGCGATCTCACCACCCGATGCCGTGTATCCGCTGGCGAGCACCGACGTCTGGGCGAGCCCGAACGACTCGTTCTCGCGGCCGATGCTGGCGATGACGCTGTCACCGCCGGCGAGATCGGCGCCCTGGTGCATCTCGCCGAAGAGGCGCAGCAGCGTGACCTGCTCCTCGATCGCCTCGAGCACCGGGAAGAGGTTGCCGGCGAAGTCCTCCTCGGTGAGCACCAGGTTCGCGGCGCCCGCCATGACGAGCTTCTCCTGGCGACCCGCCTTCGCCTCTTCGACGAGGGCCCGGCACACCGCCTCGACGAAGGGGGCGCGATCGGGCAGGAACTCGACGGAGAGAGTGGAGAGGACGGCGGCGGCCTCGGCCAGCGTCCTGCCGCCGACGCGGGTGTTCAGCTTGGCTCGCAGCTCGCCCACGAACAGCTCGTCGATCTCGTGGCCCGCGTCGATCGTGCGCTGCTCGACGTGGCCGGCGTCGGTGATGAGCACCGTCATGAGGCGGGTGTCGCTGAGTCGCACGAGCTCGATGTGCCGGACGGTCGCCGCCGAGAACGTCGGGTACTGGACCAGCGCCACCTGGTTGGTGAGCTGCGAGAGCAGGCGCACCGTGCGCGAGAGCACCTCGTCGAGGTCGGACGAGTTGCCGAGGAACGTCTCGATCGCCGTCCGCTGCGCCGCCGTGAGCGGTCGCAGGTCGGCGAGCTGGTTCACGAACAGCCGGTAGCCCTTGTCGGTCGGCACCCGACCCGACGAGGTGTGCGGGGCCGCGATCAGCTCCTCCTCTTCGAGCAGGGCCATGTCGTTGCGGATCGTCGCCGCCGAGACGCCGAACTGGTGCCGCTCGACGATCGACTTCGAGCCGACCGGCTCGCGCGACTCGACGTAGTCGTGGACGATGACGCGGAGCACTTCGAGACCTCGTTCGCTGACCACGCAGGCCTCCCGTCGTCTGTCTGGCACTCGCTGAGTAAGACTGCCAATCGTACTCCACGGGGCACCGCAACCCTGGTTGCCGGGACGCGTCCGCCGCTAAGCTCGGCGCGAACTCGGTGCCCGGGACCCCGCGCACCGCCAGCGCAGACGATTGGTGAGATCACATGACCGACGCCCCGCCCCCGCCCAAGGACGACCAGCCCACGCCGCCGCCCACCGGCTCCTACGGCAATCCCGGTCAGTCCGGTCAGTACGGTCAGTACGGTCAGTCCGGTCAGTCCGGACAGGCTCCCTACGGCGGCACGCCCGGCTACCAGCCGCCGCAGCCCCTGCGCCCGGAAGACGAGAAGCTGTGGGCGACCCTGATCCACATCGGCGGGATCCCCTTCGGGTTCATCCCCGCGCTGATCGGCTACCTGGTGCTGCGCGACCGGGGCCCCTTCATCAAGGAGCACACCCGCGTCGCCCTCAACTTCCAGCTGACGATGCTGATCGGCTATGTCATCGGCGGCATCTTGACCGTCATCGTCATCGGAACGCTGGTGATTTTCGCCGTGGGAATCGTGATCATCATCTTCTCGATCATCGCCGCCGTCGCCGCCAACCGCGGCCAGTACTACAAGTACCCGCTGTCGATCGAGTTCATCAAGCCGTAACACTCGCCGGCCGTCGCCGTCGCCGTGGTCCGCCCCCGTCGCGGCGACGGCGGCGGCCCGACGGCGGATCAGTCGGGGAGGAGGCGGCGGACGACCGCGTCGGCGAGCAGCCGGCCCCGGAGGGTGAGGCGGAGCGCGCCGGCGATCGCCGTGCGACCGTCGATCAGCCCGTCGGCGATCAGGCCGGCCACCTCGGCGCGGCCCGTGTCGCCGAGCTCGGCGATGCGCAGGCCGTCGCGGATGCGGACGGCGAGGAGCACGCGCTCCGTAGCCCGCGTCTCGGCGTCGAGCGTCTCGCGTCCGGCCGCGGGCGACAGCCCGGCGACGATCCGCTCGGCGTAGGCCGCGGGGTGCTTGACGTTCCACCAGCGGACCCCGCCGACGTGGCTGTGCGCGCCGGGGCCGACGCCCCACCAGTCGTGGCCGCGCCAGTACGACAGGTTGTGCCGGCTCTCGTGGCGCTCGCCCCGCGCCCAGTTGCTGACCTCGTACCACTCGTAGCCGGCGGCGGCGAGCACCTCGTCGGCCAGCTCGTACATGTCGGCGGCGGTGTCGTCGTCGGGCTGGGCGACCTCGCCGCGGCGGATCTGCCGTGCGAGCTTCGTGCCGTCCTCGACGATCAGCGAGTACGCCGACAGGTGGTCGGGCTCCTGCGCGACGGCGTGGTCGAGCGAGCGGCGCCAGTCGTCGAGCGACTCCCCCGGCGTGCTGTAGATCAGGTCGAGGCTCACGTCGAGCCCGGCGTCGCGCGCCCAGGCCACGACCAGCGGGATCCGAGCCGGATCGTGAGTGCGCTCCAGGGTGGCCAGCACGTGCGGCACGGCGGACTGCATGCCGAAGCTCACCCGCGTGAAGCCGGCGCGCTTCAGGTCGACGAGGTAGTCGGCGTCGACGGAGTCGGGGTTCGCCTCGGTCGTGACCTCGGCGCCGGGCTCGATGCCCCAGGTGTCGCGGACGGCCGTCAGCATGCTGCCGAGATCGGAGGAGGGCAGCATCGTCGGGGTCCCGCCCCCGAAGAAGACCGACGAGGCCGAGCGTGGCGGGAGCCCGGCGTCGTGCAGCACCCGGTCGGCCCCCCGGATCTCAGCGATGGCCTGCGAGGCGTAGTCGCTCCGCTTGGCGCCTCGCAGCTCGTCGCCGGTGTAGGTGTTGAAGTCGCAGTAGCCGCAGCGGACACGGCAGAAGGGCACGTGAACGTAGACGCCGAAGTCGCGCGACTCGACACCGTCGACGACGCTCGCCGGCAGGCTGCCGTCGGCGGGTGCCGGGTCGGCGAGCGGAAGGGCGCTCGGCACCGTCAGTCGCCCACCAGCACGCGGAGGTAGCGCTGGGTGTACTTCGTCTGCTGGAGGCGCAGGAACGGCGCGACCAGGCGCCACTTCCAGTTCGCCGGCTTCGAGAACACCCGCACGGTCAGCCAGACGGAGCCGTCGTCGGTCTGGTCGATGACCCAGCTCTCCTCGCCGCTCTCGGGGTGGCCGTCGAGCGTGCCGTAGGCGAAGCCCTTGCGCGTCGGGTCGTCGATCACGTAGACGACGCGGACCGGCGCGTGGACGGTGCGGCCGTAGGCGCGGATGTCGAGGACGGCCTCGGTTCCGGCGACCAGGAACGGCTCGCCCTCGGGGCTGAAGTGCGACTCGCCGGTCGGAGCGGCGTAGTCGGCGGGGTCGAGCGGGTTGCCCTCGTCGTCGAAGGTGACGGGCGTGTACGCACCCTCCTCGAACGACGGGGTGCTGGTGACGCGCACGCGGATGCCGCTGCGCTCCTGGACCTTCCACGTCATGATCGCGGCCCAGGCGGCCTCGAAGCGGGCGTCGCCGTGGCCGATGCGCGTGCGGTACTCGGCGGGGCGGAATCCCTTCGGCGGGTACTGCAGGAGGTCGGGCGCCTGGGTAGCCCCGACCTGCCCGTAGGTGGTCTGGATCTCGGTGTGGGTCTGACGGCGCATCCGACGATTCTAGACGGGGCCGCGTCGCGGCGTCGCTGCGTCCCGGTCACGTGGTGGCCGCAGCCGTGGCGGCATCGAGATGGCCGTGGCCGTCGCCACCCTGGCGGGCGGGCGACGGCCACGGCCATCTCGCGACGCGGGTCAGGCCTTGCGGCCCGTGAGCGCGCGCACGATCCAGCCGATGATCCCGATCGCGACGATGATGAGGCCGACGAAGAGCAGGAACTTCAGGGCGGCGCCGAGGAAGCTGAGCCCGAAGACGATGATTCCGACGATGATGATGACGATGAAGAGAGCAGGCATGCGTCCAGCATGCTCCCAGCGGCCGGCGAGTGCCGCCCTGCCGCCTACTTCTTGTCTTTCTTCTCCACGTCACCCGAGAGCGCGGCGATGAAGGCCTCCTGCGGCACGTCGACCCGGCCGATGGTCTTCATGCGCTTCTTGCCCTCCTTCTGCTTCTCGAGGAGCTTGCGCTTTCGGGTGATGTCGCCGCCGTAGCACTTGGCCAGGACGTCCTTCCGCATGGCGCGGATCGACTCGCGGGCGATGATCCGGGCGCCGATGGCGGCCTGGATCGGCACCTCGAACTGCTGCCGCGGGATCAGCTCGCGCAGGCGGCCGGTCATCAGCACGCCGTACGCGTAGGCCTTGTCGCGGTGGACGATCGTCGAGAACGCGTCGACCTGCTCGCCCTGCAGCAGGATGTCGACCTTGACCAGGTCGGCCTCCTGCTCGCCGCTGGGCTCGTAGTCGAGCGACGCGTAGCCCTGCGTCTTGCTCTTGAGCTGGTCGAAGAAGTCGAAGACGATCTCGCCGAGCGGCATGTTGTAGCGCAGCTCGACGCGGTCTTCGCCGAGGTACTCCATGCCGAGCAGGTTGCCGCGGCGCGACTGGCAGAGCTCCATGATGACGCCGACGTAGTCTTTCGGCGCGAGGATCGCGGCCTTCACCATGGGCTCGGCCACGCTCATGATCTTGCCGTCGGGGAACTCGGACGGGTTCGTGACCGTGGTGGTCTTCTTGTCTTCGGTCGTCACCTCGTAGATTACGCTCGGCGCGGTCGTGATGAGATCGAGGTTGAACTCGCGCTCGAGGCGCTCCGTGATGATCTCGAGGTGCAGCAGGCCGAGGAAGCCGCAGCGGAAGCCGAAGCCGAGCGCGACCGAGGTCTCGGGCTCGTAGACGAGCGCCGCGTCGGACAGCTTGAGCTTGTCGAGCGCCTCGCGGAGCACCGGGTAGTCGCTGCCGTCGATCGGGTAGAGCCCCGAGAACACCATCGGGAGCGGCTCGGTGTAGCCGGCGAGGGCGACGGTGGCCGGTTTGGCGGCCGTCGTGACCGTGTCGCCGACCTTCGACTGGCGCACGTCTTTCACCCCGGTGATCAGGTAGCCGACCTCGCCGACGCCCAGACCCTGTGAGGCGAGGGGCTCGGGCGACGAGACGCCGATCTCGAGGATGTCGTGGACCGCGCGAGTCGACATCATCTGGATCTTCTCGCGCGGCTTCAGGCTGCCGTCGATCATGCGGACGTAGGTGATGACGCCGCGGTAGCTGTCGTAGACCGAGTCGAAGATCATGGCGCGGGCCGGAGCGTCTTTGTCGCCCTTCGGCGCGGGGATGCGGTTCACGACGACGTCGAGGAGCTCCTCGACGCCGACGCCGGTCTTGCCGCTGACGCGCAGCACGTCTTTCGGGTCGCCGCCGATGAGCTGCGCGAGCTCGGCCGCGTACTTGTCGGGGTCGGCCGCGGGCAGGTCGATCTTGTTGAGCACCGGGATGATCTCGAGGTCGTTCTCGAGCGCCAGGTAGAGGTTGGCGAGCGTCTGGGCCTCGATGCCCTGGGCCGCGTCGACCAGCAGGATCGCGCCCTCGCAGGCCGCGAGCGACCGGGAGACCTCGTAGCTGAAGTCGACGTGGCCGGGGGTGTCGATCATGTTGAGCGCGTAGGTCGTGCCGTCGACGGCCCACGGCATGCGGACGGCCTGGCTCTTGATCGTGATGCCGCGCTCGCGCTCGATGTCCATGCGGTCGAGGTACTGGGCACGCATGGCGCGGTCCTCGACGACGCCGGTGATGCCCAGCATGCGGTCGGCGAGAGTCGACTTGCCGTGGTCGATGTGCGCGATGATGCAGAAGTTGCGGATCGCGTCGGGCGCGGTCGAGGCGGGCTCGAGGGCGGTAACGGCTTTGGGGCTCACGTGGTCTCTCTGGCGCAGTCGGTCTAGCGGTCGGGACATTCTCCCACGAGCGCGCTCGGGCGGGGACCGCGGCCTTCCGTCAGGCGGGGACAGGCAGGGCGCGCAGGCCGCGCTCGAGCACGTCGAGGGGTGCCGCGAGGCTGATCCTGATCCAGCCCTCGCCCGATCGGCCGAAGGCGCTGCCGGGGGCGATGGCGACGCGCTCGGCGATCAGGAAGTCCTCCGCCCATTGAGCGACGTCGCCCCGGGAGGCGTGCGAGACGTCGACCCAGAGGTAGAAGGCGCCGGCCGGGTCGAGGAAGGCCAGACCCCGCTGGCGCAGGATCTCCCGAGTCGCCTCGAGGTTCTCCCGGTAGTGCTCGCGCGCATCGGCGACGGGCTGGTTGTCGCCGGTGACGGCGGCGAGGGCCGCCCACTGGTCGGGCTCGGCGACGCAGCTGATCTGCGCCTCCTGCACCGTTCTCATCGTCTCGGAGAGCCCTCGGGGCGTGACGAGGTAGCCCACACGCACGCCGGTCATCGCGTAGGTCTTGCTCAGGGAGAAGACGCTGAACACCCGGTCGTCGTCGTCGAGCGCCGCGAGGCTCACGTGCGCCGTGCCGTAGGTGAAGTACTCGTACACCTCGTCGCTGATCACCCAGAGGTCGTGGCGGCGGGCGAAGTCGAGGATCCGGCGCAGCAGAGCCTCGCCGAACACCGTGCCGAGGGGGTTCGAGGGCGAGTTGACGATGATGGCGCGCGTCCGGTCGGTGACCAGGGGCTCCAGGGCGTCGACGTCCGGCTCGAAACCGTGCTCGGCCGAGAGCGCGTACGGCACCGCGTGCGCGTCGAGCATGTGCGCGTTCATGGTGAAGGTCGTGTAGCCGGGATCAGGAACGAGCACCTCGTCGCCCGGCCCGAGCAGCAGGCCCATCGCCTGGTGCAGGGCCTGAGTCGCCCCGACGGTCACCCAGACCTGCTCCTCGGCCACGTGCACGTCGTTCTCGCGCGCCAGCTTGGCCACCAGGGCGGCCCGGAGCGGCGCGATGCCGCCGTTGGGCGTGTAGCTCGTGCGGTCCTCGGCCCAGGCGCGCCGGGCGGCGTCGATGATGTGGCGGGCGACCGGCACGTCGGGCTCGCCGACGACCAGCATCGCGACGTCGTCGAGCTTCATCGCGATCTCGAACACCCGTCGGATACCGGAGCCGGGCACGGACAGGATGTGCGGGGCGAGGGAAGGCATGCCGAGACGTTACTACGACACGCTCGGCCCGCTTGATTGCCGCTCGGCAGACGCCCTGGTAGTGTTGATTCTTGGCTTCCGCCGCCGCTTCCCCGCTGCGCGGCGATTCGCAGTCAGTTCGCCTAGGCGACCAGGTCCACCCTCTATGGTCCTGATCGGCTGCGTACACACTCTTATCAATCCAGACAGAAGGTTCACCACAGTGGCAAACATCAAGTCGCAGATCAAGCGCATCGGCACCAACAAGAAGGCCCAGGACCGCAACAAGGCCGTCAAGAGCGAGCTGAAGACCGTCATCCGCTCGACGCACGCCGCCATCACCGCCGGCGATAAGGCCGCTGCGACCGCCGCTCTCGTCGTCGCGACGAAGAAGCTCGACAAGGCCGTCAGCAAGGGTGTCATCCACCAGAACCAGGCCGCCAACCGCAAGTCGGCGATCGCCAAGCAGGTCGCGGCCCTCTAGGTCCCGCGCCGCTGTACGAAGGCCCCGCCTCCCGATTCGGGAGGCGGGGCCTTCGCCGTGCGGGGGCGTCGGCCCCGGACCGGCTCGGGCGCGCTCTGCTGCGGCTCGGCCCCGCCAGAACGGCTCAGCCCCGCCGTCGCGACGGCGGGCGTGTGCCGATTCGGCGGGCCCGAGCTGCCAGGCCCCGCCTCTAGCTCGTAGCGCCTCGACGGCTGACGACGCTGACCATGCGCTCGAGGGCGTACACGGCGTCGCGCTCGGCGCCCTTGACGGCGGCGTCGGTGGTGGCGATGAGGTCGATGGCGCGGCCGAGCCCCTCGTCGGACCACCCGCCGAGGTCGCGCTGCGCGCGCTGCACCTGCCAGGGCGCCAGCCCGAACCGCGACGCCAGCTCGCCCTGGCTGGAGCGCCCGCCGCCGCTGACCTTGGCCATGGTCCGGAGCTTGGACGCGAAGGCGGCGACGATCGGCACGGGGTCCTGCCCCGAGGCCAGCGCATGCCGCAGCAGGATCAGGGCCTCACCCTGCCGCCCGGCGATCGCGGTGTCGGCGACCTTGAACGCGTTGGTCTCGACGCGACCCGAGTAGTACTTCTCGACGGTCACCTCGGTGATCTCGGCGGCCCCGTCGGCAAGGAGCTGCTGGCACGCGGAGGCGAGCTCCGAGAGGTCGTCCTGGAACGCCTGCACCAGCGCACGAAGGGCTCCGGCCGATACGCGCCGCCCCTCGGCGGCGAACTCGGCGGCGGCGAAGTCGAGCTTCTCGGTGTCTTTCTTGAGCTCGGCGCAGATGACCTCGATGCCGCCGCCGAGGCCGCCGCGGAGCGCGTCGAGCAGCTTCTTGCCGCGGACTCCCCCACCGTGGCGGAGCACGAGGTAGGTGTCGTCGGCCGGCGCCTCCAGGTACGAGAGCGCCTCCTGCAGGAATGCGTCGGTGCACTTCTCGACGTTGGCGACTCGGATGAGGCGCGGCTCGGCGAACAGCGACGGGCTCGCCAGGGTGATCAGCTCACCGGGGCCGTACTGGTCGGCCGAGAGATCGTGGACCTCGAGCCGAGGGTCTTCGGCGACGAGCTGGTCGCGCAGCTGCCGGACGGACCGGTCGGCGAGGAACTGCTCGGGCCCCGAGACCAGGATCACGGGCGCCGGACGAATGGCGTCCCATCCGACCTGGGCGATCTGGACGGCCTTCGTCGCCTTGCCCGCGGTTCGCGCTGCCATGTCTCTCCTCCGGGCGGTCCGTGCCGGGCCGTGTCGAGCGGCCCGGGGCCGCGACCGGTTCGGCGAGGCCGGGGTCAAGCCTAGGTGCACCGGCCGTCACGCGTGCTCCTGCGCGCCAGACGGCGATGCCGCCGTCGGAGTCGCGGGCGAGGGCGACGGTGCCGTCCTCGTCGCTGCGGACGACGGCGGCGCCGACCGACTGCAGCAGGTCGACGGTCTGCGCGACGGGGTGGCCGTAGGTGTTGTCGGCCCCGACGCCGACCAGGGCGATGCGGGGCCGTAGTTCCTGGTACAGAGAAGGGCTCTGGTCGCGCGACCCGTGGTGCGACACCTTGACGACGTCGACCGGGCCGAAGTCGGTGCGTCCGCGCAGGCGCGCCTGCTCGCGTTCGCCGAGGTCGCCCAGCAGAACCGCGGTCAGCTGCGCCGGCGCGCAGACCGAGGCGCACGAGACCGAGAGCACGACGCTCGCCTCGTTGCCCGGCGTCGTCCCATCAGGCGGCCACAGCACGGTGAGCTGCGCGTCGCCCAGCCGCATCGACGCACCCGGCGTCGCGGCGACCACAGCCCGAGCCCTGAGCGCAGGAACGACGTCGCCACCGCCCGGCCCCACGAGCACGGTCTCCACCCGCCCGGCCAGCGACCCGGACGCGCCGACGTGGTCGGCGTCGAAGTGGGTGAGCACGAGGAGGTCGATCCGGCCGATGCCGAAGGACTGCAGGCAGGTGGCCAGCAAAGCCGCATCATCGCCGGTGTCGACGAGCGCCACCCTGCCCGCCGAGCGGAGGAGCACGGCGTCGCCCTGGCCCACGTCGCACTGCGCGATCAGCCAGTCGGCGGGGAGGGTCGCGCGGCGGCCGAGCGTGCCGCCGGCGGTGGTCGCGGCCAGGGGCACGAGGAGCGCGAGCAGGGCCGAGGTCGCGACACGGCGGGCGCGGCGGTGCGACGGCGCGAGCACCGAAGCGGCGGCCAGCAGCACGACGAGTGCGGCGACCCCGACGGCGAGAGCGCCCGCGCCCCACTCGAGCCGCGCCCCGGGGACGCCTGCCGCGAACCGGGCCACCGCGGCGATCCAGGTCGAGGGGAGCCACGCGGCGTGAGACACGGCGACCGCGGCGGCGGGCCAGACGGAGCCGAGCAGGCACGCGACCAGGCCGAGGACCGTCGCGACGGGTGCCGCCGGTTCGGCGAGGACGTTGGCGGGGATGCCGACGAGCGGCACGCCGGGGTCGAGCAGGAGCAGCAGCGGCTGGCAGGCCAGCTGCGCCGCGATCGGCACGGCGAGAGCGACTGCGATCGGCGACGGCACGACCCGGGCCAGGACGAGGCTGAGCGGCCCCGTCAGCACCACGAGCCCCGCGGTCGCCAGCACCGACAGGGCGAACCCGAACGATCGCGCGAGCCACGGGTCGCTCAGCAGGAGCACGACGATGGCGAGCGACACCAGAGGGAGCCCGCGCACGGGTCGTCCCCACGCAGTCAGGGCGAGCCCCGCCAGAGCCATGACGGCGGCGCGCTGGACGCTCGGCTCGGGAGTCACCAGCACCACGAATCCGCCGAGCACCACGGCGGCTGCCCCGTAGCGAACGAGCCGCGGCACCCCGAGCGCGGCCGCCAGCATCAGCGTGACGGCGACGACGACGGCACAGTTCGCACCCGACACCGCCGTGAGGTGGGCCAGAGACGACCGTTTCATCGCCTGGTCGAGGTCGGCCGAGACGCGTGCCGTGTCGCCGAGCGTCAGCCCCGGGAGCAGGTCGCCGCCGTCGCCCGGGAGACCGGCGGTGGTGCGCGCGAAGCCGTCGCGTAGGTCGGCGGCCCACCCGCCGAGCCCCGATGCAGGCCTCACCACCTCGACCGGCGAGGACGGCCGCAACGCCAGCGCATGGGGATCGCCGGGGGTGAACTCGGAGAGCCGGCCGGTCACGGCGACGGTGTCGCCGGCGGTGGGCCAGGCGGCGCCCGGCTCCGCGCCGAGGACGAGGGTGCGGAGGGGGTGGGCGGGTTCCTGCGCCCCGACCCTGCTGATCGACAGGGTGAGCGTGCCGGTACGCGGATCGGGCAGGCGGACGACCTCGCCGACGACGGCCGTCGAGGTGCTCGGCAGGGACTCCGGCGACGGCAGGCGAATCCACGCCGACCCGGCGAGGGCTGCGACGACGCCGAGCATCACGGCCACGAGCCCGAGCCGCCGACCGAGGAGCAGCCCGCACGACCCGACCGCGGCGACTCCCGCAATCATCGGCAGCGCGGCAGGGTGGGGCAGCGCGAGCACCAGCGCACCCCACCCCGCCGCCGCCGGCGCCGCCAGCCGCACGTCGATCACCCCGCCACCACGCTCTCCCGCAGCGCCTCGAGCTTCTTCTCGCCGATCCCCGGCACGTCGAGAAGGTCTTCGACGGCGGCGAACCGCCCGTGCTCGTCGCGCCACGCCAGAATCGCGGCGCTCGTCGCCGGCCCGACGCCCGACAGCGTCTCGAGGGTCGCGGCGTCGGCGGTGTTGAGGTCGACCATGCCCGAAGGCGCCGACGACGACGACGTGCCGGCTGGCGGCACCGGCGAAGCCGACTCCCCCACCTTCGGCACCACGATCTGCTCCCCGTCGGCGACCGTGCGAGCGAGGTTCAGCGCTGTCTGGTCGGCATCGTCGCGAAACCCGCCGGCCTGGGCCACCACGTCGACCGCCCGCGACCCGGACGCCACCTCGTACAGTCCGGGCCGCTCGACCCGCCCCAGGATGTGCACGAACACCCGCCCCGGCGAAGGTGTCGAGAGCGCCGGGGCCGGCGTCGTGAACGACGACACGGGCGCAGGAACATCGGCTACCGCCTGCCGCCCCGCCGTGATGGCCGACACCGCCACCACGATCCCGACCAGGACCACCGCCGCCACGACCGCCGCGCCCACGGCCACCCGCCACCGCGGCGCCGACCCCGGCTCGCGGAAGTCCGGCGTGCGCCCCTCTGAACTGCTCATGCGGCCACGCTAGGAAAGCGGCGGCCCCGGAGACGACGGAGCCGCCGATCTGTGCAGAGATCGGCGGCTCCGAGGCCCTGTGGAGAACAGGACGACAGCGTTACTTCACGGCGATGTTCACCACGCGCGGCGCCCGCACGATCACGTTGACGATCTCTTTGTCGCCGACGGCGCGCCTCACGGCCGCCGACTCGCGAGCCAAGGCCTCCAGCTCGTCGGCGCCGATCTTCGGCGAGACCTCGAGACGGTCGCGCACCTTGCCGTTGACCTGGATCACCGCGGTGACGCTGGTCTCGACGAGCAGCGTCGGGTCGGCCTTGCGCCAGCCGAAGGTCGCGACGTCGGAGTCGTAGCCGAGGCGCTCCCACATCTCGGCCGCGGTGTGCGGCGAGAACAGCGACAGAGCGAGAGCCACGGTCTCGGTGGCCTCTCGCACGGCCGGGTCGGCGGGGCCCGCGCCGGAGTCGACGGCCTTGCGGATCGTGTTGACGAGCTCCATGAGGCGCGCGACGACGACGTTGAACTTGAACGCCTCGACCAGGCTCGGGGCCTCCGACAGGAAGCGGTGCGTCGAGCGGCGGAGGTTCTGGTCGCCCTCGGCCCACACGGCGTCGGGCGTCGAGGCGACGTCGTTCGCCAGGCGGAAGGCCCGCGCCAGGAACTTGGCGGCGCCGGCGGGCGACACGTCTTCCCAGTTGATGTCGTCTTCGGGCGGGCCGGCGAACGCCATGGTGAGCCGGATCGCGTCGACGCCGTGCTCGGCGAGCTCGTCGCTCAGGTTGACGCCGCCCTTTGACTTCGACATCTTCGAGCCGCCCGAGAGCACCATGCCCTGGTTCAGCAGCGCGCTGAAGGGCTCGGTGAAGCCCACGTAGCCGAGGTCGAACAGCACCTTGGTGATGAAGCGCGCGTACAGCAGGTGCAGGATCGCATGCTCGACACCGCCGACGTACTGGTCGACGGGCGCCCACTTGTCGGCCTCCTTCGGGTCGAAGGCCATGGTGTCGTCGTTCGGGTTGAGGTAGCGCAGGTAATACCACGACGAGTCGACGAAGGTGTCCATCGTGTCGGGGTCGCGGAGGGCCGGACTGCCGTCGCGAGGGTCCTCGACGGTGACCCACTCGGTGGCGGCGCCCAGCGGCGACTGGCCCTTGGGCTTGAGGTCGAGGCCCTCGGTCGACGGCAGCTCGACGGGGAGCTGGTCGAGCGGAACAGGGATCTCGACGCCGTCGGCGCCGTGGATGATCGGGATCGGGGTGCCCCAGAAGCGCTGGCGCGAGATGAGCCAGTCCCGGAGGCGGTACGTCTTGGCGGCGCGGCCGTCGCCGGCGGTCTCCAGCGCCTCGATGATGCGCTTGATGCCGTTCGACTTGCTCAGCCCGGTGAAGACGCCCGAGTTCAGCAGGCGGCCCTCGCCGGTCAGGGCGGTGCCCGTCTCGGCGGGGTCGGTCGGCTCCAGATCGTCGGGCAGGATCGCCTGGCCGTTCTCGTCCAGCTCGAGCGCGGGGATCACACCGGTCACGGGCGCGTTCACGTCGACGACGACGCGCACGGGCAGGTCGTACTTCAGGGCGAAGTCGAGGTCGCGCTGGTCGTGCGCCGGCACGGCCATGACGGCGCCGTGGCCGTAGTCGGGCAGGACGTAGTCGGCGGCCCACACCGGGATCCGCTCGCCGGTCAGCGGGTTCTTGGCGTAGCGGCCGAGGAAGACGCCCTGCTTCGGGCGGTCGGCGGTCTGGCGCTCGATCTCGGTGCTCTTCTGCACCTCGGTCAGGAATGCCTGGAACGTCTCGGCGATCGCGGCGTCGTCCGCGCCGGCGACGAGCTCCGCCGCCAGGTCGGACTCCGGCGCGACGACCATGAAGGTGACGCCGTGCAGGGTGTCGGGGCGCGTCGTGAAGACCGTGATCTTCTCGGCGCGGCCCTCGACGGCGAAGTCGACGTCGGCACCCGTCGAGCGGCCGATCCAGTTGCGCTGCATCGCCAGCACCTTCGACGGCCAGCGGCCCTCGAGCTGGTTCAGGTCGTCGAGCAGGCGGTCGGCGTAGTCGGTGATCTTGAAGTACCACTGCGTGAGCTTCTTCTTCACCACGACGGCGCCCGAGCGGTCGGACGTGCCGTCGGCGAGCACCTGCTCGTTGGCGAGGACGGTCTGGTCCACAGGGTCCCAGTTGACCCAGCTGTCTTTCCGGTAGGCCAGGCCCTTCTCGTACATCTTGAGGAACAGCCACTGGTTCCACTTGTAGTACTCGGGGTCGGAGGTGTGGATCTCGCGGGTCCAGTCGACCGACACGCCGTACGCCTTCATGGCGGCGCGCTGCTGGTCGATGTTCGCGTACGTCCACTCGCGAGGGTCGGTGCCGCGCTTGATCGCGGCGTTCTCGGCGGGCAGCCCGAAGCTGTCCCAGCCCACGGGGTGCAGCACCTGGAAGCCCTGCTGCCACCAGTAGCGGGCCACGATGTCGCCGAACGCGAACGCCTCGGCGTGACCCATGTGCAGGTCGCCCGACGGGTACGAGAACATGTCCATGATGTACTTGCGCGGGCGCTTGTCGGTCGGGTCGTCGATCGTGAACGGCTGGCGCTCCTCCCAGACGGCCTGCCACTTCGTCTGCAGGGCGGCGAAGTCGTAGGCGTTCGGGTCGACGACGGTCGACTCGCCGTCATCGCCGGCGGCGTCGGTCGTCAGGTTCTGCTCGTGCTCGTGTGCCACGGAGGTTCTCAATTCACGTCTGGGGGTGCGGGCCCAGGAGCGCATCGCACTGGCGACGCCGCGGACCCAAGGATCTAGATTAGCGAGTCCGGCACGCCGGAGGCGCCGAGGGCGGTCAGCAGGGCGCGGGCCTTGATCGCGACCTCGGCCAGCTCGTCGGCCGGGTCGGACTCGTTCGTGATCCCGCCGCCGACGCCGACGCCGGCCTCGCCGGTGGGGAGGTCGAGCACGATCGACCGGATCACGACGGCCAGGTCGACCGTGCCGTCGAATCCGAACCGCCCCGCGACCCCCGAGTAGAGTCCGCGGGGCCCGGCCTCCAGCTCCGCCAGGATCCGCACCACGCTGTGCTTCGGCGCCCCGGTCATCGACCCCGGCGGGAACGTCGCCCGCAGCACGTCGATGCCGGTGAGCTCGGGCCGCACCACGGCCGTGACCGTGCTGACGAGCTGGTGCACGTGCTCGAAGCCCTCGACGGCGAACAGCGACGACACGGCGACGTGCTCGGGCCGCGACACCCGCGAGAGGTCGTTGCGCATGAGGTCGACGATCATGAGGTTCTCGGCGCGCTCCTTGCGGTTCGACGCGAGTTCCTGCGCCCGGGCCTCGTCGAGTCGCGAATCGGCCGAGCGCTCGCGAGTGCCCTTGATCGGCGACGTCGAGACCCGGCCCTCGGCATCGATGCGCAGGAACTCCTCGGGACTCGCCCCCAGCACGGCCGTCTCGCCGAGCCTGATGAACGACGCCCTCGGCGCCGGAGACGACCGCCGCAGCCGCGCGTAGAGGTCGAGGTCGCTCTCGCCGGTCACGACGGAGGCGCTCGTCGTCAGGCAGATGACGAAGGCGTCGCCGCGGTCGATCGCGGCCAGGCAGCCGGCGATCAGGTCGAGGTAGCGGGCGTCGTCGTCGGCCCACGCTGCTGTCGCTCCGGGCGCAGGAACGGCCTTCTGCCGCGGCTCCCGCCCGGGCCACCAGTTCCGCAGAGCCTCGCCGAGCTCCGGCTCAGCGCCCCGCTCCACCAGCTCGACGAGGCCCGTGCCGTGGTCGAACACGAGCGCGCGGTCCACCTCCAGCAGGAGCAGGTCGGGCCGCACCGGGTCGCCGAGGGCCTCGGCCCAGGTCGCGTCGCCGGGCGCGAGCAGCTCGGCCGAGACGCCGTAGCCGACGACGCCCCACCAGCCGAGCGGGTCGGCGTCGGGATCGTCGTCGCGGAGGGAGGCGTCGGCGCGGGCCAGGGCCGCCTCGACGTCGCCGGGCACCGCGGCGCGGGCGTCGAGGCGTCGGCGCCCCCAGCCGACCAGCGAGCGCGCCGGATGACCGGGTGACGGAGCCGCGCCCTCGGCGTCCGCGGCCGCGCCGGCGTCGATCCAGACGACGTCGCCCTCCGCCCCGAACGCGCGGACGACCGCCTCGGGCGTCACCCACCCGGCGAGCGGGGTTCGGGTCGGAGGCTGCCGCATAGGGTTGATTCTATGAACGACGCACCCCCCACCTCGCTGCTCGTGGCGGACTCCCTCCTCGTCGACGGCGGGCTGGCGCTGGCGGCCGGGGTGCACCGGTCGCGGTTCGTCGACTCGGTGCGGGCGCAGGCGCCCGACCTCGCCGATGCGGCGGGACCGTTCTGGGATCGGGCGGTGCGGGGAGTTCCTGCGACCGGGTCCTGGTTTCCGCGGATCACCCTCGACACCTCAGGGACCTTCGACATGTCGCTGCGACGGGCGCCCGTCCGGACGACCTCCGTGGCGCTGCACACCGCGCGTGTCGACCCGCGGACGACTCCCCTGATCAAAGGACCGGACCTCGCGCGCCTCGACGCCCTGCGCCAGGAGGCCGTGCGGGCCGGAGCCGACGAGGCCGTGATCGTCTCGCCCGAGGGACTCGTCGTCGAGGGCGGCTACTCGTCGATCGCGTGGTGGCGGGGCGATGCGCTCTGCGTGGTCGACGACACGCTCGAGCGGCTGCCCGGGGTGACGGAGAACTCGCTCGTGACCGTCGCGACGGCCTTTGGCGTCACCGTGCTGCGGGAGCTCGTCGAGCCGGACGACCTCGCCGACCACGAGGTGTGGAGCCTCGGATCGCTGCACGGGCCCCGGATCGCCACCTCGTGGGTAGGCGGGCCGACGGTCGCCGAGCAGCCCGGGCGCCTGCGGCTGTGGCGGGCGCGGCTGGACGCCCTCAGGCGGCCCGTCCACTCGCACTAGCTTTGTCGCCGGTACTCGATATATTGGGCGCATGCCTCATGCCGATCGCACGTTCGAGACCATCCGCGTCAGCGGAGCCCGCGAGCACAACCTGAAAGACATCAGCGTCGCCATCCCGAAGCGGCAGCTGACCGTCTTCACGGGCGTCTCGGGGTCGGGCAAGAGCTCCCTCGTGTTCGGCACCATCGCGGCTGAGTCGCAGCGGCTGATCAACGAGACCTACAGCGCGTTCGTCCAGGGGTTCATGCCGACGCTGGCCCGTCCCGAGGTTGACGTGCTCGAGGGGCTCACCACCGTCATCATCGTCGACCAGCAGCGCATGGGCTCCGACCCGAGGTCGACGGTGGGCACGGCGACCGACGCCAACGCCATGCTGCGGATCCTCTTCAGCCGGCTCGGCTCGCCTCGAGTGGGCTCCCCCAACGCCTTCTCGTTCAACGTGTCGTCGGTGCGCGGCTCCGGCACCCTCACGGTTCAGAAGGGCGGCGCCTCGAAGGACATCCCGGCGAACTTCTCGCGCAACGGCGGCATGTGCCCGCGCTGCGAGGGCCGGGGGTCGGTCAGCGACATGGACTTCACCGAGCTCTACGACGACTCGAAGTCGCTGATCGACGGCGCCGTCCGAGTGCCGGGCTACACCGGCGACGGCTGGATGATGCGCGTCTACATCGAGTCGGGCTTCCTCGACGGCGCGAAGCCGATCCGCGACTACACCGAGGTCGAGCTGAACGACTTCCTCTACCGCGAGCCGACCAAGGTCAAGATCAACGGCATCAACCTCACCTACGAGGGGCTGGTGCCCAAGCTCCAGAGGTCGATGCTCTCGAAGGACCGCGAGTCGATGCAGCCGCACATCCGCGCCTTCGTCGACCGAGCCGTGACCTTCACCTCCTGCCCCGACTGCGGTGGCACCCGGCTGAACGAGGCCGCGCGCTCGTCGCTCATCGACGGCATCAGCATCGCCGACGCCTGCTCGATGCAGATCAGCGACCTCGCCGAGTGGGTCCACGCGCTGGACGAGCCGTCGGTCGCCCCGCTGCTCCAGTCGCTGCGGCAGGTGCTGCACTCGTTCGTCGAGATCGGACTCGGCTACCTCTCGCTCGACCGCGCCACCGGCACGCTGTCGGGCGGCGAGGCCCAGCGCGTGAAGATGGTCCGCCACCTCGGCTCGGCGCTCACCGACATCACCTACGTCTTCGACGAGCCGACCACCGGCCTGCATCCGCACGACATCCAGCGGATGAACGAGCTCCTCCTGCGACTGCGCGACAAGGGCAACACGGTACTGGTCGTCGAGCACAAGCCCGAGACCATCGCGATCGCCGACCATGTCGTCGACCTCGGGCCGGGTGCCGGCGCGAACGGCGGCACGGTGTGCTTCGAGGGCACGGTCGACGGCCTGCGCGGCGCCGACACGGTGACCGGCCGGCACCTCGACGACCGGGCGGCGCTCAAGTCGACGGTCCGAACGCCGACGGGGTCGATCGCGGTGCGCGGAGCCACCACGCACAACCTCCAGGGCGTCGACGTCGACGTGCCGCTCGGAGTGCTGACCGTCGTGACGGGCGTCGCGGGCTCGGGCAAGAGCTCGCTGATCCATGGCTCGGTATCCGTGGGCGACGACGTCATCTCGGTCGACCAGAGTCCCATCCGCGGATCCCGCCGCAGCAACCCGGCGACCTACTCCGGGCTCCTCGAGCCGATCCGCAAGGCGTTCGCCAAGGCCAACGGCGTCAAGCCGGCCCTCTTCAGCTCGAACTCGGAAGGGGCCTGCCCGACCTGCGGCGGCGCCGGCGTGATCTACACCGACCTGGGCATCATGGCGACGGTCTCGACCGTCTGCGACGACTGCGAGGGCAGACGGTTCGACTCGTCCGTGCTCGACTACACCCTCGGGGGTCGCGACATCTCCGAGGTGCTGGCCATGTCGGTCGCGGACGCCGAGGAGTTCTTCGCCGCCGGTGCGGCGAAGACGCCGGCGGCCCACGCGATCCTGCGCCGGCTCGCCGACGTCGGGCTCGGCTACCTCACCATCGGCCAGCCGCTGACCACGCTCTCGGGAGGAGAGCGGCAGCGCCTCAAGCTCGCGGTGCACATGGGCGAGAAGGGCAGCGTGCTCGTGCTCGACGAGCCCACCACGGGCCTTCACCTCGCTGACGTGCAGCAGCTGCTCGCGCTGCTCGACCGCCTGGTCGACTCGGGCAGGTCGGTCATCGTCATCGAGCACCACCAGGCCGTGATGGCCCACGCAGACCGCATCATCGACGTCGGGCCGGGCGCCGGCCACGACGGAGGGCGCATCGTCTTCGAGGGCACGCCCGCCGAGCTCGTCGCCGACCGGTCGACGCTCACGGGGCAGCACCTCGCCACCTACGTCGGGGCGTAGCGCGCCGCCACGGCCGCGCGGTCCGGACCACGTCGAGAGTGCGCTCTTCGTCGCCAGCGGCACCGATATCGACACAGTGCGCACTCTCGGCGACGAGCCGAGAGGGCCGACACGGAGCCGGCTAGGCGAATCGGCCGCCGACGAGGCGCAGCCGCCGCGTCACCAACGCTGACGGAACCGGCACGTGCGAGATGAGCACGACGGTCGTCCCGTCGGCCTCGGCGGCCCGCAGCAGGTCGGCGATCAGGGCGTCCGCCAGGTCGGGGTCGACCCCGGCGGCGGGCTCGTCGAGAACCAGCACCGGGAACCCGCGCAGCAGCGCCCGGGCCAGCGCGAGCCGCTGCGCCTGGCCGCCCGAGATGAGCGCGCCGCGTTCGCCGGGACGCGCGTCGAGCCCGCCGCGCGACTCGAGCCACTCGCCGAGGCCGACCCGGGCGAGCACGGCCTCCAGCTCGGCGTCGGTCGAGGTGTCGCGCGCGAACAGCAGATTCTGCCGCACGTTCTCGTCGAACACGTACGGGGTCTGCTCCAGGAGCCCGACGGTGGCGCGCGCGTCGGCCGGCCGCACCGTCCGGGCATCGACCCCGCCGATCTCATACGAGCCGCAGTAGTCCACGAACCTCACGAGCACCGAGGCTAGGGTCGACTTGCCGGCGCCGCTGGGACCCTCGACGACGATCCGCTCCCCCACGGCGACCTCGAGGTCGAGACCTCGGAGCGCAGGAACTCCCGCCCCCGGCCACGTCGCTGCCACCCCCCTGAGGCGCAGGGCGACCGCTCCCGGCCCACCCAGCCCGAGGGGCTCGGGAGCCGCGGCGTCGTCGGAGTCGTCGTCGAGCACCACGCCGGCCGGCACCTCGGCCGGCGCCGCCGTGTCGACGCGTGCGGCGCTGGCGCGGACCTTGCGCCAGGCGAGCACCGCGACGGGCACGGCGCCGACGACCTCGAAGACGGCGAGCGGCACGAGGGCGACGAGGGCGAGCTCCGGGCCGAGCAGGCCGTGCCCGACGGTCGGGGCGGCGGCGGCGATCGCGCCCAGCACGGTGGCTCCGGAGACGAGTGCGATGAGGGCGGTCACCACGCCGGAGGTGGAGGCCCGCGTGAGCGCCACGGTCCGGAGCCGCGAGTCGAGGTCCGTCATCCTCTGGAGCTGGGCATCGACGGCGTCGAACGCGACAAGCACATCGAGGTTCTGGACCGTGTCGAGGATCGCGGCCGAGAGGTCGCCTCGGAGCCCGGCGAGGTCGCGTTCGCTGCGGCGGGCGAGCACGGTGGCGACGAGGCAGCCGACGCCGAACGCGATGACGAGTCCGGCGAGGAGCACGACCCCGGCCGCCGGCGAGAAGACGAGCACGACGACGACCGCGGCCAGCGCCGACAGGCCCGAGATGACGAGGGGCTGCACGACGCGCAGCGGCAGATCCTGGAGGGCGTCGACGTCCGACACGACGCGGCTCAGCAGGTCGCCGCGCGACGTGCGGCCGAGCCCGGCCGGAGCTACCCGCACGAGCCGTCGGTAGAGCGTCGTGCGCACGGTCGCGAGCTGACGGAAGGCGGCGTCGTGGCTGAGGAGGCGTTCCAGATACCGGAAGAGCGCGCGGGTGAGCGAGAACAGCCGGACCGACACGATGGCGATCGACAGGTAGAGGATCGGCGGCTGCTCGGCGGCGCGCGTGATCAGGTAAGCGCTGGTGGCGAGGAGGGCGACGCCGCTGAGCGCGCTGAGGGCCCCCGCCGCGAGTCCGCGCCAGCTGCGCGACAGCGGCGGCTGCGCGGTCCGGATGATCGAGTCGGTCATGCTCTCACTCCGGCGGTCCGTCCCTGCTCGACCAGTCCCGCGGGGGTGAGCGTGAGCACCCGGTCGGCGGCCGCGGCGACCGCCGGTCGGTGCGTGACGACCAGCACGGCGACGCCGCTCGCCGCGACCGACCTCAGGCCGGCGACCAGGAGAAGCTCCGTCTCGGAGTCGAGGGCCGACGTCGGCTCGTCGACGAGGAGCAGTCGGGCGCCGAGCTGACGCACCCGGTAGATCGCCCGCGCGAGAGCCACCCGCTGCGCCTGGCCGCCCGAGAGACCCGCACCGCCGGCGTCGATCACGGCGTCGAGGTCGACGTCGGAGCCCGCCGCGGTGTCGAGGGCGGCGCGCACCGCGTCACGATCGAGAGCCGCGCCGAGCGCCACGTTCGAGGCCACCGTGCCCCTCATCAGGCCCGGCCTCTGGCCCGACCACGCGACATCGGCGCGCGAGGGCGCACCCGACGCAGCACCGGCCCACCGCACCGCGCCGTCGAATGCGACGGTGCCGAGAAGAGCAGCGACGAGGCTCGACTTGCCCACGCCGCTGGGGCCGGCGATCGCTGTGATCTCGCCGATCGGCACGTCGAGGTCGACGCCGTCGAACACGCTCCGCCCCTCGTAGGCCACCGAGAGCCCGCGGACCTCGAGACCGACGGCGCCGACGGCGAAACCTGCCGACGGCACGGCCGAAGACGCCGGGGGCGCAGGAACTGCCCGCCCGCCGTCGGGCTCCTCCAGCACCGCGAAGACCTCCTCGGCCGCCGCCACGCCGTCCGCCGCCGCATGGAAGTGGGCGCCGACCTGGCGCAGCGGCAGGTAGGCCTCGGGCGTGAGCAGCAGGAGGAAGAGGCCGAGGGGCAGCAGCATCGATCCTTCGACCAGCCGGATGCCGATCGTGACGGCGACGATGGCGACCGACAGCGACGCCGCCATCTCGAGTGCGAAGCCCGAGAGGAAGGACACCTGCAGCACCTTCATCGTCTCGCGGCGGTACTCGCCGGTGATGTCGCCGATGCGTCGCACCTGACGCCGTTCGCGTCCGAAGACCTTGAGCGTGGAGAGGCCGCTCACGGCGTCGAGGAACGATGACGCGAGCTTCGCCAGGCGATCCCACTGACGGGCCTGGGCCGACCGGGTGGTCCACCCGATGAGAACCATGAAGACGGGGATGAGCGGCAGGGTGACGACGACGATGATGCCCGACAGGAGATCCTGCGAGAACATCACGACGACCAGGATCGGCGTCGCCAGAGCCGTGAGGATCAGCTGGGGGACGTACTTCGCGAAGTAGTCGTCGAGGGCGTCGAGGCCGGGGCCTGTCAGCGTCGCGAGTCGCGCCGAGCCCGTCTTCGCCACCCAGCCGCCACCGCGCCGGACGACCGCGTCGACGACCTGGCCTCGGAGCTCGCTCTTGACCCGGACGGCCGTGCGCGTCGCCAGCGACTCCAGCCCCCAGATCAGCACCGACCGGACGACCACGGTGATGCCGATGCCGACGAGATAGCCGGGAAGGCGGTCGGCGTGGCCGTCGACGACGGTCACCACGGCACGCGAGACGAAGAACGCGAACGCCACGGTCGCGATGGTCTGGACCACGCCGAGGACGGCGCCCAGGCCGAGGAAGCCGCGCACGCTCCGGGCGTAGCGGAGGAGCCTCGGATCGAGGGGCTTCACGATGACGGTGCCTTCACGAGATCAGTGCGCCGAGGCGGTGACGACCGCCCGGGTGACCCGCTTGCGGAACATCCAGTAGGTGAACCCCTGGTAGAGCAGGATCAGCGGCACGAAGATCAACGAGATCCAGCTCATCAGCTGGAGCGTGTACGTGCCGCTCGCCGCGTTCTCGATGGTCATCGTGTTGGCCGGATCGTTCGTCGCGACGAGGACGTTCGGGAACAGCGTCGCGAACAGGCTGGCCACGACGGCGGTGATGGTCAGCGCCATGAAGCCGAACGCGACACCCTCGCGACCACGGAGGTTGGCGGTGAACGCGACGACCAGAGCGACGACCGCGACCGCGGCGAGGGCCGTCGAGACCGGCGTGCCGAACGCGACGACCGTGGCGACCAGGAACCCGCCGCCGACGACGACCGTGGCGACGCCGACGCGGACCGCGAGCCGACGAGCGCGGAGCCGGATCTCGCCGTCGGTCTTCAGCGCGATGAAGAACGTGCCGTGCAGGAAGAACAGCAGCAGGGTGGCGAGGCCGCCGGCGATCGCGTACCAGTTGAAGAGGTCGCCGAGCGAGCCGATGTAGTCGAAGTTGCTGTCGAGGGCCATGCCGCGCACGATGTTGGCGAACACCACGCCCCAGAGGAACGCCGGGACGACCGACCCGACGAAGATCATCCGGTCGAAGTTGCGCTTCCACCTGTGGTCGGGCCGCTGGTGGCGGTACTCGAACGAGACGCCGCGCAGGATCAGCGCCAGCAGGATCATCAGCATGATCAGGTAGAAGCCGCTGAACACCGTCGCGTACCACTCCGGGAACGCGGCGAACATGGCGGCGCCGGCGACGATGACCCAGGTCTCGTTGAGATCCCAGACCGGGCCGATGGTGTTGATGAGGACGCGGCGGTCGGTGTCGTCGCGGCCGAGGAACGGCAGCGACATCCCGACGCCGAAGTCGAAGCCGTCGAGCACGAAGTAGCCGGTGAAGAACAGGCCGATGAGGAGGAACCAGAGGTCGGGCAGAGTCATGATCGCGCAGTCACTTTCTAGTACACCGTCGCCTCGTGGAGGAGCCTGCCCGTGGTCTCGTCGACCTTCGTGGGCGCTTCGGGGCCCTTCTGCGCCGCCCTGAGGATGAGCCGGAACTCGACGACGGCGAGCGTCGCGTAGATGGCGGTGAAGGCGACCAGCGAGATCAGGACCTCGACACCGGTGGTGCCCGGTGAGACGCCGTCGCTGGTCTTCAGCAGCCCGAACACCAGCCAGGGCTGCCGGCCCATCTCGGTGAAGACCCAGCCGATGACCATCGCGGCGAGCGGGAGCGGGAAGCTCCAGGTCGCGGCTCGCCAGACCCACTTGTTCGCGGGCATGCGGCCCTTGCGGGTGATCCAGAGGCCGACCGCCGAGATGAGGATGGCGATCATGCCGAGGCCCATCATCCAGCGGAAGGACCAGTACGTGACCCAGATGATCGGCGAGTAGTCGCCGGGGCCGTAGGCCGCGGTGTACTGAGCCTGGAGGTTGTTGATGCCCTCGACCGTGCCGTCGAAGGTGTGGGTCGACAGGAACGACAGGAGGTACGGCACCCGGATGCTGAAGAGCTCGTGCACGCCGTCGGGGGTGCCGAGCGTGAAGATCGAGAAGGAGGCGTCGAAGCCCGTCGACGTCTTGTAGAGCGCCTCGGCCGAAGCCATCTTCATCGGCTGGGTCTCGACCATGGCGAGGCCGAGCTGGTCGCCCGAGAGGATGGTGAGAGCACCGGAGGCGATCATCATCCACATGCCGAAGCGGAGGGCCGGACGCATGGTGTCGAGGTTCTGGTTGCGGTGCAGGTGGTACGCGGCGACGGACACGATGACCGCGGCCGACACCATGAAGCAGGCGAACAGCGTGTGCGGGAAGGCGGCCAGCGCGACCTTGTTGGTCAGCACCGCCCAGATGTCGGTGAGCTCGGCGCGGCCCTTGGCCTTGTTGATCTCGAAGCCGACGGGGTGCTGCATGAACGAGTTCGCGCAGATGATGAAGTAGGCCGAGAGGATGCTGCCGATCGTGGCGCCCCAGATCGCCATGAGGTGGATGCGGGCGGAGACGCGGTCCCAGCCGAAGATCCAGACACCCAGGAACGTCGCCTCGAGGAAGAAGGCCAGCAGGCCCTCCAGGGCGAGAGGCGCGCCGAAGACGTCGCCGACGAAGCGGGAGTACTCCGACCAGTTCATTCCGAACTGGAACTCCTGGACGATGCCGGTGACGACGCCCATCGCGAAGTTGATCAGGAAGATCTTGCCGAAGAACTTCGTCAGCTGCAGGTAGTGGGCGCGCCCCGTGCGGTACCAGGCCGTCTGGAACACGGCGACGGTGAAGCCCATGCCGATCGTCAGAGGGACGAACAGGAAGTGGTAGACGGTCGTCAGACCGAACTGCCAGCGGGACAGCAGGAGGGGATCGAGCAGTTCGTTCATGTCGTGCTCACGCGGTGGCGCATGTCGTGCTTCCTCGACCGATAGGGGTGGTGGGTCTCGCCTTCGGGACTTCCAGGACACTTCGACTCTAGGGCGCGGTTCGCGGCAGAACGGGCCGTCGTACCTGCGAAGAACCTGATCACAGGCGGTATTGCTCGACGCCGAGACACCACGACCCGGGCCGTCGACGGCGCACGAACGAGAACGGCCTCCCCGACAGGTGTCGGGGAGGCCGTTCGTGTCGCGGGGCTGGGCTACTTGACGAGGCCCGTGTCGCTGAGGAACTTCTTGGCGATCACAGCGGCCGACGACTTGTCATCGACACTGGTCGTGTTGAGATCGATCAGCGCGGACTGCGTGAGCTTCGCGTTGACGTCCTCGATGATCCCGGCCGCCTTCGAGTCGACCTTGGAGTCGACCACGGGGATGACGTGCTGGGGCAGGATCATGTTCTCGGGGTCTTCCAAGCTGACGAAGTCGTTCGCCTTGATCGCCGGGCTGGCCGAGTAGATGTCGGCGAGCTGGACCTGGCCGTTCTTGAGCGCGGCGACGGTGTTCGCTCCGCCCGAGTCGGCGATGGCCTTCAGCGTCGCGGTCGCGCCGTAGACGCTCTTCAGGCCGGTGATGCCGTAGGGGCGGGTCTGGAACTCGGCGTTGGCGCCGACGACGAGCTTGCCGGAGTAGTCCTTGAGGTCGGCGAGGCTCGTGATGTCGTTCTTCGTCGAGAAGTCCTTCGTCACGGTGTAGGTGTCCTGGTCGGTCGCCTCGGCGGCCTTGAGGGTCTTCAGGCCCGACGGAAGCGCGTCGGGGAGAGCCGACTCGATGTCGGACTCCGACTTGGCGGTCGTCTTGGCGTCGTAGTACTGCAGCAGGCTGCCGCTGTAGTCGGGGATCACGTCGATGGTCCCCTTCTCGAGCTCGGGCAGGTATACGCTGCGCTGGCCGATGTTGAACTGGCGGTCGACCTTGAAGCCGGCGTTCTCGAGAGCCTGCGCGTATGCCTCCGCGATGATCTCGTTCGAGTAGTACTGCTGCGAGCCGATCACGATGGTGTCGCCCGAGGCGCTGGAATCCGATCCCGACTTGAGCGGATCGCCGGACGAGCACCCTGCCAGGGCGACCATAGCCCCGATCGCGACTGCGCCCACCAGGGCGAGTCGGCCTCTCTTCGCTGTGAACATCACTTGTTTCCTTCCTGGAGTGGAGAACCCACTACCGAGCGGGAGCGGGTTGCTCCCGACCGGTCGTTCTGAGGTCGTATCGCGCGGACACCCGCGGGCACGACGAGGCGCTGGATGATCGAGTAGACGATCTCCAGGACGACCGCCAAGGCGACGACGAGGATGGCGCCGACGAGGGTGGTCGGGTAGTCGTTGGTGCCGAGGCCGAGGAAGATGAAGCTTCCGAGCCCCTCGGCGCCGACGTAGTAGGCGAGGGTAGCCGTGGCGACGATCTGAAGCGTCGCCGACCGGAGTCCTCCGATGATCAGCGGCAGCCCGAGGGGCACCTCCACCTGGCGGAGGATCTGCCACTCGGTCATGCCCATGGCGCGGGCCGCGTCGATGGTCTTCCGGTCGACCGCCTCGAGGCCCGAGTAGGCACCCGCCAGGATCGACGGGATCGCCAGGATCACGAACGCGATGAGCGGCGCGCGGAGGCCGATGCCGATCAAGACGGCCAGCAGTGTGATCACACCCAGCGTGGGCAGCGCCCTGGCTCCACCCGAGATCAGGACCGCCGCCTGGCGACCGCGGCCCGTGTGGCCGATGAGCAGGCCGATGGGGAGCGCGATCGCAGCCGAGATTACGAGCGCGAGGAGGGTGTACCAGAGGTGCTCGCCCAGGCGCGACCCGATCGGGTTCGCCGCCGACGCGCTCCAGTTGACCGGGTTGAGGATGAAGGCGAAAGCCGAGCCGAAGTAGTTCATGCGGTTGCCAGGACCCTTCGCGCGGCTCGTCGGCTGGGTGTCGCCGTCGCCCTGGTCCACGGCATGAGCGCGCGCCCGAGCAGCACGAGGAGCGCGTCGAGGATGAGGGCCATGACGACGACGAGGACGATGCCCGTCACGATCTCGGGGATGATCGCGCGCTGCAGTCCGTCGGTGAAGAGCAGGCCGAGCCCGTTGACGCCGAGCACGCCTCCGACGGTCACGAGGCTGACCGTGCTCACGACGACGACGCGCATGCCGGCGAGCAGGACCGGACCGGCCAGGGGGAAGTCGACCGACCAGAAGCGACCCCAGGGGCTGAACCCGACGGCGGTGGCCGACTGGCGGACATCCGGCTCGACCGCTTCGAGAGCGTCGGCCGTCGACCGGACCATCAGGGCCATGCCGTAGAGCGTGAGGACGACGATCACGTTCACGGGACTCCGGAGGCCCGTCCCGATGAACAGCGGCAGCACGATCAGGAGCGGCAGCGACGGGATCGCGTACAGCAGGCCGGCGACCGTGAGGAGGACGCCGCGCACGGGCCGGTACCGGTTGGCGACCCAGCCGAGCGGAACGCTCAGCACGAACGAGAGGATGATCGGCGGGATGCTGAGCTGCAGGTGGGCCAGTGCCGAGTCGCCCACGTACGAGGCGTTCTGGACGACCCAGTTCACGGCTGGGCCCGACCGCCGGCTGCCGGGACCGACCCGGTGAGCGTTCCGGCGGGCCGACCGTCGTCGTCGACGAGGATGGAGCCGGTGGCGGTCTCCTCGATGTGCAGCGCGCGCTTGCCGCGGTTCGCCCCGATGAAGTTGGCGACGAAGTCGTCGGCGGGGTCGGCGAGGATCTCGGCGGGCGAGCCGACCTGCGCGATGTGGCCGCCCTTCTTCAGGATCACGACCTGGTCGCCGAGGTAGAAGGCCTCGTCGATGTCGTGCGTGACGAAGACGACGGTCTTGTCGAGGTCGCGCTGAAGGCGGATCAGCTCCTCTTGGAGGTCGGAGCGCACGAGCGGGTCGACGGCTCCGAACGGCTCGTCCATCAGCAGGATGTTCGGGTCGACGGCGAGACCGCGGGCGACGCCCACACGCTGCTGCTGACCGCCCGAGAGCTGACTCGGGTAGCGGTCGGCGAAGGCGCGGTCGAGGCCGACGGTGTCCATCAGCTCAAGGGCCTGCAGGCGGGCCTCCCGCTTCTTGACGCCTTTGAGGAGCGGTACGGTCGCGATGTTGTCGACGACCTTGCGGTGCGGAAGGAGCCCGGAGTTCTGCATGACGTAGCCGATGCTGCGACGCAGGCCGACGGGCTCGAGCCCGCCGATGTCTTTGCCGTCGATCTGGATGCTGCCGGACGACGGGTCGACCATGCGGTTGATCATCCGGAGGATGGTGGTCTTGCCGCAGCCGCTGGACCCGACGAAGACGGTGGTCTTCCGTGACGGGATCACGAGGCTGAAATCTTCGACGGCTCGGGTTCCGTCGGGATACTGCTTGGTGACCGAGCGGAACTCGATCATCGCTGTCGTTCAATCATTGCGGTGGCTCATTCCTCGTGGGCAACACGAATCGACACTTGCCAGGGCGTCAACTGAACCACAGATCATCGATAGGCGTTACACGGCTGTCGTTTACTGTCACGGAGTCGTAATGATTCGACCCACGGCGTCATTCAGGCCCCGGCGAGGTAACCCGTGACCACGGAACGGCATTCCTCGATGAACCGCGAATCGCCCTCCGGCGAGGCCTGGAACGCACGGGCCAGGATCGCGCTGCCCATCTCGATCGCGACGTCGAGAGCGAAGTCGAGGTCGGCCGATCGCTCGACCGGGTAGCGGACGGCGAGGAGCGCCGACATCTGCTCGGCGAAGGGGCGACGCCCCTCGGTCTCGTCGGACGTGGTGTCGGCGACCTCGGCATCGCCGAAGCGGATAGCGCGGAAGCCGGGCTCGGTGCGGTACATGTCGACCTGCGCGTCGATGGCGAAGTCGACGGCGTCGTGCCACTCCTGCGACCCGCTCTCGACGATGACCCCGTCGATGCGCTCCATGAGACGCCCGACGCAGCGGGCCGCGAGGGCCTCGACGACGGCGATGCGGTCGGGGAAGTAGCGGTAGACGGTGCCGATGGAGGCGCCGGCGCGCTCGGCCACCATGGCCGTCGTGAGGCGCTCGAAGCCGATCTCGTCGATGATCGCCGCCGCCGCATCGAGGAGGCCTGTCAGCCGAGCCGAGCTCCGCGCCTGGACCGGCTCGTTCCTGAGCAGTGATGATCCCCCGGGCAGTGCTTCATTGGTCTCGGTGACGAGCAATGGGTCTCCTTCAGTATGAGCGGCGCGTCTCGTGCGACCGGCGAGGCCGCTGCTGTCGCTCGATGTCCGACGCATGCGCTTGACTTGTGGTCATGTGCGGAAGATTCGTGATGTCGCGCGCCTCGAGCGACCTGGTGGCCCTCTTCGACGTCGACGTGACGGGAGATACTCTTCCAGAGCCTTCCTGGAATATCGCTCCGACCGCGCCGGTGAGTCTGATCGTCGATGCCGCGCCTCGCGGCGAGGATGCCGGCGGGCCCCCGGTGCGCCGCCTGGCCTCCGCCCGGTGGGGGCTGATCCCGGCGTGGGCCGACGATCCGGCCGTCGGCGCCCGGGCGTTTAATGCCCGGGTCGAGACGGCGGCCGAGAAGCCGACGTTCCGCGACGCCGTCGTCTCGCGACGGGGCATCGTTCCGGCGTCGAGCTACTACGAGTGGACGACCGGCCCCGAGGGCGCGAAGGTGCCGATGTCGATCTCGCTGCCCGACGACGAGCTCATGCTGTTCGCCGCGCTCTACGAGTGGTGGCGCGACCCGAAGAAGGCTCCGGACGACCCGTCGCGCTGGGTGCTCAGCACCACGATCCTCACGCGCGACTCGACCGGACCGCTCCGGGGGGTCCACGACAGGATGCCGGTGTTCGTCGGCGCCGACATCATGGACGACTGGCTCGACCCGCACACCGAGGGCGACGCCGACCTGCTTGAGGGCATCGCCGGCGAGGCGGAGCAGCACGCCGCCCGCGTGCGCATCGAGCCGACGGACGGACCGCACGGGACGCCGCCGCCCACGGAGTGAGGGGGCGGGCATGCCACAATGAGGGCATGCCGGGTCACCGCAAAGCCTCTTCCGCGCCTCCCGCCGCGTTCGGGTCGAACGCGCAGGCGGTGGTCGCGCAGAGCGTCGAGCCGATGCTGCACCGAGCCGCGCGGATGGAAGACGCGATCCACGAGTTCCGCGAGCAGAACGCCCGCCGACGCGGCCTGATCCCGACCATCGTGCCGTACACCGGCTACGGCGCTCCCGGCTGGATCCGCGTGCTCTGCCGCGTGCTCCTGACCAAGGAGGGAGAGAAGCTGTCGACCGGGCACACCCACGTGCGCGGCTGGCGCAGTTTCACGAGCGTGCCGATCAACGAGGTCGTGGTCGACGCCGTGATCGACGGGGTCACGCACCACATGACCGCCGACCGCGGCGGGGTCGTCGACACGCGCATCGAGGTCGACCTCCAGCCGGGCTGGCACTCGATCGTGCTGCGCACCGAGGGATCGCTCGAGGTGCACGCGCCCGTCTTCGTGATCGACCCCGCCGTCAAGTTCGGCATCATCTCCGACATCGACGACACCGTCATGGTGACGGCCCTGCCCCGGCCGTTCCTCGCGGCCTGGAACACCTTCGTGCTCGACGAGCACGCGCGCCGACCCGTGCCCGGGATGGCGGTGCTCTACGAGCGCCTCCGTGCTTCGGCGCCCGGCACCCCCGTCATCTACGTGTCGACGGGCGCCTGGAACGTGGCGCCGACGCTCAACCGGTTCCTGACCCGCAACTTCTACCCGCGGGGCCCGCTGCTGCTGACCGACTGGGGGCCGACGCACGATCGCTGGTTCCGCAGCGGCCGCCAGCACAAGTACCAGACCCTGCGGCGCATCGCCGCCGAGTTCCCCGAGATGAAGTGGCTGCTCGTCGGCGACGACGGCCAGCACGACGAGGACACCTACGGCAACTTCCTCGCGGAGCACCCGTCGAACGTCGCCGGCGTGGCCATCCGCCAGCTGTCGTCGACCGAGGCCGTCTTCGCCGGAGGCCGCTCGCGGGCCGAGGAGCACGAGCGCACCACGAAGACGCCGTGGATCTACGCGCCCGACGGTGCCGGCATCTGGGACCAGCTCGTCGAGAAGGGCATGGTCGGCGGGGCGTAGCGCTCTCGCCGTCGGCTTCGCACCACGCCCGCCGGGCCGCCGGGCCCGGCCGGTATCGTCGACGAGTGCTCCCCCGACCGACCCTGCGCCTGCGCTTCCGCGAGATGGGCGCCGCCGACCTCGACGCCATGGCCGGCCTGCTCGGCGACCCCCGCGTGATGGAGTTCTACCCGGCGCCGAAGACGCGCGACGAGGCCGCCGCGTGGATCGCCTGGAGCCAGCGCAACTACGCCGAGCACGGCTACGGACTCTGGATCATCGAGACGCACGGCGGAGCCTTCGTCGGAGACTGCGGGCTGACGTGGCAGGACGTCGACGGGGTGCTCCGGCTCGAGGTCGGGTACCACGTGGGCACCGAGTTCCTGCGCCGGGGGCTCGCCACGGAGGCCGCGGGAGCGTGCCGCGATCTCGCGCGCGACGAGCTGGGGGCCGCGGAGCTGGTCGCCATCATCGATCCGGCGAACACGGCCTCACGGCGGGTGGCCGAGAAGATTGGGCTGCGCGAGCTCGGGACGACGGGGTGGCGCACCGTGCTCGGCACGACCTTCGGCTGACCGGGGCCGCCGATGCGAGGCGGATCAGTGCGAGCCGGCGAGCATGTGCAGCACCCGGTCGTAGGCGCCGTCGACCTCGGCGAAGCGCAGCATCTTGACCCGCTCGACCATGACCTGCTTCTCGTCGGGCCGCGTGCTCAGGATCTCGAACACCTCGTCGAGGTACTCGTCGACCGGCATGGCCCGGCCGCTGGTGTCCTCGTCCTGACCGAGCAGCGTCGTCGCAACTGCCGGCGGGATCAGCTCGAGCACCTCGACGCCCGACTCGGCGAGCTGCAGGCGCAGGATCTCGGTGAACGAGTGCACCGCGGCCTTCGTGGCGTTGTAGGTCGGCGTCATCGCGAGCGGCACGAAGGCGAGTCCCGACGAGACGGTCATGAACGCGGCGTCGGGCCTGCCCTGCAAGAACTCGGTGAACGCCGCGACGGTCCGGATCGTGCCGAGCAGGTTCGTGGTGATGGTCGCCTCGGCCGTCTCGAGGAAGCCCGCGGTCGTCAGGTCTTCGGGCTGCATGATGCCGGCCATCGTGATGACGACGTTGAGGTCGGGGTGGCTCGCGGTGATCGTCTCGAACCCGTTCTGAATGGACGCAGGAACTGCGACGTCCATCTCGAGGCCCGTGATCCCCGGGTTCTCCGCTTCGATCTCGGCCAGGAGCGCCGTGCGGCGTCCGGCCACGACGACGGTGTTACCCGCCGCCGCGAAGCGCTGCGCGAGGCCCAGGCCCAGACCCGAGGTGCCGCCGGTGATGAGGATGGTGTTTCCAGTCGTTTTCATGTCTCTACTGTGGCGCCGCGCTCGGACGACGTGAAGGGAGCGGTCAGCCGGGGATTCGCAGTCCGTCCCTTCTCACGGCTCGGGGCTTCTGGTCGCGGGGTCGCGAATGTCGGAGGCGCGACGTAGAGTTCGAACATACTTTCGAACAGAGCCAGAGGGGCCAGCATGCGGATCGACGCGCAGCGGATCGACGAGCGGATCGCCGTCGAGACTACCGACGAGGGCACGCCCCTCCGATTCACCTGGCGGCGGGTCGTCTACGGCGTGGTGAGCGCACCCGAGGTGTGGATCACCCGGCAGGCCTGGTGGCGCAGCGCGACGCGGGCCCCGCGCGGCTCCGGCAGCGAGCTGCTCGAGATGCACGTCTGGCGCGTCGACGCGCTGCCGCTCACCGACGGCGCGCACCGGGTCGACGGCACGTTCGACCTCGCGCGAGACCCGATCAGCCGCGAGTGGCTGCTGCTCGGGGTGTTCGACGACCAGATCGACCAGCAGCTGTTCGCGTGAGCCGGCCCGCCTCAGCATGCCACGGCGGGCTTTCATGGCATCGGCTGATTGGATGAGCGCATGCCCCTAGCGATCGAAGACTACGCACTGATCGGCGACTGCCACACGGCCGCCCTCGTCGGCCGGAACGGCAGCATCGACTGGCTCTGCCTGCCGCGCTTCGACTCCCCCTCCCTGTTCGCCGGCCTCCTCGGCGACGACGACAGCGGTCGCTGGCTGCTCGCGCCGGCCGACCCGACCGCGACTGCCACCCGACGCTACGTCGACGACACGTTCGTGCTCGTCACCCGCTGGTCGACGCCGACCGGCGAGGTCGAGGTCACCGACCTCATGCCGTACGGCGACCGCCGAGCCGACCTGGTGCGCCGCGTGCGGGGCATCTCGGGCACCGTCACGATGACCGAAGACCTCCGCATCCGCTTCGGCTACACGACGGCGATCCCGTGGATCCGGCAGCTCGACGACGACACCCCGCCCGACGACTCGTCCATGCCGCACGAGGCCGAGACCGCCGGCCGAGGCACGCTCGTCGCCGTCGCCGGGCCCGACGCGGTCGTCGTCCGCGGGCCGAGGCTCACGGCCAGCGACCACGCCCACCGCGCCGCCTTCGACGTGACGGCCGGCGACACCGTCGACCTCGTGATGACCTGGTACCCGTCGTACCGCGAGCCGCCGGCGCCGATCGACGTGTCGGCCAGCATCGACACGACGATCGACTGGTGGCGCGACTGGGCGTCGCACTCCGAGGCGCCCGAGGCGTACGGCGAGGCGGTCCATCGCTCGCTCCTGATCCTGCGCGCCCTGACCCACGAAGACACCAGCGGCATCGTGGCCGCGGCCACGACGAGCCTCCCCGAGCAGTTCGGCGGCGGCCGCAACTGGGACTACCGCTACGTCTGGCTCCGCGACGCCTCGATGACGCTGCAGGCGCTGTTCTCGCACGGCTACGCCGACGAGGCGATGGGCTGGCGCGGCTGGCTGCTCCGCGCCATCGCGGGCGATCCCGACGACGTCCAGATCATGTACGGCCTCGGCGGCGAGCGGTACCTCGCCGAGACCACCCTCGACGAGCTGCCCGGCTACCAGGGCGCCTCGCCCGTCCGCATCGGCAACGGCGCCTACACGCAGTATCAGGGTGACGTGTTCGGCGAGGTGATGGTCGCACTCCACGAGGCCCGCCAGCTCGGCAGCGAGGAGACCTACGACTCGTGGGCGCTCCAGCGCGCGCTGATCCAGCACGTCGAGGAGAACTGGTCGAAGCCCGACAACGGCATCTGGGAGATCCGAGGGCCCGAGCAGCACTTCACTCACTCGCGCGTCATGCTCTGGGCCGCCATCGACCGGGCCGTCCGAGGCGCGCAGGAGTTTCACCTCGACGGTCCCGTCGAGCGGTGGCTCGCCCTGCGCGAGAAGATCCGCGACGAGATCGAGACCAACGGCTACGACGCGGAGCGCGGGTGCTACGTGCAGTACTACGGGTCGCACGAGGTCGACGCCTCCCTGCTGCAGCTGTCGCAGGTGGGCTACGTCGATGCGCACGATCCGCGCATGCTCGGCACCGTGAAGGCGATCGAGCACGACCTCCTGCACGACGGCCTGCTGCTGCGCTACCGCACGCAGTCGGGTGTCGACGGGCTGTCCGGCACCGAGAACCCGTTCCTCGCCTGCTCGTTCTGGCTCGTCGAGCAGTACGCCCGCAGCGGCCGGCTCGACGACGCGACCGCGCTGATGGACCGCCTCGTCGGGTTTCGCAACGACGTCGGGATGCTCTCCGAAGAGATCGAGGTCGCGACGGGGCGCCACGTCGGCAACACCCCGCAGGCCCTGTCGCACCTGGCGCTGGTGCGCGCGGCCGACGCCATCCAGACGGCGATCGAGCATTCGCGCGGCGGCGAGGCGCGGCGGGCGCGGGCCTAACCCGGCCGCCGCCGGACCCTGGCGGCCGGACACCCCGGTTCGGCCCATACGCCGCGCCGCGGACAGGCATCCGGGCCTGACCACGGGGTCTGCGCCGAACCCGCGGGTCCGGGCCGCCCCGCTTCTGGTCCCGGCACGACGAAGCCCCGCCGAACCAGGTTCGGCGGGGCTTCGCGAGCGGGTGGCTACGCCTCTTTCGAGGTGGTCCAGTGGGCCGGACCGGCCGACCCGGCGGGGTACTTGTCGAGCGGAACCTCGCCCGACTCCCAGGCATCGACGACCGGCGCGACGATCGCCCAGCACCGCTCGGCCACGTCGCCGCGGATGGAGAGGGTGGGGTCATCGTGGAAGATGCCCGAGAGCACCTCGCCGTAGGGGGTCAGCTCGGGCTTGCCCAGGTCGGTCGACAGGGTCGACTTCTCGAGGTGGAACGGGTTGCCCTGACCGTTGGTCGTGACTCCGAGCTCGATGGTCTCGGGGCTGATCTCGATCTTGAGCGTGTCGGGCGACGACGAGCCCTGGAGCCCCTCGGGCAGCGCCGGCACCGGCTTGAAGGTGATCAGCACCTCCTTGCGGACCTTGGTCATCCCCTTGCCGGAGCGCAGGATGAACGGCACGCCGGCCCACCGACGTGTCTTGATCTCGAATTCGACCTCGGCGAGCGTCTCGGTCTCGCGGGAGTTGTCGACGCCGTCCTCGTCGGAGTACGCGGGGACGTCTTTACCCGAGATCGTGCCGGCCGCGTACTGGCCGCGACGGCTGTTGGCGACGGGGTCTCCGTCTTTCACCCAGGTGGCGCGCAGGACGCGGGCGATCTCGCTGCGGAGCTCGACGGCGTCGATCGACGACGGGGCGTCCATCGCGATGACGGCGAGCACCTGCAGGAGGTGGCTCTGGATCATGTCGACGAGAGCGCCGGCCTTGTCGTAGTACTGGGCGCGACCCTCGAGGCCGAGGACCTCGTCGTAGAAGATCTCGACCTTCTCGATGTTGTCGCTGTTCCAGACCGGCTCGAAGAGGCGGTTGGCGAAGCGGAGGCCGATCATGTTCAGCACGGTCGAGCGGCCGAGGAAGTGGTCGGTGCGGTGGATGCGCTCCTCCGGGATCACCTTGAGGAGCTCCTCGTTCAGCTCGCGAGCACCCTGCTCGTCGCTGCCGAAGGGCTTCTCGAGGGCCAGCCGGAGGCCGTCGGGCACGTCGATCTCCTCGAGGGCCTTGATGACCTTCGTCGAGATGGCCGGCGGGAGCGCGAAGTACATGACCGGCTCGCCCTCGGAGGCCGCGAAGAGCTTCTTCAGGTGCTCGGGGTCGGTCGGGTCGCCCTGGATGTACTCGCTCGAGGCGAGGGTCTTCTTGGCGAGCTCCGAGCCGGCATCGCCGTTGAAGGCCGTCTTGACGACGTCGTCCCATTCTTCGGGGCTGCGCTCGCTGCGGCCGGTGCCGATCAGCTTCACGTCGACGCCGCGGTCGCTCTTGAGCAGGCTCGCGAGGCCGGGGAGGAGGAGGCGCTCGGTGAGGTCACCGGAAGCGCCGAGGATGATGAGGGTGCTCGTCTCCGCCATCAGACGGTCTGCTCGGAGCGAGTCGCGGCGCTGGAAGGCGCAGTGCGGGTGGTCATGGACTTCCTTTCGAGGTGAACCTAGCTGTGGTCCACGTGGCTCAACACACCGGACCGGCAGGCATTCCCATGAGGTTCGAGGATGCGAGAGAAGGGGCACGGGCGCGAGTGGCCACGATGCCACCATCAACCGTACTGCTCTGCGGCGACTCCGGTACGCACCTGACCAGCCCTGTGGAAACCCCTCTCCCGCCGCCTGGCGAATGACCTACACTGTTCGAACACACGTTCGAACAAGAGGGCGGCCATGAGCTTCACGCACCTGCACGTCGCCTCGGCGTTCAGCGCCCACTACGGCACTGCGCAGCCGGGCCACCTCGCCGCTCAGGCCGCCTCGAACGGCGCCGACGCAGCGGCGATCACCGACCGCGACGGCCTCTACGGAGCGATCCGCCACGTCGGCGCGTGCCGCGCGCTCGGCATCGATCCCATCGTCGGCGTCGAGCTGGGCGTATCGACCCCCTCCTCCGACGACCACGACAGCCCAGGGCGGCATCCCGCAGGGCAGCGCCCCGCAGGGCAGCATCCCGCCGGACCTCCTAGCGGCTCCCCGCCCATCGCCGCCGACGCCGACCGCGTCGTGTTCCTCGCCCACGGCGGCGGCGCCGTCGGGGTCGGCCCGGGCGCCGGCTGGGCCTCCCTCTGCCGCCTCATCAGCGCGGCTCACGGCCGCGCCACACGCAAGGTCAACGGCAGCGCGAACAGCGTGGCGACGATCCCCCGCGCCCGGGTCCGCGCCTTCCTGATGGGCGACGACGGCCCCACCGGCACGGTGCTGCTCGGCCCCGACTCCGACGTCGGACGAGCTGTGGCGCACGGCGCGCACGGCCGGGCGGCCGCACTGCTCGAGGCCTGGAAGGCGGAGGTGCCCGGCGGCGTCGCCATCGAGGTCGTCTGCCACCTCACCGAGCCGGGCGAGAGCCGCAGCCTGCGCCACGCCGCGCGGATGCTCGAGCTCGCCGACGCCGGGCGAGTTCCTGCGGTGCTCACCAATGCCGTGCGCTACCGCGAGCCCGACGAGGCCCTCACCGCCGACGTGCTCGACGCCGCCGGGCACCTCGCGGCGCTCGGCAGCTTCGAGCCGCAGCCCAACGCCCAGGCCTTCCTCAAGACCCCCGACGCGATGCGCACGCTCGCCCGGATGATCGCCGACGCGTCGTCGCTCGACCGCCGCGCGGCCGAGGAGATGCTCGCCGCCACCGAGGAGCTCGCCGACCGGTGTCGGCTCGACCCCGACGTCGACCTCGGCTGGCGTCGCGCGAAGGTGCCCGAGCTGTCGGCGATCGGCGTCGAGGGCGACCCCGACCAGGTGCTGTGGCGGCGGGCCGAGGCCGGGGTGACCGAGCGCTTCGGCGACGCGTCGATGGCCAAGCGCGAGCAGATCGAGCGGCGCATGCGCGACGAGCTCGAGACGATCACCTCGTTCGGCTTCGCCGGGTACTTCCTGACCGTCGCCGACGTCTCGGCGATGATGCGCGACATGCGGGTGCGGAACGCCGCGCGCGGCTCGGGCGCCGGCAGCCTCGTCACCTACCTGCTCCGGATCTCGAACGTCGACCCGCTCGAGCACGACCTGCTGTTCGAGAGGTTCCTCGGCAACAAGCGCGAGACGCTGCCCGACATCGACATCGACGTCGAGTCGGCCCGGAGGCACGAGGTGTACCGGGCGATCTTCGACCGCTACGGCAGCAACCGCGTCACGCTGATGTCGATGCAGTCGACCTACCGCGGGCGCGGCGCCGTCCGCGACGCCGGGCTGGCGCTGGGACTCGACGAAGACCAGATCGATCTCGTCGCGAACAACGTCTGGCGCTCGAACGCCCGCGACATGCGCAAGGCTCTCACGGAGAAACCCGAGCTCCGCCAGATCGCCGACCTCGTCAAGACCAACGCCCAGATCGACCTGCTGGTCGACCTCACCGAGCGGCTCGACCGACTCCCCCGCCACATCTCGATGCACCCGTGCGGGGTGATCCTGGGCAATTCCGACCTGCTCAGCATGACTCCGGTGCAGCCGAGCGGCATGGGCCTGCCGATGAGCCAGTTCGACAAGCACGACATGAACGACGCCGGCCTGCTCAAGCTCGACGTGCTCGGCGTGCGCATGCAGTCGTCGATGGCCTTCGCCCTCGGCGAGATCGAGCGGCTGAACGGTCCGCGCACCGCCCTCGCCGGCGCCCTGCCGATCGACGCGCCCTATGTGAACCGCCAGGGGCGGATCGAGCTCGACGCGATCCCCCACGACGACGAGCCGACGTACGAGGCGATCCGCACCACGCACACGCTCGGCATGTTCCAGATCGAGAGCCCGGGCCAGCGCGAGCTGATCGGCAAGATGCAGCCCGACCAGTACGAAGACCTCATCGCCGACATCTCGCTGTTCCGCCCCGGCCCGATGAAGGGCAACATGGTCGCGCCCTACCTCGACACCAAGCACGGGTTCCAGAAGCCCGACTACATCCATCCGACCTTCGCGCCCTTCCTCCAGGACAGCTACGGGGTCGTGATCTACCACGAGCACGTGCTGCGGATCCTCAACGCGACCATGGGCATCTCGCTCGCCGAGGCCGACGAGATGCGCCGGCAGATGGAGAAGCGCGCCGACCTCGAGGACGAGTTCCGCAGCAAGACCGCCGCGAACGTCGACGAGCACGGCAGACGGCGCTACACCGACAAAGAGATCGACCGGATCTGGGGCGTGCTGAAGGGCTTCGGGTCGTTCGGGTTCTGCAAGGCGCACGGTGCGGCGTTCGCCCTGCCGACCTACCAGACGGCGTGGCTGAAGACGCACTACCCGGCGGAGTTCCTGGCAGGCATCCTCACCCACGATCCCGGCATGTACCCGAAGCGGCTGCTGCTCGCCGAGGCGAAGCGGATGGGCGTGCCGGTCCTGCCGCTCGACGTCAACGCGTCGAGCGAGGTCTACCACGTCGAGCGGCTGCGCCCCCCGCGGACGCCCGTCGCGCGCACCTACGCCGGCGACCTCGGCATCCGCCTCTCGCTCCTCGACGTGCAGGGCATCACCGAGCACGAGACCACCCGGATCCTCGAGAACCGCCCGTTCACGTCGATCGCCGACTTCTACCAGCGGGCCACGCCTTCGCGGCGGCTCTTCGAGCGGCTCGGCCAGGTCGGCGCACTCGACTCGCTGGGAGGCGACGGGCGCAACCGGGGCGATGTGATGGCGCGCATCCGGCAGCTGACGAGCCGGGCATCGCGTCCGAAGCCCGCCGACACGATCAACCAGCTCGACTTCGATGTCGACGACTCGGCCTCGGTCCCCACGGGCAGCGCCGAGATGCCGGCGCACGAGCGGATCAGCCGCGAGCTCGACATCCTGTCGATGGAGGTCACCGAGCACGTCATCGAGAGCTACCGGCCCATGCTCGACGACCTCGGGGTGATCCGCGCGGCCGACCTCATCGACAACTGGAACGGCACCACCGTCCTCGTCGCCGGCATCCGCATCGCCACGCAGACGCCGCCGATGCGCAGCGGCAAGCGGGTCGTGTTCATCAGCCTCGACGACGGCTCGGGGTGCTCCGACTCCACCTTCTTCGAGGAGGCCCAGAATCGCGCCGGCTCCCTCCTGTTCGGCACGAAGCTGCTGCTGATCCAGGGGCGCACCCGCCGCACCGGCGAGCGCGGCATCTCTCTCGAGGCCGACAATGCGTGGGATCTCAAGGCGCTGTGGCGCGACTGGCAGGCGACCCGCGCGGCCGCCGGCCACGACGTCCTCACCTGAGCCGACTGCCTGGCGTCCGTGTCGCCCTGTCGGCCACGTCGTTCGTGTCGACCACGTCGTTCGTGTCGTTCGTGTCGTTCGTGCAGTCCTTATGGAAGGACACCCTGCCCGCTCACAAGGAGAACCACGCCGCCGCGCACGCCCCACAAGGAGAATCCCCGCCGCACGCCCGCCCCGCAAGGATGCCTACCTCGCAGATCCTTCCGAAGCCGCGCGTAGGGTGAGCCGCATGAGCGACAGCAGCACGGCCAGCACCGACGAACCCGGCACCTACGTCACCCCGGGCCAGGAGTACACCCGCGACACCAACTACATCGAGGACCGCATCACGAAGGACGCCGTCGACGGCTGGCCGGTCGAGGCCGGCCGCTATCGCCTCGTCGCCGCCCGGGCCTGCCCGTGGGCGAACCGCTCCGTCATCTCGAGGAGGCTTCTCGGCCTGGAGGACGCGATCTCGCTCGGCCTCCCCGGCCCGACGCATGACGCCCGCTCCTGGACGTTCGACCTCGACCCTGACGGACGCGACCCGGTGCTCGGCATCGAGCGCCTGAAGGACGCCTTCGAGAAGCGGACGCCCGGCTACCCGCGCGGCATCACGGTGCCGGCCATCGTCGACGTTCCGACCGGCAAGGTCGTCACCAACAACTTCCCGCAGATCACGCTCGACCTCGCCACGGAGTGGACCGACTTTCAGCGCGACGGCGCACCCGACCTCTACCCCGACGGGAAGCGCGACGAGATCGACGACGTCGCCGAGGTCGTCTTCCGCGACGTCAACAACGGCGTGTACCGCGCCGGCTTCGCCGGGTCGCAGGGCAGCTACGAGCGCGCCTACACGCGGCTGTTCGACCGGCTCGACTGGCTCGAGCAGCGCCTCGAGACCCAGCGGTACCTGGTCGGCGACACGATCACCGAGGTGGACATCCGGCTGTTCACTACCCTCGCCCGGTTCGACGCGGTGTATCACGGCCACTTCAAGTGCAACCGGAACAAGCTGACCGAGATGCCGGTGCTCTGGGCCTACGCGCGCGATCTGTTCCAGACGCCCGGGTTCGGCGACACCATCGACTTCGAGCAGATCAAGAAGCACTACTACATCGTCCACAGCGACATCAATCCGACGGGGATCGTCCCGGCCGGCCCGGATCCGCGCGGGTGGCTGCGACCTCACGGCCGCGACGAGCTGGGCGGGCGCCCGTTCGGCGACGGGACTCCGCCTCCGCCGCCACGCCCCGGCGAAGAGGTCCCTCCGATCCTCGCCGCGTGACCGCCCGCGACGACGAGGCGGCGGGCGACAGCCACTCGGCAGACGGCAGCCGCTCGGCACACGACGGCCAGAGGGCTCACGTCGGCCGCTCGGCACACGTGGGCCGCTCGGCACACGACAGCGAGGCGTCCCCCGACGTGCAGGCCCGCCTCGAGGGCATCCGCGCCGACGCACGACGCCTCGCCGACCGTCTCCTGCTCGACATGGAGGCCGTCTCCGACGCCCGCGAGTCGTCGAACGTCGACGACGAGCACGACCCGGAGGGCGCGACGATCGCATTCGAGCGCTCGCAGCTCGAGGCGATCCGAAAGTCGACCCTCGAGCGCATGGCAGCCGCCGACGCCGCCCTCGCACGACTCGCCGCCGGAACCTACGGCGTCTGCGAGGTCTGCGGCCGCCCCATCGCACCGGCCCGTCTCGAGGCCCGGCCCACGGCCACCCGGTGCATCGAGCACGCCGTCTAGAACGGAGCTACCGCAGCCCCACCCGGCCGAGCTCCTCGTCGAGGAACGCCTCGAACCACGCGTCGCGGTCGGCGACCACGTTCGTGTACTGGCCGAACACCTCGAACGAGAGCCGGCCGAAGAGCGCGGTCCAGATCGCGACCCCCGCGGCGATCGACTCGGCGGGCGCATCCACTGAAGACGACCCAGTCATCGAAGACGACCCAGCCGGCAGAGACGACCGGGCCGGAGACAGCGCCGACGCCAGCTCCTCGAACCCGGGTCGCAGCCGCTCGTTGACCGGCGGCCAGACGACGTCGGGCGACGTGAGCAGCGCGTCGAGCAGCAGGTACGCCACGGTCAGCGCCGGCCCGGTGGTGTCCGCGGGCGCGTCGTACCCGGGCACCGGAGTGCCGTAGAGGAGCGCGAAGCGGTGCGGATTGTCGAGCGACCAGCTCCGGGCGGCTCTCGCGATGGCCCGAAATCGCGGTGCCCCCGCAGGAACTGCCGCCGCTTCCGCAGCCGCCGCCCCCAGGTCGGTGTAGGCATCGATGATGAGGCGGGTCAGCAGGGCGTCCCGAGAGGGGAAGTACCGGTAGATGGCCGACGACGAGATGCCGAGCTCGCGGGCGATGGACCGCACCGACAGGGCCGCGGGGCCGACCTCGCCGAGCTGGCGGTTGGCCACGGCGAGTGCCCGGGCGGTGGTCTCGGCTCGGGCACGCGCGCGGACGCCGGTTTCGGAGGGGCTCATGCGCCGATCCTGCCACAGTGATGAGAGCAGTGCTCTTGCAATTCGCCCAGCAGACGCGCTACGGTCGTCTCATCGACCGAGAGCAGTGCTCTCTAAACGACTTCAAGGAGCACTCATGGCCACGCACCTCATCATCGGCGCAGGGAACATCGGCACTCCGCTGGCCGCGAAGCTCGTCGCCCGGGGCGACTCGGTCCGAGTGGCGACCCGCCGTGGCACGCAGCTGCCGGGCACCGGCGCCATCGCGCTCGACGCGAAAGACGCCGCGGCCGTCACCGAGGCGGCTCGCGGTGCCGACACGATCGTCGTCTGCTCCAACCCGCCCTACCCCGAGTGGGCCGCCGAGTGGCCGCCGATCTTCGCGGCTCTCGAGGGGGCCGCGACGGCGACCGGCGCCCGCATCGTGCTCATGGGCAACCTGTACGGGTACGGCGCGGGCAGCGGCGTCATGGGCGTCGACACCCCGCTCGCCACGACGGAGAAGAAGGGGATGATCCGCGTCGCCGGCTGGAACCGCCTGCTCGACGCCGAGCGCCGCGGCGACCTGCGCGTCGCCGAGGTCCGGGCCAGCGACTACTTCGGCCTCGGCGCCGGCGCCAACGCGCACATCGGCGGCAACTTCTTCCGCCCGCTCCTGAAGGGCAGGACAGCCTGGTGCGTCGGCGACCCGACGCAGCCGCACGCGTGGGCCTACCTTCCCGACGTCGTCGACACGCTGATCGCAGCAGCCGACGCCGACCAGACCGGCCGCGCGTGGATGGCCCCGCACTCGACGAGCATCTCCCGCCGCGAGATCGTCGCCCAGGTCAACTCGATCACCGGCCGGAACGGAACGGCCCGCAGCTACCCGGGCGTCGTGTTCGGCGCGATGGCGCTGGCGATGCCGTTCATCCGCGAGGTGAAGGCGATGTCGTATCAGTTCACAGCGCCGTTCCTCGTCGACTCGGCCGAGTCGGAGCGGGCGCTCGGGATCACCGCGACCCCGTGGGCCGAGGCGCTGTCGGCCACTCTGGACTCGTACGGACGCCAGGTCTAGGCTGACCCCCATCACACAGGTGCTGATCAGAGCATCTGCGCAATCGCCGTCGATTGGTGTGGCATGGCATTCAGTCCGAGCCCGTGGGCCTCATTCCCCCCGGAGGTTCCGCGGGGCCCGCAGGCCGCCCACCGCCGCATCGTCAGCGAGTCCTGGGAGCGCGCCCGCCGCCGCCGTCTCGATCCCGAGAGCGTGCTGGCCGACGTCGAGCTTCCCGAAGACATGCTCGCGGACTACCGCAGCGCGCACCCGCTCTCCCTTCTCCTCCCGGTCGCCCGCACCCTCCTGCTGCGCGACATTGAGGGCTCGGGTCTCATCGTCGCCATGGGCGACGAGCAGGGACGCCTCCTCTGGGTCGAGGGCGACAACTCGGCGAAGCGCTCTGCGGAGGACATGCGCTTCGTCGAGGGGGCAGGCTGGGCCGAGAGCCGAGTGGGCACCTCGGCTCCCGGCACGGCTCTGGTGCTCGACCACGGCGTGCAGATCCGCGGCCACGAGCACTACAACGTCTTCGTGCAGAACTGGAGCTGCTCCGCGGTCCCGGTGCACGACCCGGTGACCCGCCGGATCCTCGGCTTCCTCGACATCACCGGCGACGAGCGGGCTGTCGGCCCCCACACCCTCGCTCTCCTCGAGGCCACGGCCACCGCGATGGAGGCCGAGCTCATGGTGTCGCGCCTCACGTCGGCTCCGCCCCGCTCGACGCCGGCCCGCCAGCGCATCGCCCGGCCGACCGCCTCAGCCCCGGCGAGCCTCACCACCCTCGGGCGCGACGTCGCCCTCATGTCGGACGGCCGCCGGATCGTCAGCCTGAGCGCCCGGCACAGCGAGCTGATGACGCTTCTCTCCTGGCACCAGCGCGGCCTCGGAGCCAACGAGCTCGCCTCCCTCGTCTACGGCGATCCGCATGCGATCGTCACCCTGCGCTCCGAGATGGTGCGCCTGCGTCACGCCCTCGAGGTGCTCGACCCCCGGATGGCTCCCCTCTCGCGCCCCTACCGTCTGATCAGCCCGCTCGAGACCGACGTCGGGAAGGTGATGTCGCTGCTCGACCGCGGCTCGTACCGGCGGGCCGTCGAGGCGTACACCGGCCCCGTGCTCCCGAACTCGACGGCGCCCGGCATCGAGGAGATCCGCGACCTCCTGGCCGCCCGCGTGCGCGAGTCCCTCCTCTCGGACGCCGGCGTCGACGTGCTGCTCGACTACGCCAGGAGCTCGGCGGCCGAGTCCGACCGGGAGATCCTGATGGCCGCCCTCGGCATGCTGCCTCCGCGATCGCCGCGCCGGGCGGGGATAGTGGCGCGTCTGGAGCAGCTGGACCGCCTCTAGTTCCTGCGCCCGTGCACAGCGCGCAGCGCAACCGTTCGCAACCTGCCCGTTCGTATCGTGGAGGGACGCCGCTACCCGCGGCGACCGACAACGACGTCGAAAGGGATACGACAATGACCGTCACGACTCCTCCGAGCACCTTCGCGAACCCCGGCAGCCCGGATGCCAAGGTGCAGTTCAAGCCCCGCTACGACCACTTCATCGGCGGCGAGTACGTCGCCCCCTCGTCCGGCAAGTACTTCGAGAACCCGTCGCCCGTCAACGGCAAGGTCTTCACCGAGGTCGCGCGCGGCAATGCGGCCGACGTCGACAGGGCCGTCGAGGCAGCCTGGCGCGCCTTCGACTCGTGGAAGAAGACCACGATCACCCAGCGCGCGATCATCCTGAACAAGATCGCCGACCGCATGGAGCAGAACCTCGAGATGCTCGCCGTCGCCGAGACCTGGGACAACGGCAAGCCGATCCGCGAGGCTCTCGCCGCCGACGTGCCGCTGGCCATCGACCACTTCCGCTACTTCGCCGGCGCGATCCGCGCGCAGGAGGGCTCGACCGGCGAGATCGACAACGACACCGTGGCCTATCACTTCCACGAGCCGCTCGGCGTCGTCGGCCAGATCATCCCCTGGAACTTCCCGCTCCTCATGGCCGTCTGGAAGCTCGCCCCGGCGCTGGCGGCCGGCAACTGCGTCGTGCTGAAGCCGGCCGAGCAGACACCCGCGTCGATCCACGTGTTCATGGAGCTGATTCAGGATCTCCTCCCCGCCGGCGTCCTGAACATCGTGAACGGCTTCGGCGTCGAGGCGGGCGCTCCCCTCGCCTCCCACCCGAACATCCGGAAGATCGCCTTCACCGGCGAGACGACGACCGGCCGCCTGATCATGCAGATGGCATCCGAGAACCTGATCCCGGTGACCCTCGAGCTCGGCGGCAAGAGCCCGAACGTCTTCTTCGCCGACGTGGCCGACGAGCGCGACGACTTCTACGACAAGGCGCTCGAAGGCTTCTCGTTCTTCAACCTGAACTCGGGCGAGGTCTGCACGTGCCCGTCCCGCGCGCTGGTCCAGCAGAGCATCTACGACCAGTTCACCGCCGACGGAGTGGAGCGCGTCAAGCAGGTCAAGCAGGGCAACCCGCTCTCGCTCGACACCATGATCGGTGCTCAGGCGTCGAACGACCAGCTCGAGAAGATCCTCAGCTACATGGACATCGGCAAGCAGGAGGGCGCGAAGCTGCTCCTCGGCGGCGACCGTGCCGACCTGGGCGGCGACCTCACCGACGGCTACTACGTCAACCCGACGATCTTCGAGGGCCGCAACTCGATGCGCATCTTCCAGGAGGAGATCTTCGGCCCTGTCCTCTCGCTGACGAGCTTCAGCGACTACGACGACGCCATCAAGATCGCCAACGACACCCTCTACGGCCTCGGCGCCGGCGTGTGGAGCCGCAACGGCGCTCAGCTGTACAGGGCGGGCCGCGACATCCAGGCCGGCCGCGTCTGGTCGAACACCTACCACCAGTACCCGGCGGGAGCCGCGTTCGGCGGCTACAAGCAGTCGGGCATCGGCCGGGAGAACCACAAGATGATGCTCGACCACTACCAGCAGACGAAGAACCTCCTCGTGTCGTACGCGGACGGCCCGATGGGATTCTTCTGATGCCGGACACCTCGGTGTCCGATACCCAGCAGGCGCTGTCGCGGGTCGACGTCTCACCCGCGGCAGCCGCCTTCCTCGTCGAGCTGACGGAGCAGCACGGCCCGCTGATGTTCCACCAGTCGGGCGGGTGCTGCGACGGCAGCTCGCCGATGTGCTACCCGGTCGGCTTCTTCCGGATCGGCGCGGTCGACGTCCACCTGGGCGACCTGCACATCGACGGGATCGACCCGATCGAGGTCTACATGTCGAGGAGCCAGTTCGAGTACTGGAAGTACACGCACCTCACCATCGACGTGGTGGCCGGCCGCGGTGCCGGGTTCAGTGTCGAATCCCCCGAGGGCAAGCGCTTCCTGATCCGGTCGCGCATGCTCGACGACGCCGAGCTGAAGGCCTTCGACCTGATCTGAGAGCTGCCGCGACGTCTACGCTCTGCCCGGTTCGGGCGGCAGAGCGTAGACGCCGTGGCCTGTCCTGACCACGACACCGCGGCGGGCGAGCACCGAGAGCGTCGAGAGCACGCTCGACCGGCGGTAGTCCGGCAGGCCCGCCACGATCTCGGTGGTCGACGAGGGCCCCGGGCGCAGGAACTCGGGGATCCTCTCGGCGAGGCTCGACGCGTCGGGCCCCGGCTCCCCCGCCCCGCCCGGCTCGTCCATCGCGTACTCGCGCCGTGCGTCGGCCAGGCCCTCGGCCGACACGCGGGTCACGGCGCCCGACGCCTTGGCATACGGAGCGAGGGTCAGCGACCGGCCGACGCGGTTGTAGACGTTCGACTGGCTGGTGCCCTGGTGCTCCGCGATCTCCGGGTACGACGCGCCGCCGAGCAGCAGGGTCGCCTCGCCCTCGAGGCCGAGCCACTGGCCGAGGCTCGCGATCTCCCAGCCGGCGGTGGTCACCGCCGAGCCCCAGACCTCGATGTCGTCGGCGTAGTCGGTCGTGAGCTGCTCGAGGTCGGCGACGATCTCGGCGATCCGCTCACGGGCGTCGGCCACGATCTCCGCCGTGAATCGCGGCGGCCTGCGAAGTTTGATTGATCCTGACATTTGTGAAAGACTCTACAAGTTGTCCGGCGAACCGGGCACCATCGCGCTACTGAACACCACAGTCTTTCTTCAAGGAGTACCCATGGCTTTCGCAATCGTGCGCGCCGGCGGCCGTCAGGAGAAGGTCGAGGTCGGAACGATTCTGACCGTCGACCGTCTCAAGGCCGCCGAGTCCGACACCGTCTCGTTCGTCCCCGTCCTGCACGTCGACGGCGACACCATCCTCTCGGGCGACCAGCTCGGCACCGTCACCGTCGAGGGCGAGGTCCTGAACGACCTCCGCGGCCCGAAGATCGTGATCCAGAACTACAGGAACAAGACCGGCTACAAGCGTCGCATGGGCTTCCGTGCCGACCTGACCCGCGTCAAGATCACCAAGATCACCACCAACTAGTCGAGGAGCTGACTCATGGCACACAAAAAGGGCGCATCATCCACCCGTAACGGCCGCGACTCGAACGCGCAGCGCCTCGGCGTCAAGCGCTTCGGCGGCCAGGTCGTCTCGGCCGGCGAGATCCTCGTCCGCCAGCGCGGCACCCACTTCCACCCCGGCGTGAACGTCGGCCGCGGCGGCGACGACACCCTCTTCGCCCTCGCCGCAGGCAGCGTCGAGTTCGGCGCCAAGGGCGGCCGCAAGGTCGTCAACATCGTCGCAGGCGTCTGACTGCAGCAATCTCGAAAAGGCGGGCCACCTCACGGTGGCCCGCCTTTTTCGCGCACCGTCATTGAAGAAGGTAATAAGTCGGCAAGGACTCGAATGGGGGCCTCGCCCTGGCCGGTGCACCCCGCTAATGTCGACCGGGTTCAGCAGTTGTTCTCACATGGTTAACCGACTCGCGCGGTCTGATTCACCGTACGACCAGCAAACAGATGGTGGACTTGGCTACGAACACCTTGCACGAGCGTGAGCGTCACACTCGCCCACGTCAGACTGGCTCCATCTGTACCACGCGAATGCGAGAATCATGGGTCTCCGCACGGCTGAGCACGCTCGGCCCGACCACTTCATCCTCCACCTCAGCGACACGCATCTCATCGAGGCCGACTCCGACCTCTACGGCGATGTCGACAGTGCCAGCCGTCTCCGCCAGATCCTGGCCGAGCTCGAAGACTCCGGGGCTCGACCCGAAGCGATCGTCGTCACCGGCGACCTCGCCGACAAGGGCGAGCCGGGAGCCTATCGCAAGCTCCGCGCGCTGATGGAGCCTGTGGCGCTCCGTCTCGGCGCCCAGATCATCTGGGCGATGGGCAACCACGACGACCGGGGCGCATTCCGCTCCGAGCTCTTCGGCCAGATTCCGAGCGACCGCCCCGTCGACTTCGTCTACGACGTCAACGGACTCCGCATCATCACGCTCGACACCACCGTGCCGGGCCACCACTACGGCGAGCTCACCGGCGCCCAGCTCGACTGGCTGGCCGAAGAGCTGTCGGTGTCTGCTCCCGACGGCACGATCCTGGCCATGCACCACCCGCCGGTACCGAGCATCAAAGACCTCACCGTGCTCGTCGAGCTGCGCGATCAGGCCTCGCTCGCCGAAGTCGTCGAAGGCAGCGATGTGCGCTCGATCATCGCGGGCCACCTGCACTTCTCGACGAACGCCATGTTCGCCGGCATCCCGGTCTCGGTCGCCTCAGCCACCTGCTACACCGCCGACCTCAACATCCCGACCGGTGCGACCCGCGGCCAGGACGGCGCGCAGTCGTACAACCTGATGCACGTCTACCCCGAGACCATCGTCAGCTCGGTCGTCCCCATCGGCAGCTACCGCACCGTCGGCGAGTACGTGGGCCCCGAGCAGGTCGCCGCGCGACTCGCCGAGGCCGGCGTCGTCATCCCCGCCGCTCGTCCGCGCCACCGCGCCGAGCCCGACGTGCTCACCGTTCCGACGCGCGACCTGTCGCTCACGGGCCCCATCGGCACCCTCTAGCCGCTGGGCCCGCCTCGAACGGTCAGTGCTCCCAGGGTGCCCTGAAGGGGAAGTAGCGCTCGAGGAAGTCGGTGACGACCGCGGTGCGCTCTTCGTCGGTGACCTCGGGGAAGCTGCCGTCGTTGAGGCAGAAGAAGTCGTCAGAGCGCTTCTTCAGGAGCTCGGACAGGATGGCGAGACCGGCGACCATCGTCGTGTCGACGTAGCTCACCTTCGCGTTCTCCTGCACGATGGCGCGCCCCGTGACCAGCGCGTAGTAGTGGTAGAACGAGTTCGTCACCGAGATGTTGGTCGCGGCCCGGAACGGCGAGGCGGCGGTCGACGCGAAGTCGGCCGCGAACTCGTGCTCCATCTCGAACAGCACGCTCTTGCGCAGCGGCGTGGCCGTGTGCTCGAGGTGGCGAGTGGTGACGCGTCCGAACCGCTGCTGCAGCAGCTGGCGGTTGACTCGGGCGGCGTTCTCGTGCCCGGATCGCGTCGCGTTGTTCAGCCCCAGGCCGATCCTGGTGTCCGCCTCGATGAACTTCGTGACCGAGCCCGGTGAGAAGAACATGCTCGGGCTGACCGGCCGGCCGAAGAACATGTCGTCGTTCGAGTACAGGAAGTGCTCGCTGAGGCCGTCGATGTGGTGCAGCTGCGACTCGACGGCGAGCGAGTTGTGCGTCGGCAGGACGGACGGGTCGGCGAAGAACTCCTCGCTGCGGACGATGCGCACGCGCGGGTGATCGGCGAGCCAGGCCGGGGCCGGCGAGTCGGTCGCGATGTAGATGGTGCGGATCCACGGCGCGAACATGTAGACGGAGCGCAGAGCGTACTTGAGCTCGTCGATCTGCCGGAACCGGGCGGGAGCGTCGTCGCCCTCGCCGAGCACGTGCTTCTTCTCTCGGGCGGCTCGGGCCCGCTGGTACTCGACGGAGTTGCCGTCGACCCATGAGAAGACGATGTCGACGTCGAAGGTGATGTCGGTCGCATGGTCGTCGAACATGTGCTCGATCGTCTGCCAGTGGAAGCCGTAGCGTTCGATGTCGGTCAGGTTCGCCTCATCGAGCGGGAGGGTCCTGCGCATGAGAGCGTTCTCGACCGGGGCGAGCACCTCGGTCTCGGTGGTGATCCAGAACTCGACCTGGACAGCGAAGCCGGCGCCGTAGCGGAGACGGCCGAGCGGCTCGACGCGCGGGCGGAACAGGCGGATGACGCGCTCGGTCTCGGAGCCAAAGCCGTCGGCGATCACGAGGGCCGCGCGACCGTGGCTGCCCTTCGAGTAGAACGGCTCGCCCTGAGCTGCGGCGCGAAAGGCCGTCTCGAACTCGGCGCGTCGCTCGGCGTCGACGGCGATGACGGGACGCTCCCCGTTGCCACGGACGAGCAGGTGCGGAATCCCGGAATCGTCGAGCACGCCCTTCACGAAGGCGAGGTCTTCGAGCATGGACTGCTGCGGGGTGAGATGGCCGTTGAGGAGCGTGTACTGCCCCTTGCGGATCACGAGGTCGTCGCGCTTGAGAGCGGCGCCTTCGCGGTCGCGACCGCCGGTGGTGGAACGGGGGGTCAAGAGAGGACTCTCCGCCGAGCCGACGATCTCCGTAGCCATTCAGACTCCACTTCCTGCGACGGCCCGGGCGGCCATGAGTGCAATTAGACGATTTTACTCTGTCGGCGACCGGTTGCGCTGACGTGGTGCCGATACCGGTGCGGTGGGCCTAGCGAGAGCGAGGAGTACGAGCCGGAGTCGTCGAGGCCGGAGCGTCGGCCGACGCCACTTTCACCCGGACGCCCACGACGATGAACACCGCCGCGGCCGCGAACTGCATGCCCTGCCAGAGCTGTCCCGTGATCGGCACAGGCCACACCGGATTCCAGAGCACCGCGATCGCGGCAAGGAACGGCAGGTAGCCCCACGCCCTGCCCCGCCAGGCGAAGACCAGCACGATCAGGGCGAGGATCGCCACGACGTAGCGGAAGAGCACGAACGCATCGCTCGAGATCAGGGCACCGCCGGCGATCAGAGCGATCGCGGCCAACAGCCCCGGTGCCAACGCCGGACGCGTGAACGCGGCCTTCTGCGGTGTGGGCATGCTCCGATCCTAGCGCCCGCGGCGGGACCGGCCGGGCGGCGTCAGCGAGCCTCGCTCGGCCGGATGATCGTGATCGGCCTGCTCATCGGCGGCTCCTCGCGCAGCCGCTCGAGCCCGGGCTCGAGCTCCGACACCCAGGCGTCGTAGCCGGCCGTCGTGAGGTGCAGGCCGTCCTCGGTGAAGTCGGGGTCGAGCGCGTCGCCCACGGCCAGGGCGGGCCACAGGTCGAGGTACTGCGCTCGAACGGTCGCCGCGAACTGGCGGAGGTGCCGGTTGGCGTCCTGGATGCGCGCGGAGTACTCGACGTCGCGCGGGGCGATCGACTGCAGCAGCAGGCGGACTCCCGGCAGCAGGCGCCGCAGGTCGACGAGAATGGTCTCGATATTGCGCACCACCTGCTCGACGCTCCGCTTCGACGCGAAGTCGTTCGTGCCGATCAGCAGCACGATCGAGTCGGGGTCGGCCGCCACGACGTCGTCGATTCGCGCGAGCACATCCATCGTGGTGTCGCCGCCGACACCGAGGTTCACGACCTCGTCGTTCGGGAACCGCGCCGCCCAGTCGCCGCCCTCGGTGAGGCTGTCGCCCAAGAACACGAGCTTCTCGCCCATCGTCATCGCCTTCTTTCCTGCTCGGAGACCGCCGGCCGCTCGACCGGTTCTTTCGATGCGGCGGCGGAGATCCTGTTCAGCATGCCGGAGAAGATGACTCCGTGGAAGGGCAGGATCGCGAACCAGTAGAGCCGCCCGCTCAACCCGGTCGGGAAGAACACGGCACGCTGCCGGTAGTGGGCCCCGCCCTCGGGGCCGTCCGACACGAACATCTCGAGCCACGCCTTGCCCGGGACCTTCATCTCGGCTCGGAGCCGCAGGAAGTTCCTGCGCTCGATGCTCTCCACCCGCCACCAGTCGAGAGCGTCGCCGGGGCGGAGGCTCGTGGGGCTGCGGCGGCCTCGACGCAGGCCCACTCCCCCGACGAGCCGGTCCATCCAGCCGCGCGCGGCCCAGGCCAAGGGGAACGAGTACCAGCCGTTGTCGCCGCCGATCCCCTCGATGACCCGCCAGAGCTGCTCGGGCGACGCCTTCATGTCGGTGGAGCGGTCGTCGGTGAAGACGGTGTGGCCCGACCAGTCGGGGTCGCTCGGCAGCGGGTCGCTGGGGGCGCCGTCGACGGAGCCGTCCTGCCAGCTGGTCTCGACCTCGCCGTCGCGCATCTTGCCAAGGGCCAGGCGCACGGCTCGACGGTAGCCGGTCAGGCCGCCCTCGGGTTTCGGCACGACCTTGTCGATGTCGTGCTCGCGCACCACGCAGTCGTACTGCAGCGACGCCACGAGAGGGATGGCCAACGACCGCGGAATGGGTGTGACGAGGTTGACCCACTGCGACGCCAGCCACGGGGTCAGGACCGGCAGGGGCGCGATCGGCCGCTGCTTCAGGCCCGCCTCGACCGCGTAGCCGTTCATCATCTGCCCGTAGCGGAGCACGTCGGGGCCGCCGATGTCGAAGGCGCGGTTCACATCCGCGGGCACGTCGGCCGAGCCGATCAGGTAGTGGAGCACGTCGCGCACGGCGATCGGCTGGATCCAGTTGCGCACCCAGCGCGGCGCGGGCATGTACGGCAGCACGTCGGTGAGGTGGCGGATCATCTCGAACGAGGCCGACCCCGACCCGATGACGACACCCGCCTGCAGGGCCGCAGTCGGAACCCCCGAGGCGAGCAGGATCTCGCCGACCCTCTTGCGCGACTCCAGGTGGGGCGACAGCGGCCCGTCGGGGTGCAGTCCGCCGAGATAGACGATGCGCGAGACTCCGGCCGCCTTCGCCTCGGGCGCCACCGTCCGGGCCGCCTCGGCCTCGGTCTCCTCGAACGCCCCCTTGCCGGCCATGGCGTGCGCCAGGTAGTAGAGCACGTCGACGCCCTCGAGCGCCGCCCTGACCGAGTCGGCGTCGGTCAGGTCGCCCTGGGCGACCTCGACGTCACCGGCCCACGGCACTCCGATGAGCTTGTCGGGGCTGCGGACGAAGACGCGCACGTCGAACCCGGCCTCGATGAGGCGGGGCGCGAGGCGGCCGCCGATGTAGCCGGTGGCTCCGGTGACCAGGACACGGCGCTTCGGCGTCGACCGGCGGTGCTGCGGGGCGTGAGGCTGTTCTGGCGAGTCGGGCATCGGCCCAACCTACGCCGCGGTTGCGGCAGCCTCTCAGCCGCGGGCGTCGAGATAGGCGCGGATCTCGGCCACGTCTCTCGTGATCTGCGCGATCAGCGACTCGAGCCCGTCGAACTTCACGTTGCCGCGCACCCAGCTGAGGAACGACACCGTGACCTCCTTGCCGTAGAGGTCGCCGTCGAAGTCGAGGAGGTTCGCCTCGACCTGCTTCTCGGGCACGCCCTGGAAGGTCGGGTTGTTGCCCACGGACACGGCCGCACCGTGCGCCAGGCCGTCGATGATGACGTCGGCCGCGTAGACGCCGTCGGCCGGCACGAACCCCTCGCTCTTCGGCTCGAGGTTGGCGGTGGGGAAGCCGAGCTCGCGCCCGCGCATCTCACCGTGCACGACGACCCCGCGGACGGACGGCGCGCGACCGAGCAGGGCGGTGGCCTCGACGATGCGGCCGGCGTCGAGGAGCTGGCGGATCCAGGTCGAGGAGACGCGGCGTTCGCCCAGCTCCGGCGCTCCGGACTCGACGAGCGCCCCGGACTCGACGAGAGAGCCGATCTCGAAGAGCACGTCGGGGATCAGCTCGACGTCGAACCCCCGCGTGCGCCCGAGCTCGCGCAGGGTGTCGACGGTGCCGGCGCCGCCCTTGCCGAAGCGGAAGTCGCCCCCGACCAGGATCACCTCGGCCTGCATCGCCTCGACCAGCACGCGGTCGACGAACTCCTCGGGGGTCAGGTCGCGGAGGTGCTCGTCGAAGGTCAGCATCAGCGTCGCCTCGACGCCGGTCGACTCGAGCAGCTCGCGCTTCTGGCGGTTGCTCGTCAGCGCCTCGGGCACGGCGCCGGGGTGGAGCACCGCCAGCGGGTGGCGGTCGAAGGTGACGACCGCCGACACGAGATCGCGGTCGCGCGCCACGGTCTGGAGCGCCGCAATGACGGCTCGGTGGCCCAGGTGGACTCCGTCGAACTTGCCGATCGTGACCGCGGAGGGCCCGAAGCCCGCCGGCACGTCGGCGAGGTTCGTGAAGAAGTCCACGCTCAGACCTCTCGCGGTGCGGCCCCGACGGGCGCGTCGCCGCGGGAGGGGCGGGTGCGGCGCAGCCACAGCATCCCGAGGATCGGCAGCACGAGCGGCACGAAGCCGTAGCCGATGCCGAAGTAGGTCCAGACGGTGGAGTGGTCGGAGTGGGCGTACTCGGCGCTCGGCACGAAGACCTCGGGAGCGATGATCGACATGAGGCCGACCAGCACCACGCCGGCCAGCTCGAAGGTGATCGTCGCCCAGGCGAGGCCGTACGACTTGCGACCCGGCACGATCAGCGCGATGGTCGCGACGATGTAGACGACGGCCGACAGCCCGCTGAGCGAGTACGCCAGCGGCGCCTGCTCGAACTGGGTCGCGATCTGGAACACCGAGCGTCCGGTCGCCGCGAGGGCGAGGATCGCGTAGACGGCGATGAGGACGCGGCCGATGCCGACCGCTCGTGTTGACTGCTTCTGGACCATCATGACAAGGATATGACCCGGCGGGCACCGGCGGCGACCGCGACGGTCACGAGGCCGTCGCCGTCCAGATCTGAAGCATGCGCACGACCATCACGGCGACAGCGAAGACGGCGGCGCCGAGCACGACGTTGCTCCAGCGGGTGCGGTCGACGAGAGCCCACACGACCGCGAGGGGCGGCAGGAGCAGGGCGACGACGAGGTAGATGAAGAACTCGAGGACGCTGCCCGAGGCGCGGTTGCCGGCGAACGGGGCGATGATCGCCACCACCAGCTGGGCGATCAGAAGCAGCTCGACCAGGGCGACGGCGCCGAGCGTGTAGTCGTTGGGGATGCGGCGGGCCAGCCCCATCACGATGCAGAACAGCGCGACGGCGGCGCCGATGGCGGCCTGGACCCAGGTGAACCACTCGATCATGACCGGACCTCGTCCGTAGGGAAGTTGACGATGGGACGGGCCGTGCCCCGGGACACCGAGACGAGCCCGACGAGCCGCTCGCCGGGCGAGATCGCCGCGACGGGGCGCTTCGTGTCGGCGAGGTCGACGGCCAGCTTCTTGCCGTGACCGAGGTCGACCGCCTGCTCGGCGGTCAGCTCGAGCACGGGGAAGAGCCGACGGGCGACGACGGCGGGCGCCAGCAGCGCGGGCCGGACCGACTCGGCGTCGAGCGTCTCGATCGCGTCGGCCACGTCGAACGGTCCGATCTTCGTGCGCCGGAGGGCGGTGAGGTGGCCGCCGACGCCGAGAGCCGCGCCGAGATCGCGCGCCAGTGCACGGATGTAGGTGCCGGAGGAGCAGTCGACGACGACGTCGAGGTCGATCGCGTCGGACGAATCCTGGCGCCCGACGATCTCGAAGCGCGATACCGTGACGGCCCGGGCTTTCAGCTCGACCTCGACACCTTCGCGGGCCAAGTCGTAGGCGCGCCTGCCGTCGACCTTGATCGCGCTGACGGTCGTCGGCACCTGCTGGATGTCGCCGGTGAGCTCGGCCACGCCCGCCGCGATGAGGTCGTCGGCCACGGCTGCGATCGCATCGGGATCGGCCGTCGCCGTGACCGTGCCGTCGGCGTCGTCGCTGTCGGTCGAGGAGCCGAGGCGGATGGTCGCCTCGTAGGTCTTGCCGAGGCCGACCAGGAAGGTGAGGAGGCGGGTCGACGAGTTGACACCCGTGACGAGGAGTCCGGTCGCCATCGGGTCGAGGGTGCCCGCGTGGCCGACCTTGCGCGTGCCGGCGGCTTTGCGGACACGCGACACGACGTCGTGGCTCGTGGTGCCCTGCGGCTTGTCGACGAGGAGGATGCCGCTGTGCTGGGGGCCGCTGTTCACGATCGCCTAGCCTAGCGGGCGGGGTGCGCCGGCCTCAGCACGCGTCGTCGAAGAGACGGCGCGGGTGCTCGGGGTCGGTGTTGTCGATGGTCGCCTGAGCGCGCCTTCGGCCATCGGGACTGCGGTCGCCCGCGTCGGAGCCCTCGACCCAGACCGCATAGTGCCACAGGGTGCCGAGAGCAGAACGGCCCTCGAGCGCCCCGTCGACGACCAGGACGGCGTCGGCCGGACCGGTGACCCAGTCGGCCTCGACCTGCCGGTCGGCCACCGCATCGAAGGCCGCCGGCACCCACGCGGCGCTGCCGCCCAGGCGGAACGGCTCGATCAGCATGCGGCGGAGCGCCGACTCGTCGACCGCGGAGTCGTCGCCTCGGCGCTCGCGCTCGGCCCGGGGCAGCAGGAAGTCGTCGACCGAGGCGCGGAACGCGCCGTGGCCGGCCTCGTGCAGGGATTCGACGAGGTCGTCGCCGAACACCGCCGCGGCGGCCCGGTCGGGCCCGTCGACCGCGACGAGCACCCGGCCACGGCCGTAGTTGTGCAGGATCTCGTCCGCCAGGGCGCGAACGGTGTCTTTCTTCTCGGGTGCCCATCGCATCATGGCTCAGAGCCTAGGCTCGACGGGTGACAATCTCCCCCGCGATCGTCTCGTGGTTCCGCGAGAACGGCCGCGACCTCCCCTGGCGGCAGCCCGGCTTCCCCGCCTGGGGCACGCTCGTCAGCGAGTTCATGCTGCAGCAGACCCCGGTCGTGCGCGTGATCCCCAAGCTCGAGGCCTGGCTGGAGCGCTGGCCGACCCCGGAGTCGCTCGCCGCCTCCCCCGCCTCGGAGGCCGTGCGCGCCTGGGATCGCCTCGGCTACCCCCGCCGCGCCCTCAATCTGCATGCCTGCGCCGTGGCCATCACCGAGAAGCACGGCGGCGTCGTGCCGTCCGACGTCGACGAGCTCCTCGCCCTGCCCGGGATCGGCGACTACACCGCGCGGGCGATCGCGGTGTTCGCGTACGGCAAGCGAGTCCCTGTCGTCGATACCAACGTGCGGAGGGTGCTGGCCCGGGCCGTCGAGGGCCTGGCCGAACCGGGCTCCCCCCACGCGAAGCGCGACCTGCCGCTGATGGAGTCGCAGCTGCCCGACGACCTCGCCGACGCGCACGACACGAATGCCGGGACGATGGAACTGGGGGCTCTCGTCTGCACGGCCCGCTCGCCCCGCTGCGCCGAGTGCCCCCTCGAGGCCCAGTGCGCGTGGGTGCTCAGAGGCCGTCCCGCCCACGACGGGCCGCCGCGCCGCACGCAGAAGAAGTACGCGGGGTCGGACCGCCAGGTCCGCGGCCTGCTGCTGGGGGCCCTGCGGGCGAGCGAGATCCCGGTGCCCGCCTCGGAGCTCGACGATGTGTGGGGCGACGACGTGCAGCGGTCGCGAGCACTCGCCAGCCTCGTGCGCGACGGCCTGGTGGTCGGGACGCCGTCGGCCGGATACGGCCTGCCCGACTGACGCGCGGGGGCTAGACCCCTCGGATCGGCCAGTGCACGTGTCCGCGGACTGGCGCCCAGGCCGATCGAGAGGGTTCAGCCCTCAGCCGGTGCAGGAACTAGCGGGTGCCGCCGTCGGGCTCCTCCGAGCCGCCCGCGGGACCGTCGAGCGAGTACTCCGCCTCGTCGTCGTCGTGGAGCTCGCGCGGCTTGACGTACGGGTCCTCGTCGCCGGCGTACTCGGCCGTCGAGGCCAGCGCGATGCTCTCGGCGTCGCGCTGTCGTGCCTCGATGAGCAGGGCGTCGATGGCCGCCGCATTCTCAGGGATGCCGTCGGGGATGAACTCCAGCGACGGGGTGAGCCGCGCCGTGATGTTCTTGCCGACCTCCGAGCGGAACATGCCGGTGGCCGCCTTGAGTCCTGCGGCGGTGTCGGCGCGCTCCTCGTCGGAGCCGTAGACCGTGTAGAAGATCGAGGCGTGCTGGAGATCGCCCGTGACCTTCACATCGGTGATGGTGACGAAGCCGATGCGGGGATCCTTGATACCGCGCTCGAGGCGGCGGGCGACGATCTGCTGAATGCGATCGGCCATCTTGCTGGCGCGCTGTGCGTCGACCATGGGGCCTTCTTTCCGGGGTACTGGCCTTGCAGGGGGAAGGGCCCGCAGGATCACGTGATCCTGCGGGCCCAGTGCCTCACGTTCTACACGCGGGGCTTTTCGACCATCTCGATGGTCTCGATCTCGTCGCCGATCTGGATGTCGTTGAACTTGCCCAGACCGATACCGGCCTCGAAGTCCGTGCGGACCTCGGTGACGTCGTCCTTGAAGCGACGCAGCGAGTCGATGGCGAGGTTGTCGCCGACCACCACGCCGTCGCGGATGACGCGCGCCTTGGCGTTGCGCGTGATCGTTCCGGAGCGGACGATGACACCCGCGATGTTTCCGACCTTGGAGGAGCGGAAGATCTCGCGGATCTCGGCCACGCCCGACTGGACCTCTTCGAACTCGGGCTTGAGCATGCCCTTGAGCGAGTTCTCGATGTCTTCGAGGGCGCCGTAGATGACCGAGTAGAAGCGGATGTCCACTCCCTCGCGGGCAGCACGCTCGCGCGCCTTCGTGTCGGGGCGCACGTTGAACCCGATGATGACCGCGTTGTCGACGGTCGCCAGGTTGACGTCGCTCTCGGTGACCGCACCCACACCACGGTGGATGATGCGCAGCTGCACGCTGTCGTCCACCTCGATCTTGAGCAGCGACTCTTCGAGTGCCTCGACGGCACCCGAGACGTCGCCCTTGATGATGATGTTGAGCGCTTCGACCTTGCCCTCTTCGAGTGCACGGGTGAAGTCCTCGAGCGAGATGCGCTTGCGGGCCTTGGCCAGCTGGGCATTGCGCTCGACGGCTTCGCGCTTCTCGGCGATCTGACGGGCCGTGCGGTCTTCCTCGGTGACGAGGAAGGTGTCGCCGGCTCGCGGAACACTCGAGAGGCCCTGCACCTGGACGGGACGCGAGGGGTAGGCCTCGTCGACCGGGTCGCCGTTCTCGTCCATCATGGCGCGGACGCGGCCGTAAGCCGTTCCCGCGACGATGGCGTCTCCGACCCGGAGGGTTCCGGACTGGATGAGGACGGTGGCGACAGCACCGCGGCCCTTGTCGAGTCGCGCCTCGATCGCGATACCGCGGGCGTCCTTCTCGGGGTTCGCACGCAGATCGAGACCCGCGTCGGCCGTGAGGAGGACAGCCTCGAGCAGCTTGTCGATGTTCTTGTGGTCGCGAGCCGACACGTCAACGAACATGACGTCTCCGCCGTACTCCTCCGCGACGAGCCCGTACTCGGTCAGCTGCTGACGGACCTTGGCGGGGTTGGCCCCCTCCTTGTCGATCTTGTTGACCGCGACCACGATCGGCACTCCTGCCGCCTGGGCGTGGTTCAGCGCCTCCACCGTCTGCGGCATGATGCCGTCGTCGGCTGCGACCACGAGGATCGCGATGTCGGTGACCTGGGCACCACGGGCACGCATGGCGGTGAACGCCTCGTGACCGGGGGTGTCGATGAAGGTGATGGCGCGCTCGACGCCCTCGTGCGGAGCCCACACCTGGTAGGCGCCGATGTGCTGCGTGATTCCGCCGGCTTCACCCGCGACGACGTTCGCGTTGCGGATGGCGTCGAGAAGTCGCGTCTTACCGTGGTCGACGTGACCCATGACCGTGACGACGGGAGGACGGATCTGGAGAACCGACTCGTCTTCGTCTTCGAGCTCCTGCTCGAGGTCGATGTCGAAGCCCTCGAGGAGCTCTTTGTCTTCGTCTTCCGGCGAGACGACCTGGATGCGGTAGCCGAGCTCTTCGCCGAGCACCTCGAAGGTGGCCTCGTCGAGCGACTCGGTCGCCGTGGCCATCTCACCGAGGTGGAACAGCACGGTCACGAGGTTGCCGGGGCTCGCGTCGATCTTGTCGGCGAAGTCCGAGATGGACGCGCCGCGACGCAGGCGGACGACGGTCGTGCCGTCGCCACGCGGGACGCTGACACCGCCGAGCGACGGTGCCTGGCGCATCTCGAATTCGGCCCTCTTCGTCCGCTTCGACTTGCGTGCCTTGCTCTTGCCGCCACCGCGACCGAACGCACCGGCGGTACCACCACCGGGGCCGCGACCGCGACCGCCGCCACCGCCGCCGGCCGGGCGCGGAGCGCCGAAGCCGGGTCGGAATCCACCGGGTGCGCCTGCACCCGCGCCGGCACCAGGGCCGCCGGGGCGCTGGAAGCCGCCGGGGCGCGAGCCCGCACCGGCCGGACGCTGGCCGAAGCCGCCGGGGCGCGGTGCGCCACCCGGACGCGGAGCGCCCGGACGGGGTGCCCCGGGGCGCGGCGCCTGGGGGCGCGGACCAGCGGCGCCGCCAGGACGAGGACCGGCTGCGCCGGTTCCGCCCGGACGCGGGGCCGACGGGCGGCCCATGCCCTGGTTGGAAGCGAAGGGGTTGTTGCCCGGACGCGGAGCGCCGGGACGAGGACCGCCGGGACGAGGCGCACCCGAGGTGGCCTCCGCGGTGTCCGCGTCGGCCTTCGGGGCGTTGCGAGCGGCTTCGGCCTGAGCCTGGCGCTCGGCGACCGTCAGGGGCGCCGGCGTCACCGGGACCTCGGCGGCTGGTGCCGGCTCGGCCTCGGGGGCCGGGGTCTCGGCGACGGGGGGCTTGGGAGCCGCCGGGCCGGGGGTGGGCGCGGCGGGGCGCGGAGCGCCGGGTCGCGGCGCGCTGCTGGCAGCGGTCGCCGGGGCCGTGGCGGCGGGCGCCTTGGCAGCGGGTGCTTTGACAGCCGGTGCCGCAGCGGCCGAGCCGGACTGGCCGGCGAAGGCGGCGCGCAGCTTGCGCGCGACGGGCGGCTCGATGCTGGACGACGGGCCCTTGACGAACTCGCCCATCTCTTTCAGCTTCTCGAGCGCTGCTTTCGATTCGATACCGAGCTCGCTTGCGATCTCGTGTACGCGTGGTTTTGCCACTGTTCTCCTGTCTCGGGCCTCCACCCGGGGTCAGGAGGAAGCCATTAGTGCTGGACGCAACTCATTTCGAGGTGCTCATTAGTTGTCCATGGGCTGATCAGCCTTTTCTGTCTGTGTAGTGACTCGCGGCGCCCGGTTGGCGCCACTGGCTAGTTCGCGGCGGCCGTCACGAGGTGACGACTTCTGCGGGAGGTGTCGCACGCGCCTCGAGAAACTCGCGGAGCGCACTGGTGTCGGGTTCGGAATCGAGTCGGAGTGCCCGGCGAAACGCCCTGCGCTTGACTGCTGATTCGAACGCCGGCATCGACGGGGTCAACCAGGCGCCCCGCCCGGGGAGCGACGCTGCCGTATCGGGTACGACGCGCCCTTCGAGGGCAATGACCCTCAGAAGAGAGGATCGTGGAGCGCGCGTTCGAGTGCCGATGCACGTTCTGACGGGTTCCACTCTACCCCTCCCTCGCTCGGACGCCCAGACGCCACGAGCGAACCGGCTTAATCCTCGAGGATCGAGTCGGGCTGGATGTCGATGCGGGCGCCCGTGAGCTTGGCGGCGAGGCGGGCGTTCTGGCCCTCCTTGCCGATGGCGAGCGACAGCTGGTAGTCGGGCACGAGCGCGCGGACCGCCTTGGTCGCGGCGTCGATCACGAACGCGCTCGACACCTTGGCGGGCGACAGGGCGCTCGCGACGAACGTCGGCAGGTCGGCCGAGTAGTCGACGATATCGATCTTCTCGTTGTTGAGCTCGGCGGTGACGGCCCGGACGCGCTGGCCCAGCTCGCCGATGCAGGCACCCTTGGCGTTGACCCCGGGCTCGGTCGCGCGGACGGCGATCTTCGTGCGGTGGCCGGCCTCGCGAGCCAGTGACACGATCTCGACCACACCCGACGCGATCTCGGGAACCTCGAGCGCGAACAGCTTGCGCACCAGCGAGGGGTGGGTTCGCGAGACGGTCACGCTGGGGCCCTTCAAGCCCTTCGAGACGCTGGTCACGTAGACGCGGATGCGTCGCCCGTGCGAGTAGTCTTCGCCGGGCACCTGCTCCTCGGGGGGCAGGATCGCCTCGAACGAGCCGAGGTCGACGTGGATCATGCGCGGGTTGGGACCCTGCTGGATCACGCCGGCGACGATCTCGCCCTCGCGGCCCTTGAACTGCCCGAGGACCTTGTCGTCGCCGATGTCGCGCAGACGCTGGTTGATGACCTGCTTCGCGGCGAAGGCGGCGATGCGGCCGAAGTCGTCCGGGGTCTCGATCGCCTCGCCGACGACCTCGCCGTTGTCGTCGTGCTCGATCGAGAAGACCGAGACGTGGCCGGTCTTGCGGTCGAGCTCGACGCGGGCCGACGAGCGCGACTCGGCTCCGGGTGCCTCGGCCCCGTGGCCCTCGCCGTTGCCTTCGTGCTTCAGGTAGGCCGTGAGAATGGCCTGCTCGATGATCTCCACGAGTTCGTCGAAGGGAATCTCGCGCTCGCGCTCCATGAGTCGCAGCACACTCAGGTCGATGTCCACTGAGGGCCTCCAATATTTAAGAATCGTGCCGTTCTAGCGGTGGCCGAACAGCAACAAGCAGTCTACCTGGTCGTCAGAGCGGCGACGGCCTCCGCCACGGGAACAGGGGTCCGCTCGCCCGTGCGGCGGTCCCACAGCTCGACGATCCCCTCGCCGGCCGAGCGGCCCACGACGACGATCTGCGGCACGCCCAGCAGCTCGGCGTCGCCGAACTTGACACCGGGCGAGACCTTGGGCCGGTCGTCGAACAGCACGTCGAGGCGCGCGCCCTCGAGGGCCGACACGAGTTCTTCCGCGACCTCGTAGACGACGGCGTCCTTGCCCGTGGCGACCACGTGCACGTCGAACGGAGCGACGTTCTCGGGCCAGATCAGGCCCTTGTCGTCGTTGTTTGACTCGGCGATGACGGCGAGGATGCGCGTGACGCCGATGCCGTACGAGCCCATCGTGACGGTCACCTGCTTGCCGTTCTCGTCGAGCACCTTCAGCCCGAGGGCATCGGCGAACTTGCGCCCGAGCTGGAAGACGTGTCCGATCTCCATGCCGCGGGCGGTCTCGATGGGGCCGGAGCCGTCGGGCGCGGGGTCGCCCTCGCGCACCTGAGCGATCTCGTAGACGCCATCGGCGGCGAAGTCGCGGCCCATGACCAGGTCGCGCACGTGCACGCCGTCTTCGTTGGCGCCGGTGACCCAGGAGCTTCCGGACACGACGCGGGGGTCGACGTAGTAGCGGATGCCCGACTCGCTCTCCGAGCCCAGCACCTGCGGGCCGATGTAGCCCTTCACGAGCAGCGGTTTCTTCGCGAAGTCGGCTTCGCCGGCGGCCTCGACCTCGGCGGGGTAGAAGGCCACCTCGACGCGCTTCATGTCGACGTCGCGGTCGCCGGGGAGGCCGAGCGCGATGATCTCGCGTGTGCCGTCGAGGTGCGTGAGCGCCACGATGACGTTCTTGAGCGTCTCGGACGCCGTCCACTCGCCGGAATCACGAGGCTGCGTGGCGTTCAGGTGCTCGACGAGCGTCGCGATCGTGGGAGTGTCGTGCGGGTCGAGCAGGGTCGCCTCGGCGAGCCCCTCGAGTGCGATCTCGTCGGGGACGATGGTGGTGAAGGCCTCGACGTTCGCCGCGTAGCCGCCGGCCGAGCGCACGAAGGTGTCCTCGCCCGCTTCCATGGGGTGCAGGAACTCCTCGCTCTTCGAGCCGCCCATCGCGCCGGCGTCGGCCTTCACGATCACGTACGAGAGCCCGAGCTTGGCGAAGATGCGCTCGTACGCGTCTCGCTGCAGCTGGTAGCTGGCGTCGAGACCGGCGTCGGACGAGTCGAACGAGTAGGCGTCCTTCATCGTGAACTCGCGTCCGCGCAGGAGGCCGGCACGGGGGCGGGCCTCGTCACGGTACTTGTCCTGGATCTGGAACAGGGTGAGAGGGAGGTCCTTGTACGACGAGTACAGGTCTTTGACGAGCAGCGTGAAGGCCTCCTCGTGGGTGGGCGCGAGGAGGTAGTCGGCGTCCTTGCGGTCCTGCAGGCGGAACATGCCCTCGCCGTACTCGGTCCAGCGGCCGGTCGCCTCGTAGGGCTCGCGGGGCAGGAGCGCGGGGAAGTGCACCTCCTGTGCGCCGGCGGCCGTCATCTCGTCGCGGATGATCGCCTCGATCTTGGCCTTGACTCGCAGCCCCAGCGGCAGCCACGCGAAGATGCCCGGCGCCTGGCGCCGGATGTAGCCGGCCCGCACGAGCAGGCGGTGGCTGGTCACCTCCGCGTCGGAGGGGTCTTCACGGAGGGTGCGGACGAAGAGCTGAGAGAGGCGCGTAGACACGCCGCAAGCTTACCGACCGCCCGCAACTCCGGGATTCACGCGCTCACCCCTACCAGGGCTTGCCCGTGTAGTCCTTCGGCGTCTGGTCGAACTGGCGGTTGCGGTCGTTGTTGCGCTGCTGCTGCTCCTGCGCGTCGCCGTTCTGCTGCTGCAGCTTGTCGAGCGGGTCGGAGCCCGAGCCGCTCCCGGTCCCCTGGTCGGAACCCGAGCCGCTTCCCGAGCCGGAGTCGCCGCCTTGGCCGGAGCCGCCCTTCGACTGGTCGCCCTGGCCGCCCCCCTGGCCCTGATCGCCCTGCTGGTCGCCGCCCTGACCCTGCGAGCCGCCGGACTGCCCCTGCCCCTGCGCCTGCTGCTGCTTCTGCTCGAGCCGGCTCTTGGCGTCGTCGAGGGGCTTCTTGCTCGGCGGCGCCGAGGCGCTCTCGGGATCGTCGAAGCAGCCGTCCGGCGCCTGGTCGATGAGCGCGAGAGCGTGCGTGTAGAAGGCTGACGCCTTGTCGAGATCGCCGTCGAGCACCGCGCTGTCGCCCTGCTGCTCGACGACCAGCGCCAGGTCGGTCTGCACCCGGCAGGTCGCGGCGACGTTGGAGGCGGGCACGAGCGCGAGCGCGCGTTCGAGCTCCGTGCGGGAGTCGACGAGGACCCCGATGCCCGCCAGACCCGTGCCGCGGTCGAAGTGGCGGACCCAGGGCTCGAGGACGTTCCCCGGACCGAGACCGTCCGAGGCGGCGACGACCTGGTCGAAGTTCCTGCGCTCGTACTGCCCCTGGGCGACACCGGCGAGAATCGGCATGCTGACCAGCTTGACGGCGACGACGAGGACCAGGAGCACCGGCACGAGCGACCACCAAAACAGGCGGCGCCGGTAGCGACGGCGGTAGGCCACGAGGTCGGTCGGCACCTCGGGAGCGGCGTCGAGAGCGTCGACGTCGTCGGGCGGCGGGGGCGGCGCGACGGGCGGCAGGAGCGTGGTGGTCATGGGCGACCTCCCCCGGCCGCGATCCGGCGCGGTCGCACGTCGCCGAGGGCGCGGGCGACCACGGCGATCTCGACGAACAGGAGCAGGAACAGGGCGATCGCGGGGATCCAGTAGAGGTCGCGCGTGCTGGCCGTGCTGCCCGCGGCGCTGGTGACGTGGCCTTTCTTCGCATCGTCGACGACCGAGGCCAGCGACCCTCCCGCCTCCCGGTGCAGGTACGGCACCCCGAGCTGCGAGGCGATCGTGTTCAGGTTGCCCTGGTCGATCACCGAGACGGCATCGGGCGAGCCCGACTTCGTCTTGTCTTCGATGTAGCCCTTGGCGGAGTACTGGTCGCCGTAGCCGTCGAAGACCTTCATGCGTCCGCCAGCGGCGGTTCCGTAGCCCAGGACTCCCCCTCCGTCGGTCGACGCCCGGTCGGCGGAGAACGAGCCGGGGGCGGTGTCGGCGGTCTGCTCGCCGTCGCCGAGGTAGTAGACGACGTTCGCGCGGCGCGGGTCGGCCGTGTGGGCGGCCGTGAGCCGGTCCCCGAGGAGGGAGGCGGCCTCCGAGATGGTGCTTCCCTTGGAGTAGTAGGTGATCTCTTGCCGCATGCTCTTCGCCGAGGTCACCACGGCCGACGCGTCTTCGGTCAGCGGAACCCGCTGAATGGCGGTCTGGTCGAAGGAGATCAGCGAGAACCGGGCCCCGGCGAGGTCGGCGGTGATCGACTCGATGTCGGCGCGCATGCCGTCGAGGCGGGGCTCGGTGCCGTCCCAGTCCTCCGCCGCGGAGCTCGACGTCGTGTCGACGACGAAGAAGACGTTCAGCTCGGCGACCGACGCCTTGGCCGTGCCGCCGGGGATGCCCGGACGCGCGGCGATGACCAGCAGCAGGGCCACGATGGCGGCACGCCGCACCCACGCGGTCAGCATGCGGCGGTCGCCGCGCTCCGAGACGATGCGCCAGGCGACGAAGCCCACGAGCACGACCGCCGCCACGACGAGCAGCGGCCAGGGCAGGACCGGACGCCAGACGAGGTCTCTCACAGTCTCACCCGCCAGAGCAGCCCCAGGGCCCCCATCACCAGCAGGATCCCGGCGATCGTGAGCGGCACCGGGTTGTCGGCGACCACGAGCCGCCGCGCCCCCGTGAAGAGGCCGGCCTCCTGCTCGTCGATGCGCTTGACGATGGCCGGCACGGTATCGGTGCCCGACAGGCCGTAGAAGCCGCCGTTCGTCGAGTCGACGACGCTCTTGAGCTCGGCGGCGACCGTGTCGCTCGTGCTCTCGGAGGAGCCGGCGACCGGATCGATCGAGTAGACCCGGATGCCTCGCTTGGTCGCCAGGGCGCCGGCCTGCTTCAGAGTCAGGATCGGGCTGCCGTTCACGTAGTTGTCGGTCGCCAGGATGATCGACTTCGGCCGCTTCGACGAGGTGTCGCCGTCGAACCCGAGCACGCACGAGCCGAGCCCGTCGCCGATGAGCGAGGCACCCTGGCCGAGGTCGGTGCCGGTCCAGTAGCGGACGCCGGTGTCGCCCTGCGTCTGGAACGAGTCGCGGTAGGTCTTCAGCTGCGCGGTGATGTAGTCGTAGTCGTCGGTGAGCGGGAACACCTGGACGGCCGAGCTGTCGAACACGGTGAGGCCGATCCGCTCGCCGTTCAGGCCCTCGGCGAGCGAGGCGAAGGTGTCGACGATCTTCGCGTCGACGTCGGTCATCGACCCCGAGACGTCGAGGCAGAGCATGATGTCGCGCTTGTACGACTGCGGCTCGACGGTCTCGACGCTCGACACCCGCGACGCCAGGAGCACGCCCGAGCCGGCCGCGACGACGACGACGGCGAGCAGGGCGCCGAGGAGGGCGCGATACCGGCGCATCACGCGGCGGTACTCGGGCAGCTCGGTGAGGCGCTCGCTGTGCGCGACCGGCACGCCGTCACGGCGCAGGAGGTCGTGGGTACGGCGACGCCAGCGCACGTAGAGCGCTGCGCCCACGATCGCCAGGCCGAGGGCGGCGAGCGGCATCCACCAGAAGATCAGCTCCACGAGCGCACCACCTCGCGGGCCGTCGCGACGGCGGCGGCAGGGTCGCCGGGGTGCTGCTTCTGGAACGCCGGCGGATAGTACTGCTCGACGGCGCCGGTGACGCGCGGAAGCGACGCGCTCCGGAGGTCGGACAGCGTCATGACCTGCGCCTCGATGCCGGACGCCTCGGAGGCGAAGAAGCGCAGGAGCAGGCTGAGGCGGCCGTGGACGGCGCGCTCGGAGAGCTCGCCCGTCTCGGAGAGCGCGTTCACCTCGTCGATCATCGCGCCGTACTTCACCTGCAGGAGGCCGAGCTCGACGCGCGGCTTCGGGCCGTCGACCACCGGGCGCGGGAAGCGCGTGCGCGAGAACCGCACCAGGAACACGTACCAGGCGATGAGAAGCGCGACCAGCAGCACACCGATCACGAGGTACAGGACGAACCGGTCGTACTGGGCCGGCCCGAAGAAGCCCCTATCGTCCAGCACGGCGGTGCTTCTCGAGGAGGGCGAACAGACCGGGGACGACGTCGGACTGAGAGGCGATGCGGTGGCTGGTGACGCCGAGCTGCCGCAGCTCGCGCTCGGTGGACTCGACGGTGACGGACGCCTCCTGAGCGAACAGCACCTGGAGCGACCGGTTCGACCGCACGTAGGCGGGCAGCGCTGCGATTTCCTGAACGTCGTAGACCTCGCGACCGCCGCGCGCCGGGTGCATGAGGTCGGCGTCGCCGATCGTGAGCCAGAGCACCTCGTGCCGCACGCGGAGCCGCTTCAGCAGCGCGAAGTGCTCGTCGGCGAGCCGGACGTCGTCGGTGACGACCAGCAGCATCGAGCGGGTCGTGAGACGCCGGGCCACGTGCTCGAGCAGGCCCACGACGTCGCTGCGGGGCGACTCGAGGGTGATCCGCTCGTCGACGGCGCGGAGCAGCCGCTCGAGGTGCTCTTCTTTCTGCCCGGGCGGGTAGCTGCGCGAGCCGCCGTCGTCGCCGACGATCAGCGAGACGACGTCGCCGTGGCCGGTGGCGATCGAGGCCAGGGCTCCCGAGGCCATGATCGCGATGTCCTTCTTCGGCTCGCCGCTCTCGGCGGTCGCCGCCATGTTGCGGCCGGTGTCCATGAGCAGCACCAGGTGGTGCCGCCGGGCCGCGACGTAGCGCTTGACCAGGGGCTCGCCGTGGCGGGCGGTGGCCTTCCAGTCGATGTCTTTCACCTCGTCGCCCGGCACGTACTCGCGCAGGTCGTCGAAGTCGTGGCTGCGCGCGCGATGGACCGACGCGTAGCCGCCCTCGAGCAGGTCGAGGGTCTTTCGGTGGGCGAAGAGGCTCATCTTCGTCTTCACCCGGAGGAGGAGGCCCGCCACGGATCAGGGGGTCTGGACGGCGCCGAAGATGGCGTCGATGATCGTCTCGGGCTTCACCTCGTCGGCCGCGGCCTCATAGCCGAGGATCAGGCGGTGGCGCAGGACCGAGTGGCGGAGGTGCTTGACGTCGTCCGGGATCACGTAGTCGCGGCCGTTGAGCACGGCGAGTGCCCGGGCGGCGCGCGTGAACGCGATGCTCGCCCGAGGGCTGGCGCCGAACTGGATGTAGTCGGCCATCGTGCCGGGGATGTACTGGTGCGGATGACGGGTCACGTAGATGACCTGCACGATGTAGTTGACGATCGACTGGTCGATGTAGACGCGCTTCGCGACATCCTGCAGGAACGTGACATCGTCGAGATGCACACCCGTCGCAGTGTCGCCGCGGTCGTACACCCCGGACTCGATGCGCCGAATGATCTCGGCCTCCTCGGCGGGAGTCGGGTAGTCGAGCACCTCTTTGAGGAGGAACCGGTCGAGCTGGGCCTCGGGCAGCTGGTACGTGCCCTCCTGCTCGATCGGGTTCTGCGTCGCGAGGACGAGGAACGGCTGCGGAAGGCGGTACACGGTTCCGCCGATCGACGTCTGCTGCTCCTGCATCGCCTCGAGCATCGCGCTCTGCGTCTTGGCACTGGAGCGGTTGATCTCGTCGAGGAGCACGAAGTTCGAGTGCACGGGGCCGAGCTGGGTGACGAACGTCGCCTTCTGCGCGTCGTAGATCTGCGTGCCCGTGATGTCGCTCGGCAGGAGGTCGGGTGTGCACTGGATGCGCCGGAAGCTCGCCTCGACCGCCTGTGCCAGAGTCTGCGCCGCCGTGGTCTTGGCGAGCCCGGGCACGCTCTCGAGCAGCACGTGGCCCCCAGTCAGGAGAGCGACGAGCAGCGCCTCGCGCAGACCGGTCTGGCCCACGACCTTCGCCTCGAACGCCGTCGACACCCGCTTCACGATCGCGGTCGCCCGCTCGAGCTCGGCCGCCGTGACCGGGCGAGGACCGGGGGCCTCGGCCGTGGGGGTGGTCGAGACGTCCGTCACGCGGTGACGACCTCGGGCGAGCCGATCTCTCCGGGAGGCATCTCGTCGGCGAGGCGGTTCGCCTCGCGGATGAGCGTCTCGACGATGTCGGCCTCGGGCACGGTCGCGATGACCTCGCCCTTGACGAAGATCTGGCCCTTGCCGTTGCCGGAGGCGACGCCGAGGTCGGCGTCGCGCGCCTCGCCCGGGCCGTTGACGACGCAGCCCATGACGGCGACGCGGAGCGGCACGGTCATGCCCTCGAGGCCGTCGGTCACGTCGTTGGCGAGCTTGTAGACGTCGACCTGGGCGCGGCCGCAGCTCGGGCACGAGACGATCTCGAGCTTGCGCTCGCGGAGGTTGAGCGACTGCAGGATCTGCAGGCCGACCTTGACCTCTTCGGCCGGGGGCGCGCTCAGCGACACGCGGATGGTGTCGCCGATGCCCTCGGAGAGCAGGATGCCGAACGCCGTGGCGCTCTTGATCGTGCCCTGGAAAGCGGGGCCGGCCTCGGTCACCCCGAGGTGGAGGGGCCAGTCGCCGCGCTCGGCGAGCAGGCGGTAGGCCTTGACCATGACGATCGGGTCGTTGTGCTTGACCGAGATCTTGAAGTCGTGGAAGTCGTGCTCCTCGAAGAGGCTGGCCTCCCAGACGGCGCTCTCGACGAGCGCCTCGGCCGTGGCCTTGCCGTACTTCTGCATGATGCTCGGCTCGAGCGAGCCGGCGTTGACGCCGATGCGGATCGACACGTCGGCGGCCTTCGCGGCCGCGGCGATCTTGCCGACCTGGTCGTCGAACTTGCGGATGTTGCCCGGGTTCACCCGGACGGCGGCGCAGCCTGCGTCGATGGCCGCGTAGACGTAGTTCGGCTGGAAGTGGATGTCGGCGATCACCGGGATGTTGCTTTTCTTGGCGATGATCGGCAGGGCCTCCGCGTCGTCGCGGCTCGGAACGGCCACGCGGACGATGTCGCAGCCCGAGGCGGTGAGCTCGGCGATCTGCTGGAGGGTGGCGTTGATGTTCGTCGTCGGCGTCGTGCACATCGACTGGACGCTCACTTGAGCGTCACCGCCGACGAGCACCTTGCCGACCTTGATCTGGCGCGACTTGCGGCGCGGCGCAAGGACTTCGGGGATCTTGGGCATTCCGAGATTGACTGCAGGCACGCTTCATCGTAAGCCTCGCGGGCTGGAAGAGGCGCGAGCCGCGTGTGTCGCTCAGCGGGCTGCCAGGCGAGAGGGACGCAACCCGGCACGGGCCGGCGGGAGCCCCCGGCGCGGCGGGCGGCGAGTGGCCCCCCTGGATGCTCTCCCGAATCAGCCGACGGAGATCGGGTTGACCAGATCGGCGTAGATCAGCAGGAGGCTCATGGCGCCGAGGATGGCCACGACCACGAACGTGAGCGGGATCACCTTGGCGGTGTCGACCGGGCCCGGATCAGGGCGTCCGAAGAGCTTCGCGAAGAAGCGGCGGACTCCCTCGATGATCGCGCCGGCGACGTGGCCGCCGTCGAGCGGCATCAGCGGGATCAGGTTGAAGACGAAGAGGGCGACGTTGAGGCTCGCCAGCAGGCCGACGAGGTAGCTGGCGCGGTCGAGGATCGGCACCGAGTCGAGGCTGGCGACCTCGCCGGCCATGCGGCCGACTCCGACGACGCTGACGGGGCCGTTCGCATCGCGCTCGCCGCCGCCGAAGGCCGCCTGGGCGACGCCGACGAGGCGCTGCGGCAGGTGGATGATGAGATTGCCGACGTTGGTGACGTTCGACCAGACGGCCGGGATGACCGCGGTCACCGGCTGCTGGGTGCGGGCGTAGGCGGCGCCGATGCCGACGAAGCCGACCTCCTGGGTCTCTTTCGCCCCGCTCGAGTCGGTGACGTAGTTGCCGTTCGCATCGGTCACGTAGCGCTTGGTGAGCAGCGGGGTGACCTCGAGGGTGGTCTTGGCGCCGTCGCGGAGGACGACGAAGTCGACGGTCGTGCCCGCGGCCTTCTGGATCAGGGCGGTCGACTGGTCCCAGTTGTCGATGGCGGTGCCGCCGATGCTCAGGATCCGGTCGCCGGGCTTGATGCCCGCGGCGGCACCGGGCGACGGCGTGGCGTTCGCCGGGCAGGTCGTCTCGGTCGAGCCCGCGGGGAGCACGCACTGCGAGACGCTGCCCACGGTCGTCGACGCCTGCTGCACGCCGAAGCCGCAGAGCACGACGCCGAACAGCACGATCGCGATGAGGAGGTTCATCACCGGGCCGCCGAGCATGATGACGATGCGCTTCGGCACGGCCAGGCGGTAGAAGGTGCGCTTCTCGTCGCCCTCGTCGATGGTCTCGGCGCTGGCGGTGCGGGCATCCTGCACGAGGGTCTGGAAGATGCCGGTGGTCGACGTGCGGCCGCCCTGCGCCCGGTGGTTCGTGGCCAGGGCGTCCTCGGCGACGACGGCGGTCTTCTGCGGCGGGAACATGCCCGACATCGAGATGTAGCCGCCCAGCGGGATCGCCTTGACGCCGTACTCGGTCTCGCCCTTCGTGCGCGAGAAGACGGTCGGCCCGAAGCCGATCATGTACTGACCCACCTTGACGCCGAACGCCTTGGCCGGAACCAGGTGACCGATCTCGTGCAGGCCGATCGACAGCACCAGGCCGACGACGACGATCAGGATGCCGACGATGTAGAGCAGGACAGTTTCCACGTGTGCACAGTACGGGACTCACTCAGTGAGGGAGCCGAGCGGGGCGGAACCAGCCCGGATTGGGGGTGCGCTCCCTTCGCGGGGCCCCTTTTCGGGCGCCGGAACTAGCGCGAGGCCAGCACGCGGTCGGCCTCCGCGCGCGCCCACACCTCGGCGGCCAGCACCGCCTCGAGGTCGAGCTCGGCTGCGGGCTCGTGGAGGTCGACCACGGCGCGGATCGTGTCGACGATGTCGAGGTAGCCGATGCGGCCGGCGTGGAAGGCGAGGACGGCCTGCTCGTTCGCGGCGTTGAAGACGGCGGGGTAAGTCGATCCTGCGGTACCGACCTGCTTGGCGAGGCCGACGCTCGGGAACGCCTCGGCGTCGAGGGGCTCGAACGTCCAGGTGGAGGCCGTCGTCCAGTCGAGCGGCACGCCGACCCCGGGGACCCGGTCGGGCCAGGCCATTCCGAGGGCGATGGGGAGCCGCATGTCGGGCGGCGACGCCTGCGCGAGGGTGGAGCCGTCAACGAACTCGACCATCGAGTGGACGATCGACTGCGGGTGGACGGTGACGTCGATGCGGTCGTAGTCGACGTCGAAGAGCAGGTGGGCCTCGATGACCTCGAGGCCCTTGTTGACCAGGGTCGACGAGTTCGTCGTGACGACGAGGCCCATGTCCCAGGTCGGGTGGGCGAGGGCCTCGCGCGGCGTGACGTCTGTCAGCTCGTCGCGGCTCCGGCCTCGGAACGGGCCGCCCGACGCGGTGAGCACCAGTCGACGCACCTCGCCCGCCGTGCCCGAGCGGAGCGCCTGGGCGATGGCGCTGTGCTCGGAGTCGACCGGCACCAGCTGGCCGGGCGAGGCCTTCGCCTTCACCAGGTCGCCGCCGACGATCAGGCTCTCCTTGTTCGCGAGAGCGAGTGTCGCGCCCGACTCCAGCGCGGCGAGCGTCGGGCCGAGCCCGACCGACCCGGTGATCCCGTTCAGGACGACGTCGGTCTCGACGTCGTGCACCAGCGCCACGGACTCCTCGGTGCCGAGCGCGGTGTGCTCCACGCCGAACTTCGCGGCCTGCTGCTCCATCGCCTCGCGGTTGGTGCCGGCCGAGAGGCCGACGAGCTGGAACAGGTGGGGGTTGGCTTCGATGACCTCGAGGGCCTGGACCCCGATGGAGCCGGTGGAGCCGAGAACCGTGATGCGTCGCATTCGGCCAGCCTAGTTCCGACTGGCGGTCTGGTTCCGGCTGACGGTCTGGTCCTGGCTGGCGGTCTGGTCCTGGCTAGTTGGTCGCCAGGATGTCGACGACGAAGACGAGCGTGTCGGTGCCCTTGATGCCGGCGGTCTCGTTGCCGCCGGTGCCGTAGCCGTCGGCGGGCGGAAGGATCGCGACGACCTGCGAGCCGACGGTCTGGCCCACGAGCGCCTTCTTGAAGCCGGCGACGACCGACGACGTCGAGAAGGAGGTGGGGCCGCTCCCCCAGCTCTGGTCGAACACCTTTCCGGTGCGCCAGAGGGTGCCCTGGTACTGGACGGTGACCGTGGCGCCGCTGGCGACCTTCGCACCGTCGCCCTTCTTGAGCACCTCGAGCTTGAACGTCGAGGGCGCCTTCGTCTTCGGGATCGTGACGGTCGGCTTGCCGTCGTCGGCGAGCTTCACGGTCGGGAACCCGCTCTTCGGCGCGACATCGGTGCCGGTCGCCGTGGTCGCGACCTTCGACAGGAGGTCCATGACGACGACCATGTCGTCGTTCGCTCCCACGCCGAGCGACTCGGAGCCGGTGGAGCCGAACATGTCGGCGGCGTCGGCGACGGTCACGGTGCGCGAGCCGATGGCGGCGCAGTGCATGCCGTCGACCAGGCCGGCGAGGTAGAGCTTCTTCGAGACCGTGAACTGCGTCGCGTCCGTGCCCTTGTAGCCGGCCTGCGACACCTGCTTGCCGGTCTTCGCGTCGTAGATCGTGAACGCCACGTCGAGCAGCGTGCCGGTCAGGGCCTTCTCTCCGGTGCCCTCGATGACGGTGGAGCGCTGGGTGCTCGACACCGACAGCCCCTTGGCGAACTTCACCGTCGGCGCGGCGTCGAGCGCGCCGGTGACTTTCACCGACTTCGACGCCGCGCCCGACGCGAGAGCAGTGCAGTTCGTCTGCGACTCGGCCTTGGCGGTCGCCGTGGCGGTGGCAGTGCTGTCGGCCGAGCCGCTCGACGTGCAGCCTGCCAGCGCGACGGCGACGACGGGGACGAGGGCGAGGAGGCTGAGGTTTCTGCGGCGCATGACGGCTTTCGATCGGGAGCTGACCCGGTCGTCGTGGCCGGCCCTCGGGCAGGGCGCGCTTCCGGGCGCGGAAGGAGCAGTCTCGCCGACGAATCAGGCGGGAAGCTGAGTGCTCTCCCGGACGACGATCGTCGGCTCGTGCCGCACGGGGAAGTTCATCGACGACGCGATGAAGCACTTCTCCGACGCCTCGCGGTGGGCTGCGCGGGCCCGCTCGACCATCGACTCGTCGGCGACGCTGACAGTCGGGCGGAGGACCACCTCCGTGAAGTGACCGCCGCCGTCTGTCGTCTGCACCATCGTCCCGACGGCGTCGTCGACGTAGCCGGTCACCACGACGTCGACCGTCGTGCACACCCAGAGGTAGCTCAGCAGGTGGCACTGCGAGAGGGCGCCGAGCAGCATCTCTTCCGGGTTCCAGCGGTCGACGTCGCCGCGGAACGGCTTGTCGGCGGAGCCGAGGATGTCGGGCTTGCCTGCCACTGACAGGGTGTGGTCGCGCCCGTACGAGCGGTAGTCGGCGGTGCCCTGGCCGCGGTCGCCTGTCCAGACGGTCTTCAGCGCGTAGTGGTGGTCGATCACGGGGTGCTCCTGTCGCTGCGGGCCTCCAAAGTTACACTCGGTGGCATGACGCACCAGCACCAGGAACTCGCCGATCTCGCCACCCGCCACCCGCTGGAGGTCGCCGGAAGCGTCGAGCTCGCGGTGCTGACCCGCTCGGGAATGGTCGAGAGCCGCCACATCGGCGCCGCGGCCGTGGTCGACGCCGACGGAACCCTGGTGCGGTCGCTCGGCGATGCCTCGGCCTCGATCTACCCGCGGTCGTGCATGAAGCCGTTCCAGGCGCTCACCGTGCTCCGGTCAGGCGTGTCGCTCGACGGGCCGCAGGCCGTCCTGGCCACGGCGAGCCACGCGGGTACCGAGCGCCACCAGCGGGTCGTGCTCGACATGCTGGCCCGCATCGACGCGACCGAGGCCGACCTCCTGTGTCCCGTCGACTGGCCGTTCGACCGCGAGACGGCACGGGCCGCGGCCGAGCCCCGCCGCCTCACGATGAACTGCAGCGGCAAGCACGCCGGCTTCCTCCTCGCCTGCGCCGAGAACGGCTGGGACCCCGCGCGCTATGACGACCTCGACCACCCGCTGCAGGCCGCCGTGCGGGCGACCGTCGAGGACTCCCTCGGCGAGCACGTCGACCAGATCGGCATCGACGGCTGCGGCGCTCCCGTCTTCGCGCTCACCCTCGCCGGGCTCGCCGGCGGCATCGGCCGGCTCGTGCACTCGGCGACGACGAACGCCGACCCCGACGCCGGCCACCTCGCGCGAGCTGTCTTCTCGGACGCGTGGGCCATCGACGGCCCCGGCCGCGCCAACACGGTCACGATCGACGAGCTCGGCGTGTTCGCCAAGCTCGGCACCGAGGGCGTCATGGTCATGGGCACCCGGGCCGGGCTCGGTGTCGCCGTCAAGGTGCTCGACGGCAACCTGCGCGCCGGAACCCTGACGGCCCTGCACCTGCTCGTCGCCGAGGGCGCCGTCGACGCCGCCGCCGCGCAGCGCGTGCTCGACAGGATCCTCGACCCGGTGCTCGGCGCCGGCCATCCCGTCGGCGCCGTGCTGCCGGGGGCAGGGCTGCTCGCCGCCTGACCTCTCCGCCGAAGGCGGCTCACAGCGGCCAGCCCATCGCCGGCTCGAGAGGCACCCACTGGCCGTCGGCCTGACCGGCCTCCCTCGCGCAGCAGCGACCATCGGGGCTGATCCAGACCTCGGCCACTCCCGGCTGGACCGCCCGGCCAGGCGTCGGCCCGGACCGCCGCGCGGTGCTGATCCGCACCGGCAGCGGCACGCCGGCGACCGCCACGTCGACGCACCACGGCCCGGCGCCCGGGTGCTGCACGCGGGCCGCTCGCACGGCGTGGCGCCCGTATCTCGAGGCGATCTGGCGCAGGAACTCCTGCGCCACCGCCTCGGCCAGCCGCCCCGGGGCATGCACCCGCACCTCCGGGGCGCGCGTCGCCATCGGGGCGTCCTCCACGTCGGGCGCCCCGACCCCGGGCATCCGCACGCCGACGACGGCGCCCCGGCCCAGCACCACCTCGACCCCCGCGGCCCCGACTGGGATTTCGCCGGCGCGGCGTTCGAGCCGTCGCCGATCGTCGGCGACCGACGGCGCTTCGGCTACCGGACCACGCCGTGGAGCAGTTCGTCTTCTCATGCCATCAGCGAAGCGGAGTCCAGGGCCAGCCGGTCGTCATCCGGCGCGATCTGTGGAGAACTCCGGCCCCGCGAGGCCTGTGGAGAGCTGCGCCCCGCTGTCAGCCGTGTTTCTTATGAGCTGCGCCTCTTATGAGCTGCGCCTCTTATGAGCTGCGCCTCTTATGAGCTGCGCCTCTTGTGAGCCGTGCTGTCGAGAGCCGCGCCGTCGGCGAGTCAGTTGACGATGAAGAACTGCTCGCCGATCTCGATCCGCGAGCCGCGGGCGACTCGGACGCGCTTGCCCGGCTCGACCCGGCGCACCTCGCTCGTCGGCATGTGCACGACGGTGCCGTTGCCGCTCCAGCGGTCGGAGATCCAGAGGGCGCCGTCGTCCTGGCCGAACTCGAGGTGAGTCTTCGAGACCGAGCGGCCCGGATCGAAGATGCGCACGAGCAGGTCGATCGCCTCGCCGGGCTGCGGGGTCGGGGCGCGGCCGACGAGGCCGGTCCCCTGCACCGTGAAGCTCTCACCCGTCGAGAACTGCAGCACGAAGGGCTCGCCGAGGGGGGCCCGCGCGACGATCCGGGTGTTCTCGGTGTCGTCGGCGGGCGCGCCGAGGTGCACGGCCCACGGGGCTGCCGAGGGCTCCGGCTGCGGCACCGGCGGCACGTCGGGGATGGCGGCGGGAAGCGGCTGGACCTCTGACGTCGGGGTCGCCCGCACCGGAGGCTCGCTCGGCCCCGAGGCCGGCGCGGGCACCGAGGACGGCAGCGGCGCGGGAACGGCCTGCGTGGCCACCGGCGGCTCCGACGGCGCCGGCGCCGAGGCCGGTGTCGCCGGGCCGGCCGCAGGCATCGGCGGCACCTCGGCCGTGGGCGATGAGGCGCTGGATCCCGACCAGAGCTGAGGCCCGCGGTCGGCCTGGCGACGGCCGAACAGGCGCCGGCGCTTCGCCGCGGGCTCAGGGTCGGCGACGAACGGCGGCAGGGCCGGCGTCGACGCGGACGGCAGCGGCGTCGGGGCGAGCGGGGCCTCGCGCGGGGCGGGGACGTCGGCGGGTGCGGCGACCGGCGTGCTGGCGGGCCCCGGAGCAGACGCGGCCTGATTCGGTGTCGGAGCCGGCGCGGAGGCCGGTGCCGACTGCGCTGACGCGGGCGGCAGCGACGGGATGGGGCCGGTGAACGCCTGCGCGATGTGCTCGACGACGATGCCGCACTCGCCGCAGAAGATGTCGTCCTCGCCGATGGGCGCGCCGCAGTTCGTGCAGCGGACCCGTCCCGCCTCCCGGTGGGCACCGGGGGCTACCAAGGGGGCGGCGGCAGGCGCCACTGAGGCGAGCGGCGGGACGAGCGGCGAGATGACGTCGGTGTCGCCCTGCGCGGACGCGTCGCGGGCGGCCTGCGTGGCGGCGGGACGCACGTCGGCCGGAGCCGAGACCGGAGCTGACGCCGGGGCGGGCGCGGCGGCCGGCGCGGGCGCCGCGGCAGACGAGGGCACGGCGGCGGACGAGGTCGGCGCGAGTGGCGATGCGGGACGCACGGCAGCGGGCGTCACCGAGTCCGACTCCGACTCCGGCGCCTGAGGCGCGGCGGACACCGGCTCTCCATCGGCGGTGATCGGCGTGATCGACGCCGTCCAGAGAGGGACGGAACCCGGGCGCGTTCCGCTCTCGGCCGCACCGGGCGGGCGGAGGGGCGTGGGTGACGACGCGGCGGGCGGAGGGAGCTCGGCAGGAGCGGGGGCGGACGGCGCGGGGGCGGACGGCGCGGCGTGAGCCCCGGCGACCGGAGCCGCCGGCGGGGGTGCGGCTTCGGCGGGGGCGGCCCGGAGTTCCTGCGCCCCCGACTCGTCGTCGACGCTCGAGGAGGCGACTGCCGCCGTGTCGTTCAGGAATGCCGACGACTCGTCGAATGCCGAGGCGGGCTGCGAGAGGGGCGCCGGCTGCGACGCAGGTGCGGGCGCGGGGACCGGGTCGTCGACCACGTCGGAGTCGTCGTCTTCGTCACGGGGCTCGTCGCCCTCGTTCACCCACCACGGCGTCCCGGCGGGCACGGACGCGACGGGAGGCTCGCGCAGCGCCCACGGACGCACGCCCTCGGGCCGCTCGTCGACGGGCGGCGTCGCGCCCTCGGAGGCGCGGAACGCTGCCCAGTCGGAGGTCGTGATCGCGCGGCCGCACTGGCCGCAGAACATGGCTCCGTCCGGCAGCGGACTCGAGCAGGTGGGGCAACGCATGTGAAGAGAGGATCCCTAACGCTTCGAAGGCTTCCGGCTATGGTATCCGCGCAGCGACCGGGTCGAGACCGCCGCGGCGAAGCGCTGCCAGCGGGTCAGGTTGTCGTCGAGGCCGCCGCGCATCTCGCCGACGGCCTTCCAGACGCGATCGGCCTCCGACTTGCCTGCCGGTTCGGGTGCGAACACCGACCGGTCGACGACCCGCGCGAGCACGCCCGCGCGCGAGCTGCCGACGGTGGTCGCCACCTCGGAGCGCGTCGCGGTCGGCACCGGCTCGATGCCGTGGTCGACGACGGCGTCCTGGTACTCCTGCCAGCCGCTCGTCATTCTCTGCGCAGGATCCCGCAGCCGCCGTCGTTTCGCCCGCCGCCGCGCCTTCAGCGCCACGATGGTGAGGAACGGCGCCATCACGATGCCGGCCCCGAGCGCGACCCAGCCGGCGATGCGGCCGACGAGAAGCAGGATCGCCACCCAGGCGGGCTGGTCGGCGGGGTTGTCCTGCTTGCTCTGGGGCTGCGCCTGGTTGTTCTGCGGGTCGGCCTCCTGCTGCGGAGGCTGGATGACCGACTGCGGCCGCGACACCTGGTCGGGGTCGGTCTGCGTGTCTTTGGGGATCGTGCGCGGTTCGGGGTTCGGGTCGAGCGACACCCAGCCGTACTGCGCGGTGTCGACCTCGATGCGCGCCGTGATGTCGCCGCCCGTGAACGTCGTCGTGCCGCCGGTCGACTCGGCCGAGGAGAATCCGAGCACGACTCGAGCCGGGAATCCCAGCTGGTCGGCCATCAGCGCGGCGGCGGCCGCATACTGCTCGGCGTCGCCGAGCATGATCGGGTCGGTGAACAGCTGGGTGAGGCGGTCCGTCCCGTGGCCGGAGCGGCTCACCGGCTCGTCTGCTCCCACGCCGTGGCTCACGTAGCCGTCGCTCCTCAGGCCCTTGAGGGCCGCCTGCAGCCGCGCGCCCTGGCCGCTGACGCCGTCGACGTAGGACTGCAGGCGCGTCTTGAGCGCCTGCGGCACGTTCGTCGGGCTCGGAACCGACGAGCTGCCCGGAGTGAGGCCCTCGAGATCGCCCGTCGACGGCTGCCGCGGGTCGACGGCGGTCAGCCGGTACGACACCCCTCGCCCGATGTCGCCGACCACGGCCGCCGTGCCGGTCGTGTCGTTGAAGAAGAACGAGTCGCGGAGGGTTCCGGCGTCGCTGCCCGAGAAGTCGATCGACTCGAGCTTGCCGACCGTCGGGAGCCAGACGCCGGAGTACCCGTCGACCGTGACGTCGATGGACTGCTGGGTGCCGCTCACCTTCGACTGGTCGAACGACGTCGGCACCCGGGTGAACGTGCCCGATGCCGTCGACACCTGGTCGCTGCCGACGGAGTACTCGACCCCGTCGTACGTGTCGAGAGCGGCGATGCGCAGGAACTGCCCCGACGTCAATCCCGTCACCGTGAGCTGGGGGCGGTCGACCGTCGGCGTCTGCTCGTAGGCGCGGAAGCCGCTGAGCGGGCTCACGTAGTCGCGGGGATCGAACGGCTTCACCACGGCGTCTCGAGCGACCCAGCGTGCGCCCGCCGGTGCGAGCGTCGTGGTGGCCGCCACGGCCGCCGCCGAGGCGATCGCCAGCGTGAGCACCGCTCCCCCGATGGCCCGGCGCGCCACGGCGCTGTTTCCGGTGCGCTGCGACGACACGTTCGCGCCCGGCGTGATCCGCAGCAGGCGCTCGATGGACTGCCGGCGGCGCCGCAGCCGCCACCAGACCACCCAGATGATCGACGCGGCCAAGAGCACGAGCCCGGTGACGAGGGGCAGCAGCGCCTCCGTCGGGCCGAACACGATCCCGGCGATGTAGATGACGACGGGAGGGATCAGAGCCAGCTCGCCGCGACGGCTTCGCAGCGCAGTGGACAGCCCGACGGTCGTGCCGACCAGCACCAGCACGAGCGCCGGCACGAGCAGCGCCTGGTAGCTGCCCACCGGCAGGGTGATCGTGAGCAGCTGCTTCCAGCTCGTCGACACGCCGACGACCAGTTCGCGCAGGCCCTCCAGCGACGGGAGCACTCCGTAGATCGCCTGGTTCGGCACGGCCAGGGCGACTCCGAACAGCGCGAAGGCGATCACGAGCAGCACGAGGAGCCAGAAGCTCGAGAGGCGCAGGAACGTGCCCGCCAACGCGATCGCGGCGCCGAGCGCGAACGCGGCCGCCACCAGCACCACGAACGCGCCGTCGCGGTACACCGGCCAGAAGGTCGACGACGCCACCGCGACGATGACGAAGAACGCGCCGGTCTGCGCGAGCGCGAAGCCGACCCGCACCCGCGGAGTCCTCGAACGGGGTCGGAGGCCCTGACGGGCATCGGCGACGGGAAGCGGTCGGCCCGCGATCGCGCTCATCCGGTCACCGTCTTCGCGAGGGACTGCTGGAGGTCTTCGAGGTAGCCGACCGTCAGGATCGTGAGGTCGGCGACGCGGCGCATGCCGGGCACGGTCTCGGGATCGCACACGATGGCCACAGCCTCGACACCGGCGGGGAACGCCGACGCGGCCGCACGGAGCTGCGTGATTCCCGTCGTGGAGCCGACCACGAGGAAGGCCACGGAGATGCCGGCGACCTGCTCGCCGGTCACCCGCGCGACGTCGGTGATGCCGAGCGCCGACTCGTCGTAGGTAACCAGGGCCAGCTCGTCGAGCAGGCGGACCCGGGTGAGAGTCGCGAGAGCGCGGACCGCCAGCGTCTTGCGCTTGGCGAACTCGGGGGTGCGCTCGGACACGACGACCGAGACCTCGCGCGCGTCGCGGATGGCGCGGACGCCCAGGGAGGCGGCCACGCTCACGCCGAGCTCGAACTCCTCCTCGGTGGCGAAGTCGGCGTTGGCCAGGCTCAGCGCGATCACGATGTGGCTGCGCCGGGTCTCCTCGAACTGGCGGACCATGTACTGGCCCGCGCGGGCGCTCGACTTCCAGTGGATGTGGCGCCGGTCGTCGCCGGGGACGTACTCGCGCAGGGCGTGGAACGAGATGTCGCTCGCCGACAGGTCGCGGGTCGGGTTGCCCTCGAGGTCGCGGATGAGGCCGGTGCTCGTCGAGGGGATTCCGATCGTCCGCGGGTGGACGAAGAGCTCGGTGACGCCCGTCCACTCCAGCTCGCGCCGCACGACGCCGATCGGGTCGCCGCGCACGGTGCGGACGGGGCCGACCGGGATCACGCCGCGCCGGTACGTCGGCACCTGGAAGGCGTCCTCGACGGAGTCGCCTCCGCGCATGCCGGGGAGCGAGATCTCGGCGAGGCCGGGGCCGATCGGGATCTCGACGGTGACCCCCAGCACGCGGCGCCTGGTCGGGTTGGTGATCGTCACGCGGCCAGACGCCTCGTCGCCGACCGACACGCGGCTGTGCGGGAGGTCGAGCGTGACGGTGAAGGCGTTTCGGCCGACCGCGTAGAGGGCGGCGAGACAGAGGAGCACGACCAGCGCGAAGCCGACGGCGACGAGTTCCAGCCACCCCAGGGTGTAGCCGACGATCAGGGCGATCGGGGTCAGCGCGAGGATCACCCAGCCGAGCGGGGTCACCACTCCCGACGCGACAGCCCCCCAGCGGCGGAGCACGGCGGTGATCCGGCGCCAGATGCGGACGAGGAGGATGACGACGTCGGCCGACACGCCCTGGCGGTCGCCGACGATCCGCGTGCGTGCGTTGGTGAGCCCCTGTGTTCCGGTGCCGTAGTGGGCGTCGGTCGCGGACTGACGCGATCGGTCGCGCGTGCTGGAGTGGACCGTCGAACGCGCTTTCGCCGCGGCCGACGGCTGACGCGTGTTCGCGAGCCGGGGTGCGTCGGAAGGCTGACGCGCGTCCGAGCCGTGCGGCCGCGTTCGCTCCGGGGGCTGGACCGTCACTCGGCCTCCCCGTCGGTCGTCCGGCTCGTCGTCACGCAGAGACCCGTTCGGCCGGGGGCGCGATCTCGATGAGGAGCTGGCTGATGATGCTGGTGGGCGTGACGCCGTCGAACTCGGCCTCGGGATCGAGGACGATCCGGTGCGCGAGGACCGGCTCCGCCAGCAGCTTCACGTCGTCCGGGGTCACGTAGTGGCGCCCGGTCGAGGCCGCATACGTCTTCGCGACGCGGACGAGCGCGAGCGCACCGCGGACGCTGACGCCGAGGCGCACCTCGGGTGCGGTCCGGGTGCCCTCCACGATGCGCGCCACGTAGTCGGCGATCACGGGGTCGACGTGCACGGTGCGGGCGAGGCGCGCCATCTCGCTGATGACGCCGGCCTCGACGACCGGCGGCAGCTCGACCTCGTGGACGCGCGTCGCGCTGCCCTCGAGGATCCGGAGCGTCGCGGCGTGGTCGGGGTAGCCGATCGAGGTCTTGAGGAGGAAGCGGTCGAGCTGCGCTTCGGGCAGACGGTAGGTGCCGGCCTGCTCGATGGGGTTCTGAGTCGCGATGACCATGAACGGCGCGCCGACCTCGTGCGAGACGCCGTCGACGGTCACTCGCGACTCCTCCATGACCTCGAGGAGCGCTGACTGCGTCTTCGGGCTGGCGCGGTTGATCTCGTCGGCCAGGACGATGTTCGCGAAGATCGGGCCCGCGTGGAACTCGAACTCGCCGGTCTTCTGGTCGTAGATGCTCACGCCGGTGATGTCGCCGGGGAGCAGGTCGGGCGTGAACTGGATGCGGCTCGACGACGACTGGACAGTCTGCGCGACAGCGCGCGCGAGCGAGGTCTTGCCCGTGCCCGGGAAGTCCTCGAGCAGCAGGTGGCCCTCGCTGAGGAGCGCGGTGAACGAGAGCTTGATCACGAAGGACTTGCCGAGGAGCACCTTGTCGACGTTGGACACCAGGCGCGCGAAGATGTCGGCGAACCAGGTGGCCTGCTCAGGCGTCATGCTCATTGTCTGATGGTCCCATTCGTTGTCGGCGGCGTTGGATCGGGTGCGCGGGCGGTCACGGCGTGTCGCTCGTCCGGTAAGTCTTCTCGTAAGTCTGGCCGCCGTTGGCAGTGACACGGATGTCCAGGGTCGGCAGCAGCAGATCGACGCCCGTGATCTGGCACGAGTTGACCCCGTCGACCGCCGCCGTCCACGTTCCGCCCGAGCACTGGTACTCGAACTGCTCGTAGTCCGGGTTCGACACGACGCTGTAGTTGAACGACCAGGTGCCTTGAGTGCCGTCCGGGTTCTGGTAGTCGAGCCCGGAGACGTTGGTGCTGACCGGCGTGATCGACACCGCATCGGAGGCGGGCCCGCAGAACGAGGTCGTGGCGTCTCGGCAGCCGCGGAACGTGTACGACTGCGCCGTTCCGTAGACCGAGGAGTCGGCCGCGCTCGTGAGCGTGTCGTTCACCGCGACCGAGGTCCAGACGCCGCCTCGCTTGAGCTGGTAGTAGGGCGACGTCCCGCTGGCGACACCCAGGGAGTCGACGTGCACGTCGAAGTTGCCGTTGCTGCTGTTGCTCAGGCTGAGAGTCGCCGTCGCCTGCCCGGGCGCCGTCAGGCTCTGCACCCCGTCGATGCGGGCCGACGAGCAGAAGTAGCCGTTGTCGGCGTAGACGTAGTAGACGTACGAGCGGCCGTCGACGGCGGTCGCGTCGCGGTAGGTCGTGGCCGACTGCGCTCCCCCGATCGCACCCGGCTTCGAGGACGTCGAGCACGCCGGGGTGCCGGCGGGCGTGTTCGCATCGGCTCGGCCGACGGTGTAGCTGATACCCGAGCCGCCGTTCGAGCCGACTCCCGCCCATGCAAGGGCGATGACGCCTGACTTGTCGCTGGACGCGGTGATGCCGGTCACGCTCGACGGGGTGCCGGCCGGCGAGCCGGTCGCCGTGGCGCTCCGCGCCCAGTCGGCGGTGCTCGACACCTGCGCGGAGTTCTTCGCGTACACCTGCACGCTGTACTGCGCGCCCGGCGACAGCCCGGTGATGGTGGTCGACGTGCTGCCGCCCGCGACGTCGACCGAGCCGGGGGCTCCGGATCCTGCGATCTCGACCGTGTAACCCGTGACCGACGTGCCCTTGGCCGGCTTCGGCACGGTGTTCCACGAGACCACGACGGCGCCGGGGGTGACGGTGGAGGGAGAGACCGAGACGCCGGTGGGGGCGGCCGGCACGAAGTCGGCGCTGTACTGGATGCTCTGGGGGCTCGACGCGGAGGCCCCGATGCTGTTGATGGCCTGCACGCTGAAGCGGTAGAGCGCCCCGGGGTCGAGGTCGGTCAGGGTGCAGACGGTCGACGTGCCGCAGTCTTTCGTGTACGACCCGGCCGACGACGTGCCCGTCAGGCGGTACGAGGTGATCGCCGAGTTGTTGGACACCGGGGCCTGATACGTCAGAGTCAGCTGGCCGCCGATGAACGTGCCCGAGCGGATCGGCGCGGCGGGGGCGTCGGGGACGTCCTGGACCGAGATCGTGATGTCGCCGAAGACGTCCCGGTCGGGATCGCCCGTGACGTCGGCGATCTCGTACTGGAGGTGGGCGTTGACCGGCTTCGCCGACTTCGCCACCGTCACGGTCAGCTTGCTGTTGTCGGCGGACGGCTTGACCGCGACGCCGGCCGGGAGCGACGCGCCCTCGAGGCCGCGGATCGCGATCACGCGGAGGGGCTGGCCCGGGAAGGGGTTCGTGGCCTGGTCGTTGGCGAGCACGTCGACAACGGTCGTCGAGCCGCGCCTGGCGACGGCCTCGTCGGACGCCGCTATCGCCAGCGGACGCGTCGAGCCCACGACGGTCAGGCCGATGGTGCCTGATTGCGGAGCCGAGGTGGTGTCGCGCACGGTGAGGCCGATCCTGGCCGTGGTGCCCTTGGTCGCCGACGAGCTCGCCGTGACCGTGAGCTGGGTGCCCGAGAGCCGGACGCTGAACCCCGGCACCGACGACGTCGTGACGGCGTACCTCAGCTCGCCGATGTCGTTCGGGTAGTTGTAGGTCGTCAGGCGCGTGAGATCGAGGGTGCGCGACTCGTTCGGCTCGAGGTCGAGAGCGGACGCCTCGAGCACCGGCGGCTGGTTCTGCCGCGCCGTGACCGTGATGGGGAGCACCAGCGTCGCGGTGTGGCCGTCGGGATCGGTCGCGGAAGAGCCGTCGGTCACCTGGAACGAGATCGACGCCTGGCCGAAGAACCCCTTCTCGGAGGTGAAGACGAGGGTCGTCGCGTTCTGAACGAGGTCGGCACCGTCGGCGTGCGTCGCGCGGACCGTCGAGCTGTCGGTGAGACGGACGCCGTTGCTGCCGGTCGAGATCACGTAGCGGTTGAGGTCGATCGTGAGCGCCTTCTCGCTGACCACGGACAGCGCGGGGGCGGTCTCGTTGATCTGCGGGAGGGCGTCGTCGAAGCCGGGCACTCGGATGAAGGCGTAGGCCTTGATGGACGGGTCGTCGGGGTGCGACACCCAGAACGGGATGATCTGGCTGGTGTCGGTGATCGTGACGCGGATCCGGTGGTTCGCCGTCACCTGGGCCGTGTCGCCGTAGCCCGGCACGAGGCCGAGGCCGAGGGTCGAGACGTTGCCGTCGGCGAAGAAGACGTTCGCGAGCACGTTCACGTCGACGGTCTTGCGGTTGAGCACGTCGGTGAGCGTCAGGACGCTGTCTTGAGCCTCGGGGTAGTTGAGCTCGGAGTTCGGGTCGACCTTGACCGAGATGAAGGTCGAGCTGGTGCCGCCGGAGTCGTTGGCAACCGTGTAGACGAGCCCGTAGGTCTTGGCCGCACGAGGCGGCGTGACCCGGACCACGCCGCCGGCGAGGATCGTCGCCGTCACGTCGGCGTCGTTGGGCTTCACGCCGGTGACGCGGAGGGAGCCGCCGTCGGGGTCGGAGTCGTTCGCGAGGACCCTCACCAGGATGCTGCCGCCGGGGCGCATCGTGACGGAGTCGGCGACGGCGATCGGGTTGCTCGACCCCTGCGCCTTGGGAGCGATGCCGATCCGGATCGTGCCGGTCGCGCGAGCACCGAGCCCGTCGACGACCGTGTAGGTGAAGGTGTCGGTGCCGGCCGAGTAGCTGCCCGCGTCGTAGTCGATGTAGTCGGAGCCGACCGACGCGACATTGCCCTTCTCGGGGTTCGTGTCGACGCCGAGCAGCTGCACGCTGTCGCCGTCGGGGTCGATGTCGTCGAGCGGCACCTGGACCCGGACGCTCTGTCCCGCGACGACCCGGCCGGTCAGGGTCTCGGGCACGGGGGCCGTGTTGGTCGACGCGTCGGACTCGCGGACCGCGATGCTCACCTGAGCGGTCGCCCGCTGACCGTCGGGTCCTTCGATTGCGTACTCGGCGGTGAAGTTGCCCGGCGTCTTGGGCGCCAGGTAGCGGAGCTTGGTGCCCGACACGAACAGCAGCCCGCCGCCGGAGGTGACGTTCTTCACCAGCTTCGGCTCGAGGGCGATGTCCTCGCCGTCGGGCTGCTCGTCGTTCGAAAGCACGTCGATGTCGACCGCCGCTCCGACTCGCGCCGTGACCTGGTCGTTCGTCGCGATCGGGGGCTGGAGGCGGTCGGGCTTCGGGATCTGCACGACGGTCACCGAGCCGGGTGCCGACGCCAGGCCGTTCGAGACCGTGTACGTGAAGGTGACGGGAGCCTCGAGCACCCTGGTCAGGGTGATCCGGAGGTCGCGCTGCTCGAGCGTCTGCACCTGCACCCCGGAGTCGATCGACGGAGTCGCGGTCTTCGTGACCATGAGGACGTTGCCCGCCGGGTCGAAGTCGCTCGCCGTGATATCGACGGTCTGCGTGCTCAGAGTCTGGACGAAGACCGTCTTCGGGATCGTGATCGGCGCGGTGTTCGGCTCGGGCGGATCGACGACGTCGACGCGGATTGTGCCTGTGGCGGTCTTGTCGCCGTCCGTCACCGTGTACTCGAGCAGGTGCGGCCCGCCGACGGACGACGTGAAGGTGAACGTGCCTGCCGAGTAGCTCGGCGTGATCGTCGCGCCCGACTTGGCCGGGACGCTGTTCAGCTTGAGTGAACCGGTGCCGCCCGACGCGTACGGCATCGGGTTGATGGTCGTGACCTTGTCTTTGTCGGTCTCGACCGAGAACGAGCTCGCCGTGAGGGGGACGTCGCCGCCCGCCGAGACCTTGATCGACAGAGTGCCGCGGCCGACCGCCGTGCCGTCGGACATCGACAGCACGATCTCCTGCGTGGACGGGCCCTCGCCCGAGTCCTGGTAGACGACCTCGCCGGTGGGCTTGAACGTGACCGTGCCCCCGGAGGCACCCGACGCTCCGGTCAGGTAGAACGGATCGCCGTCCGGATCGACCCACGATCCCAGCGTGTTCACGGTGACGCGTCCGGACGACGAGACGTCGGCGCTCTCGACCCGCACCTGCTGCGGAGGGCTGTTCGTGCCGAGCTGGTGGACCCCCACGGTGACGTGAGCGGAGTCGGAGCCGCCGCGGCCGTCCGAGATCGAGTAGTCGAAGGTGACCGACCCGGCGGCGGTCGCCGGGAGCGTCAGGAGGATCTGCTGCCGGTTCGCGACGATCTCGACCTTGGCCGAGCTCGGCGACGGCGTCGACACGTCCGTGATGACGATCGGGTCGCCGTTCGGGTCGTAGTCGTTCAGCAGCACCGGCAGGAGAGTCGCCCGTGAGGGCCGGGCGCCGAGCAGGTCGTCTTTGGCGACCGGCGGCTTCTGCTGGACCTCGAGCTTGTCGGGGTCGTCGCTCGGCTTCTGATTCGGATCGGTCGTGTCGGTCTCGTCGTTGATCAGGTCGGACCAGTTGTCGATCAGCTGGCCGCCCCGCTGAACCGCCCACGAGTCGCCGCTGGCCTCGTCGTTGAGCACGACCTTCGATCCGTTGACCGCGAAGGCCAGAGACGCCGACGCCGCCATCGACCTGAGCACGGTGTCGGACCCCGCCGCCGAGGAGCAGTCGTTCCAGCCGGTTCCGTCGGCCCAGGCCGCGTACGTGCAGCCGCCCGCGACGACCGGGCGAGCGGGATCGCCGGCGCGGCCGGTGACGACCTTCGACACGCTGCCGCCGAACGAGACGTCGAGGAGGCCCTCCTCCGACGCCACGGTCACCCCCGATCCGATGTCGGACGACTCCTGCAGCGCCACCGTGCCGGTGACCTCCGGCGACAGGTCGACCGGGTCGCCGTCGATGACCAGCCTGTTCGTGTCGGTGTCGAGCACGGCCCAGTGCGACCCGATCGTGGCTACCTGGTAGGCGTCGCGCTTCGGCAGCCGGAGCTTGGAATGGCTCGACACCCCGAATTCGCTGAGGCTGTCGATGCGCGAGACCTCGGCGCTGTCGGGCGAGTAGGCGATCATCGTGCCCGAGGGCGTCATGCCGGTGACGACCGACGACCCGAGGCTGAGATCGGCCTGCGCCGAGGCGTCGAAGGCCCCGAGCGCCGATACGGGCGTCGACCAGAACTCGCCCGTCTCGCCCGAGACGATCACCGCCGTCCCACCGGCCAGCAGCACTGCCGGCTTGTCGGGTGGCAACGGCACGGTCTGCGACACCTCCGCCGTGGCGGGGTCGACGACGCCGACCGTCGCGTTGCTGCGGTCGACCAGCAGCACGTGCGAGGCGTCCTGCACGACGGAGACATCGGTCCCGCTGCTGCGCACGGCCGAGTTCAGCTCGAGCACGGCGGGGTTCGCGCGGCCGATCGCCGACTTCGACTGGTTCGCCACCCAGACGGTGCCGTCGTTCAGGTCGAGTCGCTGAGCCTGGTACCCGGGACTCGTGAGCCCGATCGTCGCGGCCACCGCCGCGATGGCGATGGTCGCGACCGCGGTCGCCGTGAACGAGCGACGGGAGCGCAGGAACTGCACGAGCCTCTTCACTGCCCCACTCCCGGGGCGGCGCACTTCTGGGCGCTCACCGGCCCTGCCTTGCCGGCGCGCGTGACGGTCACCGTGATGCACACCTGCTGACCGCTCGTGCCGGTGGTCGTGAACGTCGTCGCCGTCTGCGTGCTGCTGTCGGTGCCGGTCGTGACGACGTAGGTGTCTCCGCTGCGGAGGCCGGGGTCGGCCCACTGGAACTCGACGGAGCTGCCGGTCGTCGTGGCGGAGATGTCGCTCACCCGCGGGATGTCGCTCGACGTCGACCGCACCAGGAACAGCACTGCGATGCCGCCGAGCACGATGACGACGACCGACGCCGCTATCAGCGCCCACGCCAGGTACTGGACCTTCTTCGGAGCTCTGGCCGGACGCGTCCCGGTCGATCGAGGGATCGCGTTCGAGTTGCGGACCGCGGGGTCGAGCGTCGCGACGATGCTCGTCGAGGTCGCCGCGGCCGACCGGCGACGACGACGGCGGTTCGGGACGCCGACGGCGGAGCCGTCGGAGCCGCGGATGCGGGTGCGCTCCTCGAGATCCGCGACCGTGGCCAGCGCCCAGTCGTCGACGGCCACCTCGATCGGCGTCTGCGCGACGCCGATCTCGGACTCGACCTGCTGGAACTCGCGGATCAGCTCGAGGATGCTCTCGTGCCGGTTCTCGGGCTTGTGCGACATGGCGCGCGTGAGCGTCGCCTCGAGACCCGCCGGGATGTCGGTGCGCCCGATCGGCTGCAGCTTGCCCTTCTCGATGCGGGCCATGAGGTCGCTCGACGAGTTCGAGCCGCCGAGCACCTCGAACGGGCTGCGGCCGGCGAGCAGGGAGTAGACGGTCGCGCCGAGCGACCAGACCTCGGAGGCGATAGTGCCGGAGGTGTCGTCGCGGAGCACCTCCGGGGCCGACCACGGGATCGACAGACCCACGACCTCGTTCGGCTCGCTCTCGCCCAGCGAGGACGCGATGCCGAAGTCGGACAGCACGGGGTGCCCGTACGCCGTCATGAGGATGTTCGACGGCTTGATGTCGCGGTGCAGGACGCCCTGGCGGTGCGCCGTCTCGATGGCGCTGCCGATCTTGACGGCGATGCGGAGGACGTCGGCGACCGGGATCCGCTCGCGGCGGTAGCGCTCGCTCAGCGACGCGGAGCACAGCTCCATGACGAGGTAGGGGCGGCCGTCGGCCGACACGCTCGCCTGGTAGACGGTGAGGATCGACGGGTGGGCGCTGAGCTGCGCCATCAGGTTGGCCTCGGCCTGGAACATCTGCCGCACCTGGTCGTTCACGACCTCACTGAGCATGACCTTGACGGCCACCTGGCGTCGGGGCATGTTCTGCTCGTACAGGAAGACGTCGGCGAAGCCGCCCGAGCCGAGCACGTGGAGGTGCGAGAAGCCCGGCAGCACAGGGGGCTGCGAAGGAAGGCGCCTGGCCATTTCGCCCCCTTAGAAGCTTGCATGGGAAACGCTTTCGGAGCGCCCCGTCGATTTGCCGATCTTCGCAATTGTAAATGGCCCCCTCGCGCCGACGAGGCGGGGCACGGCGCATCTGTGGATAGTCTCGGCCCCACTTCGGGGGTGGGGAAAATCGACCTCCGCCGTCGTGGGGCGACGGTCCAGCAGCCTAGAGGCGCGGGACCTGGTCGGTCGGAAGAGTCGCGTCGGCCTCGTGAGCGCGCCGCGCGCCGCGCACGTCGACGACCACAGCGGTGACGTTGTCGCGGCCGCCCGCGGCCACGGCTGCTGTCACGAGCGCCTGCGCCGCCGCCTCGGAGGACGCGTTCGCACCGAGGAGCGTCGCGATCGCGCGGGGATTGAGCTCCTTGGTGAGGCCGTCGGAGCAGATGAGCAGTCGGAGGCCCGGTCGTGCCGGAACCCGCCAGTAGTCCGGGCTGGGCTCGGCGCCGAAGCCGATGGCCTTGGTGATGACGTTGCTGTCGGGGTGGCTCTCGGCATCGTCGGGGTGGAGCATGCCCGCCTGGACCATCTCCTGGACGACCGAGTGGTCGACGGTGACCTGGCGCAGCACGTCGGAGTCCAGCATGTAGACACGCGAGTCGCCGACGTTGAAGATCGTGAAGTACGGGGCGTCACCGTCTTTCGTCAGGATCGCCCCGGTCACCGTCGTGCCGACGCCGAGCTCGGTGCCGACGGCCGCCACCTCGATGTCGTCCGTCGCCAGTCGCAGAGCCTTCTCGAGCGAGTCGGTGTCGAAGAAGTCGCCGGATGCCGCGGCGTCGAGGCGCGTCACGACGGCATCGCTCGCCACGTCGCCGGCGCTGTGGCCGCCCATGCCGTCCGCGACCACGAACAGCGGCGACTTCGCGATGAAGCTGTCCTCGTTGTGGGCGCGGCGCTTGCCGACATCGGTGACGCCGGCCCAGTCGAGGAGGACGGAGCCCTCGTCGCCGAGTCGGACGGTGTGTGCGGTCGTCGGACGACCAATCTCTGTCACGGGATGGATTCTTCCTGGGGAATGGAGCGTGTAGTGGGCAGGACCTCGAGTCGGTTCCCGTCGCCGATGTCCACTATGGTGCCCACGAGCACGACGATCGACTCGCCTTGCCGGAGTGCCACGGGAAGCCGGCCCGGAATCGTGACCCTCGTGCCGTTCGTCGACTTCAGGTCGGTCACGACGACGGCCGTGCCCTCCTGACGGATCTCGACGTGCGTCGCCGACACCTCGTTGCGCGGGGACCGGACCGTGACCAGGCGAGGATCGCCCCGTCGCTCGATGCGGTGGGACGAGGGGCGGCGTCCGATGATGAGCACGGCGTCCAGCGTCTCGGTCGACGAGCCGACCAGGATCCGGTGGTAGCGGTTCGACGGATCGGTCGTGGTCACGCCGCCTCCTCGCTCGATCTCCGGCCGTGCCCTGTCGCCCGGTGGGAACACGCTACCAACAGGTCACCCCGTGGTCCTGCGCAGATGCCTCCTCCACAGGCCCCGGGTTCTCCACAGGCGAGGGGCATCCTCGTTCGGCCGGTCGCCGCGCTCCTACGGTCGACGCCATGACCACGACATTCCTCACCTCGTCCCTCGTCCACCACGACTCCCCCGTCGGCCGACTGGCCATCCATGTCGCGGCCGATCGCATCACCCGGGTCGACATCCAGACGGCCGCGGTCATCGTGGCGGCCACTGAGACGGCGCTCGGCGACACCGCGCTCGACTGCACGCCCACCCCTCTCCATGATGAGGCCCGGCGGCAGTTCGACGACTACTTCGCCAATCGCCGTGACCGCTTCGACCTTCCCCTGGAGTACTGGGGCACGCCCTTCCAGGAGACCGTGTGGGAGCTCCTCGACGAGGTCCCGTTCGGCACGACGACGACCTACGGCGACCTCGCGGAGCTGTCGGGGCGGCCGACCGGCGCCCGTGCCGTCGGCGGCGCGATCCGGGCCAATCGGCTCGCGATCCTGGTGCCGTGCCACCGGGTCCTCGGTGCGGGGCGGAGAGTCACGGGCTACAGCCCCGGCGACGGGGTGGCGACGAAGAAGTGGCTTCTCGAGCACGAGGGCATCGACTTCGCAGGGAGGTGAGAGCGAGCAGTGCCGACGCCTCGGCACCGGCGTGACCGGCACGACTGCAGGAACTCGACAGCTCAGCTTCGGAGCACGCTCTCCGCCACGACGACGAGCTCCCCGCCGTGGGGCTCGACGACCATCCCCTCGCCTCGTGCCCATCCCACGAAGTCCTCCACGGTCGCCAGGTCGGGCCGCGCGGCCAGCAGGCGGGCGATCAGCGTGCCCTTCGTCTTCTTGTTGAAGTGGTTGAGCGCGCGTCGGCGGCCTCCCTCGTCGGACACCACGCGCACGTAGGCGCTCCGCAGAGGCGCCGGCCCCAGCTCGGAGTACCCCTCGCTGCGCAGATCGATGACAGTCTGGCCGCTGGAGGCCAGCGCCCGGGCGACCGGACCCGCCCAGAGCGACTTGAGCGACTTCTCGGGCAGCCTCGTGTCATGCGAGAGCCGGTAGGCAGGGATCGGATCGGCGGCGCGGACGAGGCCGAAGAGGGCCGAGTGCACGGCGACGTGCTCCCTCGCCCAGTCGCGAGCCTCGACCGCGAGCGACGGCGCGTCGATCGGATCGAAGGCCACGCCGGTGTAGCGCTCGAGAGCCGGCATCGTGGGCGAGATCTTCAGCGTGCGGTTGCGGGCGACCTCGGTGACGGCCAGCGCCGGGCTGATCTTGAGCAGCCGGGCCGCCTCGTCGGCGTCTCGGCTGAGGCGCACCACCGTCGCCGCGACACTGCGCCGGACTCGCCCCAGCGTCGGGAACGACAGCGCGTCGAAATCGAGCGTCGACTCGGGCTCACCACCCGACCGCTTGGTCTCGGACGGAGGCATGACGAAGAGCAGGGATGTCATCGACTGATTGAGCTCATTGAGGAGGAGGGCGTTAACGGAAGAAGCCCGGGTGGACGACGCTCGAAGCGCCTTCCACCCGGGCCGGAGAGATCAGACCAGTGCCGCGTTACGGGCGACGATGGTAACCGTGTCGTTCTCGACCGACAGGAACCCGTCTTCGGCCGTGGCCTCGACGACGGCACCGCCAGCCTGACGAACGCGGACCTGCCCGGAGGCGAGAACCGCCAGCAGGGGCTCATGCCCCGGCAGGATTCCGATCTCGCCCTCGACGGTGCGAGCCGTGACCTGCGCCGCCTCGCCCGACCAGACCTGCTGGTCGGCCGACACGACGTTCACAGTGAGAGCAGCCACGATCAGCTGTTCTCCTTCTGGATCTGAGCCCACTTCTCTTCGACGTCGGAGATGCTGCCGACGTTGAAGAACGCCTGCGTGGCGACGTGGTCGAAATCGCCATTGGCGATCGCGGTGAACGACTCGATGGTGTCCTTCAGCGGAACGGTCGAGCCCTCGACACCGGTGAACTTCTTCGCCATGTAGGTGTTCTGCGAGAGGAACTGCTGAATACGGCGAGCACGCGAGACGGTGATCTTGTCCTCTTCGGAGAGCTCGTCGACACCGAGGATCGCGATGATCTCCTGGAGCTCCTTGTTCTTCTGAAGGATCGCCTTGACGCGGATGGCCGTGTTGTAGTGGTCCTGGCCCAGGTATCGGGGGTCGAGGATGCGGCTGGTGGACGTCAGCGGGTCGACGGCCGGGTACAGACCCTGCGACGCGATCTCGCGAGAGAGCTCGGTCGTGGCGTCGAGGTGCGCGAAGGTGGTCGCCGGCGCGGGGTCGGTGTAGTCGTCGGCAGGGACGTAGATCGCCTGGAGCGACGTGATCGAGTGACCGCGGGTCGAGGTGATGCGCTCCTGGAGCACACCCATCTCGTCGGCGAGGTTCGGCTGGTATCCCACCGCGGACGGCATGCGGCCGAGCAGCGTGGAGACCTCGGAGCCGGCCTGCGTGAAGCGGAAGATGTTGTCGATGAAGAGCAGGACGTCCTGCTTCTGCACGTCGCGGAAATACTCCGCCATCGTCAGCGCCGACAGGGCCACACGGAGGCGCGTTCCCGGCGGCTCGTCCATCTGGCCGAAGACGAGGGCCGTCTTGTCGAAGACACCGGCCTCTTCCATCTCCATGATGAGGTCGTTGCCCTCACGAGTGCGCTCGCCGACACCGGCGAACACCGACACGCCGCCGTGGTCCTGCGCGACGCGCTGGATCATCTCCTGGATGAGGACGGTCTTGCCGACGCCCGCACCGCCGAAGAGACCGATCTTGCCACCCTGGACATACGGGGTGAGCAGGTCGATGACCTTGATGCCGGTCTCGAAGAGCTCGGTCTTCGACTCGAGCTGGTCGAATGCCGGGGGCTTGCGGTGGATGGGCCAGCGCTCGGTGATCTCGATCGTCTCGCCGGGCGCGCCGTTGAGCACGTCGCCGGTCACGTTGAAGACCTTGCCCTTGGTGATGTCGCCGACGGGCACCGAGATGGGCGAACCGGTGTCGGTGACCTCCTGGCCGCGGACGAGGCCGTCGGTGGGCTTGAGGGCGATGGCACGGACGAGGTCGTCGCCGAGGTGCTGAGCGACCTCGAGCACCAGCTCGATCGTCTGGTCGCCGATGACGATGGTCGTCTTCAGCGCGTTGTAGACGCCGGGGATTGCATCGTGCGGGAACTCGATGTCGACGACGGGACCGGTGACGCGCGCGATGCGGCCGACGCCCGGTGCCTTCTCGGTCGCGACTGGCGCGGTGGCGATGTCAGTCATTTCTCTCTCTTCTCTAGCTCTGCGAGCTCAGTGCTTCTTGGCCGAGCTGAGGGCGTCTGCGCCGCCAACGATCTCGGAAATCTGCTGGGTGATCTCACTCTGGCGCGCGTTGTTGGCAAGGCGCGTGTAGTCGCGGATCAGGGTGTCGGCGTTGTCGCTCGCCGCCTTCATGGCCTTCTGACGGGCGGCGTGCTCGGAAGCGGCCGACTGCAGCATGGCGTTGAACAGACGGCTCTCGATGTAGACGGGGAGCAGCGCGTCGAGGACGTTCTCAGGGTCGGGCTCGAACTCGTAGAGAGGCAGGATCGCGTTCTCCTCGGGCTGCTCGATGCCTTCGACGACCTCCAGCGGCAGGAGACGCACGACCTCGGGGGTCTGCGTGACCATGCTGATGAAGCGGTTGTAGACGACGTGGATCTCGTCGACTCCGCCCTCGGCCGAATCGGTCAGGAACTTCGATACGACCGCATCGCCGATCTCTTTCGCCGTGGCGAACTCGGGCTGGTCGGTGTTGCCCGTCCAGCTCTGCTCGGAACCCCGTTGACGGAAGGTGAAGTAGGCGGCGGCCTTGCGACCGACGAGGTAGTAGACCACCTCCTTGCCCTGGCTGCGCAGAAGCGTCGCCAGCTCTTCGCCCGCCTTCAGCACGTTCGACGAGAAGGCGCCGTTGAGGCCCCGGTCGGACGTGAAGAGGACGATCGCCGCGCGATCGATCGACTCGGGCTCCGTCGTCAGCACGTGGTCGACGTTCGAGAACGTCGCCACGGCCGAGACGGCCCGCGTCACAGCGCGCGAGTACGGACCGGACGCGGCCATGCGCGCCTGGGCCTTCTGGATCCGAGAAGCCGAGATGAGCTCCATGGCCCGGGTGACCTTCTTGGTCGTCTGGGCAGAGCGAATGCGCTGTCGGTAGACCCGAAGTTGCGCTCCCATGTGTCTCCTGTTGGTATCGGTGCGGGCGAAGGTCGGCAGTCGCTATCGCGACTTGACGATCTTCTCCTGGTTGACGTCTTCGGCGTCCGTGGCGGTGAACTCCTCGCGGCCGACGGAAGCCAGCGGCTTGCCCTCGCCCGTCTGGAACTCCTTCTTGAACTCCTCGATCGACGAGTCGAGCTGAGCCACGAGGTCGTCCGAGAGCACGTTGGTCTCGGCGAGCGTCGTGAGGACGTCACCGGTGCGCGAGAGATAGTCGTGCAGCTCGGCCTCGAAGCGCAGGATGTCGGCCACGGGGACCTCGTCCAGCTTGCCGTTGGTACCGGCCCAGATCGAGACGACCTGCTTCTCGACGGGGAACGGCGAGTACTGCGGCTGCTTGAGCAGCTCGGTCAGGCGGGCGCCACGGGCGAGCTGACGGCGGCTGGCCTGGTCGAGGTCGGACGCGAACATCGCGAAGGCCTCGAGCGAGCGGTACTGGGCGAGCTCGAGCTTCAGCGTGCCCGAGACCTTCTTGATCGACTTCACCTGAGCGTCTCCGCCCACTCGCGAGACCGAGATCCCGACGTCGACCGCAGGACGCTGGTTGGCGTTGAAGAGGTCGGACTGGAGGAAGATCTGGCCGTCGGTGATCGAGATCACGTTGGTCGGGATGTATGCCGAGACGTCGTTCGCCTTGGTCTCGATGATCGGCAGACCCGTCATCGAGCCGGCGCCGAGCTCGTCGGACAGCTTCGCGCATCGCTCGAGGAGACGCGAGTGCAGGTAGAACACGTCGCCGGGGTAGGCCTCGCGTCCCGGCGGACGACGGAGCAGCAGCGAGACGGCACGGTAGGCCTCGGCCTGCTTCGACAGGTCGTCGAACACGATGAGGACGTGCTTGCCCTCGTACATCCACTGCTGGCCGATGGCCGAGCCGGTGTACGGGGCGAGGTACTTGAAGCCGGCGGGGTCGGACGCGGGCGACGCGACGATGGTGGTGTACTCCATCGCTCCGGCGTCCTCGAGCGCGCCCTTCACCGAGGCGATGGTCGAGCCCTTCTGGCCGATGGCGACGTAGATGCAACGGACCTGCTTGTTGATGTCGCCCGAGTCCCAGTTGGCCTTCTGGTTGATGATCGTGTCGATCGCGATGGCCGTCTTGCCGGTCTGGCGGTCGCCGATGATGAGCTGACGCTGGCCGCGGCCGATCGGGATCATGGCGTCGATCGCCTTGATGCCCGTCTGCATGGGCTCGTGCACCGACTTGCGCTGCATGACGCCGGGAGCCTGGAGCTCGAGAGCGCGGCGGCCGGAGGTCTCGATGTCGCCGAGGCCGTCGATTGCGTTGCCAAGCGGGTCGACGACGCGGCCGAGGTAGCCCTCGCCGACGGGGACGGAGAGGACCTCGCCGGTGCGGGTGACCTCGAGGCCCTCGTCGATGCCGCTGAACTCACCCAGGACGATGACACCGATCTCGTCTTCGTCGAGGTTCTGGGCGAGGCCCAGGGTGCCGTCGGCGAATCGGATGAGCTCGTTGGCCATGACGCCGGGGAGACCCTCGACGTGCGCGATGCCGTCAGCGGCATCGATGACGTGACCGACCTCGGTCGTGGACGTCTGCGAGGGCTCGTACGCCGAGACGAAGTCTTTGAGGGCGTCGCGAATCTCATCAGGGCTGATCTTGATGTCTGCCATTGGGATTCCTTTGTCGTTGTGTCTGTGACGATAACCGTGCAAGGCGTATGCCCCGCGTGGTCGGGTGAGCCCGCGTCAGCGAGCCTTGGTGCGTGTGGGTGCGATCAGCCGGCGAGCTGAAGCGCAGATCGGTGAGTCTCGTCGACACCGTGCCGTCGATGACCTCGTCGCCCACCTGGACCCGGAGCCCGCCCAGGATCGACGGATCGATCACCAGGTTCACTCGCAGGCTACGACCGAACTGCTTCGCGAGGCCGCGCTCGAGACGCGTCACCTGCTCGGCGGCGATCGGCGCGGCGGTCGTGACCACTGCGACGAGCTCGTCGGACTGGTCGGCGACGATGGCGGCGGCGTTCCGCAGGAGCTCGCCGATTCGGCGGCCACGGGGCTGCTGCACGAGCTGCGAGACGATGGAGATCGTCTGCTGCGACGCCTTGCCGGCGAGGAGCTTCTCGACGAGGCCGGCTTTCGCTGGCCCGTCGCTGAGCTTCGTGCCGACCGCCAGCTCGAGCGAGGCGTCGGAGGAGACGACCTCGCCGAACGAGAACAGCTCGCCCTCGATCGACAGATCGGCCGGAGCCGACTTCGCGATCGTGCGGATGCCGATCTCTTCCACACCCGCGAGGAGGTCGCTGTGAGACGACCAGCGGCTGCCGACCACGGAGGTCAGCAGGGCACGAGCGGACTCGGTGAATGGGGCGAAGACGCGGTCGATGAACGCCTTCTTGCCGGTGACGTCTTCGGCAGGGTCGGCCAGGTAGGCCAGCAGCTTCGACGACGATCCGATGACTCGACCCGCGTTGAGGAGCTGTTCTCCCGTGGCCAGGTCAGCCGCGTCGCCGAGATCGGCGAGCACGCCCCGCGCGGACGCGAGTGCTTCTCTGGTCATGGATCCCATGGTTACTTGCCTGCCTTCGACGCTTCGTCGGCCTCGAGCTCGGACAGGAAGCGGTCGACGATGGCCGATGCTTTCCTGTCGTCGGTGAGGCTCTCGCCGATGACGCCCGACGCGAGATCGATCGCCAGCGAGCCGACCTCGCCGCGGAGCGAGACGAGGGCGCTCTGGCGCTCCGCCTCGATCTGGGCGGTCGCGTTCGCCGTGATGCGGTCGGCGTCGGCCTGAGCCTGCGCCTTGACGTCGTTGGCGATGCGAGTCGCATCCGTACGAGCCTGCTCGCGGATCTTGGCTGCCTCGGCACGAGCGTCGGCCAGCTGCTTGTTGTACTCCTCGAGCGCGGCAGCCGCTTCGGCCTGAGCGTTCTCGGCCTTCTTGATGCCGCCCTCGATGACCTCGGCGCGCTCGTCGAGCATCGTCTTCATGCGCGGGAGGACCAGGCGCCAGAAGATGAGCAGGATCGCGACGAAGCACACAGCACCCCAAACGAGGTCCGGCGTCGCGGGCAGCAACGGGTTGTGTGACTCACCCGCCGCAACCACGGTGGAAGTAGTGCTGAGCATTCGTCAGCCTCTCTTAGACGAAGATGAAGTACGTGGCGATGCCGATGAAGGCCAGGGCCTCGGTGAAGGCGATACCGATGTACATGAGGACCGTGAGGCGGCCCTGGAGCTCGGGCTGGCGGGCGACGGACTCGATGGTCTTGCCGACCACGATGCCCACGCCGATGGCCGGGCCGATTGCCGCGAGGCCGTAACCGACCGTCGCGATGTTTCCGTCGATTGCAGCGAGAACGGTTGATGCGTCCACGTGTGTTTCCTTCCGTGATGGCGGTTCGGGCAGGCGCCCGGACCGTTGTTAGTGTTCGTCGTTCAGCGCGAGCTGAGCGTAAACAGCAGTGAGCAGCGAGAAGACGTAAGCCTGGAGGACAGCCACCAGAATCTCGAACAGGGTGAACACGAAGCCGAAGGCGATCGTGCCGATTCCGAACAGGGCGAAGAGATTGCCCGACTCGAAGAGGAAGAACGAGGTCGCCGTGAAGAACAGCACCAGCAGGAGGTGCCCGACGATCATGTTCATGAGGAGTCGCAGGGTCAGCGTGACCGGTCGGAGCACGAACGTCGAGACGAGCTCGATCGGCGTCACGATGATGTACAGCGGCCATGGCACGCCCGGAGGCACGAGGGCGTTCTTGAAGAACGCGCCCGGGTGCTTCCGGATTCCGGCGTAGATGAACACGACGTAGGCGACGGCGGCCAGGATCAACGGGATGCCGATCAGCGAGGTGCCGGCGATGTTGAAGCCCGGGATGATGCCGGTCAGGTTCATGAAGAGGACCATGAAGAAGACGGTCGTCAGAATCGGCAGGAAGCGCTTGCCGTCTTTCTTGCCGAGCAGGTCTTCGGCGATGTTGACGCGGACGAGGTCCAGGCCCATCTCGACGATGCTCTGGAAGCGACCGGGGACGAGCTTCATCTTGCGGGTACCGAGCCAGAAGACCAGGAAGAGCACGATGACGGCGAAGAAGCGCGCCAGCATGATTCGGTTGATCTCGAAGGGGGTGCCGTCGAAGAGGAGGACCGACGGGAAAAACTCGTCGATCGATGGGCCCTGGAAACCGCCGGTGCTGTCGCTCGCTGCGGCGAGAGGATGCACCAGGGTGATGGCGTTAGCTAACAGCGCTATCTCCTGATTCGGGACGCAGCTCTCAGTGATGAAGCCGGGAAGACCAACTGCAACACGTGCGGTTTTTCTAGCCTGGTTTCACCTCCGCGAGATGCGGCGATGATCTGTGGGGAAGCGACCCTTCGGCAGTGAACAGGCCGGGGACACGAACGAGTTCAGCCTATCAACAGATTCGCCCGGAGACGAACCAATCGGGCCGGTGGCGGGCCTATTGGTCTGATATTGCGCCGTCTGCACCCGATGCAGCCGAGTCGAGCACGGACGAGTCGACGTAGGGCACGCGCGAGCGCATCACGACGACGACGTCGACCACGAGCGACCCGAGCACCCCGGCGACGATGCAGACGAACAGGACGACCGTGTTGACCCACGTCTGGTCTTTGAGCAGGACCACCAGCACCAGGAAGATGATGAACTTGAGCAGCCAGCCGCCGAGCACGATGCCGAAGAAGGCGCCGCTGATGAGGCTGCCGCCCGATGCCCTGAGACCGAGCAGGATGCTCACCGCCGTCAGGCCCGTGAAGACGAGCGCGAGGGCCGTGCCGATGAGGGCGCCGGCCACGCCGTGACTGCCCGCGGCGATGCCGCCGATGACCGAGCCGACGACGGCGATGACGAGGGCGAGCAGGGCTCCGTACCGGACGATGGTGACGTAGAGGCGATTGCCGGCGGGGTTCATGCGGATCTTCCTGATTCGGAGCGTGCGGGGGTCGAGCCGGTGGTGCCGGGGCGGCCGGGCTCGGGACGGGACGAGGGAGCCGGACGGCCGGGCTCGGGCCGAGCGGAGGCCGAGTCCGTCGCCGACGGGAGCTGCGGGGCAGGGCCCGTGGTGCCGCGGAGGGCCGTGACCGCGACGCGCTCGTCGTCGGCGGTGGGCTTCGGAGTTCCTGCGCCCGGAACGCTCTTGGCACGAGCGGCACCGGCTTGGTCGAGCGCGTCGAAGCGGTCAGCCCCGGTCTCGGCGGCGGCAGACGGCGCGGCGCTCTGCACGGCGATCTCGACGCGCTTGCGGCGGCTCAGCGGCGCGAGGGTGATGGCCGCGCAGACGACCAGGCCGGCGGCGAGGAACACCACGACCCAGTGCACGGGCAGGAAGAAGAACAGAAGGCAGCCGACCGAGACCAGGGCGGTCCAGCCGTAGAAGATCAGGACGGCGTGGAAGTGCGAGTGGCCCATGTCGAGCAGCCGGTGGTGGAGGTGCTTGCGGTCGGCGCTGAAGGGCGACTTGCCGGCACTGACGCGGCGCAGCACTGCGAGGCCGAAGTCGAGGAGCGGCACGATCAGGACTGCGAAGGGCAGCAGGATCGGGATGAAGACCGGCAGCAGCGTCGTCTTGTCGACCGAGCCCGGGTTGAGGTTGCCGGTGACCGAGACCGCGCTGGTCGCCATGAGGAGGCCGGTCAGCAGCGCGCCCGCGTCGCCCATGAACATGCGCGCGGGGTGCCAGTTGAGGGGCAGGAAGCCGACCGCCGCGCCGATCAGCACGGCGGTGAGCAGGGCGGCGAGGTTGAAGTACTCGACGCCCTGGTTCGCGTTCGTCAGGATGAAGCTGTAGATGAAGAACACGCCGTTCGCGATGATCGTCACGCCGGCGACCAGGCCGTCGAGGCCGTCGATGAAGTTGACCGCGTTCATCACGAGCACCACGACGAGCACCGTTAGGATCAGCGACATGTAGCTCGACCCGATGGTGAGGCCGCCGATCGGCAGCGACAGCAGCTGCACGCCCTGCCAGGCCAGCACGCCGGCCGCGATGATCTGCGCGGCGAGCTTGGTCATCCAGTCGAGGTCGTAGAGGTCGTCGATGACGCCCACCGCGACGATGATCAGCGCGGCGGCGAGGATCGCGAGGATGTGGCCGGGCTCGGCGAACACCAGGCGGAAGTAGTCGGCCTTCGATATCAGCGGAAAGACGAACCACGCCGACAGCAGGGCGACGACGATGCCGCCGAACATGGCGATCCCGCCGAGCCGCGGCGTCGGGTTGACGTGGACGTCGCGCTCGCGGATCTTCGGGGCGATGCGGTACTTCGTGCCGAGCCGCCAGGCCAGGACCGAGAGGGCGAAGCTGACGATCGCCGAGATCGCCGCCGCGAGGAGGTAGTACCTCACCTCGCGGCCCTCACGACTCGGCCCTCATCGCGTCGGCCTCATACGACGACGTCGCTGCCCGCCACCCGGCGGATGTCGTCGTCGCTGATGACGCCGTGGCGCACGATGCGCAGCACGCCGTCGGCAGCGCCCGTCGCGTCGACGATCGTGGAGCCGGAGTTGGCGCCGGGGCGCTGCTCGTAGCCGGTGCCGGCCTGGCCGCCGTCGAGGTAGATCTCGACGTCGTCGCCGAGCATCGCCATCGCCTCGTGCGCGGTGAGCGCGGCTGGCTTGCCGGTGAGGTTGGCGCTCGACACGGCCAGAGGGCCGGTCTCTTCGAGGAGCTCCAGCAGGAGCTTGTTGTCTGGCTGACGCAGGGCGACGGTGCCCCGGGTCTCGCCGAGGTCCCAGGCGAGCGACGGCTGCGCCGTGAGGATCACGGTCAGCCCACCCGGCCAGAACTCGTCGAGCAGCGGCTGGATCAGCGACGGCACCGACTCGGCCAGAGCGGCGAGGGTGTCCTGCCCCTTGACCAGCACGGGCGGCGGCGACTGGCGGGTACGCCCCTTGGCCGCGAGAAGCCGCTCGACGGCCTCCGGGTCGAAGGCGTCGGCGGCGATGCCGTAGACGGTGTCGGTAGGGACGACGACGAGTTCGCCGCGCCCGATGGCGGCACGCGCGAGGCGCATGCCGGTGAGGAGTTCTGCGTCGACCGCGCAGTCGTAGAGGGAGGCCATGACTCGACGATTGTAGTGCGCTGATCCTGACGTCCCGCCCACGGCTTGCATGAGAAGCCAGGAACTGCCGCCCTCAGCGCACCGCCGTGGTCGCCCGATCGCGCCGCGTCAGGTCTTCGTGGGTGGCCGCGCCGCGCCATCCGTCGCGAGACAGCAGCTCGCGGATCGCGGGGCCCTGCTCTTCGCCGTGCTCGATGACGAGCGTCCCTCCGGGCACCAGGAGCGCGAGCGCGCGCTGCGAGAGCGCGCGGACGAGGTCGAGGCCGTCCACTCCCCCGTACAGCGCCAGCTCGGGGTCGAACAGCCGCACCTCGGGGTCGCGCGGCACCATCCCGAGCGGGATGTACGGCGGGTTCGAGACGACCACCTGCACGGCTCCGTCGAGTTCGGGCAGGGCCGACGCCATGTCGCCCTCGACGAGGGTGACGTCGGCCCCGGTCGACGCGATGTTGCGGCGCGTCCACACGGCGGCCGCGGGCGACAGCTCGACGGCGTACACGCGGGCGCGGGGAACCTCGGTGGCCATCGACAGCGCAAGGGCGCCGCTGCCAGTGCCGAGGTCGACGGCCACGGGCTGCGGCTCAGCACGCGCCGAGAGCGCGTCGATGGCGATCTGCGCGACCCCCTCGGTCTCGGGGCGCGGGACGAAGACGCCGGGCCCGACGTGGAGCACGAGGTGGCGGAACGGTGCCAGACCGGTGATGTGCTGGAGCGGCTCACGGGTCGCTCGACGGGCGAGGACGGACTCGAAGGCGAGTTCCTGCGCGTCGGTCAGGACCGTGCCGACGATCGCCTTGACCGCGATCTCACCCCGGCCCACCTCGAGGACGTGCGCGAGGAGCAGCTCGGCATCCGCGCCCGCGGACGGGATGCCGACCTGATCGAGGGCGGCGCGCCCCTGCTGGAGCGCGTCGCCGACGCCGAGGGTCACTCGCCCTGGTCGCCGATGTCGGCCAGACGCGCCTCTTCGTCGGCCTGGATGCACGACTCGATGACCGGCTCGAGCGCGCCGTCCATGACAGCGTCGAGGTTGTAGGCCTTGTAGCCGGTGCGGTGGTCGGCGATGCGGTTCTCGGGGAAGTTGTAGGTGCGGATGCGCTCGGAGCGGTCCATCCCCCGGATCTGGCTCTTGCGGGCGATGGAGTCGACAGCCGCCTGCTCCTCCGCCTGACGGGCGAGGATGCGGGCGCGGAGCACGCGCATTCCGGCCTCGCGGTTCTGCAGCTGCGACTTCTCGTTCTGCATGGCCACGACGATGCCGGTCGGGAGGTGCGTGATCCGCACGGCGGAGTCGGTCGTGTTGACCGACTGGCCGCCAGGGCCTGACGAGCGGTACACGTCGATCTTGAGGTCGTTCTGGTTGATCTCGACCTCTTCGGGCTCGTCGACCTCGGGGAAGACCAGCACGCCGGTGGTCGACGTGTGGATGCGCCCCTGCGACTCGGTCGCCGGCACGCGCTGGACGCGGTGCACGCCGCCCTCGTACTTGAGGTGGGCCCAGACGCCCTGCGCGGGATCCGACGAGTTCGACTTGATGGCCACCTGGACGTTCTTGTAGCCGCCCAGGTCGGACTCGTCGCGCTCGAGGAGCTCGGTCTTCCAGCCCTTGGACTCGGCGTAGTGCGAGTACATGCGGAGGAGGTCGGCTGCGAAGAGCGCGCTCTCGGCACCGCCCTCGCCGCCCTTGATCTCCATGATGACGTCGCGGCCGTCGTCGGGGTCGCGCGGGATCAGGAGTCGCCGGAGCTTCTCCTGGGTCTCGGCCAGGGTGTCCTCCATCGCGGGCACCTCGGCCGCGAAGGCCTCGTCTTCGCGCGCGAGCTCGCGCGCGGCGTCGAGGTCTTCGCCAGCCTGCAGCCACGCCGTGTGCGCAGCGACGATGCGGCTGAGCTCGGCGTACCGGCGGTTGATCTTCTTGGCTCTGGCCGCATCCGCGTGAACGGCGGGGTCTGACAGCTGGTGCTGGAGATCCTCATGCTCGGCCAGCAGCACTGCTACCGACTCGAACACGCTCAGTCCTCTTTGTGGCCGGCCGCCGCCGGGACCGACTTCTGCACCTGGACCAGGAACTCGACGTTCGACTGAGTCTCTTTCAGGTTGCGGAGGACGATCTCGAGCGCCTGCTGCTGGTCGAGGCCGGCGAGAGCGCGGCGCAGGCGCCACGTGATCGTGACCTCGTCGGGGCTGAGGAGCATCTCTTCGCGGCGGGTTCCCGACGCGTTGACGTCGACGGCCGGGAAGATGCGCTTGTCGGCCAGGTGGCGCGACAGGCGAAGCTCCATGTTGCCGGTGCCCTTGAACTCCTCGAAGATCACTTCGTCCATCTTCGAGCCGGTCTCGACGAGCGCGGTCGCGAGGATGGTCAGCGAGCCGCCGTTCTCGATGTTGCGCGCAGCACCGAAGAAGCGCTTCGGCGGGTAGAGAGCCGATGAGTCGACGCCGCCGGAGAGGATGCGGCCCGAGGCCGGGGTCGAGAGGTTGTAGGCGCGGCCCAGGCGGGTGATCGAGTCGAGCAGCACGACGACGTCGTGGCCCAGCTCGACAAGGCGCTTGGCGCGCTCGATGGCCAGCTCGGCGACCGTGGTGTGGTCTTCGGCGGGACGGTCGAAGGTCGAGGCGATGACCTCGCCCTTCACCGTGCGCTGCATGTCGGTGACCTCTTCGGGACGCTCGTCGACCAGGACGACCATGAGGTGGACCTCGGGGTTGTTCTTGGCGATCGAGTTCGCGATGGCCTGCAGCACGAGGGTCTTGCCGGCCTTGGGCGGCGAGACGATCAGGCCGCGCTGGCCCTTGCCGATCGGCGACACGAGGTCGATGATGCGCGTCGACAGCTTGCCGGGCTCGGTCTCGAGGCGGAGGCGCTCCTGCGGGTAGAGGGGCGTCAGCTTCGAGAACTCGACGCGCTTGGCGGCGTCGTCGATGTTCTGGCCGTTGATCGAGTCGATGCGCACGATCGCGTTGTACTTCTGGCGGCCCTGCTGGTTGTCGCCCTCGCGCGGCTGACGGATCGCGCCGACGACGGCGTCGCCCTTGCGGAGGTGGTACTTCTTCACCTGGCCGAGCGACACGTACACGTCGCTGGCGCCGGGGAGGTAGCCGGTGGTGCGGACGAACGCGTAGTTGTCGAGCACGTCGAGGATGCCCGCGACGGGGATGAGCACGTCGTCTTCGGTGATCTCGGGCTCGAAGTCGTCGTTCTGGTTGGAGCGGCCGCGCTTGCGGTCGCGCTGACGGTTGCGGCTGCGGCCGCCCTCGTTCTCGTCGTCGACGGGTCCGTTCTGGCCGCCCTGCTGGTTCTGCTGGCTGTTCTGCGCCGAGCGCTGGTCGTTCTGACCGCCCTGGTTGCCGACGGTCGGAGCGGACTGCGGGGCCTGGCCGTTCTGGCGGTCGTTGTTCTGGCGGTCGTTGTTCTGACGGTCGTTGTTCTGACGGTCGTTGTTCTGACGGTCGACATTCTGGTTGCCGCCGTTCTGGCGGTCGCCACCCTGGTTGCCGCCGTTCTGGCGGTCGCCGTTCTGGTTGTTCTGGCGGTCGCCGCGGTTGCGGTTTCGGCTGCGACGGCCGCCGCCCTGCTGCGGCTGCTGGTCGGAGTTCGAGTCGGACTTGCCACCCTGATCAGACGACGCCTGGTCGGCCGCGGGGGCCTGCTGAGAAGCGCCGCCCTGCTCGGCCGTCGAGGTGTCGGCCTCGACCCCGTTCGAGCCGCCCTCGGCAGCGGCCTCGGCTTCGCGCTGCTCGCGCAGGCGTGCCTGCTCGGCACGGGTGCGGTCGGCGCGCGACTGGCGGGGCGGGAGGTCGAGGACGATGTCGTCGGTGGTCTTGGGCTCGGCGGCGGCGGGCGCCTCGGCCGTCTGGCCGGAGTCGCCGGCACGGCGCGAACCGCGACGACGGCGGTTGCCGCCCTCACGAGGCTCGGCCGGAGCCGCCTCGTCAGCGGTCGCGTCGATGACGGGCGCGACGGCGGCCGCGGGCGCCTCGACGGCGGCGGGCGTCTCGGTGGGGATCTCGAGAACGCCCGACTCGCCCTGGTTGGCGTGCTCGACGGCCGACTTGGGAGCCGTCGCGGTGGCGGTGGTGGCGCGGCGCGGGGCGCGCTTGGCCTTGGCCGGCGCGGCGGGAGCCTCGACGGCGGTCTCGGCCGCGGGAGCCTCGACGGCGGCTTCGGCTGCGGGAGCCTCGACCTCGGCCGGCGCCTCGAACGTCAGCTCGGGCTGGGCGTCGGCCGACACCGCAGCGGCGGGGGCCACAGCGCCCGCACCGGCCTGAGCGGCCTCGATCGCGGCGATGAGATCGCCCTTGCGGAGCTTGGAGATGCCGGAGATGCCGAGCGACGAGGCGAGAGCCTGGAGCGCCGGCAGACGCTGAGCTGTGAGTTCAGCGGTGGTCGTGTCAGTCACGGAGATGGTTTCCTTTCGCTCCCCGGCACAGATAGGCGGGGGTGAGCTTGCCGTGCCTTGGGCAACGGCCGCGCAGACGACTCACCCGAACGTGTACGGATGCACAGTTCGAGAGATCAGCGCAATGGGTGTGCGGCGCAGGAACACGGAATTTCGTTGTGTTCTGCCCCGGGATTCGCGGCCGTTCAAGAGATGGAACTAGTGAACGGCGCTTTCTACCGGGTGCGGCACCACTGTAGCACCCTTGAGATCGACGGCCAGCATGAGCGCGCGCCATGTCGAGATGGAGTGCTCGTCGACCAGGCGGGCGGCGAAGAGGCGCTGGGCCGGGTCACTTCCGAGCACGAGGAGCGATGGCCCGGCGCCCGAGACGACGGCGGCGAGGCCGGCGTCGCGCAGCATGCGGATGAGAGTGTCCGTCTCGGGCATGGCGCTCGCGCGGTAGCTCTGGTGCAGGCGGTCCTCCGTCGCTGCGAGCAGCAGCTCGGGGCTCTGAATGAGTGCGGCGACCAGCAGGGCCGAACGCGACACGTTGAACGTGGCGTCCTCGTGGGGCACGGACGCAGGCTGCAGGCTGCGCGCCAGCTTCGTCGAGAGCGTGGTCTCGGGCACGAACACGACCGGCGAGACGCCGCGGTGCACGAGCAGCCGCTTGTGCGACGGACCCTCGGATGTGGTCCAGGCGATGGTCAGGCCGCCGAACAGCGCCGGCGCGACGTTGTCGGGGTGCCCCTCGAGCTCGGTGGCGAGAGCCAGCAGGGTGGTGGAGTCGACCTCGACGATCCCCTCGAGGAGGCCCTTCGCGGCCATGATCCCGGAGACGATGGCGGCAGCGCTCGAGCCGAGGCCGCGACCGTGGGGGATCGCGTTGACGGCGTGCAGCTCGAGGCCGGGGAGTTCCTGCCCCAGTGCTCTGAAGGCGTGTGCGATGGACCGCACGACGAGATTCGTGTCGTCGACGGGGACCTCGCCCTCCCCCACCCCGGTCACGTGGACCGAGACGCCGGGCGTCGCGGTGGCCGTGACGACGAGCTCGTCGTACAGCGACAGCGCGATGCCCAGCGTGTCGAAGCCGGGGCCGAGATTCGCCGAGGTGGCGGGCACTCGCACGAGCACCGAGCGGCCGACCGGGCTGGTCGCCCCGACGGGAGCGTGGGTCACGCCGACGCTCGCACCAGGCCGAGCACGTCGGCGACCTCGGCGGTGTCGACGGACACGACGGTGGGCGTCACTTCGCCGCCATCGGCCGTCTTCAGAGCCCACTGCGGGTCTTTGAGGCCGTGGCCGGTCACCGTGAGGACGATCGTCGCACCCGCAGGAACGTGCCCGGCCTCGGCGCGCTCGAGCAGGCCGGCGACGCTGATCGCCGAGGCGGGCTCGACGAAGACGCCGACCTCTTGCGACAGGATGCGCTGCGCCTCGAGGATCTTGTCGTCGGTGATCGCACCGAAGTAGCCGTCGGTGAGCTCGCGCGCCTCGAGGGCGAACTGCCACGACGCCGGGTTGCCGATGCGGATGGCGCTGGCAATCGTCTCGGGGTGCTTGACGACCGAGCCGCCCACGATCGGGGCGGAGCCGGCGGCCTGGAAGCCGAACATGCGGGGCATCTTCGTCGTGCGGTTCGCAGCGAGGTCTTCGCGGTAGCCGCGGGTGTACGCCGTGTAGTTGCCCGCGTTGCCGACCGGGAGGTAGTGGAAGTCGGGCGCGTCGCCGAGCACGTCGACGACTTCGAACGCGGCGGTCTTCTGGCCCTCGATGCGGTCGTTGTTGACGGAGTTGACCAGGTGCACGGGGTAGTTCGCAGCGAGGTCGCGAGCGATGTCGAGGCAGTCGTCGAAGTTGCCCTGGATCTGAAGCAGCTGGCCGTTGTGCGCCACGGCCTGGCTGAGCTTGCCCATGGCGATCTTGCCCTCGGGCACGAGCACCGCGGCGGTGATGCCGGCGTGCGCCGCGTAGGCGGCCGCCGAGGCCGACGTGTTGCCGGTCGAGGCGCAGATGACGGCCTTGGCGCCGTGCTCGACGGCCTTCGAGATGGCCATCGTCATGCCGCGGTCTTTGAACGAGCCGGTCGGGTTGATGCCCTCGTACTTGACGTAGACCTTCGCGCCGGTGCGCTCGCTGAGGGCGCGCGCCGGGATGAGCGGAGTGCCGCCCTCGCCCAGCGTGACGATGGGGGTCGCCTCCGTGACGTCGAGACGGTCGGCGTATTCGCGCAGGACACCCTGCCACTGGTGGGCCATCAGGCTCCTTCAACTCGAAGCACGCTCGTGACGGAGTTCACGACGGGTGCGGTGGTGAGGTCGGCGACCGTGGCCGCGAGCGAGGCTTCGCGCGCGCGGTGCGTTCCGATGATCAGCGTAGCGGTGGCCGGGGCCTCGCCCGGCCCCGTGACGCTCTGCGACCCCGAGGTCTGCTGGACCGTCTCGACGCTGACGCCGTGGTGCGACAGGATGCCGGCCACCGTCGCGAGGACGCCCGGCTGATCGGTCACGTCGAGCGTGATCTGATAGCGGGTCGTGACGGTGCCGATGGGCAGGATCCGCAGGTCGGCGTGGTTCGACTCGGCGAGGCCCGGGCCGCCGATGACGTGGCGTCGCGCCGCCGACACGAGGTCGCCGAGCACGGCCGAGGCCGTCTCGACGCCGCCCGCGCCCGCGCCGTAGAACATCAGGTCGCCGGCGGCCTGCGCCTCGACGAAGACGGCGTTCTTGGCGCCGTGGACGGCGGCCAGGGGGTGGCCCAGCGGAACCAGTGAGGGATGCACGCGCGCCGAGACGCCCGCCACGCCCTCGTCGTCGACGAGGCGCTCGCAGATCGCGAGGAGCTTGACGACGTAGCCGGCCTTGCGCGCCGCGACGACCTGCTCGTGTGTGACGCCGGTGATGCCCTCGCGGTGGACGGCGACGAGCGGGACGCTCGTGTGGAAGGCCAGGCTCGCGAGGATGGTGGCCTTCTGCGCCGCGTCGTAGCCCTCGATGTCGGCTGTGGGGTCGGCCTCGGCGTAGCCCAGCTCGGTGGCGTAGGCGAGGGCGTCGTCGAGCGACTCGTCCAGGGTGTCCATGCGGTCGAGGATGAAGTTCGTCGTGCCGTTGACGATGCCCATGACGCGCTCGACGGTGTCGCCGGCGAGGCTCTCGCGCAGGGGGCGGATGATCGGGATCGCACCGGCGACGGCGGCCTCGTAGTACAGCTGAGCGCCGACCTGCTCCGCGGCTCGGAACAGCTCGGGGCCGTGGCTGGCCAGGAGCGCCTTGTTGCCCGTGATGACGTCGGCACCCGAGTTGAGGGCCTTGAGCACGAGGCTGCGCGCGGGCTCGATGCCCCCGATCAGCTCGACGACGATGTCGGCTCCCAGGATCAGCGACTCGGCGTCGGTGGTGAGCAGCTCGCGCGGCAGGTCGACGTCGCGCTTGGCGTCGAGGTCGCGGACGGCGATGCCCGTGAGCTCGAGGCCCGCGCCGGCACGGCCCGCGAGCTCGTCGGACTGCTCGAGCAGGAGCCGCGCGACCTGGCTTCCGACGGAGCCGGCGCCGAGGAGGGCGACCCGGACGTTGCGGTATTCGATCATGTGGTGCTTTCCGTTCAGAGTGCGGATCGTGAGGAGGCTGCGGGTCGCGCGACGATGTCGTCGAGCTCGAGGTCGCGCGCCAGCAGGTCGGCCTCGGTCTCCCCGCGGACGATGATGCGGGCGCTTCCGTCCGAGACGGCGACGACCGGGGGTCGCCCCACGTGGTTGTAGTTGCTCGCGAGGCTCCAGCAGTAGGCCCCGGTCACAGGAACTGCCACGAGGTCGTCGGGGGCGACGTCGCCGGGCAGGTAGTCGGCGAGCACCACCAGGTCGCCCGACTCGCAGTGCTTGCCCGCGATGCGGACGAGCGCGGGCGCGGCCGACGAGGTGCGGCTGGCGATGCGCACCGAGTAGTCGGCGCGGTAGAGCGCAGTGCGGGCGTTGTCGCTCATGCCTCCGTCGACGCTGACGTAGCGGCGGACGGCGGTGCCGTCGTCGACCTCCGTGCCTGAGACCTCGACGTCTTTGATGGTGCCCACGGTGTACAGCGTCGTGCCCGCTGGCCCGGCGATCACGCGCCCGGGCTCGACGGTGATCACCGGCACGGGGATTCCGAGCCGAGCGCACTCGACCGCGACGACCTCGGCGATGCCTCGCGCGAGGTCGGCGATCGGAGCCGCGTCGTCGACGCGCGTGTAGTTGACGCCGAATCCGCCGCCGAGGTTGAGCTCGGGCAGGTCGCCGTCGGCGAGGAGCGCGGCGTGCACCTCGAGAAGGCGGCGTGCGGCCTCGCCGAAGCCGTCGGTGCCGAAGATCTGCGAGCCGATGTGCGAGTGCAGGCCCAGGAACCGCAATGACGCGTGCGAGCGGATGGCGGCGACGGTGGCCGGGGTGTCGGCGAGGGTGATGCCGAACTTCTGGTCTTCGCGGGCCGTCGCGAGGTACTCGTGCGTGGACGCGTGGACCCCGCTGTTCACGCGCAGCCGCACCGGCTGCACGACGCCGTGGCGCTCGGCCGCGGCCGCGATGCGCTCGATCTCGATCAGGCTGTCGATGACGATGGCGCCGACGCCGGCGGAGACGGCGCGGTCGATCTCGGCGGGAGACTTGTTGTTGCCGTGGAACCCGATGCGGGCGGGATCGGCCCCGGCGGCCAGCGCGACCGCGAGCTCGCCGCCGGTGCAGACGTCGATGGCGAGGCCGGCCTCGGTGACCCAGCGGACCACGGCGCCCGACAGGAACGCCTTGGCGGCGTAGTAGACCTTCGCCGTCGACCCGATCCGGCCGATCTCGGCGTCGAAGACCCGCTTCGCCTCGGACGCCCGAGCACGGAAGTCGGCCTCGTCGACCACGTACAGCGGAGTGCCGAAGGTCTTCGCGAGCTCGGTCGCCGTCACTCCCCCGAGCGACAGCACGCCGTCGTCTCCGCGCACCGCGGACGTCGACCAGACGCCGGCGGCGAGGTCGTTCGGGTCGGCGGGCTCGAGGAGCCAGTCGGGGGCGAGGGGGTTCGCGGTCACGAGCAGCTCCCGGTCGTCTCGAAAGTGGAGTCGGTCAGCGCCAGCGAGTCGGTGTGCACCGAGATCCTCGCCGTCTTCGGCGAGACGACGATCTTCGAGACCGTCGCCCCCTTCGGCAGGTACTGGGCCGCGCAGACGCTCAGGTCGAGCGTCTTGGCGTACTGCAGGATCGCCGACGGCGACAGCTGGATCAGCCCGGACTTCAGGTCGGTCTCGGTCGGCGTGAACGCCACCCTCGTGCCGGAGCCGGAGGGCGCCACCGAGCCGGTGATCGTGCCGGACACCTTCAGGCCGAGCACGGTCAGCGTCTTGTCGAGCGACACCCGGTCGTTGCCGAGGCGCAGGGTGCCGAGGCGCTTCACGGCGTCGAGGTCGTTGATGGCCGACTGGTCGATGGTGATCGTCGCGTCGACGTCTCCGGTCGTGCCGCCCTCGCTCAGAGGGACGTCGTCGATGCGAGCGGTCGCCGAGAGCGGGGTGCCGCCCACGATGAGGTCGTGCGACCGGAGGTCGAGCTCGTCGAACCGACCCTTCGCGAGCTGCGCGATCGCGGAGAATCCCCCGATCGTGGCGTCGACCGAGCCCGTCGAGCCGGCGGGGAGCGACGACTGGATCTGCTTCGATACCTGGCCCTCGGCGTACGAGCGCACGACGAAGTCCGCGGCCACGACGAGAGCGGCGAGAAGGACGACGACGATGACGAGGATGACAAAAGGATGCCCACGTCGCCGCCCTCTCGCCGAGGTCGAGCTCTTCGGCGACGAGGTCGAGCCGTTCGGCGCTGGGGTCTGCGAGCTCATGAGCTACATCCTGTCAGGAGCCGACACGCCCAGGAGGCCGAGGCCGTTGCGAATCACCTGCCCCGCGGCGTCGTTGAGCCACAGTCGCGTGCGGTGGAGGTCGGTGACCTCTTCGTCGCCGAGCGGCGTGACGCGGCAGGCGTCGTACCAGCGGTGATAGGTGCCGGCCACCTCTTCGACGTACCGGGCGATGCGGTGCGGCTCGCGGAGCTCGGCGGCCTGCTGCACCACGCGAGGGAGCTCGGAGAGCGCACCGAGCAGCGACGCCTCCGTCGGGTCGGTGAGCAGCGAGGCGTCGAACACGCTGCGGTCGACGCCGGACGCCGCCGCGTTGCGGCCGACGGCCTGCGTGCGAGCGTGGGCGTACTGCACGTAGAAGACCGGGTTGTCGTTGCTGCGCTTGGTCAGCAGATCGAGGTCGATGTCAATCATCGAGTCGGCCGAGAACCGCACGAGCGAATAGCGGCCGGCGTCGACGCCGACGGCCTCGACGAGGTCTTCCATCGAGACGACCGTGCCGTTGCGCTTCGACATGCGCATCGGCTCGCCGTCGCGGACGAGGTTGACCAGCTGGCCGATCAGGATCTCGAGGTTGACGCCGGGAGTGTCGCCGAAGGCGGCACACATGGCCATCATGCGGCCGATGTAGCCGTGGTGGTCGGCGCCGAGCATGATGATGTTGCGCTCGAAGCCGCGCTCGCGCTTGTCGAGGTAGTAGGCGAGGTCGCCCGCGATGTACGCGGCCTCCCCGTCGCTCTTGATGATGACGCGGTCGCGATCGTCGCCGAAGTCGGTCGTGCGCAGCCAGGTCGCCCCGTCGGCCTCGTAGACGTGGCCGAGCTCGCGCAGGCGCTCGATGGCGCGCTCGACGGCGTGCGACTCGTGCAGCGAGTTCTCGTGGAAGTACACGTCGAAGTCGACGCCGAAGTCGTGCAGAGATTCTTTGATGTCGCCGAACATGAACTCGACGCCCACGGCGCGGAAGAGCTCCTGGGCCTCGTCGCGCGGGATCTGAGTCACGTCGCCGTCGTACGTCTCGATGACGCGGGCGGCGATCTCGCTGATGTAGACCCCGCCGTACCCGTCGTCGGGCGTGGGCTCGCTCAGCGCGCTCGCGAGCAGGCTGCGCGCGAAGCGGTCGATCTGAGCCCCGTGGTCGTTGAAGTAGTACTCGCGGGTGACGATGCCGCCGACCGCCTGGAAGACGCGGGCGAGGCTGTCGCCCACCGCCGCCCAGCGGACACCGCCGATGTGGATCGGCCCCGTCGGGTTGGCCGAGACGAACTCGAGGTTGATCGTCACGCCGTCGTAGTAGGTGCCGCGGCCGAAGGCCTCGCCCTGCTCGACGATGGTCTTCGCGAGAGCGCCAGCGGCGGCCGCCTCGAGAGTGATGTTGATGAAGCCGGGGCCCGCCACGTCGACGCCCGCGACACCGTCGGTCTCGGCGAGCTCGCCGGCGATGGCCGTGGCCAGCTCGCGCGGGTTCGTGCCGAGGCGCTTCGCGAACCTCATGGCGACGTTGGACGCCCAGTCGCCGTGATCGCGATTCTTCGGCCGCTCGAGAACGGTGTCGGCCACGGTCGCCTCGAGGGCCTCCAGCGACGGGTCGGACTCGCGTCGGCGCTCGGCGATTCCCTGGACGACGGCGAGCAGGGTGGCGGAGAGTTCGGCTGGAGTCACGGTCGTCAATCCTACCGGTCACGATGGTGCGGCGATCTCGTTCTCCACAGGGTCGATCCGCCAAGATTGAGGCATGCCCACGGCTTGTCGAACCCGAACCGTCCGTGCCCTCTCGCTCGCTCTCAGCGTGGCGGCCGCGAGCGTGGTGCTCGCCGCCTGCACCTCGGGCGGCACCGGTGCGGGCCCGACGGCGTCGTCCGCCGCGGGGGTCGGCCAGGGCGGCGCGACGTCCCGGTCCTCCGACCCGGCCACGCCCTCGCCGAGCCCGACCGGCGGCGCGGGAGCCCTCACGGCGACGCCCCTGTCGGTGGCCTGCGACACGCTCGCGCCCGACGCCGCGGTCACCGCCGCCTACGCCGGCATGGCGCCCGTGACCGAGCCGGACGTTCCGGCGAAGACCGACGCTGCCGTCATCGGCGCCTACGAGGGCACCGTCTGCCAGTGGAAGAGCGACACCGCCGTCATGACGCTCGCCGTGGGCCGGTTCGACGACGACAGCCTCACGCGTCTCAAGAACAGCCTCATCCGCACCAGCAACGCGGTGCCCACCTACGACGGCGAGGGCTACTTCGACCTCGTCGGCACGACGGGCACCGCCGAGGCGTTCACCGGGTCGTACTGGGTCGTCGCCGTGTCGGACGACCCCGTGTTCGGCGAGCCAGGGGGCGCCGAGCCCCTCGTCGATGCCGCCATCACGGCGCTCCAGGCCGGCGGCTGAGGCGAGGCCGTCTGCTGAGGCGACCGCCTCGAGTTCCTGCGCCCCTCGCCATGGACTCCCGCGGGCTCAGGCGGCGAGGGCGACCTGCCCGGCCAGCCCGTCGAGCAGCGACAGCAGCTGCGCCGGCTCGGCCTTCCGGTCTTCGGGGTGCCACTGCACTCCGGTGATCGGGGCGACGTTGTGCTCCACGGCCTCGATGACGCCGTCTTGGGCCCGCGCCACGACCCGCAGGCCGCTCGCGACCTGGCCGATCGCCTGGTGGTGGGCGCTCTGCACGGACGCGTGGCCGCCCAGGATCGCGGCCAGACGGCTGCCCTCGCTGAGGTCGACGGCGTGCCGCTGCATGAGGGCATCGATCGATGCTCCGGCGTTGAGGTGCACCGTGTCGCCCTCGAGGTGCTGGATCAGCCCTCCGCCGAGCGCGACGTTGATCAGCTGGTGGCCGCGGCAGACGCCGAGCAGCGGGGTTCCCCGGTCGAGCGCACGGTGGAGCACGGCGATCTGCGCCGCGTCGGCCTCCTCGTAGTGCCGGCCCTCTCGGGTGTAGCCGGACTCGCCGCCGTACCACTCCGGCGCCAGGTCTTCGCCGCCCATCAGGACGACGGCGTCGGCGGCGTCCGTCAGTTGAAGCAGCGCGGCCTCGCCCAGATCGGCGGCGCCGTAGCGGCTCGCCTCCCAGCCGGTGGCCTCGGCCATGCCCTGCACGCGGCCGTTCAACGTGTCGACGTAGGCGTGGTACTCAGCGGCGTGCGGGCGGAAACGGGTCACCTCGATCACGGCGAGGCTGCGGCGGGTGCGGGACATGCCCCCACTGTGCCTCGCCGCGCGCGCCCCTGTCGCGAAGGTGTCGCCCTGTTACGCCCGCCCGGGCCTCGTTACGGCCAGAGGACCGATTTCGCCCAGGAACTCGGGTCGGTCCGGTCGTACCGCAGCCGCACCTGGTCGCGCCCGGTGGTGGCTTGCCAGAACTCGACCTGCATCGGGGCGACCCGGAAGGCGGTCCAGTCATCCGGCGCGAACTCGTCGTCGTCGGCGATCCGCGTCTTCGCCGCGTCGAGTGCGGCGTCGGCCGCGGCCGGGTCGTCGACGGGGCTGCTCTGCGGCATCGCGATCGCCACGGCCCGCGAGTCAGGGTGCCGCGCCGTGAAGTCGGCGGTCGAGACGTCGCGGGGCCCGGGGCTCGCCTCGCCGCAGATGCGGATCTGGCGCCCCTGCTCGCGCCAGAAGAGGGTCAGCGCGACCCGCGGGTTCTCGCGGAGCTGCCGGCCCTTGGGACTGAGCGAGGAGGTGGCGAACCAGAAGGCGTCGTCGACGTCTTTGAGGAGGAGCGTGCGGGCGGTCACCGCGCCGGCTCGGTCGGATGTCGACAGGGTCATGGCGTGGGGCTGGCCCACTCCGCCGTCGATCGCGGCGGTCAGCCACTCGACGAAGAGGGTCATCGGCTCGTCGGGAGCGGCGTCGGTGTCGAAGTCGGGGAGGTCGGGGTGGAAGACTTTGGCGCTGCGCAGCAGCTGTCGGATCTCGGAGGTCACTCCCCCACCTTGCACCGGTCCCCCGCATCGCGCCCGTCGCCGTGCGCCCCGCGCGAGGCGGAACGACTCGCGGGCACAGACACGCACCAGGTGGGCCGGGGGGAGTCCGCGAAGCCGACGAACACGCAGAGCCCTAGTCGGTGCCCCCAGTAGGATTCGAACCTACGCCCCTGCCTCCGGAGGGCAGTGCTCTATCCCCTGAGCTATGGGGGCCAGGAGCGGTATCCACGTTAGCAGTCCGGCGGGGCCGCCATGGACACCCCGCTCGCCTCGTGTCACACTCTCGGCATGGAGACCATCGACGGCGTGAAGCCCATGCGCCCGGTGCGCGTCGAGGACGTCCCCGTCGAGAAGGGCCGGACGCTTCGGGAGTTCGTCCAGCAGGCCGTGCCCGGTGCCACGTTCGTCGTCGTGTACCAGTCGCTCGCCGATTCGCTCGGCTTCCTGTGGTCGACGGCCATCGCGCTGGCATCCGCGATCGTCGTCGCCGTCCTCTTCCGCCTCGCCCGCCGCCGGTTCGACCGCTGGCGCGCGGCCCGCACCGCAACCGACGTCACGGTCCAGGCGAGCGCTGCGAACCCGGCCTACACCGACCGCCCCGCCGACTAGTCCCGCCGACTAGTCCCTCCCACTAGAGCGTCGACAGCGCCCGCAGGTACCGTCGGCGAGCGACCACTTGCGCCACTCGAAGCACCGGGAACAGCGCCCGCCACGGCTGAGTCTCCGATGCCCTCGTCAGCGACCGGATCGTCAGCCGCACGACGGCGCCGGTCCGGTGCACGACGAACGCCTCCTCGCCGTCGACCGGGTGTCCGGGCAGCGTCCGGTAGCTGAAGCCGACACGGTCAGCCGTCTGCACGACGTCGACGACCTCCACCGGCTCGATCACGGTCACGCCGAGCACGCGCGCCGTCACCGTCATCCGCCGCCCCGGCACCACGACGGATTCGTCGTCGACCCGAAACCCGCTCCGGGTCTTCACCACCCAGCGCAGCACCTCATCGGCCGCCTGCTCGAACGCGGCATCGCCCGATCCGATCACGGCCGAGACCTCCGAGCGCAGGAACTCCCCGCCCGTCGCCGGCCACACCCCCGCCGCGGGCTCCGTCCCGGCACGGCAGAACCCTCCCGTCCGGCCCGAACTGTCGTCTGCGGACGAGGATTCTGGCTGAAAGGGAGGGTTCGACACGACGGCGCTACTCGACGGCGCTATTCGACGGTGCCGCTAGTCGCGCAGCTCGAGGTACTTCTCGATGAGCGACTTCGTCGAGGCGTCCTGCGCGTCTAGGGCCTCGGCGTCGCCGCCGACGGCGGGCGTCACCTGGAGGGCGAGCTGCTTGCCGAGCTCGACACCCCACTGGTCGAACGAGTCGATGCCCCAGATGGTGCCCTCGACGAACACGATGTGCTCGTACAGGGCGATGAGCTGGCCGACGACGCTCGGCGTGAGGGCCGGGGCGAGGATCGACGTGGTCGGGCGATTGCCACTGAACACGCGGGCCGGGACCACGGACTCCTTCGTGCCCTCGGCGCGGACCTCATCGGCGGTCTTGCCGAACGCGAGCGCCTTCGTCTGGGCGAAGTAGTTCGCCATAAAGAGGGTGTGCACGTCGGTTCCGGGGGCGACGCCGGCACCGTCTCCGGTGGCGTCCTTCAGCGGGTGGCCGGGGTTGGCGACGGCGATGAAGTCGGCGGGGATGATGCGCGTGCCCTGGTGGATCAGCTGGTAGAACGCGTGCTGGCCGTTGGTGCCGGGCTCGCCCCAGAAGACCTCGCCGGTGTCGACGGTGACGGGGGTGCCGTCCCAGCGGACGCTCTTGCCGTTCGACTCCATGGTGAGCTGCTGGAGGTAGGCGGCGAAGCGGTGGAGGTACTGCGCATAGGGCAGCACGGCGTGGCTCTGCGCGCCGAGGAAGTTCGAGTACCAGACGTTCAGCAGGCCCATCAGCACGGGCACGTTCTGCTCGAGCGGGGTGGTGCGCATGTGCTCGTCGACGGCGTGGAAGCCGGCGAGGAACTCGCGCCAGTTGTCGGGTCCGATCGCGATGACGACCGAGGTGCCGATGGCGGAGTCGACGGAGTAGCGGCCGCCCACCCAGTCCCAGAAGCCGAAGGCGTTCTCGGGGTCGATGCCGAAGGCGGCGACCTTGTCGAGGGCGGTCGACACGGCGACGAAGTGCTTGGCGACGGCGCCGGTGCGGGACGCGTCCGAGGCGTCGATGGCTCCGGCCGCGGTCAGCGAATCCCAGAGCCACTCGCGGGCGAGGCGGGCGTTGGTCAGGGTCTCGAGAGTGCCGAACGTCTTCGACGCGACGATGAAGAGGGTGGTCTCGGGGTCGAGGCCGGCGGTCTTCTCGTAGACGTCGTTGGGGTCGATGTTCGAGACGAAGCGCGCCTCGATGCCCTCCTGCACGTAGGGCTTGAGCGCCTCGTAGACCATGACGGGGCCGAGGTCCGAGCCGCCGATGCCGATGTTGACGACGGTCTCGATGCGCTTGCCGGTGACGCCCGTCCACTCGCCCGAGCGGACCTTCTCCGCGAACGCGTAGACCTTGTCGAGGGTGGCGTGGACGTCGGCGTCGACGTCCTGGCCGTCGACCGTGAAGCCGGCCGGGGGCACGAGGCCCTCGCCGTTCTTCGGGCGGCGGAGCGCGGTGTGAAGCACGGCGCGGTCTTCGGTGACGTTGATGTGCTCGCCCGAGATCATGGCCTGGTAGCGGCCGGCGACGTCGGCGCTCTTCGCGACCTCGAGGAGGGCGGCGAGGATCTCGTCGGTCAGCAGGTTCTTCGACAGGTCGACGGTGAGGTCGGCGGCCTGGAACGTGTACTTGTCGGCACGGCCGGGTTCGGCGTCGAACCAACCGCGAAGGTCGGGCGTGAAGCCGTCGGCGATGCCGGCGAGGGTCTGCCAGCCAGTCGTCGAAGTGGGGTCTACGGGAGCGGAATCGGTCAAGGGGTCCTCCAGAACGCCTGAACAGTGCGAGGCCCGCGACTCACGCAGCGTTGCCTGGCGGACCGCGTCCAACTCTATTGCCGTCGGCCCGTTCGCGTGTCACCCGTCGCCCGCCGTTCATCCTCTCGCGCCTACCGCGAGAGCTCCCCGCAGTCCTGCCATGGCCCGACAGCGGATACCATCGGCTGACGCGCACGAGGCGCGACGCAGGGGGGACAGCGTGACGGACGTCGACAGCGGCGAGAGGCGGTCGAGCTTCCCGTTCTCGAGCCTCATCGCTCTCCTGCTCGGAATCTGGAGCGCCGTGCTGATCGCGGCCGGGAGCATCGGCCTCGCGAACGACGGCGACGTTCCCGCTCACGCGGGCCTGATCGGCGCGGGGCTCTGCGTGGCGCTCTTCGACTTCCTCTTCGTGCACCTGGACGACGAGAACGCGACCATGCCGGGCGACGGCGTCGTCATGACGGCCCTGGCGACGGGCATGTTCGTCGGCGCCGACTACTTCGTCCTGCGCGTGTGGCACGAGCGCAGCATCGGCGACGCGCTCTCCTCCGTCGCCTTCTTCGTCGTGCTCGGCGCCCTGCGCGCCCTGCTCATCCGCCTCCGCCGCAGAGCCGACTGACCCCGGCCGACCACGAGCGACCCTTGACGGGCGACGATCGACGGTGCTTTCATTCACCCGTCTTCGATAGCGCGCCACCCTTCAGTTCCTCCCTCTCACCGATCGCGACACCGACATGGTCCTGATGACACCGAGGTCGGAGCAGGAGCCCGAACCCGAGGGGCAACCGACTCGGGGCGCAGGAACTCCACCCCCGTCGACGAGCTCCGCCTCGCCCTGGTCTGCGACGGCGGCGTCTCCCTCGCCATCTACGAGCACGGCATCGCCCGCGAGCTCGACAACGTCGTCATCGCGTCGCGGGTCTTCGATCTCATCCAGACGAGCGACGACCCCGGTGGCCCGCACGCCGAGCTGGTCGCGAGCCTGACCCCGGTGCAGGCCGCCTACCTCGACGCCCTGCGGCATCCCCGCGACGCCGGCCCTCTGCGCACCGTCGTGGTCGACGTCGTCGCCGGGTCGTCGGCGGGCGGGATCAACGGGGTGTTCCTCGCCAAGGCGCTCAGCGGCAATCACGCCACCGACGCGCTCACGTCACTGTGGCTCGACAAGGCGAGCATCCTGAGGCTGCTGCTGCCCTCGGGCCCCGCGCGGCGGCGGGGACTCGCCGATGCGGCACGCGCGCCGAAGCCGGCGTGGTCGCCGTTCAACGGCGATGCAATGGCGCGCTGGGTGCTGGAGGCCCTGGAGGCGATGGACGCGACGACAGGGCTGGCGACGCCCGGCTCCGCGGATCCGGCGTCCCTTCTGCGCACCGGGCAGGAGCTCGACCTGTTCGTCACCGCGACGGACCTCCACGGCTACTTCAGACGCGTGCCGTCGCACGACGGCGGCAAGGGAGACGTCGACCGGCAGAACCGCACGGTGTTCCACTTCGCGCCGACGCCGCGCGACTCCGGCTTCGGACCCCGCGCGAACGGCGGGCTCGCGTTTGCCGCCCGTGCGACGTCGTGCTTCCCGGGCGCCTTCGCCCCGGTGAGCGTCGCCCATTTCGAGGAGGCGGTGCGGCGGGTTCCGGCGGCGGTGCCGCTCGTGAGGGCCGACTTCGAGAGGGAGCACCTCGCCCAGTACGGGCTCATCGGCGCCGACGGCGGCACGCGCCTGTTCGTCGACGGCGGCGTGCTCGACAACCGGCCGTTCGACGTCATGATCGGCGCCATCGCGTCGAAGAGCGCGCAGACCCGGGTCGACCGCAGGATCGTGCACATCGACCCGGATCCGGCGACCTGGGAGGAGCCGTCGGCACCATTGCCGACATACGGGTTCGTCTCGGCGCTGCAGACGGCGCTCGGCCTGATGAAGTCGCGGTCGACCCTCGGCGACCTCGCCGACGTCCAGGCCATGAACGCCGAGATCGACCGGGTGGGCGCCCTGACCGCGCGGCTCCACGACACGGCCGATGCGTCCCTGGCGGCGTTCGCCGCTCCGAGCGGCCCGGACTACTGGCGCGCCGCGACCGCGTGGGCGCCGCACGTGTACGACAGCGCCTCGGCCGACGGCTGGAACCGCGACACCTACCAGCGCCTCAAGGTCGACGCCATCGGCGCGATGATGAGCTCGGATCTCTCGACGGCACTCGGCTACCCGGCCGGCACGCAGCACCTGGTCTGCGTCGAGCACCTGCTCAGCACGTGGTCGTCTGGCGCGTTCTCATCCGAGGGCGACGACCCGACGCCGTTCCTGCGCCGGGCCGACCTGCCGTTCCAGGAGCGCCGCCTGCAGTTCCTGATCTCCCGGGTCAACGATCTGTACGCGACCGCGACCAGCAGCGACGACGGCAGGCACCTCGACGACCGCAGGCACCTCGACGACCTGAAGGGCGCGCTCTGGGCGGCGCAGGTCGACCTGGTCCGCGCTCGCGCCGACGTGGCGGAGCGACTCGTCGCGTCGTCGGCGGCGTTCCTCGCGACACCGTCGCTCACGCCCGACGACGTCGCGATGCCGCGGGCGTTCGCCAGCGCGCACGACGCCGACCTGACGACCCTGATCGCCGACTACGCCGACGCGCTCTGGGAGCACTGGGACGGCCTCGCCCACCTGACGGAGTTCTTCGAGCACCGCGAGCCGAACGCGCTGTTCGAGGGCATCATCCGCGACTTCCTCTGGTTTCCGGTGTGGGACGCCGCCGTCTTCCCGACCATCGCCCTCGCCAAGCTGCCGCAGCTGACGCCGATCGGGCTCAGCCGATTCAGCCCGGTCGACGCCGCCCTCCTGGAGCCGATGCCGGGACGCGCGAAGCTGCAGGGCACGGCGGTGCGGAACTTCGGCGGCTTCCTGTCGCGGGCGCGACGCGAGAACGACTACGTGTGGGGGCGGTTCGACGGAGTGGAGCTGATCCTGCGCCTTCTGGGCTCGTCGACTCTCGACGACGTCGCGCCCGCCTTCAGGGCTCTGGCGCAGGAACTCGCCGCGACGCCGACGAACCCCGACTCCTCGCGGCCGCTGCTCCGGACCAGGGCCGCCCGCCGCCTGCTCGCCCACGTGCGGAGTCAGCTCCCGGCCGACGTCGCTCCCCCGGCCCCACGCAAAACGGCCTGACACTCGCGTGCCAGGCCGTGGGCGAAGCCCGGTGGTGATCTCTCAGCTGTAGGTCAGCGCGATCACGGCGACGTCGAGCGAGCCGTAGGCACCCTCGGCGCGTGTCGCACTGCGAACGCGGCCTCGGAGGACCTCGAATCGGCCCTCGTTCTCGCGGATGAATCCGATCACGCCCGCCGTGGGCGTCGAGACCCGGCTGTAGCCGTCTCCCAGCGGCACGATCTCCGCTCGGGACGTGCGCTCCAATACTGCTCCCATTGTCTTCTCCGTCAACATCGTTGTCGCCCCGGGACAATCCGAGGTGGTCTATGTCGAAGAGTACCCCGACACCGGGGTACAAAGCACTGGGTCCGCGCGCAAAAACCCCCGTCGTGCCCCGTATTTCCGGGGGACGCTCAGGTGAGCGCTCACGACAACGTGGTCATCCGGCAACCGGGTGGAGTGCCGGCGGCTCTCGACCGCTTCCGAGTGTCACGCCGACGCTCGCCGCTGTCACGAGAGCGAGCGCGACGATCTCCCGGACATCGAGGGCCTGGCCGACGACGAGGAAGCCGGCGAGGGCGGCGACGCCCGGGCCGAGACTGGAGAGCACGCCGAAGACGCGGGTACTGAGCCGCCGGAGGGCGACCATCTCGAGGGCGTACGGCAGCGCCGAGGTCAGGACCGCCACGACGACGAAGACGAGCACGAGGGACGGCTCGCCGACGATGGCGTCGGCGGCCTGCCCGGCTCCGAAGGGGGCAACGACGACAGCGGCGACCGTCGCCGCCACCGCCAGGCCGTCGATCCCCTCGATGGCCCTGCCGGCCCGCGAGTTCGCGATGATGTACGTCGCCCAGAACGCCGCGGCGCCGAATGCGAGCAGGACTCCCGCGAGAGCGACCTGCCCGGTCGATCCGACGCCGAGCAGCACGACGCCGGCGAAGGCCAGCGCCGCCCAGAGCGCGTCGCGGATTCGCCGCGTCTGCACCAGAGCGAGCACGAGCGGGCCGGTGAACTCGAGCGTCACGGCGACGCCGAGCGGAATGCGGGCGAGCGCGAGGTAGATGAGCGAGTTCATGCCGGCGAGAGCGAGGCCGAGCACGACGGCCGCAAGCCACTGCTGCCGCTTCCACGAGCGCACCTTCGGCCGGACGACGGCCAGCAGGATGACCGCCGCGAACACCAGCCGCAGGGTCGCCGCACCCGTCGGGCCCACGGCATCGAAGTGCGTGCGGGCCCAGGCACTGCCGAACTGGACCGAGAGGATCGCCGCCACGGCGAGGAGCGGGGCGGGGATGCGGAGCACCTGCCAATTAACCCACACCCGCGACACCCGGCGTGGCTAGAATCCGGGGCAAGGGCGGGATCCGGCGGCGACGTCGGCCCGCCGAGCTGTTCGAATCTGGGGAGACACGTGATCGGCAAGGCGCTTCGAGACGACCGGGCGCCTCGCGTCACGACACGGCTGGCGGTCCTCGCCGCACTGGTCGGCGCGGCCCTCGCCGCGATCGTGCTGCCCGCGTCGGCGGCGCACGCCACCGCTCCGGTCGACTTCCAGGGCGCGTACGTCGTCGACTCCGCCAATGCGCTGAGCGCCTCTGACGAGGCGTCGCTGACCGCGGCGATCAAGAAGACGCAGACCGACACCGGCATCACGGTGCTCGTGGCGTTCGTGCCGACCTTCACGGATCCGAGCGACCGCGCGGCGTGGGGAGCCGAGACCGCGAGCGTCAACTCGCTCGGTCAGGAGGATATCCTCCTTTCGGTCGCGGTTCAGAGCAAGCTGTACGACGTCTCGAAGGACTCCGGCGCCTCCCTGTCGGACTCCCAGCTCGCCTCGATCGAGAAGGACGACCTCGTTCCCCAGCTCCAGGCCGGAGACTGGGCGGCCGCCGCCACGGCCTTCACCAGCGGAATCGACGACGCGAAGGGTCCGGCCGACCTCAGCTGGGTCCCGATCGTCCTCCTGGTCGTCGTCATCGTGGTCGCGTTGATCGTCGTGCTGGTCGTCGTCAGGCGGAGCCGCTCCCGGAGGGCCGCGGCCGCTTCGGCAGCGGAGTCGCAGCAGGGCCTCGACCGCAGGGCCGGCGAGCTGCTCGTCGGCATCGACGACCAGATCACCCAGGCCTCCCAGGAGGTCGGCTTCGCCTCCGCCCAGTTCGGAGACGCCGCCGCGGCTCCGTTCGCCGCGGCCGTCGAGGCGGCCAAGGCGAAGGCGAGGGAGGCGTTCGAGCTGCGCCAGAAGCTCGACGACTCCGTCCCCGACACGCCGCAGCAGAAGCGGGAGTGGACCGAGCGCATCATCGCGCTCTGCGAGGGGGCGCACGCCGACATCGCCGCCCAGTCCGAGGCCTACGACAAGCTCCGGGCGTCCGAGGCAACGGTCGAGAAGGATGCGGCCGCGCTCCGCACCGACACCGCCGCCCTCCGGCAGCGCGCCGCGGACGCCGACACCGCCGTCGCGTCCCTGACCAGCACGTACTCCGCGAAGGCGGTCAGCAGCATCGCCGGCAATCCCGACCAGGCCGACCGTCTGCTCGAGTTCGCCGACCAGGCCGCGGCGCAGGCGGACGGCCAGATCAGCGCGGACAAGCGGGGCGAGGCCGTCGGCTCTGTCGCTCAGGGCCGTCAGGCCCTGACTCAGGTCGAGCAGCTTCTCGGCGCCGTCGACACGGCCGGCGAGTCGCTGCGCACGGCACAGAGCACGATCAGCGCGGCGGTCGCCGACCTGCAGTCCGACCTCCAGACCGCCGGATCGGCTCCGCAGTCAGCCACCGCCGGGACCGACCTGCCGGGAGCCGTCTCGGTCGTCCGCGCCGCTCTCGCATTCGCCGAGGCGACGCCCGACGATCCGCTGACCGTGCTCGACCGCCTGACCACCGCCAACACGAGGATCGATGCCGCGATGACGAAGGTCCGCGACGCCCAGGTCTCGCAGAAGCGCGCGCAGCAGGCACTCGACCAGGCGCTCCTCGCGGCGCGCGGGCAGATCAGCCAGGCGCGCGACTTCATCGAGACGCGCCGCGGCGCGATCAGCGCAGGGCCCCGGACCCGCCTGTCGGAGGCCGAGCGCCACCTCGGCGCGGCCGTCAGCCTCGCGACGACCGATCCGCAGACGGCGGTCGCCGAGGCCCAGCAGGCCGCGGCCATGGCCGATGCCGCCCTGCGCGACGCCGACTCCGAGGTGGGCAGCTATCAGCAGCAGGGCATGTTCGGCGGAGGCGGCGGGCTCCTCGGCGGCGGCGCGGGCCGCGGAACAGGCGGAGCGAACCTGGGCGGCATCCTGACGGGCGTCATCATCGGCGGGCTCCTCAACGGAGGCGGCGGGGGCGGCGGCTTCGGCGGAGGGGGCGGCTTCGGCGGGGGCGGCGGCTTCGGCGGCGGGGGCGGCTTCGGCGGGGGCGGCGGCGGCGGCGGCGGCGGCCGCAGTTCCAGCGGTGGACGCTTCTGACCCGAGATTCACCTACAGATAACCGGACACAGACGAAAGGGAACACCGATGGCAAAGCAGTCGATCTTCGGGCGCATCGCGCAGCTCACGAAGGCCAACATCAACAACCTGATCGATCAGGCGGAGGACCCCCAGCTCATGCTCGACCAGCTGGTCCGCGACTACACGAACAACATCGCCGACGCCAAGAGCGCCGTCGCCGAGACGATCGGCAACCTCCGCCTGCTCGAGCAGGACCACAAGGAGGATGTCGACGCCGCGGCCGACTGGGGCACCAAGGCCCTGGCCGCCAGCAAGAAGGCTGACGAGCTCCGCACCGGCGGCCAGGCTGCGGAGGCCGACAAGTTCGACGCGCTCGCCAAGGTCGCGATCGGCCGCCAGATGTCGTCCGAGAAGGAGGCGAAGGACGCCGAGCCGACCATCGCCCAGCAGAATCAGGTCGTCGACAAGCTCAAGTCCGGCCTGACGAACATGGAGCAGAAGCTCACCGAGCTCAGCAGCAAGCGCAACGAGCTCGTCGCTCGCTCCAAGATGGCCGACGCCCAGTCGAAGGTGAACGACGCCATCGGCAGCATCAACGTGATGGACCCCACGAGCGACCTCGGCCGCTTCGAGGACAAGATCCGACGCGAGGAGGCGAAGGTCATGGGCCAGCAGGAGCTCCAGTCGTCGAGCCTCGACGCGCAGTTCGAGAGCCTCGAGAACCTCGACGCGCAGACCGAGGTCGAGGCGCGGCTGGCTCAGCTCAAGCTGGGCGGCGGCGCCGCACCCGTCGAGCACTGGGACTCGAAGCCGGTCGGCTCGTAGAGCCTCTGCCACCGCGGCGCTCGGGCGTGCCAGACTGTCGATCGTGAGGTTCGTCGCAGTTCCGCAGTGGCAGGGGTCGCCCTCGCCGCGTGCCATGAGGCTGTCCGACGGCGCGGGCGCCATCTTCGGCGACCTTCCGTCGAAGGCCAGTACCATGGTCGAGGTGCCCGTCGGCGCCGGGGACGCCCTCGGCACCACGATCCATCGCCTCTCGGCGGTGGCGTCCGTGGCACATGCTCTCACCGACGAGCTTCAGCGATCGTCCGAGACGGCTCTGGTGGTCGGCGGCGACTGCGGTGTCGAGTTCGCGGCGGTACGCCACGCCCTCCGCGACGACACCTGCGTCGTGTGGTTCGACGCGCACCCCGACCTGCACTCCCCCGACTCGAGCGAGAGCGGGGCGTTCAGCGGCATGGTGGTCGGCGCGCTGCTCGGGCGCGCCGACGCCGAGCTCAGCTCGGGCGGCTTCGAGCCGGCGGCGGTTCCGCTCGCCCCCGGACGCGTCGTGCTCGCCGGCACCCGCAGCTACGACGATGCCGAGGACTACTGGGCCGACGAGCAGGGAATCCGCAGCGTCAGCGCCTTCGAGCTCGACCCGGCCGACGTCGTCGACGCCGTCGCCGCGAGCGGCGCCACGTCGGTCTACATCCACATCGATCTCGACGTGCTCGATCCCAGCTCCTTCGGCGGCCTGCTCGACCCGCAGCCGTTCGGGCTGGAGCCGGCGACTCTCGTCGCGACCATCGGAGCCCTGCGCGAGCGCTTCGAGCTCGTCGGGGCCGGCATCTGCTCGTTCGCGCCGGCCACGGCCGAGTCTGCGGCGGACGACCTCGGGACCATCCTGCGGGTCATCGGCGCCCTCGCCCGCTAGGCGCATCTCCTGCCCCACGTGGCGGTTTCACGCGTCTTCGCCCCGCGGAGCCCTGCTCGGGCCGGTTCGGCCCGAGTCCTGTGCGTCGAGCGGCCGTAGCATCGACCCATGAGCCCCGCCCCGCCTCCCGGCGCCCACGCGCCCCGCACCAAGTCCCAGCTCGCCGCGCTCGACGACGCCCGTCCCCGCGTGACCGTCGAGGTCGACGGCCACGTCCTGCTGATCGGACTCGACCGCGAGGAGAAACGCAACGCGGCCGACCTCCGGATGCTGCACGAGCTCGCGCTCGCCTACGGTCGCCTCGAGTCCGACCCCGACCTGTGGTGCGGACTCGTGTCTGCGCGGGGCGAGCACTTCACCGCCGGCCTCGACCTCGGCAACGTCGCGGCAGCGATCACCCCCGAGGGCCTCGACGCGGTGCCCGAGGGCGGCATCAACCCGTGGCAGGTCGACGGGGTGCAGCTCACGAAGCCCGTCGTCCTCGCGGTGCAGGGCACCTGCCTCACCCTCGGTGTCGAGCTCGCGCTGGTCAGCGACATCGTGGTCGCCGGCAAGAACGCGAGGTTCGGCCAGATGGAGGTGCGGCGCGGGATCCTGCCCTTCGGCGGAGCCACCACGCGCTTCCCGGCCCGAGTCGGCTGGGGCAACGCCATGCGGTGGATGCTCACCGGAGACCTCTTCGACGCGCGCGAGGCACTGCGGATCGGCCTCGTGCAGGAGGTCGTGCTGAACGATCAGATCTACAACCGCGCCTACGACATCGCCCATCGGATCGCCGGGACCGCCGCGCCGCTGGCCGTCCAGGCCGTGCTCGCGAACGCGCATCTCGCCGAGTCGTCGGGCGAGGCGGCTGCCCACGCGATCCTGCAGTCGGAGCTCGTTCGCCTGCTCGCCACGGAGGACGCCGCCATCGGCATGAAGTCGTTCCAGGCTCGCGGCGACGCTACCTTCATCGGGCGCTGACACGGCGAAGCCCGCCCCAGGACGGGACGGGCTTCGCGGTAGTGCAGTGCGGACGAATCAGGACTTGAATGCGTCCTTGACGTCTTCGCCGGCCTGCTTGACGGATGACTTGGCCTGGTCGGAGTGTCCCTCGGCCTCGAGGTCGGGGTTGTCCGTGGCCTTGCCGACGGCCTCTTTGGCCTTGCCGGCGACGTCCTGGGCTGCGTTCTGGATCTTGTCTCCGAGTGCCATGCGATCCTCCAATTGCTCTGCGGGTGATGACGGTCGTCATCGATGCCGTGGACGTTACCCCGGAGTGTCCCCCTCGCTCTCAGGATTTGGCAGGGCGCCGCAATCACGCGGGCGATACGGTCACTACATGACGACTACCTATGACCTGATCGTGATCGGCGCCGGCGCCGTCGGAGAGAACGTGGCCGACTACGCCACCCGCAGCGGCCTCAAGGTCGCCCTCGTCGAGGCGGAGCTGGTCGGGGGCGAGTGCTCCTACTGGGCCTGCATGCCCTCGAAGGCGCTCCTGATGAGCAGCACCGCGCTCGACGCGGCCAAGGCCGTGGGCGGCGCACGCGAGGCCGTCACCGGCGAGCTCGACGTGCAGGCGGTCCTGAACCGCCGCGACTCGTTCACCAGCAACTGGGACGACTCGTCGCAGGCCGACTGGGTCTCGAGCGCCGGCATCGACCTCATCCGCGGCCACGCGGTCATCACCGGGGTCAAGGAGGTCACCATCGACGGCACCGTCTACACGGCGACCCACGCTGTCGCGGCCGTCACCGGCTCCGCTGCGCTCCTCCCCGACATCCCCGGGCTGCTCGACGCGAAGCCGTGGACCAGCCGCGAGGCCACGAGCGTCAAGGTCGTCCCCGCGAGCATCCTCATCGTCGGCGGCGGCGTCGTCGCGGCCGAGATGGCGACGGCCTACCAGCAGCTCGGCGCCAAGGTCACGCTCGTCGCCCGCAGCGGCCTGCTCGGCGGGCAGGAGCCCTTCGCCGGCGAGCTCGTCGGCGAGTCGCTCGGCGAGCTCGGCGTCGACCTCCGCCTCGGCCAGTCGCCGACCTCCGTGCTCCGCACCGAGCACGGGCTCGTCGAGACGACGCTCGACGACCGCTCCGTGATCGTCACCGACGAGATCCTCGTCGCGACCGGCCGAGTGCCCCGCACGGGCGACCTCGGCGTGGAGAACGTCGGCCTCACTCCGGGAGAGTGGCTCGAGGTCGACGACACCCTGCTCGTGCACGGCACCGACTGGCTCTACGCCGTCGGCGACGTCAACCACCGCGCCCTCCTGACCCACCAGGGCAAGTACCAGGCGCGCGCCGCCGGCGAGGTCATCGCCGCGAGGGCCCTCGGCAAGCCCGTCCAGGCCGAGCCGTGGGGCGCCCATGTCGCGACCGCCGACCACGCCGCCGTCCCCCAGGTCACCTTCACCAGCCCCGAGGTCGCGAGCATCGGGCTCACCGCCGACGCCGCCGCGAAGCAGGGCATCGACGTCAAGGTCGTCGACTACGACCTCGCCGCGCTGGCCGGGTCGTCGCTGAAGTCCGACACGTACAAGGGCCAGGCGCGCATCGTCGTCGACGAGTCGCGCAAGGTCCTCGTCGGAGCGACGTTCGTCGGCCCCGAGGTGTCCGATCTGCTGCACGCCGCCACCGTCGCCGTCGTCGCCGAAGTGCCGATCGACCGCCTCTGGCACGCTGTTCCCTCGTACCCGACCGTCAGCGAGATCTGGCTCCGCCTGCTCGACGCCTACGGCCGTCCGGAGTGAAGAACCCCCTCCTCGACTCCCCGGTCTCCCGGGCGGGCTGCGCCGTCGCCACGGCCATCGGCCTGGCGATCGGCGTGCCTCTAAGCACCGGCCGTGTGCGCTTCGTCGGCGACCTCATCGTCTGCAGCGGCCTGCCGAAGGGGGTCTTCCGGCGCGGCGGCACCTGCGTCGGCCGCGTCTACCTGACTCGAAGCAACTTCGGGCCGGACGTCCTCGAGCACGAGGCCGTGCACGTGCGCCAGTGGCAGCGCTACGGCCTGCTCATGCCTCTGCTCTACGGCATCGCCGGCCAGGACCCTCTGAACAATCGCTTTGAGATCGAGGCAGGCCTCGAGAAGGGCGGCTACCGATGACCGCACCCCGCACCATCGTCTTGACCGGAGCCTCGAGCGGCATCGGCCGCAAGGCTGCGATCGCCCTCGCCGAAGGCGGTGCCGACCTCGTCGTGGTCGGCCGCGACCGGCAGCGCACCGAGCAGGTGGCGCGCGACGTGGGCGGCGAGGCGCACGTGTGCGACTTCGACCGGCTCGACGATGTGAGGTCGCTGGCGCAGGAACTCCTGGCGGCCCACCCCCGCATCGACGTGCTAGCCAACAACGCGGGCGGCCTCGTGAGCCAGCGCTCGACGACGGCGGACGGCTTCGAGCGGACACTCCAGTCGAACCACCTCGCGCCGTTCCTGCTCACCCGTCTGCTTCTCGACCGGATCGTCGAATCGGGCGGGCGCGTCGTGTCGACCTCGAGCACGGCGAACTTCTTCGGCCGGGTGCGGCTCGACGACCTGAACTGGGCCAAGCGCCCCTGGCTCGGCGGCTGGGGTGCGTACGGCACCAGCAAGCTGCTCACGAACATGTTCATCTCGCAGCTGGCGCGCCGCTCCCCCGTCAAGGCGTTCGCGTTCCACCCCGGGTTCGTGTCGACGGGGTTCGGTCGCGATTCGCGGTCGATGCGCATGGTCAACCTCCTGACGAACGGCAACTACGGCATCTCGGCCGACGCCGGAGCCGTGCCGCTGATCCAGCTGGCCGGACCCACCACGATCGGCGTCGCGAGCGGCACCTACTTCGATCAGCTCAAGCCCGGGGGCCTTCAGTCGCCGCAGGCGCGCAACGTCGAGCTCGCCGAGGTCGTCTGGAACAAGTCGTCCGAGATGGTGGGGCTGCCGGCGGCGCTCTGACCCGCTGCGCCCCGCTGGAACGGCTCACCCCCTCCGCCCCGGAGCGGTGCCCCGCCGAATCGGCACGCGCCCGTCTCTCCGGCGCGACACCCCGCCAAATTGGCATGCGCCCGCCTTTGCGCAGGCGGGGGCGAGCCGTTTCGGCAGTGTGAGACGGGGCAGGTGGCACCGACCGGTCTGGACCGGATAGGTTAGACGCGATACATCAATTCTCGCGGAGTCGGCAGGGTAACCCGTGACGTGAGAAGGGTTTCCATGTTCCGTCGCTTTACCATCGCCACGCTCGCGGCAAGCGCCCTCGTGGCGTCGCTGCTCACTCACGCCGATCCTGCCCCGGCCGATGCCCCTCCACCCGCTCCGAGCGTCGCTGAAGCCGGTTTCGTAGCTCCCGTCGACGAACGCATCGTCATCGAAGAACGATCATCTATCGAACTCGACGAGGTGGAGTTCGAGGGGCGCCTCGAAGGTGACACGACCACCGACGTCGACCTCATGCTCGACGACGAGGGCGAAGGCACCGTCAGGCTCGACAACGGTGATGAAGCAGAGCAGGAACTCGCCCTCGCCGTCGCGACCGCGACCACCGAGCGCCTCGCCTTCACCGTCACCGACCCGGCCACCGGCGAGAGCTTCCAGTACGACAGCTCCAAGCCGATGAAGCGGATCGTCTTCGTCATCCCCATCGCCTTCGCCTCAGTCTCCGTGGCGACGGCGCTCTACTACATCGCCGTCGGCTCTGCAATCGTCGTCGGCGGACTACTGGCCCTCGAGGCCAGCAAGGCCGTCGCAAAGATAGTTGCGGCCAACAGAAAGAAGCCAGCCAGCCAAAAGCGCGACTACTACCCCGCCGTTCGCAACGGAGGCAAAGTGCTGATCAGCCCCAAGGGCTACACCAAGGCCCAGGCCCTGGCCAAGGGGAAAGCTCGCAAAGACGTCTGGTCCATCAGCGCGGCGAAGGCGAAGTCGCTGGCGTGGGACCTGAATAGAAAGCATGTTCCGAAATCGGCCGAGAATCACGGAATCGGCAAGGGATACCTCAGTCACTACCACCCGTGGGATCACAAGCCCGAGATGCACTCGTTCTTCGGCGGCCCGGTATGGTGACCGGCTGGTTCGCACGAAGAAGGCGCCGTCTCCCACTACGCCGGACCGACACCCCATCCGCTCGGAGTCAACAAGATGCTGATGGCGTCGAGATCAAGATCACGAATGATCCGGACGAGCTTGTCCGTCTCGCGCGAAGTGAGTTCGGTGTGCGGCCGCTCCGGGATCTGCAAGACGCAGTCGCCTGGCTGACAGAGCTCGGTGCGAGCGAGGTGCCACCCGACCTGCACCCTGAGCGATTTCACGACGAGTATGTCGACCGAGACCTCGTTGCGATCAATCTGACGATAAGAGATCCCGAGATGATCAGGTCGCGTGCGGCCCGGTCGGATCACCTGCTCTTCGACTCGGAAGAGCCAGACGAAGACGAGGTCGACAGCCTCCACTTCGGACCCGAGCGAGAGAAAGAGACGATCTTCAGTCGTGAGATCGGTTGGGAACGCCTTCTCATCACGCTCGAGTCCCGATCCGACGACTTGGATGCCGTCGGAAATTTTCGAGTTCACGGGGCCGGCCATTGGCTGCGTGAGGCGCTCTGGGCCGGGACAGGAGTCGTCCCGCGCGACTCGGGCGGCGCGGACTCCGACTTCTATGGTGATGCGTTCGTCCTGGCCGGGCGGACCCGCTTCGAGTCGCTTCCCATTCCCGGCTGGAAGCCACTGCCCTAACCCTCCTGGAGACGCCTCAAGTCCACCGCTCACCCGCGATTGGAGGGCTCACTGATGATCGACTGGCTGCTACGGAAGACGGGCCTCATCGACGCTTACTGGGCGAACGTCGTGTTCGAGCGCTTCATAAGACCCGACCCGGGCAGCTACGACATCGTCGTGACAGGCGACCGAGCTGAGCTCCTTCGCCTGGCGCGGACGCACTACGACGTCCCCGAACTCGCCGATCTTGCCGCTGTTCGATTATGGCTGGAGGGGCTCGGAGCAGAGCCCGTGGATCCGGACGTGCATGCCGAGCACTTCTTCGACGAGCACGTGGATCGCGCTCTGGTCGTCGCGCTCCTCACGATCAAGGATCGCACCCTGATCCGAAGTCATCTCTCTGGATGGGACCGTGAGTACTACTTATCGAACGCCCTCGATACCGAGCTCGACGGGTTCGATCCGCTCGAATACGGCGAAGACAACGAGGCCGAGACGGTGTTCAGCCACGAGATCGACACCGATCGGCTCCTCGTCATTCTGGAGAAGCGAGCCGACGATCCCGCGGGCGTGGGCAACTTCCGGGTCTACGGAGCCGGGCAATGGATGCGGGAGACCCTGTGGGCGGGTACCGGGGTCGTCCCGCGGGACGCTGGCGGCGGCGACTCCGACCTCTTCGGCGACGCCTGCGTCCTCGCCGGGCGCACCCGGTGGTCGTCCGATCCGATCCCGGGATGGGAGCCGCTGCCCTGACGGGACACTCCCCCGCCGAATCGGCACGCGCCCGCCTGCGCGACGGCGGGGGCGAGCCGCTTCGGCGGGGCGAGCGGCGACGCGGCCGAGCGCGACACCCTCCGAAGAGCCTCCACATCGAGAGACCCGGGTCGAGTCGGTTAGGTAAGGCATGCCATAGTTAGGGTGTGCTAACTTCCACCCCGACCCGTCCGGCGCACCGCGCCTTCCGAGTCTCGGTCAAGCGAGTCGAGCGACTCAGCCCGAGCTTCGTCCGCATCACCTTCCACGGAGACGACCTCGTCGACTTCGGCGACGAGGGCCTGGATCAACGCATCAAGATCGTCCTGCCCACCGAGGCGACCGGGTACGACTCGTTCCCGACGAGCGACGACTGGTACGGCGAATGGCGCCAGCTGCCCGACCACGAGCGCAACTCGTTCCGCACCTACACGGCCCGCCGTATCCGCCGGGCCGAGCGCGAGGTCGACGTCGACTTCGTCTCGCACGGCGACACCGGGCCCGCCTCGGCCTGGGCGAACCACGCCGGGGTCGGCGACGACATGATGCTGATCGGGCCCGACGGCACGAGCGGGTGGACGGGCAGCGGCATCGAGTGGAAGCCGGCGGGCGCCGCGACGACGCTGCTGGCCGGAGACGAGACGGCAGTTCCTGCGATCTCGGCGATTCTCGAGCAGCTGCCGGACGACGCCCGGGGCTGCGCGTTCCTGGAGGTCCCGACGGCGGCCGACATCCTCGACCTGACGAAGCCGGCGGGTGTCGACGTGCACTGGCTGGCTCGCGACGAGGCGTCGTACGGAGCTCCCCTCATCGACGCCGTCCGCGACTGGACGAGCCGGTACCTCACCGCGACGCACCACGGCAAGCCGATCGACTCCGCCACATTGGCCGACGTCGACGTCGACCACGACATCCTGTGGGAGGTGCCCCAGGGCCGCGACCTGACCGGGGAGTTCTACGCCTGGCTGGCCGGCGAGGCGCAGGCGATCAAGACGCTGCGGCGATTCCTGGTCTCCGAGGTCGGCATCGACCGCTCGCAGGTGGCCTTCATGGGCTACTGGCGCGTCGGAAAGGCGGAGATGTGAGGACGAGCACGGATGTGAAGAAGGGCGCGCTCGTCGCAGGCATCGCGCTGCTGGCCGCCGCCCTGACGGGCTGCGCCCCCGACGACACCACAGAGGGCGCAGGAACTGCCGGCGGCAGCTTCCCCGTCACCATCGAGTCGTCGTTGGGCGACGCCGTCATCCCGGAGAAGCCGAAGCGTGTCGTCACGCTCGGCCAGGGTTCCGCCGACACCGTCTTCGCCCTCGGAACGACACCCGTCGGCGTCGAGATCGACACCTGGGGAGGCGACTCCGACGGCTACCAGCCCTGGTTCCGCACCGCCGTCGAGAAAGCCGACGACGACCTGCCCGAGCTGATCACGTCGACGCCCGAGATCGACGTCGAGTCGATCGTCGAGCTCGACCCCGACGTGATCCTCGCACCGCAGTCGGGCCTGTCGCAGAAGCAGTTCGACACCCTGAGCGCCCTCGCGCCGACCGTGGCGTACCCGGGCGACGCCTGGAGCACCGCGTGGGACGACCAGATCGAGATCATCGGCCAGGCGCTCGGCCAGAGCGACGACGCCGACGACCTCGTCGACGACATCGACGCACGGCTGGCGGCGGTCGCGACCGAGAACCCCGAGTTCGCGGATCACAGCTTCGCGTACCTCTACACGGGCGAGGTCGGAGCGCTCGGCGTCTTCCAGGAGAACGAGCCGCGCGCGGCGATCCTGTCGAAGATGGGCCTGCGAATCGATCCCGTCGTCGCCGAGCAGCCGGTCACCGAGGGCACGGCCTCGTCCGTGCTGGGCCTCGAGAAGGCCGACCTGTTCGACGACACCGACCTCATCTTCACGTTCTACAGCGACGCGGCGTCGAAGAAGCAGATCGAGGCGCAGCCGCTGTACGGGGCGATCCCGGCCGTCGAGCGCGGCTCGCTGGTCTCGACGAGCGACCAGTCGTTCGTGACGGCGTCGAGCCTGATCACCCCGCTGACCGTTCCGTACGTCGTCGACGACTACGTCGGCATGATCCACCGCGCCATCGACGCGCTCTGATTCCCGACCTGCTCCCCACCACCCGAGAGAACAGCATGCACACCTCCCTCCCCCGCCGCCTCGCCGCCGCGGTCGCCGTCGCCGTCGCCGCAGGGCTCGCCCTGGCCCTGGCCGGCTGCAGCACGTCCGCGTCGCCGTCCTCCACCGAGAGCAGCTCGAGCGCCGGGGCCGAGGCCGGAGCCTTCCCGGTCACGCTCGACTCGACTCTCGGCAGCACGACCATCGAGTCCGTACCGAAGCGCGTCGTCACGATCGGCTGGGGCTCGGCCGACACGGTCGTCTCGCTCGGGGTCGTCCCCGTCGGCATCGAGAAGGTGACCTACGGGCAGGACTCCAACGACGACTACCCCTGGGTCTCGAAGGCGATCACGAAGATGGGCGGCACGCAGCCCGAGACCTTCGACGTCTACCCCGACATCGACATGACGAAGCTGGCCGAGCTGAACCCCGACCTCATCATCGCCGTGCAGTCGGGCATCACCGACAAGCAGTACAAGACGCTCAGCGCCCTCGCGCCGACCGTCGCGTACCCGGGCAAGGCCTGGCTCACCCCGTGGGACACCCAGATCGAGACCATCGGCAAGGCGCTCGGCAAGCCGAAGCTCGCCGCCGAGAAGGTCGACGAGATAACGACCCGCCTGGCCGCCGTCAAGGCCGACCACCCCGACTTCTCGAAGCTGACCTTCACGTACGCGTCGATGGGCGAGCCCGGCCGTCTGGCCGTCTATCTCGACGGCGACCCTCGCGTGGCGCTGATCAAGGCGATGGGACTCACCGAGAGCAGCGTGATGAAGTCGGCGAAGGCCGACTCGGGATCGGGCTCCTATCTCGCGACGCTGGGCCTGGAGAAGTCCGACCTGCTCGACTCGACCGACATCGTCTTCACCTGGTACTACGACAAGGCGAACAAGGCCGAGATCGACGAGCAGCCGCTCATCGCGTCGATCCCCGCGATCAAGCGCGGCTCGGTCGTGTCGTCGACGGACCCGCAGTTCGTCATGGGCACCACCTTCATCACCCCGCTCAGCGTGCCGTATGCGATCGACGAGTACGTGCCGCTGATCACCGAGGCGGCCTCGAAGGTTGGCTGACACCCTCTCGACGACCACCCCGAGGGCCCGGCGCACGTCGCCGGGCCCTCGCCGGGCGTCGGGGCCCGCCGCCCGCACGCTCGTCCCGGCCCTGTTCCTGGCGGCCGGCGTGCTCGCCCTCGCGACGCTTCTCAGCGTCGCGGTCGGCACGCACTACGTGCCCCTGCCGACGGTGTGGAACGCCCTGCTCCACCCCGGCACGACCTACGACGACACCGTCGTGCAGAGCCGCATCCCCCGCACGGTGCTCGGCCTGCTGGTCGGCGCGGCCCTCGCCGTCTCCGGGGTGATCGTGCAGGGTCTCACCCGCAACCCGCTCGGCGACCCCGGTCTGCTGGGCGTCAACGTCGGCGCCGCCGCGGCCATCGTCACCGGCCTCGCGTTCTTCGGCATCGGCAACGGGTCGACGCGCATCCTTCTCGCCCTGCCGGGCGCTCTCGTCGCAGTCGTCGCCGTGTACGCCCTCGGCTCCAGCCGCCGCGGCGCGACGCCCGTGAAGCTCGTGCTGGCCGGCGCCGTGATCAGCGCCGTGCTCTCCGCCTACATCCAGGCGGTCACCCTCACCCACCCGGCGGCGTTCAACAGCTACCGCTTCTGGGTCCTCGGCTCGCTCGCCGGGCGCGACCCCGGTGTGATCCTCCAGGTGCTCCCCTACCTCGTGGCGGGGTTCCTGCTGACGCTGACCCTGCCCGGCTCCCTGAACGCGCTCGCCCTCGGCGACGACACGGCCACGGCCCTCGGCGCCAAGATCGGCCGCACCCGCATCATCGGCGGGCTCGCCGCCGCACTGCTCTGCGCCGGCTCGACGGCCGCCGTCGGACCCATCGCGTTCATCGGGCTCGCCGTCCCGCACATCGTCCGCAGCTTCGCCGGCGGCGACCACCGCTGGCTGCTGCCGTTCAGCGCTCTGCTCGGGCCGGCGCTGCTGTTGCTCGCCGACGTGATCGGCCGCGTCGTGGCGAGCCCGCAAGAGCTGGAGGTGGGGGTGGTGACGGCCTTCCTCGGCGCGCCCGTGCTGCTCTGGGCCGTGCGGCGGATGCGGGGGCGCGAATGAGCGCGCCGAGCTCGCGCTGGACGGGGTCGGGCCAGTTCCTGCGCCAGGGCCCCGTCTCACCGCGACCCGTGCTGCGCATCGGAACGTGGCTCAGTCTGCCGGTGCGCCGCCGCTCGGTGGTCGTCGGTGCGATCCTCGCGCTCGGGCTGCTGGTGCTGACGCTCCTGACGCTGACTCTCGGCACCCTCGGCGTGCCGCTCGCCGAGCTGCCCCGTGCGATCGTCGACCCGGCCCCGGGACGCACCGAGTTCGTGCTGAACGTGCTGCGCGGGCCTCGACTGATCACCGCCATAGCGACGGGTGCCGCCCTCGGAGTCGCCGGCGCCCTTTTCCAGACGGTGACGCGCAACCCGCTCGGCTCCCCCGACGTGATCGGGCTCGGCGCGGGCGCGAGCGCGGGGGCTGCCTGCTTCGGGCTCCTGATCCCCGGACTGATCCCGGTACCGGCCGGCGCGCTCGTCGGCGCGCTCACTGCCATGGGCCTGGTCTGGATCGGCACCGGACGCGGGTTCTCGTCGCCCGGGCGGATGATCCTCGTCGGCATCGGGGTGTCGGCGATGGCCGTCGCGTTCGTGCAGTTCGTGCTGACGCGCGCCGGCCAGGAGGAGGCGACGACGCTCGCGACCTACATCAGCGGCACGCTCGCCGACCGGCAGTGGAGCGACGTCGCGATCTCGGGTCTCACGGTCGTGGTGCTGGTGCCGTGCGCGCTGCTGCTGAGCCGCCGCCTCGACCTGGTCGAGATGGGCGACGAGCTGGCCGATTCGCTCGGCGGCCGCACGACGCTCACCCGGTCGCTCGTCGTGCTCGTCGCGATCGGCCTGGCCACGGGCGCCGTCTCGGCCACCGGGCCGATCGCGTTCGTCGCGCTGACCGCCCCGCAGGTCGCTCGCCGTCTCGCCAAGGCTCCCGGCGCGGGGATCCTCCTCTCAGGCATCATGGGCGCCGTCATCATGACGGCCGCCGACCTCCTCGTGCAGCAGTCGCCGTTCGGCGTGCAGCTGCCGGTCGGCCTGCTCACGGCCCTCGTCGGCGGCGTCTACCTGGGCTACCTGCTCGTCCGCGAATGGAAGAAAGGCACCGTCTGATGGCAATTCTCTCTGCCGCAGGACTCCGACTGGGGTACGACGAGCGCGTCGTCGCGGAGGACCTGTCATTCGACGTCCCCGACGGCGAGCTCACCGTGATCATCGGGCCCAACGCGTGCGGCAAGTCGACGCTGCTCAAGGCGCTCGCGCGGACGCTGAAGCCGCAGGCCGGCACGGTCACGCTCGACGGCCGGCCGCTGTCGTCGTATCGCAGCAAAGACGTCGCCAAGCGCCTCGGCATGCTGCCACAGAGCCCGATCGCGCCCGAGTCGATCACGGTGCGCGACCTCGTCGGCCGGGGGCGCTTCCCGCACCAGGGCGTGTTCCGGCAGTGGTCGCACGCCGACGAGCATGCCGTCGAGGCGGCTCTGGTCGCAACCGGCGTCGCCGAGCTCGCCGACCGCCACGTCTCGGAGCTGTCGGGCGGCCAGCGCCAGCGCGCGTGGATCGCCATGGCCCTCGCGCAGGAGACGGAGCTGCTGCTTCTCGACGAGCCGACGACGTTCCTCGACATCGCGCACCAGTACGAGGTGCTCGAGCTGTGCGCGCGCCTCCACCGAGAGGGGCGCACCCTCGTCGCCGTGCTGCACGACCTGAACCAGGCGGCGCGCTACGCCACGCACCTCGTCGTGATGAAGGCCGGCGTGATCGTGGCGTCGGGCACCCCGGGCGAGGTGCTCACGGCACCGCTCGTCGAGGACGTCTTCGGCCTGCCGTGCGAGATCATCGACGACCCGCAGACGCACACGCCGATGGTGGTGCCGCTGGCGGCTCCCACGGCCCAGGCCCGCTGAAACGGCTCAGCCCCGCCGACTCTTCGGCAGGGCTGAGCCGACTGGGCGGGGCTAGTCCAATTCCGCGGGGCTGGCCCGATTCAGCGGGGCTGAACCGAAAAGGCGGGGCCGCACACCAGCCAGGGCGCAGGAACTGGCGCGCCCCCGCCCGACCCGACCTAGAGGGCCGGGGCCGCGTCGAAGAGCTCGCCGAGGTCGTGGCGCAGGTCGTAGGCGAACGACGTCGGGCCGCCGAGCCAGAAGACGTAGTCGCTGCCGACGAGGTCGGCCCGCTCGACGAAGAACTCGCCGATCCACGCGCGCACGGCTCGGTCGAGGGCGACGCCGGGGAGGCAGCGCTCGCCCGTGCCGGGACGGCCGGAGCGACGCGATCGATCGAGCCAGGTGATCGACACGCGGCCGGGTGCCGTGACGGGCACGATATCGCCGGCGTCGGCGACCTCGATGAAGACCTGGCCTCGAGCGCAGATGGGGAGGACCTCGAGCATCGTCTGGATGTCGTCGATGGACGACGTGTCGCCGGCGAAGAAGATGCGGGTGGCCGACGGCTGGAGCTCGGGGGTGCGACTGGCGAGGAACATTGTGCTCCAAGAATAGGTAAGCCTTACCTATTGCGCCAGTCGCTGGCCGCCTTGTCGGGGCAAACTCACGGACGATCTCTCGACACCGTGGTAATTTCTCCAAGGCCGACGGTTCAGCAGTGATCATCGGCGGGGGCGATCATCCGTTCAGCAGCGACGGAATGGTCCGCAGCGACCCGGTGTTCACAAGCGACACGGGTCTCCCGGCGTCCACACCCGTCCCGAAAGGTCTGCTTCACTGATGAGCTTTGCTCGCTTCCCTCTCCCCAAGCGGCTTCTCGCAGCCGCCTCGCTCGCTGTCGCCACCGCCGTCGTCGTGGCGGGCTGCTCGTCCGGCGGCACGACCGGCGAGACCGGCAAGCCCGACGCCGCCGCCGTCGTGAACGTCGGCCTCGTGCTCGAGCCCACCGACCTCGACATCCGCACCACCGCCGGCATCGCCCTCGACCAGGTCCTGATCGACAACGTCTACCAGGGTCTCGTCGGCCGCACCTCGACCAACGACATCGTCGACGTCCTCGCCACGAAGCACACGGTCTCGAGCGACGGCCTCACCTACACGTTCACCCTCCACCAGGGCGTGAGGTTCCACGACGGCGCCGACCTGACGGCCGCCGACGTGGTCTGGTCGCTCCAGCAGGTCAAGGACACTGCGACGTTCCAGAACACGGCCGACCTCGCCGCCGTCAAGTCGATCAGCTCCCCCGACGCCGACACGGTCGTCCTGAAGCTCTCCGAGCCCGACTCCAACCTGCTGTGGGCACTGAGCGGGCGCGCCGGGCTCGTGCTCGAGGAGGCCGCGACCAACGACCTGAAGACGACGGCCAACGGCACCGGCCCCTACACGCTCGCGAGCTGGAAGCAGGGTGACAACATCCAGCTGAAGCGGTTCTCGGACTACTGGGGCACGAAGGCCAAGGTCGCCGGCGTGACCTTCAAGTACTACACGCAGGCGTCCGCCGCCATCAACGCCGTCATCTCGGGCGACGTCGACGTGCAGACCGCCGTCGACGCGACGCTGAAGTCGCAGCTGACCGGCGTCGACGGCATCTCGCTGAAGTCGGGCAAGACCACCGACAAGTACACGCTCGCCTTCAACAACGCCGAGGCGCCGTTCACCGACATCCGGGTGCGGAAGGCGATCCGCGAGGCCATCGACAGCAAGGCCATCATCACGGCAGTCGGCGGCTCCGGCGTCGAGCAGGGCGGGCCCATCCCCGAGCTCGACCCCGGCTACGACGACCTCACGAGCGTCGACTCGTACGACCCCGACGACGCGAGGAAGCTCCTGAAGGCGGCGGGTGCGACGAACCTGAAGCTCAGCCTCACGTACGCGAACTTCTACCCGGCCTCGCTCGGCGACGTGCTGACGTCGCAGCTCAAGAAGGTCGGCATCACGCTGACCGTCAAGCAGACCGACTTCACGACCTGGATCAACAACGTCCTGGTGAAGCACGACTACCAGCTGAGCATCGTAAACCACGCCGAGTCGCATGACTTCGGCAACTGGGCGAACCCGAAGTACTACTTCGGCTACGACAACACGAAGGTGCAGGAGCTGTACGCAGAGTCGCTCGCGGCCACCGATCAGACCGTCGTCGACGAGAAGCTCGCCGAGGCCGCCAAGATCGTCTCGGACGACGCGGCGGCCGACTGGCTGTACACGGCGACCACTCTGACCGCGATCCACGACGGCGTGACCGGCTTCCCGACGTCGTCGACCTCGGCGCGCCTCGACCTGGCCGATCTCGCGAAGTCGTAAGTGTTCCGCTTCGTCCTGTCGCGGCTGGTGCTGCTGGTCATCGGCCTGGTCGTTGCCAGCGCCCTGATCTTCTTCACCCTGCGGCTCCTGACCGGCGATGTCGCCCAGGTGATCGCCGGCACCCAGGGCACCGCCGCGCAGGTCGCCGCGATCCGGACGCAGCTCGGCCTCGACAGCCCGCTGCCGGTGCAGTACCTCGACTGGCTGGCCGGGATGCTGCACGGCGACCTCGGCACGTCGCTCGTCACCGGCTCGTCGGTGTCGTCGCAGCTGCTGCAGAAGCTGACCGTGACGCTGCCGCTCGCGGGGATGTCGCTGGTGATCGGCCTGCTCGTCGGTATTCCGCTCGGCGTGGTGGCGGCGGTGAGGAACCGGCGGCCCGAGGGCACGGCCCTGTCGGTGGTGGCGCAGGCACTGGCCGCAGTTCCTGCCGTCTGGGGTGGCATGATCCTCATCGCGGTGTTCGCCGTCGCACTCAAGCTCCTGCCCACGCAGGGCTACCCGAGCGACGGCTGGGCCGAGCCCGGCAGGGCGCTCCGGAGCCTGCTGCTGCCGGCTCTGACGATCGGGATCATCGAGGGCGCGGTGATCCTGCGCTTCACGCGGTCGGCGACGCTCGGTGCCCTCGACGAGGACTACGTGCGCACCGCGGCCGCCAAGGGCATGACCCGCACCCGCGCGGTCCTGACGCACGGGCTGCCGAACGTGCTGCTGAGCGTCGTGTCGGTGCTGGGCGTGCAGATGGCCGCGCTGCTGGTGGGCGCCGTGCTGGTCGAGCAGCTGTTCGCGCTTCCGGGCGTCGGCCGCATGCTCGTCGCCGACGTCGGCGTCCGCGACCTGACGAAGGTGCAGGGCGAGCTGCTCGCTCTGACCGGCCTCGTGCTGATTCTCGGATTCATCGTCGACCTCGTGCACCGCGCGGTCGACCCGCGACTGAGGGAGCCGGGCGAGTGACCAAGCATTCCTGGGCGCAGGAACTCCTCCGGCGCCCCGCCGGCGTCGCCGCGGCCGCCTGGATCGTGCTCCTCGTCGTCGCGGCCGTCGTGTCGAGCGTGTGGACTCCCCACGACCCGTTCGACACCGACCCGTACTCGGCGTGGCAGACGCCGTCGCTGAACCACCTGTTCGGCACCGACGGCATCGGCCGCGACATCTTCAGCTACGTGTTCGCCGCCACCCGCACCACGGTCGTCGTCGCGGCCCTCGCCGGAGTGCTCGCGTCGCTCGTCGGGATCGGCCTGGCCGCGCTCGCGTCGCTCACGGCGCGCTGGGTGCGCGAGTCGACCGCGGTGCTGATCGACATCCTCATCGCGTTCCCGACGATCCTGATCGCGATGCTGCTGTCGTCGATCCTCGGCGGGTCGCTCGGCGTCGTGATCACGGCGGTCGGGATCGGCTACGGCGTGAACATCGCTCGGGTATCGCGCGGCGAGATCCGCCGCGTGGGCCGGACCGACTACGTGCTCGCAGCCCGCGCGAGCGGCGTCGGCCCGGCCGGCGTGCTCGGCCGCCACATCCTGCCGAACGTCGCGCCGGTCTTCGTCGTGCAGCTGTCGCTGGCCATGGCGACGTCGATCCTCGCCGAGGCGGGCCTGTCGTACCTCGGCTACGGAGCCTCCGCGTCGACGGCGTCGTGGGGCCGGCTGCTCAACGACCTGCAGGTCTACATCGCGATCCATCCCGGCAGCGTCGTCTGGCCCGGCGCCGCCATCACGCTCACGGTGCTCGCCTTCAACCTGCTCGGCGACGCGCTGCGCGACGCCACCGACCCGCGGCTGCGCGCCCGGCGGGCCACCGCGGAGGCGATCGCATGAGCCCGGAAGCAGCAGGCCTGGAGGTCTCCGGACTCTCGATCGACATCGGCGGACGCCGCGTCGTCGACGACCTCTCGTTCTCCGTCGCCACCGGCGAGCGACTCGGCCTCATCGGCGAGTCCGGCTCGGGCAAGTCGCTGAGCATCCTGTCGCTCGTCGGCCTGGCCCCCGCCGACGCCGTGGTCGCCGGCAGCGTCCGGCTCGACGGCCGCGAGCTCGTCGGGCTGTCCGAGCGCGAGCTCGCGCACGTACGGGGCCGCCAGATCGGCATGGTGTTCCAAGACCCGCTCGCCGCGCTGAACCCGCTCCACACGATCGGCCGCCAGATCGGCGAGCCGCTCCGGCTGCACGAGGGCCTGTCGCGGAGGGACGCACTGGAGCGGGCAGTCGACGCCGCGGCCGAGGTCGGGCTGCCCGATCCTGCGCAGATCGTGCGCCTCTACCCGCACCAGCTCTCGGGCGGCCAGCGGCAGCGGGTCGGCATCGCCATCGCGCTCGCCTGCCGGCCGGCGCTGATCCTCGCCGACGAGCCCACCACGGCGCTCGACGTCACCACCCAGGCGGCGATCCTCGACCTCTTCCAGCGGCTCGTGGATGAGCGCGGGGCCTCGCTCGTGTTCGTGACGCACGACCTCGCCGTGCTCGCGAGGATCACCTCCGACGTCGTCGTGCTCTCGCACGGGCGCGCCGTCGAGCGCGGAACAGTCGACGGCATCCTGCGTGGTGCCGAGCACCCGGTGACGCGGGGCCTCGTCGCGGCCGCCCGCGCCACCACGTGGAGGGCATCGTGACCCCGCTCCTCGTCGGCACCGGCATCGGCCGTGACTTCGTGCTCCCCCGCCAGACCCTCTTCACCCCCGGCGTCGTGCGGCACGCCGTCGTCGACGCATCGCTGTCGGTCGGGGTCGGCGAGAGCGTCGGGCTGATCGGGGAATCCGGCTCGGGCAAGTCGACGCTCGTGAGGATCCTGCTGGCGCTGGATCGGGCGACTGCCGGCACCGTCGAGTTCGACGGCCGGCCGATCGCGCCCGGCACGGCGTCGTCGCTGCGGTGGTTCCGCCGCCAGACCGGCGTCGTGCTGCAGGACCCGTACGCGTCGCTCGACCCCCGCATGCGCGTGCTCGACATCGTCTCCGAGCCGCTGCGCGCCCTCGACATCCCCGGCAACCACACGGCGACCGTCATCGAGACGCTCGACCGGGTCGGGCTGACGATGGCCGTCCTCGACCGCTACCCGTACGAGTTCAGCGGCGGCCAGCGGCAGCGCATCGCATTGGCCCGGGCGCTCGTGCACGGCCCACGGCTGCTCGTCGGCGACGAGCCGCTCAGCGCGCTCGACGTGACGGTGCGGGCGCAGATCCTGGAGCTGCTCGCCGAGCTCCGCGACGAGATGGGCCTCGCCCTGCTGATCGTCTCGCACGACCTCGGCCTCGTGGACCACCTCGCCGACCGCGTCGCCGTGATGAACGGCGGGCGGATCGTCGAGCAGGGGGCGACGTCGGCCGTCCTGCGGTCGCCGCAGGACCCTTACACGCAGAAGCTCATCGCGGCGGTGCCGACGCTCGACTGAACGGCGGTTGCGATCCAGCTGCTACCACTGCGGCGGGTGCCGGCGCTGCCACTTCAGGCGGCGCTCCAGCTGCGCGCCGATCGCGAGCAGGACGTCCTCGCGGCCCGGTCGCCCGACGAGCTGGACGCCTACGGGCACGCCCTCGTGCTCGGCCACCGGCAGCGTGATGGCGGGCAGGCCTGCGACGTTGACGAACGAGGTGAACGGCGCGTAGAGGCACTGCTGCTCGAAGTTGCGCTCCCCATCGACGGCGTCGTACCAGCCGTTCGGGCGCGGCAGGAGCGCGACGGTGGGAGTCAGGACGGCGTCGTACGGCGCGAAGTCGGCGATCACCGTGCGCTCGTAGGCGGTCAGCCCGGCGAGGGCCGTCGCGAGGTCGCGGGCCGAGAGCGCCCGCCCCCGCTCGACGAGCCAGCGCGTCAGGGGCTCGAGCAGGTCGAGATCGTCGCCCTCGGCCGGGATCGTCGCGGCGCCGGCCTGCCAGAGCGTGCGGAAGTGGGTCGCGTACTCCCCGACCGGAACGCGCACGGCGTCCGGCTCGACCTCGTGCCCGACGGCCGCCAGGTGGTCCATCGCGAGGTCGAGGGCGGCGAGCACGGCGGGGTCGACGCGCACGTCGTAGGCGTCGTGCCACGGCGACGTGGTCGTGGTGGCGATCCGGAAGCGTCCCTCGCCGCGCACGGCCGCCGCCAGGAACGAGAACGAGTCGCCGGAGGGCGCCCGGAGCGCGTACTGGTCGCGGGGGGCGGCGGAGTCGGGAGCGACGAGTGCGTCCAGGAGCATGCCCGCGTCAGCGCAGTTCCTGCTGATCGGGCCCCCGACGGCGAGCCCGCCGAGGCTGGTGATGCCCGACTGCGACGGCACCCGCCCGCGCGAGGGCTTGAGGCCGACGAGGCCTGTCGCCGCGGCGGGGATCCGGATCGATCCGCCGCCGTCCGACCCCGGGGCGAACGGCAGGAGACCGGCCGCGACGGCCGCCGCGGCGCCCCCGCTCGAGCCGCCCGCGTTCGCCGCGAGGTCGTAGGGGTTCCGCGTCGGCGGGCCGATGAGCGTCTCGGTGTACGAGGTCATGCCGAACTCCGGGGTCGCGGTCTTGCCGAGGCTGATGGCGCCCGCCTCGTCGACCGCCTCGACCACGCCGGCCGAGTGCGCCGGGATGCGGCCGCGCGAGAACCGCGACCCCGACCAGGTCGGGACGCCGGCCCGGTCGGTCAGGTCTTTGTCGGCGAGCGGGAGACCCCACAGGGGCGCCGTCGTCGAACCCGCGGCGCCCAGGGCGTCGGCGCGTTCGCGTGCGGCGTCGGCCGTCACGGTGACGAACGCGCCGACACCGGGATCGACGCGCTCGATGCGCTCGAGGTAGTGGTCGACGAGCTCGCGCGGGGTGACCTCGCGGCGTCGCAGCCAGTCGTACTGCTCCTGGGCGCTCAGGTGGTGGAGTTCGAACATCGGTCCGAGCCTAGCCACGGATCCCGACGAGCATTCGTCGGGCGCCGACAGGCGCGCCCGAGCACCCAGGGGAGTTCGTCTCCGGCTACTTTCCCCGTGCGTGAATTCACGCCCAGGGAAAGTGGCCAGAAACGAATACCGGATGCCGGCGGCACCGGCGCGTTCACCCGCCGCCGATACCGTGGACGCCATGACTGCACTTCTGCCCCGGCTCGACGCTCCTGAGACAGGCGACGAGCGCGCGATGCTCGAGGGGTTCCTCCAGTTCCAGCGCTCCACCGTCGCCCTGAAGTCCGAGGGGCTCACCGACGCCCTCGCCGCGACCCGCCCCCTGCCGTCGCTCACCACCGTCATCGGGCTGCTGCAGCACCTGGCCGACGTCGAGCGCAGCTGGATCCTCGACGACCTGCTCGGCCTTCCGTTCGAGACGCGCTGGAACTCGGCCGACCCCGACGGCGAGTTCCGCATCGAGCCCGGTACCACGCTTGCGACGGCCCTCGCCGAGTACGAGGCCGCGTGCAACGAGGCCTCCGATGCGATCCGCGACGTGCCGCTCGACACGCTGACCCGCGACGGTCGGTTCACGCTCCGGTGGGTGCTGCTGCACCTGATTGAGGAGACGGCGCGCCACGCGGGTCACGTCGACATCCTGCGCGAGCAGCTCGACGGCGTGACGGGAGAGTGACCGTGGGCTACCTGTTCTTGGCCCTCGCGATCGTCAGCGAGGTCGTCGCGACCACGTTCCTCCGTGTCGTCAGCTCTCCGAACGCCCCGTGGTGGCCGTACACCGTGGTCGTCGTGGGCTACGTGGCGTCGTTCTTCTTCCTGTCGCAGACCCTGCGCGCCGACGTGCCGCTCGGCGTCGCCTACGCCGTCTGGGCGGGGGTCGGGGTCGTGCTCGTCGCAGCCATCAGCTGGCTGGTGTTCCATGAGCCGCTCACCCTGACGCAGATCGGCGGGATCGTGCTCGTGATCGCGGGAGTCGGTCTGCTGGAGCTGGGCGGCAAGCACCGGTAGGGCGCGCCCGGTGACGAGAACCGGACGGCTAGGAGGCGCACTCGATGCAGACCGGGCCCAGCTTCGACTCGTGGTCGAGCTGGATGCGCGGGCGCACCAGGAAGCACTCGACGCAGGTGAACTCGTTCTCCTGCATCGGGAGCACGACGACGTCGAGCGCCTCGTCGACGTCGGTGGCGTCGAGCTGGAACCCGCCCGAGGCGTCGCCGTCGTCGAGGTCGGCGACCAGACCGGTCGCCTGCGGACCACGTGCGGCCAGCGAGCGGACAGTGTCGTCGCTGTCGCCCTCGGAGGCGTTGCGGGGTGCGTCGTAATCGGCTGCCATGCTGTTCTCCTGCGAAGTCGTGCGGGGGGGCGGAACGCCCGTCAGGCCTGTTGCCCGCCGCAACTATAAGGGGTAGTCGCCCGTGCTCCGACCATGTTCGCCGACGGCTGTATCGAGTCGTGCTCCAGCACCGGGAAGAGGCTGGTCGATCGGGCTTCCGGGCCCGTAGTCTGGACGGACCGGACGGAAGGGAAGCCCGTGGGAGAACGACTCGACGCTGCCGCACGGATCTCCGCCCGCACCGTGCGCGCGGCCTCCCTCACCCCGATCGGCAAGCAGGTCCGGGAGAATCTCTCGTTCCTCCGCAGGGTCGCTCGGGCTGCCGTCACCGAGGCCGCCGCCAATCCCCCGGTCGTCACCACGGCGAAGTCGACCCCGCCGCACCCGGGAGTCGAACGCCAGCCGGACGACGACTTCTCACCCGGCGACGACGAGCGGTGCACCTGCCGCAGTCCCGCCTGGTGCGGCGTGACCAAGGGCGACGTCGTCCACGATCTGATGTCCCGCGGCATGCGCCTGGATCGCCCCCAGGCCGAGGCGATCTGGCGCGAGGCCCAAGACAGCCGGGTCCGCTGAGCCCGATCGGCCCAGACGAGCATGAGACACCTGGGCGGAGTCCGGACGAGACGAATCAGTCTTCGTCAGTCCAGCTCGTGATCTCGCCGAACTGCTGTGACACGTAGCCGACGAGGTCCTCGTGGACGAGCTGCGACAGGCTGGGGATGGAGTTCTTCGACATGGGAGTTCTTTCTCGTAGTCCTGGTCGTCGTCGATCAGGATGGGCAAGAGGTATTCGATGCACCGCGGCCGGGCCGCGCGAAGGGAGGCCTCAGGCGACCTTGGAGGTGCCGAGCCGGGTCGGCGCCGCGGCTGCCGAGACGAAGAAGTCGGCATAGCAGAGGTCCGGAGCCGACACGGGTCCGCGCCGGAGCTCCTCCTGGAGCACGTCGCTCTGGGTGATCCGCTGGGCCGTACGCGGGAACGAGCTGCGTCCATATCGCTTGGGGTAGACGCCGATTCGAGCCGGCGCGATACCCCTCTCGCGGAGGTAGGCGCTCATGCGGCGTCCGCCGCCATGAGGTCCCTCAGCTCGGCGAGGTCGAGCGGCTGGGTCTCGTCGAGGTCGTACTCGGGATTCATGCCAGGACCCCCAGTGCGGTCAGAGCGCCGGCGATGACGAAGCTGCTCGCCGACAGCGTGGCGACCGCGATGACGGCCCAGGTGCGATCCCGATGGATCTGCCGGACCTCGGAGAACGGGGAAGATGCGTTTTCGGCGCGATGAATGGACATTGGTTCAACTCATTTCCGGCCCTGCAGCCTGAGGTAAACGGTGGTGCGGATAGTCCCGCCGTGAATCGGGACGTGCCCCCGCCGTGAACCGGTGGCACACCCTCAGTATGACCCAGTTGCCTAGACGGACTACCTATTTCGTCCGAAGTCTGCGCTATTCGGATAATCCCCGATCCGAAGGCCCCCCTGAAACCATCGCAAGGCCTACCTACACCGTCTAGGCAATAGTCTCTAGTCATGGCGGGAACACACCACTCAGCGGCGGCGGCGACATTCGACGAGTCGGGCTACTGGTATGCCCAGGACGGCGCCGAGAGAGGTGCGGCGGTTCTGAATGCGCTCCGGCGCTATCGCCAAGCCGAGAAGGAGATGCGCGCACGCACCCGGCTCTCGATGAAGATGGGCGAGACCGATCTGGCCGCCATCCGCTTCCTCCTCCGCGAGCAGCGAGCCGATCGGAGCGTGACCGCCTCTCGACTCACCGAGCACCTCGGTATCACCTCCGCCTCGACGGCGGTCCTCATCAACCGGCTCGAGGCCTCCGGTCACATCGTCCGGAGCAAGAACCCGTCCGACAAGCGGAGCATCTTCCTCACGGCGACCGGCAACAGCGACGACGAGGTGCGAGCGACCATGGCCGGCATGCACGCGCGCATGATCCTCGCGGCCGAGCGACTGAGCCCCGAGGCCGCCAGAGGCATCGTCGCGTTCCTCGCCGAGATGACGGAAGCGGTCGACGCGTCGGTGACCGACTGAGCCCTCGGGCGGCCGACTGGGTCGAACTCTCGGTCAGGCGCCCAGGACGACCCGCATCGCGTCCGTGAGTGCCGCGTTGTCCCGACGGAGCGCCGCCGCTTCGGCCTCGAGTGCCGTCACGCGGTCGCTCACGGGAGTCGGCTCGCGGGCCGGTTCGATCGACGGCTCGTCCGCGACAGCGTCAGGCCCGGGCGACGTGGCATCCGCAGGCTCGACCTCTCCGGGAGCTTCCGGTGCTGATCCCGGCGCAGGATCGGGCGCTTCGTCCGCCGAGGCGCGGGCGGCGGGCGCGATCCGAGTCCGCACCACCGGCGAGAACTTGGGCCGGCGCGATGCACGCGCGGGTGCGACCGACTCCGGCGACGCCGCCTCCACCCAGGCCCGCAGCGACGGCTGGTCGACGGTGAACTCGTCGGCCACGACGGTGAACACGTGCCGGTCGCCGGGGTTCGTGGCGAGTCGCTGCAGCACTCGTGCCGTCGCGGCCTCGCGGGTCTCGTCGTCGTACCACTGCTCGAAAGGCATGCCGAAAACCTAGCGCCTCTTGAGCTTCTTGAGGTTCTTCTGCATCGTCACCGTGCCGAGCCAGCGGTCGAACTTGAAGCCGACACGCCCCATGCGGCCGATCTCCTTGAACCCGAACGACGCGTGCAGCCGGATCGATGCATCGGCGCCCTGGTCGCCGATGATGGCGATCACCTGGCGCACCCCGGCCTGCTGGCAGGCATCGAGCAGCGCGGCCAGAAGCGCCTTGCCGAGGCCCTTCCCGGTCGACGCCGGCCCCAGGTAGATAGAGGTCTCGACGACCGTGCGATTGATGGCGCGGTTGCCCCACGGCACGACGTGCGCGTAGCCGAGGAGCGTGCCGGCGGGAGAGACCGCGACGAGGAAGGGCAGTTCCAGCCGCTCTGATCGGCTGAAGACGGCGCGCCACTCGTGCAGCGACTTCTGCTTCGTGTCGAAGGTCACCGTCGAGTTGGCGACGTACAGGTTGTAGACGTCGCGAACCGCCGGCAGGTCGGCGGCGACGGCCGTGCGGATCTCGTACGAGAACGGAGCCTCGGGCACAGGCTCGGGCCGCAGGTGGCGCGGCAGGACGCGACGCGGCTGGTATTCCTCTTCGAGCACCCGCCAACCCTTGCACGACCGGGCCGCGGGCGCACGCCCCCACGCAGGGGCTCAGGCCGACGTCCGTCGCTCCGTCAGGCCGGCAGCCGCCAGTCGACGGGCTCGCCGCCCGCTTCGCGGATCAGCGCGTTCGCGCGGCTGAACGGCTTCGAGCCGAAGAACCCGCGCGACGCCGACAGCGGCGACGGATGCGCCGACTCGATGCGGGGGGTGTCGCCGAGGAGCGGCTTCAGCGACTGCGCGTCGCGCCCCCAGAGGATCGCGACGAGCGGCCGATCGCGGGCGACCAGCGCCTCGATGGCCCGGTCGGTGACCTGCTCCCAGCCCTTGCGCCGGTGCGAGGCGGCGAGCCCCGGCTGCACGGTCAGCACCCGGTTGAGCAGCATCACGCCGTTCCGCGCCCACGGCGTCAGGTCGCCGTGCGCGACCGGCGCGATCCCCAGGTCGTCGTCGAGCTCGCGGTAGATGTTGGCCAGGCTCCGCGGCACGGGCCGCACGTGAGGGTCGACGGCGAACGACAGCCCGATCGGGTGGCCGGGCGTGGGGTAGGGATCCTGCCCCACGATCAGCACCCGGACGTCGTCGAACGGGTACGTGAACGCGCGCAGCACGTCGTCGCCGTGCGGCAGGTAGCCGCGCCCGGCCTCGGTCTCCTGGCGCAGGAACTGCCCCATCTCGGCCACCCGGCCGGCGACGGGCTCCAGAGCCCGTGCCCATCCGGGTTCCACGAGCTCGTGGAGCGGATGGACGCTCACGGCGCGCCGCTCACTGCTCGCTGCTCACTGAAGGCCGCTCACTGAAGGCCGCTCACTGCTCGACCGCCAGCGTCCCGACCGAGACGCCGACGATCTCGCCGTCGTCGTCGAGCTGAGGCTCGACCCGCCAGACGCTGCCCTGGCCGATGACCGCCAGGGCGCCCTCGCCGACGATCAGCGCGGTGTTCTCGTCGATGGCGACGCCACCGGTGACCATGCCGGCCTCGGTCGCGGCGATGAGCCGGGTGAGGGTTCCCCACTGGGCCGCGTGCACGTCGACGGCGAGGTCGACCAGGCCGAGGCCCTGCACGAGGGTGACCTCGTCGAGGTCTTCGGAGCTGTCCTGCGGGCACACCTCGACGCCGCCGATGCGGTATCCGCCGAGGATGGCCGTGTCGGCCGCGATCATCGCTCCGGCCGAGAAGCCGAGGTAGGGCAGGCCGTCGCTGACGAGCAGCCGCACCTGGTCGACGAGGGGCACGACCGCCTCGAAGTACGCGGGAGTCATGCCGCCGGCGATGAGCAGGCCGTCGATGTCGGAGAGAACGGTCGTATCGAAGACGTCGCTCGAGATCACCTCGGTGACGAGCGGCTCGCACGGCCCGATCGAGGCCAGCATCTCGGGGAACCCGGTGCGGAAGTCGGCCGACGGGACGTCGTCCTCGACGACGACGAGCACCGCGATGCGCGGCACGTCGCGGCCGATGCGGGCGGCGCGGGTCGACGCCTCGGCGACGAAGAGCTCGTAGACCTCCGTGGAGTCCGACGCCCAGCCGCCGCCGACGAGGTGGATGCTCACGTGCTCACCGTCACCGGAGGCAGCGCGCTCCAGGGGAAGGTGATCCAGTCGGCGGTGTGGCGCCAGACGTGGTCGGGCTCGAGGATCGTGCGCGGCTTCGCGTAGAGGCAGACCGTGTGTACGTCGGCGCCGTGGCCGCGGAGGATGTCGCGGACGAGCTCGAGCGTGCGGCCCGAGTCGGAGACGTCGTCGACGAGCAGGACGCGCTTGCCGCTGAGCGCCGGGGCGTCGAGCGCCGGAGGGAGGATGACGGGCTTCTCGAGCACCGAGTTGATGCCCGTGTAGAACTCGACGTTGATCGAGCCGCACATCTTCGTGTCGAGCGCGTACGAGATCGCGCCGGCGAGCAGGAGCCCGCCGCGGGCGATCGCCACCACGACGTCGGGGCGGAAGCCCGATGCGAGAACGTCCTGGGCGAGCTCGCGCGATGCCTCGCCGAACTCGAGCCAGCCAAGGATCTCGCGGCTGGCGTCGCGCGCCGGGCCTGTGGCCGCTTCGGCCGTGTCGACGTCGGGGGACGCGACCGGCGCGTCTTCGGGGAGGGCAACCATGGATCAACCGTAGTGCCGAGCGGCCCCGCGGTGCGACCCGTTCGAGGCGGCTCGACCGGCGTGCCGGCGTGCCGGCCCGGACGGCCGGACGGCCGCTACGCCGACCTCGACCAGTCGGGCCGGAACTGCACGCTGATCCGCGGCCCGACGGCCCGCTTGGTCTTGGCGATCGAGTGCTCGTGCGTGCGCTGCATGCTGCCGCCCATCACGAGCAGGTCGCCGTGCCCGAGGGGGAACCGCCGCACCTCGCCGCCGGACCTCGACCGCACCGCCAGGGTCCGCTCGGCGCCGACGGACACGATCGCGACCATCGTGTCGCGGTCGATGGCCTTGCCGACCTTGTCGCCGTGCCAGGCGATGCTGTCGTCTCCTGTGCGGTAGAAGCACAGGCCAGCCGTCTCGAAGACCTGACCGGGTGGTCGGCGGTAGTGGTCGTTAAGTGCGGACTGGGCCTTCGCGAGGACCGGGTCGGGCAGCACGGCTCGCGGCCCGAACCACGACACGAGGCGCGGCACGTCGACCACGCGGTCGTACATCTCGCGGCGATCGGCCTGCCACGGCACGCGGTCGACGAGCCGTTCGAAGAGGTCGTCGGAGTGGCCGACCCAGCCGGGCCGGAGGTCGAGCCAGGCGCCCTCGCCGAGCTCGATCCGCTGCACGGACGCGCCCAGCGGGCCGAGGACCGGCGTCGCACCCAGGACCGGGTCGTCGAGGAGGGCTGGATCGTCGAAGAGCGACGTCTGGAACGAGAGGGACATAGCCTCAGCCTAGCCGATCAATCGAACATGTGTTCGAATGATGTGCCGTCACGAGAGCAGGTGCGGCTGATCGAAGAGCTTCTTCGGATCGACGGTCGTCTTGATCTTCGTCAGGCGCGCCAGGTTCTCGCCGAAATAGCTCTGCCCGGGTGAGGTGAGCGAGGGGTCGGCGTAGTTGACGTAGGCCGCGTCACCCCACGGCGTCGAGAGCGAGCGACGGAAGTCGCGCACGTACTCGTCGTAGGCCCGGGGGTCGGCACCGTCCGCGAAGGTGGCCGTGTACTGGACGCTGAAGAGAGCGGTCCGGTGCGGGAAGGCCGTGTCGGCGGCGGCGACGCGGCCGACTGCGCCGCCCAGGGCGTCGAGCGAGATCCCGCCCTCGGTGAGGCCGACGATGCCGCCCGCGGCCTCGACCTTGGCCACGAGCCGACGGATCGCGTCGCCGTCGAGCGTCACGGTCGGCATGCTGGACGTGCCCGACTCGGAGACGCGCTTCAGGACACCGCCCTCACCGGTCGTGCAGGCCGACGCCGGCTCGCCTGCGCAGCCCGCGTACCGGAGCATCGCGTCGCCGTACTCGTGGGCGACCGCCGTCTGCGACGAGGGCGTCGCCTTGACCGCGGCCAGGAACGGCGCGAGCTCGTCCTCGAGCGGCGTGCTCCCGGTCCAGGTGCCCGAGACGGTCAGCGACGGCGTGCTGCCGTGCGTCGACCCCGCCAGCAGCTTCAGCGTCGACCACAGCTGGTCGGACGCCCCGGGCGCCCAGCCCTGCCACACGTTCAGGACCCGCACCGCCCATCGCCAGTCCCATTCGATCGACCACATGGTCACCGTCGGGGCGGGCCGGGTGGTGAAGGTCATCGACGTGACGATCCCGACGAGGCCGCCGCCGCCGCCGCGGCAGGCCCAGAAGAGGTCGGCGTCCTCGGTCGCCGATGCGTGATGGACGACACCGTCGGCGGTCACGATCTCGACGGCGGCGAGCTGGTCGCAGGTCAGGCCGAACGAGCGCGAGAGCACTCCGACTCCCCCGCCGAGCGTCAGGCCGCCGATGGCGACGGTGCCGCACGAGCCCGCGCCGATCGCGCGGCCGGCGGCGGCGAGCTTCTCGTAGACGGCGGCCAGCGGAGCGCCCGGCCCGACGGTGACCGAGGCTCCGTCGCCCGAGAGCTCGACGGTGTCGAGAGCGGCCGTGCTGATGACGAGGGACGGGTCGACGTCCGTTCCTGCGGCACCCCCGGCGGACCAGCCGGCGTAGCTGTGCCCGCCCGATCGGACCGCGAGAGGGGTGGCCGAGTTCCTGCAGAAGGCCAGCCCGGCGATGACGTCGGAGGTCGAGGCCGCCCGGAGGATGCCGAGCGGCGCGGCGTCGTCGAAGCGCGGGTTCTCGGTCTGCTTGGCGGAGCCGTAGCCGACGCTCGACGGGCGCAGGAGCGTTCCCGACACGGCGGCGGCGAGCGCCTGCCACGTCGAGGGGCCGGCGGCGGTCGGCGTCTCGGTGACGGTGGTGGTCGCGGTGGGCGACGGTCTCGGGCTGGTGCAGGCGGCGAGCGCGACGGCGCTGACGGCTGCCACTCCGGCGACGGAGGCTCCGGTCAGGAACGTGCGGCGGTCGATCGAGGTCACCCGACGACCCTACGTCGTCGGGATGGCGGCGACGGGGATCCCCGGGGGCGTGGGATGCTCGTCGGATGAAGCGCAACGCATCGTCCCGGCTCGTCCTGTCAGCGACCGAGCCCGCGGAGCTGGTGCTGTCCGTCGCCGCCGCCGAGGGGCAGTCGGTCGTCGAGTCGCTGTCGGTGCGGCAGGGTGGGGTCGACGTGCCGGTGCGCGAGGTCGTCGACGATCGGGGCACGCGGCTCCAGGTGGCGACGATGCAGCCGGGCGTCCTCGAGATGGAGTACCGCGTCGAGGTGTCGGGGCGCACGGAGCCGATCGAGCTGGGGGCGCTCGACACGATCCAGTACCTGCGGCCGAGCCGGTACTGCGAGTCCGACACGCTCTTCCCGATGGCGAAGAGCGAGTTCGGCGGGCTGCGGGGGCAGCAGCTCGTGTCGGCCATCGGGACGTGGGTCAACGGGCACCTGTCGTACGTGCCGGGGTCGAGCTCGCCGACGGACGGCGCGGTGCAGACGTTCCTCGACCGTCGGGGCGTGTGCCGCGACTACGCGCACCTCGTGGTGGCCCTGCTGCGAGCGCGGGACGTGCCGGCCAGGCTGGTGTCGGTCTACGCGCCGGGGCTGTGGCCGATGGACTTCCACGCGGTCGCGGAGGCCCTGGTCGACGGCGTCTGGTACGCGATCGACGCGACGGGGCTGGCTCCCCGGCAGAGCCTGGTGCGGATCGCCACGGGGCGCGACGCGTCCGACACCGCGTTCCTGTCGTCGTCGGGCGGCTGGGTGAAGCTGCTCGAGATGGAGGTCATGGCGACCGCCGACGTGCTGCCGCGCGACACCGTCTCGGACTTCGTCTCGATCGGCTAGCGGCTCCCTGCGCGGTCCCGGCTCAGCGGGTGGAGAGCGGACCGCGCGCGAGCTTGTAGGGCTGCGCCTGCGCGACGGGCTTGACGGTGACGAGGTCGAGGTTGACGTGCGGCGGCAGCTCGACGGCGTGCACAACGGCCTCGGCGATGTCGTCGGCGGTGAGTGGAGCTTCGACGCCGGCGTAGACGGCGTCGGCGCGTTCCTGGTCGCCGGCGAAGCGCACGAGCGAGAAGTCGGTCTTGACCATGCCGGGGGCGATCTCGATGACCCGGAGGGGCTCGCCGTTGAGCTCGAGGCGGAGCGCTGCGACGACGGCGTGCTGGGCGAACTTCGCGGCGTTGTAGCCGCCGCCGTTCTCGTAGGCGATGTGCCCGGCGATCGAGGTGATCGTGACGATGTCGCCCGAGCCCGCCTCGTCGGCGCCGCGGCGGAGCGACGGGAGCAGGGCGCTGAGCGCGCGCTTGGTGCCGAGCACGTTGACGTCGAACATGCGCTGCCAGTCGTCGATCGAGCCCGTCTCGACGCTGTCGAGGCCGAAGGCGCCGCCGGCGTTGTTCACGAGGGCGTGCAGCGGTCCGGTCGACTCGACGTGCGCGCGCAGGGCGGCCATGTCGTCGTCGCTGGTGACGTCGGCGCGGAACCAGGTGGCGCCGGTCTCGTCGGCGAGCGCCGCGAGGCGGTCCTCGCGGCGGGCGACGGCGAGGACGTCCCAGCCGTGAGAGCGGAACAGGCGCACGGTGGCCTCTCCGATGCCCGAGCTCGCTCCGGTGACCAGTGCTCTCTTCGCCATGCGTGTGCGCCTTCCCTAGGTTGCGTGCGTCCCTGCAACGCTACTGCTCGCGGCGGGCGGTCATCCGCCGGCGCTCGACGGCGCACCGCGCGTACATCGTGCCGCCGGCGTCGACGATGAAGCCGTCGAGCAAGACGATCCCTGCTGCGATGAGCGTGCCCGCGGGCCGAGGTTACGCCGCGTGTCCGCTCCGTTGCCGGCCACCGGCCCGCGCTCCTAGGCTCGGCCTCAACCGGGGTCCGATCACCGTCGACGGGCCCGTCAGACACCCGCACGACTTCAGGAGAGCATCATGAGCGACTGGCAGTTCGAGACCCAGCAGATCCACGCGGGCGCCCAGCCCGACCCCACGACGCACGCTCGCGCGACGCCGATCTACAAGACGACCTCGTACGTGTTCGAGAGCGCCGAGCAGGCGAAGAACCTGTTCGCGCTCGCCGAGTTCGGCAACATCTACTCGCGCATCATGAACCCCACCCACGACGTCGTGGAGCAGCGCATCGCGACGCTCGAGGGCGGCTCCGGCGCGCTGCTCGTCTCGTCGGGCCAGGCGGCCGAGACCCTCGCGATCCTGAACATCGCCCAGGCGGGCGACCACATCGTCTCGTCGTCGTCGATCTACGGCGGCACCTACAACCTGTTCAAGTACACGCTCGCGAAGCTCGGCATCGAGACCACGTTCGTCGAGAACCAGGACGACGCCGACGAGTGGCACCGCGCCGTGCGCCCGAACACGAAGCTGTTCTTCGCCGAGACGATCGGCAACCCGAAGATCAACATCCTCGACATCTCGCTGGTGTCGAGCGTCGCCCACGAGGCCGGCGTGCCGCTGATCGTCGACAACACGATCGCGACGCCCTACCTGATCCGCCCGTTCGAGCACGGCGCCGACATCGTCGTGCACTCGGCGACGAAGTTCCTCGGCGGCCACGGCACGGTCATCGGCGGTCTCATCGTCGACGGCGGAAAGTTCGAGTGGTCGAAGAACGTCGAGAAGTTCCCGGAGCTCACCGTCCCGGATCCCTCGTACCACGGCGCCAGCTACACGACAGCAGTGGGCGACTCGCTCGCGTACATCATCAAGGCGCGCGTGCAGCTGCTCCGCGACCTCGGCTCGTCGAACTCGGCCGACACCGCCTTCGCATTGATCCAGGGCATCGAGACTCTGAGCCTCCGCATCGAGCGCCACGTGCAGAACGCCCAGGAGATCGCCGAGTGGCTCGACGCCCGCGACGACGTCGCCAACGTCTTCTATGCCGGCCTCCCCACCAGCCCCTGGTACGCCGCCGCCAACAAGTACGCTCCCAAGGGCGTCGGAGCCGTGCTGAGCTTCGAGCTCAAGGGCGGCGTCGACGCGGGCAAGGCGCTCGTCGACGGCCTGTCGCTGTTCAGCCACCTGGCCAACATCGGCGACGTGCGCTCCCTCGTGATCCACCCGGCATCGACGACGCACTCGCAGCTCACCCCCGAGCAGCAGCTCACGACCGGAGTCACTCCCGGCCTCGTCAGGCTCTCCATCGGGCTCGAGAACGTCGCCGATCTCAAGGCCGACCTGGCGGCGGGCTTCGCGGCGGCCGCCGACGTGACGGCGGGCCTCCTCAAGAGCAACTGACGATCCACCCCGAAGCGGCGGCTCCTGGACGTAATGTTCCGGCAGCCGCCGCTCTTTGTTGACATGCTGGAGTCAAATGGACTGGCAGACGACACCCGAAGACACGGTCCCGTCGAGCGTCGTCACCGAGCGCACCCGCCGGACGATGCTGGGCAAGCCTCCGGTCACCGGGGCCTGGCGCGACGGCGACCCGGTCGGCGACCGCCGGTTCGAGTCGATCGACGACCTGCTCCTCGAGACCGGCGAGGTGCTCCCCCGTCCGCGCATCGCGTACGAGACGTTCGGCACGCGCGCCGCCGACGACTCCAACGTCGTGCTCGTGCTGCACGCCCTCACCGGCGACAGCCACCTCACCGGGCCCGCCTCCCTGGGCCACACCACGGCCGGCTGGTGGCCCGGCGTCGTCGGCCCGGGTCTCGCCATCGACACCGACCGCTGGTTCGTCGTCGCGCCCAACATGCTCGGCGGCTGCCAGGGCTCGACCGGCCCCTCGTCGCTCGCCCCCGACGGCGTCGAATGGGGCTCGCGCTTCCCGCGCCTGACCATCCGCGACCAGGTCGCGGCTCAGGTCGCCTTCTCGGATGCCCTCGGGATCGACCGCTGGAAGGCCGTCATCGGCGGCTCCATGGGCGGCATGCACGCCCTCGAGTGGGCCGTGGGCTCGCCCGACCGCGTCGAGCGTCTGGGCGTCCTCTCGACCACGGCGTTCTCGAGCGCCGACCAGATCGCTCTCAACACGGTGCAGGTCGAGGCCATCCACATGGATCCGGGCTTCGCCGGCGGCGACTACTACGAGTCGCCCGACGGCGAGGGCCCGTATCGGGGTCTGGCCCTGGCCCGCCGCATGGCGCTCCTCAACTACCGCTCGCCCGATGAGCTCAACAAGCGCTTCGGGCGCGGCTGGCAGAGCGACCTCTCCCCCCTGGTCGGGCAGGGTCGGTTCGCCGTGTCCAGCTACCTGGACTTCCACGGCAACAAGTTCACGAGACGCTTCGACGCGAACAGCTACGTGGCGCTCGCGCGCGCCATGAACTCGCACGACCTGGGTCGCGACCGCGGGGGCGTGACGGCCGCCCTCGCCCGAGTCACCGCGACGTCGCTCGTGCTGGGGATCGACACCGACCGCCTCTTCCCGCCGCACGACCAGGAGCTCATCGCGGCGGGCCTGCGGCAGACGGCGGCGACAGACGCCGTGATCCTGCCCAGCGAGTTCGGGCACGACGGATTCCTCATCGAGAACGAGCTCGTCGGGACACACCTTCGAGCCTTGCTTGAAGGATGACGCCGCACAGGCCACAATGAGACTCGCTCGGGAACCATCCGGATCCCGCACGGACACCCGTCTCGCTTGAGCGCAGAGACCCACAGGACTGCGCGCCGTGCCCCGCCTCGGGGGACAAATTGTGGAACGATGTGTCTAGGCGCCCCCGCAGGCCGCTTCCCACCATGACCGTTGGACTCGAATGGATCTCTTCGCCCAGGAGCGTGATCGGCTCCTCCGAACCACGACCCGGTTCCTAGGAATCGCGTGCACCGTGGTGTCGCTCGTGGCGTTGAGCTACCCCGGCGTCATCGACTACCCGCGGCTCGCGCTGATCGCACTCTGCTCCGCCGCCATGGTCGTCTTCCTCATCATGGTCGGCCGTTCCCGCAATCTGCTGTGGGTCATCCTCGGAATGGCCGCGGGCCTCGCCGCCGGCGGCGTCGCCCTGATCCCCGGCGGCATCGACGGTCCCCTCGCGACGGCGGTCATCCCGCTGGTCGGCGGCGCGGTCGCCTCGTTCGCCCTCCTGCTCTCGTCGTCCACCCGCCGCGTCGTGCTCGGGGCGGTCGCCGCCGTCCTGGTCGTCGCCGAGGTCGTCGTCGGCACCCACTCCGTCCTCTCGGTGCAGGTCGCCGCCGTCCTGCTCGGCTGGGTGCTCTGCTTCGTCGCCGGCTTCTGGATCGGCAACAGCGTCCCCCGGGCCGCCCGCCGCATCTACTCGATCGGCAACGCGCACCGCGCCGAGCGCCAGGCCAGCGAGACCGAGGCCCAGCGACGCCAGGGCGCCCGCCTCCTCCACGACACCGTGCTGGCCACCCTCACCCTCCTCGCGCACTCCGGGTTCGGCGTCACGCCCGCCGCACTTCAGGCCCAGGCCGCCGAGGACGCCCGGCTGCTGCGCCACCTCCGTCTCGGCTCGACGCCCCAGCCGCAGGCCTCCGGCGACTACAACCTCAACACGTCCGAGGAGAGCCCCCTCGGACAGACTCTCGAGTCGGTCAAGCAGCGCTTCGGCCGGATGGGCCTCGAGGTCAGCTGGCACGGCACCGGCCAGGTCCTGCTCCCCACCAACGTGCTCGACGCGTTCCTGCTCGCCCTCGCCGAGTGCCTCGAGAACGTCCGCCGGCACGCCGGGGTCGCCGAGGCGCACGTCACGATCATCCACGACAACGAGATGGTCCGCGCCATGGTCACCGACGCCGGCGTCGGCTTCGACCTCGAGGGCGTGTCGGAAGAGCGCCTGGGTTTCAAGGAGAGCGTGGTCAACCGCCTCCGCGAGGTCGGCGGAACCGCCCGCCTCTTCTCCGCGCCGGGTGCCGGCACCACCGTCGTGCTCGAGGCACCGCGATGAGAACTGAGCTTTCTTCTAACGAATCTCCGGTGACGGACGACAGTCCCTCCCGGAAGGGGGTCACCCGATGAGCATCGACGAGAACACACTCGGCGTCCCCCGACACCGTCGAGCACCGCGGGGCCTCCCCACGTCGTCCACCGGAGCCCGCTCGCTCCGCCAGGCCCAGCAGGCCGGAGCGACCCTCGGCACCGGCTACCTCGGCATGGGCGCTGCCGCCGTCGCCGCAGTCCAGGCGATCTACGGACTCATCTTCTTCCTGGTGCACCTCTCCCAGTACCCGGTCGCCGCCCCCGCGATCGTCGCCTGGCTCATCTACCTCGCCGCCTTCATCGGCAGCGTCACCCTGGTCGCCATCCAGGGCGAGCGCCTCACCGGCCCTGTCATGGTGATCATCTGCGCGGCCCTGCTCGTCGTCGTGATCCTCGACTTCGTCGCCATCTGGAAGCTCCACAACGTGGGCGCGTACGCCACCGCCAGCGTCGCCGTCGGGTTCGGCCTCCTGCCGCTGGTCACGCTCCGTCCGGCTCGCGAGCTCGTCATCGCCACCGCCGCCCTGTTCGTCCTGCTCGTCGCCGCGGTCATCCTGACGACGCCGATCGACCGCATCACCTTCCCGCAGCAGGTCACGGTCGTCGCGATCGCGATCCTGCCGCCGTCGATCGCCATCTACGCCGTCCAGCGGTTCCGCCGCATGATCCAGATCGAGCTCGACCGCGTCCTCGTCCAGTCGACGGTCACCCAGCCCCGCTTCGCCGTCGGCATGCTCGCCAGCGACGAGCTGGCCCGCCTCGACCTCGCCGCCGAGAAGCTCCTCGACGGCGTCGCCATCGGCGAGATCGCTCTGCCCCTCGAGCCGCACGTGGCCTCCACGGCGTCGACGCTCGCCACCGAGCTCCGCCTGCATCTCATCGAGGGCCGCCGCGAGACCTGGCTCTACCACGCCGTCACCGAGTCGGAGTACCTCGGCCGCGCCGTCAAGCTCGCCGACCCGTCGTCGCTCGCGGGCCTCCTCACCCCCGAGCAGCGCGACGGCCTCCTGCAGGCCGTGTGGCTCCTTCTGGGCGATCGCCGCACCCGCGCCGCCGGCACGAGCATCACGCTGACGCTCGGCCCCATCCAGACTCCGACGACCATCGCGTCGATGGCGGGTCGCACCATCGAGGTGCCGATCGACGTCACGTCGACCGGCATCCGACGCAACCGCGTCGTGCCCGCCACCTGGAACGCCCTCGAGCGAGTCGGCGACTTCCAGACCTCCACCCACCAGGGCAGTCTGCGGCTCGCCATCCGCTGTTCGGTCGAGAACCCCGCAGACGCCTAACATAAGCCCCATCTCCGCTGTCGCCGGTCGCCTGAGCTCCTCCCAGCAGCGGCTCATCGAAACCCAGCGGCTCATCGAAGCTCATCGAAAGATGAGAAACCAGTGCCTGACTCCGAAGGACGCATCCGCCTCGCCCTCGTCGACGATCACAAGATGCTCCTCGGCGCGCTCAGCGAGTGGATCCGCAGCGCCGCCGACGACATCAGCATGGTGTGCGCCGTCGCCTCGTGGCCCGAGCTGCTCACGCACCCCGAGTTCCCCGTCGACGTGGTCCTGCTCGACCTCGACCTCAAAGACAACCTGCCGATCTCGCTGAAGATCTCGACGCTGAAGACGGCGGGCGTGAAGACGGTGCTGATGAGCACGTACTCCGAGCCGAACGTCGTGCGCGAGGCGCTGGCCGCCGGCGCGCTCGGCTACCTGGTCAAGAGCGAAGACGCCGAGATGATCGTCGAGGCGATCCGCAATGCGTCCGTCGGCGAGTCGTACATCTCGGCCGAGCTCGACCTGGCCCTCAATGCGGCCGAGGTCGGCGGAGTGCCGAAGCTCTCCGCCCAGGAGCGCCGCGTCATGGCCCTCTACGGCGGTGGCGAGCCCGTCAAGGCCGTCGCCTACCAGCTCGGCATCTCCGAGGAGACCGCCAAGTCGTACCTCAAGCGCATCCGCGAGAAGTACCGCGTCGCCGGCTTCGACGTGGGCACCAAGGTCGCCCTGCGAAAGCGCGCCATCCAGGACGGCATCCTGCTCCAGACCGACGACGCCGCTCCGTCGGGCTTCTAGCCACGTCGCCGAGAGTGCAGCAGTGGTCGGGTTCGCCCGGCCGCTCCTGCGCTCTCGGCCGTTAACCCCCGGGCGCAGGAACTGCCCTGCCGCCGCCCGCTCCGCCGACCCGGCGCGCCCTCCGCCGCTCCGGCACAGCCCCGCCTGACCGGCACAGCTCCCCGCCGAATCGGCACGGCCCCGCCGTCGCGCACGAGGGAACGTGCCGATACGGCGGGGCCTAGCCCCGCGCTGGACGCCCCAGGCTCAGAGCCCGCCGACCGGGATCGGCTGCGTCTCCGGCGTCGGTCCCGTCAGCGCCTTGCGCGCCCTGCCGTGCCGCTCGGTCGCGAAGCTCACCGTCACGAGGATCAGGCCCAGCACGGCGAGTCCCAGCCCCACCCACGCCGGAGCCCCGGCCCCGAGCCCGGCGGCGATGACGACGCCACCCAGGTACGCGCCGAGCGAGTTGCCGAGGTTGAACGCGGAGTGGTTGAGCGCCGCCGCGATCACCTGCGAGTCGCCGGCGACCTCCATCAGGCGGGTCTGGATGGCCGGGCTGATCACCGAGCTCGTGAGCCCGAGCGTGAAGGCGAAGACGAAGATGCCGACCAGGTGGTGCGACGTCACGGCGTAGCCGACGAGCGAGAGCATCAGGCCGGCGAAGCCGATGTAGATCGTGCGCCGGAGGTTCTTGTCGGCGCCCCAGCCGCCGAGCAGGTTGCCGATCGTCATGCCCACGCCGACCCCGACGAGCACGAGCGGCACGATCGACTCGGGCTGATGGGCGCCCTCGGTCACGGCCGTCGCCACGTAGCTGTAGACGGCGAAGAAGCCGCCGAAGCCGATCGCCCCGACGCCCATGACGAGCCAGAGCTGCGGCTGCCGGAACGCGCTCAGCTCGCGCCTGATCGACGCCCCGTGCGGCGCCGGCGTCTTCGGCAGCGCCAGTGCCACCGCGAGGAAGGTCAAGGCGAACAGCGCCGCGACGACGGCGTAGGCGGCGCGCCACCCGGCTGCCTGGCCGAGCGCCGTGATGAGAGGCACGCCGACGATGTTCGAGATCGTGAGGCCGGCGAGGACGAACGCGACGCCCTTGCCGCGGTTGCCCGGCCCCATCAGCTCGGCGGCCGCCAGCGACGCGATGCCGAAGTAGGCGCCGTGCGGTAACCCGGCGGCGAACCGGGCGAGCACAACCAGCCCGAAGCTCGGCAGCACCGCCGACGCGACCGTGCCGACGACGAACGCCGTGAGCAGGATGAGCAGGAGCTTCTTGCGCGGCATGTGCGACGTCGTGGCGGCGATCGTCGGGGCGCCGACGACCACGCCGAGCGCGTAGGCGCTGATCAGGATTCCGGCCTGCGCCGTCGCGTTGTCGACCGACGCCTGGTACACGGTCGGCAGGAGGTCGCGCGCGATGTTCGGCAGCAGCCCCATCGCGACGAACTCCGTCGAGCCTATCGAGAACCCGCCCAGCGCCAGAGAGATCAGGGCGATCCGCCGACGGCGCGACGAGATCGTGGGCGTGGTGATCTGGGACACGAGCGGCTGCCGTTTCTACGAGAAGAGAGGTGACGGCTCTTCGTCGAGTCGCAGGATGGAGCAGGTGAGGCTCCCCTGCAATCGTAGGGCCGCCCCGTGCCGACGCGGGTCACGTCAGCGCCGGTCGGGGCAGCCCGCGGGCCTCCAGCGGGCACGTCAGAGCGTGTCGAGCGCCGCCTCGAGCCGTTCGACCTTGCCGTCGAGCTCGCCGGTGTGCCCCGGGCGGATGTCGGCCTTCAGCACGAGCGACACCCGGCGCCCGAACGGCGCCACGGCCTCGGTGGCGGCCTTGACCACGGCCATCACTTCGTCCCACTCCCCCTCGATCTCGGTGAACATCGACGACGTGCGGTTGGGCAGCCCCGAGTCGCGCACGACTTTCACGGCGGCGGCCACGGCGCTGTGCACCGAGTCGGGCTGGGAGCCCGACGCGGGCGCGTCAGACGAGGCGGAGCCACCGGACGGGGAGACGCTGAATGCGACGATCATGCGTCCATCCTGGCACCGACCCCCGACACCGGCGCTCGACCCGGCACGACGCTCGACGGCACGGCGCGCCCGGCCAGCCAGACCCGCCGCAGGGCATCCGCGAGGAGCACGACGAGCAGCAGGTTCCGCAACGTGATCACGACCACCATCCACGGCAGCGCGAAGACCAGCGCGTCGTACTGCCACGGGTAGACGACCTGGGTCAGCGCCGCGACGACCACCGTCAGGATCGCCGGCCGCAGGAACTCGCGCCCCACCACCACGAGCCCCAGCAGCACGGGCGCGGCCAGCCACGTCTCGTACTGCGGCGAGCCGACCTTGTTGGTGACGATGAACGCCGTCGCCAGCGCGAGCGAGAGCGGCGCCAGCAGGCGGGCGGGATCGGCGCCGCGACGAGCGGCCACGAGGCCGAGCCCGGCGACGCCGGCCAGCACGACGACCATCAGCGGCGTCATGAGGGCGGCCGCGAGGGAGGTGCCCGTTCCTGCGACCTGGTAGGTGATGATCTCGTGGTCGAAGTAGGTGCGCACGCCGGGCACCCCCGAGGCCTCGAGCCACAGCCAGATCGTCGTGACGGGCGCCTCGAGCTGCAGGCCGCGGCCGGTCTGCTTGGCGACGAAGCCGAAGATTCCGGTGGCGGTCCCGCCGGCGAGGAGGGCCGCGAGCACCACGACGACGCTGGTGGCGGCCGCCGAGATGAGCACGACGAGACGGCGGCGACCGGCGATCAGGACGGCTGCGACGAGGCCGAACGGCCAGACCTTGATCCAGGTGGCGAGGGCGAGCAGGGCGCTTGCCACGGCCGGACGCCGGGCCGCGATCAGGAGCGCGACGATGGCGAGCGGAACGGTGATGCTGTCGATGCGGCCGACGGCGATCGGGCCGAGCGCGACCAGGAACACGAGCCACCATGCGCCGGCTGCCGGCGAGCGCCGGGCGACGACCGCGAGAGCGACCGCATCGAGCGCCGCCACGAGGACGAGCCAGGTGCCCGAGTAGTGAGCGAAGCCGAATGAGGCCGACAACAGCATCGGCGCCAGCGCGGCGGGCGGATAGACCCAGGCGACGTCGAGCCCCACCCAGCCGAGGCCGCGCGCGCCGTCGAGCATCCAGTCGCGGTAGACGGTGCTCACGTCGTTGAGTGGCGTGTGCGGACCGTTCAGGACGGTGTACGAGAGCCAGAGGTGGACGGCGACGAAGCCGATCCACAGGGCCGCGAGGCCGAGGGGAGAGCGGTGTCGGGCCATGCCCCGAGGGTAGCGAACCGGCCCGTGCCAGCGGGCGCCCGGGAGTTTCTCAGGCCATGCCTAGGGTGACACGTCATCGTTCAGGGACACCCGACCCCCCAGAGGATATCCCGTGAGAACTCGAAGCAAAGTCCTGATCGGCGTCGGCGCGGCTGTCGTCGTCGTCGCCACCGTCGCCGCGATCGCCGGCCCCGCGTTCTACCGAGACGTGATCGTGGGCGAGCCGGAGGCCGCGCCGACCGTGTCGGTGACACCGGGGAGCTCCGACCTCGCGGGCTCCGACCTCACCGGCGCCTGGACGATCGGCTCGGGCAGCACTGCCGGCTACCGCGTCAAGGAGGTCCTCAGGGGCACGGACGTGACGGTCGTCGGCAAGACGAGCGACGTGAGCGGCACCGTCACCTTCGACTCCGACTCGATCACGAAGGCGCAGATCACCGTCGAGGCCGGCACGATCGCGACCGACTCCGGCAGCCGCGACGAGTACTTCCGCACGTCGGCGCTCGAGACCGACATCCACCCCGACGCCACGTTCGCGCTGACCACTCCGGTCGACACCGGCGACCTGTCGTCGGGCGAGGTCGCCACGTTCACGGCGACCGGGGCGCTCACACTGCATGGCGTCACGAAGACCGTGTCGGTGCCGATGGAGGCCGCCCTGTCGGGCTCCGGCGCCGAGGTGAGCGGGTCGGTGCCGATCACGTTCTCGGACTACGACGTCACGGCACCGAGCCTCGGGTTCGTCACCGTCGAGAAGACCGGGTCGGTGGAGTTCCTGCTGAAGGCGGCGCCTGCCAGCTAGCGGCGGAGCAGCTCCGCGATCGTCGCCGGCAGCGCGTCCACCAGCCCGAGAACGGTGAGGGGTCCGCCGCCCGATGCACGCGACGCCGCCAGCCCGTGCACGACGCTGGCGGTGGCAGCCAGCCGCGCCAGCGCCGACTCGTCGGCGGCGATCTCGTCGTGGTGCGTCGCCACGAGCGCGCCGAGTATTCCGCCGAGCGCGTCGCCCGCCCCGGCCGTCGCCAGCCACGCGGGCGCGCTCGAGGCGACGAGGCGCACTCCCCCGGGCGCGGCCACGTAGGTGCGGTGCCCCTTCAGCAGGACGGTCGCGCCCCACTCGTCGGCGGTGCGCGCGGCGGCGATCGCGGGATCGTCGCGGACCGCGTCGAGGTCCATGCCCGACGCCTTCGAGAGCTCGCGGAAGTGCGGCGTCACCACCATCGGCCCCGTGGCCTCGGCCCGGACCGCCAGCGCGCCGGCGTCGAGCACGAGCGGCAGCCCTGACGCGGCGGCCTCGGCGAACCGCGACCGGGTCAGGCCGTCGGCGGTCGACGGGTCGATGCCCGACCCGAGCAGCCACGCCTGCACGCGCCCGGCGCTGGTCACCGACTCCGGCCGGCGATGCAGCACGAAGTCCGACGCTCGCGAGGGCCCGAGGTAGCGCAGCATGCCGACACCCGTGTGCAGCGCCGCCTCGACGCCGAGCACTGCGGCGCCCGGATACTGGTCCGAGCCGGTCACGACTCCGAGCACCCCCCGGCTGTACTTGTCGTCGTCGGCCTGCGGCACAGCGATCCAGTCGGCGGCGTCGGCGGGGGTCCAGTCCTGATACGGGGTCACCCGCCCACGATAGGCGCGCCCCGCTAGCGTGGACTGCATGAGCATCTCCCTCCCCGGCCGCACCGTCGTCTTCGACTACGGCGAGGTGATCTCGAAGACGCCTCACGCGTCCGTCCGCGAGGCCATCGTCGCACTCGCCGACGTCGAGCCGGAGCCGTTCTGGGCCGCCTACGACTCCAACCGCGACGCCCTCGACTCGGGCGAGATGTCCGTCGTCGAGTACTGGCGGGCACTCGCCCGCGCGACCGGCACGGAGTGGAGCCTGTCGCGCATCCACGAGCTCTGGGCCCTCGACTTCCCCGCCTGGATCAGCCCCGAGCCCGGCACCATCGACATCATCGAAGAGCTCCGCGGCGGCGGCACGCCTGTCTGCGTCCTCTCGAACGCCGGCTTCGACTTCGGCTCGCCCCTGCGGTTCTCGCCCGTCGGCACGCTCTTCGACCGCGTCTTCGTCAGCGCCGAGATGCACGACCTCAAGCCGAGCGCGTCGATCTACCGGACCGTCCTCGACGAGCTCGGCATCACGCCCGAGCAGATGGTCTTCATCGACAACAAGGCGGTCAACATCGACGGGGCGCAGGAACTCGGCATCACCGGCCACGTGTTCACCACCCCGCCGGCCCTGCGCGAGTTCCTGGTGGCCCTCCAGGCGGAATGATCCCGCGGGCGGGCGGTTGACTTCCGTATGGCATCCGAACTCTTCGCCCCCATCACCCTCCGTGGCACCACCTTCCGCAACCGTCTCTGGGTACCGGCGATGTGCCAGTACTCGGCCGAGAACTTCGACGGCATGCCGTCGACCTGGCACCTCGTCCACCTGGGCTCCTTCGCGCGCGGCGGTGCCGGCGCGATCGTCACCGAGGCCGCCGCCGTCGTCCCGGAGGGCCGCATCTCGCCGCAGGACCTGGGCATCTGGAACGACGAGCAGCGCGAGGCCTACCGCCCCATCGTCGACTTCGTGCACTCGCAGGGCTCCGCCATCGGCGTGCAGCTCGCCCACGCCGGCCGCAAGGCGTCGACTCCGCGCACCTGGGAGCCGCAGAACGGCACCCTCTCGGAGGCCGAGCACGGCTGGCCCGTCGTCGGGCCGTCCGCCATCGCGTTCGACGGCTACGACGTGCCCCGCGAGCTCAGTGCCGACGAGGTGCAGGGCGTCGTCGATGCCTTCGTCGCCGCCGCCGTCCGCTCGCAGCAGGCCGGGTTCGACTTCGTCGAGCTGCATGCCGCCCACGGCTACCTCATGCACCAGTTCCTGTCGCCGCTCAGCAACACGCGCACCGACCAGTACGGCGGATCGCTCGAGAACCGCGCCCGCATCGTGATCGACGCCGTCCGCGGCATCCGGGCCGCCACCGGCGAGGCCTTCCCGATCCTCGTCCGCTTCTCAGCCACCGACTGGGTCGAGGGCGGCTGGAACGAGCACGAGACCGCGACCGTCGCCGACTGGGCCCGCGCCGCCGGCGCCGACCTCTTCGACATCTCGTCAGGCGGAATCGCGGCGAACGCCGTCATCCCGGTCGGCCTCGGCTACCAGGTGCCGCTGGCCGCGTCGGTCAAGGCCGACGGGGGCGTCGAGACCGGGGCCGTCGGGCTCATCCTCACGGCCGAGCAGGCCGAGCAGATCGTCGCCTCGGGCCAGTCGGATGTCGTCTTCGTCGGGCGCGAGTTCCTGCGCGATCCGCACTTCGCGCTTCGCGCCGCGTCGGAGCTCGGCGAGGAGCTGCCGTACTACCCGCAGCAGTACCACCGCGCGCCTTTTCATCCCCAGCAGCGTCCCGCCGCCGCGCCGGCCCCTTCGACAGGCTCCGGGGCGTCCGGCGTGACGGAGGAACGCAGCCCTCTCGTCGAGGCCCGCGCCTGAGACCTCGCCCGCCGAGTGCGTGAAGATGCCCCCGCGGAAGACTCCGCGGGGGCATTCTCTCTGCACTCGGTCGACTAGCTCCTCCGGGTGGCGTCCTGGACCTCGCCGATCAGCTCCTCGATGATGTCCTCCAGGAAGAGCACGCCCCGCGTGGTCCCCTCGGCATCGAACGAGCGGGCCACGTGCACGCCGACGCGACGCATGGTCGCCAGGGCGTCCTCGAGCTCGGTTCCCTCGTAGATCGAGATGAGCTGGCGGATCCGCTTCGGCGGCACCGGCTCGGAGAACTCGCCGTCGTCGAGGTCGATCACGTCTTTGAGGTGGAGGTAGCCGGTGGGCTGCCCCAGGTCGTCGACGAGCACGTAGCGCGAGAAGCCGCGCTGGGCGACCGCGCGCTCGATGTCGGCCGGAGTGGCGGCCTCGCTCAGCGTGACGAGGTCGACCATCGACACGGCCACGTCGGAAACCTTCTTCTCGGTGAACTCGAACGCGGCGGTCAGAGCTCCGGTCGTGTCACGGAGGACGCCCTCCCGCTGCGACTGCGCGACGATCGTCTGGACCTCCTCGACGGTGAACGCGCTCGTCGCCTCGTCTTTCGGCTCGACGCCGAACGCCCGGATGATGTGGTTGGTCAGCCAGTTCAGGGTGCGGATCACCACGCCGAAGATGCGGCCGACGAACACCAGCGGCGGCGCGAGCAGCAGGGCGGCGCGGTCGGGCACCGAGAACGAGAGGTTCTTCGGCACCATCTCGCCGAAGACCACGTGCAGGAACGACACCAGCACCAGCGTGATGATGAAGCCGACGGTGTCGACGGCGCCGTCCGAGATGCCGGTCAGATGCAGCGGCCCCTCGAGCAGGTGGTGGATCGACGGCTCGGAGACGTTCAGGATCAGCAGCGAGCAGACCGTGATGCCGAGCTGGCTGGTCGCGAGCATGAGAGTCGCGTGCTCCATGGCCCAGAGAGTGGTCTTGGCCGCGCGATTGCCCGCCTCGGCCTTCGGCTCGATCGACGAGCGGCGCGCCGAGATGACGGCGAACTCGGCGCCGACGAAGAAGGCGTTGCCGAGCAGCAGCACGACGAGCCAGACGATGCCCCACCAGTCGCTCATCGGCGGGCCTCCTTCGGGGCGTCGGCTCTCGTCGAGTCGGCATTGGGCGAGTCGGCGTGTCGGCGGCGCTCCAGCGTGCGCTCGGCCATGGCAGCCTGCACGTCTTCGGCGGCGACCGAGTCGGTCACGACCTCGGGCTCGGACGTCGGGGTGAAGCGGATGCGGTCGATCCGGCGGCCTTCCAGGCGCTCGACCCGGAACTGGCCGTCCTCCGTCTCGACGGCGTCGCCGATGGACGGAAGCCGGCCGAGCTCGCTCATCACCCAGCCGCCGACGGTCTCGTAGGGGCCCTCCTCGGGCACCCTGACGCCGGCGCGCTCGAGCAGCTCGTCGGGGCGGAGCAGGCCGGGGAAGGTCAGCCAGTCCCGCGAGCGCACGACGTCGACCCGCGACCGGTCGTGCTCGTCCGAGACCTCCCCGACGAGCTCCTCGATCAGGTCTTCGAGCGTGACGACGCCGGCCGTGCCGCCGTACTCGTCGACGACCACGGCCATCTGGTACCCCTTGCCGCGGACCTCGGACAGCAGGCTGTCGAGCTTCATCGTCTCGGGAACCCGGATCGCCTCGGTCTGCAGGGCGCTGACCGGCACGTCGGCGCGTTTCTCACGCGGCACGGAGACGGCCTGCTTGACGTGGACGAGGCCGACGATGTCGTCGATGTCGTCGTCGGTGACAGGGAAGCGCGAGTAGCCGGTGCTGCGGGCACGCGCCAGCACCGTCTCGGCGCTGTCGGTGCGCGAGACGCTGCTGAGGCGCGGGCGCGGAGTCATGACGTCGGACGCCGTGTGCTCGCTGAAGACGAGCGTGCGGGCGAGCAGGGTCGCCGTGTCGAGGTCGAGGCTGCCCTCGAACGCCGAACGCCGGACCAGCGACGACAGCTCCTCGGCCGTGCGGGCGCCCGAGAGCTCCTCCTTGGGCTCGATGCCGATGCCGCGCAGGATCGCGTTCGCCGTGCCGTTGAGGAGCGCGACCGCGGGGCGGAAGACCATCGTGAAGCCGACCTGGAAGGGCATGACCAGCTGGGCCGTCTTGAGCGGCAGGGCCAGCGCGAAGTTCTTCGGGACCAGTTCGCCGATCAGCATCGAGATGAGCGTCGCGATGACGATCGACACGATGGGGGCGATGACGTCCACGATCTCGATGGGCCCGCCGAACTGGTGGAACGGGTCTTCGAGAAGCGTCGAGATCGCCGGCTCCATCGTGAAGCCGGTGAGCAGCGTCGTCAGCGTGATGCCGAGCTGCGCGCTCGAGAGGTGCGTCGACGTGACCTTGAGAGCGCCGATCGTCGTGCCCAGCCGCTTCTCGCCGCGGGCCTCGCGTGCCTCGAGGTCAGCGCGGTCGAGGTTGACCAGCGAGAACTCGCTGGCCACGAAGAGGCCGGTGCCGACGGTGAGCACGAGGCCGATGGCGAGCAGGATCCACTCGTTCACGAGTGCGACCTCCGCTCGGTGCCGGTCGAGAGGGGAAGGAAGGGCGGCTGTCTATGATGGTCGTCCATTGTCCGAGCAGTTTACCGGCCTCGTGCCCCGGCGCCAGGACCCGAGAGCCGAGAGTTCACCACGAGACGGGCAGCGCCTTGCCTTCTTCGTACCCCGCAGCCGACTGGATTCCGACGAGAGCCCTCTCGGCGAACTCCGGCAGCGTGCGCGCACCCGCGTAGGTGAACGACGACCGGACGCCCGACGTGATCATGTCGAGGAGGTCCTCCACTGACGGGCGCAGCGGATCGAGGTAGATGCGCGACGACGAGATGCCTTCGGCGAACAGGGTCTTGCGAGCCAGCTCGTAGGGGTCGAGCCTCTCGAAGCGCCCCTGGACGGCCTTGGTCGATGCCATCCCCCAGCTCTCCTTGAAGACCTTTCCCTCGGCGTCGGTCACGAGCTCGCCCGGCGCCTCGATGGTGCCGGCGAACCACGAGCCGATCATCACGCTGGAGGCGCCTGCTGCCAGGGCGAGCGCGACGTCGCGCGGATACCGCACGCCGCCGTCGGCCCAGACGTGGGCGCCCAGCGCCCGCGCGGCCTCGGCCGTCTCGAGCACGGCCGAGAACTGGGGCCGGCCGACCGCGGTCATCATGCGCGTTGTGCACATCGCACCCGGCCCGACGCCGACCTTGATGATCGAGGCACCGGCCGCGACCAGGTGCCGCACGGCCTCGGAGGTCACGACGTTGCCGGCCACGATGGGCAGGCCGAGGTCGAGCGCCGACACGGCCTTCAGAGCCGCGATCATCGCCTCCTGATGGCCGTGGGCGGTGTCGAGCACGAGCACGTCGACTCCGGCCGCGGCCAGGGCCCTGGCCTTCGTCGCGACGTCGCCGTTGACGCCGACGGCAGCCGCGACGCGGAGGCGCCCCGACGCGTCGAGCGCGGGCTTGTAGAGCGTCGAGCGGAGCGCGCTGCGGCGGCTGAGCGTGCCGATCACGTGCCCCTGGTGGAGCACCGGCGCGAAGTCGAGGTCGGCCGCCACCAGCAGGTCGAAGGCCGCGCGCGGCCCGTCGATGTCGTCGGCGTCGAGCGAGGTGAGCGAGCCGTGCAGCAGGTCGCCGAGGACGGCGTCGCTGGACGCCTTCGCGAGGCTGGAAGCCGCGATGCACCCGACGTAGCCGCCGTCGGCCTCATGCAGCACGATGCCCTGGCCATCGACCGACGGCAGCTTGCGCAGCGCGGCCTCGACCGTGTCGCCCGGCGCCATCGCGTACGGGGTGTCGAAGACGACGGGCTGCTCCTTGACCCAGCGGATGGCGGCGTCGAGATCCTGCAGGTGCATGTCCTGCGGCAGCACTCCCAGGCCGCCCCGGCGGGCCAGCGTCGCTGCCAGCCGAGGGCCGGTCACCGAGTTCATGTTGGCCGACACGATGGGGATCGTCTGACCCGTCCCGTCGCCGGTCTCGAGCGACACGTCGAGACGGCTGGTCACGCCGGATCGGCTCGGGACGAGGAACACGTCGGAGTACGTCAGGTCGTGCGTCGGAGTCGTCTCGTAGTACCTCATGACACTCAACCTATTCCCTGCACTTCCCTCCCACTCTCCCGAGGTCGAGCGATTAGTCTTGACAGGCACCGGTCGCAAGACCGTGACGGATCAACAATCAACGGAGAGTGGGCGATCGGCTGTGTCTAGCCACGTGACCGGAACGACCGACGAGGGTACTTCCGCAGGCAGTGCCGACGAGGTGTGGGGAGCCAACGAGTGGCTCGTGGACGAGCTCTACGAGCAGTGGGTGGCCGACAAGAACTCGGTCGACAAGTCGTGGTGGCCGGTCCTGGAGAGCTACAAGCAGGGCCAGGTCGCCCAGCCGAGCGCTCCCGAGGAGGCAGCGGCGGCCGCACCGGCGGCGGCCGCACCCGCTTCGTCGGCCGCACCCGCACCCGCATCGGCACCCGTGTCCGCGGCCGCACCGGCGCCGGCCACGGGAACCTCGCCGGTCGTCTCGGCCCGCACCACCTCGGTCGCCCCGCGTCAGAAGCCGGTTCCCGCCGACGCGCCCGCTCCGTCGTCCGCTAAGAAGCCGCAGGGCGAGGAGCCCGCCGCCGAACCCGAGAACGTGGTCCAGCCCCTCCGCGGCATGTCGAAGAGCCTCGCGACCAACATGGACGCCAGCCTCACCGTGCCGACCGCGACGAGCGTCCGCACGATCCCGGCGAAGCTGATGATCGACAACCGCATCGTCATCAACAACCACCTCAAGCGCGCCCGCGGCGGCAAGATCTCGTTCACCCACCTCATCGGCTGGGCGCTGGTGCAGGCGCTCAAGGAGTTCCCGAGCCAGAACGTCTTCTACGACGTCGTCGACGGCAAGCCGTCGGTCGTGACGCCGGCGCACATCAACCTCGGGCTCGCCATCGACATCCCGAAGCCCGACGGCACGCGCGCACTGCTGGTGCCGGGCATCAAGAAGGCCGAAACGCTCACGTTCGCCCAGTTCCTGAGCGCCTATGAAGACATCGTCAAGAAGGCGCGGGCCAACAAGCTCACGGCCGACGACTTCGCCGGCAACACGATCTCGCTGACCAATCCGGGCGGCATCGGCACCGTGCACAGCGTGCCCCGCCTGATGAAGGGCGCGGGCGCGATCATCGGCGCCGGCGCGCTCGAGTACCCCGCCGAGTTCCAGGGCTCGTCTCCGAAGACGCTCGTCGAGCTCGGCATCGGCAAGACCATCACCCTCACATCGACCTACGACCACCGCGTGATCCAGGGCGCCGGATCGGGCGAGTTCCTCAAGATCGTGCACGAAATGCTCATCGGCCAGCGGGACTTCTACGACGAGATCTTCCGCGCCCTGCGCATCCCCTACGCGCCGATCAAGTGGAACCCCGACATCAACGTCAACCTCGCCGAGCGCGTCGGCAAGACGGCGCGCGTGCAGGAGCTCATCAACAGCTTCCGCGTGCGCGGCCACCTGATGGCCGACATCGACCCGCTCGAGTACCGCCAGCGCACCCACCCCGACCTCGAGATCGAGAGCCACGGGCTCACCTTCTGGGACCTCGACCGCGAGTTCGTCACGGGCGGCTTCGGCGGTCGCGCGTCGATGCTGCTTCGCGACGTGCTCGGCGTCCTGCGCGACTCGTACTGCCGCACGATCGGCATCGAGTACATGCACATCCAGGACCCCGAGCAGCGCCGCTGGGTCCAGCAGCACGTCGAGGTGCCCTACACGAAGCCGACCCACGATGAGCAGATGCGCATCATGGGCAAGCTCAACGAGGCCGAGGCGTTCGAGACCTTCCTGCAGACGAAGTACGTCGGGCAGAAGCGCTTCAGCCTCGAGGGCGGCGAGTCGGCGATCTCGCTGCTCGACACCGTCATCCAGGAGGCGGCGTCGGCCGGCCTCCAGGAGGTCGCGATCGGGATGGCGCACCGCGGCCGCCTCAACGTCCTGACCAACATCGCCGGAAAGACCTACGGCCAGATCTTCCGAGAGTTCGAGGGCACGCAAGACCCCAGGACCGTGCAGGGCTCGGGCGACGTCAAGTACCACCTCGGCACCGAGGGCGAGTTCACGAGCGCGTCGGGCAAGACGATCCCCGTGTACATCGCCGCCAACCCGTCGCACCTGGAGGCCGGCGACGGCGTCCTCGAAGGCATCGTGCGGGCGAAGCAGGATCGCGGCGCCCCGCTCGCCTTCGCCGTGCTCCCGATCCTGGTCCACGGCGACGCGGCCATGGCCGGCCAGGGAATCGTCGTCGAGACGATGCAGATGTCGCAGCTGCGCGGCTACCGCGTCGGCGGCACGATCCACATCGTCATCAACAACCAGGTGGGCTTCACGACGTCGCCCTCCGAGGGGCGCTCGTCGATCTACTCGACCGACGTCGCCAAGACCATCCAGGCGCCGATCTTCCACGTGAACGGCGACGACCCCGAGGCCGTCGCCCGTGTCGCCGAGCTCGCGTTCGCCTACCGCCAGGAGTTCAAGCGCGACGTCGTGATCGACCTGATCTGCTACCGCCGCCGCGGGCACAACGAGGGCGACGACCCCTCGATGACCCAGCCGCTCATGTACAGCCTCATCGAGGCGAAGCGGTCCGTCCGAACCCTCTACACCGAGGCCCTCGTCGGTCGCGGCGACATCACGCAGGAGGAGTACGAGGGCGCGCACCGCGACTTCCAGGACCGCCTCGAGCGCGCGTTCGGCGAGACCCACGCCGCCCAGACCGGCTCCATCCCGGTCATCACCGACGGCAGCGCCGTGGCCGACCTCGAGCGCCCCAAGGCCCAGCAGGACGACACCGGCGTCACCGGCGAGTCGTTCGCGACGGCCATCCCCGACGACCTGGTGCGGGCCATCGGCGACGCGTTCGATAACCCTCCGGCCGGATTCACCGTGCACCCGAAGCTCACGCAGCTGCTGAAGAAGCGCGTCGAGATGACCCGCTCGGGCCAGATCGACTGGGCGTTCGGCGAGCTCCTCGCCCTGGGCTCCGTGCTGACCGAGGGAACGCCCGTCCGCATGGCCGGCCAGGACACCCGTCGCGGCACCTTCGTCCAGCGCCACGCCGTGCTGCACGACCGCGAGAACGACCAGGAGTGGATCCCGCTCCAGAACATCGCCGACAACCAGGCGAAGCTCTGGATCTACGACTCCCTGCTCTCGGAGTACGCCGCCATGGGATTCGAGTACGGCTACTCGGTCGAGCGCGCCGACGCCCTCGTGCTCTGGGAGGCGCAGTTCGGCGACTTCGCGAACGGCGCCCAGACGATCATCGACGAGTTCATCTCGAGCGCCGAGCAGAAGTGGGGGCAGCGCTCCAGCGTCGTGCTCCTGCTGCCGCACGGCTACGAGGGCCAGGGCCCCGACCACTCGTCGGCCCGCATCGAGCGGTACCTGCAGCTCTGCGCCGAGGACAACATGACGATCGCGCGCCCGTCGACGCCGGCGTCGCACTTCCACCTGCTGCGCCGCCAGGCCTACGCGCGCCCCCGCCGCCCCCTGGTCGTCTTCACCCCGAAGGCGATGCTGCGACTGCGCGGGGCGACCAGCGACGTCGAGGCGTTCACGAGCGGCCGGTTCGAACCCGTGCTCGACTGCACCCGCGTCGGCGACAGGTCGGCCACCAAGCGGGTCGTGCTGCATTCGGGCAAGGTGCACTACGACCTGCTCGCCGAGCTCGACAAGCGCGAGATCGGCGACGAGATCGCCCTGGTGCGCCTCGAGCAGCTCTACCCGCTCCCCCTCGATGAGATGCGCGGTGTGCTGGACGCCTATCCGAACGCCGAGCTCGTCTGGGCTCAGGAGGAGCCCGAGAACCAGGGCGCGTGGCCGTTCATCGCGCTGGAGCTCGCTCCGAAGCTCGGCCGTACGATCACGGTCGCGTCGCGCCCTGCGTCGGCGGCGCCGGCGACGGGCTCGCCCAAGCGCAGCGCCGCGGAGCTCGCCGATCTGGTGAGCCGCGCACTCACGCTGTAGTCGACGAAGACCACACCGCGGCGCAGACGGCAGGGAGCCTGACGAGCGGCAACGACGCGGGAGCGCGGCGGCGGTGCGACGGCTGCGGCCCCTGATATTCGAGGGGGCCGCCGCCGCCGAGCCGGCTAGCCGAGCTTGGTGTAGCGGGTGCCGCTCTCGTGGTACCCGCGCTTCTGGTAGAAGCGATGCGCGCTGTCGGTTGCCGCGGCTGAGACGGCGGAGAGCGCGAGGGCGCCGTGTCCGTGCGCCCACTCCTCGAAGTGGGTGAGGAGCTGCGACCCGAGCCCATCGCGGCGGACGTCGGTGCGGACCACGAGCAGCAGGAGCTGCGCGGTCGGCCGGTCGGCGTTGTAGGCCCACATGACATGGGCGCCGGCGACGGCGCTGACGCGACCGGCGGAGTCGCGGACCACCCAGGTCTCGTGGCCGGCCTCGGGGGTCAGCCGGGCCAGCCGGGACGACAGATCGTCTCGATCGAGCGAGTAGCCCAGGGTGCGGATGAGGTCGACCACGTCGTCAAGGTCGTCAGGGGTGGGTGCGCCCAGGGGCTCCACGGTGGCGGTCATGAAGCGAAGCTACAGGACACGCGCACGGTGTGACGAACGGTCGCTTCGCAACCCGCAGGAGCGTCAGTGCGCCTGGAGATCCCTGATCTTCGTCAGCACCTGCAGACGCAGGTCTTCGGGTGCCGTCTCGCGGCAGGCGCGCTGGACGGCCTCCGTCATGACGACGTTGACGTGGAACTCGCTCGAGCAGTCGGCGCAGCCGTCCATGTGCTCGCGGATGTCCTTCGCGTCGTCACGGGCCAGCTCGTTGTGCAGGTACTCTTCGAGCTCGGCCTTGGCTTTGTCGCAGCCGCAGTCGGTCATTTCTTCTTCCCCTTCGTGGATGATGCACGGGTCGTCTTTTCGGGCACGACGATGCCGCGGTCGCGGGCGTAGTCGCCCAGCAGATCGCGAAGCAATCGGCGCCCGCGGTGCAGTCGGCTCATCACGGTGCCGACCGGCGTCTTCATGATGTCGGCGATCTCCTGGTACGAGAATCCCTCGACGTCGGCCAGGTACACGGCCAGTCGGAAGTCCTCCGGCACCTTCTGGAGAGCCTCTTTCACGGCGCTGTCGGGCAGGTGGTCGATGGCCTCGGCCTCGGCCGAGCGCGACGTCGTGGTCAGAGTCGCCGAGGTGGCGCCGCCCATCTGCCAGTCCTCGAGCTCGTCGATGGTGCCCTGGTAGGGGTCGCGCTGCTTCTTGCGGTACGTGTTGATGAACGTGTTCGTCAGGATCCGGTACAGCCAGGCCTTCAGGTTGGTGCCCTGGGTGAACTGGCCGAACGCCGCGAACGCCTTGACGTAGGTCTCCTGGACCAGGTCGGCGGCATCGGCGGGATTGCGCGTCATGCGCATGCCGGCGGCGTACAGCTGGTCCATGAACGGCAGAGCCTGCTCCTCGAAGAGAGCCCGCGTCTCGTCGACGCTGCGCTCGGCAGGAGCGGTGGGGGTGGAATTCGCGGCTGCGCCGTCGGAGGTGCTCATCAGGGCCAATTCTAGGTCGACCATGACGGGGGCGTCAGCGAAAGTGGTCGTTGCCATGCCGCGACCTCCCGGGGTGCGTGTCGATGCTTGCATTACCCTTGACAACCGATGCAGGTATTCAGGTATTCCGGTCCCGAGTTCAACCCCTACGGCGATGGCGCACGCGAGTCCGAAGACGGCTCGACCGTCGACGAGGGGTTCTGGGTCGCGCCCACGGTCACCGGCCCGGTGCGGGCGACGCTCTCGCTCCCCGGCTCGAAGTCGCTGACCAACCGCGAGCTGGTGCTGTCGGCTCTCGCGTCCGAGCCGTCGCGGCTGCGCCTGCCGCTGCATTCGCGCGACACCTCCCTCATGGTCGAGGCCCTGCGCGCCCTGGGCACCTCGATCACCGAGGTCGAGAACGGCGAGCCGTTCGGCCCCGACCTCGAGATCGTCCCCGCCGCGTTCACCGGCGGCGTCTCCGTCGACTGCGGCCTCGCCGGCACCGTCATGCGCTTCCTGCCCCCTCTCTCGGGCCTCGCGACCGGCCCGGTCACGTTCGACGGCGACGAGGCGGCCCGGCGCCGCCCGATGCGCACGACGATCGACTCGCTCCGCGGCCTCGGCGTCGAGGTCGGCGACGAGGGCCGCGGCACCCTGCCCTTCGTGGTCCAGGGCACCGGCGAGGTCGCAGCCGCCACGGTCGCCATCGACGCCTCCTCCTCGAGCCAGTTCGTGTCCGGTCTCCTGCTCTCCGCCCCGCGGTTCGCCGACGGGCTGACCCTCCACCACACCGGGGAGACGCTCCCGAGCCTCCCCCACATCGAGATGACCATCGACGCCCTGGCCGAGCGCGGCGTGACCGTCGAGACTCCCGAGGTCGGCACGTGGGTCGTGCCCGCAGGGCCGATCGCCGGGCGCGACGTCACGATCGAGCCCGACCTGTCGAACGCGGCGCCCTTCCTCATCGCGGCACTCGTCGCCGGCGGCAGGGTCTCGATCCGCCACTGGCCGACCGAGACGACCCAGGTCGGCGCCGACCTCGAGACGCTGCTCCCGCTCTGGGGTGCCACCGTCACGCGCGACGGCGACGTGCTCACCGTCGACGGCGGCGACGGCCTCGTCGGCGGCAGCGCGCTCCCCGGCGTCGACATCGACCTCTCGCGCGGCGGCGAGCTGACCCCGGCGCTCGTCGCCCTCGCGGCACTCGCCTCCGGCCCCAGCACCCTCACCGGCATCGGCCACCTCCGCGGTCACGAGACCGACCGTCTCGCGGCCCTCGTCGCCGAGATCAACGGGCTCGGCGGCCGCGCGACCGAGCTGCCCGACGGCATCCACCTCGAGCCCGCACCGCTCCACGCCGGCAAGTGGAAGACGTACGGCGACCACCGCATGGCGCACGCCGCCGCGGTGATCGGCCTCGCCGTGCCCGACATCGAGCTCGACGACGTCCGCGTCGTGTCGAAGACGCTCCCCCAGTTCGTCGAGCTGTGGAACGACCTCCTGGGCCGCAGCGTGTCGGTGTCTCCGGCCTCCGATCTGCTGGGCTTCCTGTGATCCGTCGCGGCACGGCCGGAGCGGGTCTCCGATGAGCTGGTGGTCGGACGGCGACGAGGCCGACGACGAGGAGTACTCCGAGTACGACGAGTCGTCCGTGCGGGTGCGCCCCAACCCCAAGGCCAACCGGCCCCGCACCAAGCAGCGCCCCGCCTACGCCGAGGCCGAGGAGGGCGTCGTCTGGACGGTCGACCGAGGCCGCTACGGCGTGCTGATGGACGCCGGAACGCCCGAGGAGCGCGAGATCACGACGGCGCGCGCCCGAGAGCTCGGCAAGAAGTCGGTCGTGACCGGCGACCGCGTCGACGTCGTCGGCGACACGACCGGTGCCGAGGGCTCGCTGGCCCGCATTGTCCGCGTGCACGAGCGCACCACCCTCCTCCGCCGCAGCGCCGACGACACCGATGCCGTGGAGCGCGTGATCGTCGCCAACGCCGACCAGATGCTCATCGTGGTGGCGGCTGCTGATCCGGAACCACGGCCGCGCCTGGTCGACCGCTACCTCGTGGCGGCGTTCGACGCCGGAGTGCAGCCGATCCTCTGCATCACGAAGACCGACCTCGCCGACCCCGAGCCCTTTGCCGCCCACTTCTCCTGCCTCGACCTCCGCGTCGTGACGACCTCCTCCACGAAGTTCACCGAGCAGGAACTCGCCGAGCTGCGTTCGATCCTCGACGGCCACGTCACCGTGACCGTCGGTCACTCCGGCGTCGGCAAGTCGACCCTCGTCAACGCGCTCACCGGCTCGAACCGCGCCGTCGGCGTCGTGAACACGGTCACCGGCCGTGGCCGCCACACCTCGTCGTCCACCGTGTCGTTCAAGGTGCCGTCAGGCGGCTGGATCATCGACACGCCGGGCGTCCGGTCGTTCGGCCTCGGCCATGTGAACCCCGAGAACATCCTCCAGTCGTTCGCGTCGCACGCCGTCTTCCCCGACGGCTACCGGCCCCGCGACGGCATCCCCCTCGATCAGGCGCACGACTGGGAGATCGTCGACCGCGTGGCGGCGGGCGAGCTCGGCCAGGTCGGGCGCGAGCGCATGGAGTCGCTGCAGACGCTGCTCGGAAACCGGGGCTCGTCGGTCGGCTGACCCCCTGCCGATACGCTGGGGAGGTGACCGACTACGCAGCCGACCTCGACCTCGCCCTCCGGCTCGCCGACGCCGCCGACGCCATCAGCCTCGCCCGCTACCGGGCCGCCGACCTCGACGTGTTGCTCAAGGCCGACCACACGCACGTCACCGACGCCGACCGGGCCGTCGAGGCGACCCTCCGCGATCGACTCGCGAAGGAGCGCCCCGGCGATTCGTTCTACGGCGAGGAGGGCGGCACGACCGGCGAGAGCTCCCGCCAGTGGATCGTCGACCCGATCGACGGCACCGCCAACTTCCTGCGCGGGGTTCCCGTCTGGGCGACGCTGATCTCGCTCGTCGTCGACGGCACGCCGGTCGTCGGCGTCGTGAGCGCTCCCGCGCTCGGACGGCGCTGGTGGGCGTCCCAGGGTCGGGGCGCATTCAGCGACGCCGGGCCCGTGCGGGTCTCGGACGTGGCGACGCTCGACAAGGCGTCGCTCAGCTACAACGGCCTGCAGTACTGGATGAAGGCCGGCCGGGTCGAGCAGCTCCTCGTCCTCGCCGAGCAGGTCTGGCGCACGCGCGCGTACGGCGACTTCTGGTCGTACATGCTCGTCGCCGAAGGAGCCGTCGACATCTCGGGCGAGTTCGACCTGCAGCCGTACGACATGGCGGCGCTCTATCCGATCGTGACCGAGGCCGGCGGGCGGTTCGGCGGGATCGACGGCGGCGACGGCATCTGGCACGGAAGCGCGCTGGCGACCAACGGGCTGCTGCACGACGCCGCGGTGCGGGCCGTCGCGCCGTAGGCCCCGGCAGGCAGTTCCTGCGCCCTGCGCCTCTCAGGCTCTCGTCCCTCCTGGGGACTTTCTGGGAGACCCGCGCAGTACCCTCGACGCATGGATCGCACCGCGCGCCTCCGGGTGCTCCTCATCGAGGACGACCCGGCCCTCGGCCCGCTCATCGAGGAGGTGCTGGCCGAGGTCTACGACGTCGTGCGGCACGCAGACGGCCGTGCCGGGCTGATCGCCGGGCTCGACGGCGACTTCGACGCGATGGTCGTCGACCGCCGGCTGCCGTCGATCGAGGGCGCCGACATCGTCACGGCGCTGCGCCGCGGCCGTGTCACGACGCCCGTGCTGATGCTGACCGCCCTCGGCACCGTCGCCGACAGGGTCGACGGTCTCGACGCGGGCGCCGACGACTACCTGGTGAAGCCGTTCGAGTTCGACGAGCTGCTCGCGCGGCTGCGGGCGCTGACCCGGACGTTCGCGTCGTCCGGGCCCCGGCTGCCGGTCGGCGAGTGGGAGTTCCTGCCCGACGATCGCCTGCTCTCGTCGCCGTACGGCGACCGTGTCGTGCTGTCGGAGCGCGAGTCCGGGCTGCTGCGGGTTCTCGCGGCCGCACCCGATACGACGTTCTCGCGCGAGCACCTGCTGCGGGTCGTGTTCCCGTCCGGCGAGATGCCCGGCACCGTCGACACCTACGTGCACTACCTGCGCCGAAAGACCGAGCGCGACGTCGTGCTCACCGTACGCGGCCGCGGCTACCGCCTGGGCGCACTGTGACCGCGCAGGATCGATCCACCGGACGGGCGGCCTACTCGATCGGCTGGCAGATCATGCTGGCCAGCGCCGTCATCGTGATCGGGATCATCCTGGTCGCCATCGTCTACCTCACGCACCAGGCGCGGCCCAGCGAGCAGCTCGAGCAGTCGTCGTCGGCGACGCCCCACGTCTACGTCGATCTCACCGACACGGTGCAGGGCATCGCGCTGATCGGCGCCGGCGCCATCGTCTTCGCCGGACTCGTCAGCCTCGTCATCGCCCGGCGCGCCGTCAAGCCGCTCGGCGAGGCTCTGCGCCTGCAGCGGCAGTTCGTCGCCGACGCCGGGCACGAGCTCCGCACGCCGCTGGCCGTCCTCGACGCGCGGCTGCAGGTCGTGGAGCGGCGGCTCGGCGCAGGGACTCCGGTCAGCCCCGAAGCGCTGGCCGAGCTGAGGGCCGACTCCCGCTCGCTCATCGAGATCGTCGACGACCTGCTCTTGGCGGCCGGCGGCGAGGGCACGCCTCGATCCGGCCCGCCGATCGACGCCGCAGCGGTGGCCGCCGAGGCCGTGGACTCCCTCCGGATCCTGGCGGCCGAGCGCGATGTGACCCTCTCGCTGCACGCGTCGATGCCCCGGGCGCAGGAACTCCTGGCGGTCAGAATCCCGCCTACCAGCTTCCGCCGCTCCGTGGTCGCCCTCGTCGACAACGCCGTCGCGCACTCCCCCGCGGGCGGCACGGTCCGCGTCGCCCTCGCCCCCCGCGGAAAGCGTGTCGAGCTCACCGTCTCAGACGACGGGCCGGGCATCGTCGGCATCGACCCGTCGCGCGTGTTCGAGCGGTTCGCGCACTCGGGGCCGGTGGCTGCGGCGGCGGCGGATGGGCACGGGGTGGCGGCGCCGGGTGGCGCTGGCTCGGCTGCGCTGGGTGCTGGGGCGGCGGCGCCGGGCTCTGCAGCGGCGGCGCCGGTGCGCGCGAGCTTCGGCCTCGGGCTCGCCCTGGTGCGCGACATCGCTACCCGGTACGGCGGCTCCGTCGAGGTGGTCGACACCTCGAGCGCAGGGACGACGTTCCGGCTGCTGCTGCCGGCTGCGCCCACCTCCCCGGCGGGGCGCGAGACCGTCGAGTGACGCTCGCCACCACCGCGATCGCGGTCGCCGTGCTGACTGCGGTCACCGCCGCCGTCGTCTTCGGGCTCCGGCTCGAGAAGCCGTGGCTGCAGCCGTGGGCGATTCTGCGGGCGGTCGTTCAGCTCGGAGTCCTCAGCCTGATCCTGCACGGGATCATCGATGATGTTCGGCTCGTCGCCGCGTTCCTGACGGTGATGGTGATCGCGGCGGCCTGGACGGTGCAGAGCCGCCTGCGCCTTCTCCGGCGGCACGCCTGGTTCGTGCTGGCGAGCGTGGCCGTCGCGGCGGCGGTTCCCGTGACGCTCGTCTTCGCCGTCGGAGCCGTCGATGCCACGCCCCGCTACCTCCTGGCCGTCGGCGGGATCATCGTCGGCGGAGTCATGGGCGTGCTGACGCTGATGGGCCGCCTGCTCGCGTCGGGGCTCCTAGCGGCGCGCGACGAGGTGGAGGGCTGGCTCGCCCTCGGTGCCAGCCCGCGCCAGGCGGCAGCGCACGTGACCCGGACGGCCGCGTCGTCGGCCATCATCCCGGCGACGGACCAGACGCGCACCACCGGGCTGGTGACGCTCCCCGGGGCGTTCGTCGGCGCCGTGTTCGGCGGGGCGTCGCCGCTCGCCGCCGCGCAGTTCCAGGTCGTCGTGCTCGCCGCGCTCCTGGCGGCCGGCGCCCTCGCCGTCGCCCTCATGACCTGGCGGTTCGGTGCGCCCCGCCGGCTGCCCGTCGAGCCCGCGCCGCTCGCGTGACCCGTGCGGCCGACCCGCCCCGGCGGATCGGCCCCGCCCCGCCGGATCGGCCCCACCCTACCGGATCGGCTCCGCCCTACCGGATCGGCTCCGCCCCGCCC
>NZ_JBWKSZ010000001.1:0-305239 GCF_059420045.1 Frondihabitans sp. GW821-FHT04F02 | reverse complement strand
ACATCGGCGACGGCGCCCCGCCGAAGCGGCACGACCCCGCCGACGCGCAGGCGGGTTCGCGCCGAATCGGCGGGTGCAGCAGACCCGATCGACCCAGCCCCGCCAGAAGGGCCGCACCCCGCCACATCGGCCCAGCCCCGCCACATCGGCGACGGCGCCCCGCCGAAGCGGCACGACCCCGCCGACGCGCAGGCGGGTTCGCGCCGAATCGGCGGGTGCGGCGGAGTACCACAACCACGGAGCCCCGTTCACACACGGACTCGGGGTCAGACCCGCCGAAACGGCCCCAGCGCCAGCCCGCGGGCCGGCACCCAGGCCGAACGCGGGGGGGGTCCAGCCCCGACGCTGGCCTGCCGAACGCCCCTACTTTCCCGTCGGCGCAGCGGCGGCGGTGGCAGCGTCAGCAGCGGCCGCGCGCTTCGCCTTGCGCCGCTCGAGCAGGCCGTGCACGACGATCGGCCCGACCGAGATGAGCACGATGACGATGGCCAGCACGTCGATGTGCTCGGTGATGAACGGGAAGCCGCTCAGCAGCGACCCGATCACCGTGAGCCCGCCGGCCCAGAGCGCGGCTCCCGTGACGTTCCACAGCAGGAACTTGCGGTACGTGTACCCGCTCGCCCCCGCCGCGAGCGGCACGTACGTCCGGACGATCGGGACGAAGCGTCCGAGGATGAGCGCGGGGCCGCCGTACCGGGCGAAGAACGCCTCGGCGCGTTCGAGGTACTCGGTCTTCAGGATGCGCGCGTCGGGCTTGAAGAGGCGTCGTCCGAAGCGGTTGCCGAGGAAGTAGCCGACCTGGTCGCCCAGGAAGGCCGCGACGAACGCGCAGATGGCGATGGTGGCGACGGCGAGGCCGAGCTTGTCGTGCAGGAGCCCCGCCGTGACGAGCAGGGAGTCGCCCGGCAGGAAGGGGAAGAGCACGCCGGATTCGATGAAGATGATGATCGAGAGGCCGACGAGTGCCCAGGGGCCGAGGTTTTCGAGCAGGGCCTGAGGGTCGAGAAGCATGCGACGAGTGTGACAGCGAACTCTCGGAAACCCCGTAGAACGTGCGCAGAGCGCAGGTATCACGGGGAGAACACGGAGCACGACAGAGACCAGTGGTGGAGATGGGGGGAATTGAACCCCCGTCCATCGCTGAAGTTGAACGCCTTCTACGGGTGTAGCCGGATGAGTCGTTCTACTCGGCCCCCACCTTTGCTACCGGCATCTAGGTGGACGAGCCCAGTCACAGTGAAAGTCCCAGACGACCCTGTGGCGCAGTCGTCCAGCAAGCCCTCTAGATGACGTCAGGCTCCGGATAGAGAGCAGTCTCCGGTCTGACGGACTTATGTGGCTCTACTGCTTACGCAGCGAGAGCGAAGTCAGTGCGCGATTTATTGGCACTTATTGTTTTCCAGAGATCGTTTACGAGATAACCCTGGATCCTCGACCCGCTTCTCGTTCGCAAACAGGCGATGTCGAAACCGATCATCCCCCCGAGTGGGTCTCTGTCGTGCTCTGTGGAGTTGTCAACCTGGTGCTGCTGCCGCTTGCGCGGTCTCCTACTGTACCGCTAGTCGCCGAGGTTGCGTCGCGCGCTCATCGCACGGTCGGCCTCGCGGCGGTCGGTGCGCTCGCGCAGGGTCTGGCGCTTGTCGTACTCGCGCTTGCCCTTCGCTACGGCGATCTCGACCTTGGCCCGGCCGTCCGAGAAGTAGATCCGCAGAGGGACGAGCGTGTATCCGCCCTCCTTGGTCTTGTGGCTGATCTTGATGATCTGCTGCTTGTGGAGAAGCAGCTTGCGCTTGCGCCGGGGTGCGTGGTTGTTCCAGGTGCCCTCGGTGTACTCGGGGATGTGCACCGCATCGAGCCAGATCTCGCCGCCGTCGACGAACGCATACCCGTCGACGAGCGACGCGCGGCCCTGGCGGAGAGCCTTGACCTCGGTACCCCAGAGCACGATGCCCGCCTCGTAGGTGTCGTCGATGAGGTAGTCGTGGCGCGCACGACGATTCGTGGCGACGACCTTCTCGCCCTTGTCGCGGTCGGAGACCTTGCGCTTTTCCGATGTCACGGTTGCCATGGTGTCTCCTTCGTGACGAGGCCGAGGGGGTGCGTACCCGGTCGAGCACAGCCCTGCAGTCTATGCCACGTACGCCTGGCACTCCAAATGCGACGACCGGCCGGGCTAGACCTTGAGGTAGCGGCGGATCGCGACGTTCGCCGACAGGGCGGCGAGCACGGCGCCGATCACGATCAGGAGCGGCACGACGAAGTACGTCTCGGACATCCCGACGAACGGCGTTGACGCGAAGTTCTCGGCGAGGTAGCCGCGCACGAAGACCTTGACGATCAGCACGATCGCGCCGCCGGCCAGCACCGACCCGACGAGCGCGGCGATCACGCCCTCGAGGATGAACGGCGTCTGGATGAACCGGTTCGACGCACCGACGAGTCTCATGATGCCGAGCTCTCTTCGGCGGCTGAAGGCAGAGAGCCGGATGGTCGTGGCGATCAGCAGGACGGCGGCGATCAGCATGAGCACGGCGATGCCGATCGCCGTGTACGACGCGGCGTTCAACACCGAGAAGATGGGCTGCAGGTAGCCTCGCTGGTCGACCACGCTCTGGACGCCGGCCTGGTTCGACAGGCTCTCCTTCAGCACGTCGGCCTGAGACGGGTCTTTCAGGTTCACCCAGAACGTCTCGTTGAGGTACGACGGCTGCACGAACTCGGTGGCGGGGCTGTCGGCGAACTGCTTCTTGAAGCGCTCGTAGGCCTGCTGCTGCGTCTCGAAGTACGAGCGCTGGATGTAGGGCTTGAGGGTCGAGGACTGCAGCTGAGCCTCGATCTGGTCTTTCTGACCGGTAGTCGCCTTCGCGCCCGTGCAGTTGCCGGTCGTGTCGGTGTCGGTGCAGAGGTAGACCGCGACCTGGGCCCGGTCGTACCAGTAGCCCTTCATCTGGTTGATCTGCATCTGGAGCAGCACCGCGGTGCCAACGAAGGTCAGCGAGATGAAGGTGACCAGCACGACGGAGACGACCATCGAGAGGTTGCGCTTGAGGCCGGAGCCGACCTCGCTGAAGACGAGCCCGAGCCTCATTTGTCGGCTCCCCAGGTGGGCACGCTGTGCGTGGCGACGGAGTCGGGATCGAGGCGGGGCTCGGGCGGCGTGGGGATGCCGGAGGGAGTTCCTGCGCCCGGGGAGTCGGCGTCGACCCCGAGACGGTCGATGCCGACAGCCTGGATCGGGACCGCCTGCGTCTGGTACCCGCCGGAGCGCTCGTCGCGGATCACGTTGCCACCCGAGAGCTCGATGACGCGGCGCTGCATCTGGTCGACGATGCCGGCGTCGTGCGTGGCCATGAGAACGGTGGTGCCGGAGGCGTTGATCCGGTCGAGGAGAGTCATGATGCCTGCGCTGGTGCTGGGGTCGAGGTTGCCGGTGGGCTCGTCGGCGAGGAGGATCGCCGGGCGGTTGACGATGGCGCGGGCGATCGCGACGCGCTGCTGCTCGCCGCCGGAGAGCTCGTGAGGAAGCCGCTGGGCCTTGCCTGCCAGGCCGACCATCTTGAGCACGTCGGGCACGGCCTCCTGGATGTAGCCGCGGCTCTTGCCGATCACCTGGAGCGTGAAGGCGACGTTGTCGAACACCGACTTCTGCGGCAGGAGCCGGAAGTCCTGGAAGACGACGCCGAGGTTGCGGCGGAAGTACGGCACCTTGCGGCTCGACAGCGTGCCCAGCCGCTGCCCGAGCACGTGGATCTGGCCCTTCGACGGCTTCTCCTCTTTCAGCACGAGGCGGAGGAAGCTGGACTTGCCGGAACCGGAAGCACCCACGAGGAAGACGAACTCGCCCTTGAGAATCTCAAGGGAGATGCCGTTGAGCGCCGGGCGGGGGTTGCCGGCGTAGAACTTGGAGACCTCATCAAAGCGAATCATGACGGGGGCAAGACTAGGCACGACGGCCGACAATTCGAGGCAGGCGCGCCTCTAACCCGAAGGCTGTGAAAACCCTATTCGTCGTCCGAGCGCTTGCGCCAGCGGATGCCCGCCGAGAGGAAGCCGTCGAGGTCGCCGTCGAAGACGTTCGACGGGTTGTTGACCTCGAACTCGCTCCGGAGGTCTTTGACCATCTGGTAGGGGGCCAGCACGTACGAGCGGATCTGGTCGCCCCAGCTCGCGGTGATGTTGCCCGCGAGCTCCTTCTTCTTGGCGTTCTCCTCTTCGCGCTTGAGGATCAGCAGTCGCGACTGGAGCACGCGCATGGCGGCCGCGCGGTTCTGGATCTGGCTCTTCTCGTTCTGCATCGAGACGACGACGCCGGTCGGGATGTGGGTGATGCGCACCGCCGAGTCGGTGGTGTTGACCGACTGGCCGCCGGGGCCCGACGAGCGGAACACGTCGACGCGGATGTCGTTCTCGGGGATCTCGATGGCCTCGGTCTCTTCCATCAGCGGGATGACCTCGACGGCCGCGAAGCTCGTCTGGCGCTTGCCCGCCGCGCCGAACGGCGACATGCGGACGAGCCGGTGCGTGCCGGCCTCGACGCTGAGCGTGCCGAAGGCGTAGGGCGCGTCGACCTCGAAGGTGGCCGACTTGATGCCCGCTTCTTCGGCGTAGCTGGTGTCCATCACGCTGACCTTGAAGCCGTGCTTCTCGGCATACCGGAGGTACATGCGCAGGAGCATCTCGGCGAAGTCGGCCGCGTCGACGCCGCCGGCCCCGGCGCGGATGGTGATGACGGCCGGGCGCGGGTCGTACTCGCCGTCCAGGAGGGTCTGAATCTCGAGGGTGTCCATCATCGACTGGATGGCCTTCAGCTCGACCTGGGCCTCGTCGGCGCTCTCCTGGTCGTCGCCCTCGTTGGCCATCTCGACGAGCACCTCGAGGTCGTCGAGCCGCTGGCCGGTCGTCGTGATCTTGTCGAGCTCCGACTTGCGGTGGCTGAGGTCGCTGGTGACGCGCTGGGCGTTCTCGGTGTCGTTCCAGAGGTCGGGGTCGGACGCCTGCTGCTCGAGTTCGGCGATCTCGGTCTCGAGCCGCTCGACGCCGATCACGGCGGAGATGTCGGCGAAGGTGGATCGCAGGGCGGCGATCCGGTCGGAGAAGTCGAGCTCGATCATGGTGGTCCAGCCTACCGGGCGCGGCTCAGCGGACCACGCCCGCCTCGTGCAGAGCGAGCTCGGCGAGCTGCCGCTGCTCGAGCGCGTCGCCCGCGCTCCAGGCGGCCACGGGATTCGGGTTGATGCGCAGGAGCGCGTCGACGTCGCCGGAAGCCAGCGCCCGGAAGGCGAGGAGCTCCAGGCCGCCGTCGGTCTGCGCGAGCTTCCGGGTGACGCGCGCCCGGCGGACGAAGGCGAGGCGGGGTCGGAGCCACGCGAGCAGGATGATGCCGATCGGCACGAGAGCGACGACCAGCCCGGCGATCAGGCTGAGCTGCCCGACGATCTCCTGCTGGCGCTGACCCGCGTCGACCAGCGTCGAGCCGGCGTCGCTCGCCCGCTGCAGCGGTGCGCTCGCGGTCGGCCCGATCAGGGGCACTCCCCCGAGCGTGTCCGCGGCGTCGGCCAGCCGGCTGCGGAAGTCCGACCCCGCCGTCTCGATGCTGCGGCCGACCTGCGCGAGAGTGGCGACGAGACCCGCGACCACGGCGCCCAGCACGGCGAAGGCGACGATCCCTGCGAGAGCGGTCACGTCGGCGAGCGTCTGGCGGGCACGGTGAGCGGCGTCGCCCGAGTAGATCTGCATGGGCCGATTCTGCGCCTGTGCGGCCGCGCCCGTCGAGACGCCCGGATCGGGTCCAGTCGACGGCGAGAGCCCCGGATCGGGGCAAGCCACCCGAGCGGCTGCGCGCGACTAGCGCCCCAGGAGCGGCGCCCGGTCGGCGTAGCCGGCCCGGGTCGCCCGCGCGACGGCGTCGGGCAGCGCCGCGAGCAGCGCATCGACGTCGGCCTCGGTCGTGGTGTGGCCGACGGTGATCCGCAGCGCCCCGCGCGCCTCGTCGTCGCTGAGCCCCATGGCGAGCAGCACGTGCGACGCCTCGGGGATCCCCGCCTGGCAGGCCGACCCGGTCGACACCGATACCCCGGCCGCATCCAGCAGGAAGAGCAGCGAGTCGCCCTCGCACCCCGGGAACGTGAAGTGCGCGTTGCCGGGCAGCCGGTCGACGGGGTCGCCGCGGAGGACGGCCGACGGCACGGCCGCGCGCACGCCGGCGATGACGCGGTCGCGCAGGGCGTCGTAGGGCTGATGGGGCGCACGCGCGGCGACGGCGAAGGCGACGGCGGCCGGGGCATCCTGCGTTCCGCTCCTCACCTGACGCTGCTGCCCGCCGCCGTGGATCAGGGGCACGACCGTCGCCGTGCGCGACAGCACGAGCGCGCCGATGCCGATCGGCCCGCCGATCTTGTGCGCCGAGACGCTGAGAGCATCGAGGCCCGAGGCCCGGAAGTCGATGGGCACCTGCCCGTACGCGGCCACGGCGTCGGAGTGCACGGGCACGCCGTACTCGGCCGCGAGCGCGACCACCTGGTCGACGGGCTGCAGGGTGCCGACCTCGTTGTTGGCCCACAGCAGCGTCACGAGAGCGACGTCGTCGTGCTCGGCGAGGGCGCGGCGCAGGAACTCGAGGCTCACGCGACCCAGCGCATCGAGCGGTATCCACTCGATCACGGCGCCCTCGTACCGCTCGAGCCATTCGACAGTGTCGACCGTGGCGTGGTGCTCGCCGCCGGGCACGAGGATCCGGGGGCGGGGGCGGTCGGCCTGCCGCGCCCACCACAGGCCCTTGACGGCGAGGTTCACCGACTCGGTGCCACCGGACGTGAAGACGACTTCGATGGGGTCGCAGCCGAGCGAGTCGGCGACGCGCTCGCGGGCCTCTTCGAGCACGCGCTTGGCGTTCTGGCCGGCGCTGTGGATGGACGAGGGGTTGCCGACGGCATGGAGCGCGTCGGTGTACGCGTCGATGGCCGCGGGGAGCATCGGCGTGGTCGCCGCGTGGTCGAGGTAGACGGCCATGGGTGCTCCTCTCAGGGCGTGTTCGCCGGTTCTGTGCCGGTGGGCCCTCTTAAGTACTCTAAGACGCGTGTCTGACATCGAGCTCCTCCAGGGCGATCCCGCTCTCGTCGATTCCCTGCGCGATCTCGGCGTGAGGCCGGGCCCCGACGGGCCGACGCTGCGCGTCTGGTCGGGAGCCGCGTCGAGCATCGACCTGGTGATCGACGACGCGCCGTCCGAGCGGGTCGTGCCCCTGATGCGCGATGCGTCCGGCGTGTGGACCGGCTCCGACCCGCGGCTCGTTCCCGGGCGGCGCTACTGGCTGCGCGCCGACGGCGAGCCGACCGGGGTCGACGACGTCGTGACGCCGTTCGACCCGACGGTCAACCTGCTCGACCCGTACGCGCGCGGCCTCGCCCGCACGGGTCGCGGAGACTGGCGCGGAGTCGTGGTCGACGAGTCGTTCGACTGGGGCGGGGTGGGCAAGCCCCGCACGCCGCTCGATCACACCGTCGTCTACGAGGCGCACGTGCGCGGGTTCACCCGCCTGGCGCCCTTCGTTCCCGAAGACCTCCGCGGCACCTACGCGGGCCTCGCCCACGAGAACACCATCGCCTACCTGAGAGAGCTGGGCGTCACCGCCGTCGAGCTCCTCCCGGTGCACCACCACGTCGACGAGCAGCGCCTCGTCGCGCAGGGCTTCCAGAACTACTGGGGCTACAACACGCTGTCGTACTTCGCACCGCATCCGGCCTACGCGTCGCGCGACGCCCAGCTCGGCGGGCCGTCGGCGGTGCTGCGCGAGTTCAAGGGCATGGTGCGGCTGCTGCATGCCGCCGGCATCGAGGTCTGGCTCGACGTCGTCTACAACCACACCGCCGAGGAGGGCGAGGGCGGCCCGGTGACGAGCCTGCGCGGCCTCGACAACCACTACTACCGCCACGACGAGGACGCCCGTCCCATCGACGTCACCGGCTGCGGCAACACCCTCGACACGAGCCTCCCCGCGGCGGCGCGCCTGGTGCTCGACAGCCTGCGGTACTGGGCGAACGACCTGCAGATCGACGGCTTCCGGTTCGACCTGGCGGCCACGCTCGGCCGCGGCGCCGACGCCGTCTACTCGCGCAACGCCCCGCTGCTGGAGGCCATCGCCTCCGACCCGGCGCTCGAAGGCGTGAAGCTCGTCGCTGAGCCGTGGGACGTGGGGCTGGGCGGGTGGCAGACCGGCAACTTCCCGGACGGCTGGAGCGAGTGGAACGACCGCTTCCGCAATCGGGCCCGCGACTTCTGGCTGCGCGACATCGCCGACGCCCGCGTGCACGGCATCGCCTCGAACGGCCTCGGGTCGTTCGCCTCCAAGCTGTCGGGGTCGAGCAACATCTACGCGCACGACCGCGGCCCGCTCGCCGGCGTCAACTTCATCACGGCCCACGACGGCTTCACCCTGGCGGACGTCGTCGCCTACGACTCCAAGCACAACCTCCGGAACGGCGAGGGCAACCGCGACGGCACGGACGACAACAAGTCGTTCAACCACGGCGCCGAGGGCCCGACCGAGAACCCGTGGGTGCTCGACGCGCGTCGGCGGGCGTCGCGCAACCTGCTGGCGACGCTCTTCCTGTCGGCGGGCATCCCCCTGCTCACCGCGGGAGACGAGATCGGCCGCACGCAGCGCGGCAACAACAACGGCTACTGCAGCGACGACGAGATCTCGTGGGTCGACTGGCAGCTCGACGACGAGCGCGAAGCGCTTCTCGCCGACGCCAAGGCGCTGATCCGGCACCGCCGCGAGAACCCCGCGCTGCGGCCGGTGCGGTTCGGCGAGACCGGCAAGGTCACGCTCTCGGCCACCGACATGAGCTGGTACGGCCCCGACGGCCGGGAGGTGCTCCCGGAGGCGTGGAACGACCCCGGCTGCCGCACTCTGCAGTACCTCGCGGCCTCCACCCCCGAGGTCGAGGAGTTCAACCGCGTGCTCGTGGTCGTCCACGGCTCGGAGAGCCCGATCACGGTCACGCTGCCGTCGCACGAGGGCGTCGCCTCGTACGAGGTGCTCTGGACCAGCGGCGACGCCTTCGACCCCCAGCCCCGGAAGCCGGGCGACGCTCACGAGATCGTGGGGCCGACGGTGACGCTCTGGCGGGTGTCCTGACTCGTGAGGGGCCACCTCGGATGAGCTCGGCACCAGGAACTCCCGCCACCGTCGCCCTCGACGCCGCCGGGGTCCCCTTCACCCCGCACACCTACGCCCACGCCGACACGGCCTCCAGCTTCGGCGAAGAGGCCGCGGCACTGCTCGGCCTCGACGAGGGCCAGGTGTTCAAGACGCTGGTCGTCCAGGCCGACGACGCCCTGGTCGTCGCGGTCGTTCCGGTCTCGGGCACGCTCGACCTCAAGAAGCTCGCGGCGGCAGTCGGCGCAAAGAAGGCGGCCATGGCCGATCCCGCTCTGGCGTCGAGGCGGACGGGCTACGTCGTCGGCGGCATCAGCCCGGTCGGGCAGAAGGCCCGGCTGCGCACGGTGATCGACGAGACCGCCGAGCTGTACGACACGGTGTTCGTGTCGGGCGGGCGCCGGGGCTTCGACATCGAGCTCGCGCCCGCCGACCTTGCGCGCGTGACCGGGGCGGCGTTCGCCCCGGTGGCGCGCGGCTGAGTTCCTGCGCCCTCTGCGCTTGCGGCTTCGGAGTTCGGGGTACATCCCGTCGCGGCGATGTCGGCGGCTCGGCGTACCGTTTCGGCCATGAGCGACCAGACAGCACCCTCTTCCGCGAACAACCAGCCGACGAACGACGACGATGTCGAGCCCATGGCCACCGCCGGGCTCGGTGACGACCCTCTGGGCGACCAGGCGGCCGACCAGGGAGACACTCTCGGCGGCACCCGGCCCGACCCGTCCAATCCCGCATCGAAAGACCCGGAGGAGTGGGTGACCGGCGACGAGCCCATGACACCCGCTCAGCGCAGCTACCTCGACACGCTCGCTCGCCAGGCCGGCGAGGAGCTGTCGGCCGACCTGACGAAGGCCGAGGCGAGCGAGCACATCGACCGGCTCCAGCAGAAGACCGGACGCGGCGCGTAGCCGAACCTGCCGCCAGACGACGAGTGCCGCCCCGGCGGGTAGTCCGGAGCGGCACTTCGTGTCGTGCACCGGGGAGAACGACTCGTCGTCCGCGTTTCGGGCGCGGCTCGCATGATTCGGGCATGCGAGTGCAGTCGTCTGCCGGTGCAGGGCCCATTCGGGTGGGGTCCTGAGAGATCGGGGCGGGAATGCCTCGATCGCCGGCCGGTCGACATCGACGGTTCGTCCTCCGCCGGCCCGGGCTTTCGGGACCCTGGCCTGCGGCGTGATGACGACATTACTGGTCCCCCATAGTGCGGACAACACGCGTGGACACGTGTCGTGCACCCAGTACGGGGGGCATTCGGTCTATCCCCCGCAGCGTGGACACTCACCTGTACCCCGAACATGCTCGGCCGGGTACGGCATGGACGCGGCGTCACCCTGACCGGGTACGGTCGAAGCGTGGCGATCCCTACAGAATCCAGAGTCGGAACCCGAGTCGGCCGCATCCCCGTCATGGGGTTGCAGCCACGGACGCCGGACGACGTGTTCGATACCAAGGCCTTCGTCGGCGAGGTGGTGCCCTTCAGCGCCACCGTGTTCCGCGAGGGGCACGACATCATCGACGCAGCGCTCGTCGTGCTGGGCCCGGACGGCAGCGTCGGCCGCAGCCGGATGACCCCGGGAATCCCGGGCACCGACCGCTGGAGCGCCGAGTGGCTGTTCGAGTCCGAGGGCCTGCACACCTGGTGGGTCGAGTCGTGGAACGACGACTGGGCGACCTGGCTTCACGTGGCCGAGATCAAGGTGCCCGCTGAGCAGGATGTCGAGAACGTGCTCGCCCAGGGCACCGACCTCCTCCGCAAGGCCGCCGAGCGCGACCCCGCATCCGCCCTCTTCCGCGACGGCGCCAAGGCGATCGGCAACACTAACCTCTCACCTGCGGCCCGCCTGCGCGTGGCGACGGACTCCCGCATCGCCGCCGCACTCGCCGCCCAGCCGCTTGCGAGCCTGGCGACGCAGAGCGACCGCAAGCACGTGCGCGTCGAGCGCACCCGTGCGGGCGTCGGCAGCTGGTACGAGTTCTTCCCGCGCAGCGAGGGCGCCAAGCGACGCGACGACGGCTCGTGGCAGAGCGGCACCTTCCGCACGGCCGCCCGGCGACTGCCGGCGATCGCGCGCATGGGCTTCGACGTCGTCTACATCCCGCCGGTGCACCCGATCGGCACGACCTTCCGCAAGGGGCCGAACAACACGCTCGAGGCCGGCCCGGACGACCCCGGCTCGCCGTACGCCATCGGCTCCCCCGACGGCGGCCACGACGCCGTCCATCCCGAGCTCGGCACCGTCGCCGACTTCGAGTGGTTCGTCGGCGCCGCGAAGAACGTGGGCCTCGAGCTCGCGCTCGACCTGGCGCTGCAGTGCTCGCCCGACCACCCGTGGGTCGAGGAGCACCCGGAGTGGTTCACGAAGCTGCCCGACGGCACCATCGCCTATGCGGAGAACCCGCCGAAGAAGTACCAGGACATCTACCCGCTCAACTTCGACGTCGACTACGAGGGTCTGAGCGCCGAGATCCTGCGAATCGTCCGCCTCTGGATCGACCGGGGCGTCACGATCTTCCGGGTCGACAACCCGCACACCAAGCCGGTCCACTTCTGGGAATGGCTGCTCGCCGACATCCGCGAGGACCACCCCGAGGTCGTGTTCCTGGCCGAGGCGTTCACCAAGCCGGCGATGATGCAGGCGCTCGCCCAGGTCGGGTTCCAGCAGTCGTACACCTACTTCACCTGGCGCAACGAGAAGTGGGAGCTCGAGGAGTACCTGAACGAGGTCTCTCACGAGACCAGCCCCTGGTTCCGCCCGAACTTCTTCGTCAACACCCACGACATCCTCACGCCGTACCTCCAGTACGGCGGCGTGCCCGCCTACAAGGTGAGGGCGGCGATCGCCGCGACCAGCTCCCCGACGTGGGGCGTCTACTCCGGCTACGAGCTCATCGAGAACGTGGCGCGTCCGGGCTCTGAAGAGAACATCGACAACGAGAAGTACGAGTTCAAACCGCGCGACTGGGCCGCCGAAGAGGCTGCCGGCGCCTCGATCGCGCCGTACCTGACGCTGCTGAACCGGATCCGCTCGCAGCACCCGGCGCTCCGGCAGCTCCGCAACGTGCACGTGCACTCGTGCGACGACGACGCGATCCTCGTCTTCTCGAAGTACCTCGACGGCCGCCACACGCGGTCCGGCCGCACCGACGGCATCATCGTCGTCGCGAACACCGATCCGCACTCCGCCCGAGAGACGATCGTGCGGCTCGATCCGAGCGCCTTCGGCGTCGAGCCCGGAACGCAGTTCACCGTGCGCGACCTCATCACCGGCCAGATCTGGACCTGGGGCGACGACAACTACGTCCGCCTCGACGCCTTCGTCGAACCCGCCCACATCCTGGCCGTCGACTACACCCGCGCCCCGTAGGAGGCACCATGACCACTCAGAACCTCGTTATCCCCGCACTCGACCCGAACGAGGCCCATCTCGTCTCCGTCGGGTCGCACCCGCACCCTCACCGTGTCCTCGGGCCGCACCACGTCGACGCCGGTGTCCTGGTCCGCGCCCTCCGGCCTCTGGCGACCTCGGTGTCGCTGGTGATCGAGACCGGTGCCCGCCTCTCCATGAGCCACGTCTCCGACGGGGTGTGGGAGGCCCTCGCCATCATCGAGCCCGGCGCCTACCGGATCGAGGCCACCTACGACGGTGCCGACGCGCCCTGGCTCGCCGACGACCCGTACCGCTTCTGGCCGACGGTCGGCGAGGTCGACCTCTACCTCTTCGGCGAGGGTCGCCACGAAGAGCTCTGGAACGTGCTCGGGTCGCACGTGCGCGAGCACCAGGGCACGCTCGGCACCGCCTTCTCGGTCTGGGCGCCGCACGCACAGGCCGTCCGGGTCAAGGCCGACTTCAACGGCTGGTACGGCGTCGCGCATGCCATGCGCCGCCTCGACGGCAACGGCATCTGGGAGCTCTTCGTGCCGGGCGTCACCTCCGGCACCTACAAGTTCGAGATCCTGACGCCCGACGGCCGCTGGGTCGACCGCGCAGACCCCATGGCCCGGTACTCCGAGGTGCCGCCCGCGACGGGCTCCGTCATCACTCAGAGCAGCCACGAGTGGGCCGACTCCGACTGGCTCGAGTCGCGCGATCGCGCCGACCACTCCAGGCGCCCGATGAGCGTCTACGAGCTGCACCTGGGCTCCTGGCGCCCCGGACTCTCCTATCGCGAGGTCGCCGACCACCTCATCGGGTACGTGACCGACCTGGGGTTCACCCACGTCGAGTTCCTGCCCCTCTCCGAGCACCCGTTCGGCGGCTCGTGGGGCTACCAGGTCACGGGCTACTACGCGCCCACCTCGCGCTTCGGAACGCCCGACGACCTCAAGTACCTCATCGACCGCCTCCACCAGGCCGACATCGGCGTGATCATGGACTGGGTGCCCGGCCACTTCCCCAAAGACGAGTGGGCGCTGGCGAAGTTCGACGGAGTCGCCGTCTACGAGCACTCCGATCCGCGGCTCGGCGACCAGCCCGACTGGGGCACTCACGTCTTCAACTTCGGTGATTCGCAGGTCAGGAACTTCCTGGTCGCCAACGCCCTCTACTGGCTCGAGGAGTTCCACATCGACGGCCTCCGCGTCGACGCCGTGGCCTCGATGCTGTACCTCGACTACAGCCGCAACGACGGCGAGTGGGTGCCGAACAAGTTCGGCGGGCGCGAGAACCTCGAGGCGATCGCCTTCCTGCAGGAGGTCAACGCGACCGCCTACAAGCGCAACCCGGGCATCGTCATGATCGCCGAGGAGAGCACGTCGTGGCCCGGGGTGACGCGCCCGACCAGCGACGGCGGCCTCGGCTTCGGCCTGAAGTGGAACATGGGCTGGATGCACGACTCGCTCGAGTACATCGAGCGCGACCCGATGTACCGCAGCTACCACCACGGCGAGATCACGTTCTCGTTCGTCTACGCGTTCAGCGAGAACTTCATGCTGCCGATCAGCCACGACGAGGTCGTGCACGGCAAGGGCTCTCTGTACGGCAAGATGCCCGGCGACGAGTGGCAGAAGCTCGCCAACCTGCGCGCCTACCTCGCCTTCATGTGGGCTCACCCCGGCAAGCAGCTGCTGTTCATGGGGTCCGAGTTCGGCCAGCCGTCCGAGTGGAGCGAGGAGCGCGGCCTCGACTGGTGGGTGCTCGATCAGCCCATGCACGAGGGCCTGCACTCGCTCGTCCGGACGCTCAATCTCGTGTACCAGGGCGAGAAGTCGATGTGGGAGCACGACTTCGACACCGACGGCTTCGAGTGGATCGACGGCGGAGCGGCGTCCGACAGCGTCGTGGCGTTCCTGCGGAAGTCCTCCGACGGCGACCGCGTCGCCGTCTTCGCCAACTTCTCGGGGCAGCCCGTCACCATGCGCATGGGGCTCCCCGAAGCCGGCGTCTGGCACGAGATCCTCAACACCGACGCCGGCGAGTACGGCGGCTCCGGCGTGGGCAACTTCGGCAGCGTCACGGCGACCTCCGACCCATGGTCCGGTCGACCGGCATCGGTCGAGGTCGTGCTGCCGCCGCTCGGCGTGATCTGGCTCAAGCTCGCGCGCTGATCCTGCGCCGCGTTGCCGGAAGCCTGGCAGAGACACGCCGGCCCCGAGCGATCCGCAAGGACTGGTCGGGGCCGGCATCTCTGCGAGCGGCTAGTACAGGAGCATCGTCAGACGACGGCGGGCCGCGACGACCTCGGGTGCGTCCAGCCCGACGATCTCGAAGTACTCGAGGAGGCGGGTGCGCACGGCGTCTCTGCCCTCCTGGTCGAGTGACGGGAAGAGCGTGAGCACGCGGTCGAACGCATCGACGACGTGCCCGCCGCTGACGTCGAGGTCGGCGACGGCGAGCTGCGCGTCGACGTCGCCGGGAGCCGCGGCCGCGGCGTCCCGGACCTCGGCCATCGTCACGCCCTGCAGGCGGGCGAGCAGCGAGACCTGCGCGAGGCCGGCGACAGCGAGCTGGTCGCGAGGGTCCTGGGCGATCGCGGTCGTGTAGGCCTGCTTGGCCGCCTCGTAGTCACCGCGCTCGATGGCGTCATAGGCGTCCTGGTGGTGCGGCGGCAGCGGCTCCTGCTCGGGTTCGGCCGCAGGATCCGCGGCGCCCTCGACGGGCACCGACCCCGTGACGCCGTTCTGCGCGGCGAACTCCAGCACCTGCTCGAACACGTCGCGCACCTGGGCCTCGGGCAGCGCGCCGACGAACAGCCCCATCGGACGCCCGCCGATCACGGCGGCGACGGTCGGGATGGACTGCGCCTGGAAGGCCTGAGTGAGCTGCGGGTTCGTGTCGGCGTCGACCTTGGCGAGGACCACGCGGCCGGCGTACTCGTTCGTGATCTTCTCGAGGATCGGCGAGAGCTGCTTGCACGGCCCGCACCACTCGGCCCAGATGTCGACGATGACCGGAACGGTGTTGCTCAGCTCGAGGACGGACGAGAACGTCTCGTCGGTGATGTCGACCACGAGCGACGAGACGCCTCCCGGACCGGGGCCCGCCTGCTGCGCGGCCGGTGCCGGCGCGGCGGGATCGGAACGGTTGACGAGGGACGACAGGTCGACCGCGCCGCGAAGGCTCGCGGCGCTCGGGGGGACATTGCTCATGACGCCTCTTTCGCGGAGATCAGGGCCTGACTGAAGCCGAGCAGCACGATCTTGTCGGAGCTGCCGACCGGGGGGACGGAGAACAGGAGCTGGACGCCGTACGTGGCGACGATGCCCTTGGTGGACTTGGAGACGCCGCTGAGCGACTTCACCTCGCCCTCGGTGTTGACCTCGGCGCCGTCTTTCGTGGGCTTGACGGTCTCGATTTCGTCGAGCGACACCGAGACGATCGCGCCGGCGTCGTTGGTCGCGAAGGCGATGCTCGGCTCGGTGCCCACCTTGCTCGAGTAGGCGATGGACGCCGTCGACGGGAGCTTCTTCGCCTTGGCGTCTTTGTAGGGCTTGCCGATCTTGTCGCGGAGCGTGTCGCCGTCGGCCTGGAAGGCCGAGGCCGACGAGGCCGTGTCGCCGTTCTTGAGGATGGCGGCGTAGGCCGCTGCGACCTTGTCGGGCTCCAGCGCGAGGAGCTTCACGTCGGGAGCGAGTCGCGCGGCGCCGATCGTCGCCGGCGCCACCTTGGGAATCTGCGCGCCCGCCTCGAGGCCGACGAGGTAGTCGACCTTGTAGGGGTCGCGGGCGCTCTCCTGCACGAGCATCACGCCGACGGGCGCGACCTTCGTCGACGTGGTGCTCTGGACGAGCGCGAAGACGGTGCGCGGCCACGAGTCGGTCTGCTGCGGGAGCGTGAGGCTGACGGAGCCGCTCGGGATCGACACCGGCAGGGCGGCCGTCTTGTCGGCCTTGCGGATGGTGTAGCTCGCCGTGCGCTGCTGGAGAGCCGGACCAGTGAAGCGCGTCGCCGCCAGCTTCGGGTCGAGGTCTTTGTCGGCGCTGGTCTGGACGGCCGTAATCCGGGCGATGATGCGCTTCGCCTGCGGCACGGTCACCGCCGGGGGCTGGAGGTCGTCGCCCGGCGCGGCGGTCGCCGTCGCCGACGGCGTCGCCGCGCTCGTGGAGTCGCCGGTCGCGGGCTGCGGCCAGTAGTCCGAGGAGCACGCAGACAGGCCGAGCGCCGTCACGAGCACGACCGGCACGACGGCGACCATGCGGCGGCCGCGCGGGCCGCGGCCTGAGGTGAGGCCGAGGGCGGCCTTGCGGGAGGAGCGGACGGAGCCGCGGCGCTCGGAGCGCTTGAGGCGCGGGGGCTTGCCGCCGCCCGACCGTCGCGGGCCGCGCGTGCGACGGTGGTGGGCGACGGCCCACGCGAAGAGCAGGACGCCGATCACGAAGACGAGCAGACCGGCGCTGATCAGAGGGCCGACCAACGGGGTCGCCGTCGAGAGCGGCCAGGTCACGGACACCGTCTTGGGGACGGCCGCGCTGCCGTCGGTGGCCACGAGCACCGAGATGTCGGTGTCGCCGACGAGCGAGAACCGGAGGTCGGACCCGGAGTACTCGGCCGTCCAGAGGTCGGAGTCGCGCGGGTCGGGCGCGGTGGTGCTGGTGCCGTCGACCGTCCTGGTCGTGAAGTCGCCGGTGGCCTTGTCGTACGACACGCGGTTGTAGGTCGTGTCGCCGATCCAGCCGACGATGTCGGCGGTGCGGCCGTAGGCGGCGAAGGAGTCCTTCGCGCCGGCGATGTGGATGCTCTCGCGCCCCTCGTACGCCTTGAGCGCCGAAGCGGGCAGCAGCGTGAGCGGTGCCGACGACGACGACTGGGACGTCGCGGTGACGGAGTCGGCCGGTGCGAACACCGTCCGTTGGGCCAGACCGAGAAGGACCAGCAGAGCCGCGATCACCAGGGTGACGACGGCCAAGACGAAACGCACGAGTTTTTCTCCCTTCGTGCCACCATCCGACTTTCTGGCGGCAGCGAATTTAAGACGGTTCAGGATAGCCGACCTCTCTGGGAGAGACCTAGCCCGCATCACATCCTCGGTATCCCGCTAAAATACGGAGGTTGGCCGTCGCAGCGGGTTCCAACGTGTTCATCGTTCTCGCGCCCCTTCCTTTCGGGCACCCCAACCACAGGGAGACATTCGTGGCCACTGATGAGGCTGAATTCGGAACCGAGCTCCGCGGCTACAAGAAGGAGGAGGTCGAGAAGGCTCTCGGCGACCTCCGGCGAGAGCTGATCAAGGCCAACAGCGACCGCGCCGAGCAGGCCGAGTCCGTCAGGGCCCTGAACCAGCGCGTCGAGTCGCTCGAGGACGACCTGCAGGAGGTCGGCGAGCCGACCTACAAGGGCCTGGGTGCGAAGCTCGAGAGCACCCTCCGCCTGGCGGAGGAGCAGTCGAACGACCTCATCTCGAAGACGGAGCGCGAGGCGTCGGAGCTCCGGTCGTCAGCGGCCGAGGAGGCCGAGCGCGTCACCGACGAATCCCGAGAGCGCGCCGCCGACATCCTCGACGACGCCCGAGGCCGCGCCGCCGCCCAGATCGAGGAGTCGACCGGCGAGGCCGACCGCCTCGTGGCTCGCGCCCGCGACGACGCGAGCGCCATGATCGCCGATGCCGAGCGCGACGCGTCCGCCACCCGCACCGCGGCCGCGACCGAGGCCGCCGAGGCGCTGACCACCGCCCACCGCGAGGCCGCCGCGCTTCGCGCCGAGGCCGAGCGGGAGGCCGCCGAGCTGCGCCAGACCGTCGCCGCCGAGGTGTCTGCCGCGCGCGACGCCGCCGCGACGCTCGCCCGCGACACCGAAGAGGGCCGCGCCGCGTTCGAGAGCGACTCCGAGCGTCAGCGCGCCGAGCTCGAGCTCGAGGGCATGACCGTCCGCGACGAGCTCCTGCGTCTCAGCGAGACCACGCGCACCGACCTCGAGCACGAGGTCGTCACCCGCCGCGACGCTCTCGACCGCGAGGTCATGGGCGGCCGCGCCGAGCTGGCTGACGAGGTCGCCAACGGCCGCGCCGAGCTCGACCGCGAGACGACCGCCGCCCGCGCCGCCCTCGAGAACGAGGCGTCGACGACGCGGCAGGCGCTCGCCCGCGAGGCCGAGGTCACGCGCGCCGAGCTCGACCGCGAGGTCGGCGAGGCCCACGCCGACATCGAGGCCGCCCGCGCCGCCAGCACCGAGGCCATCGCGCGCAGCACCCGCGAGACCGCCGAGCAGATCGAACGCGACCTCGAGCAGACCCGCGAGCGGATCGCCCGCGAGCTGGCCGAGCACGATGCCCGCATCGCCGACGAGGCCGCCCGCGCCCGCTCCGAGCTCGACGCCGACCTCGCCGAGACTCGTGCGCGCCTGGCCCACGACGACGAGGCGCAGCGCGCCCGTCTGAAGAACGAGCTCGAGAACTTCGAGGCGCAGACGAAGGCTCGCGCCCAGGAGGTGCAGGAGGCCCTCGACAAGGAGGCCGAGCAGGCCCGCGTCGACCTCGACGCCGAGCTGGCCACTCGCCGCGACGAGGCAGAGAAGGAGTACGTCGAGCGCCACCACGACGCGGTCACGCAGACGCAGACCTTCCTCGACGACGCCAACGCGCAGCTCGCCGAGGTCACGGCCCGCGCCGAGGCCAAGCGCCGCGAGTCGCGCAAGGCGGAGGAGACGGCGTACTCGACAGCCCGCAAGGTGCGGTCCGAGTCCGAGCGCGTGGCGTCCGAGACGCTGAGCAACGCGCAGTCGCGCGCCGGCTTCCTGGTCTCCGACGCCGAGCGCCAGGCGCGCGACATCATCGGCGACGCCGAGGAGCGCCTCTCCGAGATCAACGCTCGCCGCGACGAGGTGGCCGCGTACTTCGGCAACCTCCGCGGCATGATCGGCGACGGCGAGCAGGTCGAGCAGGTCGCGGCCGAGTGACCGCCCCGTGAGAATAGCCAACCCCTACCGCCTCGGCCTCTTCGGCGGCCTGGGCGTCCTGACCGCCGTCCTGATCGGCACCGCGCTCGGCGAGCTCTCGACGATCCTGACCTACGTCGGCGTCGCCATCTTCCTGGCCCTCGGCCTCGACCCCGTCGTCCGCTTCCTCGAGAAGCGCCGGGTGCCGCGCTGGCTGGCGATCGTCATCGTCATGGTCGCCGTGCTCGCCGCATTCGTCGGCGTCGTCTTCGCCATCGTGCCGACGATCGTGCAGCAGACCTCGGTGCTCGTGAACAACCTCAGCACGTACCTGCAGAGCGTCACGGCCAAGCAGTTCACCGACAATCTGCAGTCTCTGGTGCCGAAAGACGTCTTCGACGTGCAAGACGCCCTGAACACCGTGATCGACTTCCTGACCGACCCGAAGAACGTCGTCACGATCGGCGGCGGCGTCCTGGCCGTCGGTGTCGCGATCTCGAACGGCCTCGCCGGGGTGCTGATCGTGCTGATCCTCACTCTCTACTTCATGGCGTCGCTCGACAGCATCAAGGGCGGCCTCTCGCAGCTCGTGCCGAAGTCGAGTCGCCCCGAGTTCCTGCGCCTCACCGAGGGGATCAGCTCGTCCGTCGGGCGCTACGTGATCGGCCAGGTGTCGCTGGCGCTGCTCAACGGCATCCTGAGCTTCATCGTGCTGTCGATCGCGGGCGCCCAGCTGCCGGCCTTCTTCGCCTTCATCGCCTTCATCGGCGCGCTGATCCCGCTCGTGGGCACGGTGAGCGCGGCCGCGGTGGTCGTGCTGGCGCAGGTGGCACTGCTGCCCCTCTCCCCCGCGACCTGGATCTTCCTCGGCATCTACTACCTCGTCTACATGCAGGTCGAGGCGTACATCCTCGCCCCGCGCGTCATGCGCCAGGCGGTCAAGGTCCCGGGCGTCATCGTGATCATCTCCGCTCTGGTCGGCGGCACGCTGCTCGGCGTGCTCGGCGCCCTCATCGCGGTGCCCGTGGCAGCGGCCGTGCTGCTCGTGGTGCGCGAGGTCGTGATCCCGCGGCAGAACGAGCGCTGAGCCGACCTGAGGCGGAGGCCCGCCGGGGCACGAGGCTGGGCGCGGCGCTACCAGGAGCGGGGCGGCACTGCCGCAGTTCCTGCGCCCGATGCAGACTCGGGGCATGATGAACTCCACGTACACGATGACAGGCGGCCCCACGGTCGCGCGGATGGGCTACGGCGCGATGCAGCTGGCAGGCCCACGGGTCTGGGGCCCGCCGGCCGACCGCGGCGAGGCGATCGCAGTGCTCCGGACGGCCGTCGAGCTGGGCGTCGACCACATCGACACCGCCGATTTCTACGGGCCGCACGTCGTGAACGAGATCCTGCGCGAAGCCCTCGCGCCCTTCTCGGGCGACCTGACGATCGTCACGAAGGTGGGCTCGGTGCGCGACGAGAACGGCGGCTGGCCGCACGCGCGCTCCCCCGAGCAGCTGCGCGACCAGGTGCACTCGAACCTGCGGACGCTCGGCGTCGATGCTCTCGACGTCGTCAACCTCCGCGTGGGCGGCGGGGCCGACGGGCACTCGACGGTGCCCGGCTCGATCGCCGAGCCGTTCGGCGCGCTGGCCGAGATGCGGGCCGAGGGGCTGATCCGGCATCTCGGCGTCAGCGTCGTCGACGCCGAGCAGGTCGCAGAGGCGCGAGCCATCGCCCCCATCGTGACAGTGCAGAACTGGTACAACGTCGCCCACCGCGGCGACGAGGAGCTGATCGCGTCGCTGGCCGAGCAGGGGATCTCGTACGTGCCGTTCTGGCCACTGGGCGGCTTCAGCCCGCTGCAGTCGGGGGTACTCGACGCGGTGGCGGCTCGACTCGGTCAGACTCCCAACGCGGTGGCGCTCACCTGGCTGCTGCAGCGGTCGCCGAACGTCCTCCTGATTCCCGGGACTTCGAAAGAGGCGCACCTGCGCGAAAACGTCGCCGCGGCCGAGCTCGAGCTACCCGCCGACGCGGTGGCCGAGCTCGACGCGATCGGGTGAGCGGTGGCGGCGTCGAGCCGAGCTCGACGCGATGGGCTGTGCCGCCTCCGCTTGCGGGGACCGCGGCCCATCGCCAGCAGGCACAGTCGCCACGCGCGGTCGTTACACCCGCGCCGGCTCGGGCCAGGACTCAGACAGCGGCAGCGCCCCCGGATTGACCACCCGGACGATCTCGCTCAGCACCCGACGGGTCTGATTCTCGCCGACCCACAGGTGCTTGCCGCCCTCGACCTCGACCAGCTCGGTCTCGGGCACGACAGCGAATCGCTCGCGCGCCTCGGCGGGTCGGAGGAAGTCGTCGAACTCCGGCACGATCGCCACCAGGGGCCTGCCCGACCCGGCCCAGCGAGCCAGTTCGGCTTCGCTCGTGCGCGACAGGGGCGGCGACAGAAGGATCGCGCCCGCGATGTCGTGCTCGAGGCCGTGCTTCAGCGCGACCTCGGTGCCGAACGACCAGCCGACCAGCCACGGCGCCGGCAGCCCCTGGGCCGCAACGAACTCGATGGCGGCCGCGAGGTCGAAGCGCTCGGTGACGCCGTCGCCGAACTCCCCCTCGGACGTCCCGCGGGGCGACGAGGCGCTCCGGAAGTTGAACCGCAGCACGGACAGGTCGGCCTGTGCCGGAAGCCGCGCCGCCGCCTTGCGGATCACGTGCGAGTCCATGAAGCCGCCTGCGGTCGGCAGCGGGTGCAGCGTCAGCAGGGTCGCAGCCGGGGGCCGGGACGCAGGAACTGCCCACTCGCCGACCAGTGTCAGCCCGTCGGCGGTGTGCAGCTCGATGTCGCTCCGCCGCGCCGGGAGCTCGACGCCCCCTCGCACCTGGAGGGGCTCGCGTGCGGCTTCATCGGCGTGCGCATCAGTCATGAGATCTTCCAGCAGTGGGTGTGCCAATGGCGGCGAGCCGCCAGGTCGGAGTCTTCGCCGAACAGGCCGTCGGCGCGCCATGCGACCACGTGCGGCGTTCCGGGCTCGACGGGGAGTGTGCAACCGGGGCAGACGTAGGGCTTCGTCGACGACGCACCCGAGATGGCCTGAACGACCCACTCGCGCCCTCGTCGGGTCTCTGTTCGCTGGCCGCCGTAGAGGATGCGACTGAGGTCGCCGCCGTCGTCGTGCGCGGGCACCTGGCCCGGACGGCCGCCGGGGGCGCGTCGAGGTCGGTTGCTGCGCGGCATGCCCTCCAGCCTAGCGAAAGGGCTGGCGGGGCGGTGGTCGAACCGGCGGGGCGCCGGAGTTCGTGCTCGTTTGCCCCTGGCTACCCTGACGGCGCAGAGAATGCATCGTCAACCGCGTCGCCGCCGATGCGTCGGCTGCGGCGGAGATGAGGCCTAGTACCAGTTGTTGGCGACCGAGTGGGCCCAGGCACCGCAGGGGTTACCGTAGCGGCCCTGGATGTAGTTGAGGCCCCAGGTGATCTGAGTGGACGCGCTGGTCTGCCAGTCGGCACCGACGGAGGCCATCTTGCTGCCGGGCAGTGCCTGCGGGATGCCGTAGGCGCCCGACGGGTTGGCTGCGTAGACGTTCCAGCCCGACTCTTTGTTCCAGAGCGAGACGAGGCAGTTGTACTGCGAGGTGTCCCAGCCCCGAGCGGCGACGAGCTGCGCGCCGATGGCCTGGGCGCTGCCCGGGGTAGCGGCTGCGGCGGCCGGTGCCGCCGTGACCGTCGTGGTGGTCGTCGTCGGGGCAGCATCGGCAGCCGTCGTGTCGGTCGTGGCCGTGTCGGTCGCCGTGGACTCGGCGGTGGCCGTGGTCTTGGCCTTCTCGACGACCACAGGGGCCGTGTAGTTGACGGTGTAGGCATCGCGGCTCGTCGAGATGGACGCCCCGTCGGCCACGGTATAACTCTGGCCGCCCACGGTGTATCCCGTCGAGATGGCCGTGTCGGTGCTGGGCGTCGTCGTCGACGCATAGGCACCGGAGAGCGGGTTCACGAGCGAGGCGGAGACGAAGGCGAACGTGGCCGCGAACCCGACGAGCGGAAGGACGACGCGCTTCTTGGGAGCGCGGAAACCCGACGAAGCGGCTGCCGGGGCGAGGACCAGAGCGGTCTGACGGACTGCCGGTGCGCTGGCGCGCGGTCGTGAGACCACGGATCGCGAGGGACCGGATGCGTGTACTGCGGAGTGCCTACCCATAAGTCCGTCAACTATAACGGATGGATCACGAGCCGTACAGCCTTCCATGCCGGCGCGTCATCATCCGTGAGATGTATCCCGGAGGATGTGCGGAGTGAATCGTCAGCGAACGGCCAGCATGACGTCGACCACGGAATCGAGCACGAGGTCGACCTGGGCCTCGCGGTAGCCGCCGCGCTTCGAGCGAAACACGCTCGTGCGGACCTCTTCGATGCTTAGCGCCCGCCCCTCGGAGAAGTAGCCGCGAAGACGCGTCGCGAGGCGGTCGACATCTTTCGGGTGGTAGCCGGACGACAGCACGCTGACTCGGTCGAATCGGTGACCCTCTGGTCGCTCCAGGCGCGCGACGACAGCCTCGGCCGTCGCCTTCGCCTCGGCGAACCAGGTCTCGTCGCCCGTCGAACGGAGGTACCGCTCGCGCTCGCGCATGGCGAAGGCGTCTTCGAGGCGCTCGAGGGCCGAGTCGACGTGGTCGGGCACGTAGCCGTGCTTGACCATCGAGAAGGCCGTGCGGCGAATGGACTCCGCCGACACCTCCGGGGACTCCGCGTCGCCCGAGTAGGCCGCACGGGCGTCCTTGAGGAAGTCTTCGACCTGCTCGATGTCGTAGCCGCGGGTCGAGCCGGTCACCTTGGGGAATGTCGCGCTCACGGTGACATTGTGCCGCACGATCCCGTGGAAGCGGTCGCGCGACCCGCACCAGCGGCAGGAACTCGCCACCGCGGCGTGCTTCTCCGCCGCCGCGCGGGGCTTCTCCGCCGCCGTGGGGGTGCCGCGGGCCTACGCGAAGATGAGGTAGAGGGCGTACGCGACGACCGCTGACGGCAGCGTCGAGTCGAGCCGGTCGAGGAAGCCGCCGTGCCCGGGGAGCCACGTCGAGATGTCCTTGATGCCGAGATCGCGCTTGATGAGCGACTCCGTCAGGTCGCCGACCGTGGCGGTCAGCGTCAGCACGGCGCCCATCAGCACGCCCAGCCACCAGGCCTCGTGGATCATGAACAGCGCGATCAGGACGCCCGCGATCATGGCGGCTGCCGCTGATCCTGCGAACCCCTCCCAGGTCTTCTTGGGGCTGATGCGCGGCGCCATCTTGTGCTTGCCGAAGTTGAGGCCGGCAGCGTAGGCGCCGGTGTCGACCGAGATCACGATGATCAGCGTGCCGAGCGCCCACCACTGACCGCCGTCCTGGGCCGTGAGGAGCACCAGGAACGAGCCGAGGAAGGTCGTGTAGATCTGCACGAACGCGCCCGTGCCGAGGTCTCGGACCAGGTCGGCACCCGTGGCCTTCCGCGAGGGCACGGCGATCTCGGCCACGCGCCACAGCGAGATGAAGAGGATTCCGCCCAGCAGCACGAGCCACTGGCCCTCGGCGCGCCAGTAGTAGGCGGCTGGGACCACGGCCAGCGCCGTCAGGACGCTGGGAACGCGAGGCACGTTGCGCCCGGCGACTCGCACCGCGTTGGTCAGCTCGATCACCATGAAGAGGATCAGCACGGCCGCGACGACCATGAACAGGGCCTTGACGAGGATCAGGCTGACCAGCACGGAGCCCCCGAGGCCGACGCCGATGCCGATCGCCGCCGGCAGGTTGCGGCCGGTGCGCTCGGTCAGCTTCGCGTTGCTGGCCTCGAGGCGTGCACGCTGGGCGCGGAGCTGGTCTTCGATCTCGTGGCGCGCCGAGTGGGCCCGCGCGTCGACGTCGGGTCTGGTCGGAGTGGTGCCGCGCTCCGGATCGTCAGGAACGGTTCCCATCAGACCTCGAGGAGCTCCGCCTCTTTTTTCTTCAGCGCGTCGTCGATCTGGTCGACGAAGCCCTTCGTGATCGACTCGAGCTCCTTCTCGGCGCGCGAGATCTCGTCTTCGCCGACCTCGGGCTGCGAGTCGAGGTCGTCTTTCGCCTTGCGGCGGATGTTGCGGATTGCGACCTTGGCGTCTTCGCCTTTGGTCTTGACGATCTTGACGAACTCCTTGCGGCGGTCCTGCGTCAGCTCGGGGATCGTCACGCGCACGATCGTGCCGTCGTTCGTCGGGCTGGCACCGAGGTTGGGGAAGGTCGCGATGGCCTTCTCGATCTCTTTGAGCGCCGTCTTGTCGTAGGGCGTCACGATCAGCGTGCGCGCCTCGGGCGCCTGAAGCGACGCCAGCTGCGCGAGCGGGGTCGGGGTGCCGTAGTAGTCGACCGGGATCTTCTGGAACAGCGCCGGGTTGATACGGCCCGTGCGCACCGTGTTGAAGTCGTCTTTCGCGACCTCGACGGCCTTGCCCATCTTGTCTTTGGTCTCGGTCAGTACATCTGCGATCGCCACATTGCTCCTTAGTTCGTCGTCAGCTTACTCGGGGGGCCGATGCTCGACCTGCGCCCCGCCGCCGGTCGGGGAGTTCGCGCCCCGTCGCCACTCAGTTGCTGACGAGGGTGCCGATGGCCTCACCGCGGATGGCGCGGGCCACGTTGTTGTCGCCCTCCATGCCGAACACGCGCATGGGCATGCCGTTGTCCATGCAGAGGCTGAAGGCGGTCGAGTCGACGACCTTGAGGCCCTTCACGAGGGCGTCCTGGTAGGTGAGGGTGTCGTACTTCGTGGCCGTCGGATCGGTGCGCGGGTCGGCCGAGTAGACGCCGTCGACGCCGTTCTTCGCGACGAGCACCTCGGTGGCGCCGATCTCGAGCGCCCGCTGCGCCGAGACGGTGTCGGTCGAGAAGTAGGGCAGGCCCGCGCCGGCGCCGAAGATGACGATGCGGCCCTTCTCGAGGTGGCGGCCGGCGCGGCGCGGAATGTACGGCTCGGCGACCTGGGTCATCGCGATGGCCGACTGCACGCGGGTGGAGGCGCCGGTCTGCTCGAGGAAGTCCTGCAGGGCGAGGGCGTTCATGACGGTGCCCAGCATGCCCATGTAGTCGGCGCGGCCTCGGTCCATGCCGCGCTGGCTGAGCTCCGCGCCGCGGAAGAAGTTGCCGCCGCCGACCACGATCGCGACCTCGACGTCGGCCGAGGCCTCGGCGATCTCGCTGGCCAGCGCGCTGACGACGTCGGGGTTGACACCCAGGGATCCGCCCCCGAACGCTTCGCCCGACAGCTTCAGGAGAACTCGGCGGCGGGCGGTCTTCGGTGTCTTCATCGTGTTCTCCCTCGGTGATGGCTCATGTCAGCGTAGCCAGAAATCAGAGTGCGGGCGGGCGCAGGAACGAAGCGCCCGTCGCCGTGCGGCGAATCGTCTGCGCGCGCGCAGATGGGGCCCGAGACGATCGCTCGTCTCGGGCCCCATCGGGTGGTTCTACGCGCCGACCTTGATCCGGGCGAAGCCCTGGACGGTCATGCCGGCCTCGGCGAGGACCTTCTCGACGGACAGCTTGCTGTCCTTCGCGTAGGCCTGGTCGAGCAGGGCGATTTCTTTGAAGAAGCCCGTGAGGCGTCCCTCGATGATCTTGGGCAGAGCCGCTTCGGGCTTGCCCTCGTTCTTCGCGGTCTCCTCGACGATGGCGCGCTCGCGGGCGACCTCCTCGGCCGGGACCTCGTCGCGGCTCAGGTACTTCGGGTCAGCGAACGCGATGTGCTGAGCGATCGAGCGAGCCGTCTCGGCGTCGCCGCCGGTGTAGCCCACGACCACGCCGACCTGCGGGGGCAGGTCTTTCGAGGTCTTGTGCAGGTAGACGGCGAACTCGGAGCCCGGGACCGTTGCCACCGTGCGGAGCTCGACCTTCTCCCCGAGAAGAGCGGCCTCCTGGTCGACGAAGGCGGCGACCGTCTGGTCGCCCGAGACGATCGCGGCATTGCCGGTCTCGGCGTCGTCGGCGCCCGAGGCGGCGACGGTGTCGAGGATGGTCTCGGCCAGCGCGACGAACTTGTCGTTCTTCGCGACGAAGTCGGTCTCGCTGGCGAGTTCGATGATCGTCGCGGTGTCCGCGCCGACCTTCGCGGTGACGAGGCCGGCGGTGGTCGTGCGACCCTCGCGCTTGGCGACGCCCTTCAGACCCTTGACGCGCAGGATCTCGATCGCCTTCTCGAGGTCGCCCTCGGCTTCGACGAGCGCGTTCTTGGAGTCGAGCATGCCCGCGCCGAGACGGTCGCGGAGGACCTTGACGTCGGCGAGTGAGTAGTTGGCCATTGATGTGCCCTTTCGTGAATCAGGCGTGCTGAAAAGGTGGAGAGGTTACTTCTTGGCGGCGGCGGCGTCGACAGCGGCAGCGTCGGCGTCAACGGCGTTGGCAACCTCGGGGTCGGCCTCGGCGACCGGGTTGGCGACGGGCTCGCCCAGTGCCTTGTCGGCGACCTGAGCGTCGGCGTCGTTCTCCTCGGTCGGCTCGGGAGCGGCCTCGGCGGCGGGCGCCTCGGCAGCGGCGGGCTCGGCCGAAGGGGTCTCAGCAGCAGGGGTCTCGGCAGCAGCGGTCTCAGCAGCAGCGGGAGCCTCGGTCGACTGAGCGAGGAGCTCGGCCTCCCACTCGGCCAGCGGCTCGACGGGCGCAGCGCCCTCTTCAGGCTTCTGGTGGCGCTGGATGAGGCCCTCCGCGGCGGCGTCGGCGACGATGCGCGTCAGCAGGCCGACGGAGCGGATCGCGTCGTCGTTGCCCGGAATCGGGAACTGGATCTCGTCGGGGTCGCAGTTCGTGTCGAGGATGCCGATGACCGGGATGCCCAGCTTCTTAGCCTCGTCGATCGCGAGGTGCTCCTTCTTAGTGTCGACAACCCAGAGAGCCGAAGGGGTCTTCGTGAGGTTGCGGATACCGCCGAGCGTCTTGTGCAGCTTGTCGAGCTCGCGCTTCTTGATCAGGAGCTCTTTCTTGGTGAAGCCCTGAGTCGTGTCGTCGAAGTCGATCTCTTCCAGCTCCTTCATGCGAGCGAGTCGCTTGGAGACGGTCTGGAAGTTGGTGAGGAGGCCGCCGAGCCAGCGCTGGTTGACGAACGGCTGGCCGACGCGGATGGCCTGCTCGGAGATCGAGCCCTGAGCCTGCTTCTTGGTGCCGACGAAGAGGATGGTGCCGCCGTGGGCGACGGTCTCCTTGACGAAGTCGTAGGCCTGGTCGATGTAGCCGAGCGACTGCTGCAGGTCGATGATGTGGATGCCGGAGCGCTCGGCGAGGATGAAGCGCTTGACCTTCGGATTCCAGCGACGGGTCTGGTGTCCGAAGTGGACGCCGCTGTCGAGCAGCTGGCGAATGGTGACGACGGCCATGGCCGTTCTCCTGTTCTACGCACGCGAACGCGCACGTCTTCTCAGTTGGATGGACGACCGGTCGGTCGCCTCTGCCTGATGCCCGGGCTCGTACCCGCCTTGCGTGGCAAGGACCGAATGGGTGGAGTCACCGCGGTCGAGGACCGCTAGGGCATGCGAAGTCACCCCGCGAACGGAGTGCGTGCCAACAATAGCACTCGCTAGGCGGAAGCACCCACCGCTTCGGAGCCCATCTCCTCGAGCGAGCGGCCCTTCGTCTCCTTGATCTTGAAGAACACGAAGAGGATCGACAGGAAGGCGAAGAAGGCGAAGATCCCGTACGAGAGCGTGAGGCTCAGTGCGGCCAGCGCCGGGAACGCGACGGTCACGACGAAGTTCGCGATCCAGTTGAAGCTGGAGCCGATGCCGAGGGCGGCCGCGCGGATGTTCGACGGGAACATCTCGCCGAGCAGGACCCACATGAGCGGGCCCCAGGTGGCGCCGAACGAGATGACGAAGAGGTTCGCCGCGACGAGGGCGATAGGGCCCCAGGCGCCGGGCAGCTGCGGGTTGCCGTCGACGACGTTGGACTGGCTGAACGAGATGGCCATGAACGCCAGGCTCACCGTCATGCCGATCGATCCGACCAGGAGCATGGGGCGGCGGCCGACCTTGTCGACGAGCGCGATCGCGATGAAGGTGACGGCCACGTTGACCACGGCGGTGATCGTCGAGATGAGGAACGACTGGTCTTCCTTGAAGCCCACGGCCTGCCAGAGCGTGGTCGAGTAGTAGAAGATCACGTTGATGCCGACGAACTGCTGCAGGATCGCCAGGATGATGCCGACCCAGACGATGCCCTGCAGGCCGAAGACCGGTCCGCGCACGCTCGACTTCTTGGTGAGCTGGGCCTCCTTCTTGATGGCGTCCTCGATGTCGTGGAGGTTCGTCTCGATCGTCTCGGTCGGGACGATCTGCTTCAGCACGTCGCGCGCCTCGTCGCGACGGCCCTCGCCCGCGAGGTAGCGCGGCGACTCGGGCAGGCGGAGTGCGAGAATGCCGTAGACCACCGACGGGACGACGCCGACGAGGAACATCCAGCGCCAGGCGGGGAACGGGCCGATCATGGCGTCGGCTGAGCCGGCGGTGACGGCGAAGAGCTGGTCGGAGAGCAGAGCGGCGAAGATGCCGAGCGTGATGGCGAGCTGCTGGAACGAGCCCAGGCGGCCGCGGATGCTCTTGGGCGAGACCTCCGAGATGTATGCCGGCGCGATGACCGACGCGATGCCGATACCGAGACCGCCGACCAGGCGCCAGATGATGAAGTCCCACGTGGCGAAGGCGAGACCGGCGAAGATCGAGCTGATCAGGAAGAGGCCCGAGGCGATGAGCATGACGCGGATGCGGCCCCAGCGGTCGGCGAAGCGGCCGCCCAGGTAGGCGCCGACCGCGCAGCCGATCAGCGCTGACGCGACCGTGATGCCCGAGGCGGCCTCGGGGATGTCGAACTCCTTGGTGATGGAGTTGACCGCGCCGTTGATGACCGACGAGTCGAATCCGAACAGGAACCCGCCGATGGCCGCTACGACCGCGAGAGCGGTGACCCTCCGGTCGAGCCGTCTGGCTTCGTCGGTCTTCGGTTCTGTCGTCTTGTCTGACACTGTTCTTCTACTTTCCATCGGCGACGACATGCTTTGTCGTCGACCCTCTGTGAGGAAGGCAGCGACTCATGATCGCCGCCTCCCCAGGTGCGGCATGCACGAGTCGTTGTGCACAGATCGACCCTACGCCCGTTGCAGAGTGCATCGCCACGCGATCCTGGGCGTGTGAGATCGATCCTCGTCGTGCCGCGTGCTGCGGCGCTGCTCGTCGCCGCGATGCGGGCCGCAGCGCTGCCGGCGGGGGCATTGCTGGCCGGAGTGCTGCTCGTGGGGGCGCCGGGCGCCGCCGCGGCGCGCGAGGAGGCGGGGTCGCCGTGGTCGTGGCCCGTTCCTGCGCCCCATCCGGTCCTGACGGGGTTCGAGGCGCCGACCGAGGTCTGGTCGCCCGGGCACCGCGGCATCGACGTCGGGGCCGCGATCGGCGCCGTCGTGCTCGCACCCGAGTCGGGCGTCGTGCACTACGCCGGGGTGGTCGTCGACCGTCCGGTGCTGTCGATCGAGCATCCAGGCGGCGTGCTGTCGAGCTTCGAGCCGGTCGCCGCGACCGTGGCCCGCGGCGACTCCGTGCAACGAGGTCAGCCGGTGGGCGTGGTCGAGGCCGGGCACTGCGCCGACGCGATCCCGTGCGTGCACGTGGGCGCACGGGTCGACGGGGCGTACGTGTCGCCGCTGGTGTTCCTCGGCGGGGTGCCGCGCGCCGTGCTGCTGCCGACGCGGCCGCTGGCCGGCGCGGAGACGGGTCCTTCGACAAGGACGCGTGGGCGACCCGCAAGGAGATCCGCCGCGACGCGCAAGCCCAAGAAGGATCTCGGGCTCGAGCTGCGAGCGCCACGAGGACGCCCGGGCTGACTGTCCTTGCGAAGCTCGGGCATGCGGTCAGGCGCGCGGGTGAGCCGTCCGGTAGCTCTCGCGCAGCCGCTCCGTGGAGACGTGCGTGTAGATCTGCGTGGTGCCCAGGCTGGCGTGGCCGAGGAGTTCCTGCACCGCCCTCAGGTCGGCTCCCCCGTCGAGCAGGTGGGTCGCGGCGGTGTGCCGGAGCGCGTGCGGACCCGCGGGGCCCGACCCCGGCAGCGGCTCGAGCAGCCGGGCCACCAGCGAGTAGACGGCGCGCGTGCCGAGCCGTCGGCCCGACCTCCCAACGAAGAAGGGCGCAGGAACTCCGCCGCCGCCGTCCACCAGCTTCGGGCGGGCGCGGTCGACGTACTCCCCCAGCGCCGCCGCTGCCGGCACTCCGAACGGGACCACCCGCTGCTTCGACCCCTTGCCGACGACCCGCACCGTGAGCCGCTCGAGGTCGATGTCGCCGAGGTCGGTGCCGACCAGCTCGGCGACGCGCAGCCCTGCGCCGTACAGCAGCTCGATGACGGCGAGGTCGCGCACAGCGCCCGGGTCTCCGGTGTCGGCGAGAGTCGCCAGCGAGGTCAGGATGCCGTCCATCTGCTCGCGGGTGAGGACGCGCGGCAGGTGGCTCTCGGCCTTGGGAGCGCGAAGCCGCACTCCGACATCGGTCGGGGTCGCACCCGACTCGTGCAGCCGCCGCGTGAACGCGCGCGCCGACGCCGACCGGCGGGAGATCGTCGCCCGCGCCAGCCCCTGCTGCGTCGACTGCCACAGCCAGTCGCGGAGCGTGTCGAGGTCGAGCCCGGACGTCTCGGGCTCGCCGTCGACGCGGCCGCGGACGAAGGCCAGGAGCGACTCGAGGTCGGAGCCGTACGCGCGGACGGTGTGCTCGCTCAGCCCGCGGCCGTGGCGAAGCCAGGCGAGGAAGGCGTCGATGTCGCGGACGAGGGTGGCGGGCACGGTCAAGGGTAGGCACGGCGGCGGCCGGGCGCGGCGGGGCGCGCCACGACCGCGGGCGCACCGGGGCGGTCCCCGCCGCGCGCCGCGGCGCCGAGCCCGACGCGCTGCGGCCCCGGCGCGCCGTCGACTCACACGGCGGCGACCCACCCCCGATCGCGCTCGCGGGCGCGGCCCGTCAGCTCGAGGACCGCCAGGGTGGCGCGGGCCTCGCTCTCGCCGAGACCCGCCGACAGGGCCACTTCGGCCTCGGTGCGCGGCCGTCGCGGACTCAGCGCGTCGAGCACCCGCACCTCGACGGGGTGCGGTCGCCCCTCGCCGGTGCCCAGGTGGTCGGCCCCGCCGGTGTCGAGGGCCGGGCGCAGGAGCCCGACGACGTCGTGCACTCCCCCGATCAGCCGGACCTCGGGCTCGCCCAGCAGACGGTGGCACCCCGCCGACGACGGCGACGTGATGGGCCCCGGTACCGCGCCGAGCGGACGCCCCAGCCCGCGAGCGTGGGTCGCCGTGTTCAACGCGCCCGACCGCTCGCCGGCCTCGACGACGACCGTGGCGCCCGTTCCTGCCGCCAGAAGCCTGTTTCGCTGCAGGAACCGCCAGCGCGACGGACTCGTGCCGCACGGCACCTCCGCCACCACGGCTCCGCGGTCGACGACACGGGCCAGCAGCTCGGAGTGCCCGGCCGGGTAGAAGCGGTCGACCCCGCCGGCCATCACCGCGACGGTCGACCCCTCGGCGGCGAGGGCAGCGCGATGCGCGCTCCCGTCGATCCCGTAGGCGCCGCCCGAGTGGACGGCGATGCCGCGCGAGGCCAGCCCGTCGCCCAGCTCCAGCGCAACCTGCTCGCCGTAGCCCGACGAGGCCCGCGAGCCGACGATGGCCACCCCGGGCTCCGCGGTCAGCCGCGCCGGGTCACCCCGCACCCAGAGCGCCGCCGGCGCGTGCGGGCCGAGATCGGCGTACCCGGCGGGCCACGACTCGTCGCCCGGCACGAGCAGCTGCGCCCCGACCGAGCGCGCCGCACGGATCGCGGCCCGGACGCGCGCCTCGGTCAGGCGCCCGACCCAGCGTCGCAGCGCCGCGTCGACGTCGACGTTCGCGGCCTCGGCCACGTGAGCGTCACGCAGCCGGGACCGGATCTGATCGGCCGAGAGCGTCAGGAGCCCCAGCGCTCTTTCGGCGCCGAACACCGTGCGGAACAGCCCCGCGACGCCGTCGCCCGGTTCGGCCAGGCACGACCAGATCGCTCCGGATATCGCCGCGGTCGGCTCGACCGCGCAGCCGTCGACGCGACCGAGCACCCGGGCAGCGGCTTGCGCGTCGCCCGGCGACAGGATGCCGCCGATCGTGCCTGCACTGAGCGTGCCGGCACCGAGGGTGTCCCGCGCCGAACCTGCAGTGCCCTCTGCTGCGCTCACAGCGCCCTCCGCCGCATTCACAATGCCCTCCGGAGGGCCAGGGCGGCTCCCACGTGCTCGCGGGTCGGCCGCTCGGCGGCATCGAGGTCGGCGACCGTCCATGCGAGCCGAAGCACGCGGTCGTAGCCGCGCATCGTCAGCGCCCCGCCCTCGAGCGCCCGGTCGAGCACCTCGGTGTCGGCGGTCGCGAGGCGCAGGTCGCGCGACCGGAGCCGGCTGCCCGGCACCTCGGAGTTGAGCCGCCACGGCGTGCCCTCCCACCGGCGTCTCTGCCGATCGCGGGCGGCGACCACCCGTGATCGCGCCTCGGCGGTCGTGATCTGCCCGCCGAGCGGCTCGGTCGCCTGCCGGAACTGCGCCGAGTCGATCCGCGACACCCGCAGCTGGATGTCGATCCGGTCGATGAGCGGCCCCGACAGCTTGCCGAGGTAGCGCCGTCGCTGAAACGGCGAGCAGGAGCAGGCGACGTCGCGCGACCCGTACTCGCCGCACGGGCACGGGTTGGCGGCGAGCACCAGCTGGCACCGGGCCGGCCACGTGGCCGAGCCGTGGGTCCGTTGGATCACGATCGACCCGCTCTCGAGGGGCTGGCGCAGCCCGTCGAGCACGGCGGCCGCGAACTCCGGCGCCTCGTCGAGGAAGAGCACCCCGCCGGAAGCACGCGTCACGGCGCCGGGCCGCATGATGGCGTGCCCGCCGCCGACGAGGGCCGCGGCCGAGCACGAGTGGTGCGGGCTCTCGAACGGCGGGCGTCGCGACAGGAGCGCCTGCACCGGGAGACCGCTCAGCGATCGCACCGACGAGACCTCGAGGGCCTGATCGATGTCGAGGTCGGGCAGGAGTCCCGGCAGCCGTGCCGCGAGCATCGTCTTGCCCGCGCCCGGCGGCCCGACCATGAGCATGTGGTGGCCGCCCGATGCCGCCACGATCATGCCCTCGACGGCCGCCCGGTTGCCGATCACGTCGGCCAGGTCGAGGTCGGCCTCGTCGACGGCCTCGGTCGCGGGCCGGGTCAGCGCCTCGACGGCTTCAGGCTCGAAGTCGCCGCCGTGCCAGATCGCGGCGTCGCGGAGGCTCGCGACCCCGACCACGCGGACGTCGGGCACCAGTGACGCCTCGTCGACGTTCGCGGACGGCACCATGACGGTCGTCGCCCCGGCCCGGGCGGCGCCGAGCACGCTCGGCAGGATGCCGTCGACCGGCCGAAGCCGTCCGTCGAGGCCGAGCTCGCCGATGTGGACCACCGACCGGATCGACGCGGCGCCCACGAGGTCGCCGGCCGCGAGGGCTGCCACGGCGATCGACAGGTCGAACGACGATCCGTGCTTGCGGAGCGACGCGGGCGACATGTTCACGGTCAGCTTGCGCGACGGCAGCGGGCATCCCGAGTTGGCAGCGGCCGCCCGGACCCGGTCGCGGGCCTCGCCGAGCGATGCGTCCGGCAGCCCGATCAGCAGGAACCCCGGCAGGCCGTCGCTGATGTCGGCCTCGACCTCGACGATCGCACCGTGGAGCCCCTGGAGGGCGATGGCCTGGGTGCGTGCCACGCTCATGCGACGTTCTCGAGGTGCTCGACGGTGGGCGGGGCAGTTCCTGCGGCGACCGTCACTGCCACCGCGTCCACGCGCAGACGCGAGCCCTCGCGCGGGTTCTCGCGCGCCCAGGCCCCCGCGAGGCGTCGCAGCCGCGCCAGCTTCGTCGGCGTCACCGACTCGAACGGATGCCCAGCCGCATGGCTCGACCGCGTCTTCACCTCGACGACGACCACCCAGTCGTCGTCGGCGACGACGATGTCGATCTCGCCCTCGGGGCACCGCCAGTTGCGCGCCAGCACCCGGTAGCCGCACTCGCGCAGGTACTCGGCGGCGATCTCCTCGCCGGCAGCGCCCAGTTCGAGCCTGCTGCCCCTGTCGGGACTGCTGCCCCTGTCGGGACTGCTGTGTGTTCTGTCTTCTGTCATCACGACCTCCTCGTACGAGGATCGTGAATCGCAGGAACTCCCCGCGGCCGCCGGTCACATCTGTGGACAGACCATCGGCCAGGGCCCGCCTGTGGAGAACACCCCGCAGGTGGTCGCCCTACTCGTCGAGCGCGAGCTCTTTCGGAAGCTCCAGGTCGCGCGTGGTCAGCTCTTCGACGTTGACGTCTTTGAAGGTGAGCACGCGCACCGATTTGACGAAGCGGTCGGACCGGTAGACGTCCCACACCCAGACGTCGGTCATCGTGAGCTCGAAGTAGAAGTCGTGCTCGGTGTCGCGGCGGACGAGGTCGACCTCGTTGGCCAGGTAGAAGCGTCGCTCGGTCTCGATCACGTAGCGGAACTGCGACACGACGTCGCGGTACTCGCGGTAGAGGGCAAGCTCGACCTCGCGGTCGTAGTCGTCGAAATCGTCGTCGTCCATCGAGCGGCTATCTTACGTCAATGCAGCCAGGAGAGGCGGTGCAGCGGCGAGGGGCCGTGCGCCTCGAGACCGGCGTAGTGGGCCGCCGAGCCGTAGCCCTTGTTCGCCGTCCACGAGTAGCCCGGGTGGACGTCGTCGTAGCCGATCATGAGCCGGTCGCGGTGCACCTTGGCGATCACCGACGCGGCGGCGACGGACGCGCAGTCGCGGTCGGCTTTGATGCGAGTGACGATGCGCGGCGGCGTCAGGAGCGCCGGCGTGAGGTAGTCGTGGCTCCCGTCCAGCACGACGACCGAGTCGAGGATCCCGACGCCGAGCCCGTGGAGCTGCGCCAGAGCCCGCCTGCCCGCCAGACCGAGGGCGGCGATGATGCCGACGGAGTCGACCTCGGCCGCCTCGGCCAGGCCGACCGCCGACGCCTCGCACCACTGGGCGGCGAGGGGCGCCATCGCCTCCCGGCGCTTCTCGCTGAGCATCTTGCTGTCGCGCAGGCCCTCGGGGTGCGGCCCGCAGGTGATGCGCACAGCGCTGATGCCGACGGCGACCGGACCGGCGATGGCCCCGCGACCCACCTCGTCGCAGCCGAGCACCCAGACGGCGCCGTCGTCGTGCAGCTCGCGCTCGAAGTCGAGCGTCGGATCGGCGACCGGGGTCACTTGGTGCTCGAGTCCGTTCCGCGGAACACGTCGGGGTAGTCGTCGAGCCAGGTCCAGCGGCTGAGGGGCCACGTGATGATGAAGGCGCGGCCGACGACGTCGGACTCCGGCACGAAGCCCTTGGACGGCGTGTTCGTCTGAAGGCGGCTGTCGGCCGAGTTGTAGCGGTTGTCGCCCTCGACCCAGAGCGAGCCGGCGGGGACGGTCACCGAGAAGTCCTTCTCGGACTCGCGGGAGATGCCGGCGGGGAGCTTCGTGTACGGCTCGTCGAGGGGCACGCCGTTGACGGTCATCTGACCGAAGTCGTTGCAGCAGGCCACCTTGTCGCCGGGCAGGCCGATGACGCGCTTGACGAGGTGGTCGTCGCTGTCCTGCGTGCCGAGGCCGACCTGGGTCAGGAACCACTGGAAGCCGTCGACCACGGGGTTGCCGGTCGTCGACGAGACCTGGTCGCTCGTCGAGAGCCACCCGCCCGGGTCTTTGAAGACGATGATGTCGCCGCGCTTCAGCGGGACGACGTTCGGGACGAGCTCGTTGACGATGATCCGGTCGTTGATCTGGAGCGTGTTCTCCATGGACGCCGACGGGATGTAGAACGAGCGGACCAGGAAGGTCTTGATCAGGAACGAGATCAGGAGGGCCGCGAGAAAGATGATGACGATGTCGCGAAGGAAGCGGCCCATGCCGCCCGGACGCCTGACGGTCTCGCCGCCCTCGCCGTCGGGAGCACGGCGTCGCCCGCGGACGGGCGACGATCCGTCGGCGGTCTGCATCTGCAGCCCCCGCCGCAGGCTGCGCATGAACGTGCTGTTATCTGTCATAAATCACCGAACTCCCCGCCCAAATGTACTGGACGGGGAGCTCGAAGTTCGGCAAAGCGCTGAACGACTAGTTGTCGCGCTTCTCCTTGATCTTGGCCTTCTTGCCGCGCAGCTCGCGCAGGTAGTACAGCTTCGCGCGGCGCACGGCGCCGCGGCTGACGAGCTCGATGTGGTCGATGACCGGGGAGTGCACGGGGAAGGTGCGCTCGACGCCGACCTGGAAGCTGACCTTGCGGACCGTGAAGGTCTCGCGGACGCTGTCGCCCTGGCGGCCGATGACGACGCCCTGGAACACCTGGACGCGCGAGCGCGTGCCCTCGATGATGTTCACGTGGACCTTGACGGTGTCGCCGGCACGGAAGTCGGGGACATCGCTGCGAAGCGACGCTGCATCCAGACTCTGGAGGATGTGGCTCATGATGGTTCGCTCTCTCGGGCCGCCACAGGTCGACCGCGGTTTCGGGTCCCGGCGCACGGTGATCGTGCGGGAACGCTTCGTGGAAGATCGTGCCTCGTGATGGCCGACTCCCCTGTGGCAGAGTCGTGCGCGGGCACAAACGCCTATTGTGCCACAGACCGCGGTCCCGGCGCCAGGTGACACCGTGGCCTCGAGGTCGCCGCCGCCCCAGGGACGCCGATGCCTCAGGAGTGCGGGCCGACCGTCACCGTGCGGTCGGGGTCGAGCGCTGCGGTGGTCGAGACGAACCCCTGACGGAGCGCGCGCACGGAGCGACGCACGCTGACGGCGATCAGGACGGCGAGGGCGACCACGGTGAGCATGATCGCCGCGGCCGCCAGCACGCTCGACAGCGTCGACGCCCCGGCGCCGGCGAAGACGGTGAACGCCGAAGCGGCGGTGCGCCCGGCCGCGGAGTCGACGAGGAAGAAACCGGCGGCGAGCTGACCGATCCAGGCCACGGCGAGCAGCCCGGAATCGCTCCAGGAGACCGAGCGGGTGCGGCGATTGGTGCCGCGAAGGGTGACCAGAGCCGTCGCGACGGCCTGGCCGACGAACAGGACGGGCACGAACAGGAGCTGGGCGAAGAACTGGAAGCCGAGGGGCGCCCCGAAGAAGCCGCGCCCGAACAGCACCCACAGCGGCAACGCGAAAGCCGCGATCCACGACACGCGATACACCACTCTGCGAAGCCTCATGCAGTGGAGCCTAGGCACCGACCGTGAAGAATGACTGCATGATCGATCTACGCACCCCGGGAGAAATCGAAGCGATGAGGCCCGCCGGGCGGTTCGTCGCGTCCGTTCTGGAGGCCACCCGGGCGGCAGCTGTCCCCGGAGTCAATCTCCTCGAGATCGACGCTCTCGCGCACCGCATGATCCGGGACGCCGGGGCGGAGAGCTGCTATGTCGACTATCACCCGTCGTTCGGCGCCAGCCCGTTCGGCAAGGTCATCTGCACCTCCGTCAACGACGCCGTGCTGCACGGGCTCCCCCACGACTACGCCCTGCAGACGGGCGACCTCCTCAGCCTCGACTTCGCCGCCAGAGTCGACGGCTGGGTCTCGGACAGCGCCGTGAGCCTCGTGGTGGGCGGCGACGGTTCACCCGAGGATGCCGCGCTCATCGCGACGGTCGAGGAGGCGCTGGTCCGAGGGGTCGCCGCCGCCCAGCCCGGCGGCCGGCTCGGCGACATCAGCGCCGCGATCGGCGAGGTCGCCCACGCCGCGGGATACTCGGTCAACCTGCAGTTCGGCGGCCACGGAGTCGGGACCGAGATGCACGGAGACCCGCACGTGCCCAACGACGGTCGCGCCGGCCGTGGCTTCCCGCTCCGCCCGGGCCTGGTGATCGCGATCGAGCCGTGGCTGATGCAGTCGACCGACGAGATCTACACCGACGCCGACGGCTGGACGCTCCGCAGCGTCGACGGCTCGCGCACGGCGCACGTCGAGCACACCGTGGCCATCACCGCCGACGGCCCCCTGGTGCTGACCGCCCGCTAGGAGGCGGCGCCGCCAGGCGACCGGCGAATCCGTCGCTCCGAGGTCACGCCTCGGCGTCGGGAAGCAGGTCGGGCCGCACCCGGCGCGTGCGCTCCACCTGCTGCTCGTGGCGCCACGTCGCGATAGCCCCGTGATTCCCGCTGAGCAGGATCGGCGGAACCTCGTGCCCCCGCCAGACGGCCGGCTTGGTGTAGCTCGGGTACTCGAGCAGGCCGCCCTCGTGGCTCTCCTCCGTGAGGCTCTCCGGGTTGCCGACGACACCCGGCACGAGGCGCCCGATGGCCTCGATCATTGCCATGGCCGCGACCTCGCCGCCGTTCAGAACGTAGTCGCCGAGGCTGACCTCGCGGACCGTCACACCCGGCCTGGTCGCCGCGTGGTCGATGACGCGCTGGTCGATGCCCTCATAGCGCCCGCACGTGAAGACGAGACGAGGCGCGAGCGCGAGCTCGCGGGCCTGCGCCTGCGTGAACGGCGTGCCCGCCGGCGACGGCACGACCACCACGGTGCCCTCGGGCGTTCCGTCGAGGATCGCGTCGAGCGCCTCGCCCCAGGGCTCCGGCTTCATCACCATCCCGGCGCCGCCGCCGTAGGGCGTGTCGTCGACGGTGCGATGCCGGTCGTGAGTGTGGTCGCGCAGATCGTGGACCTGCACGTCGAGGAGCCTCTGCTGCCGGGCCCTGCCGAGCAGCGAGACGTCGAGCACGCCGAAGAACTCGGGGAAGATCGAGACGATGTCGATGCGCACCGAATGCCTACTCGGACGTCTCGTCAGGCTTCGGGTCACGAGCCGCGGGCGCAGGAACTGCCGTCGCGGGCACCTCTGCATCGGCAGGCTCGTCGTCGTCGAGGCTCTCGAACAGGCCGAGCGGAGGCGTCACAGTGACCGTGCCCGCCGCGAGATCGACGCTCGGGACGATCGCGGAGACGAACGGCACGAGCACCTCGCCCGAAGGTGTGTCGACGGCCAGGAGGTCCTGGGCCGGGAGGTGGTCGACGCGGGCGATGGTGCCGACCTCGGATCCGTCGCGGACGACGGAGAGGCCGATCAGCTGGTGGTCGAACCACGCATCGGGCTCGTCGCTGACCTCGACGCCCTCGTGCTCGACCCAGAGGATCGCCTTCACGAGCGTCTCGGCCGCGGTGCGGTCGTCGACTCCGACGAAGAAGCCGACAGGGTGCGAGTTGTACCAGCGGAGTTCAACGAGCTCGAGGGTCTTACCGTGCCAGGGTGAGTCGTTCGGCACCTGCAGGGCGAAGACGGCCCCGGGGACGAATCGCTTCTTGGGAGCGTCGGTGTAGAGCTCGACCTTGAGAGCGCCTTTGAGGCCGTGGGCCTTGGTCAGACGGCCGACGCGGAGCCGCGTCTGGCCGTCGCCAGGAGTGGAGCTGTCGGACACCGAATCAGAAATCGGTGTCGACGACATCGACGCGGACACGCTTGCCGTCGGCGATCGCCGTGACAAGGGTGCGCAGCGCCTTGGCGGTGCGCCCGGAGCGTCCGATGACGCGTCCGAGGTCTTCAGGGTGGACCCGGACCTCGAGCACGTCGCCGCGCTGCGAGGTCTTCGAGACCACCTGCACCTCGTCCGGGTGATCGACGATCCCCCGGACGAGGTGTTCGAGTGCAGGTGCGAGCACTGACTACGCCTCGGTCGACTCGTCGGCAGCGGCGTCGTCGGCAGCGGGAGCCTCGGCAGCGGGCGCCTCGGCGACCTTCTCCGTCTTGGGCTTGAGGACGGGCTTCTTCTTCTCGTCGGCGACGAAGGCCTCCTTGGGGGCCTTGGTCTTGACGGTCGAGACGGCGTCCTTGTCGCCCTTGAACTGACCCCAGTCGCCGGTCAGCTTCAGGAGGGCGGCGACCTGCTCGGTCGGCTGAGCGCCGACGCCGAGCCAGTACTGGGCGCGAGCCGAGTCGACCTCGATGACAGAGGGCTCTTCGGTGGGGTGGTACTTGCCGATCTCTTCGATCACGCGGCCGTCGCGCTTGGTGCGCGAGTCGGCGACGACGATGCGGTAGTACGGGGCGCGAATCTTACCGAGACGCTTGAGGCGGATCTTGACGGACACAATTCTCCTGTGGCAGTGATTTGAGGCGAGTTGCTAGCCGTGAGCGTGGGGGCACACTCGGCTCGAAAGCTCTAAGGGGTCATGCGTGCCACCTGATTAGAGGGTCGGGTGGCCGCTGACTCGACCTCTCATTGTTGCAGACTGGTGCCCATTCAGCCAATCATCCGCTGGCCCGTGTCGGGATCGATGCCCTCGTCCCTCAAGATCCGGTCGATCGCGTCCGCTGCGTCCGCCGGCCTCCGGCTCGCACGCCGCCGTGGCCACAGCGCTTCCGCCGGTTCGAACGCTCCCGTGTAGCCTCCGCCCTCGCGTCTCGCCCACGCGGCGCGGAGTCCGGCCACGGCCGCCTCGAGGCGGCCGATGGCGTCGTCGTCCAGACGGTAGAGGCGCTGCGGCCAGGCGTCGCGGACTCGAACGAATCCGGCGCCGTGCAAGATCTTGAGGTGCTTGCTGACCGCGGGCCACCCGACTCCGAACACGTGCTGCACCCTCTCGGCGAGGTACAACGACGCGCACTCCTCCGATGCCAGGACCGCGAGCAGATACCGGCGAACCGGGTGCCCCATGACGTCGAATGCGTTCGCGGCATCGACGAGCCACGGCGCGGGCGGCGCCTCAGGAGTCGCAGGAGTGAGCGGCATGCGTCGATTCTTCCGCGAGGTGACTCTGCCCGACGGCTGTCCACAAGAATCCAGCCCCCCGAAGGCCCTGTGGAGAACCGTCGCCGCTCGCACGCGCATCGCCCGGCCCTGTCGGTTCCCCTCCGGAAGACTTTCCCCGCGCGTGAATTCACGCCCAGGGAAAGCGGCCGAAAAGGAAACCCCGGGGGGGGGCAGGCGGGCGGGTGGGGAGCCCGCGTCAGGGGGCGATGGCGCGCGACGCGGACAGCCCCTCGGAGGTCGCCCGGACGGCGTCGACGGCGCGGGCGTCGAGGGCGCCGCCGATGACGGTGTGCTCGATGGCGGCCGCCGCGAGTTCCTGCGCCAGGGACGAGACGGATTCTTGGCCGGCGCAGACGATCACCGTGTCGGCCGGGATGGCGGTGACCCGGCCGGCGTCGTCGACGACGTCGAGGAAGCCCGGGCGGATCTCGCGGTAGTCGACGTGGTCGACGAAGCGCACGCCGGCGGAGCGGAGGCGGCCGACGGCGACCCAGCGGGAGGTGACGCCGATGCCGCTGCCGAATCTGCCGGAGCGCGACACGAGGGTCACATCGGCGCCGGGGCGGGGCGGGTGCGGGCGGAGCGCGGGGCGGCGCTGCGGGCGGTCGGACTCCGCGGATCCTGCGCGGGGTAGGCCGTGGTCGGCCACGAACGACGCCGCGCGGTCGGCCTCGCGGCCGGACTCGACGAGGAAGGCGGCTGTGTCGACGCCGATGCCTCCGGAGCCGATGAGCGCGACGGTGCCGCCGGGCACGCCGTGGCGGAGCGCCTGCTCGTAGGTGAGGACGTGCGGCAGGTCGACTCCGGGCACGTCGATGCGGCGCGGCTCGACGCCGGTGGCGACGACGACATGGTCGAAGCCCGCAAGATCGGCGGCGGTGACGCGGCGTCCGACGTGGACAGCGGCGCCGAGGGCCAGGAGGGCGGAGTGCCAGGCCTGGACGGGGCCGGCGTAGTCCTCCTTGCCGGGGATGGTCGCGGCGAGGTCGAACTGGCCGCCGAGCACGTCGCGGGCCTCGAAGACGGTGACCGGATTGCCGCGCTTGGCCAGGTCTACGGCGGCGGCGAGGCCGGCGGGGCCGGCTCCGACGACGGCGACGCCGCGGCGGACTGCCGAGGGCACGGTCGGGAACTCGAGCTCGCGGGCGGCGCGCGGGTTGACGAGGCAGGAGACCGGCCTGCCGAAGAGGGAGCGGTCGATGCAGGCCTGGTTGCAGCCGATGCAGGTCGTGACCGCCGCGAAGTCGCCCGCCGTGCTCTTGGCGACGATCTCGGGGTCGGCGAGGAACGGGCGGGCCATCGCGACGGCGTCGATGAGCCCGCCGGCGAGGACGTCTTCGGCGTCGCGGAGGTCGGTGAGGCGGTTGCTCGCGATGACGGCGACGTCGGGGCGGCTCGAGGCGCGGACGACGCCGGCGATGCGCCGGGCGAAGGGCACCCAGACGCCGTGCGGCACGGCGGACTGGACGGTGGGGACGCGCGACTCGTGCCAGCCGACGCCGATGCTGATCGCGTCGGCACCGGACTCGACGAGGTCGCGGACCAGGGCGTCGACGTCGCCGGGAGTCGATGAGCCGGGCATCAGGTCGTCGCCTGAGACGCGGACGCTGACGGGGATCCCCGCCTGGCGGACCGCGCGCAGAACCTCGACGGCGAATCGACGCCGGCGCTGGGAGTCTCCGCCCCACGCGTCGTCGCGCAGGTTGGTGAGCGGCGAGCAGAACTGGTTGATCAGGTAGCCCTCGGAGGCCATGATCTCGACGGCGTCGAATCCGGCGGCGGCGGCGGAGGACGCGGCACGGCCGAACGAGGCGATGGTCGCGAGGACGCCGGCCTCGTCGAGCTCGAGCGGAACGGCTCCGCGGGCGCCGCGCCACGCTACGGCCGAGGGCGCGACGGCCTGCTGGGGGCGGCCAGACTCGTCGAGGAGGCCATGCGTGAGCGCGTAGCGGCCGGCGTGGAACAGCTGCGCGGCGACGAGTCCGCCGGCGTCGTGGACGGCGGCCACCGCGGTGCGAAGCCGCTCGTCGGCGGCCGGGTCGCCGAGCATCGCGTAGTCGTCGCCCCCGCGGCCCGCATGATCGACGGCCAGGCCGCCGGTGATGATGAGGCCCGCACCGCCTTCGACGCGCTCCCGGTAGAACTGCGCGAGCGCCGCTCCCCCGTCGTCGCGGAGCTCGAGGCCGGTGTGCATGCTGCCCATGACGACGCGGTGCGGCACCTCGAGCGGTCCGAGGCGCCACGGCCGCATGGTCAGCGGAAGCGTCTGCGCGCTAGGAGGCGTCGGAGGCACCCAGCACCGCGTCCCGTAGCGGACTCGTCGTGTCGACCCAGAACGGCGGGGCGATCACGGTCAGCCCGCCGTCGACCGACAGGGTCTGGCCCGTGATGTAGCCAGCCTTCTCGGAGAGCAGGAAGTCGACCGCGTCGGCGACATCGTCGGCGGTGCCCTTGCGCTGCAGCGGGATCTTCTCGACCACGCTCTCGATCGGCGCCATGCCGGGCACCGAGTTGTAGAAGTAGTCGAGCGAGTCGGTGTCGATGAGCCCGCCGTTGACGGCGTTGACCGTGATGCCGCGAGGGCCGAACTCCGTCGCCATGAACTTCACGTACGCCTCGACCGCGGCCTTGGCAGCGCCGAGGGACGCGTAGGTTGGGAACGCGCGGAGCGATCCGTAGCTCGTGATGGCCACGATGCGGCCGCCGTTCGGCATCAGGGCCTCGGCCGCCTGCGCACCCAGGACGAACGAGCGGATGTTCGTCGCGTAGTTGCGGTCGAGGTGGTGCAGCTTCAGCTCGGAGACCGGCTTGAAGGCCGACGCCGCCGCGCTGGCGATGAACATGTCGAGCTTGCCGTAGGTCGTCTTGACGAGCTCGAAGACCGCCTCGATCGACTCGGGCTGCTCGACGTCCAGCTGCGCCGTGATGCCGTCGGCACCGAGCGCGCGGATCTCCGCGAGCGTGCCCTCGGCCATCTCGGCGTTCTTCTTGTAGGTCACGACGACGTCGACGCCGCGGCTCGCCAGCTTGAGGGCGAGCACCTTGCCGATGCCGCGCGAGGCCCCGGTGATCAGAGCGACAGGACGGGTGGGGGTTTCGGAAGCCAACTTCGGCCTTTCGTAGGAACTCGGGATGGTGATCAGTACGAGACGGCGCCGGTCACGACGGCGCGCCCCACGATGAGCTTCTGGATCTCGTTGGTGCCCTCCTCGAAGCGCTGCGCGCGAGCGTCGCGGTACACGCGCTCGATCTTGTTGCGCTTCCAGTAGCCCTGCCCGCCGTGGACCTGCAGCGCCTTGTCGGTGACGCGCGCGAGCATGTCGACCGCGACCATCTTCGATGCGCTCGACAGGACTCCGGCGTCGGGACGGCCGTCTTCATAGGCCTTCGCCGCCTCGATGACGAGGGCGCGGGCGGCGGCGATGTCGGCGTAGTTCTCGGCGAGGTAGAACTGGATCGCCTGGCGGCTCGACAGCTTCTTGCCGAACGTCTCTCGCCGGTCGGCGTACTCGACGGCGAGCTGCTGGGCGCGCTCGGCGAGGCCGACGGCGCTCATCGCCACGGACACGCGGCTGGGCAGGAGGAAGCCGCCGAGGGCGACCTTGAGGCCGTCGCCCTGCTCGCCGAGGAGCGCTCCGGCCGGGACCGGCGTCTCGGTGAAGCGGAGGATCGCGTGGTCGGTGCCGCGGATGCCCATGGTCTCGGAGTCGTCGATGACCTCGGCGCCGGCGAGACCCGTGTTGGGCATGAGGAAGGCGACGAAGCCGTCTTTCTCGGACGACCCCTCGATGCGCGCGGCGATGAGCCAGTAGTCGCATTTCACGCCGAAGGTGATGAGGTGCTTCTCGCCGTTGAGGTACCAGGTGTCGCCCTCGAGGCGGGCCGTGGTGCGAAGATCCTGGCCGGTGCCGGCGGTGGCCTCGGTCAGGGTGAACGCGACGAGCTTGGTGCCGGCGATCGAGGGCTTGACGACCTCCTCCATCTGCTCCGGGGTCGCGAACGGGACCATGGCGCGCCAGGTGCCGTTGATGACGTGGACGAGCATGCGGATCGACGCGTGCGACCGCGACACGATCTCCATCAGCTCGAGGTAGCGCGAGAACGGGATGCCGCGTCCGCCCAGCTCGACCGGCGCCGCGAGGCTGAGGTACCCGCGGTCGCGGAGCTCGGGCAGCAGGCGGTCCGGCACCTGGCCGGTGGCCTCGATCTCGTCGGCGAAGTCCTCGCCCGGCCCCTCCACCCAGGCGGTGATGTCGGCTTTGATCGCCTGGAACTCGGCCTCGTCGAAGGCGGCAGGCGTCGTGATGGTCATGGTCATTAGCTGTTCTCCTTGACGGGCGTTTCCGCGGCGACCAGGTCGGCTGCCCGCTCGCGGAGGATGTTCTTCTGAACCTTGCCGACGGCGTTGCGAGGGATCTCGTCGATGAACTCGAGCCGCTCCGGCCAGTAGTACTTCGAGACGCCGGCGTCGCCGAGGTACTTCTGCATCGTGTCGAACGGGAGTTCCTGCCCCGATCTGGCGGGGACCACGAAGGCGCACGCGCGCTCGCCGAGACGCGGGTCGGGCATGGCCACGATCGCGGCGTCGGACACCATCGGGTGCTGGTACAGCAGATTCTCGATCTCGACGACCGGGATCTTCTCGCCACCGCGGTTGATCACGTCTTTCACGCGGCCGGTGATGTGGAGGAAGCCCTTGTCGTCGATCTTCGCGAGATCGCCGGTGCGGTACCAGCCGTCGGACGTGAAGACGTCGTCGGTGAGGTCGGGGCGGTCGAGGTAGCCGCCGAACATCGTCGGCGAGTGCAGCTCGTAGTTGCCCTCCGAGCCGGTCGGGAGCTCGACGCCCTCGTCGTCGACGATGCGAAGGCGGATGCCGGGCAGCGGCTTGCCGTCGCTCCCCCACGCGTCGGCCGGCGCGTCGAACGGCGTCGACAGCGCGCCCAGGCAGGTCTCGGAGGTTCCGAAGGCGCCGAGCACGCTCGTCTCGAGGACGGTCGTGGCCTTCTCGGCGAGGGCGCGAGGCACTGCGGCGCCGGTCGCCACGAAGATGCGCAGGCTCTCGGGCTGGGCGACCCCGCCCTCGACGGCGGCCACGAGGTCGGTGAGGAACGGCGTGGCGCACTGCACGAAGGAGGCCCTCGACGCGTGGAAGGCCTGGTCGAGGGCGACCTGGGCGTCCCAGACGGGCTGGATGACGCTCGCGACTCCGAGGCGCCAGGAGAGCAGCATGCCGTACAGGAAGCCGGTCTGGTGAGCGAGCGGCGACGGGATGTAGATGCGGTCGCTCTCGTTCAGCCCGAGGTGCGCGACCTCCATCGCGGTCGCGAGGCCCAGAGTGCGGTGCGGGTGCTGCACGCCCTTCGGCTCGCCGGTCGTGCCGGAGGTGAACAGGAGCTGGCAGGTGTCGTCGGGGCTCGGCGCGAGCTGGCGGATGCGATCGACGTCGGCGGTGACGGCGCCGAGGGCGATGTCGTAGTAGCGCCAGTTCCACTCGGAGGCCTGCACCGCGGCGGCCGCCGCAGCGGGGATGGGCGTGAACTCGCTGCGCCCGCCGCCATGGCCTCGGAACTCGGAGCGGATCACGACGACGTGCTCGACTGACAGGCGGCGCTTCTGAGCGCGGGCCTCGTCGACGACCTCGAGCAGCTCGATGGCCGGGCGACGACGACGGAACAGGTTGGGCAGGAAGACGACGCGGGCCCTGGAGCGGGCCAGGGTCATCGTGGTCTCACGCGGGCCGAAGACCGGCATGATCGGCGTGGCGACGGCGCCGATCTGCACCGTGCCCAGCGTGATCGCTACGAACTCCTTCCAGTTCGGCAGCTGCATCGCGACCGACTCGCCCTTCTCGACGCCCAGCTCGATCAGCAGCTGCGAGACCTTGTCGGCCTCGTCTTGCAGCTCGCGCCAGGTGGTCGTGACCGGGGCGACGCCGCCGACCTCGATCACCGCGGCCTCGTCCGGGTGCATCTCGGCAAGACGGCGGACCTTCTCGCTGAGCACCAGCGGGTCGGCGTCGACGCCCTGCAGCTCGAGCGGGGCCTCCTGGAGCGCGGCCTCCTCGGTCAGGCTGTCGCGCTCGAAATCGACGTTCTCGCTGGTCTCGAGGCTCTTCGGGTCGCCCATGTCGAGGTCGAGGCCGATCGACGTCATGGCCTCGAGGAAGGTCGGATACGAGATGCGGTAGGCGCGCGGATAGGTGAGGGTCGACGGACCGGCGGCGCGGGTCGCTGCGATCGCCAGCGACATGAGCACGCGGTGGTCGTTGAACGACGAGAGCGGAGCGCCGACGAGCGGCTTGGTCGCCCCGGTGACGCGCAGCTCGTCGTGCGTCTGGTCGGCGGTGCCGCCCAGCGTGTTCAGCTGCAGCATGGCCGAGACGCGGTCGCTCTCCTTGAGGCGGATGTGACCCACGTTGCGGAACGTCGAGGTGCCGTCGGCGAAGGTGGCCATCGTCGACAGAATCGGCAGCAGGTCGGGGATCGGCTGACAGTCGATGTCGATGGCCTTCAGCGGCGAGCCGTCGCTGGTGATCCGCACGAACCCGGTGGCCTCGTCGATCGTGAACGGCACGCCCATCGAGGCGGCGATGTCCAAGAACTCCGACTCGGGGTGGTCGGTCTCGGCCGTGGTCGTCGCGGTAAGACCGCGGAACAGGACGTCGGAGGGGTGGATCGCTGCGGCGGCGATGCCGAAGGCGGCCGAGCCGATGTCGGCGGGGATCGTGTAGTCGTGCGGCGTCGCCGTCTGGTTGCCCCTGATGCGGAAGGTCAGCCAGTCGTCGTCGTGCTCGACCTCCAAGCCCCAGAGCCGCATCATGCGGATGGTCAGGTCGACGTAGGGCTGCTCGTTGAGCGTGCCGCCGGTGACGTGGATGACGGTGTCGTCCTCGGCGAACGGCGCGAGGAGCAGGAGCCCCGAGATCCACTGGCTCAGCGTGCCGGCGATCGAGACCTCGCCGCCGCGGGGGCGCACGGGCTCCACGTGGACCGGCGGGCGGTCCTGGTCGGCCTCGAGCCGCACCCCCATCTGCTGGAGCGAGTCGAGAAGCGCCTTGATCGGGCGGCGCCGGAAGTACTTCATTCCCGTGAGGGTCATCGGCTGGTCGGCGAGCGACGCGAGGCCGACCATGAAGTAGAGCGTCGTGCCCGAGGAGCCCATGTTGAGCAGGCCCTCGGCGCCCTTGGAGCCGTGGTCGACCACGTCGGTGGCCCGGTACGGGCCGCCCTCGACGACGTAGGTGTTGCCCGTGATCGTGATCGTCGTGCCGAGGGCACGCAGCGTGCCGACGGTCCACTCGACCTGGCGGGTGGTCGACACGCCGGTGATGACGCTGCGGCCCGGGGCGAGCGAGGCGAGCACGAGCGCGCGGTGCGCGTGGTACTTCGACACGGGCACCTCGAGTTCCCCTTCGAGACGTGTGGTGGTTCCGCGCACGACCAACTGCATCGCTGTACTCCTTCTGCTGCGTGAGTCGGGACGCGTCGTTGGAGAGAACCTCTACCCAGTGTCGGTCCCAACCCACAACGTTAGACCTTCCACGCGCCAGCAGAGGGTCACCGGCGGCCCCCACCGCACGCGTCGTCGAAAGTCGTTACACACCCTGCAAGATTTGGGCGTGAACTTCGGAGGATGCCCACTTGCCGACTCCGCGCCCGCTCTCGGGCTGGCAGGATTGGCGCATGAATGGACCGCAGCCCATCCCGTTCGCGTCGAGCGAGCAGTCGACGCTGGGCCTCGAGTGGGAGCTGGCGCTGGTCGACTCCGCGACGGGCGAGCTGGCGCCGCACGCTCCGGCGATCCTGCCGTCGCTCGAGTACCTGAACGCCGACGGCGACAGGGTCACCAAGGAGCTCCTGACGAACACGGTCGAGGTGGTCACCGGCGTGCACCACCGCGTCGCCGACGCACTCGCCGACCTGTCCGGCACCATCGACCTCGTGCGCGAGCGGGCCGCGATCCTCGGCGCCGACCTGATGTGCGCTGGGACGCACCCCTACAGCCAGTGGTACCAGCAGCAGATCACCCCCGACAGCGAGCGGTACGAGACGCTCATCGACCGCACGCGCTGGTGGGGACGCCAGATGATGATCTGGGGCGTGCACGCGCACGTCGGGATCGCCGACCAGCGCAAGGTGCTGCCGATCATGAACGCGCTGCTGGCCTACCTGCCGCACTTCCAGGTGCTGACGGCGTCGAGCCCGTTCTGGGCCGGCGACGCGACCGGGTACGCCTCGAACCGGGCGATGATGTTCCAGCAGCTGCCGACGGCGGGCCTCCCGCCGCAGTTCGAGACCTGGGCCGAGTACGAGGCGATGGTCGGCGATCTGGTGCATACCGGCGTGATCGACGACAACTCCGAGCTGCGCTGGGACCTCCGCCCCTCGCCGAAGTGGGGGACCCTCGAGATCCGCGTCTTCGACGGCATCTCGACGCTGGCGGAGGTCGGCGCCGTCGCCGCCCTGGCCCAGTGCCTGGTCGACGACTTCGCGGCCCGGCTCGACCGCGGCGAGGAGCTCCCCCGGCTGCAGCCGTGGTTCGTGCGCGAGAACAAGTGGCGCGCGGCCCGCTACGGCATGGAGGCGATCATCATCCAGAACGCCGACGGCGACGAGCGGCTGGTCACCGACGACACCCTCGACGTGCTGGAGCGACTGGCGCCGACGGCCGAGAAGCTCGACTGCGCGCAGGAACTCGCCGGCGTCCGAGCGATCATCGAGAACGGCGCGTCATACCAGCGCCAGCTCCAGGTCGCCTCCCGGCACGACGGCTCCCTGCGCGAGGTGGTGGCCTCGCTCGTCGCCGAGCTCCGCGACGGCCTGCCGGGCGCCTAGCGCCGCCCGGAGCCCCGGCCTAGCGGCCGAGGAACTTCTGCAGGCTGGCGAGCTCCTCCTGCGTGGGGGCCTTGTCGCCCTTCTTGCCGCCGAGGCCGAAGCCCCCGCCTGTCGGAGCAGCCGGAGCCGCCTTCTCGCCATTGGCGAGTCGGGCGTTCTCGGCGGCCCGCTTGGCGGGGTTGCCCGCCTTCGAGCCCTTCTTCTTCGCGACCTGCTTGCGGCCGCCGCCGAAGCCGGCGCCGGGGATCGGGCCCATGCCCGGAACCTGCGGCACCCCGCCCTTGGCCACGGTCTTCATCATCTTCGCGGCCTGCTCGAAGCGGTTGACGAGCTGGTTCACCTCGGTGACCGTCGATCCGGCACCGCGGGCGATGCGCAGGCGGCGAGACCCGTTGAGCAGCTTGGAGTTGGCCCGCTCGGCCTTGGTCATCGACTGGATGATCGCCTCGGTGCGCACGATCTCGCGCTCGTCGAAGTTGTCGAGCTGCTCCCGCATGCCCTTGGCGCCGGGGAGCATGCTCAGCATGCCCTTGATCGAGCCCATGTTGCGCAGCTGCTGCATCTGCTTGAGGAAGTCGTCGAGCGTGAAGCTGTCGGTGGCGAACTTCTCCGCCATCTCGAGCGCCTCGGCCTCGTCGAAGGCGCCCTGCGCCTGCTCGATGAGAGTGAGGATGTCGCCGAGGTCGAGGATCCGCGACGCCATGCGGTCGGGGTGGAACGGCTCGAAGTCGTCGAGGCCCTCGCCGGTCGACGCGAACATGATCGGGCGACCCGTGACGTGGGCGACGCTGAGCGCGGCACCGCCGCGCGCGTCGCCGTCGAGCTTGGTCAGCACGACGCCGGTGAAGTCGACGCCGTCCTGGAACGCCTTCGCCGTGACGACGGCGTCCTGGCCGATCATCGCGTCGATGACGAACAGCACCTCGTCGGGATCGACGGCCTTCCGGATGTTGGCGGCCTGCTTCATCATGTCGGCGTCGACGCCGAGACGGCCGGCGGTGTCGACGATGACCACGTCGTAGAGCTTGTCGGCGGCGAACCTCACACCGTTCTTCGCGACCTTGACCGGGTCGCCGACGCCGTTGCCGGGCTCGGGGGCGAAGACCGGGACGCCGGCCTGCTCGCCCACGACCTGGAGCTGCGTGACGGCGTTGGGGCGCTGGAGGTCGGAGGCGACGAGGACGGGCGTGTGGCCCTCCTTCTTCAGCCACTTCGCCAGCTTGCCCGCGAGGGTCGTCTTGCCCGCGCCCTGGAGGCCGGCGAGCATGATGACCGTCGGCGGCTTCTTCGCGAACTCGAGGCGTCGCTGCTGGCCGCCGAGGATCTCGACGAGCTCCTCGTTAACGATCTGGACGACCTGCTGCGCCGGGTTCAGCGCCTTGTTGACCTCGTCGCCGAGGGCGCGCTCGCGGATCGCGGCCGTGAACGACTTGACGACGTCGAGCGCGACGTCGGCGTCGAGCAGGGCGCGGCGGATCTCGCGGACGGTCCCGTCGACGTCGGCGGGGCTGAGCTTGCCCTTGCCGCGCAGGTTCTTGAGGGTTTCCGCGAGGCGGTCGGAGAGTGATCCAAAGGTTGCCATTGTGGATCGATCTTAACTCAGACTCAGCCGATGAGGTTCTGGACGAACACGTGGGGCGTGAAACCGGTCAGGTCGTTGATCCCCTCCCCTTGCCCGACGAGCTTGATCGGGATGCCCGTCTGCTCCTGCACCGCCAGCACGAACCCGCCGCGCGCCGAGCCGTCGAGCTTGGTGAGCACGAGCCCGGTCACGCCGGCGTGCTGGATGAACGCCTCGGCCTGCGCCAGGCCGTTCTGCCCGGTCGTCGCGTCGAGCACGAGCAGCACCTCGGCGATCTCGGTCTGCTTCTCGACGACGCGCTTGATCTTGCCGAGCTCGTCCATGAGCCCCGCCTTGGTCTGGAGGCGACCGGCCGTGTCGATGATGACGATCTCGATGCTCTCGCGCATTGCCTTCTCGACCGTCTGGAACGCGACGGACGCGGGATCCTGCCCCTGCTGCTGGGGCTTCACGATCTGCACGCCGGCGCGCTCGGCCCAGGTGCCGAGCTGCTCGACCGCCGCCGCACGGAAGGTGTCGGCCGCCCCGACGACGACGGTGCGGTCGAAATTGCGCAGGAACTTGGCGAACTTGCCGATCGTGGTGGTCTTGCCGACGCCGTTGACGCCGACCACCAGCACCACCGCCGGGCGGTTCGAGAGCTTCAGCGTGGAGTCGAGCTTCGACAGGCGCTCCTCGAGGTTCTCGCGCAGCATGCGCCGGAGGTCGGCGGGGTCGGTCGTGTTGTACCGGGCCACCTGCTCGCGGAGGTGCTCGGTGATCTGCTCGGTGACGTCGGGGCCGAAGTCGGCGCCGATGAGGGAGGTCTCGAGGTCGTCCCACGTCGTGTCGTCGATCGTCTTGCGACTGAAGACGCCGCGGAGGGCACCGGAGAGGGACCAGGGATTTGCCATGCCTGCAACATTAGCCGGGAGCTTGCGAACGGCTTTCGCCGTCGCGTAGCGTTGTCGTCATTGAAGGGGAGTATTCCCAACGCAGCGGTGTCGTCAATACGTTCCAGAAAGACCTGGTTCCGTACCGCTGGTCCTGGCACTTGTGTAGGGGCGTTAGAGACCTTCAGTGAATAGCCCTGCCATAAAGCGACCGGTGAAACGGCGTGCAGGGCCCAACACTGAAGGAACATCGTGGAAACCTCATTCCTCGTCTGGGCGATCACCATCGCCGGCATCCTCGGCCTCCTGGTCTTCGACTTCTACAGTCACGTCAAGACGCCGCACGAGCCAACCATCAAGGAGTCGGCGTTCTGGTCGGTCGTCTACATCTCGATCGCGATCCTGTTCGGCGTCGGCATCGGCGTCTTCGCTGGCTGGGAGCCGGGCGGCGAGTACTTCGCCGGCTGGATCACCGAGAAGGCGCTCAGCGTCGACAACCTGTTCGTCTTCCTGATCATCATGACCGCGTTCGCGGTCCCGCGGATCTACCAGCAGAAGGTGCTGCTCGTCGGCATCGCGATCGCCCTGCTCTCGCGCGGCGTGTTCATCGCGCTGGGCGTCGTCATCATCGAGAACTTCTCGTGGGTCTTCTACCTGTTCGGCATCCTGCTGTTCTGGCTGGCCTGGAGCCAGGTCAAGCCCGGCGAGGAAGACCACTCCGGTGACGCCGACAGCCGCCTGATCCGCACCCTCCGCCGCATCATCCCGACCAGCAAGGACTACGTCGAGGACCGCCTCACCACGAAGGTGGACGGAAAGCGCCTCTTCACCCCGCTCTTCCTGGTCATGGTCGCGATCGGCCTCACCGACGTGCTGTTCGCGCTCGACTCGATCCCCGCGATCTTCGGCCTGACGCAGGACCCGTACATCGTGTTCACCGCGAACGCGTTCTCGCTGCTGGGCCTGCGCCAGCTGTACTTCCTCATCTCGGGCCTGCTTGAGAAGCTCGTCTACCTGGCCCAGGGTCTCGGCGTGATCCTCGCCTTCATCGGCGTGAAGCTCCTCCTGCACGCTCTGCACGTGAACGAAGTACCCTTTATCAATGGCGGTCGGTCCGTCGAATGGGCCCCCGAGATCCCCATCTGGTTCTCGCTCGGGTTCATCCTGCTCACGATCCTCGTCGCGACCGTCCTCAGCCTGCGCAAGTCGGCTGCGGACGCGAAGAAGAAAGACGAGGTCGCTGCGTCCTAGTCGACGCACCCTGAGGGCCGGCCCCGCATCCAGCGTTGGAGTACCAGCGATGGTGTCGAGGGCCGGCCCGGCCCTCGTCCCCCGCGCGCTCCGCGCGCATCGACGAGAAGAAGACTGAAGAAGACATGCGCCTCGAACTGATCCGCCACGGACAGACCGACTGGAACCTCAACGACCAGCTGCAGGGCTCCAGCGACATCCCCCTGAACGAGACGGGTCGCGCCCAGGCGCACGCAGCGGCCGAGCTCCTGGCCCCCTACGACTGGGCCGCCATCGTGTCATCGCCCCTCGGGCGCGCCCGGGAGACCGCGCGGATCATCGCCGGCGACCTCGGCATCGAGCTCGGCGACGCCTACCCGGAGCTGATCGAGCGCGACTACGCCTCGCGCGAGGGCACCATCACCGAGACGAAGATCCCGGACGAGCCCAACGCCGACTTCCCCGACATCGAGCCGCGCGAGTCGGTCGCGCGGCGCGGCCTCGGCGCCCTCGAGGACATCCGCGACACGCGCCTCCCCCTCGACGGCGACGACAGCAACATCGTCGTCGTGTGCCACGGAACGATCATCCGGTTCACCCTGTCGGCGATCCTCGGCTATGAGGTCGGCCACATCCACAACGCCGCGGCGAACACGGTCGAGTGGGCCGACGGCGAGTGGCGCGTGCTGACGGTGAACGGCGAGCCGGTCGGGGTGGCCGCGTAGAGGTCGGCGAGTTCTTGCGCCCTCGATTCTGACGAGTCGGGGGCGCTTCCGCGTCTACGCGCGCGTGTGCGGGGCGGGCGGCGCCCAGGCTGCCGGGACCGCCGACGGGGCCGATACCGGAAGCGGCGGAGCGGTCGGCGGGCCCGCGTGGCGGCCCGGAGGCGGACCGGGCGGCAGGGGCGAGCCGCCGGAGGGCGGCGGCGCGAGCCACCAGACGACGCGGAGGTGGAACGCGTGACGAGCCCGGCGAGCCACCTTGATCCAGACGAGGCCCGTGCCGACGATCACGCCGGGATACACCAGCAGGACGACGACGATCGCCAGGAGGTACTGCGCCGGGCCGGTGACGACCTGGAGGGTGCCGGCGGCGCCGTCCCAGAGGCCGTGGGCGAGCGAGACGCCGAGGTAGGCGACCAGCACGATCGGGCGGAAGCGGAACCTCCCGCCCTTTGACGCTGAGAACAGGGCCGCCGCGAACAACGCCGTGTAGAGCGGGTGCAGGAAGGGCGTCAGGATGCCGCGGGTCGGCACGAGCACCAGTGCCGCCAGGATCGGGGTGAGGTGCAGCTGCGCGGGCGGGCTCTGGTAGAAGCTCACGGCGTAGGCGAGGTCTTCGAGCGCGGCGAAGCCGAGGCCGACCGCGCCGCCGAGGAAGAGGCCGTTGCGCATGCTCTTGTCGCGGAGCTTCCACGACACCGCCATGACGGCGAGGATCTTCGCGAGCTCCTCGGAGATGCCGGCGAGCCAGAGGACGGTGAGGCCGGGGTGCGCTCCCCCGCCGGTCGCCTTGTTCAGGAGCGAGTCGAACGAGGATCCGAGGGCGACGGCGATGAGGCCGCCGAGGCCGAAGGCGAGCAGCAGGCGCGGCATCCCGATGGTGTCGCGCGGCACGAAGCGGTACGCCATCGTGTAGACGAACGCGGCCGCGACGGTGACAGAGCCGACCAGGAGGCCGACCGTGATCGCGGCGCCGTTCTCGAGCAGGAGGCCGCCGACCAGGATCAGGAAGAGGAAGAACACGGTGCCGCCCGCGGCGATCCACAGGCCTCCCCAGCGGCCGAGCCACTTCTTCGCCGGGACCTCCGACTGAAGCCAGAGGGGCGGGGGCCAGTTCGCGCGCATCCTCCGAGGCTACGCGGGGCTCGTCGGGCAGGCCTGACCCAGTTCGGGGCTGGGCGCCCTGACCCGGTTCGGGGCTAGGCGGTCTGGGCTTCGGCCTCGGCGCCGCGCTCATGAGGATCGACCACGCGCTGGCCGATCACCGCCGAGACGCCGTCCTGGCGCATCGAGACGCCGTAGAGGGCGTCGGCGATCTCCATCGTGCGCTTCTGGTGCGTGATCACGATGAGCTGCGACGATTCGCGCAGGTCGCGGAAGATGGTGAGCAGACGGCCGAGGTTGGCGTCGTCGAGCGCCGCCTCGACCTCGTCCATGATGTAGAACGGCGACGGGCGCGCCTTGAAGATGGCGATGAGCAGCGCGACCGCGGCCAGCGACCGCTCGCCGCCCGAGAGCAGCGAGAGCCGCTCGATCTTCTTGCCGGCGGGCTTGACCGTGACCTCGATGCCGGTCTCGAGGAGGTTCTCGGGGTCGGTGAGGTGGATCGAGCCGCTGCCGCCCGGGAAGAGGATCGGGAACACCCGGTTGAACGCCTCGCGCGTGTCGTCGAAGGCGCTGCCGAAGATCACCTGCATCTTCTCGTCGATCTCGTCGATGATCGTCAGGAGGTCCTTCCTGGTCGAGGTGAGGTCGGTGAGCTGATCCGTCAGGAACTTGTGGCGCTGCTCGAGAGCGGCGAACTCCTCGAGCGCCAAGGGGTTGACGCGTCCGAGCTGAGCCAGGGTCCGCTCGGCCGCCGCCAGGCGCTTCTTCTGCTCGTCGCGGACGTACGCGACCGGCTCGTCGCCCTCGGCTGTGCCCGGCACCGGCACCTCGGGGCCGTACTCGTCGATCAGGACCGACTCCACGAGGCCGAGCTCGGAGCCGGCGCGCTCGAGCAGGCTCGACAGGTGCAGCTTCTTCTCGTAGATCTCCATCTCGAGCCCGTGCACGCTCTCGGTGACAGTGTGGAGGCGGTCACGGAGGGCGCGCTCGTCGCGGCGCAGGGCCGCGAGCTCGTCGTTCTGCCCCGACCGCTCGGCCTCGCGCAGCGCCAGCACCCGACGAGCCTCGGCGACGGAGCGGTCGACGGCGTCGAGCACGGCGGGCAGCGCGTCGAGCACGGCCGTCGTCGCGGCCATCTGACGCTGGCGCACCACCGTCTGGCGGGCGTGCTCCTCGGCGGCGGCCCGCTGCTCTTCGAGCTGGCGCTGCAGCTCGTTCGCGCGTGACACCTCGGCACGGACACGCTCGCGGATGGTCTCGAGCTGGATCCGCTTCTCGATCTCGACGCCGCGCGCGTTCTCGACCTCGGCGAGGACCCCGTCGCGCGCCGAGACGTCGAGGATCGGGCGCGGCCTCGAGCCGTACTCCTCGAGCGCGCTCGTCGCCTGGGCCACGACGCGCTCGGCCTGGTGCACCGCCTCGGCCGACGTCGCAAGCGCCGCCGAGAGACGCTCGGCCTCGGCCTCGGCCGCCTCGAGTCGAGCGCGGAGACGCCCGGCGCGCTGGCCGTGGGCCGCGAGGCGGCTCTCGTGCTCGCGAGCGGCCGCCTGGATCTCCTTGGCGGCGGTCCGGGCCTCGGCGAGCTCGCGGCGGGCGTCGTCGAGCTGCGCGGCCGACTTCTCGATCGTCACGCTCACGCCGGTGAGCGCCTCGGCTGCGGCGTCGCGGTCGGCGATGAGCTCCAGTCGCGAGCGTCCTCCTGCCGACCCGCCGCGGACCACGAAGTCGGTGAGCACCTCGCCGGCGCGGGTGATGACGGTCGACGGCGCGTCGCCGCCGAGTGCGAGCACGGCGGCCGCGACTGCGAGGTCGTCGGCGATCACCGTGGTCGCCAGGATCGCCGCGATACCGGCCGGACCGGCCACGACGGAGGTGGCGGCGACCGCGCCGGACGGCAGGTCGAGGTGGAGACCGTCGGTCTCGCGCGACGGCGTCGCGACGACGACCTCGACCCGGCCCAGCTCTTCGTCCGTGACGTGGCGGACGGCCGCCACGGCGTCGTCGAGCGTCTCGGCCAGCACCGCGTCGGCGACCGACCCGAGGGCCGCGGCCACGGCGACCTCGAAGCCGGGCTCGACCTGCACGTGCTCGGCAACCAGACCGGTCACGCCGGGGCGGGCCGCCGCCACGAGGGCGCTGGACGCGTCGTTCTGATCGAGCGCCAGAGACAGGGCGCTGGTGCGAGCGGCGAGGGAGTCGCGCTCGCGCTCCGCGCCGTGGAGGACCTCGCGGAGCTCGTCGACCAGGGATTGCGCGGTGGACACCCGCTCGTCGGCTACGGCCTGGAGCGCGGCATGGTCGACGTCGTCGCCGCTGGACTCGGGCGACTCCTTCTCGAGAGCGGCGAACTCGGCGCGGGAGGTCTCGCGGCGGGCCTCGGACGCCTCGAGCGCGTTCGTCTGGCGGAGCTGCTCGCCGCGGACGGCGGCCAGCTTCGAGCGCGCGACCTCGACGGCCGCGCCGAGCCGAGAGACCTCGAGGTCGTGCTCAGACACCAGAGCGCTCTGGGCGGCGATCTCGTCGTCGAGCGAGTCGAGCGAGGCCCGCGTCGTCGCGACATCCGCCGCGGCCCTCGCCACGGCGAGCTCGGCCTCCGCGACACCTGCCTGCAGGTGCTCCGACTCATCGCGCGCGTCGGCGACCATGCCGGCGGACACCGTCGTGGCCACACCCGGAGAGTCGGCCTGCTGGGCGAGCATCGTCAGCTTCTGGTTGGCGAGGCTCGACAGGCTGCGGAGGCGCTCCTGCACCGACTCGAGGCCGAACGCCACCCGGCGGGCCTCGTCGACCGCGTCGCCCACCATCGCCTGCTCGAGGCGCTGCTCGCGGATCTTGTTCTGGTCGAGCTGCTCCTGCAGCACGATGCGCTCGCTCTTGCGCTCGTTCTCGCTCGCCGACTGCGTCGTCAGGACGGTGCGGAGGCCGACGACCTCGTCGGCCAGCAGACGGGCGCGGGCGTCGCGGACGATCGAGGCGATCCCCTGCGCCTCGCGGGCGATCTCGGCCTGGCGACCCAACGGCTTCAGCTGGCGCCGGATCTCGCCGGCGAGGTCGCTCAGACGCGTGAGGTTGGTCTGCATCGCCTCGAGCTTGCGGATCGTCTTCTCTTTGCGGCGACGGTGCTTCAGGATGCCGGCAGCCTCCTCGATGAAGCCGCGGCGCTCCTCGGGGGTGGCGCGCAGCACGGCGTCGAGCTGGCCCTGCCCGACGATGACGTGCATCTCGCGACCCAGGCCGGAGTCGCTCAGGAGTTCCTGCACATCGAGCAGTCGACAGTTGTCGCCGTTTATCGCGTACTCGCTGCCGCCGTTGCGGAAGAGCGTGCGGCTGATCGTCACCTCGGTGTAGTCGATGGGGAGCGCGCCGTCGCTGTTGTCGATGGTCAGGATCACCTGCGCGCGGCCCAACGGCCCGCGGGTGGAGGTGCCGGCGAAGATGACGTCCTCCATCTTGCCGCCGCGGAGGGTCTTGACGCCCTGCTCCCCCATCACCCAGGCGAGCGCATCGACGACGTTGCTCTTGCCCGAGCCGTTCGGCCCCACGACGCAGGTGACCCCGGGCTCGAACGCGAAGGTGGTCGGCTGGGCGAACGACTTGAAGCCCTTGAGGGTGAGGCTCTTGAGGTACACCGGGGCTCCCCTCTGGTCGGCGCCCGCGCGGCCCTGCGCCGTGCGATCCCCCTAGGGTAGCGGCGTGGCGCGGTTCGTCCTGCTTGCTGACCCGCCGCGGCGGCGGGAACCTGCAGCTCCGGCGGGGATTCTCTACCGCCGCCGCGGGCTAGTACCGCCGGCGCTGACAGCGCGGGCAGAAGTGGCTGCCGCGGTTCATGAAGGAGACGCGCCGGATGGGGGTGCCGCAGCGGGGGCACGGCTTGCCCTGCTGCCCGTAGGCGTTGAGGCTGTGCGAGAAGTAGCCCGACTGCCCGTTGACGTTGACGTACTGGGCGTCGAAGCTCGTGCCTCCCTCGGCGAGGGCCTTGAACAGCACGGCGCGGATCTCGACGAGCAGCAGCTTCGCCTTGCCGCGCGACAGCGACGACGCCGGCTGATCGAAGTGGAGCTTGGCGGCCCACAGCGACTCGTCGGCATAGATGTTGCCGATGCCGGAAACCAGGGTCTGGTCGAGCAGGGCGCGCTTGATCCCCGAGGCGCGGGCGGCGAGCCGCGTGAAGAAGAGGCCCTCGTCGAACGCCGGGTCGAGGGGGTCGCGGGCGATGTGGGCCACCTGGCGCGGGATGACGGAGAGCCAGGGCGGATCCTGCGCCGGTGACTCCGAGGCGGAGGACCCCAGCAGGGACGCCCCCGCGAACCCGGAAGCCCGCCCGTCCACGGTCGGGACGAGCTCGTCGAGCGCCATGGAGCCGAAGATCCTCTGGTCGACGAACGCCAGGCGCTGCGGCCCGAGCGAGGGGTGGTCGAGATCGAGGCGGATCCGCAGCAGACGGTCGTCGGGCGCGTCGCGGTCGCGGAGCAGGACCTGCCCGCTCATTCCGAGGTGGGCGACGAGCGCATGGCTGTCGTCGCCCGCGGCCGACTCGAACGGGAGCCACAGGAACTTGCCGCGCCGCACCGCACCCCGCAGCTCGGCCCCCTCGAGCCGTGCGACGAAGTCGTCGGCGGGGCCCTCGTTGCGGCGCAGGCTGCGCGGCTCGAGCACCTCGACGCGCTCGACGACCGCACCCGCGACGGCGGGCTGGAGGCCGGCACGGACGACCTCGACCTCGGGGAGCTCGGGCACGCGGGTCAGATCTGGTCGGGCGCGACCGGCGGGACGCTGAGCTGAGTCCACGCCTCGAGAGCCGCTGCCATCTCGGCCATCTTCTTGCTGCTCCCGGTACCGGCGGCGATCTCGTCTTTGCCGAGGCGCACGATCGCGTGGAACCGCTTGTCGTGGTCGGGACCGGAGTCGGTGATGAGGTAGTTGGGCATGCCGCGACCCTGGGCGGAGGCGAGCTCCTGCAGGCTCGTCTTCGGGTCCATCGCGGCGCCGAAGCGGTCCGGGTCGGCCAGCAGCGGGGCGATGAGGCGCATCACGAGGCCGGTCGCGGCGGCGGCCCCGGCGTCGAGGTAGGTAGCGCCGATGATGGCCTCGACGGTGTCGGCGAGGATCGAGTGCTTCTCGCGCCCGCCGGTCATCTCTTCGCCGCGGCCGAGCAGGAGGTACCGGCCGAGGCCGATGTGCGCAGCCACCTCGGCCAGCGCCACCGTCGAGACCAGGCTCGCGCGGCGCTTAGCGAGGTCGCCCTCGTCGAGGTGGGGGTTCTCACGGAACAGCATCACCGTGACGGCCTGCCCGAGGATCGAGTCGCCGAGGAACTCGAGGCGCTCGTTGTTGCCGATCCCGCCGTGCTCGTACGCGTACGAGCGGTGGGTCAGCGCGAGCTCGAGCAGCTCGGGGGTGACGGCGACGTCGAGGAAGTTAACCAGATCAGCCCGATCAGGCACTGGTGCGTGATCGGGCTGACTCATGGAAGCCAAGCTTAGTCGACTCGAATTGTCTGAGAAGAACTCAGATGTCGGCGACCTTGCGGCCCTTGTACTCCATGTACAGGGCGGTGCCGGCGGAGTCTTCGACAACCTTCGCGCGGTGCGGGAGGCTGTAGACGGTCTTGCCGCCTTCGATGGTCTTCACGAGAGTGGCGGGCGTGGCCTTCCACTGCGAACGGCGGGCGTGCGTGTTGGCGCGCGACTGCTTCCTCTTGGGAACTGCCATGACTGTCTCTTCTCTGTGTTGGTCAGATCTATGTGGATCGGATCTGTGTTGATCGGATGTGGTTCGCCGTGGCACAGGATTGTGCCGGGCGCACGCTATTCGGTGGGCTTGGAGTCCGCGTCAGCGACGAGCTGATTGAGAGCTGACCACCGGGGGTCGAGCACCTCGCGGGGCTGGTAGTCGACCAGGTCTTCTACCCGCTCGCCCGTTTCGGGGTCGAGACCTGGGCAATCAGGCCGGCAAACCGGTTGGAAGGGCAGTGACAGGACCACTGCGTCTCTGACGACTGGTTCAAGATCCACGTGATCGTCTTGAACCCGATAGTCAAAGGCTTCGTCGTCAGAATACGCGAAAAGCTCGGCGAAATCGACCTCGACACTCTCGGTGATCGGTTTCAGGCACCGGCTGCACTCGCCGTCAGCGTCTCCGGACACGTGCCCGGTGACCAGGATGCCGTCGTGCAGGCTCTCGAGACGGAGGCTCAGATCGATCGTCGCCCCTTCGGCGACGGCGATGACGCCCTCGCCGAGCTTGGAGGGCACGGTCACCTCGACATCGGCCTCGCGCATGGAGCCGGGGCTGCGCATGAGGTCGTAGACGGTGACGTCGTACGGGGAGGAAGTGGAATGAGGCACGAAGATCGAGTCTACGCTCCCCGCGCCGTCCTCGGGCGAGCCTCGACGAAGAGACTGATGGGAACCACCGTGGCGCGCACCCGGGCGAGCGGCGCGCTGGTGCGGTGCAGGCCCCGGATGGCCTCGCGGGCGGCGTCCTGCGCCTCAGTTCCGGCGCGCTGATCGGCGAAGCCGAACCGCTCCTCCTCGACGGCGCGCCGCACCGCGTCGACCGCCGCCAGTGCGAGGTCGTCAGGCGCGACGGCCTTCGCGAGGGTGGCAGAGGTCTGCTGCGGGGTCGCCGCCGGATCGACGGGCAGCCCGAGGTCGCGAGCCGTGTCGACGATCTCGCGCCAGGCGGCGAGGGCGGAGTCGGGTGGTCTCTGGGTGAGGCGGCGGCGTCGGCGTGACGTCCGCAGCCACCACGGCAGCATCCCGAGCAGGATCACGATGGCGATGGCTCCGACGGTCAGCGGCACTCCCCCGACGGTCGTGCCGCTGCCGGCCGCCTGCGCGTCGGCAGAGCTCGTCGAGGTCGCCGTGGCGGCGTTGCTCGCGGCCGTGCTGGTCGGCGTGGCCTCGGCCGAGGCGGTGTCGCTGGGCTCGGTCGTCGCCGATGCGGACGCCGACGGGCTGGTGTCGGTGCCCGTCTGCGTCAGGTAGCTGGCGGTCGTGCCCTGGCCGACCGTCGGCTCGAAGGGGATCCAGCCGAGGCCTTGGAAGTACAGCTCGGGCCAGGTGTGCAGATCGTTGCTTGTGACGGTCCAGTCGTCGCTGCCGCCGACCTGCGTGCCGGGCAGGAAGCCGACCGCGATGCGCGACGGGATGCCGAGGGTGCGCGCCATGACGGCCATCGCCGAGGCGAAGTGCACGCAGTAGCCGCTCTTGCGCTGCAGGAACGTCTCGACCATGTCGAGGCCCGACCCGTCGTAGCCCTCGCGCACCGGCGTGTCTTCGGAGTACGTGAAGTCGCCGTTGCGGAAGTAGTCCTGCAGGGCGACGGCGGCATCGAACTTGTTCGCCGCGCCCGAGGTCTCGCGCTTCGCCAGGCGGGTGATGGACGCAGGAACTCCGTCGACGTCGAGGTACTTCGACATGTCGGCGGACTGCTCGCCGAGCGCGTCGATGATCTGCTGCGTCGTCGGGTCGACCGGCTTGGACGTCACCGAGTAGTCGAGGCCCTGGGAGCCCTGCGTCGCGCTGCGGATGGTGACGCCCGACTCGTTCACGTACTTCCAGGCGTCGCCGATCCCGCTGATCTTGGTGGCCGGTACGGGGATCGGCAGATACGGGCTGCGGAGCAGAGTGACCGAGACGTCGGTGTCGACGGTGTCTCTCGTCGTGCCCGCCGAGACGCCGGAGGGAGCAGGGAGCTTGTCGACGCTGTCGGCGGAGTCGAGCGGCACAGCCGAGGGACTCCAGCGGGTGCCCGAGAAGTCCACGAGGTCGACGAGCTTGAGGTACTGCCCGGTCGAGGCCGACGTGCTGTAGGTGAGGACGGTGACCGGGTCGCCGCGCCGGAGGTCCTTGCCGAGGTTGATGACCGGGTTGACACCCGTCGAGATGCCTGTCCCGGTGCCGATGCCGGTCAGCGGCGACGCCAGCGACGTCGGGAGGAGAGCGGTGATGATGCCCGCGACCACGATGCCTGCGAGACCGGTGACGAAGCTGGCCTTCGACGGCCTCCGACCGGTCGAGATCAGCAGGATCGCGACGTAACCGAGGACGGTCGCGACGACCCACACCCACGCCGGGTCGATGTTCGGGATCAGCGCCGGGACGAGGATGACGACGGCGAACACGACGCCGGTCAGCCCCGGGATGCGGCTCACGCGCGCGAGCACGTCGAGCAGCACGGACGCCGCAGCGACCGACACCACGATCACCGCGAGCAGAGCGTCGCCGACGACCACGGGCGCCTGGTCGCTGACGATGGCGTCCTCCGCCTGCTGAACGAGCAGCCGGATGCGGTCCACGGTGTCGCTGGTCGGGATGATGCCGGCGATCGCCGTGCCGCCCTGGACGATCACCGTCGACGCGACGAGCCCCACGACCAGGCCGGCCAGCGAGGCGACCGCCGACGGCCAGTGGGCCGCGCGGGCGGCAGCCGACGCGGCGAAGACGAGGCCCGAGACCACTGCCGGGACGAACCACCAGGAGGAGCCCTGGAAGAGCGGGTGCAGGCTCGCCAGCGAAGTGAGAAGGGTCAGCCAGAGCACGAGGGTCAGCCCCCAGCGCGCATTCCCGGGCGCGAACCGGTCGGGCGCGCGCTCAGCCACCGAGCACCCCCGGTGCGCGCAGGACGGCCTCGCGGTCGCCCACCGAGTCGGTCTCGACGACCCGCCAGCCGGTCTGGCGGAGGGTCGCGGCCACGTGGCGCGGCGCATCGCGGTCGGTGTCGTCGGGCGTCAGCGGGTCACCGTCGAGATGAACGACGATCGCCACTCCCCCGACGCCGGGGCCGCGCGCGTGGCCGAGGCGCACCAGGTCGCCGGGCGTGAGGCTCGAGACGATGGCGATGACGGGCTCGCGCGGTGCGGCGTCCGGGCTGCGGTCATCGACCGGGTCGTCGAGGGCGATGTCGGCGAGGCGCTCCAAGAAGAGCGGCGTCGTCGAGGGGTCGTGGACGCCCACCGTGCTGCCCTCGAGCGACACGACGCGGGTCTGCGAGCCGGCCATGCCGTACTCGAGCGCGAGCGATGCCGTCAGAGACACCGCCCACTCGAAGCCGTCGCTGACCGGATCGCCCGAGCCGAGGGCCGGATGCCAGTCGCGCCAGTTCTCCTTGGCGACGGGCAGGACGACGCGGACGCTGGGAAGCGCGTGCTGCTCCTCCTGCCGCACCATGAGCTCGCCCTGCCGGGCGGTCGCGCGCCAGTGCACGCGGCGCATGGGGTCGCCGCGGCGGTACTCGCGTGTGATGGGATCGTCCTGCCCGCCGGCGAGGCTGTGGTCGCGGCGCTGGCGCGCCCCCTCGCCCAGGGCACCCGACTCGCGGCCGCCACCGGTGCCGACGATCTCGGGGAACACGACCAGCTCGCCGCGGCCGACGATCTCGACGTGCCGCCGAGCAAGGCCGAACGACTCGATGACGTCGATGCGGGCAGGACCGACGCGGTGCCGGCCTCGGGGCAGGTCGTCGTGCTCGAACGTCAGGCGGACCACCCGACCGGGCTCGATCTCGGCCACCATCGCCTCGTCGGCGTGCATGCTGCGCCACGGAACGCTCTCGCGCACCCGCAGCGCCACGTGCCCGGTCGACGACGGCGACGACACGCTCAGCGTCTCGACGACCGACCAGCCGGCGACGGCCCGGTCGGGCGAGAAGCGGCGCGCGACGACGAGCTCGGGCATCGTGATCCCGACGGAGACCAGAGCGGCGACGACCACGGCGATGAGGGCGACGCCCGCGAAGACGAGCGGCATGGAGCTCAGCAGATAGCCGACGACGGCTACTGCCAGGCCCGCGACGGCCGCGCCGAGGCCGCGCGGGGTCGGCCTCGGCCAGCCCCTCGCTCGCTCGGCGAGTGCGCGCCGCACGCTCAGACGGCGGGCTCGTCGAGCGGCACGGGCGTCGTGCGCACCACCTGCTCGACGATGTCGTAGGCGGCCGACACCGCGCCGGCGCCGGAGCGCCCGGCGAGGATCAGCCGGTGGCCGAGCACCGGCCCGCTCAGGGCGTCGACGTCGTCGGGGATGACGAAGCGGCGGCCGTTGAGCGCGGCCCACGCCTTGGCGGCGCGCATGAGCTGCAGGGTGGCACGCGGGCTCGCCCCGAGGCGGAGGTCGGGGTGCACGCGCGTGGCCTGCACGATGTCGACGGTGTAGCGCTCGACAGTCCGGGCGGCGTACACGCGGCGCACGGCGGCGATCATCCGGCGCAGCTGCGCGAGCGTGACGAGGGGCCGGAGCGCGTCGAGGGGGCTCGCCGTCTCGCGCTGGCTGAGCATGCGCAGCTCGCTGGTGGCGTCGGGGTAGCCGAGCGAGATCCGGGCCATGAAGCGGTCGCGCTGGGCCTCGGGGAGCGAGTACGTCCCCTCCATCTCGACCGGGTTCTGAGTCGCGACCACGAGGAACGGGTCGGGCAGCGGGTGCGAGAAGCCGTCGACGGTCACCTGACGCTCCTCGAGGCTCTCGAGGAGGGCGGACTGCGTCTTGGGCGAGGCCCGGTTGATCTCGTCGCCGATGACGATGTTGGCGAAGACCGGGCCGGGCTTGAACTCGAACGCGTTGGCCTGGCGGTCGAAGATCGAGACGCCGGTGATGTCGCTCGGCAGCAGATCGGGCGTGAACTGGATGCGGCTGACCGACGCGTCGACGGCCTTGGCGAGGGCGCGTGCGAGCTGGGTCTTGCCCACACCCGGCACGTCTTCGATCAGGAGGTGGCCCTCGGCGAGCATGACGGTCAGGGCGGTCGAGATCGCGCCGGCCTTGCCGTCGATGACGGTGCCGACGGCCTCGAGGATGGTGCGCGCGAGGTACTGCACCTCGTCGAGCTCCATCGGGGCCTCGCCGCCGGATGAGAGGGAGGGGTTCTGGGCGTTCTCCGTCGTCGTCGTCATGCTGATCCGTTGTTCGGAGCCGAGGGGAGCTCGGGCGGGGTCGTGCCGGCTGCGGCGGGCGTGCCGGGCCCGGTCGCGAGGTACGCGGCCACGTCGGCGGGGACGTAGGGCGAGATGTCGCCGCCCAGCGCGGCCACCTGACGCACGAGCGACGACGACACGAGCGCGTGCGCCGGGTCGGGAAGCAGGAACACCGTCTCGACGCCGGCGAGGCTGCGGTTCATGATCGCCATCGGCGTCTCGTAGGCGACGTCGACCTGCGAGCGGATGCCCTTGACCAGCACCTTCGCTCCGACGCGCACGCAGTAGTCGACGAGCAGCCCCTCGCTCCAGCTGGTGACCGTCACCGTGTCGGGCGCACCTGCGGCAGCGACCGCATCGCTGATGAACTCGACGCGCTTCTCGATGGGGATCAAGGCCGCCTTGTCGGGGTTGTGCACGACCAGGACGTGGAGCTCGTCGAACAGGCCCGCGGCCCGGACGATCACGTCGAGGTGCCCGAGAGTCACCGGATCGAAAGACCCCGGGACGACGGCAATCGTGCTCATTCGGCCACCCTAGTAGTCGAAGGCGACACCTGGCTGAACACTTCCGTGACGCGTCACTGACGGTCTCGGTGAACTCGCGGTGACGCGCACGGGTGTCAGTTCTTGGCCAGCGCGTCGCGGCTGGCGTCGTCGAGTCGGCGGGCCAGCGCCGCGGCGAGGGCCGGGTGCCCGGCGAGCGTCGGGTCGGCCTCGATCACCTCGGCGGCGTGCTCGCGAGCCAGCGCGATCACGTCGCCGTCGTGCGCGACCCGCAGCAGCCGCAGCGACGAGCGTCCGCCCGACTGCAGGCTGCCGAGCACATCGCCCTCCCTCCGCAGGTCGAGGTCGATCTGGGCGAGCTCGAAGCCGTCGGTCGTGGAGGCCACGGCGGCGACCCGCTCTCGCGCGGTCGTCCCCTCCTCCGCGTTCGTGACGAGCAGGCAGAGCCCCGGGTGCCCGCCCCGGCCGACCCGGCCACGGAGCTGGTGGAGCTGCGAGACGCCGAACCGCTCGGCATCGAGCACCACCATCGTCGAGGCGTTCGGCACGTCGACGCCCACCTCGATCACGGTGGTCGCGACGAGCACGTCGATGCGTCCGGCGGCGTACTCCTGCATCATGGCGTCTTTCTCGACGGCGCTCATCCGGCCGTGAAGCGGCTCGATGCGCCGGCCGGCGAGAGCGGGCGCGTCGCGCAGGGCGGCCAGGACGCCGTCGACGCTGGCTATGGCCACCGGCGCCTCGGCGGCCTCCGCGTCTTCGGCGAGCTCGTCGGCGACCTCGGGCGTCGCGGCGTCGATGGCCGGACACACCACGAACACCTGGCGGCCTCGCGCGATCTCCTCGGACGACCGCTCCCACACCCGCGAGATCCAACCCGGGTGGTCGACGAGCGGCACGACGAACGACTCGATCGGCTGCCGTCCCTTCGGCAGCTCGGCGATGGTCGACACGTCGAGGTCGCCGAACACCGTCATGGCCACCGTGCGCGGGATCGGCGTCGCCGTCAGCACGAGCACATGCGGAGGGGTCTGCCCCTTGCGCCGCAGCGCCTCCCGCTGCTCGACGCCGAACCGGTGCTGCTCGTCGACGACCACGAGCCCGAGGTCGTAGAACTCGACGCGGTCCGAGATGAGGGCGTGCGTGCCGACGACGATCTGCGCCTGTCCGCTCACGATGGCGAGCGTGGCCTTGCGGCGCTCGGCGACCGGCATCTGCCCGGTCAGGAGGACCGGCCGCAGCGTGGCCGCGAGATCAGGACCGAGGGTCGTCACGATGGATCGGAGGTGCTGCGCCGCGAGCACCTCGGTGGGCGCGAGCAGCGCCGACTGCCCGCCCGACTCGGCGACCGCGAGCATCGCGCGCAGGGCGACCAGCGTCTTGCCCGAGCCGACCTCGCCCTGCACGAGACGGTTCATCGGCACGTCGGCCGCCAGGTCGCGTGCGATCTCGGCACCGACGAGCGACTGGTCGCCGGTCAGGTCGAAGGGCAGGGCCTCGTCGAACCGGGCCAGAAGACCAGCGGGCGCAGGAACTCGCGCCACCGCCGCCGACACCCTCAGCTCGGCGCGCTGCTGCAGCAGCGCCGCCTGCAGCACGAACGCCTCGTCGAACTTCAGCGTCTCGCGCGCGGCCTTCCAGTCGCGGTCGCGCTCGGGCCGGTGCACGTTCTCGAGCGCTTCGCGCAGCGGCATCAGCTGCAGCTCGGCACGCACCGTCTCGGGCACGGAGTCGGGCAGCGGCGGCAGGGTGTCGAGGGCGACCTCGATCGACTTCTGCACCTGCCACGAGGCCACCGACGCGCTGGCCGGGTAGATCGGGATGGGCTGCTTCGCCCATCTCTGCGCCGTGGCATCGCCGGCCTCGGCGTTCCGCTCGTCGCCCTGCTCGAACAGCTCGTAGTCGGGATGCGCCAGCTGGCGGTTGCCCCGGTAGTCGCCGACCTTGCCCGCGAAGATGCCGCGGATGCCCGGGACCAGGTCTTTCGCCCGCCAGGCCTGGTCGAAGAAGGTCAGGGTCAGGATCCCCTGGCCGTCGCCGATCCGCACCTCGAGGATCGACCCGCGTCGCGCGCGCATCGTGCGCTCGCGCACGTCGAGCACCTCGGCCACGATCGTGACGCTCTCGCCGATGGCCAGCTCGCTGAGGGCGGTGAGCTCGCCGCGCCGCGCATAGCGCCGCGGATAGTGGCTGAGCAGGTCGCCGACCGTCTCGTACCCGAACGCGCGCTTGAGGGCACCGGCCGTGCGCCCGCCGAGCGCGTTGGACAGCGTCGTGTCGAGCGGAGAGGTGGGCACGGCTCAACGCTACCCGGCGCCGCCGACACCGCCTGCGATGATGGTGCCGTGACTCGCATCATCAGCGGCTTCGCCGGCTCCACCGCCCTCCGCGTCCCGAAGACCGGCACCCGGCCCACCAGCGACCGCGTCCGCGAGGCGCTGTTCTCGGCGCTCGAGGCGCGCGACGAGGTCCGCGGCCTCCGCGTGCTCGACCTCTATGCGGGCACGGGGGCCCTCGGCCTCGAGGCCGCCTCCCGCGGCGCCGCGACGGTCACCCTCGTCGAGAAGGGCCCGCAGGCCGCCCGCCTCTGCCGCGCCAACGGCACGCTCGTGGCCGGCCGCGCGCCCCGCGGGTCGGCTCCCTCGATCGACGTCGCGACCCAGACTGTGCGCGCCTACCTGCAGCACGCCCCGCAGAAGGCGTTCGACCTGGTACTCATCGACCCGCCCTACGAGCTCGGCGACGACGACCTCCGCCTCGACCTCGTGGCCCTCGTGCCGGCCCTCGAGGCCGACGCGCTCGTCGTCGTCGAGCGCCGCGCCCGCAGCGGCGAGCCGATCTGGCCGGACGGCCTCGCCCTCGAGACCAAGAAGTCGTACGGCGACACCGTGCTCTGGTGGGCTCGCGCCTAGCGGCCTCCCCAGAGCATCGGGCGCAGGAACTCAGCCCACCCCGCCCGACCACCGCGCGTACGGGTCCCACCCCGTCGCATCCGCGAGGGGCGCTCCGTCGAGGAGCACGACGGGCTCCCCCGCGCGCACGACGCCCACCGGGCGGAAGCCGCCGGGCAGGACGGCGTCGGCGGGGAACGTCGCCAGGAGCGAGTGGTCCTCTCCCCCGCGGAGGGCCGCGAGCGGGTCGGGCCCGAGCGCCGACCCGACGAGGTCGAGCGTGACGCCGGAGGCCCGGGCGACGCGGCCCGCGTCGAGGGCGAGTCCGTCAGAGAGATCGAGCATGGCGGTGGCCCCGGCGACGGCGGCCAGCACACCGTCGGCGACCGGCGGCGTCGGCGCGAGGTGCCACGCGACACGGGGGTCGCTCAGGCGGAGAGCGTCGGCGGCTCGGCGATCGGGAGTTCCTGCGCCGTCGACCGCCTCGGCGAAGAGCCGCTCGAGGCCCGACCCCGAGTCGCCGAGAACCCCCGACACGGCTACGACGTCGCCCGGACGAGCGCCGTCGCGCCGCACCGGAGCACGCCCGTCGAGGTCGCCGAACGCGGTGACGGCGATGGTCATCGTGCGCGAGACCGACATGTCGCCGCCGACCACGCCGCAGCCCGGCGCCATCACCGCGCAGCCGTCGGCGAGGCCGTCGGCGAACCGCTCGAGGAAGGCCGCCTCGGTATCGCCCGGCACCGCCAGCGCGACGACCAGCGCCGTCGGAGCCGCCCCCATCGCGGCCACGTCGGTGAAGTTGGAGGCGGCGGCCTTCCAGCCCAGGTCGTAGGGCGTCGACCAGGCGAGCCGGAAGTCGGGGCCGTGCACCATCAGGTCGGTCGTGACCACGAAGCGCCCGTCGGCCGCGGCCACCACCGCCGCGTCGTCGCCGGGCCCGAGCAGCGTGCGGTCGCCCTTCGGCAGGCGCGGCAGGATGCGGCCGAGGGTGGCGACCTCGCCGAGGCTCTCGACGGTCTCGGGCGCGCTGGTCGCGGCACTCTCACTCATGCACTCACGGTAGCGTGGACGTCGATGCCTCCTCGTCGCCGCCGCCGCGCGGCCCTCGCCCTCGCCGCCGCCCTGGCCGCCGTGCCCGTGCTCGCCGGGTGTGCCGCCGTGCAGGTCACGAGCGTGCATCTGCAGCCCGCGGCGCGGGCCGACACCGTCGCGTGCGCCGACGTCGTCGTGCACCTGCCGACCTCGGTGGAGTCCGAGACCGTCCGCGAGACGAACGCGCAGGGCACGAGCGCGTGGGGCTCACCGACGTCGATCGTGCTGACGTGCGGCATCACGACGCCCGAGGTGTCAGACCTCTCGTGCTACACGATCGAGGGCGTCGACTGGCTCGCCGACATCGGCACCTCGAAGGCCACCTTCACCACGTACGGCCGCAGCCCCGGCGTGCAGGTCGTCGTCGACACGAAGGCCGTCGAGGCCCCGACGAACGTCCTGCACGACGTGTCGAGCGCCGTCGGCACGCTGCCGCAGAACCGGGCGTGCCAGTCGCCGTCCGACGCGACCCCCGCCCCGTAGCCCGCCTAGGCGGGCAGGCGCAGGCGGGCAGGCGCAGACGGGCAGGCGCAGACGGGCAGGCGCAGACGGGCGGGCACAGGCGGGCCGGCGCAGGAACTCGCCCTAGCGGATCGTCTCGAGGCCGAGCGCGATCAGCTCGTCGAGCAGCGCCGGGTAGCTGAGGCCGGAGGCCAGCCAGCACGCCGGGAACATCGAGATCGGGGTGAAGCCCGGCATCGTGTTCAGCTCGTTGACGATGAACCCCTCGTCGGTGAGGAACACGTCGACGCGGGCGAGGCCGGCCCCGCCGATGGCGTCGAAGGCGCGGGCGGCGAGTTCGGAGAACTGCTCGAACTCGGCGCCCGACAGAGCGGCCGGGCAGACCAGGTCGGCCCCGGGGGCGCCGAGGTACTTCGACTCGAAGTCGTAGAACTTGTCGTCAGCGAGCACGATCTCGCCCGCGACGGATGTGCGGGGCGCTCCGCCGCCGCGGCCGCCGAGCACGGCCATCTCGAGCTCGCGGCCGACGACGGCCGCCTCGACGAGCACCTTCGAGTCTTCGGCCAACGCGATCTCCATGGCGGTGGCGAGCGAGGCGAGCGAGGTCGCCTTCGAGACGCCGACGCTGGAGCCGGCGCGGGCCGGCTTGACGAAGACGGGCCAGCCGAGCTCTTCGACGTGCTCCTCGACGACGGCGCGACGGTCGGCCCAGTCGCGGGCGGGGACCGTGATCCACGGCGCGACGTCGATGCCGGCGGCCTGGAGCACCGTCTTGGCGAAGTGCTTGTCCATGCCGACGGCCGAGGCGAGGATGCCCGCGCCGACGTACGGCAGGCCGAGCAGCTCGAGCATGCCCTGGACGGAGCCGTCCTCGCCGAAGGGACCGTGCAGGATGGGGAACACGACGTCGACCTCGCCCAGCGACCGCTCGACCCCGTCTTCGACGACGGTCATCTCGCGCGTCGCGGACGACTCGGGCCAGCGCACCTGCGTGCCGTTGGCCTCGACGGAGGGAAGCTTCTCGGCGTCGAGGGCGAAGTGCGCCGCGTCGTCGGGTTGGAGCGTGAAGGCGCCGTCACGGGTGATGCCCACCGGGATCACGTCGTAGCGGTCGCGGTCGAGCGCCGCGAGCACTCCGCCCGCTGTGGCGCAGCTGATCGAGTGCTCGCTGGAGCGGCCGCCGAACAGGAGGACCACGCGAAGACGGGAGGCAGGAGTGGTGTCGGTCACGGGGCGCCTTTCGACGATGCGGTGCGAGCCCTACTCGCCCTGCGGCTCGTCGGTCTCGGTGAGGTGCGGCGCGATGTTGCGCGGGTCCAGAGTACCGGCGAGGACCTCGGCGACCTGCTGGACGATGGGCATGTCGACGCCGCGCGACCGGGCCAGCTCGAGGATGGGGGCGACCGACGCGAGGCCCTCGGCCGTCTGGTTCATCTGGCGGATCACGTCGTCGTACCGGTAGCCCTGGCCGAGCAGGCGCCCCGCCGTGTTGTTGCGCGAGAGCGGGGACTGGCAGGTGGCGATCAAGTCGCCGAGGCCCGCGAGACCGGCGAGCGTCTCCGGCTTGGCGCCGAACGAGACGGCGAAGCTGGTCATCTCGGCGAGGCCGCGCGTGATGATCGACGCCTTCGTGTTCTCGCCGTAGCCGACTCCGTCGACGATCCCGATCGCGACGGCGATGAGGTTCTTCAGGACGCCGCCGAACTCCGTGCCGATCACGTCGGTGTTGACGAACGAGCGGAAGTACGGGTTCGTGGCGGTCGCGGCGACCAGCGTCGCGGTCTCGAGGCTCTGGGACGAGATGACGGCCGCGGTCGGCTGGCGCTTGGCGATCTCGAGGGCGAGGTTCGGCCCGGAGGCGACGGCGACCAGCGACGGGTCGATGCCGAGGGCCTGGATGATGACCTCGCTCATTCGCAGGCCCGTCGACTTCTCGACGCCCTTCATCAGGCTGATGACCGGCACGCCGGCGGGGATCAGGTCGCGGATCTCGGAGAGGTTCTGGCGGAGCGTCTGCGAGGGCACGGACACGTAGATCTGCTCGGCCCGGTCGAGCACCGCGGGGATGCTCGGCGACGCCGTCAGGGTGATCGGCAGGTTGATGCCGGGCAGGTAGTCGCTGTTGCGGTGGGTCTCGGTGACCTCGCGGGCGATCTCGGGCCGGCGGGCCCACATCTGCACCTCGGCGCCGCCCTCGGCGAGCACCTTCGCGAACGTCGTGCCCCAGCTGCCGGCGCCGAGCACGGCCACGCGGCGCTCCATCGACGCGGCCCGGACTATCGAGATCGACTCGGTCGTCACGAATCCCTTGTTGAGTCGGTCGAGGCCCTCCTGAGGGCCGGAGGAGCTAGGAGGTGCCACGGTCGAAACGCCCGATCTCGGATTGGTTGTGGTGCGCGGGGTCGTATCGGACAGCCGGCGGCTGCCCGCCCCGGAGCTCGGCGACGAGCGCGTCGATGCGGCTCATGACGAGCTCGGTGGCCTCGGCGACCTCGTGCTGGTCGAGGTGGCGCCCCCGGTAGGCCGAGAGGTCGACCGGGTCGCCGATGACGAAGGTGAACCGCTTGCGCGGAAAGAGGCGGAGCTTGTTCGACGGCGGCAGGAGCTCCTGCACGCCCCAGCTGGCCATCGGGATCAGCGGCACGCCGGCGTCGATCGCCATGCGGACGGCGCCGCCCTTGCCCCGCATCGGCCAGAGGTCGGGCTGACGCGTGAGCGAGCCCTCGGGGTAGACGACCACGCAGGCTCCCGTGGCGAGCGAGGCGACGCCGGCCGCGACGGGGTCGGACCCCCGGGTGCGCCCGGAGCGATCCACCGGCACCATCTTCGTCTGGCGCAGGATCCACCCGAGCACGGGCACCCGGAAGAGCGACTCCTTCGCGAGGAACCGCGTGATCCGCCCCCGCCGCCACAGGGCGAACGCCACGGCGAGCGGGTCGAAGTTGCTGTAGTGGTTGGGCGTGAGCACGAAAGCGCCGTCGGCCGGGAGCTTCTCGGGGTTCTTCAGCCGGTAGCTCGCGAGGGCCAGCAGCGGCACGTAGGCGATGCGTCCTGCCACGGCGAAGACGGCATTGGGTTCGCGCCTGCGCTTCTGCGGGGGCAGGGGCGCGTCGGGGTTCATTGCGACGATGGTCGTCTACCCCGCGAAGTCGAAGTCCGCACCGAGCTTCCGCAGCTTCGCCACGAAGTGCTCGTAGCCGCGCGCGATGATGCCGACGTTCGTGATCTTCGACTCGCCCTCCGCGGTCAGCGCCGCGATCAGGTGGCTGAAGCCGCCGCGCAGGTCGGGCACGCGGATGTCGGCACCGTGGAGCGGAGTCGGGCCGGTGATGACGGCGGCCTGCTCGAAGTCGCGACGGGCGACGCGGCGGTCGGCGTGCTTGAGGCCGTCCTTGTGAACGACGATCTGCGCACCCATGTCGTTGAGCGCCTCGGTGAACTGGAAGCGGTTCTCGTAGACGGTCTCGTGGACGACGGAGACGCCGTGAGCCTGAGTGAGGGCCACGACGAGCGGCTGCTGCCAGTCCGTCATGAACCCGGGGTGCACGTCGGTCTCGATGACGACGGGCTTGAGCTCGCCGCCCGGGTGGTAGAAGCGGATGCCGTCCTCGTGGACGTCGAACTCGCCGCCGACCTTGCGGAAGACATTGAGGAAGGTCATGAGGTCTTGCTGCTTGGCGCCCTCGACGAAGATGTCGCCCTTGGTGGCCAGAGCCGCGGCGGCCCAGGAGGCGGCCTCGTTGCGGTCGTTGATTGCACGGTGGGTGTAGCCGCGGAGCGACTTCTGGCCCTCGATGAAGATGACGCGGTTCGGCTCGACGTTCACGATCGCGCCCATCTTCTGCAGGATCGCGATGAGGTCCATGATCTCGGGCTCGATGGCGGCGTTGCGCAGCTCCGTCACGCCCTCGGCGAGGACCGCCGTCAGCAGCACCTGCTCCGTCGCGCCGACGCTCGGGTACGGGAGCTCGATGTTGGCGCCCTTGAGGCCGTTCGGGGCAGTCAGATGGATGCCGTTGTACGACTTGTCGACGACGGCGCCGAACGCGCGGAGGGCGTCCATGTGGAAGTCGATCGGTCGGTCGCCGATGCGGCAGCCGCCGAGGTCGGGGATGAACGCCTCGCCCAGCCGGTGCAGGAGCGGGCCGCAGAACAGGATCGGGATGCGCGAGGAGCCCGCGTGCGCGTCGATCTCGGCGAAGTGCGCGCCCTCGACGTTCGACGGGTCGAGGATCATCTCGCCGCGAGCCGGGTCGGTGATGCGGACGCCGTGGATCGAGAGGAGCCCGCGGACGACGTTGACGTCGCTGATGTCGGGCACGTCCTTCAGGATCGAGGGCGTGTCGCCGAGGAGCGAGGCGACCATGGCCTTCGTCGCCAGGTTCTTGGCGCCGCGGACCTCGATGCGTCCGATCAGCGGCTTGCCGCCGCGGATGACGATCTCGTCGGACTTCAGGCCCACGCGGGCGCCTGCTGCTGCTGCATCCTGAACAAGGGAGTTCACTACTTCACCGGCAATGTCTTGGGCCGCCAGGTGGCGCGGCGTGATTCGAATTCTGTGATTGCCGCCTCGTCGCGGAGAGTCAGGGCGATGTCGTCCAGCCCCTCGAGGAGACGCCACTTAGTGTAAGCATCGACCTCGAACGAAACCGTGTAGCCCGCGATCGTGGCGGTTTGCTCGGCCAGGTCGACCGTGATCTCGGGGACCGGCTCGCCGGCCTCCACGGCCGCGTCGATGATGGCCCAGATCTTCTCGATCTCGGGCTCGGCCACGACGGCGGCGAGCAGGCCCTGCTTGCCCGAGTTGCCGCGGAAGATGTCGGCGAAGCGCGGGCTGAGGACGACCTCGAAGCCGAAGTCGCGAAGCGCCCAGACGGCGTGCTCGCGGCTCGATCCGGTGCCGAAGTCGGGCCCGGCGACGAGCACCTTTGCGCCCTGGAACTCGGGGCGGTTGATCACGAACTCGGGGTCCTGGCGCCACGAGTAGAACAGGGCGTCCTCGAAGCCGGTCTTGGTGACGCGCTTGAGGAAGACGGCCGGGATGATCTGGTCGGTGTCGACGTTCGATCGCTTGAGGGGCGCGGGCGTGCCCGTGACCACGGTGGTCTTGTGCATTACAGGGCCCCTTCCAGCTCGGAGGCGTTGGCGGTCGTCGAGTCGGCCGCGAGGTCCCACGGGCTCGAGAGCGTGCCGCGGATGGCCGTGGCGGCGGCGACGAGCGGCGACACGAGGTGCGTGCGCCCGCCCTTGCCCTGGCGACCCTCGAAGTTGCGGTTCGACGTGGAGGCGCAGCGCTCGCCCGGTGCGAGCTGGTCGGGGTTCATGCCGAGGCACATCGAGCAGCCGGCGAAGCGCCACTCGGCGCCGAAGTCGGTGAACACCTTGTCGAGGCCCTCGGCCTCGGCTTCGATGCGGACGCGCGCCGAGCCCGGGACGACCATGACCCGGACGCCCTCGGCCTTCTTCTGGCCCCGGACGATCGACGCGAAGGCCCGCAGGTCTTCGATGCGGCTGTTGGTGCAGGAGCCCATGAAGACCGCGTCGACGGCGATCTCCTTCATCGGAGTGCCGGCGGCGAGGTCCATGTACTCGAGGGCGCGCGACGCGGCGGCCTTCTCGTTCGGGTCGCTGATGGCGGCAGGATCGGGGACGGACTCCGAGAGCGACACGCCCTGGCCCGGGTTGGTGCCCCACGTCACGAACGGCTCGAGCTCGCCCGCGTCGAGGAAGACCTCGGCGTCGAACACGGCGTCGTCGTCGGTGGGCAGAGTGTTCCAGTAGGCGACCGCGTCGCGCCAGTCGTCGCCCTCCGGGGCGTGCGGACGGCCCTGCAGGTAGTCGTAGGTGATCTGGTCGGGCGCGACCATGCCGGCGCGGGCGCCGGCCTCGATCGACATGTTGCAGATGGTCATGCGCCCCTCCATCGAGAGGGAGCGGATGGCGCTGCCGCGGTACTCGAGCACGTAGCCCTGGCCGCCGCCGGTGCCGATCTTGGCGATGACGGCCAGGATGATGTCTTTCGCCGTGACGCCGGGGCGCAGCTCGCCCTCGACCGTGATGGCCATCGTCTTGAACGGCTTGAGCGGCAGCGTCTGCGTGGCGAGGACGTGCTCGACCTCGCTGGTGCCGATGCCGAACGCCATGGCGCCGAAGGCGCCGTGCGTCGACGTGTGCGAGTCGCCGCAGACGACCGTGACACCCGGCATGGTGAGGCCGAGCTGCGGGCCGACGACGTGCACGATGCCCTGCTCGGCGTCGCCCAGCGAGTGCAGGCGGACGCCGAACTCGGCGGCGTTGCTGCGCAGCGTGTCGATCTGGGTGCGGCTCGTCAGGTCGGCGATGGGACGGTCGATGGCGAGCGTCGGCGTGTTGTGGTCTTCGGTCGCGATCGTGAGGTCGAGGCGGCGGACCGGGCGGTCGGCTTGGCGGAGGCCGTCGAACGCCTGGGGGCTCGTGACCTCGTGCACAAGGTGGAGGTCGATGTAGAGAAGGTCGGGAGCGCCGTCGGCGCCTTTGACGACGACGTGGTCGTCCCACACTTTTTCTGCGAGCGTTCTACCCAAGGGTGTGCCCTCCATCGGTTGGCTTCGGATCGGACGAGTCTAGCCGTGTTACGGCTGTGTTTCCGCGGAGGCCAACGCGCCCCCGCGCCGCGTTCTTCCCGGACGGATAGAGTGCGGCTGACGAGGGGGCCGAGCGAAGGCGGTGCTGGGATGACGGGCTGGACCCCGGCGCGCCCCGAGCGCCCCGCCCCCGCCGCACCGCACGGCGCCGCGCTCGGCACGCCGACGGCGATCGCGGGCCTGCCGGTCGCGCCCGTCGGCGAGCGGCGAGTTCCTGCGCCCGTCGCCTCCCGACGCCGTCGACGGCGGCTGCCGCTCTCGCCCGCCACGAGGGTGATCGCCGGCTTCGCACTGCTGGCCCTCGTGATCGGGGCGGTCACGGGCGTGGGCACCGCCCTCACTCCGTCGTACGGCGATCTCGCTCCGTGGCGTGACGCGGCGATCGCCGACGTGCGCCAGAGCCCCGAGCCCACCGGCTGGACGACGAACCTGTCGCGCGCGATGCTGCCCGGCGTGCCGTCGCGGTGTGCGGAGTTCCGGGCCTCGTCGGCCACCGACCCGCTCGTGATGATCACGGCCGACTCGCCCTCCCTCGGATCGACGGCGAACTGCTCGGTGTCGACGATCCAGCAGGTCGACGCCACCGTCGCCCTCTTCGACCCCGTGACCGGCGACGTGCGATGGCGTCACGACCTGAGCCGCGAGTTCCCGGCGACGACCGGGACGTTCACGGTGCAGCAGACGTGGATTCGCGCCGACGTGGGGCGCGTGCTCGTGGCGTTCACGACCGACGGCCGGTTCACTCTCGCGGTGCTCTCGCTCGGCGACGGGACGCTGCTGAGCAGCATCCAGGTGCCGCGCGGCGACATCGGCTCGGGCCCGCTGGTCGAGGGCAGCCTGGTCGCCTACAGCGTCAGCACGTCGCGCGAGGGCTCGAGCCTGTGGACCCTCACGGACATCCGCACCCTCGGCGACCCGGTCTGGACCGATCTCCTGCCCGACTCGACCCCGGTCGTGCTGCTGCGGAGCGGCCTCTTCACCGAGGTCGACGGCCGGTCGGTCCGCATCGACGGCGCCACCGGCGAGGCGAACCAGGTCGGCGACGGCACCGTGGGCTTCGGCTCGGTCGAGGAGGACGGCGTCGACCTGTTCACGAGCGACACGCTGGCGAGCGGCGTCGCGATCACGGCGTGGAGCCCGGAGGGCAGGCGCCTGTGGACGCGCGGCGGCCTCGGCGACTTCGCGGGGCTCAGCCGCAGCTGCCTGCTGACCTCCCTGCCCGGAACCACGTCGCTGCGGTGCGTCGATCGAGCGACCGGCGCGAGCCGCTGGACTCGCGACCTGGCCTCGCAGGGCTCGCCCACCGGCATGATCGGCCAGACGACCGACGACGTCGCGGTCTTCCGGAGCTTCGGCAACCACTCCGAGCTCGTGATGCTCGCCGGCGGCAGCGGCAGGCCGAAGTTCTCGGTCGACCTCCTGCCGACGACGACGATCGCCGCCGTCTCGCGCACGACCGGCTACCTGGTGTCGTCGAGCCTCAGCGGCACGCCGATCGGCCTGATCGCGTTCGATACCGAGTCGGGGCGGATCCTGTGGCAGCGGAACGTGCTCGACGACGGCGACACCGAGATGTGGGGCGGGCGGCTGGTCGAGCTCTCCAGCGACGGCATCGTGAGAGAGCTGACGAATCCTCCGGGCACGGTGCTCGGAACGTAGGCGCGAAGACTAGGCTCCGGGGCGGTCGGTGATTCCGGCCGCAACACGATCGCGCAGCGTCGCGCGAGGAAGCGTCGTCATGTCGCAGATCGACCACCGCCCCTGGACTCCGCCGCGTCCTCCGGGGCCCGCCTCGCCGTGGACCCCGCCCCTCCCGACCGCGCAGCCGAGCACCGGGGCGCAGGAACTGCCCGCACCCGGCCTCGCCACCCCGCCGTCGGCGCCCCCTCGCCGCCCGGGTCGTCGAGCACCGCGCCGCGGGCGGATCGCCGGTCTGTGGTTCCGCACCTCGCTGCCGCGGCGGATCCTGCTCTCCTATGTCGCTCTGGCCGCCGTCATCGCCGCGGTCGTCGGCGTGGGCGTCGTGGTCCAGCCGTCGTACGGCACCCTCTCGCCGTGGTCGGGCGTGCGCGTCGACGACGTCCGCGCCTCGCCGACCCCGCGCGCCTGGGCCGTCGACCTCGCCTCGACGCTCGCTCCCGGTGCGCCCGCCGAGTGCCTCCGGTTCACGGCCGTCGACGTCGGCCAGGACCTCGCCGCGGTGCGCGCCGACTCGGCGTGGAACTCCGGCTTCTCAGACGACGCCTCGTGCTCCATCGTCCCCTCGGGCTACAAGTCGCGCGTGGCGCTCCTCGACACGGCGACCGGCGCGGTCCGGTGGGTGCACGACACCGCCAACGACGTGGATGCGCGGTCGGGCGTGGCCATCTCGTGGGTCTCGACGACGGGCTCCGGCACGCGCCTCCTGGTGCGCTCGGGCACGGAGACCTCCTCCGTCGTCGAGACGCTGTCGACGACCACGGGCCAGGTGCTCGGCTCGACCGGCACGCAGTCGTGGAGCGGCGACGACCGGTTCACGGCGAACGGCGATGTCGTGGCCATGGGCCGCCGCACGGGCGACGGCCTCGAGTACATCTACGAGCTCCGTGATTCGCGTGCGCTGTCGAGGGTGGTGTGGCAGGGCACCGCGAACGAGACGGCGACCCTGATCGCCCTCGACGACCGGCTGCTGCTGGGCGACCGGGGGACACTTCAGATCCCGCTGGCCACCGGCACGCCCCGTCCGTGGAGCGGACCGGTGAACACGGCGCTCGGCTACGCGCTGCGGGGCGACGTGGTCTTCGCCGCCCGTACCCGCGGCTCCGGCGTGACGACGAGCGCCGCGGGCGGCTTCTCGGCCGTCGACAAGACCGGCAGGGTGCTCTGGTCGTCCGACCTCGACCTGCGCGGCAGCTTCTCGGTCGGCCGCGACTGCCTCGTCGTCACCAACCTGCGCGGCGATCGGCTGACCTGCCTCGACTACCGCACGGGCGCGGTCCGCTGGAGTCGCGACACCGAGTCGTACAGCTACGCCGGCAGCGCCGTCGGCCAGCGGACGGACGACGTCTACACGGTGTCGACGAACGACGACCCCCAGGTGGTCGCGCTCGACGGAGGCACCGGACGCGTCCGGTTCCACGCCGACGTGCCCGCCGGGTCGTACGTGGTCGCCGCCGGCCACACGGTCGGCTACGCCCTCACCTACGGGGCCACCGGAGCGAGGACGACCGTCGTGGCGTTCGACCTGTCGAGCGGCCGGAGGCTGTGGGCGCACACCTCGCAGCTGCAGCTGGGGGTCTGGGGAGGGCACGTCATCGACGTCGGGCTCGACGGACTGGCACGTCGACTGGGGTAGCGGACGGCCCCGGTCGTGCCCCGCGCCTCGCGTAGGGTGAACCGGGTGCTCGCAACGATTACGTACACCGGCCCCGATGCCACCGATCTCGGCTTCCTCCTCCACAAGCACCCCGGCCGCCTGCAGTCGTTCGATCTCGCAGTCGGCCGCGCCCATGTGTTCTACCCGGAGCAGACTGACGAGACCTGCACTGCGGCGCTGATGCTCGAGGTCGACGCGATCGACCTGGTCCGCAGCAAGCGCTTCTCAGGAGGCGACTCCTCCGAGCTCGGCCACTACGTCAACGACCGCCCCTACGCGTCGTCGTCGATGCTCGCCGTCGCGCTCGCTCAGGTGTTCCGCACGGCGATGACCGGCCGCTGCGACGCGCGCCCTGAGCTCGCGGCGAGCCCCCTCCCCCTGACCATCACCCTGGCGGCCGTGCCGTCGCGCGGCGAGCCGGGTCTGGCGAGCCGCCTGTTCGAGCCGCTCGGCTGGACCGTCGTCGACGCCGCGGTTCCGCTCGACCCGGAGTTCCCGGAGTGGGGCGACTCCCGGTACTCCGACCTGACGCTGACGGGCACCCTCCGTCTCGCCGACGCGCTGCACCAGCTCTACGTGATGCTCCCGGTTCTCGACGACTCGAAGCACTACTGGGTGGGCGACGACGAGATCGGCAAGCTGCTCCGCGCGGGCGAGGGCTGGCTGCCGGCGCACCCCGAGCGGGAGCTCATCACCCGGCGGTACCTGGCGCACCAGCGCGGCCTGGTCCGCGACGCGACGGCGCAGCTGGAGGTCCTCGACGGATCGCCGGTGCGCGAGGGGCTCGACGACGCCGAGATCGCGACGCCGCTGCGCGTGCACCGCGCCGAGGCCGTCCTGACCGCGCTCCGAGACGTGGGCGCCCACCGGGTGGCCGACGTGGGCTGCGGTCCGGGCGCGCTGCTCACGCACCTGCTCGCCGACTCCGCGTTCACCGACATCATCGGCACCGACGTCTCGCACCGCGCTCTCGATGTCGCCGAGCGCCGCCTGCACATCCGCGACCTGAGCGACCGGCAGCGCGACCGCATCCGGCTGCTCCAGTCGTCGGTCACGTACCAGGACGACCGGCTGGCGCATCTCGATGCGATCGTCCTGATGGAGGTCGTCGAGCACATCGAGCTGGAGCGCCTCGACGCGCTCGAGTCGTCGATCTTCGGCAGCGCGGCTCCGGGCGCGGTGATCGTGACCACGCCGAACTCCGACTACAACGCCCTGTACCCGTCCTTGCCGGCCGGCCGGTTCCGGCACCCCGACCACCGCTTCGAGTGGTCGCGCGCCGAGTTCGCCGCCTGGGCCGACCGCGTCGCGGTCTCCTACGGCTACACCGTGGAGTACCGGCCCGTCGGCGACGCCGACGAGACTCACGGCTCCCCCACCCAGCTCGCGCTCTTCCGGAAGGCCTGACCATGGCTGAGATCACTGTTCCCGCCATGTCGCTGGTCGTGCTCGTCGGCACGAGCGGCTCCGGCAAGTCGACCTTCGCCGCGCGCGCCTTCGAGCCGTTCGAGACGCTCTCGAGCGACGTGTTCCGCGGCCTGGTGTCGAACGACGAGAACGACCAGTCGGCCACGGCCGCCGCGTTCGAGGCGCTGCGCCACGTCGCGGGCCAGCGGCTGCGTCGCGGCCTCCTCACCGTCGTCGACGCGACGAACGTCCAGAAGGACGCCCGGGCGTCGTTCGTCGAGCTCGCCCGCTCGAACGACGTCCTGCCGGTGGCGATCGTCCTCGACGTGGCGGAGTCCGTGGCCGTCGCCCGCAACGCCGAGCGCACCGACCGCGACTTCCCCGCCTCCGTCATCCGCCGGCAGCACGACCAGCTGCGACGGTCGCTGAAGTTCCTCGGCAAGGAGGGCTTCCGGCGCGTGCACGTGCTGTCGAGCGTCGACGAGATCGACCAGGCGACCATCCGCCGCGAGCCGCTCCTGAACGACCTGCGCACCGAGCACGGCCCGTTCGACGCCATCGGCGACGTGCACGGCTGCCGCTCCGAGCTCGAGTCGCTGCTCGGCGAGCTCGGCTACGAGCTGACCCGCGACGAGCAGGGTCGCCCCGTCGACGCCGCCCACCGCGAGGGGCGGCGCGCGGTCTTCCTCGGCGACCTGGTCGACCGCGGGCCCGACGTGGTCGGAGTGCTGCGGCTGGCGATGGGCATGGTGGCCTCCGGCAACGCCCTCGCCGTCCCCGGCAACCACGAGCACAAGCTGGTGCGGGCGCTTCAGGGCAAGAACGTCCAGACCTCGCACGGGCTCGCCGAGACGCTGACGCAGCTCGCCGGCGAGACGCCCGAGTTCCGGCGCGACGTCGAGCGCTTCTGCCACGACCTCGTCTCGCACCTCGTCCTCGACGACGGAAAGCTGGTCGTCTGCCATGCGGGACTCCCCGAGGCGTACCACGGCCGGGCGTCCGGCCGAGTCCGCTCGTTCGCGCTCTACGGCGACACCACGGGCGAGACCGACGAGTTCGGCCTGCCCGTCCGCTACCCGTGGGCGAACGACTACCGCGGCGACGCCGTCGTGCTCTACGGCCACACGCCGACCCCGGTCGCCGAGTGGGTCAACAACACGCTGTGCCTCGACACCGGGTGCGTCTTCGGCGGCGCCCTGACGGCGTTGCGCTACCCCGAGCGCGAGATCGTCTCGGTGCCCGCCGAGCGCGAGTGGTACGCGCCGGTGAAGCCCCTGCAGACGCCCGAGCAGGCGGCCCTGTCGCAGGAACGCCCTCCGGGGGTGCTCTCCGTCCAGGACGTCCTCGGCCGGCACATCATCGAGACCAGGCACCACGGCCGCATCGGCGTCCGCGAGGAGAACGCCGCCGGCGCCCTCGAGGTCATGAGCCGGTTCGCCCTCGACCCGAACCACCTGCTCTACCTGCCGCCGACCATGAGCCCGCCCGCGACCTCGAAGCTCGACGACTACCTCGAGCACCCCGCCGAGGCCTTCGCCGCCTTCCGCAGAGACGGCGTCGAGAGTGTCATCGCCGAAGAGAAGCACATGGGGTCCCGCGCCGTCGTGCTGCTCACGCGCGACCCCGCGCGGTTCGGAGCGAAGCCCGGGTGGCGCGGAGTCGTGCACACCCGCACCGGGCGACCGTTCTTCGACGAGGCGACCGGTGCCGAGTTCCTGCGCAGGATCGACACGGCCGTCGACGGTGCGGGCCTGTGGGGTGAGCTCGACACCGACTGGCTCCTCTTCGACGCCGAGCTGCTGCCGTGGTCGTTCAAGGCGGGCGACCTCATCCGAGACCAGTACGCGTCGGTGGGCGCCGCGGCGACCACGGCGCTGCCCGCGGCGGTCGCCGCACTCGAGGCGGCAGCCGCCTCCGGGGTGGACGTCGGCGAGCTCGCCGAGCGCACCCGGCTCCGATCGGACGACGCCGTGAAGTACGTCGCCGCCTACCGCCGCTACGCCGCGCAGTCGTCGGGACTCGACGGCGTGCAGCTCGCGCCGTTCCAGGTGCTCGCGACCGAGGGTCGCACCCACGTCGATCGCCCGCACGAGTGGCACCTCGACCTCGCCGACCGGCTGGCCGACGCCGACCCGGTGCTCTTCCGCCGCACCCGTCGCACGATGGTCGACCTCGGCTCCGACGACTCGGTCGCCGCCGCCACCGCCTGGTGGGTCGACCTGACCGAGGCGGGCGGCGAGGGCATGGTCGTCAAGCCCGCCGAGGGCCTGCGCCGCACGAAGAACGGGCTCGTGCAGCCCGGCATCAAGGTGCGCGGGCGCGAGTACCTGCGGATCATCTACGGCCCCGACTACACGAGGCCGGAGAACCTCCGGCGTCTCAAAGACCGCGGGCTCGGCCTCAAGCGGTCGCTCGCGCTGCGCGAGTACGCCCTCGGGGTGGAGGCGCTGGATCGGGTCGTCGCGCGGGAGCCGCTGTGGCGGATCCACGAGGCCGTGTTCGCGGTGCTGGCGATGGAGTCGGAGGCGGTGGATCCGCGGCTGTGAGGGGGCCGGCGCTCGCGCCAACGCAGTGAGCTTCGCTCAATTTGTTTCCGCGCCGAGCCGTATGGCATACTCGACGAGTTGCAAATACGGCCCCATCGTATAGCGGCCTAGTACGCTGCCCTCTCACGGCGGTAACACCGGTTCGAATCCGGTTGGGGTCACGATGCAAATGCCCTCCCCCTGCGGGAGGGCATTTTTGCATCTGCGCCTGTCAGAACAGATGTGCCTGTCAGAACAGATGTGCTTGTCAGAACAGCTGAAGGGTCGCTTCGCTCCCTTTCCTTCCGGGGCTGTCGGCCGGGAGCTTGAGCCTCGTGCGCAGTAGCGTTGGGGTCATGTTGGTTACCAAGTACGAGCACGCAGCCCTTGTCGTCGAAGTGGACGGGCAGCGGCTCGTCATCGATCCGGGCGGATTCACGCGCCCGCTCACGGATGTGACCGACGTCGAGGGCATCGTCATCACCCACCAGCACCCCGACCACTGGACCCCCGGCCAGATCGAGGGCCTGCTCGAGGCCAACCCCGGCGCGCGCATCCTCGGCCCCGAAGGTGTCGCGCACGCTCTCGGCGAGGTGGGGTTCGCCGTGGAGACGGTCAGCGACGGCGACGTCGTCGAGGTCGGCCCGTTCACCCTCCGCTTCGCCGGCACGGACCACGCCGTGATCCACGAGACCCTCCCCCGCGTCGACAACACCGGCGTGCTGGTCAACGACACGCTCTTCCACCCCGGCGACTCGTACACCGTCCCCCCGTTCGACGTTCCTGTGCTCGCCGCTCCGATCGGCGCCCCGTGGCTCAAGATCGGCGAGGCGATGGACTACGCGGCCGCCGTGAAGCCGGGGCGGGCCTTCCCGATCCACGAGAAGACGCTGTCGGAGACGGGGCTGGGGATGCACGTCGACCGGATCCGCGCGGTCGTCGAGGCAGCCGGAGGCGACGTCGTCGTGCTGGCGCCCGGAGAGTCGCTCGAGCTCTAGTTCCTGCGCCCCGGGCTCGCGAGGTGGCCCCCGTCGTCGCCACGCCTCCAGCGGAGCGACGACGGGGGCCACCTCGCGCACCGCCGTGACGCGAAACGCCCCGTCGCACGAGGCGGCGGGGCGTTCCAGGGCCGAAGGCTAGGCGTCGAGGCGCGTCAGCCAGCCGTGGCGGTCTTCGCGACGGCCGTACTGGATGTCGGTCAGCTCGGCGCGGAGCGACAGCGTGAGCGAGTCGGGGCCGGCGACGGGCGACACGATCGACATGCCCTCGCCTTTCAGCTCGCCGATCGGCACGACCACCGCGGCGGTTCCGCAGGCGAACACCTCGACGATGTCGCCCGAGGCGACGCCGTCGCGCCACTCGTCGAGCGACACGCGGCGACGCTCGACCGTGTGGCCGCGGTCTTCGGCGAGCTCCAGGATCGAGTCGCGCGTGATGCCCTCGAGGATCGAGTCGGAGTCGGGGGTGACGAGGGTTCCGTCTCTGTAGACGAGCACCACGTTCATGCCGCCGAGCTCTTCGATGTAGGTCGTGTCGACGGAGTCGAGGAACAGCACCTGCGAGCAGCCGTTGGCGTACGCCTCCTCCTGCGGGAGGAGCGATGCGGCGTAGTTGCCGCCGGTCTTCGCCGCGCCGGTGCCGCCCTTGCCCGCACGGGAGAAGTTCGTCGACAGCCAGATCGACACCGGGGCGACGCCGCCGGTGAAGTAGGCGCCGGCCGGGCTCGCGATCACGTAGTAGCCGACCTTGTGCGCCGCCCGCACGCCGAGGAAGCTCTCGGTCGCGATCATGAACGGACGCAGGTAGAGGCTGGTCTCGTCGGCCGACGGGACCCACTTCTCGTCGACCTGGACGAGCTGCTTGAGCGACTCGACGAAGTCGTCGATCGCCAGCTCGGGCAGCGCGAGGCGCTTGGCGGATCGCTGCAGGCGCCGGCCGTTGGCGTCGGGCCGGAACGTCCAGACCGAGCCGTCGGCATGGCGGTAGGCCTTGATGCCCTCGAAGATCTCCTGCCCGTAGTGGAGGACGGCTGCGGAGGGGTCGAGCATCAGCGGGCCGTACGGGCTGACGGTGGCGTCGTGCCAGCCGTCGTCGGCCGTCCACTCGATGGCGACCATGTGGTCGGTGAAGTACTTGCCGAAGCCGGGGTCGGCGAGCATGGCCTCGCGCTCGGCGTCGGCGCGGGCAGCCGGCGACGGCGTCAGCTGGAAGTTCAGGGGGTAGGTGTCGTGGGTCGTGGTCATGAGCGCGCCTATCGGGAAGTGGGGACGAGTGCCACGGCGGCGGCGATCGCGTCGCCGATCTGCGCCGTGGTTCGGGAGGACCCTGCGGTGCGGCCGGCGATGTCGGCCTCGACGGCCGCCGTCACCCGGGCGGACTCTTCGGCCAGACCGAGGTGGTCGAGGAGAAGAGCCGTCGAGAGGATGGCGGCCGTGGGGTCGGCCTTCTGCTGGCCGGCGATGTCGGGAGCGGAGCCGTGCACCGGTTCGAACATGCTGGGGAAGGCGCCCTCGGGGTTGATGTTGCCCGAGGCTGCCAGGCCGATGCCGCCGCTGATTGCGCCAGCCAGATCGGTGAGGATGTCGCCGAAGAGGTTGTCCGTGACGATGACGTCGAATCTAGCAGGGTCGGCGACCAGGTGGATCGTGGCCGCGTCGACGTGCTGGTAGTCGACGGCGACGTCGGGGTACTCGGCTGCGACCGCGTCGACGGTGCGCTGCCAGAGAGAGCCCGAGAAGACGAGCACGTTGGTCTTGTGCACCAGCGTCAGGCGGTGTGCGGGGCGCTTCTGCGCGAGCTCGAAGGCGTACCGGACGACGCGCTCGACACCGTAGGCCGTGTTGACGCTGACCTCGTTGGCGATCTCGTGCGGCGTGCCGGTGCGCAGCGAGCCGCCGTTGCCGACGTACGGACCCTCCGTGCCCTCGCGGACGACGACGAAGTCGACGACGCCGGGGCTGGACAGCGGCGACGGGACGCCGGCATAGACCTTCGTCGGGCGAAGGTTCACGTAGTGGTCGAGCGCGAAGCGGAGCTTGAGCAGCAGACCCCGCTCGATGATGCCGCCGCGCAGGTCCGGGTCGCGCGGGTCGCCTCCGACGGCGCCCAGCAGGATCGCATCGTGCTGCCTGATGGCGTCGAGGTCGGCGTCGGTGAGGATGTCGCCGGTGGCCTTGAAGCGGGCGGCGCCGAGTGAGAACTCGGTGACGTCGAACGCGGTGTCGCTGCCGTCGGTGACCGCGCGAAGCACCTTGACGGCCTCGGCAACGACCTCGGGTCCGATCCCGTCGCCCGGGATGCTGGCCAGTCGGACGGTGCGGCTCATGCGTTCTCCTCGCTTCGGGGCTGCTGCGTCAAGCTTACCGAGAGGGCGGGGGCGCGAAGGAGTTCCTGCGCCCCTCGGAGGAAGGCCTACAGCGTGACGTCGATCTCCTGCAGCACGTCGGCGTCGATCGCGCGGCGCACCTTCTCGAGCAGCCCCTCGGGAGCCGGGGAGTCGATGGTCAGGACCGATAGAGCGGTGCCGCCCGCCGTGGTGCGCGCGATCTGCATTCCGGCGATGTTGATCCCGGCCTCGCCGAACTCCTTGCCGTAGACCGCGACGATGCCGGGGCGGTCGGTGTAGAGCATCACGATGTGGTGCTTCGCGAGCGGGACCTCGACGTCGTATCCGTTGATCTCGACGATCTTCTCGACCTGCTTCGTGCCGGTCAGCGTTCCCGAGACCGAGATCTGACGACCGTCGGCGAGGGCGCCGCGCAGGGTGATGATGTTGCGGTACTCCTCCGACACGGCGTCGGTGAGCAGGCGCACGGTGACTCCTCGCTGCTCAGCGAGCAGAGGCGCGTTGACGTAGCTGACCGTCTCTTGCACGGCGTCCGAGAACACGCCCTTGAGCGCCGCGAGCTTGTAGACGCTGACGTCGTACTCGGTGAGGTCGCCGTGCACCTCGACGTCGATCGACGTGAGCGGGCTGTCGGCGAGGCCGGAGAAGACCTGGCCGAGCTTCTCGACCAGCGGGATGCCGGGGCGGACGTACTCGTCGATGACACCGCCGGCGACGTTCACGGCATCGGGAACGAGCTCGCCGCCGAGCGCGAGGCGCACCGACTTCGCGACCGAGACGCCGGCCTTCTCCTGCGCCTCGTCGGTCGACGCGCCGAGGTGCGGGGTGACGACGACGTTCTCGAGGGCGAGGAGGTCGGTGTTCGCGGGCGGCTCGGAGACGAACACGTCGAGGCCGGCGCCGGCGATGGTGTCGCTGCGGAGAGCCTCGAACAGCGCCTCCTCGTCGATGAGTCCGCCGCGGGCCACGTTGACGATGAAGGCGGTCGGCTTCATCTTCGCGAGCTGAGCCGTCGAGATCATCCCCGTGGTCTCGGGCGTCTTCGGCATGTGGATGGTGATGAAGTCGCTCTGCTCGAGCAGCTCGTCGAGCGTGAGCAGGGTGACGCCGAGCTGCTGAGCGCGAGCCGGGGTGACGTAGGGGTCGAACGCGACGATGTTCATGCCGAACGCCTGGAGGCGGGCGGTGATGAGTGCGCCGATTCGGCCGAGTCCGATGATGCCGACGGTCTTCTCGAAGAGCTCGACGCCGGTGTACTTCGAGCGCTTCCACTGACCCTGCGCGAGTGCCGCGTGGGCGGCGGGGATGTGGCGGGCGAGGCTCAGGATGTGGCCGACGGTCAGCTCGGCCGCCGAGATGATGTTGGAGGTCGGGGCGTTCACGACCATGACGCCGGCGTTGGTCGCGGCCTTGATGTCGACGTTGTCGAGGCCGACGCCCGCGCGGGCGATGACCTGCAGGTGAGGAGCCGCGGCGATCGCCTCGGCGTCGACCTTCGTGGCCGAGCGCACCAGGATCGCGTTCGCATCTGCCAGGGCGGAGAGGAGGGCGGGGCGGTCGGTGCCGTCGACCGTGCGGACGTCGAAGTCGGGCCCGAGGGCGTCGACGGTCGCTGGCGAGAGTTCTTCGGCGATCAACACGATGGGCTTGGCCACGGGATTCCTAACGATGGTTCGTGCGCGGGGACTCGTCCACAGTAGCCAGGCCTTCGGCCCTTTTCGGGCGCAGGAACTGCCCTCGCGGGTCGAACCTGAGAATCCGCAGAGCATGCCCAGGCGACCCGGACCTAATTGCGCGGCCCGCGTTCCTCTGGCAAGGACAACCCGAAAGGCGGTCCTTGCGGCACTGGCATTCGCGCGCAGAAATCCTTGCTGGCGATGCGCGACGATGCCCGAATCCTCGACTGCACGAAAGCGTTCCTTGCGGACGGATCGTGTGGCGCGGTCAGAGCTGGTAGGTACTCGTCACGTACGCCGAGACCGACGCCGAGACGGCCGACGCAGCGCAGGCGGCCGCCAGGAGCAGGACGATTCGACGCCCCAACGAGCGGCGCCGACCGATGAGCACCGCGCCCAGATAGGCGACGGCCGGCGCGACGAGGGCGACGATCAGCTGAACCCAGGGAAGCGGCTTGACGAGTCCGTCGAGGCCGTTTGCCCTGTAGAAGGAATAGTTCTTGCTGATGAGGGGAGGAACGGTGATCACGTTCTGCAACCCGATCCAGGTGAAGTACGCCGCCAGCAAGCCGAAGACAGCCAGCGCCGTGATCCATCCGACGAAGGTGGACGAGCGGTCCGACATGATGCCGTTCTCACCGGCCTCGTCACCGCTCGTCGATTCTGCCGACGCCAGGTCGCTCACGAGGTTCCTCCATAGACGAACTGCCACGGGATCAGCACGATGACTCCCACCAGCAGCCAGACGACACGACGACGTGCCGACGAGGCAGGCGTCAGGGAGAGAGTCGCGGCGAACCACAGTGCCGGGGCGAAGACGGCCAGCCACTGCCCGAGATGCCACAGTGTCAATGAGGCGCCGGCGAGCCCCGGTGCCGTCGCACGGGTGACGGCCAAGAGCCAGGCGACCGTGTAGAGCAGGAGGATCGCGGCGAAGACGCCGTGGGCGACGAGCATGCCCGAACTGAGCACGCCCTCGGGCAACTCGTCTTCGTCGCCGTCCGCGTCGTCGGCGGTCTCGTCGCCCCGGTGCCCGCGGGCCGGGCCCTCGACATAGCTGCTGTCGGCCGACTCGCCCCAGCTCAGGGCCTCATCGTCGTCGAGCTCGTGGTCGACGGGATTCTTCTCGGGGCTCACGCGGCGACCCGCGACGAGATCTTGTCAGCGACCACAGCCGCCAGCGACGGAAACAGGGGGTGGCCGGGAAACACTCCCGTGAGCGTCTCGGCGAGCAGCTCGGGACTCACGCCGGAGCCGGCGCTCGTGCGCAGCAGAGACTGCAGTTCGCGACTCTCGACGTCGTCGGGCACGTCGAAGTCGAGAGCGGCGCGGACGACGCGGACGAGGCCGTCGAAGGCCAGACCTCGCTCGGCGAGCTGCGCGGCCGGTCCGACGAGGCGTTCGTGCCGGCTCAGCTTGCTGAGCGGGTTGCGACCCACGCGGCCGGTGGTGTCGGGGAGGTGCGGGTTCGAGATGCGCTCGAGGTTGCGGTCGATGTAGGCCTGCTGCTCGGCGGCGTCGAATCCGTGCTTCTCGATCAGGAGGGCCTTCGTCTCGAGCAGAACCTCGAGCACCTGGGCGTGGATCTCGGGAACCTCGAGGGCCTCGCGGACGCTGCCGATCCCCCGGGCCCAGCCGTAGTAGGCAGCGGCGGCGTGCGCGGTGTTGACGGTGAAGAGCTTGCGCTCGATGAACGGCGCCAGGTCGTCGACCCAGGTGACGCCGTCGATGCCGGGTGCGTCGACGCGGCCCGCGAACGGACCGATCTCGATGGCCCACTCGGCGAACGACTCGATGATCACGTCGAGGCCGGGCGTCTGCTCCGGCACGATGCGGTCGATCTCGCAGTTGGCGAAGACGGCGGAGTCGGCGGCGACCGGCGCGACGCCGCCCAGCGACTCGACGGAGCGGGCGACGGAGGCGGCGAGCGTCGTGGACGCGCCGATGGCGGTCTCGCAGGCGATGACGACGAGCGGAGCCAGGTCGGCGTCGCGCTCGATCAGGCCGCGGGCGATGAGGGGTGCCAGCGATGGGAGGACGCGCGGGCCGACCGAGGTGGTGACGATGTCGGCCGTGGAGATCTCGTAGACGGCGCGCGCCTCGTCGAGTCGGCTGTCGACGGCGCGGAAGCCGTCGACCGAGGTGGTGCGGCCATCGCCGCCGACCTCGTGGACCTCGTACGACGCGGCTGCTTCGAGCTCCCGGACCAGTTCGGAGTTCACATCGCAGAACACGACCTCGTAGCCCGAGGCGTGGAGGTACTGACCGACGAAGCCTCGCCCGATGTTTCCGGCGCCGAAATGGACGGCCTTCTTGATCACAACCATCCTTCGATCATCGCACGTCGTTCCGTGCAGGACGACAACACCGCTTCCGCCCGAAGATACCGGAGATGACCGGTGCTTCCGGGCGAAAGCGGTGTCGAAAAGGTCACGAAACGGCTAGCGGGCGGCGTTGCCGTCTACGTAGTCGGCGTCCTGCTGCTTCCAGGCGAAGAGCGCGCGGAGCTCGTGGCCGGTGGCCTCGATGGGGTGCTCCTCGCCCTTCTTGCGGAGGGCCAGGAACTCCGGAGCGCCGGCGTCCTGGTCGTTGATGAAGCGCTCGGCGAAGGCACCCGACTGGATGTCCGCGAGGACGGCCTTCATGTTCTCCTTGACGTCGGGCGAGATGACGCGCGGGCCGGAGACGTAGTCGCCGTACTCGGCAGTGTCGGAGACCGACCAGCGCTGCTTGGCGAGGCCGCCCTCCCAGATGAGGTCGACGATCAGCTTGAGCTCGTGGAGCACCTCGAAGTAGGCGATCTGCGGCTGGTAGCCCGCCTCGGTGAGGGTCTCGAAGCCGTACTGGATCAGCTGCGAGGTACCGCCGCAGAGGACGGCCTGCTCGCCGAACAGGTCGGTCTCGGTCTCTTCGGTGAAGGTCGTCTTGATGCCGCCGGCGCGGAGGCCGCCGATGCCCTTGGAGTACGACCAGGCGAGGTCCCACGCCGAGCCCGTGGCGTCGACCTCGACGGCCACGATGACGGGGACGCCTCGGCCGGCCTCGAACTCGCGGCGCACGGTGTGGCCCGGGCCCTTGGGCGCGACGAGGACGACGTCGATGCCCTCGGGGGCCTCGATGTAGCCGAAGCGGATGTTGAAGCCGTGTCCGAAGACGAGGGCGTTGCCGGCCTCGATGTTCGGGGCGATGTCGTCTTTGTAGACGTGCCGCTGTACCTGGTCGGGCGCGAGGATCACGATGACGTCGCCCCACTTCGCGGCCTCGGCCGGCGTGAGCACCTGGAAGCCGGCCTCCTCGGCCTTCGGGCGGCTCTTGGAGCCCTCCTTGAGGCCGACGACGACCTCGACTCCGGAGTCGCGGAGGTTCAGCGCGTGGGCGTGACCCTGCGAGCCGTAGCCGATGACGGCGACCTTCTTGCCCTGGATGAGCGACAGGTCGGCGTCTTTGTCGTAGAAGATTTCAGTCACAGTGGTGGTTCTCCTTGTTGGTGGTGCGGGTCAGTTCTTGAAGACGCGGTCGGTGATGCTCTTGGCACCGCGGCCGATCGCGAGGAGCCCGGATTGCGAGATCTCCTTGATGCCGTAGGGCTCGAGCACCCTCAGAAGAGCCGTCGTCTTGCCGGTGTCGCCCGTGACCTCGATCACGAGCGCATCGGTCGACACGTCGACCACGCTGGCGCGGAAGAGGTTGACGGCCTCGAGCACCTGCGACCGGGACGTGTTGTCGACGCGGACCTTGATGAGCATGTGCTCGCGCTGGACCGACTGCGAGTAGTCGAGCTCGACGATCTTGATGACGTTGATCAGCTTGTTGAGCTGCTTCGTCACCTGCTCGAGCGGGAGCTCCTCGACGTCGACGACGACGGTGATGCGGCTGAGGCCGGGGATCTCGCTCTTGCCGACGGCGAGGCTCTCGATGTTGAAGCCGCGGCGGGCGAAGAGGCCGGCGACGCGGGTCAGCAGACCGGGTTTGTCTTCGACGAGGAGGGAGAGGACGTGGCTCATGCGTGTTCTCCGGTCATGTCGCCGTCGCGGGTGGTGTCGGTCGCGCTCGTGCCGGGCGCCTCGTCGTCCCACTCGGGGGCGAGGGCGCGAGCGTGCTGGATCTCGGAGTTCGACACGCCCTGCGGCACCATGGGCCACACCATCGCGTCGCGGCTGACCACGAAGTCGATGACGACGGGGCGGTCGTTGGTCGCGAGGGCCAGCTGGATCGCAGCGTCGATCTCGTCTTCGCGGGTGACCCGGATGCCCAGCGCGCCGTAGGCGTCGGCGAGCTTGACGAAGTCGGGGACCATGCGAGTGACGGTGCCGCCGCCGGTGTGGCCGGTGTTCAGGTCGGTGAACGAGTGGCGGCCCTCGTAGAACAGGGTCTGCCACTGGCGCACCATGCCGAGCGACGAGTTGTTGATGATCGCGACCTTGATCGGGATGCCGTTGATGACGCAGGTGGCGAGCTCCTGGTTGGTCATCTGGAAGCAGCCGTCTCCGTCGATCGCCCAGACGACGCGGTCGGGCTGGCCGACCTTGGCGCCCATGGCGGCGGGGACCGAGTAGCCCATGGTGCCGGCGCCGCCGGAGTTCAGCCAGGCGTGCGGACGCTCGTACTGGATGAACTGGGCCGACCACATCTGGTGCTGGCCGACACCCGAGGCGTAGACGGCCTCCGGCCCGGAGAGCTGGCCGATGCGCTGGATGACCTTCTGCGGTGACAGCAGGCCGTCGTCGGGCTCGGTGAAGCCGAGCGGGAACTGCTCGCGGAGACCGTTCAGACGCTCCCACCACGCCGACAGATCGGGCTGCGAACCGCCCGTGATGTCGGCGTAGGCGGCCGTGAGGTCGATGATGACCTCGCGCGCGTCGCCCACGATCGGCACGTCCGCCAGGCGGATCTTCGAGATCTCGGCGGGGTCGATGTCGACGTGCACGACTTTGGCGTTCGGGGCGAAGAGCTCCGCCTTGCCGGTCACCCGGTCGTCGAAGCGGGCGCCGAGGGCGATGATGAGATCGCTCTCCTGCAGGCCGAGGACGGCTGGGACGGTGCCGTGCATGCCCGGCATCCCGAGGTGCTGCCGGTGCGAGTCGGGGAACGCGCCCCGAGCCATCAGCGTGGTCACCACAGGCGCCCCCGTGGCCTCGACGAGCTCGAGCAGCTCGGCCGACGCACCGGAGCGGATCACGCCGCCGCCGACGTAGAAGACCGGCTTGCGCGACTCGGCGATGAGCTGGGCCGCGGCCGTGATCTGCTTCCCGTGCGCCTTGGTGATCGGACGGTAGCCGGGCAGGTCGACCGTCTCGGGCCAGACGAAGGGCGCGGACATCTGCTGCGCGTCTTTGGTGATGTCGACGAGCACGGGGCCGGGGCGGCCGGTCGAGGCGATCTGGTACGCCGCCGCGAGGGTCGCCGGGATGTCCTCCGGCTTCGTCACGAGGAACGAGTGCTTCGTGATCGGCATCGTGATGCCCACGATGTCGGCCTCCTGGAACGCGTCGGTTCCCATGAGGGTCGAGAACACCTGGCCGGTGATGGCCAGGAGCGGCACGGAGTCCATGTAGGCGTCGGCGATCGCGGTCACGAGGTTCGTCGCGCCGGGACCGGACGTCGCGATGGCGACGCCGACCCGCCCGGAGGCGGCGGCGTATCCCTCGGCGGCGTGACCGGCACCCTGCTCGTGGCGGACCAGGATGTGGCGGATCGCCGTCGACGACATGAGCTCGTCGTAGAACGGGATGATCGCGCCGCCGGGAAGGCCGAAGACGTCGGTGACGCCGAGCTTCTCGAGCGACCGGAGGATGGCGCCGGAACCCGTCAGGATCTCGGGGCTGGCCTGGCGCGGGCGGGCGGGTGCGGTGGGCAGGGGACTTGCATCTGGAGTCATCGGTGACGATTCCCTCTGGGGGTGGTGGCGAATGGGTGAAAGCCCTAGTAGGTGACAGCGCCCTCTGCGGCGGACTTCACCTGGCGGGCGTACTTGGCCAGGACTCCGCGCGTGTACACGGGAGGCAGAGGTGCCCAGCCGTCACGGCGGGCGTCAAGCTCAGCCGGATCGACGAGTAGGTCGAGCGAGCGAGCAGCGATATCGACCCGAATCAGATCACCATCGCGCACGAATGCGATCGGACCTGCGTCGACCGCTTCGGGTGCTATGTGGCCGATGCACAGGCCGGTTGTGCCGCCTGAGAATCGTCCGTCCGTCAACAGTAGTACATCCTTGCCGAGGCCCGCGCCCTTGATGGCCGCCGTGATGGCGAGCATCTCGCGCATGCCCGGGCCGCCCTTCGGGCCCTCGTAGCGGATGATGACGACGTCGCCCTTGTCGATGCGCCCCTCCGTGAGGGCGTCCATTGCGGCACGTTCGCGCTCGAACACCCGGGCAGGACCCTCGAACACGTCCGCGTCGAAGCCGGCGGTCTTCACGACGGCGCCCTCGGGAGCGAACGAGCCGCTGAGGACGGTGAGCCCGCCGGTCGGGTGGATCGGGTTGTCGAGCGTGCGCAGCACCTCGCCGTCGAGCGGCTTCGGCTTGATGTCGGCGAGGTTCTCGGCGACGGTCTTGCCGGTGACGGTGAGGCACTCGCCGTGGATCAATCCGGCATCGAGCAGGGCCTTCATGACGACGGGCACGCCGCCGTGTCGGTCGACGTCGTTCATGACGTACTTGCCGAACGGCTTGAGGTCGCCGATGTGAGGCACCTTGTCGCCGATGCGGTTGAAGTCGTCGATGGTCAGGTCGACCTCGGCCTCGTAGGCGATGGCGAGCAGGTGCAGCACGACGTTCGTCGAGCCGCCGAAGGCCATGGCGACGGCGATGGCGTTCTCGAACGCCTCCTTGGTCAGGATGTCGCGCGCAGTGATGCCGAGCCTCAGCATGTTCACGACGGCCTCGCCCGAGCGGTGGGCGAAGTAGTCGCGGCGACGGTCGGCCGAGGGCGGCGAGGCCGAGCCGGGGAGGCTCATGCCGAGCGCCTCGGCGACCGAGGCCATCGTGTTGGCGGTGTACATGCCGCCGCAGGCGCCCTCGCCCGGGGCGATGGCGCACTCGATGGCGTACAGGTCTTCGTCCGAGATCGTGCCGGCCTTGGCGGCACCGACGGCCTCGAACGAGTCGATGATCGTGACGTCCTTCTCGGTGCCGTCCGACAGCTTGACCCAGCCGGGAGCGATCGATCCGGCGTAGAGGAAGACGCTGGCCAGGTCGAGGCGCGCGGCGGCCATCAGCATGCCGGGCAGCGACTTGTCGCAGCCGGCGAGCAGCACGGAGCCATCCAGGCGCTCGGCCATCATCACGGTCTCGACGCTGTCGGCGATGACCTCGCGCGAGACGAGCGAGAAGTGCATGCCCTCGTGGCCCATCGCGATGCCGTCGGACACCGAGACGGTGCCGAACTGCAGCGGGTAGCCGCCACCCGAGTGGACGCCCTCTTTGGCGCCCTGAGCGAGTCGGTTCAGCGACAGGTTGCAGGGGGTGATCTCGTTCCACGACGAGGCGATGCCGATCTGCGGCTTCTCCCAGTCGGCGTCGCCCATTCCGACGGCGCGGAGCATTCCTCGCGAGGTGGTGGCTTCGACTCCGTCGGTGACGTCTCTGCTTCGAGGCTTCCAGTCGACGCCGTGCTCGTTCAATTTCTCAGGCATGCCGCTCAGTTTAGGGCGTCGGAGTGGCCGTGTCGGACGGGTGGAGCCCCGGCTGCCCGGTCGTCGTCGGCCGCGCCGTCCGGCTGACCGTGAGGTCCATCGGCGACACCTCCAGGATTCCGGCCGAGATGTTCCACCGGGCCGAGTACGAGCGCGTCGCCGACACCACCAGATCGAGGCGCACGCCCGCCGCCGCGGCGTCTTTCTCCGGGGTGCAGGAACTCGCCGCCCGGTCCGAGCCCGCCGCCATGATCAGGCAGAACGAGTCGTCGATCCCCCGCGCCACCCAGATGCCGCCCTTCACGCGACCGTCGGTGAACTGGGCGAGGACGCGCCGGGTCGTCGCCGGGTCGACGCGCGTCGGGACGACCGCCGGGATGTCGGCGGCCACCTGCTTCTGGTCGAAGTACTCCGAGCCGAGGCCCTGGGCGACGGCGGCTCCCGGGTCGACGGCGCTGAGCCCGTAGGTGGCGACGGCGGCCGGAGCTGCCCCGGGGGCGTCGCCCGGCGGGTCGGCGTGGAGCGCCTGGGCGACGCCGGCTCCCGCCAGGCCGGCGACGAGGACGGCGACGCCCGCGACCGCGACCCAGCTGCGGGCCGGACGGGACCTCGGCGGCGGGGTGGCGTCGGCCGCGGCGGGGGCTGCGGCGGGCAGTTCCTGCGACTCGTGGCTCTGCCTGCCGTGGACGGGTGGATGCAGGAGGGCTCGCAGCTCGGCCACGTCGCGCGGGTCGGGCGCCTCGGCGCCGTAGACCCGGGCTTCGAGTTCGCTTCGGCGCTCCTCGGGGCTCATGGCTCGATGGTAGTTCGCCGGGGTCGCGGTCGGCCGGCCGAATGTCGGTGGGGGCGGGCAGGGTGGGCGCATGGATGAGAAAGAGCGACTCCACCTCTACCTGAGGCAGCGGCGCGACGACCTGCTGCACAAGCTCGAGGGGCTCGGCGAGTACGACGCGCACCGGCCGATGACGCCGACGGGCACGAACCTGATCGGGCTCGTCAAGCACACCGCCAGCGTGCAGCTCGGCTACCTGGGCGAGGTGTTCGGGCGGCCCGCCGAGCGGCGGGTGGCGTTCGAGCTGCCCGGTGCGGCCGAAGACGACGACATGTGGTCGCCGGCCGGTGAGACGATCGCCGACGTCGTGGAGTTCCACCACTACTCGGCCGCGCACGCCGACGCGACCGTCGAGGCGCTCCCCCTCGATGCGGCCGGCGTCGTGCCGTGGTGGCCGGACGACCGCAAGGCCGTGACGCTGCAGTGGATCCTCGTGCACATGCTGTCCGAGACGGCGCGGCACGCGGGGCACGCCGACATCCTGCGCGAGACGATCGACGGGTCGGTCGGCAACGGCCCGGCCGACCCGAACGTGCCCGGCAAGTCGCCCGACGAGTGGGCGGCGTTCCGGGCGAGGATCGAGGCCGCCGCCCGCGAGGCCGGCGACCGCTAGCTCCAGCGAGTCGCTCGGAGGCGCGCACTCCAAGGCGGAGCACCGGCGACTATGGCGGAGCCATGTCGCCGGTGCGACAACGCCGGAGGGTGCGCCCCCGGCCGACCCCAGCGAGTCGCTCGGAGGCGTGCACTCCAAGGCGGAGCACCGGCGACTATGGCGGAGCCATGTCGCCGGTGCGACAACGCAGGAGGGTGCGCCCCCGAGCGACTCGGCCTAGCTCTGGCCGAGGTGGGCGCGGAGGTCGGCCAGATCAGCCAGCAGGTGCGCGACCGCGGCGGGATCGGCGACGCGGTAGGCCGCCGCGGTAGCGCCCGAGCCGCACTTGAGGCCGAAGTCGTCAGGGCCGAGCACGGCGAAGCCGTCCTCGTCGGTCACGTCGTCGCCGGCGAAGAGAACGGCGGTCGCACCGGTCATGGCACGCAGGCGTTCCAGCCCGTCGCCCTTCGATGCGCTGCGGACAGCGAACTCCAGGACGTCCTTGCCGGTGCGCGAGAAGGCGCCGGGCGCCTCGGCCTCGATGCGGCGAGCGGCCTCCGCATCGGCCGCCTCGGTATCGGCGTCGGTCGCGTTGCGCGTGTGGAGGGCGAAGCCGGCCGGCTTCTCCTCGACGATGACGTTCTCGTAGCCGGCCGCGACCTCGTCAAGGACGGTGTGGATCGTGGTCCGCAGCGCCGACTCCTCGGGCGTGAGGCCGACATCGGCCGAGCCGTCGATCCGGTACTCGACGCCGTGCGACCCCACGAGCAGCACGTCGTCGGGCATCTCGGACACCTCCGCCAGGCTGGCGATGGCGCGGCCCGAGACGAGGGCCACCGTGGTGTCGGGGAGCTCGACGAGACGGAGCAGGGCCTCGCGCGCCTCGGGGAGCATGCGCGCGCCCATCGGCTTGTCGACGGTCGGCGAGAGGGTGCCGTCGAAGTCGAGCGCGACGAGCAGCACGGCGGTGGTCGCGAGGCGGCCGAGCGCGTCGGCCATGGCGGTCTCGGCTGCGGCGTCGGGTTCCTCGGCGGCGCCGGGCACGGGGGCGGGGGCGGTCATGCGGCGGTCTCCGGGGTTCCTGCGCTGTCGTCTGCGGGCTCGGATCCCGACGACTCGGCCAGCGCCTCCTCGACGGTCTTCTTCGGCGGTGCCGCGATGCGGTGGCCCGGCCGGACGTCGGAGAGCGCTGCCAGGAACGACGCCGACCACTTCGCCACGTCGTTGTCGAGCACGCGTCGGCGCAGGGCGCGCATGCGCGTGACGCGGTCGCGGCGCGGCATCTCGATCGCGCGCATGATGGTGTTCTTGAGGCCGCCGATGTCGTGCGGGTTGACGAGGAGGGCGCTGCGGAGCTCGTCCGCGGCACCGGCGAACTCGCTCAGGATGAGCACGCCGTCGCTGTCGAAGCGGACGGCGATGTACTCCTTGGCGACGAGGTTCATGCCGTCGCGCAGGGCCGTCACGAGCATGATGTCGGCGGCGAGGTAGAGCGCGACCATCTCCTCGCGCGGGTAGCCGTGGTGGTGGTAGCTGATCGCGGTGTGGCTCATGGTGGCGTAGTCGCCGTTGATGCGGCCGACCGTCAGCTCGATCTCGTCGCGCAGGGCCATGTACGCCTCGACGCGCTCGCGGCTCGGCGACGCGACCTGCACGAGAGTCGCGTCCTCGACGCTGAGACGGCCGTCGGAGAGCAGCTCGCCGAACGCCTTCATGCGGTGGCGGATGCCCTTGGTGTAGTCGAGGCGGTCGACGCCGAGGATCACCGTCTTCGGGTTGCCGAGCCCCTCGCGGATCTCGCGGGCGCGGGCCTGGATCTCGGGCTTGCGGGCCAGGGCCTCGAAGCCGGCGGAGTCGATCGAGATCGGGAAGTGCTTCGCGACGACGCGGCGCACCTTGCGACCGCGGCGCGACAGCGGGGCCGACTCGTCGTCGACCGGCACGTCGATGTAGGGGCGCGTCGTGGCGTAGCCGAGCAGATGGCGCACCGAGCGCGAGAAGTTGGAGGCGTCGTCGGCGCGCTGGAACCCGATGACGTCGGCGCCGAGCAGACCCTCGAGGATCTTCTCGCGCCACGGCAGCTGCGAGAAGATGCCGAGCGGCGGGAACGGGATGTGGTTGAAGAACCCGATGGTCAGGTCGGGGCGGAGCTCGCGGAGGAACTGCGGCACCAGCTGCATCTGGTAGTCCTGCACCCACACGACGCCGTCCTGCTCGGCGACCTCGGCGGCCCGTTGCGCGAACCGGCGGTTCACCAGCACGTAGCTGTCCCACCACACGCGGTGGTAGGTCGGGGCCGAGATGACGTCGTGGTACAGCGGCCAGAGCGTGTCGTTGCTGAAGCCCTCGTAGTAGCGCTGCACCTCTTCTTCGCTGAGCGGCACGGGCACGACGTTGATGCCGTCGTTCTCGAACGGCTCGAACTCGAGGTCGGGCTTGCCGGCCCAGCCCACCCAGGCGCCGTCGTTCGCGCGCATCACGGGCTCGAGGGCCGTGACGAGGCCGCCGGGCGAGTGCTCCCACTTGACGTCGCCGTTCTCGTCGACGGTGTGGTCGACCGGCAGGCGGTTCGAGACCACGACGAAGCCGTAGGTCTCGTGCTCGGTGGCGGGAGGGGTGTGATCGGGGTGTTCGGACATCGGGTGTAGGTGCTCCGCTCGCTGACCCGGGACGCGTTCCCCCGGGGTTCCGAGGCTACCAGCGCGCCGAACCGGGCGGTTCAGAGGCCCGGGCGCAGGAACCCGGGGGGGCCGGCCCCGGCAGATCAGTCCAGCAGGCGCAGGGTCGCCTCCGCCGCACGGGCCAGGGCGACGCCGTAGCTCCGGCCGTGCCCTGCCGCGTGCACCGCAAGCGGGTGCAGCTGGTGCAGGGGCACCCGCGCCTCCCAGCCCGGGCGCAGCGGCGCTGCCGCGTCGTACGCGGCCAGCACGTCGTCGAGGTACGGGCAGCCGAAGAGCGCGAGCATGGCAAGGTCGGTCTCGGGGTGCCCGCCGTGCGCCGCCGGGTCGATCAGCACGACGCCGTCGGCGCCGAAGAGCACGTTGCCGTTCCAGAGGTCCCCGTGGAGGCGCGCGGGCGCCGCATCGTCGTCGAACTCCCCCGCCGCGATGGCATCGCAGGCGCGCCCGACGACGGCCGCCTCGTCTGGGGCGAGGCTGCCCGCCGCTACGGCGATGTCGGCGAACGGCCGCACGCGCTGCTCGGCGTAGAAGACGCCCCACGAGTCGCGGGGGCGGCACGCCTGCTCGCGGCTGCCGATGAACGTGGGGCCGGTCCAGCCGTCGGGCGGGGCCCCGAAGTCGGCGGCGCCGGCGCCGTGGGTGACGGCGAGCGCACGGCCGAAGGCGCGGGCCGCGGCGGTCGCGGGGCGGACCTCGGCGACGGCTTCCAGCTCGATGCGGCCGGTCGCCACGGCGATCACCTCGGCGACCCGGGCGCCGCCCGCCGCCTGGGCTTCGGCGAGCCAGCGGAGGCCGCGGGCTTCGGCCTGGAAGAAGCCTGCGGGAGCATCGGGCCGGGTCTTCACATGCGAGGTCACCCCTGAATCCTGCCCGTCACCAGTGATCGAGGACCACCTGAAGGGCTTTGTAGAAACAAAGACCGACGGCAATGACCAGAAATCCGGAAACGACTTTGCCTCGCCACAGGGAGCATGTGACAACAAGAGCCACCAGGGTGGCGAATGCCTCGAGAAGGAGGACGCCATCCCAATCTCGATCAAGTCTCCGGCGAACGTCGGCCGTCCCGACGAACGTTGCCACGGCGACACACCAGAGCCACCAGCGCGTCTCGTAGACGCGCTTCTCCACGACAGGGTGTGGTTCGTTGGTCAAGACGCCTCCTTTCGAAGATATCGAAGGAACCCGACGGCACCAGGGACAACAATCCAGAGAGCGGCGGATGTCACCGCGGCCAAGGGATCAGCTCCTGATGCCATCCAGTTCGGGAAACTCGCGGATGCGAAATACCTGCCGCCGCCGTCAGGAACGACCGCGAGCGCGAGATCGAAAACAAGCTCGACGAAGAGGACCACTGCGACCGCCACTGGTGGAGACAACGCAACCGCGCCGATTGCGACCCCGAACAGACATCCCGGCACCACAGAGCTACGACACCCCACACCATCGCCCAGAACCCACCGAGGACCATCGGTTGTTCGCGGCTGAGTCCCACGGTTAGTCCCGCAGCAACGGCTAGCACGATGGCAACACCGCTGATTCCGAGGACTCCGATGAGGGATGCGGCGATCTTCGCTCGAAAGATGCGATCACGCCGCGACTCCACGAAAAGCGTCTGCTGTATCGCCTGCGTGCGCCAGTCTGATGCAGCGGCGATGGCCGACAGGACGGGCGCGATAATTGCGAACGGCAAAACAGCAGCCGCCGCCGTCTGACTCAGGTCGAGGACTCCCCCTTCTTGGACAAGCAGCCCGAGAGCGCCGAGCCCTACGGCAGCGACGATGCAGACGAGCATCGTGACGATGGACGATCGCGTGTCAAAAAGCTTCCTTAGCTCAAAGGCAATGAGGCGGCTCATTTGGCACCTCCGCGTAGGGGAGGTCGATATTCACCTGAGGCGACAGCAGCGAACGTCTTCTCGAGTGATTCGCCTTGATCGTCGCGGAGTTCGAGTACGGCGATGCCAGCCCGGAATGCACAGAGGCCAACCGCCTCAAGCGGACCATCGATCGCCCAGCTTCCCGCCGAGTATCGATGCGCCCAGCCGGTCTCCGAGAGGGCATCAGCGAGTCGCGCATCATCGTCGACTCGAAGGAGAGTTCGCGTGTGCTCGACGGCTGAGCCACAACTCACATCATGCACAAGCATCCCGCGGCTCAGGATCAAGACGCGATCCGCCACCGCTTCGAGCTCGTTCAAGAGGTGACTTGAGACGACTACGATCCCGCCGGATTCGGCGAACTGCCGCATGACCGACTTCACCCAGGTGATCGCCTCGGCGTCGAGGCCGTTCATCGGCTCGTCGAGAAGGAGAATCGCTGTCGGCCGAAGAGTGGCGAGTGCCAACCCCAGTCGTACCTTCATCCCGAGAGACAGAGTCTTGACAAGACGACTACCAACCTCGGAAAGACCGGACCACTCCAATCGATCATCAGCTCTGGACCGACTCTGTCCAGAAAGAAAGGCCACCAACCGCAGGGTCTCTCGGACCGTTCGACCAGGATGGAGGTTGTCCACTCCCAAGAACACGCCAGTACCGGAGTCGCCAATTCGGGTCAGCTCCGGAGATCCACCATCAATCGTGATCGTCCCGCTCGACGGCTGACCAAGGCCCGACAGGAGCCGGAAAAGCGTGGTCTTCCCCGAACCGTTGGGCCCGGCAAGTCCCACCACGGTCCCGGCCCGCACATCGAAAGAGATACCGCTGAGAGCGTCTCGTTTTCCGTACCGCCGAGTGACGTCTCTGCATACGAGATGCACCATAGGACTCCTTCGAGAATGGTCGCGGCGGGCGAAATGCGAAGATTTCGCCCGCCGCACGGGTTAGTGGGTGAGAACCCAGTCGATGATCCGGCTGAGAATCTCAGTCGCAGAAGCGTTGGCGAGGAACTTGATACCCGAGCGGACCCACGAGGCCAGACTGTTCCACCAAGCCACCGTCTTGCTCCAACCGGCCTTGGCCGCTTTGACGCAGGCCTGCCAGATTGCGACGCCGGCTTTTTTGATGAACGAGATGATCGGACCGATCGGGATCCTGCCCCTCGACGACTTCGACGGCTCCGGAGTATCTGCCGGGATTCGAAGGTCGGCAGCGACGCCCGACGGGGATCCGATTGGCGTGACGGAGCTTGCGGTCGAGACAACTGCCGTGGTGGTGCTGGGAGCAGGCGCCGCAACGACTGGCGTCGCTCCGAGACCGATCGAGAGGCTCCCGAGCACGATGCCTGCAGCGACTGAGACACGATTGACTTTCTTCACGCGTTTCCATTCTAGAAGAATATACACATGAAATTTCTCGTTAATACTTCAACAACGCGAGTCGGCATCTCGGCGGACACACGCGTACCCCGCATCCGTCGCCGGGCGCCGCCGCCTAAAATCGCGAGCATGCACCGCACCCGCGCCTACCGCGACGGATCGCTCGTCGGCGAGGACTTCGCTCTCGACGACGTCAGCGACTACCTCGAATCCGACGACTGCATGATCTGGGTCGACTTCGTCTCGCCCACCCAGGCCGACCTCGACAAGGTCGGCGAGGAGATGAACCTGCACGAGCTCGCCATCGAGGACGCCCTCGAGCACGGGCAGCGGCCGAAGCTCGACCGGTACGAGAAGTTCCTGTTCGCCGTGATGTACGACGTCGACTTCGACCCGGAGTCAGGCGACCTGGCCACCCGCGAGGTCAAGGCGTTCATCACGCGGCGCGCGATGGTGACGATCCACGACGAGTCGTTCGACATCTCGCTCGTCACGAAGACATGGGACGACAACCGCGACCTCGCCCAGAAGGGCGTCGCCTTTCTCGTCTGGGGCCTCCTCGACCGCATCGTCGACCGGCACTACGACACCGCCGACGCCCTCGACGACGCGATCGACGGCTTGGAGGAGAACCTGTTCGACCTGAAGCAGCAGACGATGGAGATCCAGCGCCGCTCGTTCACGCTCCGCAAGAGCCTCGTGACGCTGCGGCGCGTCGTGAACCCGATGCGCGAGATCCTGAACACGCTGCTCCGGCGCGACGACACCCAGTTCGCGCCCGACATGGGGCCGTACTTCCAAGACGTCTACGACCACGTGCTGCGGGTGATCGAGCAGACCGACAGCCTCCGCGACCTGGTGTCGACGATCCTCGACACGAACCTCAGCATCCAGAGCAACCGGATGAACCTCGTCATGAAGAAGGTCACGTCGTGGGCTGGAATCATCGCCGTACCGACGGCGATCACCGGGTTCTTCGGGCAGAACGTGCCGTTTCCCGGCTACTCGCACGAGTGGGGCTTCGCCCTGTCGTCGGTGTCGATCGTGGCGATCTCGGTGGTGCTGTACGCGTCGTTCAAGAAGCGCGACTGGCTGTGACGCACCACCTCCTGCGATCCTGAAATACCGCACTTCTTAACACCGTGTTCACGGGGCGGCCACAGTCGGCGCCTAGCGTGAGCCGCATGATCACGGTCGGCATGAGCACCTCCTGCGTCTATCCGCTCGGCCTCGAGCAGGCCTTCGCGATCTCAGCCGAGGTCGGCTTCGACGGAGTCGAGATCATGGTGACCAACGACCCGGCCACGCACCGGGCGCCGCGCCTGATCGAGCTGGCGCGCGAGCACGGCCAGCCGATCCTGTCGGTGCACTCCCCCGTGCTGCTGCTCACCCACTTCGTCTGGGGCCGCGACCAGCGCACCAAGCTCGAGCGAAGCGCCGAGCTGGCCCGCGAGGTCGGCGCGGGCACCGTCGTCGCGCACCCGCCGTTCCGCTGGCAGCAGGGCTACGCCGAGCAGTTCCTCGACATCGTGCGAGAGATCTCGGCCGCCTACGAGGTGACGGTCGCCGTCGAGAACATGTTCCCGTGGAAGATCGCGGGCCGCTCGATGAAGGCCTACGCCCCGGGCTGGGACCCGAGCACCATGGACGTCGACGCCGCGACCCTCGACTTCTCGCACGCATCGCTCTCGGGTCGCGACTCGCTCGAGCTGGCGCGCGCCCTCGACTCGCGCCTCCGCCACGTGCACCTGTGCGACGGGTCGCGGGCCTCGGACGACGGGGGCATCTTCGACGAGCACCTCGTGCCTGGCCGCGGCGTCGAGCCGGTGGCGGCCGTGCTGCGCGAGCTCGCCTCGCGCGACTGGTCGGGCTCGGTCATCGCCGAGGTCAACACCAAGAAGGCCGGGTCGCAGGAACTCCGCCTCGCCATGCTGCAGGAGACAGTCGACTTCGCGCGCTCCGCTCTCGCCGTGCCCCGCGTCGCGCCGTCGGCCCCTGCCCCGTCGCTCCGCACCACGATCGGGACTGGGCACCACTGAAGCCCGTGGTGCCCAGTCCCGATCGTGGGCCTGCGCGTGGCACCGGCGGTAGGGTCGCGGCCATGGACATCGTGCTCGTACCCGGATTCTGGCTCGACGGCGCCTCGTGGGACGCCGTGACCCCGGCGCTGACGGCAGCCGGCCACCGCGTGAACGCCCTGACCCTGCCCGGGCTCGAGTCGGTCGACGCCGACCGCTCCGAGGTCTCGCTGGCCGATCACGTCGCAGCCGTGGTCGCTGCGGTCGACGCGGCCGACGGGCCCGTGGTGCTTGTCGCGCACTCCGGCGGCGCTGCACCCGTGCACGGCGCCGTCGACGCCCGCCCCGACGCGGTCGCCCACGCCGTGTACGTCGACTGCGTGCCGATCGGCCACGGCGCCGCCGTGAACCGCGACCTGCCCGTCGTCGGCGGCGAGATCCCGCTGCCGGCGTGGTCGGCCTTCGACGAGCCCGACCTGGTCGGCCTCGACGAGGGGCTCCGCGCCGAGTTCCGGGCGCGGGCCATCCCCGAGCCGAAGGGTCCGTCGTACGACGCGCTCGAGCTCGGCGACGTGCGCCGCTACGACGTGCCGATCACGGTCATCGCCTGCGAGTTCGGCTCCGCCCTCATCCGCGAGTGGGTCGAGAGCGGCCAGCCCTTCGTCGCCGAGCTCGGCCGGATCCACCGCCGCGCGTTCGTCGACCTGCCGACCGGCCACTGGCCGCAGTTCACTCGACCCGACGACCTCGGGGCAGCGATCGCGACCGCGGTCGCCGGCGCCTAAAGCAGCACGAGCGCGAGCACCGAGAGCGGCAGCATCACGACCGTCAGGCCGAGCCCCGCGAGCAGGAACCGCTTCCACGGCACCTCCACGCCGAGCGAGACCAGGCGCCCGTGCCACAGCAGGGTCGCCAAGGACGCCCACGGCGTCACGATGCACCCCAGGTTCACGCCGATCAGGATCGCGACGAGGCGGAGCTCGCTGCCGCCGACCGGCTCGAGCGCGAGGTAGGCCGGCAGGTTGTTGGCCGTGTTCGCCGACAGAGCCGCGCCCCCGGCGAGACGGAGCAGGTCGGGGAACGACGTGCCGGTGCCGACGATGTCGCCGAGCAGGGTGGCGAGGCCGAGCGCCTGCGCCGCGGCGACGACGACGAAGAGCCCCGACGCGAACAGGAGGGTGCCCCACGGCACGAGGGTGAGGCGCAGGGCGGAGGGCTTCCGCACGGCGAAGGCCACCACGAGCACGAGGGCGGCCGCCGCCGCGGGGATCCAGACGGCGATACCGGAGACGAGCGCGGGGACGAGCAGCACGACCACCACCGCGGCGATGACGAAGAGCCCGCGGTCGGGAGCCGGAGTTCCTGCGACCCTCTCGAACCGTGCGCCGAGCTCGCGGCGGTAGCGCACGCCCACGGCGACGACCGGCACCAGGATCCCGACGGCCGCCGCCGGGGCGACCAGCGCCGCGTACGCGAGCGGGGCGGGGTTGCCGAGCGCGTGCACGGCGAGCAGGTTGGTCAGGTTCGACACCGGCAGCAGGAGCGAGCCGCAGTTCGCGATCCAGACGGTGGTGAAGGCGAACGGGAGCGGTGAGGCGCCGACCTTCCGGGCCACGAGGACCACGACCGGCGTGAGCAGCACGGCTGTCGTGTCGAGCGACAGGAAGACGGTGCACAGCACGGCGAGCAGCACGACCAGGAGCCAGAGCACCCAGACGCGGCCGCCGGCCACTCGGGCGGCGACGTCGGCGAGGCCGGCGAACAGGCCGGCTTCGGCTGCGAGGTCGGCGACGATCGTGAGGCCGATGACGAAGCCGAGGACGGGGGCGACCCGGTCGAGGAGGGCGAGGAGGGCGTCGGGCGAGAGCACACCGGTGAGGGCGGCGACGGCGCCGATCACAGCGAGGCCCGCACCGATGAGGGCAGTTTTCACTGCGTCAGTGTGCCATGCCCAGAGGTCGTCATCTGTATTGGACGACCCAGGCGACCTGGACGTGACGTCGTGCGAGGGACCGTCGAAGGCGTTCGTCGACGAGCCCACGATCTTGGAGGCCGGGTAGATGGCGCCCGCCAGGTTGCCGTCGGGCCAGTCGATCTCGCCGTCGCTCCAGTCGTCGGAGGTCGGCCAGAGCAGGAAGGCGAGCTTGTACCCGGCGACCCGGCCGCGCGCGGCGTCCGTGGTGAAGTTCTGGGAGTACGACGGGGTCCACGTCGTGCCGTTCGACACGACCGGGCCGGTGGGCATGGCGGTGGAGGCCGTCGCGGCACCGGCGGTCTGGTCGGGGCTCCCGGCTGAGACGAACCCGCCGACGACGGCTGCGGCCGCGGCGAGTCCGACAAGAGCCCTGGCTCGTGGTCGCATCCGGACACAGTAGCGAGCGGTCGTTACCGGGGTGTGTCCGGGTAGGTTTGACGTCAACGACGTCTAGGAGTCAAAGTTGCGCAAGTTCCTCTTCAACGGTGCCATCATCAGTGCGGCCTTCTCGGGCTTCAGCGCCCTCAAGGCCACGGCGAGCGGCCCCCGCGATTGGCGCCTCCTGCTCCTCTGGGTGAGCTGGGCCGCGTCGACCGCCATCGCCATCGGCAACGTGGTCGACGCGGCGAACCACGCCGACGACGACGCCTAGTCGTTCCCCGGGGCGTCCCGCTCGACGATCGCACTCCGCTCGACGATGGGGATGGCCGACGTGAACAGCGCCGCCCGCTCGGTGTCGGCGTGCTCGCCGGTGAACAGCCCGCCCTCGGCCGCCGTCGACTTCGTCGCGCGCCGCGACGGGACCTCCGCGGCCACCTGCTCGACCCGCGTGCGCGGCATCGACTGGGGGCTCTTCTCGTGCATCCACGTGACGAGCTCCTCGCGCACCAGGCAGCGGAGGTCGAAGAGAACGGCCGCATCGACGGCCGACACCAGGATGCGCACGTGCACGAATCCGCCGACCGCGTCGGTGACCTGAAGCACCTTGACCCGTTTGTCCCACAGGTCGGTTGCGGCCAGGATCCGGTCGAGCTCCTCGCGCATGGCCCCCGGGGCGATGCGCCAGTCGAGGTCGAAGTCGACCTGGCCGAGCAGCTCCGAGTTGCGCCGTGTCCAGCTCTCGAACGGCGTCGTCGTGAAGTAGGTCGACGGCAAGACCATGCGCCGGTCGTCCCAGATGTGCACCACGACGTAGGTGAGGGTGATCTCCTCGATGCGACCCCACTGCGTCTCGACGATCACGACGTCGTCGACGCGGAGCGCGTCGCTGAAGGCGAGCTGGATCCCGGCGAACACGTTCGACAGCGTCGACTGCGCGGCGAGACCGGCGATGACCGAGACGAGCCCGGCGCTGGCCAGCACGCTCGCGCCGACGGCCTCCACACCCGGGAACCCCAGCAGGATCGCGCCGGCCGCGATGATCACGATCGCCGCCACGGTGAGGCGCCGGATCAGCAGCACCTGCGTGCGAAGCCGCCGCGCCACCCGGTTGTCGGGCTGGTCGAGGCGGTACCGAGCGAGGCCCAGGTCTTCGAAGTAGATCGCGAGCGACGCGATGAGCCACGCCATCGCGACGATCAGGGCACAGCGGAACACCTGCCCGACGAGCGAGTCGCCCGTGTATCCCTTCGGCAGCACGTTCTGCATCGACGACGAGAACTCGATCCAGACGAGCGCGATCAGCAGTGTCGTCCGGAACGGCCGCCGCACGCGGATCACGAGGCGTGACGCCCACGCCTCCCGCTTGGCGATCAGCCGGAAGATCAGCGACACCACCGCCGAGACGATGAAAGCGATGAGGACGGCCGCAGCGACGGCCAGAACGGGTTGCAACCAGGTCATCGTCCAAGCCTGTCAGCGAACGACGCCTGTCGCGCGATTCAGGGCGCAGGAACTCGGGATGGCCAGTTCATTGCCAGCCCGCCCCGACCCCGCTCAGATGCTGCGGGGGCGCTGGCGCAGCGCCTCCTGTGCGAGACCCCGGGTCGCGTAGGTGCCGAGCAGCGTCGCCGACGCGAGGTGCGATCCGCGGAGGGCGGAGTAGCCGTTCCAGTCGCTGCGGACGAAGCCCAGGATGGCGTCGTCGCTGGAGACCTGCACCAGGTGGTCGGTGAGTGCGCGAGTCGTCACCCGGACCGGGCGGCGAGCGAAATCTAATCGTTCAAGTGTCACGACGCCCAAGTTATCCGGGCGGCCCTCGCGGAGCCCTGGGACTTCGCTGTCGTTTCGCTGTTTGTACCCCGCAGTCCTCCTTAACGCCGACTGGCCCGCCGGTGAATGCGCCAGTACCGTGCCGCAATGAGTACCCCCATAAAGGGGGGGCCGAGCGCCCCCGAAGGCAAGCCCGCTGACGAGTTCGTCGCACAGGACTTCTCGCACGAGCAAGAGGGATTCCATCAGGGGCTGAAGCCTCGCCAGCTGCAGATGATAGCGATCGGCGGGGCAATCGGAACGGGCCTGTTCCTCGGCGCGGGCGGGCGTCTCGCCACCGCCGGGCCTGCGCTCGCCATCGTCTTCGCCATCTGCGGCCTGTTCGCGTTCTTCATCCTCCGCGCTCTCGGCGAGCTCGTGCTCCACCGTCCGTCGTCGGGCTCGTTCATCTCGTACGCTCGGGAGTTCTTCGGCGAGAAGTTCGCGTACGCGGCCGGCTGGATGTACTTCCTGAACTGGGCGATGACCGCGATCGTCGACACCACGGCCGTTGCGCTCTACCTGCAGTACTGGAAGGCGTTCACCTCGGCCCCGCAGTGGCTCCTCGCCCTCATCGCTCTCGCCGTCGTGCTCAGCCTCAACCTCGTGGCCGTCAAGGTCTTCGGCGAGATGGAGTTCTGGTTCGCGCTCATCAAGGTGACGGCGCTCGTGATCTTCCTCGTGATCGGCGTGATCTGGCTGGCGGCGGCCTTCCCGGTGACGCACGACGGGTCGTCGATCGACACGGGGCTGGCGGTCCTCCGCGACAACGGCGGCATCCTGCCGCAGGGTCTGCTCCCGGCCGTCCTCATCGTGCAGGGCGTCGTCTTCGCCTACGCGGCCATCGAGCTCGTCGGAACGGCGTCGGGCGAGACGCAGAACCCCGAGAAGGTCGTGCCCCGCGCGATCAACACCGTCATCATCCGCATCGCCGTCTTCTACGTCGGCTCGCTCGTGCTCCTCGCCCTCCTGCTCCCCTACACGGCGTACAAGGCGGGCGAGAGTCCGTTCGTCACGTTCTTCTCGAGCATCGGCAACCCCCAGGTCGGTCAGATCGCGGGGTCGATCATGAACTTCGTCGTCCTGACGGCGGCCCTCTCGAGCCTCAACGCCGGCCTGTACTCGACCGGCCGGGTGCTCCACTCGATGGGCATGAACGGCTCGGCGCCGAAGTTCACCACGGTCATGTCGAAGGGCGGCGTCCCGTTCGGCGGGATCCTGCTGACCGCCGGCATCACCCTCCTCGGCGTCGCACTCAACGCGGTCGTGCCCGACCAGGCGTTCGAGATCGTGCTCAACATCTCGGCGCTCGGCATCGTCACGGCGTGGGCGACGATCATCCTGTGCCAGATGAGGTTCCGGAAGTTCGTCAAGGAGGGCAAGGCGAAGGCGCCGACGTTCCGCATGCCCGGTGCCCCCGTCACGTCATGGGCGACCCTGGCGTTCCTGGTCGCGGTTCTCGTGCTGATGGCCTTCGACTCGCCGATCGGCACCTTCACCGTGGCGTCGCTGATCATCATCATCCCGCTGCTGATCCTGGGCTGGTTCCTGCAACGCGACCGGATCCTGCAGATCGCGGCCATCCGCGAGGGCGTCACGGGTCCGTTCCCCGTCACCGGTCGAGACGCCGACCAGCAGGTGCCCCGCGACGACAAGTAGCGCTGCATCGCACCGCACCCGGTGCAACCCACGATCGGGACTGCCCACCACGGCATTGTGTGGTGGACAGTCCCAATCGTGGTTTCAGCGGGCCCGGTCTTCCGTCAGGCGAGGGCGGCAGCGTGCAGCCGCGCCAGCTCGACATAGCGGGCGGCGTTGTCGCGCAGGCCGGCGACCTCGTCGTCGCTCAGCGGGCGGCGCACCTTGGCCGGCACCCCGGCGACGAGCGACCGCCGCGGCACGACGGTCCCCTCGAGCACGACGGAGCCGGCCGCGACGAGCGACCCCGCGCCGATGACCGAGCGGTTAAGGACGGTGGCGTTCATGCCGATGAGGCAGTCGTCCTCGATGGTGCAGCCGTGGACGACGGCGCCGTGCCCCACGCTGACGCCCGATCCGATGACGGTGGGAGTTCCTGCGTCGCAGTGGACCGACACGTTGTCTTGCAGGTTCGAGCCGGCGCCGACGGTGATGTCGTCGACGTCGGCCCGTACGACGGCGCCGTAGAACACGCTCGCGTTCTCGCCGAGACTCACCCCGCCGACGAGCACAGCACCGGGTGCGATGAAGGCGGACGCAGGAACTCGGGGCGCTCGGCCCCCGAAGGAGATGGCAGTCATCCCCTCACGATGTCACTCAGAAGGCCAGGAGGTTCTCGCGGAAGGTGGCACCGTCGTACGAGTCGCGAATCAGGCCGCGGCGACGGAGGGCCGGCGCGAGCCCATCGCACACCTCGGTGATGTTCTTGCGGGTGACCGGCAGGGCGACCAGGAAGCCGTCGCCGCCGCACTCCTGCATCATCTCCTCCATCTGCGAGGCGACGCTGTCGGGCGAGCCGATATGGCGGGTCCCGACCGTGGTGCGGAGGGCGAGCGTCTCGCGGAGCGTTTTGCCCTTCGAGGTGCGGGCGAACTCGTCGACCGACGACTGGTGGCCGTTGCTCTTGCCCGTGAGGTCCTCGATGGGCGCATCGAGGTCGTACTTCGAGAAGTCGATGCCCGAGACGTACGACATGCCGGCGAGGGCTCCGTCGAGGTTGGCTGCGGCGGCCGCGTCCATGCGGTCGGCCTTGGCCTGAGCCTCTGCGTCGGTGTCGGCGAGGACCGGCTGGTACAGGAACAGCACCTTCACGTCTCTCGGGTCGCGGCCGTTCGCGATCATGCGCGCCGAGATGTCGTCGCGGTACGCCTTGGCGGCCTCCGTCGTGCGCACCTGGGCGATGATGGTGTCGGCGTGGCGGGCGCCGAACTCCATGCCGGCGGGGCTGCCGCCGGCCTGGCAGATGACCGGGTGGCGCTGCGGCCCCGGCGGCACGTTGAGCGGCCCGCGCGTCTTGTAGAACTCGCCGTCGAAGTCGGCGCGGTGCACCTTGGTGTGGTCGGCGAAGACACCGGCCTGCTCGTCGAACGTGAGCGCGCCCTCCTCCCAGCCGTCCCAGAGCGCCGTGACGGCGTCGACCCACTCGTCGGCCATCTGGTACCGGAGGTCGTGCTCGAAGTGCTCGTCGTAGCCGTAATTCTGGGCGGCCGCATGCGGGCTCGACGTCACCAGGTTGATGCCGACCCGCCCCTGCGTCAGGTGGTCGAGCGTCGTCATCAGGCGGGCGGCGAGGAAGGGCGGGTAGAAGCTCGTCGAGGCGGTCGCGACGATGCCGAGCTTCTTGGTGGCGCCGGCGAGGAGGGGCACGAGAGGCATCGGGTCGAAGCGGATGACGCCGGTCTCGAGGGCCTGGCGCGGAGTGCCCTCGAAGACGTCGGGCAGGACGGACGAGTCTTCGAGCATCATGTAGTCGAAGCCGGCGCGCTCGAGGCTGGTCGCCAGGTCGACGAAGAGCTGCGGGTTGCCGACGTCTTTCGGGACGTTGCCCGACCACTGGCCGTTCCAGCCGTAGGCGCCGAAGCCGGTGGTGAGGAACCAGGCCATGTGGAACATCGTGAATCTCCCGTGCGATCGTGGATGGGTCACTCCAGGATGGACAACGGGTGTTTCGGACGGCCCACCCCTCCGGTTTCGCGATGATTGCGCCGCGCAAGCGCAATACGATCTGAGGATGGGGGCCGGTACCTGACGGTGTGCCCGGCGTTCGCCACGGCGGCATGCGCCGCCGCCGGGCGCGCTTCGCGCGCCGGCGTCGTCCGAGCCGCGCGAAACTCCAGCGTTAGACCCTTACGGCGGCGATTGAGGGGCCAACGCTGGAGTCTCGACGACGAGTGCGGGGCGGGGGCGGGGCGGGCGGGGGGGCGGGCGACGACGGGCAGGCGACGGCGGGCAGGGGCGGCGCGGCGCTAGAGGCCGAGCGCGCGGAGGGTCACGGTCAGCGACCGCGCCGACGACGACGTCGCGTTGGCGTCGTTGTGGGCGGCGGCGTCCTCGTCGGCGAAGTCCGAGATGCCGCGGACGGCGAGGAACGGCACGTCGAACGCGAAGCACGTCTGCGCCAGGGCGAGCGTCTCCATGTCGACGGCGGCCAGCCCCGGGAAGTCGACGGCGACCGTGCCGAGCGTCTCGGCCGTCATGAAGCGGTCGCTCGAGGCGACGAGGCCGGAGTGCACGGCCCAGTCGGCCTCGTGCTGGTCGAGCGCGGCGGCCAGCAGGGCGGGGTCGCCCGCGTAGCGGGCGGGCATGCCGGGGGTCTGGCCGAGGGCGTAGCCGAAGGCGCGGGCGTCGGCGTCGAGGTTCGCGCACTCGGCGCCGACCACGACGTCGCCGACGCGGAGTTCCTGCGACAGGGCACCGGCGGAGCCGGCCGACACCGCCCCCCGCACCGTCGCACCGCGCGCGTGCACCGAGACGATGGCCGCTGTGGCCGCGGCTGCGGCGTTGACCAGGCCGATGCCGGTCAGCACCAGGGTGAGGGCGCCGCCGCCGGGCACGGTGAGGTCGCGCTGCACCGAGCGGCCGATGGCGACCGGCGCGCCGACCGACGTGGCGTGGGCGAGGTACGGGGCCGCCTCCTCTTCCATGGCGACGAAGACGAGGGCGGTCGTGGCAGCGGTGGCGGTGCTCATTCGGAGGCTTTCTTTCGATTCGAGACGAGCGCCCCGATGGGACGGCCGAGCAGGAGGAGCAGGAGCGCGTAGAGGTTCACGACGGGGAACACGACGGCCACCACGAGCGCGAGCGCGAACAGGGCCGTCGAGATCACGGCGGGCGTCACCCGGAGGCGGCCGATCGTGGCGGGATCGCCGAGGCCGGGTTCATGGGTGAGCAGCCAGTCGATGACCGCGGCGGATCCGCTGGTGACCACCATCGTGCCGATGTAGAGGGCCGAGTTGGCGCGCTCTCCGCTGGAGCGGCTGATGACGTTCGCCGCGAAGGGCAGGAACACGATCGACGCGAGCCAGACGAGGTTCGCGTTGACGAGTCGGCGGTTGTACGAGACGGCGTACTCAAAGACCGTGTGGTGCACCGACCAGAAGCGGCCGATGACGGCGAACGTGATCGCGAAGCTGACGACGGCGCCGATGTTGTCGGCGAGCAGCCCGCCGAGGTCGCGCCCCGAGGACTCCCCCGCGATGTCGACCAGCGGCAGGATCAGCAGGGTGATGGCGATCGCGACGGTGGCGTCGGAGAAGTTCACGAGCCGGTCGAGGCCGCGGTCTGTCCTGGGGTGCGCCATGCGATCAGGCTAACGGGTGGACACTCGGGTGCCCGGCGGTGTAGTCAGGTGCCAGAGGTCGCGACGTCGCGGCCCGCGAGGAGGACACCGTGGTCGAATTCTTCTGGATCTTCATAGGCGCCGTCGTCGTGCTCGGGGGCGGCATGACGGTCGCGTCGTTCATCGCTCTGCACGACCAGAACTAGCCGACTTCGCGCGCAGGAACTGCGCTCTGCCGCGCCTTCGTTGCGCGGCACGACATACTGGGTGCGTGGCCGATCCGATCCCTCGCCGACCCGACGCCTCGCGACAGCGCAATCTGTCGCGCATCCTGCGCCGCATCCACGTCGCGCCCGCGACCCGCAGCGACCTGACGCGGCTCACCGGCCTCAACCGCTCCACCATCGGCACGCTCGTCGCCGATCTGACCGAGCGCGGCCTCGCCATCGAGGACGACGCGAGCTCCGCCGGGCAGATCGGGCGCCCCAGCCCCCTGGTGCGTCCGAGCGACAGACCCGTCGCGATGACCGTCAACCCCGAGATCGACGCCATCACCGTCGGCGTGGTGCAGCTCGGCGGCCGCGTGCTGCGGAAGGACCGCATCGAGGTGTCGCACCGGCCGTCGGTGGCCGAGGCCGTCGCGGTCACCGCCGAGGCCGTCGCGCGGATCAGTGCCGACCTGGCGGGTGACCACGACGTCGTCGGGCTCGGCGCGGCCGTGCCCGGCATCGTGCGGATGCCCGACGGCTTCGTCCGGATCGCACCCCACCTCGGCTGGCGCGACGTGGCGTTCGGCGAGCAGCTGCAGGCCGCCACCGGCCTCCCGGTCCAGGCCGCGAACGACGCGATCCTCGGCGCCCAGGCCGAGTGGATCTTCGGCGCCGGCCGCGGCTCGGACGACCTCCTCTACGTCAACGGCGGCTCCAGCGGCATCGGCGGCGGCATCGTCTCGGGCGGCGCGCCCCTCCGCGGGGCGAGCGGCCACGCCGGCGAGATCGGCCACGTGTCGGTGCGGCGCGGCGGCTCGCTCGACAGCGCCGGCCAACAGGGCACCCTCGAATCGGAGGTGCACCGGGCAGGCCTGCTCAGGGCCCTGGGCCTTCCGACGGCGAGCCCCGACGAGTTCGAGCGGATCCTGCTCGCCTCGAAAGCGGGGGCCGTGACGAGCGAGGTGCACCGCCAGATCGACAGCCTCGTCGTCGCCCTCGCTACCGCGGTCAACCTGCTCAACCCGTCGCGGATCGTGCTGGGCGGGTTCCTGGGGTCGCTTGCAGCGGTCGACCTGCGCAGGATCCGCGACGGCGTCGCCGCCCACTCGCTCGATCCGCTCTGGGACGGCGTCGACATCCGCCGGTCGCAGCTCGGCTCGGACCTCCTGACGATCGGGGCCGCGCAGCTGCCGATCGAGGCGCTGATCGCGGGCCTCTAGAGCTGCCGGCCGTGTGCCCGGATCGGGGCTTCTCGAGGGGCTGTCTGCCCAGATCGGGGCATCTCGAGGCGGCGGCTAGCGGCGGCGAGGGCGGGGGCGCGCGACGGCCGTCGAGCCGGCGACGTGCAGCGTGCACGGCAGCAGCAGGTGCAGGGGCTCGGCCGCCGGGCCGTCGAGCTGGTTCACGAGCGACTCGGCAGCGATGCGGCCCAGCTGCCGTCCGGGCGAGTCCATCGTCGTGAGAGGCGGCTCGTGCAGGGCGCCCGCCGCAGTCGACGACGCGATCGACATGACCGAGACATCGCCGGGCACGTTCAGCCCCTGCTCGGCGAGGCCGCGCATGAGGCCGAAGGTCGAGTCGTCTTTCATGATGAGCACCGCCGTCACCTCGGGATCGGCCGCGATGAGGTCGTGAGCCGCGGCGTTGCCTCCGGCCGTCGACTCGCCGCAGTGCACGACGATCGCGTGCATCCCGCGGCGCTCGGCCGAGCCGAGGAATGTCGACTCGGTGCGGATGTGCGGGGCGTACCCGGCCATCGGGCTGCCTTCCATGTCTTCGGTCACCAGGCCGACCCGCTCGTGCCCGAGGCTCTGGAGGTAGTCGAGGCTGTCCTCGATCGTCGTCTCGAAGTCGATGTCGACGTACGAGAGGGCCTCGGGGTGCCGGGTGCGGCCGATCGCCGTGAACGGGACGCCGCGCTCGAGGAGGAGGTCGATGCGGTGATCCTCCATCTTGATCTCCATGACGATGACGCCGTCGATGAGCCCGCCCGAGATGAGGTCGTCGACGTCTTCACCGTTCGCCTCGCTCGGCCAGAGCACGAGGTGGTACCCGAGGTCGGAGGCGCGACCCGCGGCGCTGGTGAAGAAGCTGGTCGCCGTCGGGCCCATCCGGTGCTCGACCGACGGGAAGAGCAGAGCCATGATCCGCGTGCGGCGGCTGGCCAGCGCCCGGGCGACGACGTTGTTGCGGAAGCCCAGCTCGGCCATGGCCGAGGTGACGCGGTCGCGGGTCGATGGCGAGACGTTCTTGGTGCCGTTGACGACGAACGAGACCGTGGCGATCGAGACCCCCGCGCGAGTCGCGACATCTTGCATTGTCGCCATCGGGCCTCCTGCCTGAATCGGGTGGATTCACTGTAGCGGGAAACCGACCAGAGGAATTTGTTGCGTTAAGCGCTTTACTAGCTAAGCGCATTACTGCTACGTTCATGCCACTCGAGAACGCAACGAAGCGCTCCCTGCCTCGTGCACCCCCGAGCGCGGCGATCACCGCCGCACCCCCACCCCACGAGATGCACACACCACGAGAAGAGCTAAGCAATGAAGCCTAGATTCCCCGAACTGCGCCGTGCCACGAGGCTCCGTCGAACTATCATCGGCGCCGTCGCCATGGCGGCCACTGTGCCGCTGGTCCTGACCGGCTGCTCGGCCGGAGGCGGCGGCTCGTCGTCGGCCGACTCGAAGACCCTCACCATCGAGGACTACTACGCGGCGAGCTTCAACCCCATCTACAACCAGTGCGCCAAGACGGTCGGCGCCAAGGTCAAGATCAACCACGTCGCCGGCGCCGGCCTGATCGCGAAGGTGCTGCAGCAGGCGTCGTCGCGCACCCTGCCCGACGTCCTCATGCTCGACAACCCCGACGTGCAGCAGATCGCCGCCTCGGGCGCCCTCTCGCCGCTCGACGACTACGGCCTCAGCGCCGACGGCCTCGTGCCGGCCGTCGAGAAGGCCAACACCTACAAGGGCAAGCTGTACGGCCTCCAGCCGGTCACCAACTCGATCGCGCTCTACTACAACACCAAGCTCCTCAAGGCCGCCGGCGTCACCCCGCCGAAGACCTGGGACGAGCTCCGTGCGGCAGCGAAGAAGCTGACCACGGGCAAGACCTACGGCTTCGCGATGAGCAACATCAACACGTACGAGGGCACCTGGCAGTTCCTGCCCTTCTTCTGGTCGAACGGCGGCGACGAGAAGAACATCGACACCACCGCGGCCACCGAGGCCCTGCAGTTCGACCTCGCCCTCCAGAGCGACGGCTCGATGTCGAAGAGCTCGATCAACTGGGCCCAGGCCGACGTGAACAACCAGTTCATCGCCGGCAAGGCCGCCATGATGATCAACGGCCCCTGGCAGCTGCCCGCCCTCAACGCCGCGAAGGGCCTCTCCTTCGACAGCGTGCCGATCCCGACGAAGGACGGCGCCGCCACGGTGGCCCCGCTCGGCGGCGAGGCGTTCACCGTCCCCGTGACGAAGGACTCCGCGAAGATGAAGCTCGCCGGCAAGTTCGTCGGCTGCCTCAACGAGGCCAAGATGCAGGCGACCATCGCCGGCATCACCGGCAACGTCCCGACGAACATCGACGCGGCCGACGCCTGGGCGAAGGACCACCCGCAGGTCGCCTCGTTCGTCACCACGGTGAAGACCGCTCGCGCCCGCACCGGCGAGCTCGGCGAGGACTGGCCCAAGGCCGCCACGAAGATCTACACCGCCGTCCAGCTGGCCCTGACCGGAAAGGCGACCCCCGCAGACGCGCTCAAGCAGGCGCAGACGCAGAACCAGTAGGTCGTCGGGGAGCCGGCCCGGCCGGGCCGGCTCCCCTTCCTTTACAGAGCACAGGGAAGGCAGATATGAGCGTGTCAACGCAAGTGAGATTGGGCCGCGACGTCGTCACGACGCCGCCGGTCCGCCCGGGACGACGGCGAGCGCAGATGCTCAGCGGAGCGACGCGGTGGCTGTTCGTCACGCCGGCCGCGATCTTCGTGGCCGTGTTCTTCGGGTACCCCGTCGTCAAGAACGTCATCATGTCGTTCCAGGACTACACGACGAAGACCTTCTTCACGGGCGAGGCCCCGTGGGTGGGCTTCGCGAACTACGTCAGCATCTTCACCAGCTCGGTCTTCACGACCAGCCTCATCAACACCGGCCTGTTCACCATCGGGTCGATCGTGATGCAGTTCGTGATCGGCCTGGGCCTGGCACTGTTCTTCAAGCGCAACTTCCCGCTGTCGGCCTTCCTCCGCGGACTCCTCCTGCTCCCGTGGCTGCTGCCTCTGATCGCGTCCAGCGCGGTGTGGAAGTGGCTGCTCGACCAGGACAGCGGGGCGCTCAACCAGTTCCTCGGCATCTTCGGAGTTCCTGCCGTCCCCTGGCTCGTCAGCCCGAACCTCGCTCTGATCGCCGTCATCGGCGTGAACATCTGGCTCGGCATCCCGTTCAACACGACCATCCTCTACAGCGGCCTGCAGGCCGTCCCGACCGAGCTCTACGAGGCGGCGTCGCTCGACGGCGCCACCGGGTGGAAGGCCTTCTGGCACATCACCTGGCCCAGCATCCGCTCGGTCGTGAGCGTCGTGATCATCCTCGGGGTGGTCTACACGCTGAAGGTGGTCGATCTGATCCTCGGCCTCACCGGCGGCGGTCCCGCGAACTCGACGCAGACCCTTGCGACGAACGCGTACCACCAGTCGTTCATCAACTTCCAGTTCGGAATCGGAGCCGCCGTGAGCAACGTCCTCATCGTCGTGTCGTTCGTGTTCGCCATGATCTACCTGGCCATCTCGCGGAAGGCGGTCGACGAATGACCGTCAGCCTCCCCCGGGCGCAGGCGCGAGTTCGTGCCGCGACGACGACGAACCCCCGCAAGCCGAAGAGCAAGGCCCGCTCGATCCCGCTGACCATCGTCGGGATCATCATCCTGGCGATCATGGTCTTCCCGGTCTACTGGATGGTCAACACGAGCCTGCAGGCGACTGCGGGGGCGGCCACGGCCACCTGGTTCCCGTTCTCGCCGACGTTCGCCGGCTATCAGGCCGCGTTCTCGCAGCAGGGCCAGAACTTCCTGTCGAGCATGATCATCGCGCTCAGCACGGTCGTCGTCACGCTGGCGATCGCGACCCCGGCGGCCTACGGCCTGGCGCGCTTCAAGATGCGGGGCACCCGGCCGCTTCTGCTGATCCTCCTGATCACGCAGATGGTGCCGACGATCGTCGTGGCGAACGCGCTCTACACGCTGTTCAACGACGTCGGGCTGCTCAACTCGTACGTCGGCCTGATCCTCGCCGACAGCGCGGTGCAGGTGCCGTTCGCGATTTTGCTGATGCGGGCGTTCATGGAATCGCTGCCGCCGAGCCTGGTCGAGGCGGCGCTGGTCGACGGCGCGGGCGACTTCCGCGCATTCGTGTCGATCGTCATCCCGATCAGCCGCAACGCCATCGTGACGGCGGCCCTGTTCACCTTCCTCGGGGCCTGGGGCGACTTCCTGATCGCGCTGACGCTGACGTCGACCGACGCGGTCAGGCCGATCACCCTCGGCATCTACAACTACATCGGGTCGAACGTGACCGACTGGGGTCCCGTCATGGCCACCTCGGTGCTCGCGTCGCTGCCTGCCGCGGTGCTCCTCCTCTTCGCGCAGAAGTACATCGCGGCCGGCGCGCTCGGCGGGGCCGTGAAGTGACCACGGCCTCGGAAGGGGTGCCCGTCGATCGCGGCACCCCGCTCCGGGTCGTCCTCGTGGGCGCGGGCCTCATGGGCCGCAACTGGCTCGAGGCGCTCCGGCACTCGGCCGAAGCCCGTGTCGTCGGGATCGTCGACCTCGACCTGGACCTCGCACGATCGGCGGCCGGCGAGTACGGCGTCGACGTCGTCGGGACGAGCGTCGCCGACGTCGCCGCCGCGGCGAGCGCCGAGGCCGTGATCAACGTCACGGTGCCCCGGGCCCACCTGCCGGTCACCACCGAGGCTCTCGATGCCGGGCTCCCGGTGCTCTGCGAGAAGCCGATCGCTCCCACGGTGGCGGAGGCGCTGCTCACGGCAGCCGCCGCCGAGGCGTCGGGCCGGCTGGTCATGACGAGCCAGAACCGCCGCTACTACAACTCGCTCGCCGCCTTCCGGGGCGCGATCGACGAGATCGGCGAGACGGCCCTGCTCACCACCGAGTACGCCAAGGAGGCCCATTTTCCAGGCTTCCGGGAGACGATGGCGCACCCGCTCCTCGTCGACATGGCGATCCACGCCTTCGACGTCGCGCGCTACCTGCTCCGGTCGAACCCGGTGTCGGTGTGGTGCGAGACGTACAACCCGGCGTGGAGCTGGTTCGACGGCGACTCGGTCGCGACCGCGACCTTCGAGTTCGAGGGCGGTACCCGCTACCGCTACACGGGCTCGTGGACGACCCGCGGCATGGACACCTCCTGGAACGGTGTCTGGCGGGCCGGCGGCTCGCACGGCACGGCGACCTGGGACGGCGAGCGCGGCGTCGACATCGAGCGCGCCGACCCCTCGGCATCCGTGCCCGGCACCGGAGCGAGCGTCGTCACGAGCTCAGGTCTCTCGGAGCCGATCCGCGACGACGCACCCGAGGAGGTCGCCGGGGCGCTGGCCGACTTCGTCGACGCCGTCCGCACGGGGCGCACGCCCGAGAGCGAGGTCCACGCGAATGTCCTGAGCCTCGCCATGGTCGAGGCCGCCGTGAGGTCGGCCGACACCGGGGTCCGCGTGCGCATCGCGGACGTGCTCGACGACGCCTACGCGACCGCCCTCGACCTCCCCGCTCCCCCCGCCGTCCACGACGCGCTCCTCGCCTGGGGCTCCGCGTCGGCCGGCCTCCACCTCTCTCACCCCGTCGACGCCTGACCCGCAGCTCCGCCGACCAGCCGAACACCGACAAGCCACACACCGACAAGCCAGTACAGAAGGGCTCACCATGTCAACACCTCTCCGCGTCACCGTCTGGGGCGAGAACGTCCACGAGAAGGTCGAGCGCCACGTCGCCGAGCGCTATCCCGACGGCATGCACGGCGCGATCGCCGCCGGCATCCAGGAGAACCTCCCCGACGCCGTGATCACCGTCGTCACCATGGACATGCCCGAGCACGGCCTCACCGACGAGCTCCTCGCCGACACCGACGTGCTCACCTGGTGGGGCCACGCCGCACACGGCGACGTCGACGACCTCATCGTCGACCGCGTCCACCGCCACGTCCTGAGCGGCATGGGCCTGCTCGTGCTGCACTCCGGCCACTGGTCGAAGATCTTCGGCAAGCTCATGGGCACGACCTGCACCCTCCGCTGGCGCAGCGAGCACGACCAGGAGCTCGTCTGGACCGTCAACCCGCAGCACCCGATCACCCGCGGCGTGCCGAACCCGATCGTCATCCCCGAGCAGGAGATGTACGGCGAGTACTTCGACGTGCCCACCCCCGACGAGCTCGTCTTCATCTCGGGGTTCACCGGCGGCGAGGTCTTCCGCTCGGGCATGACCTACCGTCGCGGGCTCGGCAAGATCTTCTTCTTCTCGCCCGGCGACCAGGACTTCCCCGTCTACCACCACAAAGACGTTCGACGCGTGATCGCGAACGGCGTCGAGTGGGCGCGTCCCGAGCGCGAGCGCGCCATTCCGACGCTCAACCGCTACGACCTCGGCGAGTACTTCGACGGCCAGCACTACGCCGGTCCGTTCGACCACCCGCTGGAGGCCCCGGCCGAATCGGTCGGCGCATGACCGGGTTCCGCGCCGAGGCGCCGTCGGATCGTCCGCTCCGGGTGATCCAGGTCGGCGCGGGCGGCATGGGCCAGGCCTGGCTCGGCACCGTCGCGGCCGATCCCGACGTCGAGCTCGTCGGGATCGTCGACCTCAACCTCGACGCGGCGAAGGCCTCGGCGCAGGCGCTGGGTTCAGGTGCATCCGGGGCGCAGGAACTCGCCGTCGGCACCGACCTCGCGGCACTCGTCGAGCAGACCCGCCCGGATGCCATCCTCGACATCACGGTCCCCGTGGCCCACCACCCGGTGACGACCCAGGCGCTCTTCCTCGGCCTTCCCGTGCTCGGCGAGAAGCCGGTGGCGCCGACGATCGCGCAGTCGCTGTCGCTGGCGGCCGCGGCGGAGGTCTCGGGCGAGCTGTTCATGGTGTCGCAGTCGCGGCGCCGCAACGACCAGCTCGTCGATCTGAGGCAGCACGCCGCCCTGCTCGGCGACGTCGGCATCGTCACGACCGAGTTCTACAAGGCACCGCACTTCGGCGGCTTCCGCGAGGAGATGGACGACGTCCTCCTTCTCGACATGGCCATCCACCCGTTCGACTCGGTGCGCTACCTCCTCGGCACCGAGCCGGTCTCGGTCTACTGCGAGTCGTACAACCCGTCGTGGTCGTGGTACTCCGGCGACGCGGCGGCGACCGCGCTGTTCGAGTTCGAGGGCGGCGTCCGCTACGAGTACGACGGCTCGTGGTGCAGCCCCGGGTTCGAGACGTCGTGGAACGGATCGTGGCGGGTCAGCGGCGAGCACGGCTCGGCGCTGTGGAACGGCGACGACTCCCCCACGAGCGAGGTCGACGGCGGACTGGGAGTTCCTGCGCCCGCCGCCTCGCTCGGCGACGGGATCGCCGGCTCGCTGACGGCTTTCACCCGCGCGCTCCGGACGGGCGAGGCCCCCGACGGCGAGGTGCACGGAAACATCATGAGCCTGGCGATGGTGGAGGCCGCGATCGCATCGAAGAACCAGCGCCGCCGCATCCTGATCGACGAGGTGCTCGAGGGCGCGCTGACCGAGGCGATCGCCGCAGAGACGCGCGACGACGTGCGCGAGCGCCTGACGTCGTGGGGCTCGGTCCGCTCCGCTCTCGCCGCCGTCGGCTCCCGCGTCGCCTGACCGACAAGGCGGGTCTCCATCGGCTTCGGCCCCGTGACGAGAGACCCGCCCGCAGCGGCGGCCCCCGCCGATACCGGCGCGGGGCAGGCACGATACGGTCGGAGCATGACGACCGCGCCCGAGAAGAACGCCGTCGACCGCCTCTTCGACCGCGTGTTCGCATTCTTCCCGATCCGCGTGATGCTGCTGTTCGGCGGCAAGAACGGGTTCGTGCTCGCCGCCGGCCTGGCCTACCAGGCGCTGTTCGCCCTGTTCGCGGCGCTGTGGTCGGGCTTCGCGGTCGCCGGAATCGTGCTGTCGCGGAGCCCGTCGCTGCAGGACTCCCTGTTCGACATCATCGACGCGTCGGTCCCGGGCCTCATCTCGTCGCCCGGCGGAGGCGGCAAGGGCGCGATCGACCCGACCTCGCTGCTGCACGCCAGCGTGTTCAGCCTCACCGGCGCGATCGCCGTCGTCGTGCTGGTGTTCACGGCCATCGGGTTCCTCGGCTCGGCGCGCGGATCGGTGCGCACGATCTTCGACGTGCCGCAGCCGACGGAGCCCTTCCTGCTGCTCAAGGCGAAAGACCTCCTGATCGGGCTGCTGTTCGGCGTGGCGGTGCTGGCCTCGAGCGTGCTGTCGCTGGTGAGCACCTCGTCGGTGCGGTTCCTGCTCGGGATGCTCGACATCTCGCAGTCGAACCCGGCCGCGACCCTGCTGCTGCGGCTGGTCGGCCTCGCCGTGGTCTTCGTCTTCGACACGGCCGTGCTGATGGGGCTCTTCATCGTGCTCGCCGGCCTGCACATCCCCCGGCGGCGCCTCCTCCAGGGCGCACTGCTCGGCGCGCTGGCGCTCGGCGTGCTGAAGACGGTCGCAGGATCGCTGCTCGGGCGCGGCACGACCAATCCGCTCCTCGCGTCGTTCGCCGTCATCGTCGGTCTGCTCATCTTTCTGAACCTGGTCTGCCAGGTGCTGCTGATCGTGGCGTCGTGGATAGCGCTGATGATGGCGAGAGACGGAGTCCTCGCCGACCCCGTCGCCGAGAAGGCGCGCGTCGAGCGGCTGCAGGAGGAGCTGCGCCTCGAGCGGGAGCGCGAGGCCGCCGCGCGTCGCCGCGAGATCGAGCTCCGGGCGCTGCGGGCGAAGCCCCTGTGGATCCGGGCCGCCTCGGCCGTCCGAGACAGGTTCCGGCGCGGCGCTCCTTGACCTGACGCCAGCGCGCACCTAGTTTGGTGTTTGGCACAACAATCCCCGTGCCGTCTACCTCTCAGAACGGTGACCCCTCATGGCAACGAAGCCCACGCGCGACGACAAGTTCTCCTTCGGTCTCTGGACCATCGGCTACAACGGGTCCGACCCGTTCGGCGGCCCCACGCGCCCGCCGCTCGACGTCGTGGAGGCCGTCGAGAAGCTCGACGAGCTCGGCGCCTACGGCCTCACCTTCCACGACGACGACCTCTTCGCGTTCGGCTCGACCGACGCCGAGCGCCAGACCCAGATCGACCGTCTCAAGGGCGCTCTCTCGGCCACGGGCGTGAAGGTCCCGATGATCACGACGAACCTGTTCTCGGCCCCCGTCTTCAAGGACGGCGGCTTCACGTCGAACGACCGCCAGGTGCGCCGCTTCGCCCTCCGCAAGGTGATGCGCAACGTCGACCTCGCCGCCGAGCTCGGCGCCGAGACCTTCGTCATGTGGGGCGGCCGCGAGGGCGCCGAGTACGACGCCGCCAAGGACGTGCAGGCTGCTCTCGAGCGCTACCGCGAGGCCGTCAACATGCTCGCCCAGTACACCGAGGACAAGGGCTACGGCATCAAGTTCGCCATCGAGCCCAAGCCGAACGAACCTCGCGGCGACATCCTGCTGCCGACCCTCGGCCACGCGATCGCCTTCATCGACACCCTCGAGAAGCCCGAGCTCTTCGGCGTCAACCCCGAGGTCGGCCACGAGCAGATGGCGGGCCTGAACTTCACCGCCGGCATCGCCCAGGCGCTGTACTGCGGCAAGCTCTTCCACATCGACCTCAATGGCCAGCGCGGCATCAAGTACGACCAGGACCTCGTCTTCGGCCACGGCGACCTGCAGAACGCGTTCTCGCTCGTCGACCTGCTCGAGAACGGCGGCCCGGGCGGCGTCCCGGCCTACACCGGCCCGCGCCACTTCGACTACAAGCCGAGCCGCACCGAAGACATCTCGGGCGTCTGGGACTCGGCCGCAGCCAACATGCGCATGTACCTGCTGCTCAAGGAGCGCGCCGCGGCGTTCCGCGCCGACCCCGAGGTGCAGGCGGCCCTCGCCGCATCGAAGGTCGACGAGCTGCGTACGCCGACCCTGAACGACGGCGAGACCTACGACCAGATCCTGGCCGACACCTCCGCCTACGAGGACTTCGACGCCGACTCCTACTTCGGCGCCAAGGGCTTCGGCTTCGTGCGCCTGCAGCAGCTGGCGCTCGAGCACCTCATGGGCGCGCGCTAGACCATGGCAGAACTCGTAGCCGGCGTCGACTCCTCGACGCAGAGCTGCAAGGTCGTCATCGTCGACGCCGCCACCGGGGCGATCGTCCGCGAGGGTCGCGCCTCCCACCCCGACGGCACCTCGGTGAACCCGTCGGAGTGGTGGCGCGCCCTCGGCGAGGCGATCACCGCGGCGGGCGGGCTCGACGACGTGTCGGCCCTGTCGGTCGGCGGCCAGCAGCACGGTCTCGTGGCGCTGGACTCGAAGGGGCGCGTCGTCCGCGACGCCCTCCTCTGGAACGACACCCGCAGCGCCCAGGCCGCCCGCGACCTGACCGACGAGCTCGGTGCCGCCGCCTACGCGGCGCGCACCGGGCTCGTCCCCGTCGCCTCGTTCACCGCGACGAAGCTGCGCTGGCTCCGTGACGCGGAGCCCGAGAACGCCGCCCGCGTCGCGGCGGTGGCGCTCCCCCACGACTGGCTGTCGTGGCGGCTCCGCGGCTACGGCCCGGCCGACGACTCGCCGCTGGGCCCCGACCTCGACGCTCTGGCGACGGATCGCTCCGACGCCAGCGGCACCGCCTACTACGACCCGGCCCGCGACGCCTACGACGACGAGCTGTTCGCGCGTGCGCTCGGGCGTCCGCTGCGCGTGGCCGGGGCGGAGGGCGACGCCGACGGCGTCGTCGTCCCGCGCGTGGTCGCGCACGACGAGGTGATGGGCGCCGTCGACGGCGCGGTGGAGCTGCCGGCGGGGGCGCGCGTTCCTGCGGGCCTGAGAATCGGGGCGGGTGCGGGCGACAACGCCGCGGCCGCGTTCGGCCTCGGGGCCGGGGCGGGCGACGTCGTGATCTCGCTCGGCACCAGCGGCACGGTCTTCGGCGTGGCGCCCAGCGTCACGGCCGACGAGTCGGGAACAGTCGCCGGATTCGCCGACGCCACCGACCAGCGGCTGCCGATCGTCACCACGCTCAACGCCGCCCGCGTGCTCGATGCGACGAGCGCGCTGCTCGGACTCGACTACGAGGCGTTCGGCGAGGCTGCCCTGACCGTGGACGCAGGAACGGGCGGGCTCGTCTTCGTGCCCTACCTCGCGGGCGAGCGCACCCCCAACCTGCCCGACGCCACCGGGACGCTGACAGGGCTGACCTCCGCCACGATGACCCCCGCGCACCTCGCGCGCGCCGCCATCGAGGGCATGCTCTGCTCGCTCGCGGCCGGCGTCGACTCGGTCGTCGCGTCGGGCGTGACGGTGGAGCGCCTGCTGCTCATCGGCGGGGCGGCGCAGAATGCCGCCGTGCAGGCCATCGCCGCGCAGGTGTTCGGGCGCGACGTGACCGTGCCGACGCCCGGCGAGTACGTCGCGCTCGGGGCGGCGGCGCAGGCCGCTCGGCTCGTGACCGGGTCGGCTGCTGCGTGGGCCGGCGGCGACGCCGTCGTCGTGCCGGGCGACGCGCAGCCGGCGATCCGCGAGCAGTACGACGCGGCGGCGGGGGCGTACCTGGTCTAGCGCCGCCGGTGACGGCTCAGAACCTCCGAACCGGCCCCCGCGCCTGTCCGTGGACACGTGTGCAGGCCGATTCGGAGGGTTTCGTCGTTCCGGTTGCTGGACCCGACGAAGCGAGATGCGTATCGGGCGGCCGCCCCCGCCAGATCGGCTCGCTCCCGCCGTGGCATCGTCGGGGACGTGCCGATTCGGCGGGCCCGGCCGACCGACCCGACGGGGACGCGCCGATCCGGCGGGCGGAGCGGGCGACGGCGACCGCGACGGCGACCGCTACGGCGACCGCTACGGCTACGGCTACGGCTACGGCTACGGCTACGGCAGGCCTACAGCGACGTCATCCCGCCGTCGACCGTGAAGATCGCGCCGGTCGCGTACGACGACTCGTCGCTGGCGAGGTAGACCATGATGCCGGTGACGTCGGCGGGGGTGCCGGGTCGGCCGAGCGGGACGCGCGAGGTGATGGCGGCGCGCGACTCGGCATCGCCCGAGATGGCCGAGACGAGCGGGGTCTCGGTGTAGCCGGGGACGACCGTGTTCACGCGGATGCCGTCTCGCGAGTACGCCATGGCGGTGGCACGCACCATCGAGTGGATGCCGCCCTTGGTCGACGAGTACGCCGCGAACTCGGAGCCCTCGCCGTTCAGGCCGGTCGGGCTGCCGGTCGCGATGATGGAGCCGCCGCCGTTGGCGAGCATGGAGCGGACCGCGTGCTTGACGGTCAGGAACGTGCCGGTGAGGTTGATGCCGACGGTGCGGTTCCACGTCTCGAGGGAGACGTCCGCGATCTTGGCGTCGTGGCCGAAGAGCTGCACGCCCGCGTTGGCGACGACGACGTTCGGAACGATGCCGTCGGCGTCGAGAGCGGCGAAGGCCGCCTCGACCGAGGCCTCGTCCGAGATGTCCATCGTCACGGCGACGCCGCGACCGCCGGACGCGCCGTCGGCCGACGCCGACGCGGCGGCGTCGGAGGTTGCCGCGGCAGCGGCCTCGAGAGCCGCCGCGCCGTCGCGGTCCGCGTAGACGACGGTCGCGCCTTCCCGCACGAACGCGTCGGCGATCGCCCGGCCGATGCCGGAGGCGGCACCCGTGACGAGGGCGGTCTTGGTGGTCAGGCGGAGCGTCATCGATCGGCTTTCCTGTCTTCGGTGGAGGTCGAGGGGTGCGCCAGGGCGTGCAACTGCAGCTTGGCCACGAGGTCGTCGATCAGCAGGCGGAGGTCGAGGTGCGTGTAGACGCGGATCGTGCCGGCCCCCTCGAGCGGCGGCCGGTACTGCCCGTCATCGCCGAGCTGCGGGCGCGGCACGAGCACGTAGTCGCTCGACGACGGGTCGGCCTCGAACGACGACGGAAGAGCGGTGAGCAAGACCAGCGGGCTGTCGCCGAGCACGTACGTCTCGCCGATGTTGAGGCCGAACTCCAGCACCCGCGAGGCCACGGCGTCGAGCGACGACGCGAGGTACTCCCCCAGCGGGCCCAGCGGGCGCACGCGCGCGTCGATCTCGGCGAACGACATCAGCACCCGGCGGTACGCGTCGCGGGGCACCTGCCAGATGGCGAGGTCGGGTGCCGCGAAGACGGTCCGGGCACCCTGCACGTCGATGTTGAGGTTGTACTCGACGGCCGAGGCGCCGGGAGGCGGGGTGCCGATGCCCGGGTGCTCGTTGCCGCCGATCCAGACCAGCGTGATCCTCGCCGCGATCGACGGCTCGAGCAGCAGCGCGCTGGCGAGGTCGGTCATTCCGGCGCCGGCCGCGAAGTAGAGGGGCAGGTCGGTGTCGTCGCGGAGGGCTTCGGCGACGATCGCGCGGGCGGCGGGCGAGTCGCGCGGCTCGGTCGGCGAGACCAGCGCCAGCTCGGCGCCCTGCACCACGGGGATGTCGGCGCGGCCGACGCGCTCGAGCAGGTCGGTCGCGACCGTCACCGCGTTGGCGGCCTGGTGATCGCTCGAGTCGAAGCCGTCGTTCGGCGCCAGGTGCGAGCCGATGACGAAGGGGATCTCGACGGAGGGCGAGAGCACGTGGTGAACGAGCTGCCAGAGGTCGTCGGGGTCGCCCGAGAAGTCGTTGTCGACGATGACCCGGGCGCGGGGCCGGACGTGTTCCAGCATGTCTCTCCTTCGAAACGGGACCGTGGGCGCATAGCCGCCATCCCCGGGATGCGGTGGCCCGCGCTCACTCTAGAAGCGGTCAACCGGTTGTGCAATACGTCGCACGAAAGACGCTGGCGAGCCAGCGCGCCGACACGGTAGTTTGTAGCGTACCGAAACAAAGTGCACGACAAAGGAGTCGCCGAATGCCCCAACACATCAACGTCGCCATGGTCGGCCACGGCTTCATGGGAGCCGCGCACTCGCAGGCCTTCCGCGTCGCGCCGCGCTTCTTCGACCTGCCGCTCACCCCGGTCATGTCGACGCTGGTCGGCCGCAACGCGTCGGCGACCACCGCCGCGGCCGAGAAGTGGGGCTGGGAGAAGACGGCCAACGACTGGCACGACGTCGTGAACGACCCCGGTATCGGTCTCATCGACATCTCCTCCCCCGGCTCGACCCACGTCGAGATCGCCGTGGCCGCGCTCGAGGCCGGCAAGCACGTGCTGTGCGAGAAGCCGCTGGCCAACACGGTCGAGGAGGCCGAGACGATGGCGGCGGCAGCGAAGGCGGCGGCCGAGCGCGGCGTGTACGCGATGGTCGGGTTCAGCTACCGCCGAGTTCCTGCGCTCACCTTCGCCAAGCAGCTGGTCGCCGAGGGGCGGCTCGGCACGATCCGGCAGGTCCGGGCCCAGTACCTCCAGGACTGGCTCGTCGACGAGGACGGCCCGATGACCTGGCGCCTCGACAAGGCCAAGGCCGGCTCCGGCGCTCTCGGCGACATCGGAGCGCACGCCATCGACGCCGTGCAGTTCATCACGGGGCAGACGCTCGACGACGTCTCGGGCCTGCTGCACACCTTCGTCACCGAGCGACCGCTGCTCGACGAGAGCGTCGCGCAGACCAGCCTCGGCGGCGCCGCATCGACCGAGCGCGGCCAGGTCACCGTCGACGACCTCGCGCTCTTCACCGCCAAGCTCTCGGGCGGCGCCATCGGCTCGTTCGAGGCGACGCGCTTCGCGACGGGCCGCAAGAACGCCTTCCGCATCGAGATCGCCGGCAGCCTCGGCGCCCTCTCGTTCGACCTCGAGCGCGAGAACGAGCTGGAGTTCTACGACGCGACGGCGCCGGCCACCGAGCTCGGCTTCAAGAGGATCCTCGTCACCGAGCCCGAGCACCCCTACTTCGCCGCCTGGTGGCCGACCGGGCACACCATCGGCTACGAGCACGCGTTCTCGCACCAGCTCGTCGACCTCCTGACCTCCATCGACGCACGAACCCAGCCCACTCCGTCATTCGAGGACGGCCTGCAGGTGCAGCGCGTCCTCGACGCCGTCGACCGGTCGAGCGAGGCCGGGAGCGCGTGGACGACCACCCGAGCCACCGCCACCGCGAACGGAGAGACCCGATGAGCATCCAGCGACCGATCACCCTGTTCACCGGCCAGTGGGCCGACCTGCCCTTCGAGGAGGTCTGCCGCCTCGCCGGCGAGTGGGGCTACGACGGCCTCGAGATCGCCTGCTGGGGCGACCACCTCGACCCCGACCGCGGCGCCACCGACGACGCCTACATCGCCGATCGCAAGGCGATCCTCGAGAAGAACGGCCTCCAGGTCTTCGCGATCTCGAACCACCTCAAGGGCCAGGCCGTGTGCGACGACCCGATCGACCAGCGCCACCGCGACATGCTCCCCGACTCGGTCTGGGGCGACGGCGACCCCGAGGGCGTCCGCCAGCGCGCCGCCGCCGAGATGAAGAACACCGCCCGCACGGCCGCCCGCCTGGGCGCGAAGACGGTCACCGGGTTCACGGGCTCGTCGATCTGGAAGTACGTCGCCATGTTCCCGCCGGTGCGCGACGAGCTCGTCGAGGCCGGCTACCAGGACTTCGCCGATCGCTGGAACCCCATCCTCGACGTCTTCGAGGAGGTCGGCGTCCGCTTCGCCCTCGAGCCGCACCCGTCCGAGATCGCCTACGACTACTGGACCACGAAGAAGACGCTCGAGGCGATCGGCCACCGCGCCTCGTTCGGCATCAACTGGGACCCTTCGCACATGGTCTGGCAAGACCTCGACGCCGTCGGCTTCCTCTGGGACTTCCAGGAGCACATCTTCAACGTGCACTGCAAAGACACGAAGAAGCGGCTCAACGGCAGGAACGGGCGTCTCTCGTCGCACCTGCCCTGGGCCGACCCCCGACGTGGCTGGGACTTCATCTCGACCGGGCGCGGCGACGTGCCGTGGGAGGACGCCGTCCGCATGCTGAACGCCATCGGCTACGAGGGCCCGCTCTCGGTCGAGTGGGAGGATGCCGGGATGGACCGCCTCGTCGGCGCCCCCGAGGCACTGCAGTTCGTGCGCGGCCTGTCGTTTCCGCAGCCGTCGTCGGCGTTCGACGCGGCCTTCGCCCAAGACCGGAGCTGATCACCCCATGACCGACGCCGCCATCGCCCACCCGTATCAGGACGCCTCGCTCGACATCGACCAGCGCGTCGACGATCTGCTCTCGCGACTCGACACAGCCGACAAGGTGGGCCTGCTGTTCCACAGCATGGCGGCGCTCGGCGACCCGACGGTGGCGAACCCGGCGTTCGGCCTCCCGTCGCTTCAGACGATGGTCGTCGACCAGCGGATGAACCACTTCAACCTGCTGGGCGCGCCCGGGTCGGGGCGCGAGTTTGCCCAGTGGCTGAACGTCGCCCAGCGGCTCGCGGTCTCGACTCCGCTGGGAATCCCGATCTCGTTCTCGACCGACCCGCGGCACGCGTTCACCGACAACCCGGGTACGGCCATGATGGCGGGCCCGTTCTCGCAGTGGCCCGAGACGCTGGGCCTCGCGGCGATCCGCTCCCCCGAGCTGGTCGAGCGGTTCGCCGACATGGCGCGCCGGGAGTACCTCGCGGTCGGCCTGCGCGTCGCCCTGCATCCGCAGATCGACCTGGCGACCGAGCCGCGATGGTCGCGGGCGAACGGCACCTTCGGCGAGGACGCCGACCTCACGTCAGAGCTGGTGGTCGCCTACATCCGGGGCTTCCAGGGCGAGTCGGTCGGGCCCGAGTCGGTGTCGACGATGACCAAGCACTTCCCCGGCGGCGGGCCTCAGAAAGACGGTGAAGACCCGCACTTCGCCTACGGCCGCGAGCAGGTCTACCCGGGCGGCATGTTCGAGCAGCACCTCAAGCCGTTCGAGGCGGCCTTCTCCGCCGGCGGATCGCAGATCATGCCCTACTACGGCATGCCGGTCGGCACCCAGTACGAGGAGGTCGGCTTCTCGTTCAACAAGCAGGTCATCACCGGGCTCCTGCGCGAGCGCTACGGCTTCGACGGCGTGGTCTGCACCGACTGGGGCCTCCTCACCGACGCCGACATCATGGGCACGATGTACCCGGCCCGGGCCTGGGGCGTCGAAGACCTCAGCCGCGAGGAGCGGGCGCTCAAGGCGCTCGAAGCGGGCGTCGACCAGTTCGGCGGCGAGCTCTGCACCGACGTGGTGCTCGGCCTCGCCACGAGCGGACGCCTGCCCGAAGCCCGCCTCGACGTCTCGGTGCGGCGCCTGCTGCGCGAGAAGTTCCGGCTCGGCCTCTTCGAGAACCCGTTCGTCGACGAGGAGCGCGCCGCCGTCGTCGTCGGCAACGACGAGTTCGTCGCGGCCGGTGCGGCGGCGCAGCGCGCGTCGCTGACGCTGCTGGTGAACGACGGCCTCCTGCCGCTCGCCGCGGGCGCCAAGGTCTACGGTCTCCCCGCCACGGCGCTCGAGGGGCACGGCACGGCCGTCGACGACCCGGCCGAGGCCGACGTCGCGATCCTGCGCGTCAAGGCTCCGTTCGAGGCCCGGGGCGAGGGCTTCGAGGCGCACTTCCACGCCGGGTCGCTGGAATTCGCTCAGGCCGAGATCGACCGCATCACCGCGATCGCGGCGACCGTGCCCACGGTGCTCGACGTCTACCTCGACCGCCCGGCGATCCTCACGCCCTTCGCGGGCGAGGTCGGCGCGCTGGTGGCCGACTACGGGTGCTCGGACGAGAACCTCGTGGCCGTGCTGTTCGGCGACAAGTCTCCGCAGGGGGCGCTGCCGTTCGACCTGCCCCGCTCGATGGCCGCCGTCGAGGCGTCGCGCGAGGACGTCGCGTTCGACACCGCCGATCCGCTGTTCCGATTCGGGCACGGCCTGCGCTACTAGCGAGGGAGCGGGTCAGCCGCCGAGCGCCGACTGGACGAGGCCGGGGAGGGCGACGAGCAGGATCAGCCCGATCATCACGAGCAGCGCGATCCGCAGGCTCTTGCGGATCATAGGCGGCTTCGGCGTGACGACCGGCGCCGTCCAGCGCATCGGCGCCAGGATGGCCGACTCGGCCCCGGCACCCCATCCGGCGGCGTCGCGCGCGAAGCCGAACTCGTCGAAGTGCATGGGCGGCCGGCCGGTCTGCGCGCGCGCGCCCGCCGTGGCATCGAGGTAGGCGCGGTACGCCCACGAGTCGACGTCGTGGCGCACCACGGGCGCCGCCGTGCGGATCGCTTCGCGCACGCGCCGCTCGACGGTCGCCCGCGCGCTGAGTCCGGTCGCCAGGCGGATGCCGCCGAAGACGAAGAACAGCGCCGTCATGCCGAGGAAGCTGTGGTCGCCCGACGCGATCGCCGTCACCCCGAAGAGCACGCCGATCGCCAGGATGATCGAGCCCCACGTGAGCGCGCTGGTGATTCCCGAGGTGAAGGTGGCCCGGAACGGCGTCCAATGAGTCGGCTCGGGCGCCCAGAACTGCCACTCCGGCGGGGCGGCGTACACGGGACGCCGCAGCGGCGGCGTCCACCCCGCGGGTGGCTGCCAGCCCTGGTTGCGGGCGACCCACTCGGGTGTCGGCGTCGGCCAGCCGGGCGGGGGCACGAAGCGGAGCGGCGGGCGGTCGGGGGTGTACGTCATGGGCGTCGTCGCGGATCCTGCGCCGCTAGCAGTGCACGGCCTCGAGGAAGATGTACTTCGCACCGGCCATGTCGTCGCCGATCGGCATCGACACGCGGGCGGTCTGGCCGGCGATGAGCGCCACCGGGGTCGTCCGGGTCGCCTTGTCGCTGCCGGTCTTCGAGTCGGCGAAGCCCCAGTCGATCGTCGCCGCCGGGCAGCTCGCGACCGGCTGCACGTCGATGTTCAGGCAGTCGGTGCCGGTCGCGCAGGTGTTCGTGTCGAGCACCGTCCAGCCGTCGGTGGGCACGTAGACCGTCGAGTCGGCAGCGGAGTTCGAGTTCGACAGCGACGAGAGAGCCGTCGAGGTGGAGCCGTGCGGTATCGCCAGCGGGATCGCGATGCCGATCACGATCGCGGCCGCGGCGCCGAGCCCCATCCAGAGGCCGCGTCGCGAGCGTCGGCCCGTGTCGGCGTCGGTGAACGCCGCGGCGGCGGAGGCGGCGGGTGCGGCGGACGCCCAGAGGGCCATGGTCGGCGACGGTGCACCCTCGGGCAGCTGGGGCGCAGGAACTGCGGCTCCGTCCCACGGCTGCGCGTCGCGGCCGAAGCCGAACTCGTCGAACGTCTGCGCCGGGGCACCTGTCTCGGCACGCTCGCGAGCCGTCCGGTCGAGGTAGGCGCGGTAGCCCTCGGAGTCGAGCTGACGGCGCACCTCGATCGAGTCGGGGCCGATGGCGGCGCGGGCCGCGGGGTCGACCTTGCGGAGCGCCGCCAGACCGGTGATCAGGCGGATCGCGCCGAAGATCAGGGTTCCGTAGAGGAGGTAGTACGAGCGGCCGAACTCGCCCAGCATGCCGGCGAGGGTGATCGCGATCGCGACACCCAGCATGATGCCGCCGACCAGGATGGCACGGTGCGCGTGCTTGGCGAAGGGCTGACGGTAGTCGTCCCAGGCGGCGCCGTTCGGAGCCCAGAACCGCCAGCCCTGCGGAGCCGGGGCGAGCGGGTACTGTCCGCTGGTCGGCGGGGTCCAGCCCGCGGGCGGCTGCCAGCCCTGGTTGCGGACGACCCAGTCGGCGGGCGGCTGCGGCCACCCCTGCGGCGTCTGGAATCGGAGTGGCGGGCGGGCGGGCGAGATGGTCACAGCGTCTCCTGCATCGTGGGGTCCCCCTGGACCACAAAAGTCTTGGTGAATTCACAGTATCTGCAGAGAGTGCACTCTATGGATCCCCCGAACGGGGCGGTTCGACGCGTCGTCCCCGGGCAGAATGGCTGGATGCCCGGAGATCGCCCCGCCCGCCCCCAGTCCGTCTTCGTCGTCGACCGCGTGGAGCGGCTCACGCCCCACCTGGTGCGCGTCCACCTCGGCGGCGACGCGTTCGACGCGTTCCTCGCCGGGGCCGACCCCGAGCGCCTCGCCGCGACCGACAAGTACGTCAAGCTGCTGCTGGCGAAGCCACACCTCGGGCTCGTGCCGCCGTACGACCTCGACGCGCTGCGCGAGACCCTCGCGCCGGAGGACGTCCCGGTGCGCCGCACCTACACGGTCCGCTCGGTCGACGAGGCCGCGAAGACCATCGCCGTCGACTTCGTGGTGCACGGCGTCGAGGGCCTCGCAGGGCCGTGGGCCGCTGCGGCCCAGCCGGGCGACCTGCTCGCGCTGTCAGGGCCCGGCGGCGGCTATGCGCCGTCGGCCGACCCCGCGGTCTTCCATCTGCTCGTCGGAGACGACGCCGCGCTGCCCGCCCTCGCCGCGGCCATCGAAGCGCTCGGCACCGACGCCCGCGGCGTCGCGCTGCTCGAGGTCGAGTCGGCCGCCGATCAGCTGCCGCTCACGGCGCCGGCCGGCGTCGAGCTCCGCTGGCTGCACCGCGCCGGAGCCGCCCCCGGCAGCCTGCTCGTCGCCGCCGCCGAGGAGCTCGCGCGGCCCGAGGGCGTGGTGCAGGCGCTCGTCCACGGCGAGCGCACGGCCATCAAGCAGGTGCGCCGGGTGCTCACCGACGGCTGGGGCCTCGACCGGGCCGACCTGTCGCTCTCGGCGTACTGGGCGCTCGGCCGCGCGGAAGACCGCTTCCAGGCCGAGAAGCGCGAGCCCGTCGGGCAGATCTTCTGAGGATCTCCGCGTCTGCCACACGGAGTGGGGGGCGCGCTTCGCGCGATCGAAGGCCGATGTCCGCCTCGTGCCGAAGGGGCATCGCTTCGCTCGCCCGACCGCCGGCGTCTAGCGCTCGGAGACCTGGCCGGCCTTGATGTAGAGGCGGCGCTCGGCCCGGCGAGCCACCGCCGAGTCGTGCGTCACGATCACCAGCGTCAGGCCGCGCTCCCGCCACACCCCCTCCAGCAGCGCCATGATCTCGTCGCGGGTCACCTCGTCGAGGGCTCCCGTCGGCTCGTCGGCGAGGAGCACGCGCGGCTTCTTCACGAGGGCTCGGGCGATCGCGACACGCTGCTGCTGGCCGCCGGAGAGCTCCGACGGCAGGTGCTCGGCCCGCTCCGCCAGGCCCACCGACTCGAGCGCGGCGGCCACCCGGGTGCGGCGCTCGTCTCGCGGCAGGGAGCTGTCGGCGAACGCGGTCTCGACGTTCTCGGCCGCCGACAGCGTCGGGATCAGGTTGAACCCCTGGAAGACGAATCCGATCTCGGTGGCGCGCGCCCGGGCGAGGGCCCCGTCGGAGGCCGTCGCGAGTTCCTGCGCCCCCAGCTTCACCGAGCCCGAGGTCGGCCGGTCGAGCGCGCCCAGCATCTGCAGCAGCGTCGACTTGCCGCCGCCGGTCGGGCCCTGCACGGCGACGAGCTGCCCGCGCGGGATCACCAGGTCGACGCCGCGCAGCGCCTCGACGGTGCGCTTCTTCTGCCGGTACGTCTTCGTCACGCCGGTGAGCGTGAACGCGGCGTCGGGGCCGCCGGTGGTCGTGGCGAGCGGGGTCGGGATGGTCGTGGTCATGAGGTCTCCTGGGGTGCGGCGAATCGGGGTGCGAAGGCGGGGCGGGCCATCGTGGTCGGGCTGGGCGAGACGCTCCCGCGGCCCTCGGCCGGAGCGGGCCCGGCCCGGCGCGACGTGCGTCTCACGCGACGCTCCGCAGCGCCTCGGCCGGTCGCAGGCGCGAGGCCCGCCATCCGCCGAAGGCGCCGGCGAGGAGTCCGCCGAGCACTGCCAAGCCTGCCGCGATGAGGATGATGCCCGCCGTCAGCGGGATCTGGAGCGCGATGTCGGTCGTCGTGCTCGCGGTGGACGCTCCCCCGGGGCCGCCGGCGCCGGGGCCGGAGGTCGACGCCGCGGCGGCGGTCGACAGGGTCGGGGCGATGACGTTGACGATGATGATCCCGGCGATGCCGACCGCGGCGCCGATGGCCCCGCCGATGAGGCCGTTGACCACCGACTCCCCGGCGACCTGGCGCACGATCCGGCCGTTCGACCAGCCGATCGCCTTGAGAGTGCCGAACTCGCGGGTGCGGCGGCTGACGCCGGAGACCGTGAACAGCACGGCGATGGCGAAGGCGGCGGCCAGGACGATCAGCGACAGCCACTTGCCGAGGTTCGACACCAGGTTCGAGACGGTCGAGAGCGAGCCCGAGATGCTCGAGGCCAGATCGGCCTCGGTCGAGACCGTCGCGCTGGGGAGGGCCTTCTCGATGGCGGTCTGGATGCTCGTGACGTCGGAGGCCGAGTCGGCCGAGACGGAGATGTCGGTGACCTTGCCGTCGAGGTCGGCGAGCGACTGCGCGGTGTCGAGCGGGATGTACGTGTCAGAGGCGGTGGCCGAGCTCGACGACGACGACGAGACGATCCCGACGACGGTGAACTTCTTTCCGCCGATGGTGAGGGTGTCGCCGACGGCCTTCTTCTCGGTGGTCGCGTAGGAGCTGTCGAGCACGACGTTCTTCGTGCCGTCGTCGCTCGCCTTCAGGTAGCGGCCGGAGTCGAGCGCCGTCGCCGACATCGGCCCCACGCTCGTGTCGGTCGTCGAGATGCCGGTGACGGTGAACGAGTCGACGCTGAAGCTGCTGGGGCCCGTGCCGGTGCTCGTGCTGCTGCTCGAGTCCGTGCCGCTTCCGGTGGCCGGAGCCTCGCCGGTGGTGCCGGAGCCGCTCGTGCCGCCGCTCGACGGCGCCGCTCCGATCGAGCCCGAGAACGAGCTGTTCGTGAGGCTCAGGGTCGCGGTGGCCGCCTTCACTCCCTCTACGGCCTCGACCGTGGCGAGCGACGACTCCTTGAGGCTCGACGTGCCCATCGCGAGCTGCAGGGTCGACTGCGACAGCTTGGTCTTGCTGCTCGACGAGCCGCTGGCGGAGTCGCCGGAGCCGAAGGCGAACTGCTGGCCGCCCGCTCCCGCGCCCCCGGCCGTGGCGGTCTTCGTCACAGTGATGTCGGTGCCGACGCCGTAGACCGACGAGAGCGCCGTCGACTGCGCGCTCTTCACCCCGGCCGAGACGCCGTTGACGATGATGACGAGCGCGATGGCCAGGGCCATGCCCATCGCGATGATGATGCTCTGCTTCTTGCGGTTGCCGAGCTCTCGGCGGAGGTAGGTGAAGAACATGCGGGCTCCTGTGGTCGGGGGTCCTGACGGTCGGACTCGCTCACGCTAGGAAGGCGCCCTGCCGGCCCGCCCTCAGCCTCCACAGGAACCGCCAAGAGAACGTAAGGGAACGCTATGGACGAGCGCGTTGCTCGAAGCCGATGCCTGCGAATCGCGTGTGCGTGCATGCACCGAGTGCATGGATGCACCTAGTGTGATGTCGTGATCACCGAGGCACCCGACCGTCGCGCCGCTCTGAAGGCGCGCCACCGCGCCGCCATCCTGGCCGCCGCGCGCGAGCTGGTCGACGAGAAGGGCGGCCCGCGGTTCAGCGTCGACGAGCTGGCCGAGCGCGCCGACGTCGCCCGTCGCACGGTGTTCAACCACTTCGCCTCGCTCGACGAGATCCTGCTCACCCTCTGCGACGACGCGCTCGAGGTCATCATCGAGGACTTCCTCGCGGTCGCCCGGGCCACCCCGGTCGGCGACGGCAGCCGCTCCGCCATGTTCGACGAGGTGGCGCAGATGCTGCGCACCGCCGACCTGCCGTCCGCAATCGCGTCGATCGGGCGGATCCTGGGCCCCCTCGACCCGATCGACTCCCGCGGCCGCGCCCTCAGCGACGCCGCCTTCGCGCGCGCGGCCGAGCGGCTGCTGCCCGAGGTGGCCTGCCGCAACCCGGGCGCCGACTCGCTCGACGCCGAGCTGCTCGTGAGCTCGCTGATGGGCGGCGTCATCGTCATCGCCAAGCACTGGGTCGTCATGACCGACGTGCGCCTCGACGACGGCACGCGAGCACAGTGGAGCGAGCTGCTCGGCCGCCTCATCGACACGGTCCGCACGGGCTACCACCACTAGACGTCTCACCCGGGGTTCACCGGCGCACCCCACCCGCACACCTCCACCACATCAACGCAGAAAGCCGAGATCAGCAGCATGGCCGGACTCCTCTACCGTCTCGGGCGCTTCTCCGCCCGCCGCCACTGGACCGTCATCGTCGCCTGGGTGGTGATCATCGCGCTGGCCGGCGTCGGCTTCTCGCTGTTCAAGGGCACTATCTCGTCGGCGATCAGCATTCCCGGCACGGCCACCGAGCAGGTGCAGAACGAGCTCTCGGACAAGTTCCCGAAGGCCTCGGGCGGCAGCGGCAGCATCGTCTTCGAGACGACATCGGGCAAGGCCTTCACCTCGGCCGAGAAGTCCGACATCAAGTCGTGGCTCGGCGAGGTCGCCGACATGAAGGGCGTCAAGTCGGCGACGAGCCCCTTCACGACGCAGGCGCAGCTCGAGGACGGCAAGCAGAAGATCGTCGACGGGCGCACGGCCATCGCCGACGGCCGCACCGAGCTGGCCGACGCGCAGGATCAGATCGACGCCGCGAAGCCGCAGCTCGAAGCCGCTCAGAAGCAGCTCGACGGAGCGGTCGCCGCGGCGAAGGCGAGTGGCAGCTACTCCGTCGCCAAGGCCCAGCTCGACGGCCAGCAGGCGATCCTCGACGGCCAGCAGAAGACGATCGACGCGAACCAGGCGAAGCTCGACGCCAGCAAGAAGAAGCTCGAGGCCCAGAGCACCACGCTCGAGCTCAACTCGCAGCTGCTCGACCTCTCGTCGAACATCCGCTTCGTCTCGAAAGACGGAACAAGCGCCGTCGGATCCATCCAGTTCACCACCGGTACGTACGAGGTCGACCCCGACCTGAAGACCTCGATCGTCGACAAGTCCGCCAAGGGCGTCGACGGGGTCCGCATCTACCCGACGAGCGACATCGCCCAGGGCGTGCCGAGCATCGTCGGGCCGGGCGAGGTCGTCGGCGTGATCGTCGCCGCCATCGTCCTGCTGATCATGCTGTCGACCATCATCGGCGCGGTGCTGCCGCTGCTCAGCGCCATCGTCGGCCTGGCCGCCTCTGTTCTCGGCGCCATGGCCTTCTCCGGCCTGGTCGAGTTCAACTCGGTCACCACCGTCCTCGGCATCATGCTGGGCCTCGCGGTCGGCATCGACTACTCGCTGTTCATCCTGAACCGGCATCGAAAGCAGCTGAAGCAGGGCATGGACGTCCACGAGTCGATCGGACTCGCGAACGGCACCTCCGGCAACGCCGTCGTCTTCGCCGGCTCGACCGTCATCGTCGCCCTCCTGGCTCTGAACGTCACCGGCATCCCCTTCCTCGGCCTGATGGGCACGGTCGGAGCCGTCGCGGTCGCCGTCGCGATCCTCGTCGCGATCTCGTTCACTCCGGCGATGCTGTCGCTCGTCGGCATGCGCATCCTCCGCAAGAAGGAGCGCGCCGCCATCGGCAACACGGCCTCCACCCGGGTGCCGAACGCGCCGATGAAGAGCTGGCGCGCCGTCGCCACCCTCGTGCTCGGCGTCGTGATCCTCGGCGTCATCGCCCTGCCCGCCATGCAGATGCGCCTCGGCCTGCCCGACGGCTCGTCGGAGGCCACCGACTCGAGCCAGTACAAGGCCTACAAGACCCTCGAGCGCGAGTTCGGCGCGGGGCAGAACAGCCCGCTCGTCGTCGTGGCCGACCTGCCCGCCAAGGCGACCGACGACGACCTACTGAAGCAGGAGATCACGATCGGGAAGGCCCTGACCTCGAACTCCGACGTGGCGGCCGTCGCCCCCATCGGCGCCTCGTCAGACGGAACCGTCGTGGCGTTCCAGGTCGTCCCCGAGGGCGGCCCGTCGAGCGAGTCGACCGAGACGCTCGTGCACTCGCTGCGCGACCTCTCGCCGCTCACGTCGGACGCCGGAGACATCACCCTCGGCGTCGCCGGCAACGCCAGCGCCAACATCGACGTGTCGGAGAAGCTCGCCAACGCGCTGCCGATCTACCTCGTGCTGGTCGTCGGGCTGTCGCTGCTGATCCTGATCCTGGTGTTCCGGTCGATCCTCGTGCCGCTGACCGCGACCGCCGGCTTCGTGCTGTCGCTGCTCGCGACCTTCGGCGCCCTGACGGCGGTGTACCAGTTCGGCTGGGCCAGCGCCCTGTTCGGCGTGCACGACCCCGCCCCGATCCTGAGCTTCCTGCCGGTCATCGAGGTCGGAGTGCTGTTCGGTCTCGCGATGGACTACCAGCTCTTCCTGGTCTCCGGCATGCGCGAGGCGTACGCCCACGGGGCACCCGCGAAGATCGCCGTCCAGCGCGGCCTCTCCGCCGGGCGACCGGTTGTCACGGCAGCCGCGATCATCATGATCTCGGTGTTCTCGGGCTTCATCTTCTCGGAGTCGTCGACCATCCGCCCCATCGGCTTCGGCTTGGCGTTCGGCGTGCTGCTCGACGCGTTCGTGGTGCGCATGCTGCTGATCCCGGCCGCGATGCACCTGCTCGGCAAGACGGCCTGGTGGTTTCCGAAGTGGCTCGACCGGATCGTGCCCGACGTCGACGTGGAGGGCGCGAAGCTCGAGCGCTCGCACCCCGCGCAGTAGGCCCGGCGGGGGTGGGTGCGGTTCCTGCGCCTGCTCCCCCGCTTCAACCCACGATCGGGACTGGGCACCACGAAACCTCGTGGTGCGCAGTCCCGATCGTGGTGTCGGGCGGTGTGGTCGCGGTGGGGAGTCCCGATTGTGGTGTCGCGCCGAGCCGGGCAGCCGCTAGTCGAGGGGGCGCAGCGCCGGGTGCTGGGCGAGCGCGTCGGCGCCGTGCGTCATGAACAGCGTCATCACCGCCAGGATCGGCGCGTCGATGCCCGACAGGCGCAGCGGCGGGATGCTCTCGAAACCGCAGACCAGAGTGCGCTCGGCGACCTCGGGGTAGACGGCCGTCATCGCGCCGTAGTGGAAGCTCAGCCACTGCCCCCGCACCAGGCAGAGCAGACGGTGGTTGGTGACGAGCACCCGGATGCCCTCGCGGTCGCGCCACTGCGTCGCAGCCAGAGCCTGGGCGGCGCGCTGGCGCGAGGCGTTGACCGCGCCCGTGACGACGAGGCCCGCGAGGATGAACGCGGGGCTGCCGAGCAGGAAGCTCCCTGTCGGCTGGTAGCCGGCGTCCTGCCCGTAGAAGCGCTCGTGCACGGCTTTCAGGTCGTAGAAGAAGACCTCGCCGGCCTCCGGCACGATCTCCCACGCGGAGATCGTCGGCGGAACCTCCTGATCGAGCAACGCGGCCCGCAGCCTCCTGGCCTCTGACCAGGCCGCGTCGGCGCCCGCCACGTCGGTGGCGTTGGGCGCGCCGAGAACGACCTCGGCTCCGGGCGCAGGAACTCCCGCCCCCGCCGTCGGAGCCTCCTGCCGCGCCGGCTTCGGCGCCCGCGACATCGCCCACCAGCGCCGGATCATTACGGCGATGACGAGCGCGACGACGACGCAGGCGAGAACGAGCACCCGGTTATCGTCGCACGCCCGGCCCCGAAAGCGGCCGATCCGCCGGTCAGAGCTGGTAGCCGCACACCTTCTCGAAGGAGGCGTCGGCGGTCTTGACGTCTTTGCTGTCGGCGACGACCTGGGCCGCGCCCTCGGTGAACCCGCTGTCGGAGAACGTCGTGTAGTCGGTCACCAGCACATCGAGCGACTCTGCGACATCCTGAGCCGACGACTTCACCTCGGCGTCGCCGACCGACTTCGCCGCATCGGCGATGTCGACGCTGAGGTGCTTCATGGCCGTCTCGTAGGCTGCGGGATCGGTCTTCGTGTCGGCGGTGTGCGCCTTCACCTCGACCTCGGATGCCTGCACGTGCCGCTTGATCGACTGGCACTCCGCCCCCTTCGAGACGGCCTTGACCGCGGCGACCGGCGAGCAGCCGACGAGGCCCCCGGTCACGACGGCAGCGAGAAGGAGCGCGGCGGCTGCGCGCGGGCGTGCGTTGTTCATGGTTCCCCCGGTGTGATGGTGCGATCTGCGACGACGGTACCAGCCTCCGAGTCGCACCGGACTCGGCGCGGTGCCGGTCGCGCCGAACACCGAACACCGGTAGGTTTGTTGCGAACGACAGCAAATGCTCGGCCCCGAGCAGCACCAGGCGGCCAGCACGACCCGCAGGAGCCCCATGCCCGACATCACCTGGACCGTCACGACGCAGGACCTCCCGTGGCAGACCCAGCCGGCCCCGGCATCGACGCCGATGGTGATCACGGCGATGACCGACTTCCCGAACGTGATCCTGAACCGGGAGCACACCGACCAGACGATGGAGGGCTTCGGCGTCTGCTTCAACGAGCTGGGGTGGACCGCCCTCGCGCGGCTGACCCCCGATGAGCGCGGCGGGATCCTGCGCCAGATGTTCTCCGGCGACGCCGACAGCGACTCCGCCCGATTCACGATCTGCCGCATGCCCATCGGCGCGAACGACTTCTCGACCGACTGGTACTCGTACGACGAGACGCCCGGCGACCTCGAGCTCGCCGACTTCAGCATCGACCACGACCGGTCGACGCTCGTGCCGTTCATCCAGGCCGCTCAGGTCGAGCAGCCGGCGCTCCGGCTGTGGGCGTCGCCGTGGAGCCCGCCGACCTGGATGAAGTCGACGGGCCACTACGCCGGCGCGAAGCCGTTCCCCGGCTCGGGCGTCGAGAACGGCATCGGCGACGAGCAGGTGGGCGCCGAGGGCACCGACATGTTCCGCCTCGAGCCGGAGTACCTCGACGCGTACGCCCGCTACTTCGCCCGGTTCGTCACGGCCTACGCCGCCGAGGGCATCGCGATCGAGATGGTGATGCCGCAGAACGAGTTCAACTCCGCGCAGGTGTTCCCGAGCTGCACGTGGACCCCCGACGGCCTCACGCGGTTCATCCGCGTGCTCGGGCCGGCGATGGCCGAGCTCGGGGTCGACGTCTTCTTCGGGACGCAGGAACGCGCGGCCACCCACCTGCTCACCGACGTCCTGGCCGACCCCGAGGCGTCGCGCTGGGTCAGGGGTGCGGGGTTCCAGTGGGCGGGCAAGGGCGCCATCGCCGAGATCCACCGCACCCGTCCGGAGCTCGCCGTCTACCAGACCGAGCAGGAGTGCGGCGACGGCCTCAACGACTGGCGCTTCGCCCGCCACACCTGGTCGCTGATGAAGCACTTCCTGAGCAACGGCGCCAGCGCCTACACGTACTGGAACCTCGCGCTCGACGAGGGCGGCGTCAGCCGCTGGGGCTGGGCGCAGAACTCGCTCGTCGTCGTCGATCCCGCGACCAGCACGTTCCGGTACACCCACGAGTACTGGCTGATGAAGCACCTCAGCGGGTTCGTGAAGCCCGGCGCCGTGCGCATCGAGGCGTTCAGCTGGTCGGGCTACGAGAACCAGCTGGCCTTCCAGAACCCCGACGGCAGCGTCGTGGTCGTCGTGCAGAACGACCTCGGCGACCCCCTGCCCTACAAGGTCGGCCTCGACGGCCAGGTGTTCGAGGCCCTGCTGCCGGCCGACTCGTTCTCGACCTTCACGATCGCGTAGCCCTCTCGCGCCCCCGCTAGGGTCGGAGGCGTGAGCTCACGCCCCGTCATCGCCATCGCCGGCCTCGCGACCGAGTCGTCGACGTTCTCGCCGGGCCGCACCACGGCCGAGGACTTCCACGCGCAGCGCGGCCACGAGGTCGTCGACTCGTGCGCCTTCCTCGCCGAGGGGCAGCCCCTGCGTGAGGCGGCCGAGTGGCACGGCGCCCTGCGCGGCAAGGCCCTCCCCGGCGGTGCCGTGCCGCGCGCCGACTACGAGCGTCTCGCCGACGAGCTCACCGCCCGGCTCGCCGAGCTGCCGCCACTCGACGGCCTCTACTTCGACATCCACGGCGCGATGAGCGTCGAGGGGCTCGACGACGTCGAGGCCGACCTGCTGCGCCGCATCCGGGCCGTCATCGGCGCGCGCCCGATCATCTCGACGTCGATGGACCTCCACGGCAACGTCTCTCGCGAGCTCGCCCACCAGACCGACCTGATCACCTGCTACCGCCTGGCCCCGCACGAAGACGCCGAGGAGACGCGCGAGCGGGCCGTCCGCAATCTCATCGAGCATCTCGCCTCACGACGACCGCGCCCGTTCAAGGCCTGGGTGCCGATCCCGGTGCTGCTGCCGGGCGAGAAGACGTCGACGCGCCTCGAGCCGGCTGCCTCCGTCTACGCGCGCGTGGCCGAGGTCGAGGCGCGCCCGGGTGTGCTCGACGCCGCGATCTGGGTCGGCTACGCGTGGGCCGACGAGCCGCGCAACCGGGCCGTCGCGATGGTCACGGGCACCGACGAGGCAGCGGTGGCCCAGGCGGCGCAGGAACTCGCCGCCGGGTTCTGGGCCGCCCGCGACCGCTTCGCCTTCGTCGCCCCCGCCGACACCCTCGACGGCGCGCTCGACCGGGCGCTGGCCTCGGCCGCCCGCCCCTTCGTCATCAGCGACTCCGGCGACAACCCGACCGCGGGCGGGTCGGGCGACATGAGCTGGGGCCTGACCCGGCTGCTCGCGCGACCCGAGTTCCGCTCTGACGACTCCCCCGTCGTGATCTACGCGTCGGTGCCGGGCGCCGCGGCCGTGGCGACGGCCGTCGAGGCCGGCGTCGGAGCGACAGTCGCAGTCACCGCGGGCGCCGAGGTCGACTTCGCGCACGCCGGGCCGGTCACGCTCACCGGCGTCGTCCACAGCATCCGCCACGGCGACCGCGACGCCGAGACCGAGGTCGTCGTGCGGGTCGGCTCGGTGTTCGCGATCCTGACCCGCAGGAGAAAGCCCTACCACCACGAGCACGACTTCACCGACCTCGACCTGGCGCCTCGCGACGCTGCGGTCGTCATCGTCAAGATCGGCTACCTCGAGCCGGAGCTGTTCGATCTGGCCGCCGACTGGATCCTCGCGCTCACGCCCGGCGGCGTCGATCAAGACCTGGTGCGGCTCGGCCACCGGCGCATCCGCCGGCCGATGTTCCCGTTCGACGCCGACGGCGGCGAGCCCGACCTCTCGGCGCGCTTCATCCCCGCGTCCACCGAGCCGCTCGACGGGATCGACGAATGAGCGCCGGGGCTCCACGAGAGACCGCCCGACCCGCCCTGGAGGTCGCCGTCTCGACGCCGGCGGGCGCTCGTGCGGCCGTCGCCGGCGGCGCCGACCGCGTCGAGCTCTGCTCCGCGCTCGAGCTCGGCGGCCTGACGCCGTCGCAGGGCCTGGTCGAGGCCGTGGTCGAGGTCGGGCTGCCGGTGCAGGTGCTGATCCGGTCGCGGCCCGGCGACTTCGTCTTCGACGACGACGAGGTGCGGCTGATGGAGCGCGAGCTGCGCGCCGCGGTGTCGTCCGGCGCGGCCGGCGTCGTGATCGGAGCGCTGACCGAGGCCGGAGCGCTCGATCTCGACGTGGTCGACCGGCTCGCGCGCGCGGCGCGCCACGCGCGCGACGACGTGGAGGTCACCGTGCACCGGGCTATCGACCAGTCCGCCGACCCGGTGGCCGCGGCGGCCTCGCTCGCCGGGCGCGGGATCGACCGGATCCTGAGCTCCGGAGGCGCGGCCCGGGCGGGCGACGGCGTGGCCGTGCTGCGGCGGATGGCGGCGGAGCCGGGCGCGCCGACGGTGATGGCCGGGGGCGGCGTGCGGGTGGGCGACGTGGCCGAGTTCCTGCGCGCGGGGATCACGGCCGTGCACGTGTCGGCCAAGCGGGCCGCACCGCGCCGCGGCGGCGCGTGGATCCCGCTCGGGGCCGGAGTCTCGGGCGAGGGCGCCGACACGCACTTCGTGACCGATCAGGGGATCGTCGAGGCTGTGCGCGTCGCGCTTGACGTCTGACGTCTTCGTCAGCCATCGGCGTTTTCGGGATTCTTCGAGCCGTTGACGCGTACAGACATCGGATGATTGGATGGTCGTACGACCTCCACCGAAAGGACCTCGCACCGTGGCGATGTTCAAGACCGACCCTGTCCGCCCGCCCGCCTACGCCGGTTTCGAGAAGCCGACGCCGGCCTGGTTCGAAGACGCGAAGCTCGGCATCTTCGTGCACTGGGGGCCGTACTCGGTCCCGGCCTGGGCTGAGCCGATCGGCGCCCTCGGCACGATCGACCCCGAGTACTGGAACATCCACAACCCGTACGCGGAGTGGTACTACAACACCGTCCGGATCGAGGGCAGCCCGGCCCATCAGCACCAGCAGGAGGCGTTCGGCGGCGCCGACTACGACGAGTTCATCGACCTGTGGAAGGCCGAGAACTTCGACGCCGACGCCGTCATGGCCCTCGTGAAGCAGACCGGGGCGGGCTACTTCGTGCCGACGACCAAGCACCACGACGGCGTGACCCTGTGGGACGCCCCGGGCACCGACGGCCGCAACACCGTGGCCCGCGGGCCGAAGCGCGACCTGGTCGGCGAGTTCCACGACGCGGCTGAGCGCGCCGGTGTCCGGTTCGGCGTCTACTACTCGGGCGGCCTCGACTGGCACTTCAGCGACCTGCCGCCCATCACCGGCAAGGACGACGACATCATGGTGAGCCGCCCCGTCGGCAAGGACTACGCCGACTACGCGTTCGACCACGTCGCCGACCTCATCGAGAAGTACGACCCCGAGGTGCTCTGGGGAGACATCGAGTGGCCCGACGCCGGGAAGCCCGACGGGCCGAAGAGCATGGCCGAGCTGTTCCGGCGCTTCTACGCCTCGCGGCCCGAGGGCGTGGCCAACGACCGCTGGGGCGAGACGCACTGGGACTACCGCACCTCGGAGTACGAGCTGGGCGCCTCGTCCGAGCACGGCACCTGGGAGAACAACCGCGGCGTCGGCTTCTCGTTCGGCCACAACCGGCTCGAAGACGAGTCGAACTCGCTGGACGGCCCCGGAGCCATCAGGTACTTTGTCGACGTCGTCTCGCGCGGCGGCAACCTCCTGCTGAACATCGGGCTCACCGCCTCGGGTGAGGTCACACCGCTGCAGCGCCGGGTGCTGACCGAGCTCGGCGCCTGGAACTCCGCCCACGGCGACGCGATCTTCGGCTCGCGCGCGCTGCCCGAGTCGGTCGCCACGCCGTCGGAGTCGCCGTGGACGCGCTGGACGGCCTCCGCCGACGGTACCACCGCCTACGCGATCGTCGATGCGCCGGCCGGCACGGTCGTGACGCTCGAGGTGAACGGCGCGACCCGCGAGGTGACGCTGCCGGAGCGCGACGAGGTCGGCCCCGCGGTCGTGGCACTCCCTCTCTCCGCCTGAGCGCCGGGTGGCCACGCCCCGCGGGACCGGCTCGGCCCCGGCGAACCGGACCGCGCGCCCCGCCGAACCGGCACGAACCCGCCGAAGGTTCGGCGGGCAGGAACCGAAACGGCGGGGCCACGCGTAGCCGCGACACCGTCCGCCGCGCACCCGGCACAACCCCGCCAGACCGGCCCGGCCCCGCGGGAACGGCTCGGCCCCGCCAGACCGGCCCGGCCACACCGCCAAACCGGCTCGAACCCGCCGAAGGTTCGGCGGGTACGAGCCGAAACGGCGGGGCCACACGCCAGCACCGCCTCAGCCCCCGCGCATCCGGCGCACTCCCGCCCGATCGGCACGGGCCCCCTGGACCGGCGCCGCACCTCCCAGACCGGCACGGCCCCGCGGGAACGGCTCGGCCCCGCCAGACCGGGCCGCGCGCCCCGCCGAACCGGCACGAACCCGCCGAAGGTTCGGCGGGCACGAACCGAAACGGCGGGGCCACACGCCAGCACCGCCTCAGCCCCCGCGCATCCGGCACGGGCCCGCACGGCCGGACGGCCGGACGGCCGGACGGCGCCACCCGCCCCGCAGCAAAGGTCGGATGTATGGTGACTCCATGGCAGTGACAGACGAGGCGATCTCGAAGATCCAGGCGATGATCGTCGCGGGCGACCTCAAGCCCGGCCAGCGCCTCCCTCCCGAGAAGGAGCTCAGCGAGAGCCTCGGCCTGTCGCGCAGCTCCCTCCGCGAGGCGGTCAAGGCGCTCGAGCTCATCCGGGTGCTCGACGTCCGCCGCGGCGACGGCACCTACGTGACCACGCTCGACCCCGGCCTGCTGCTCGAGGCGGTCTCGTTCGTCGTCGACATGCACCAGGACCACTCCCTCGTCGAGCTGTTCGAGGTGCGGCGCATCCTCGAGCCGGCCGCCGCGGCGCTGGCGGCGACGAGGCTCGACGCCGACGCGATCGACGAGCTCCGCACCCTGGTCGACGAGGTCGACGAAACCACCACCGTCGAAGACCTGGTGGCGCACGACCTCGACTTCCACGCCCGGATCATCCAGGCCGCCGGCAACGCCTACCTGTCGAGCATGCTCGAAGCCCTCAGCAGCCGAACCGTCCGCGCGCGCATCTGGCGCGGCCTCACCGAAGAGCGCTCCGTCAGCCGCACCCTCGACGAGCACCACGCCATCGTCGACGCCCTGGCCCGCCACGACGCCGACCTCGTGCGCGCGCTCGTCACCGTGCACGTCAGCGGCGTCGAGAACTGGCTCCGCCGCTCGCTCGAGTAGTCCGGCCGCCCTCGACCACCGGGCGCAGGAACTGGCCGGACCGTCAGAGGCCACCGCCCGAGCCCGGCCCCACGCCGTCAGGCGGGCACGCCGACGTGATAGACGCGCGACGCCGTGCCCGACTCGAGCGCCTCGCGCTCGTCGGCCGCCAGCGCCGCCAGCACGGCCCTCCCCCGTGCCGCCGTGTCGGCGTACGTCCCGGCCGTCAGCGACACCGGCCAGTCGCCGCCCCACATCAGGCGGTCGGCGCCGAAGGCCTCCAGGGCCACGTCGGCGGCCTCCCGCGTGTGCTGCCCCAGGCCGGAGATCTTGGCGAAGACGTTCGGCCGTCGGGCGAGGTCTGCCACCGCCGCGCGCCACGACGGAGTAGGCGACTCCGGCTTGCCCAGGTGGTCCACCACGATCCGGAGCGACGGCATGGCGTCGGCGAGGCGCGTCAGCGCCGGCCACAGGCGCGGCCAGGCGTCGGGCACGTCCAGGGGCAGCCGGTGCGCCGCGAGCAGCCGGAGCGTCTCGCGCACCGGCGCCCGGTCGAGCACGTCGTCTCGGGGATCGTCGTGGATCAGCTGGCGAATGCCGACGATCGGCTCGCCGAGGAGCCTCCAGCCGTCGAGCCGCCGCTCTGCCTCGCCCGGCGACTCCAGCGGGACCCAGGCCACCACTCCCAGCGCCCAGGCGTCGGCCGCGGCGGAGGATCGTGCCACCCGCAGCAGCTCCTGCGTGTCGCGGTCGGTGTCGGCCGCCTGCACGAGGACCGCGCCGGTCACGTCGCCCGAAGCGAGAGCGGCCGACGCGTCGTCCGGCCCGAACGACGCGTGGACGGGCCCGAGAGCGGGAGTGTTCCACGCGTAGTCGCCCGAGGCGAGGCTCCACAGGTGCAGGTGCGCATCGATCATCGTCACGGAATGAGGCCGTGATCCTGCAGGTCGCTCCAGAGCGCGTCGGGCACCTCGGTCGTGAAGCGTGCGACGTTCTCGGCAATCTGCTGAGCCGTGCGCGCGCCGATCACGACGCTTGTCACGGCCTCGTGCCGCAGCGGGTACTGCAGGGCCGCCGCGGGCAGCTCGACCCCGTGGCCCCAGCAGACCTCGGCGAGGGTGCGCAGGCGGTCGAGAACGGCCTCGGGCATCTCGCCGTACTCGTAGGGCAGGTCGCCGCGCGGCACCGGCGACGACAGCGCGCCGGAGTTGTAGACGCCCACGGCCACCACCTCGACGCCGGCGGCAATGCACTCCGGCAGGAGATCACGGAGCGCGGGCTGCTCGAGCAGCGTGTACCGGCCGGCGAGCATGACGACGTCGACGAGCCCGGTCGCGACGGCCGCCCGGAGGGCATCGACCGACTTGGAGCCGACGCCGACCGCCCGCACGACGCCTTCGGCCCGGAGCGCGGCCATCGCCGGCAGCGCCGTCTCAAGCGACGACTCGAGCCCGTGCTCCTCGGGATCGTGGAGGTAGAGCGCGTCGACACGGTCGTGGCCGAGCCGCTCGAGACTCTCGGCGAGCGAGGTGCGGATCCCGGCGTCGGTGGCGTCCCAGACCCGGGCCACATCGGCGGCGACGGCGAAGCCCCTGTCGTCCTGCCGGTGCGCGGTGGACGGCGAGGGCCGCAGCAGCCTCCCGACCTTCGTCGACAGGAAGTACTCGTCGCGCGGCCGCCCGGCGAGGGCGGCGCCCAAGCGGCGCTCCGACAGCCCGAGGCCGTAGTGCGGCGCCGTGTCGAAGAGCCGCACTCCGGCGTCCCAGGCGGCGTCGACCGCCGCCCGGGCGTCGGCGGGGTCGAGCTCGGCGAACAGGTTGCCCTGGGCGGCGGCGCCGAGGCCGAGCCGTGGGAGGCCGAGCCGCGATCGGCCGACGCCGAGCACGGCCGGCGCAACCGATGTCACTGGCCGACCTCGATCGGCACCGTCTCGGGCAGAGTCCAGACCAGCGGGATCCCGGAGTCGTCGCCCGTGTAGTCGTCCTCCACCTCGAGCAGCTCGGCCATCTTGGCCTGCCACTCGGCGTTGACGGGGTCGTCGGCGAGTGCGAGCCGCATGGCGCGGTAGTCGTCGACCTCGACGAGGTGGAACAGCTCGCGGCCGCTCCGCCAGATGCTCCAGGCCGTGACGCCGGCGGCGCGCAGTCTCGGATCGAGCGCGTCGGGGATCGCCGCGTGGATGCGGTCGTAGTCGGGCTCCCGGCCCGGCTTCAGCCGGGTGTGGAGGGCGATCCGCTCCGTCACCGGGCGCCCTCCCTGAGGAAGATCTCGACCACCGGGATCGCCACATCGGGCCGGACGACCGGCAGCTGCAGGGTGAGAGTCCCGGCGGGCTGGCCGCCCATGCCGGTCGTCAGGGCAGGCGTGCTCGGGTCGATCTCGCGGAAGCTCAGCTCGGATGCGTCGTTCAGGAGCTGCGCGTACTCGACCTTTCCGGCGAGACCGGGCAGGTGGATGTGCTCGAACGGCCACGAGAACAGGTGCAGGTAGAGGCGGTCGCCGCGCTGCGTGTAGCGGGCGTCGACCGGGGCCTCGAAAGCGGAGGCGCCGGCGCCGTGGATCGAGCGGTCATGGCGGCGCATCCACTCGGCGAAGGCGTCGAGCGCGTGCGTGGCGACGGCGTCGAGCTCGCCGCGCGCGGTCGGGCCGACGTTCAGCAGCATGTTGCCGTTCTTGGAGACGCCGTCGATGAGCATGCGGATCATCAGCTCGGGCGCCTTGTGGTTGTGGTTGTCGCGGAAGTAGCCCCAGCTGCCGTTGATCGTCTGGCAGGCTTCCCACGGAACCTCGACGCCGTCAACCGTCATCGGCTCTGAGGGCTGGTACTGCTCGGGCGTGACGATGTCGCCGGGGATCGCCAGGCGGTCGTTGACCACGATGCCGGGCTGGAGCTCGCGCGTCAGCGCGAGGAGCTCCTGCGATCCCCAGTCGTCTTTGCCCTTGCCGCCCCACACCGGGTGGTGGTGCTCGACCTCGTACGAGAAGTCGTAGAAGAGGTAGTCGATGCGGCCGTAGTCCGTGAGGAGCTCGCGCACCTGGCCGTGGAGGTACTCGCGGTACTTCGCCATGTCGCGCCCCTCCTGCAGGCGGGCGATCTCGTCGGGCGAGTCGTCCCGGCGCGGGTGGCGGCCGTCGATGGTGAAGTCGGGGTGGTGCCAGTCGAGAAGCGAGTGGTAGAAGCCGACGCGGAGGCCCTCGGCGCGGACGGCGTCGACGAATTCGCGGACCAGGTCGCGGCCGGCCGGGGTGTTGGTGGCCTTGTAGTCGGTGAGACGGGTGTCCCAGAGGCAGAAGCCCTCGTGGTGCTTCGTCGTCAGGACCACGTACTTCATGCCGGCGGCCTTGGCGGCGCGGGCCCAGGCACGCGGGTCGTAGAGGTCGGGATCGAAGTACTTGGCGTACTTCTCGTACTGCTCAGTCGGGATCTTCTCGTAGTTCATCACCCACTCGTGGCGGGCGGGCAGGGCGTAGAGGCCCCAGTGCACGAACATGCCGAATCGGTCGTGGACGAACCAGGGCGCGATGCCCTCGGGTGCCGTGTCGACGTCGGTGTCGGTCGGTGTGAGCGTGGTGGTCATGCGAAGCCTTTCCAATTGGGGGTCAGCGGCCGCCGAGGCCGCTGGTGACGATGCCCTTGACGAGGTGGCGCTGGAGGACGATCAGGAGGGCGACGGTCGGGATCATCGAGATCACGCTGGCCGCCATGACGAGGTTCCACTGGCTGCCCTGCTGGCCGAAGAACTGCTGGAGGCCGAGCGGGATCGTGCCGTGCGCGTTGACGTCGTTGACGACGATCAGCGGCCAGAGGAACGAGTTCCAGTACGAGATGAACGAGAAGACGGCGAGCACCGCGAGGGTGGGGCGGGCCAGCGGCAGCATCACGAAGAAGAACGTGCGGATCGTGCCGGCGCCGTCGACGCGGGCGGCGTCGTCGAGCTCCTGCGGCACGGTCAGGAAGAACTGCCTGAGCAGGAACGCGCCCAGCGCTGTGAACGCCCACGGGATGATGAGCGCCTGGAAGGTGTCGACCCACCCGAAGCCCTGCATCATGACGTACATCGGGATGACCAGGACATCCTGCGGGATCATCAGCGTGGCGAGGAACAGGATGAACACGGTGTTGCGCCCGCGCCAGCGGAGCCGCGAGAACGCGTAGCCGCTCAGCACCGAGACGGCCATGTTGATGATGGTGCCGGCCGCGGCGACGAGGATCCCGTTGATCAGGAAGCGGGCGAACGGCAGGTAGGTGAACGCCTCGACGTAGTTCTGCCAGCGCAGCTCGGAGCCCCACAGGGTCGGCGGAGTCGTGAACGTCTCGGAGGCCGGCTTGAGCGAGGTCGCCACCATGTAGATGAGCGGCGAGATGAAGGCCAAGGCGATCAGGCACAGGATCGCGTACCCGATGCCGCTCCTGACCCGGTCGCGCGTCGAGCGATGCACGATCCGCTTCGGTGCCGGGCGGACCCGGCCGATCGTTCCGCTACTCATAGTGCACCCACTTCTTCTGGCCGATGAACTGCACGGCGGTGACGCCGAGGATGATGATGAAGAGCACCCAGGCGCCGGCCGATGCGAGGCCGAGCTGCTGGTACTGGAAGCCCTGGTTGTAGATGAACTGGACGAGTGTCAGGGTCGACGAACCCGGCCCGCCCTTCGTCAGGATGAACGGCTGGATGAAGACCTGGAACGACGTGATGAGGGTCATCATCGTGGCGAAGAACACCGACGGCGAGATCATCGGGAACTTGACGCTCCAGAAGGTGCGCCAGGCGCCCGCGCCGTCGAGCTCGGCCGCTTCGACGAGGTTCTCGGGCACGGAGTCGAGGGCGGCCGAGAAGATCAGCATGTTGTAGCCGAAGCCCTGCCAGACGCTCATCATGACGACGGCGATCATCGCCCAGCTGGTGCTGGCCAGGAAGTTCGGCGCGTGGAACCCGAAGAGCGTCTGCACCGATGCGTCGATGGCCCCGCCGGGCTGGTAGAGCATGCGCCAGACGACGACGTTGGCGACGATGGGCGTCACGGTCGGAATGAAGAACAGCACCCGGAAGACGTGGCGGTTGCGGATCTTTGGCGTCAGCCACGCAGCGAGGCCGAGCGACACGATCAGGTTCAGCGGGATGTACAGCACCGTGAACAGGAGCGTGTTGAGAAGGGCCGTCCGGAAGATCGGGTCGCCCAGCAGCTTCGAGTAGTTGTCGAAGCCGATGAACTGCTTGTCGCCGAGGAGCGGCCAGTTGTTGAGGCTGATCACCATCGAAGCCACGATCGGCACCAGGGTGAAGACCGCGAGGCCGATCACGTGCGGGCTGGCGAAGGCGAGACCCCACCAGGATCTCCTCCCCCGTGCAGCTCCGGGGGTCTCGCGGGGATCCTCGGCCGTGACGGCCGCGATGGCCGGCGTGGTCGGAGGTGCGACGGATGTCGTTGTCATGGGTGTGGGTGCCTCCCTGTTGCGGACCTCGAAGGGCGCAGTTGCGGACCTCGAAGGGCGGGCCGCGGTGTGCGGCCCGCCCGATGCACTACTGGGGCAGCTGCCCGGCGATGTCCGACAGCACCTTCGCGCCGCTCTCCTGGCCGTTGACGGCCTGGATGGCGTACTGCGTGAAGAGCTGGCTCAGCTGGTCGCTGTTCTTGTTGCCCGGCAGAGGCACGGCGCCCTTGAGCGCTACGGCGAACGTCTCGTCGGCGCCCTCGATCTTGGCGTTGTCGAACCAGTCCTGCTGCACCGAGGTGCGGCCGGGGAACGCGCGGCCCTCGGCGGCGAGCCCGCCGAGCACCTTGGCGCTCGTCATGGAGACGATCGCCTTGTAGGCCTGGTCGGGGTACTTGCACTCCTTCGAGATGCCGAAGCCGGATCCGGCCGAGTACGTCGTCTCGGTCGTGTCGCCGACGGGGAGCGTCGTGACGCCGAGGTCGAACTTCGCCTTCTCCTTCTGCGTGATCAGCGACCACGGGCCGTCGGTGTACGCGGCGACCTGGCCGTTGACGAACGCGTTGCCGTCGGCGGACGCGTCGCTGGACGCCTCGGTCGAGTAGCCCTTCTTCACGAGGGTGGCCATCCAGTCGAGGCCGGCCGCGAACTTGGCGTTCGTCGGGTCGAGGGTGCCGTCGCTCGTGACGACGCGGCCGCCGTTGTAGGCGAGGATCAGCGACTCGAGCGGAATGTCGCCGACGTTCGGTGCGAAGAGCGTCTTGCCCTTGGCCTTGAGAGCGGCGCCCGCCGCCTCGAAGTCGGCGGTGGTCCAACCCGGCTTCGGCTCGGCGACACCGGCCGCCTTGAACATGTCGCGGTTGTAGAACATCAGGAAGGGGCCGGTGTCGTACGGCAGGGCGTAGAGCTTGCCGTCGACCTTCATGCCGGTGAGAGCCGTCTGGTCGAACTCCGACAGGTCGGTGCTGTTCTTCTTCACGAGCGAGTCGAGGTCGACGAGCTGCGAGGTGTAGTTGGCGGCGCGGAGGCTCTGCAGCGTGACGATGCACGGCGCGCTCGACGACGACAGCTGCGTCTGGAGCTTGGTCCAGTAGTCGGCGAACGGGGCGCCCTGGATGGTCACCTTGAGGCCGTCCTGGTCGGCGTCGGCCGCATCGGCGACCTTCTGCCAGGCGGCCTGGTCGGCGTTGCCGGAGATCCACATGCCCCAGGTGAGGGCGTCGGCGGACTGCCCGCCGGCGGATGTGGAGCCGGAGCAGGCGGCCAGCGCGAATGTCATCGCGATGGCGGCTCCGGCGAGGAGAGGGCGGCGTTTCATGACTGGCTCCACTTCGTTGTGAGGGTGTCGGTGCTGTGTTCAGTTCAGGGGTGTTGCCGAGTTGAGGTCAGCGTCATCGAAGGCTCAGCGGGAGGCGACGGCGACCGGCTCGCCGATCTCCAGCCACACCGAGCCGTGCGGATACGAGTAGGCCTGAGCCGACTCGGGCAGCATGTCGGCGCCCGCGCCGGGAGCCGTCGGAGCGACGTAGTTGCCGTCGCGCATCACGACCGGCGTCGCGAAGTGCTCGTGCAGGTGGTCGACGAACTCGATCCGGCGGTCGTCGAGCGAGCCCGAGACGGCAACGAAGTCGAACATCGAGAGGTGCTGCACGGCCTCGCACAGCCCGACGCCGCCGGCGTGCGGGCAGACCGGGATGCCGAACTTGGCGGCCAGCAGCAGGATCGCGACGTTCTCGTTCACCCCGGCCACGCGGGTCGCGTCGATCTGGAGGTACGAGAGCGCCTTCGCCTGCAGGAGCTGCTTGAAGACGACGCGGTTGGCGATGTGCTCGCCCGTGGCCACCGGCACGGGGGCGATCCGGCGGGCGATCTCGGCGTGGCCGAGGATGTCGTCGGGGCTGGTCGGCTCTTCGACCCAGGCCAGGTCGAACTGAGCGAGCGCGCCGATCCACTCGACGGCCTCGTCGACGTCCCAGCGCTGGTTCGCGTCGATCGCGATGCGGATGTCGGGGCCGACGGCCTCGCGGGCGAGCCCCAGACGTCTGATGTCCTCGTCGACGCTCGCACCGACCTTCAGCTTGATCTGGGTGAAGCCGTCGCGGACGGCCTCCTTGCTGAGGCGGACGAGCTTCTCGTCGGAGTACCCGAGCCACCCGGGAGTCGTGGTGTACCCGGGGTACCCGGACTCGAGGAGGAGGGACTCGCGTTCCTGCCGCCCGTCTCTCGAGGCGTTCAGGATCGCCAGGGCCTCGTCGCGGGTCAGCGCGTCGGAGAGGTAGCGGAAGTCGACGAGGTCGACGATCTGCTCGGGGGTCAGCCGGGCGAGCAGCTGCCAGAGCGGCAGGCCCGCGCGCTTGGCCTTCAAGTCCCAAAGGGCGTTGACGACGGCGCCGACCGCCATGTGCATCACGCCCTTCTCCGGGCCGAGCCAGCGGAGCTGCGAGTCGTGGACGAGCTCGCGCCAGACCCCGCCCATGTCGGCGAGGAGCGCGTCGACGTCGCGGCCGACGAGGAACGGGGCGAGCGCCTTGTAGGCGGCGACCTCGACGTCGTTGCCGCGGCCGATGGTGAAGACGAAGCCGGAGCCGCTGAGGCCGTCGGCGTCGTCGGTGTGGATGACGACGTACGCGGCCGAGTAGTCGGGGTCGGCGTTCATGGCGTCGGATCCGTCGAGGTCGCGCGACGTCGGGAAGCGGACGTCGCGGCTCTCGAGCGAAGTGATGCGGCTCACCTGGACTCCTTTGACGAGGTGGGGGCACACCGCGGTGACGAGCACCGCGAGGTGGGGCACGGCATGCGGTGCCGTGATGTGCCGCAACTCTAAACATCCGATGTCTGGTGAGTCAAGAGGAGATTTTCTCTGCTCGAGGGACTACTTTAGGCAATGCAAAGGTGCAGACACTTGATGAATTGCGCCGAATTCGACGATTAGGAGCGCAATGCGATTTCTCAGGACCGGCCCGCTCGGGTCGGAGCGACCCGCCGTGGCGACCGACGACGGCACGTTCGACATCTCGTCGGTGCTCGACTCCCTCGGGGTGAGAGACATCGGGCCGGAGTTCTTCGCGGCGGGTGGGATCGACGCCGTCCGCAACGCTCTCGGCGCGCTCCCCGCCACGACGCCGGCCGAGCGCATCGGCTCGCCGATCGCGGCCCCCGGCAAGATCGTCTGCATCGGCCTCAACTACCGAGACCACGCCGCCGAGACGAACGCGGCGATCCCCGACGAGCCGATCGTCTTCATGAAGGACCCGTCGACGATTGTCGGTCCGAACGACGACGTGCTCATCCCGCCGACCAGCACAAAGACCGACTGGGAGGTCGAGCTCGGCATCGTGATCGGGGCCGAGGCGCGGTATCTGGACTCGCCCGACGAGGCGAGTTGCTGCATCGCCGGCTACGTCGTGTCGCACGACGTCTCGGAGCGCGAGTACCAGCTCGAGCGCGGCGGACAGTGGGACAAGGGCAAGTCGTGCGAGACATTCAACCCGCTCGGCCCGGAGCTCGTCACCGCCGACGAGGTCGACCCGTCGAACCTCCGGCTGACGCTCAGCGTGAACGGCGTCTCGCGCCAGGACGGCACGACCGCCAACCTCATCTTCGACGTGCCCTACGTCGTCTGGTACCTCAGCCAGTTCATGGTGCTGCGCCCCGGCGACCTCGTCAACACGGGCACCCCGGCGGGCGTCGCGCTCGGCCTGCCCGACCACCCGTACCTCCGCGAGGGCGACGTCGTCGAGCTCGCGATCGAGGGGCTGGGTGCCCAGAGGTCGACGTTCCGGCGCGCGACCGCGGGCGCCGTCGCGTCGTCGGCTGCGTCTTCTCGGGCGGCCCGCGCATGACCGGGCAGCTGGACGGCCTCCGCGCCGTCGTCACCGGCGGCGCCTCGGGTATCGGGGCCGCGATCGTCGACGCTCTGCTCGCCGGCGGCGCCCGAGTGGCCGTCATCGACCGCGCCACCGACGGAAGCCACCCCGATGCCTTCGCCGTGCAGGCCGACATCGGCGACGACGCCTCCGTGCGCGCGGCGATCGACGCCATCGCAGCCGAGCTCGGCGGCATCGACACCCTCGTGAACAACGCGGGCATCGGCGCTCAGGGCACGGTCGAGGCGAACGACGACGAGGAGTGGCACCGCGTCTACGACGTCAACGTCGTCGGGCTCGTCCGTGTCTCGCGTGCCGCGCTCCCCCACCTGCGCGCCGCCGGGGCCGCGTCGATCGTGAACACCTGCTCGATCGCGGCCACCGCGGGGCTCCCCCAGCGGGCGCTGTACTCGGCGACGAAGGGGGCCGTGCTGGCGCTGACGCGCGCCATGGCGGCCGACCACCTCCGCGAGGGGATCCGCGTGAACTGCGTCAACCCCGGCACCGCCGACACGCCCTGGGTCGGGCGCCTGCTCGACTCGGCCGACGACCCGGCCGCCGAGCGCGCCGCCCTCGAGGCGCGACAGCCGCACGGCCGGCTGGTCTCGGCCGCCGAGGTGGCCGCCGCCGTCGCGTACCTCGTCAGCCCCGCCGCATCGTCGACCACCGGCACCTCGATCGCCGTCGACGGCGGGATGCAGAACCTGCGCCTGCGCGACTGACCCCGCCTCTGAAAAGTCAAGGAGATGTGTGGCGCGGCGGCCTCGGATCGCACTGAGGCCGCCGCCCGACGCCGGTTTCTCCGTGAAATTCGGAGGCGGGGCGGGCGTAGCGTGCAGGCATGAGCGACTTCACGTACCAGGGCCCCGCCGACATCGACCGAGCCATCGGCTACTTCGTCGGGTTGGACGACAGCGAGAAAGACGCCCTGGCCGTCATCGAGCTCGACGGCGTCATCGACGAGCTGCAGGCCGAGTACGAGAAGGCCAGCGCCAACCCGGCGTACCGCCCCACCGACGACTTCCTGGTGCGCCTCGGCGACTACCTCGGCATGGCGGGCGACAGCGCCACGGCCTAGGCGGTCAGCGCCCGTTCGAACGGGGTGCGGAACACCGGCTTGACCAGCGCCCCGCCGAGACGCTCCTGCAGCGAGGCCCCCGCAGCGGCAGCCAGCGCAGGAACGTCGGTGCCCCGATCGGCCACCACCTTCACCCGAACCTCTCCGTCGGCCGCCACGGCCCACCCGCCGACGATCTCGCCACCCCACCACACGGTCGGCCCGAGGTTGCCGTTGGTGTCGAAGTGCGGGGCGGGGTCGACGCCGAAGAACCACCCCCGCTGCTTGTAGCCCATCGGCGTCGGGTCGAGGGCGGGCAGCAGCGTGATGGCCGGCGGCGCGGGCTCGACGTCGAGCTCCGCGCCCGCGAGGGCGACGCCGGGCTCGCCGTCGAGGTCGACCTCGTCGATCGCCAGGCGCCCGAGGGCGGCCCGCACGGCGGTCTTGGTCCACCCCGTCCACCACTCGATGTCAGAGACGGGTGCCGGACCGAACACGCGCAGCCACTCCTCGACGAGCGACGCCTGCGCCTCGGCCTGCTCGACGACCGGCAGCCCGTCGGGCCACCAATGCTCGAGCGGCTCCCAGCGGTGCAGGCGGGTCGTCCACTCCCCCGCCGCCGTGCCGCGGACGATGCTCCCCTCGGCGCTCATCAGCGTCAGGAGGATGCTCGTCACGTTCTGAGCGAGGTCGGACTTCACGCGAGGGACGATCGCCGTGCGGAGCCGCGGCTCGTCTGTGCTGAGCTGCGCGCCGGTGGCCGTGCCGCGGGCGAGGAGGCCTGCGTGAGCACCCTGCTCGACCTCGGACACCCAGGCCCCGATATCGCCTGTGATCGGCGGCTCGGTGCCGTTCAGCTCGAGCATGCGCACGAGGCGCCTGCGGAGCGTCACGGCGAGGGGCGTGCTGGCCACGGCCTGCACGACGGGGACGATCTCGCGGGGGAAGACGAAGAGCGTGCGGCGCATGGCCATCCAGCGGACGAGCGCGCGGCGGTCATACATGGCGGCCTGGACGTCGGCGATGGTCAGGTCGCGGGCGCGCGCGAGCACCTGCAGATACACCGAGGCGGGGTCGGTGGCGTGGAGCGCGAGCACCGACCGGGTCGCCTGCTCGGGAGTCGCGGCGTCGCCCGTGAGGTGGTGCCGCCGCACGAGGAGCGCCCGGCGATCGGCTGCGGTGAAGGTGCGCATGCTCCGACCGTAGCGTCAGCCGCCGACACCCAGGGCCGTTCGCGCAACGGTCACCGGCCGTTCACATTTCATTGCAGATTCATAGGCAACCTAGAGGAAGTCCCCCGCTCGGGGGGCGTCAACGAGGAGACTGCAATGCGAAAAACAGCCAGCACCCGTCACAGAAGAGTCGCGATCGTAGCCGGCGTCGTCGCCGCCGCTGTCCTGCTTCCCAGCGCGGCATTCGCCGGCGCTGAGGCCGCTCTGTCGCAGAACGGCGACGCCACGCGCCTGGCCGGCGACCAGACCGCGGCCGTCAAGGCCGCCATCAAGGGCTCCAAGGCGAAGAACGTCATCCTGCTCATCGGCGACGGCATGGGCGATTCCGAGATCACCGTCGCGCGCAACTACGCGTACGGCGCCGCCGGTCGCTTCCCCGGCCTCGACGCGCTGCCGCTGACCGGCTCGTACACGACCTACTCCCTCTACAACTCCGGCCCGGACAAGGGCAAGCCCGACTACGTGACCGACTCCGCCGCTTCGGGCAGCGGCTGGGCCACCGGCACCAAGACCTACGACGGCGCCATCTCCGTCGACATCGACGGCGCCCCGCAGGCGACCATCACCGAGATCGCCAAAGCGAACGGCTACCGGACGGGCGATGTCTCCACCGCCGAGATCCAGGACGCCACCCCGGCCGTCCAGGTCGCCCACGTCGACGCGCGCAGCTGCTACGGCCCCGACTCGACCTCGTGCGGAGACGACTCGCTCGTCAACGGCGGCCTCGGCTCGATCAGCGAACAGCTGATCGGCACGCGCCCCGACCTCACGCTCGGCGGCGGCTCGACCAGCTTCACGCAGACCGCGAAGGCCGGCAAGTACCAGGGCCAGACCCTCTTCGACCAGGCCGAGGAGCGCGGCTACAACGTCGTCTCGACCGGGGCCGAGCTCGCCGCCGTCAAGAAGGCCGACCAGAAGAACCCCGTCCTCGGCCTCTTCACCCCGGGCAACTTCCCCACCCGATTCGCCCCCAGCACGGCGACCGTCGGCGGAGCCAGCCTCGCCCCCGTCACCTGCCAGCCGAACCCGGAGCGCCTCGGCTCCGATCTCAGCCTCAAGACGCTGACCAGCAAGGCGATCTCGCTCCTGAACAAGCCGAAGGACGGCAAGGGCTTCTTCCTGCAGGTCGAGGGCGCATCCATCGACAAGCAGGATCATGCCGCCAACGCGTGCGGCCAGATCGGCGAGACGATCGACTTCGATGAGGCCATCCAGTCCGCGCTCGCCTTCGCGAAGAAGGACGGCAACACGCTCGTCATCGCTACCGCCGACCACGCCCACACGAGCCAGATCGTCGACTCGACGCCCCCGGCGACCCTCAGCACCGCGCTGACGACGGTCGACGGCACCACGATGAAGGTCGCCTACGGCACCGCTGCGGCCGGCGGATCGCAGCAGCACACCGGAACCCAGGTTCGCATCGCGGCCTACGGCCCGGGAGCGGCGAACGTCGTCGGCCTGACCGATCAGACCGACACCTTCTTCACCATGGCCCGCGCTCTGAAGCTCGACACCGACACGGCGTCGCTCAGCGACAAGGGCCGCGCCTCGGCGAGCGACTCGCGTCCGCGCCCCTCGGAGAAGGTGACGATCACCGGCACGAAGTTCGCCGGCGACCGCCAGGTGAGCGTCACGGTCGGCTCGGCCGATCTCGGCACGTTCGACGTGATCGACGGCTCGGTGTCGGTGAAGCTCACGGCTCCCGTGAAGCTCGGCGACGTGGCGATCACGCTGAGCGGCGTGCAGACCGGCCATGACGCCGTCGCGAAGATCCGCGTCACCAAGTAGCGCATCGCGAGAGACCCCCGCCTCCGGCACCCGCGCACAGTCGCGGCTCACGTGCCACGCCGGAGCGGGGGTCTTCCGTACGCCCCGAGCGAAGCCCACCTCGCGTTCACCGCCCGGCCACGAACCGTTTCGTCCGGTCGGCGAGGCTTGCCGGGCCCGCCCACCGATCTGAACGGACACGCATGCGCCCGCCCCTCGTGAAGCTGGGAGCCATCACGCTCACCGGCTCGCTCGCCTTCGCCGGCATCCTCGTCGCCACCACCACTGCCCAGGCCGCTCCCGACTCCGGGATCGTCATCAACGAGATCGAGTCGCAGGGCGGAACCCCGGGCGACTGGATCGAGTTCGCCAACCTCTCGCCGACGGCCGTCGACATGTCGGGCATGGTCGTCAGAGACGACGTCGACACCGACTCGTACGTGATTCCCGACGGCACGACGATCGCGCCGGGTGCGTTCTTCACGGTCGATCAGCTCGGCGGCACCGGCGTGACGACGGGCTTCGACTTCGGCCTCGGCGGTGCCGACTCCGTCCGCCTCTACGACGCAGACGGCACGACGCTCGTCGACGCGCACACCTGGACCGCCCACGCGACCACGACGTACGGCCGCACCGCAGACGGCTCGTTCCGGACGACCTCCGGGGCGACCAGGAACGCCGCCAACGAGTTCCCCGAGCCCACACCGACTCCGACGCCCACTCCGACCGCCACGCCCACGCCCGGGGGCGGGTCCCCTGCGGGGCTGGCCTTCAACGAGGTCGAGTCGAACGCCGACGACACCGACTGGGCCGAGGTGACGAACACCTCGACCGAGGCCGTCGACATCTCGGGCTACACCTTCAAGGACAGCGACGACACCCACTCGTACGTGCTGCCCCGGGGCTCGATCGTCGAGCCCGGCGCGTTCGCCGTCATCGACCAGAAGACCACGACCGACGACGGCTTCGACTTCGGCCTGGGCGCCGACGACGCCGTCCGCCTGTTCGACACCGGTGGCGCCCTCGCTGTCAGCTACAGCTGGACCACCCACAGCGCGGTGACCTACGGCCGCTGCCCCGACGGCACCGGCGACTGGACGACCACGACCGTCTCGACCAAGGGCGAGGCGAACGACTGCTCCTCGCCGGTCAGCATCAACGAGGTCGAGTCGAACGGCGGCTCGCCCGACGACTGGGTGGAGCTCACGAACATCGGCGCGTCGACCGTCGATATCTCGGGCTACGTGTTCAAGGACAGCGACGACACCCACTCGTACGTGATCCCCGCCGGCACCACCGTGGCCGCAGGCGGCTTCACCGTGCTCGACACCACGACCGCCTCGACGCCCGACGGCTTCGACTTCGGCCTCGGCGGCGCCGACAGCGCGCGGCTGTTCCTGGCTGACGGCAGCACCCTCGTCGACTCGTCCAGCTGGACGTCGCACGCAGGAACCACCTACGGCCGCAACCCCGACGGCACCGGCGACTTCGAGCAGACCTCGGAGGCCACCAAGGGCGCCGCGAACCGCTTCGAGGGCACAGCCGTCGCCGAGACCTGGCCCGGCAGCCCCGACGAGACGGCGCTCGACGCCGAGGTCACGTACACCGGCGACCTCTCGGGCCTCGACTACGAGCCCTCCGGCACGTCGAAGGACGGCACCCTGTGGGGTGTCGAGAACGGCAACGGCAAGCTCTACAGGATCGTGTCCGACGCCTCCGGCGGCTGGGCGCCGGCCACCACCGGCGGCTGGGCCGACGGCAAGGTGCTCCACTACGCCGACGGCACCGGCACGGTCGACGCCGAGGGCGTGACGGTCGCCGACGACTCCTCCGAAGGCGGCATCTACGTCTCGTCCGAGCGCGACAACGACGTCTCGTCGGTCAGCCGCCCGGCCGTCCTGAAGTACGACGCCACGTCGCCGGCGACCGTCCTGAACGCCGAGCAGGAGTGGAACCTCGCGGCCGACTTCCCCGGCCTCGGCGCGAACTCGGGCCTCGAGGGCGTCACCTGGATCCCCGACGCGTTCCTGACCGGGAGCGGCTTCGTCGACGGTTCGACGAACGCCGCCTACGAGCCCGCCGACTACGCGGGCCACGGCGACGGCCTCTTCTTCGTCGGAGTCGAGGGCACCGCCAGCGTCTACGCCTACGCGCTCCTCAGCGACGGCGGCTTCCACCGCGTCGCCACGATCGCTACGTCCTTCCCGGTCGTCGCCGACGTGCAGTTCGACGCCGACCTCGGCCGGCTCTGGGTCGTCTGCGACGACGCCTGCGAGGGCCAGACGGCACTGTTCTCGATCGACGACTCCGGTGCGTTCACTCAGAGCTCGCTCTACGACGCCCCGTCGAACGCCGACCCGGCCCTCGCCAACGAGGGCTTCGCGATCGCTCCGGCCGCCACGTGCACGACCGACGGCGAGCGCGAGACGTTCTATGCCGACGACAACGACACCGACGGCTTCTCGTTCCGCGAGGGCAGCTACCCGTGCGAGCCCGCGACGACGACCCCGGGCGCAGGAACGGGCGGCGGCGACAGCGGAACCGATCCCGCGGGCGTCCTCAGCCCCGACCAGCTCACCGCCGCGAACCGCGGCGACGTCGCCGCGGCCGACCCGTCCCTGGCCTACACCGGCACGGACGTCATCGGCACGCTGGCGGTGGCCCTGGCCCTGCTGGTCGCGGGTGCCGGCGCGATCGTGGTGCGACGCCGCCAGAAGGCGTAGCCCCGCCGCACCCTGACCTGCGGCACCACGATCGGGACTCGGCACCAGTCCCTCGCCGCTCCGCACCACGATCGGGACTCGGAACCGAGCCCGGTCGTGGTGCGGAGTCCTGATCGTGGGCGGGGAGCCGGACCGGGCGCGAGCACGGGGTTAGCATCGACGCGTGGGGACCAACGCGGACGAACGGCGGCACGAACTCGAGGCCATCGCATTCGGCGAGGGCACGACGGCGGCGGAGCGCGCCGACGCTCTGCGGGCCCTCGGCGTGAAGCCGGTCAAGGCCGGGCCAGTTCCTGCGCCCGAGTCGGCGATAGAGGCTGTGGAGGATCCCGGGCACGCAGAAGCCGAGACGTCGGCTCCGACTCCGCGATCGCGGTCGCGCATCGCCGCGACGGCGGCCCTGCTCGCCGGCGTGCTCGTCGTGGGCGGCGCGGCAGGCTTCGGGATCCGCACGGCGACAGCCCCCACCGCCGAGGCGACACCCGACTTGGCTCTGACGTCGCGCCTCGCAGCCGGCGATCCCGCGACGAGTGCATCGGACCCCGCCCTGGACTCGACGCTCACGTACGACGACACCCTCAACTCCCCCGCGGCATCGCCCACGAGCGACGTGTCGACGGCCCAGGCGCAGGCCGACTCGCTGTTTGTGGGCGACCAGACGACGCTCGACAAGTACCCCTTCCCGCCCGACGCCGGGAGCGACACCGACTTCACCGCGTCGACCACCCGCCTCGTCCTGACGAGCGCGCAGGGCTTGCGCGTCTGGGTGGCCGAGCGAGCAGGCGACGGGGGCGGCTACTGCCTCCTGATCACGTCGAGAGCCGACTCGTCGAACGGCCTCGCCGGCTCGTCGACGTGTGCCTCTCCGGGTTCGTTCGCCGCCAACGGCATGACGCTCACCATGTCGTCGTTGACGGCCACCTGGACGGGCAGCTCGGTCGGAATCAGCGTCACGGGCTGACGCGCGCGCATTCCCTGCGAGGGGTGCGCGGTATTCCCTCCGAAGGGTGCCCTGGCAGTGCCCCTAAGACCTCAGGTGACGCGGATACGCTTGAAGCGTGCTTACAGTGAATGCTTTCGGAGCCCCCTCCGCCACCGAGCCCCTTGTCCCCCTCACCATCGAGCGTCGTCCCGTCGGCGCCGAAGACGTCTTGATCAAGATCGCCTACGCCGGCATCTGCCACTCCGACATCCACTTCGCCCGCGGCGAGTGGGGTCCCATCAGCTACCCGCAGGTCGTGGGCCACGAGATCGTCGGCGAGGTCGTCGAGGCCGGCGCCAATGTCACCAAGTTCTCCGTCGGCGACCGCGTCGGCGTCGGCTGCATGGTCAACTCGTGCCGCGAGTGCGCCAACTGCCTGGCCGGCGAAGAGCAGTACTGCCTCAAGGGCAACATCCAGACCTTCGGCGGCATCGACCCGAAAGACGGCAACGTCACCCAGGGCGGCTACTCCACCCACGTCGTCGTCGACCAGGACTTCGTGCTGAACGTCCCCGAGTCGCTCGACTACGCCGCCGTCGCCCCGCTGCTGTGCGCCGGAATCACCACCTACTCGCCGCTCCGTCACTGGAACGCGGGCCCCGGCAAGAAGGTCGCCGTCGTCGGCCTCGGCGGTCTCGGCCACATGGCCGTCAAGCTCGCCGCCGCCATGGGCGCCGAGGTCACCGTGCTCTCGCAGAGCCTCTCGAAGCAGGAGGACGGCCTCCGTCTCGGCGCCTCGCACTACTACGCGACCAGCGACCCCGCCACCTTCGAGAACCTCGCCAACGAGTTCGACCTCATCATCAACACGGTGTCGGCGTCGATCGACATCAACGCCTACCTCAGCCTCCTCACGCTCGACGGCGCCCTCGTGGCAGTCGGCGCTCCGGCCGAGCCGCTCGGCGTCCAGGTCTTCACGCTGTTCGGCAACCGCCGCACCTTCGCAGGCTCGTCCATCGGCGGAATCCGCGAGACCCAGGAGATGCTCGACTTCTGCGCCGAGCACGGCATCGTCCCCGAGACCGAGCTGATCGGCGCCGACCAGATCAACGAGGCGTGGGAGCGCGTGCTGAAGAGCGACGTCCGCTACCGCTTCGTCATCGACACGGCCACCCTGACCGGCGCGGGCGCCTGATGAAGGCGGCTCTGATGTACGGCGCGGGCGACGTCCGCGTCGAGACCGTGGACGACCCGACGCTCGTCGACCCCGCCGATGCGATCGTGCGCGTCACGGCCGGCTGCATCTGCGGCTCCGACCTGTGGCCGTTCGCGTCCAAGAAAGACAGCGACACGGGCTCGCGCATGGGTCACGAGTTCGTCGGCGTCGTCGAGCAGGTCGGCGACGACGTCACGCACGTCAAGGTCGGCGACTTCGTCATCGCGCCGTTCGTCATCTCGGACGGCACCTGCGACTTCTGCCAGGAGGGGCTCGAGACCTCCTGCAGGCACGGTGAGGCCTGGGGCGGAACGTCGCACGACGGCGGGCAGGGCGAGATCGTCCGCGTGCCGCTCGCCGACGGCACCCTCGTGGTCGTGCCGGCCGGATTCGACGAGAAGCTGATCCCCTCGCTGCTCTCTCTGTCGGACGTCATGTCGACGGGGTACCACGCCGCCGTCATGGCCCGCGTTCAGCCCGGCCAGAGCGTCACCGTGATCGGCGACGGCGCGGTCGGCCTCAGCGCCGTCCTGTCGGCGAAGCTCCTCGGAGCCGAGACCATCATCCTGATGGGCCGCCACACGGCGCGCACCGACCTCGGTCGCGAGTTCGGCGCGACCCACGTCGTCGCCGAGCGCGGCGACGACGGCATCGCCGCAGTGAAAGAGATCACGAACGGCGACGGCACGCACGTCGTGCTCGAGGCCGTCGGCCTCGGCGCCGCCGTCGAGACCGCGATCGCCGTCGTCCGCGACGGCGGCGTGATCAGCCGCGTGGGCGTGCCGCAGGAGCAGTCGCTCCCCTTCGGGCGCAGCGAGTTCATGCGCAACCTCACGATGACGGGCGGCGTGGCCCCGGCCCACCACTACATCCCGACCCTGCTGCCGCTCGTGCTCGACGGCTCGATCGAGCCCGGCAAGGTCTTCGACGTCACGATCGGCGTCGACGAGGTGCCCGCGGGCTACCAGCAGATGGCCGACCGCACGGCGCTCAAAGTGATGGTCCGCCCGTAGGTCGCTGCCTTTCGGGCACGCGCAGGAACTGCCCCGCCGACCGTCCACTCGACGGTGGCGGGGCAGTTCCTGCATCCGGGCCCCCGCCCGTTGGCACGAGATAAGCTCGCCCCACGACACGTTTCGAAGGAGAACCCCGTGCACGAACTCAGGCCCGACTGGACCCGCACACTCGGCTCGACCGGCCTCACCACCACCGCCGTCACCATCGGCGGAGGCCCTCTCGGCAGCCAGCCGCTGCTGTTCGGCTACGACACCCCCGAGGCCCAGGCGGTGGAGCTCGTCGAGGCCGTTCTCGACAGCCCGATCCGCTCGATCGACACGTCGAACCAGTACTCGGGCGGCGACAGCGAGACGCGCATCGGCCTGGGGCTGGCGGCGCACGGCGGGTTGCCCGACGACTTCCTGGTCGTGACGAAGGTCGACTCGATCGACGGCGACTACTCAGGCGAGCGGGTGCGCGCCTCCGTCGCCGAGAGCAAGGCGCGGCTCGGCCTCGACACGCTGCCGCTCGTGCACCTGCACGACCCCGAGAACCAGGCCTTCGAGTTCATGTCGGCCCCCGGCGGCGCGGTCGAGACGCTGGTCGCCCTGCGGGACGAGGGCGAGATCGGCCACATCGGGCTGGCCGGCGGGCCCAGCGGCGAGATGCGACGCTACATCGACCTCGGCGTCTTCGAGGCGATCCTCGTGCACAACCGGTACACGATCGTCGACCGCAGCGCGGCCGCCCTCCTGCAGCACTGCGCCGACGCCGGACTCGGCATCATCAACGCGGCCGTCTACGGCGGCGGGATCCTCGCCGCACCCCGCTCCGGCAACACGAACTACGGCTACCGGCCCGCGGCTTCCGAGACCCTCGCTGCCGTCGCCGCCCTGGCCGACCTGTGCGACGAGTACGAGACCGACCTCGGCACCGCGGCGCTGCAGTGGTCTCTGCGCGATCCGCTCGTGCACACGACGGTCGTCGGCATCAGCAAGCCCGAGCGCTTGGACGGGCTGCTCGCGTCGTCCGCCGCCGAGCTGCCGGACGCGTTCTGGGAGCGCGCCGAAGAGCTGACCCCGCCGGCGCGGGTCTTCCTGGACGCGTAGCTCCGCGCCTGCGGGGCGCCCGCCGCGCGCCGGCTCTGCGCCCCGCTGGCAGCCCGGTGGCGGCCCGGCGGTGGCCCGGCGGCGGCGAACTAGGGTCGACGTGTGAACCGCACCGACCGGCTGTACGCCCTCGTCGAAGAGCTGCGCGCCGTGGCGCCCCGCCCCCGGAGCGCCCGCTGGCTCGCCGAGCGCTTCGAGGTGAGCAGCCGCACGATCGAGCGCGACCTCTCGGCGCTGCAGCAATCCGGCGTGCCGATCTGGGCGGAGCCCGGCCGCACCGGCGGCTACTGCCTCGACGCGTCGCACACGCTGGCTCCGCTCGGCTTCACCGTCGACGAGGCCCTGGCGATGACCGTCGCACTCGGCATGCTGGGCACGAGCCCGTTCTCGGGGGCCGCAGCCTCGGCCCTGCGGAAGGTGGTCGCCGTCTTGGACGACACGACGACGGGGGTGACGGGCGAGCTCGCCTCCCGGGTGCTCTTCGTGCGCGACGAGGCCCCGACCGGGGCACCCGCCGGGCTGGTGGAGGCGTTTCGGAGCGGCGAGATCCTGCGCCTGGAGTACCGCGACAAAGGGGGCGTCGCCACGCGGCGCGATGTGGAGCCGCTCGGCTACGTGGGGCGCGAGGGAAGCTGGTACCTGGTCGGGTGGTGTCGGCTGCGCGACGGGGTGCGGGCGTTCCGCGGCGACCGGATCGCGGCGGCCGAGCCGACCGGCGAGAGACCTCCGAGGCGTCCGTTCAGCGCCGCCGACCTCGACGCGGTGTACGGCCACATCACTGCGGCCGGGTCGTGAACGGCGTGCTTTCCCGGCGGCGCCTCCTAAACACCGACAGGGCGCTGTCGCCGGCGCCTCCGAGACTGGTCAGGTCGGGCCACCGGGGCCCGCCGGAAAGGCCACCATGGACTTCGCTTCCATCCGCATCATCACGCACGACGTCGACCGGCTCACCGCCTTCTACGAGAGGGTCGCAGGAACTCCGGCCGCCCGCCCCGCCCCCGTCTTCGCCGAGATCCGCACCCCGACGGCCACCCTCGCCATAGGCAGCACGGCCACCGTCGCGATGCTCGGCGACGCCGCCCCCGTTCCTGCGTCGAACAGGTCGGTGATCATCGAGTTCCGCGTGGCCGATGCCGATGCCGAGTTCGCGCGCCTGCGCGATCACCTCGACGACATCGTGCTCGAGCCGACGACGATGCCGTGGGGCAACCGCTCGGCGCTGTTCCGCGACCCGGACGGAAATGTGGTGAACCTGTTCTCGGTGCCGGTGGGGTGAGCCGGGTGCGGCTCGTCGCCCGGGCGTCCCGCTCGACCTACTTCTCGCGGATCGTGATCGGGGGGATCGGAGTCGCATATCCGTACGTGGGAAACCCGATGGTGATGGAACCGTCAGGGTTGCACACCGACAGGAAGGAGCCGCTGGCCGCCGGCTTGGTCCCCAGTGGTGGCTTGTACTCGGCCTGCGGAGCCCGGACCAAGACGATGCCGTGCCGCACATAGAGGGCCCCACGCGCGCGAAGGAGCGTGTCTGTCTCGCGAGCCATGACTCCGGGTTCTCCATGACAGGAATGGGCGACGTCGGTGTAAGTCGCTCTGTGGCCGATGTAGGCGGTGACACCCGTCGCCCCCGACCCGACAGTCACGAGGATTCCTGCCGAAGCAAGAGCCCGGCGAACGGACAGGTCGAGTCTGGAGCGCAGCCAGAGGAACGCACGGGCCGACGCAGCGACCTCAGCGATCACCAGCGAGAGCGCTCCGACGTCCCAGCCCGCTGCGCCGTGAAAGAAGAGATCGACGTGAGCGAACGCACCCAGGCACACCAGGGCGACCGTGACGGCCGTGAACGTCAGCGCGGCAGTTGAGAATAATCGGCCTGATCCGACCCGAGCACGCGATCGAGCACCCGCCATACCCCCAAGCTACGGAAAGATCTCGGCGCATTCCTCGACCAGAAGACGCATTCGAGGCGACGGAGGGATGACCGTCGTCGACCGCCGCCTGGTTCGAAGAACTCCAGGAGCACTGGCGCGGCTGGTCAGGGCTCCGCGACGTGACCGGGATGCGCCGCGGAGAGCCTCCATCGCCCCTCTGGTCACGCGGCTGCTCTCAGATCACCTGGGGAGTGAATTCGTCGTGGAGTGTTCTTGTCGGACGGTGGCGATCGCGGTCCGGGTGAGTTCGACGCTGCGCTGCAGCCCCAGTTCGTTGGTGTCCAGGAGCACGCGCGACTGGAATCGAGCGAGCTCGTCGGGCCACTGCTGGTAGATCCCCTCTAAGAAGACTCGCTCCCGCGAGACGCCCCGCGATGGGTCTCGCTGTGCGCGCTCGAACGCCACACTGAAGGGCGCGGTAAGCGCAACCGTGACGACGGGGCACCAGCCGGCGCTTGACTGATGATTCGGAGGACTTCTTCGTAGCTGCCTGATCCCTCAGCTATGACGCACGTGAGTGAAGAGCGCAGCCACTGGCCCGTGACGGACTCGAAGATGCGATGCGCGGTGTCCCAGTCCGGCAGGGTGGGCAGAGCCATCGCCGCTATCTGATCGAGTTCGACCAAGGCGACGCGTTCACCGGCCTGCCTGAGCTCATGGGTCAGCGCGGCTGCCAGCGTGCTCTTGCCCGACGCTTGAGGTCCGGCGATCACGACGAGCGCGAGCGGAGGCACAGGGTTCATCGTTCAACCCTGCCGGAGTCAACGTCGTCGCACCAGAGGCCACTCCCCGGGCTCCACCCAGCGGTCACGGGATCAGGTGCTGCGCGATCGTGCCCGAGCCGTCAGCAAGCGTGATCTCGGCCAGTGCGCCGTTGACCAGCGGCATCTGAGGTGACTGGTGCCCTGTATCGAAGTCGAGGATCACCGGACCCCGAGACCACTCAGCGCGCGTCGGCCTGCTTCTTCTTGCGTGAGACCAGCCAGACTTCCGCCGGAGGTTCGGCCGATCACGATGCCGTTCGCGTCGTCGAACCAGCCGGCCAATCGCAGCGATTGAAGCATTCGAAGTACCGCGATGGAACCTGGGCTCATTTTCGCGTCAGCCGCTGGGGCGCCGAGCCGAGTCGGGGAGCCGTCGGGTAGTGACGACGGAGGCCCGCGGGAATGATCCCGCGGGCCCCGCCGTCTGCTCGACGCTGTGTGTCGAGTGCTACTTGATCGAGCTGGCCGCGCGACGCTTGTTGAAGACGTCGAAGGCGACAGCCGCGAGCAGGACCAGGCCCTTGCTCGTCGAACGTACGGAGCTGCGTGAGCGTGCGCACGGCGTCGGCGGCGATCCCCGCTCGCGGCGGCGCTGCGACGATGGCCCAGTCGCTGAGCGAGGCACCCGAACGGGTGCTTCTCGGCGACGGACGGACCACTTAGGCTGGGCGCGCCCGCGGCGATCGCGCACGGGAAGGCCGGACCGCGCCACCTCAGTGCACCGAGCTACCACTCAGCACCCGGGGGAACCGCCATGACCGCACGTCCACGTCGCCAAGCAGTCGCCCTCGTCACGGTCGGCCTGTGCGCAGCCCTCGGGCTCGCGTCGCTGGCCGTGCCCGCCGTCGCGGCACCGGCCGCTGAGGCATCGACCTCCGCCGCGCCCGCCGCCATCGTCGCGGCTCTGTCGGCCACCGCGGCGACCGCCGACGCGGACCGGGCGCCCACCCCCGGCGTCTATGCGCCCCTCTCCCCCGCCGCGGCGGCCGCTACGGCCAAGGGCCTCCCGTCCGACCGGATCGGCGGTCTGCCGCAGGCCCCCTCGGCGGCGTCGGCGGTCGCGGGAAGGTCGGCGGGCTCGGCGACCTCCGGCACCCTGGCCGCCGGAGCCGGATGGGGCGCGACGATGCAGGCCACCCCGCGGGTCCAGCCCCGCGTCGTGGCGTCGACCGCCGTCCAGCCCGCTCCCGGCGGCAGCGTGGCCCCGGCCGTCGTGACCGACGGGTCGGGTGGCGCCGACATCTCGTCCGGCGTGACGGTCGGCGGCGTCGACTACCGCGTCCGCGTCTCCTCGGCCGACCCGCTCCGCTCGTATCTGGAGTCGCGGACGACGGCAGGCTGGTCCCGCGTAACCGCTTTGGCGTCGAGCAACGTCCTCCAGGTCGCGGAGTTCGAGGGTGCGGTCTACGTCGCGACCTACGCCCCCGGAGCGAGCTGCGCGGGCACCTCGACGATCTGGCGCCTCGACGGAGCCGACGGCGCCGGCGACCTCGACGCCGCGACGTTCACGAAGAACCGGACTGTCCCTGGCATCCTCACGCTCGTCCCGACGACGGACCGCCTCTTCCAGTTCTCGGCCACCTGTGAGGGCATCGACGCGCGGTCGTCCGACGGGTCGTCGTTCCCGACGACGGGTACGAACTTCAACAAGCCCATCGCCAGCGTCTTCGCCCTCGGCGCCACCCTGTTCGTCGAGATGCAGGGCACCTCGACTTCGGCGATCTACCGTGTCGACCCGGAGGCCGGACAGGTCCCCAACCGGCGCCCGGTCACAATGACGAGGCTCGCGACGTCTCCCTACCTCTGGAGCATCACCCAGTGGCACGGCGCCGTGTACTTCACGGGTGCAAAGTACGACGGATCCTCGGTCGGCCTCTACCGCTTCGACGGGACGTCCGCGCCGACGAAGGTCGACTTCGGCATCCCGTCGGCCGACATCGACAGCCTGCCGACCCTGGCCGTCCTGGGCGACGACCTCTACGTCGAGGTGCGCCTCGGCGACACCGGGTCCCGCCTGTTCTCGTTCGACGGCGGGACGACCGTCGACCTCGGCGCGATCGGCGACGCGGACGACTCCGTCTTCGGGATCTCCGCCGCCGAGGGCCGGATCCTCGCGTCGACCTCCGACGGCACGGCCCTCCTCACCTGGCTTTACGACCCGGCCGCCCGCATCGGCGACCCGATCGTCACGACCACCCCGGTGCTCACCGGGGCCGTCGAGGTCGGCTCGACGATCTCGGTCTCGACTCCGGGCTGGACACCCACCGCGACTCTCAGCTACACCTGGAACCTCGACGGCGAGCCCATCCCCGGCGCGACGAAGGGGTACCACACCCCGAAGGCGTCCGAGCTGAGCCACCGCCTCGACGTCGTCGTGACCGGCACGGCATTTGGCACCTCGACGGGCAGCGACGTCAGCATCACAAGCGAGGTCGATCTCGGCACGATCACCCTGAAGCCGGTGATCGCCGGGACGATGAGGGCCGGCACGACCGTCATCGCGTTGACAAGGGGCCTCGCCCCGAAGGCGGCGTCGCTGACCTATCGCTGGTACCGGGACGGCAAGCCGCTCGCGGGCGCGACGAAGTCCGCCTACAGGGTGACCTCGGGCGACACTGGCCGCCGGCTGACGGTGGTCGTGCACGCGGTCAGCGCGGCCTATGCCGACGCGCGGTTCACTTCGCCGGCGCGGACCGCCCTGAAGAAGTAGGCGCGCGGGAACTCGCAGTCCGCCCCCGACCTGCGAGTTCCTGCACCTCGCCACCGGACCCCGAGCCGAAGAACCCGCACCTGAACTGGGGTAAGCCGTGTTTCTCGGGTGTCACCGGCGACACCTAGGCTGTGCCCAGACCCGAGAGTGGATCACCTCGCCGGGCGACTCATCTCAGCACGGGGGAACACCAGACATGACCGCATCACGCCCGCGTCGTCGCGCGCTCGCACTCACCACGGCCGCCGCCGTCGCCACCGCCGGCCTCGCCTTCGGACTCGTCGCTCCGGCCTCCGCGGCGCCGGCCCCGGTCTCGGCCGCCCCGGCCTCGTTCGCGTCCTCCGCCTCGGGCGCCGCCGCCCTCTCGGCCCACGACACGCTGCCCCCCGCCGCGGCCGCGAAGCTCCGCGCGTTGCTCAAAGCCTCGCCCCTCAGCGCGGGCTCGCTCAGCGCGCGCGAGGCGCTCGTGCGCTCGCTCAGCCCGGCGACCGATTCCGGCACCTCAGCCCTGCAGCGCCGCTCGGTGTCGCCGTCGGCCGTGAATCCTGCGCCCCTCGGGAGCGTTGCCCCTGCGCGCGTGAACGACAGCGCCGAACCCGACTGGACCATCGGCTCGGCCGTCGTGGGCGGCACTCTCTACGGGATCGGCATCGACCTCGACGCGCTCCTGACTTCCGTGCTGGGCGGCAAGGCGCCCGTCACCGACGACGACTTCATCCACCTCGAGAAGTGGACCGACTTCGGCTGGAAGCGCGTCCCCGCCGACCTCGACGGCGAGATCCAGAGCGTCACCTCCTTCGACGGCAAGCTCTACATCACGTCGGTCTCCACGGCCCACGAGAAATACACGACCCAGGTCACCTCCTACGACGGGGAGAACTTCACGCGCGTCGGCTCGGCCATCATCGGGATTGCCGCCCTGGAGGCGGCTGGCTCGAACCTGTTCGTCATCACGCAGGGCACCAAGCACACGACCCTCGCCACGTTCGATCACGGCACGCTCTCCGACACGGTCGTTTTCGACAAGCCCACCTACGCCTTCACCCCGCTAGGCGACGACCTCTACACCTGGGTCAGCGGCTCGAAGAACGACGCCTTCTACCGGATCTCCGCTCCGAGTCGCGTCGTCGACGCGAAGACCGCGGCCGTGCCCGCCAGCACCGCGCCGACCGCCACCCGCGTCGTCAACACGCCGATGTCGCTGGGCGGCGTCGAGTGGAACGACGGGATCTACTTCGTCGGCCTCGGCTCGAGCGCCGCGTCACCGGTCGACGTGTACCGCTTCGATGGCCAGAGCGCTCCGACCGTCGTCGACACCGGCGTCCCCGTGTCGAAGTCGAGAGGCCTTCCCGCCCTCGGCGTCTACCGTGGCGACCTCTACATCCAGTCCTCCCCGAGCACGAAGCACACGTACCTCTACGACTTCGACGGCGACCCGGCCGACATCGTCAACGTGGGCGAGATCGCCAGCCCGACGACCCTGACCGTCTCTCTGCTGGAGGGCAATGGCCAGCTCGTCACAACGGGGATCGACCTCGGCGACGGAGGCGGCGACGCCCTCGACATCGGCCTCACGTCGTGGGTCTACGACGAGGACGCCCGACAGGGTGACCCGGTCACCTCCAGCACCCCGACCGTCGCGGGCACCCCGAAAGTCGGCGCCACACTGACCGCGGCCGCCGGCGACTGGACCCCCACCGCCGAGCTGTCGTACCAGTGGTACTCAGGCGGCGCGGCCGTCCCCGGCGCCACGAAGGCGTACCACACGGTGAAAGCCGCCGAGCTCGGCGCCCCGATCACCGTCACCGTGACCGGCACCGCGTTCGGCTCGACCGCGGACCAGATCAGCGTCGGCACCGCCGACGTCGAGGCGGGCACCATCACACTCAGGCCGACCATCAGCGGCTCGCTCACGGCCGGCAAGACCGTCACGGCCGTGACCGAGGCGCCTAAGTCGGCGAAACAGACCTACCGCTGGTACCGCGACGGCAAGCCGCTCGCCGGCGCCACCAAGTCGACATACAAGATCACGTCGGGCGACAGGGGCCACACGCTGAGCGTCGGCGTGAAGGCCACGGCGGCCGGGTACGCCGACGCCTCCGCGAAGTCGGCCGGCAAGAAGGTGGCGCGGTAGTTCCTGCGCCCCACCTCACTCCCCCTCGTCGAAGGACACTGCCATGAGCATCACCACGGGGCGCCGCCGGGCGCTCGTCACCGCCCTCGCCGTCGCCACCGCGGCTGGCCTCGCCCTCGCGGGCGTCGGATCGGCCGAAGCGGCGACCCCGCTCGCCCGTACGGCGGTTCCCGCCGGAGCGGCGGCCGCCCCCTCGCCGCTCGGCGCGGGTGGCGCTCCCACTCGCGCGGCGGGCCGCCCGGCGTCCTCGCCCCCGGCCGCACCTGCGGGACGCGCGGGGAGCGCGCTCCTGACGCCGAAAGCCGTCTTCGGATCGCGCAACAGCATCGCCGACCCCCAGGAGGTCAACTCCTACGCCAATCCGAACCAGACCGTGCCGCAGGCCGTCGTCGGCGACACCCTCTACGGGATCGGCTACGTCGCCAGCAAGAAGGTCTCGGACGTCGAGTCCTGGACCGACTCCGGCTGGAAGCGGCTGGCCAGCGGCGTGAGCGAGACGTCGTACCAGGCGACGTCGTTCGACGGCGGGCTCTACTTCATGTCGTGGAACCCCTCGACGAAGAAGTCGACCCTCTGGAAGTACGACGGGTCCACGTCCACGTCCGTGCAGACGTTCACCGGCTTCACGAACCTGTTCGTTGCCGGCGACCACCTCGCTCTCATCCGCGACGCCGGGACGAAGACCGTGTTCTATTCGGTCGCGGCCGACGGCACCCGGGCAGCGGGCGCCTCGACGACGAAGAATCTCTCGGGGTTCGTGACGCTGGGCGACACCTCCTACGTCTGGGTCGTCGGCTCGGGCTACAACGCGGCTCTGTACCGTGTCGACCCGACGATCCTCACGCGGGTCGTGGCCTCGCCGTACGCCCAGGGCGGCGTCGAGTACGACGGTGCGGTCTACTTCGGGGGCAGCGACGGCATCACCTCGCACCTCTTCCGGTTCGACGGGGCGAAGGTCAGCGAGGTGACCGACGTCGAGACCGGTCAGGGCAGCGCGGACTTCTCGCAGGCGTACTGGATCCCCTCGGTGAGCGTGGTCGACGGGCAGCTGTTCTTCTCCGTCGACTACCAGGACTACTACACGCACTTCTACAGCTACGACGGGACCACGCTCACCTTCGAGGGCACCATCGCGGAATCAGGCCGGTACTTCCTCGACATGGTCGAGTTCCAGGGCTCGGTGTTCCTCGGCGCGGGTGACGGCAAGGGCCATGACTGGACGTGGGTGTACGAGAAGTCCTCCACCACGACCGAGACGCTGGCCTCGAGCGTCCCGACCCTGACGGGCGCGGGCCGAGTCGGCACGACGCTCGCGGTTCATCCTGGGGCCTGGACGCCCGTGACGACGTTCGTCTACGTCTGGCACCGCGGCTCCGACGTCCTGACGGGGGCTGACGGCCCGACGCACGAGCTCGTCGCCGCCGATCGCGGCCACGTCATCTCGGTCACCCTGGAGGGGTCCGCCTACGGGTACACGAGCGCTCAGCAGACCAGCGCCCCGACAGCGAAGACGGCTTACGGCACGATCACGCTGAACCCGGCGATCTCGGGCACGATGAAGGCCGGCACGACAGTGTCGACCCTCACCCAGGGGCCCGTGCCGACGACGGCGAAGCTGGCCTACCGCTGGTACCGCGACGGCAAGCCCCTGGCCGGGGCCACCGCAAGGACGCACAAGGTGACCTCGGGCGACATCGGGCACCGGCTCCAGGTGGCCGTGCACGCGACCGCCTCCGGCTACACGGACGCGTCGGCGAAGTCGGCCGCTCGGACGGCCAAGCGCTAGATGCGCTTGGCAATTGCGTTGACCACACTTTCGGGCTTGTGACAGAGCGAGACCTTCTAGCCGATTCAGCCATCGATGGCGGACCAGAACCTTCACAGTTCGAGCTTGGTAGAGCACCGGTGATTCATGAGATTTAGTGGCAGAAAACACGCGGCCGCTGGCAATGAGAGCAACCTCGACAGACTCGTTGGGAAGCAGCTGACACACGTCTGGTTCGTGATGGATTACGTCCAGCTCATCTTTGGCGGTTATGACTCACTGCAGTGCTTCGTGTGGCCGAGGATTGATGCGAACGGCCGAACGCTCACCAGTGAGATGCCCGGATATCGGGATGCCCTGTGCGCATTCTTGACCGCCGATGTGACCGCCGTGGCCGAGGATCCTGCGATTGGGCTCGCCGTCGAGTTTGCGACGGGCCGAATCCGCATCGCTCCGACGGCAGCGGAGCTGAGGGGCCCGGAGATCGCGATGTTTCACGACATGCCGACTACGGACAGGAACTGGGAGGTATGGCAGCCGGGCGACAACGTCTTCCCACACTTGGTCTAACGACTGCGGCAACGGCGACGTGCTGGCGGAAAACACTGGGCGCACGCGCCGAACGGTCTCCGTTTGCTTCCTAGGTCCTTTCGCCTCGCGCACGCCGGAGAGCCCGGCACATGCCCTTACAAGTGCCGTCGAACCGAAACTGAGCTGGAACGCGCTACAGGATCGACCATACGGCCGGCGTGCGCGGATCGCAGGACAGGAGTCCGGCGACCCAATCGTCTTCGCGGCCTCGGCGGCCTTGGGCGCCGAGTCGCAAGGTGCCTTCGAACAAGAATCCGGCCTTGCTCGCGACGCGCGCTGATGAGATGTTCCCAACGTAGGCATGCCATTCGATCCTCTGCAGCGCCAGACCATCGGGCGTAGGAGCAAAAGCGAAGTCGGCCACGGCTTCCAGCGCGTCGGCGAGGATGCCTTTTCGTCGGTGCTCCGGTGCCATCCAAAAGCCGACAGTCGCTTGTCCGTTCGCTATGCGGTCCAAACTCACGACACCTGTGAAGTGGTCCGAGGAGATGATGGACCACGTGCAAGTGGACCCGCTGGCCCAGCCGACGTCGCTTACTTCGCTCACAAAGGAGAGCGCGTCCTGAAGTCCGTAGGGCACAGGAACAGGAACCCAGCGTTGTATGTCGGCGTCCTGGCACGCGGCGGCGATGGCATCGGCATCCTCAGCGTTGGGTGCCCGAAGAATCGACATCGGCGTTGCCAGCTCGACTTCCTGCATGGGTTCAAGGGTAGTGACACCTTGGCGCAACTGAACTCACGCCGGACGCCGTCCGTGCCCGGACTAAGGTGTTTCCGACTTGCCCTAGCCGGCAACCCGCCCAGAGGGCCCGGCCGAGTTTGCGAGAGGGAGGCTGCCCGTTCGAGCCGGGCCAAGAGTGGGCTCAACCAAGCTTTGCCCCTAGCGTCCATCCCGTGCGGAGAGGAACGGCTTCCGTTCGTGTGGACAGAGGCGTCGTGAATTGCTGCGGAGGGTTGTCGGATAAAGGAGCATGGTGCCCATGTCTGATGAAGCGGGTCATAGCCCCATGCGAAGACTCGTGGCTTCCTCGACGGGAGCCGCGTACCAGTCGTTTCCCACCCTTGCTGAGGCTAGGGAATCCGATTCAAGCTGGGTTGTGTTCGAGGGCGACGACGGCGGCCAGATCTACGCCGTCTTTCGAGTCGCGAACGTCGCATGCTCCGAAGATGACTTGCGGCAATTGCTGACTGACATCGATACTCACTACTGGGCTGACGACTCGATGACCCATCTCGCCTTCGAAGTGCACGATGAGGGCAACGCAATCCCTGGAGGACTGGGTGGCGGGGTAGCTCAATCCAGCGGATGGGTCCACCCGATCCTGATTGAGGACTCGCTGGAAACCCCAATTCGAGACGTCCTAGCTGGGATGTATACGCGGCTGCGCGAGAGATAGCCGACCTGTTCATTAGCCGGACGTCGACCGTTCGTCGGCAATGACGTTCGCGGAGGAACCGCGACCGTGCGTTACGCATAGGCCAGAGTCAGCGCTTCCAGAAGTCCTCCGGATGACGCCCCGGTCGGAAATTGAAGTACTCGAGCATCGCGGCGGCCTCGGGAAAGCCGGCAGCGAGCCCTTCTGCCGAGTGGGCATCGCTGCCAAAAGTCACCGCTCGCCCGCCCTCCTCCGCCCACCACTGCGGTATCCATGGCCACAGCCGACGGGTGTTCATCTCCAACGCACGTCCCGAACTTGCAATCGTCCGCATCGCAGCTCGGAAGCCTTCCTCGAACTCCCGAGGATTGAAGGGGCCCGCGACGTCTGCTGGCCAGGTTCTGGCCGCGTAATCAATGTGGGTAAATACCTCGAAAAAGTCCGATCCTGCAACCATCCGCGGAATCTCTTCGAGATAGGCCCACATCACATCGGCAGGCGGGACATGGCGGTACAGCGTGACGGGCTCGGTTCGGTCCTCCCCACGAAACGGCAGCATGTGCAGTGACCCGTTGACCCGATCAATCTCGCCACTACCGAGGATCGTGGCGGCGGCCTCAGCCCATAAGTGTGGTTGACCGAATTCGACGCCCGTCATGATCCGCACGCCGGGGAAGTCATGCCGGCACCGTTCAATGGAGTCGAGATATCCCTCCAAATCAAACGTCGGCAGGTGAACATAGTTGTCTTCGTCGACGAGGACTCCAGCGTGCGAACCCATGTCGCCTTCGCCGACGAGCCACCGGTCCTCAAAGTCGAGGTGCTCCGTGAACACAATCGCAGGAAGGCCAATCCATTCCGCCCGAGCGCACGTTCGACGCATAGAGCCGACCGAGGCGGGGTCGGAACCGGCATCCCAGGAGTATTCGCTGTGGACATGCGCATCCGCGGGCAAAGTCATGCCGACGACCATGCCAGTCGCGGCTAGCGGGAGCAAGAGTCAAGGCAACGAAACGGGACCCCTACCACTGCCCTAACAGCTGCGCCCCTGCCCGCAAGCCGGACCCTTACCGTGCCTGACCGGGGAACTGAATAGGCGCACACGTCAGGGGACGCCCGTGGCGGCGGTGAGTTGGTGCACGTTTGCAACGGCACGCCGTGCGGGACTTTCGGTCATGGCGAACAGGCCCTAGCGTCAGTTCCGTGGCAGATCGTTCGAAGCTCACCCGCTCAGTGTGGGTCGGGTTTCTCCAACTCGACGAATACGACGAATCGATCTCCGTCCACGACACAGTGGAATGGCAGGTCTCAGCCCTCCATGAGGGCTTTCTCGAAGGTGCGCTCTCAAAGACATCGTCGATCGATTTCGAACTTGATCGCTACGCCGAAGTGATGGGTAACACCCAAGCTGCCCTTGCGGGCACCGTCACCCAAATCCACTTCTTGGATTACCCGGTAGCCGAGTCGATGAATGCTTCGGCGGTGCCGGCGGATTCGGCGCCAAGGGTGAGGTCGATCTACTCGACGCACGAACCGATGGGCCGCGGTCGACAGGAACGTCAGGCCCGCTTGCTGCAGCGGGGAAGAGGGTCGCATGGTTTCGGAGGATTCGTTGTGGACGTTGCCCTCGAAAACAACTCAGAGGAGCTGGAGTCGCTTCGCGTTCGGCTCCCCAACGTGCCCAGCATGCCTTGGCCTGATCCTGAGTAGATGACCGCAGGCCATTGTGAGCGCGCGTCGTTCTCGTCATCTGCTGAATGCGCGAAGAGGAACCCCTTTCGCCCGCGTCCTGTCTCGCCGTAGGCACGGATGAAGAGCTGGACAAGCAGTTCCGAAAGGCCGACGAGGAGCGCAAGAATTCCGAGCCACTTCCATGCATCAGCAGTATTTCCAGGTTGGGGTCCGGGAGCCGCGATCGCCGGGATTGCGGACGCATGTCCGATTAGAGCTGAGATCGAACCAAAGACCAGCAGCACGGCTCCGAGCCCGTTGATGCAGTGGCGAAGGTCAGACTGGGTGTAAACGGAAAGGCGAGGCGGCGGCTGGCACCCCTCGGATCTCTCTGGAATCGTCGAGCGGGCTGTTTGTCATAGTTTCAGGCTGTCCATCGTCCGATACCGGAAATATGCCCTCGCGGGCTCGTTAGGCGGCCCCCAGCAGGCCTAACCACGGGTCATCAATTGCCCGCAAGGGAAGGGCCTGGCGGACAAGAGCTGATTGAGTCACGCTAAGAGCAATGACTACCACCGATAGCCCCTTCACCATCCGTCCGGCACGCCCGAACGATGACACTCTCCTCCGCGAGTGGCCGGGCGAGGAGCCGGTCGCACGGATCGATTCATCTCGCCTGCGAAAGGAGATGGCAACGGGCAACTATCGGCCGGAGTGGACTTGGATCGCGGAGCAAGGCGGTCAGCCCGTCGGTCGTGCACTCTGGTGGGGCAAAGCGACTGCAGACAGGCCGGCCACCCTTGATTGCCTCCTCGTCGCGGATATCGCCGACAACCCGGAGGATGTCGGTGCTGCTCTCATCCGGGCTGGACTCGAGTCATTCGGCTCTGGGCCGGCGCTTGAGTTCAACGTCGACGTCGACGCCGACTGGATGAGCGACCCAGCAGCAGTCCACGCCCTTCGCTGGCGCGAGCGGGCGGCGCGTGCCGGCGGCTTCCGCCGGACCACCGAGCGTGTCAGCTTCGCCCGGACAGACGCGGACCCGCGCCCAGAGCGTTCCCTGCGCCTCATGTTCGCTTCCGCCTCGGACGACGCGTTCCGTGGCATGTTTGCGAGCATCGCAGCGGGCAGTCTCGACGCCCACACCATCGACATGGTGACCCGTCAGGGTATCGACGCTCTGGCCGATGACGACCTAGCGTTTTACCTCTCATTGCCTGGGGACCGCGCTGCCTGGCAGATCGCGACGCTGCACGATGGCACGACGGTCGGGTTCATCATCCCTACCAGGACCGCGTACGACGCGAGCATCAGCTACCTCGGAGTCCTGCCCCAGCATCGGGGGAACGGCTACGTGCACGACCTGCTCGCCGAAATTATCCATGTTCACCACGATGGCGGACAGCAGCGCATTGTCGGCACCACCGACGCGGCGAACACGCCGATGCGTGCAGCGTTCGATCGTGCAGGCTTTACGGTCACCCGGGTGCGGCTCGTCCACGAGCAGTAAAGCATGCGACCGATAGCCGAACCTCTTGCGTGCGGCTGGACCGTTCACACGGAAATCATTTAAGGAACGATCAGTCGCGGATCCAACTTCGGCGGGGAAGCCATTTGTCTCCTCGTCCTAAAAGGCGGTCCGTGAGGTGTTGGCGGTTCCAAACGGCGGCCACTTCGAGGCCCTCGAGTTCCGACTCCTCGGCCCGGGTTATGAGGCCGTGGTCGTACACCGAGTAGCCGCCGCCTGGGTGATAGATCGCCTGGGGCGGCGGCCACTCGTCCTCTCCGGACAATGGAGCGACACTGCCCACTTGACTTGCCCAGTCGGATGTCAGAACGTCGTTGTAGACGCCCACTACGAAATCCACCTCGCCCATTGGGCTGGGAACAGTGCCCGCCTCCGAGCTTCGTCGTAGGTAGAAGGCGACGGAAGCGTCACGAAGTGCCCGTCCGTAGGCGAAGGTGCCGTCTGGTAGCGGAAACTCCAAAAGAGTTCCTACGGGAGGTCGACGTCTACCCACGTAAGCCTCGCGAAGGGCGGAGCCCTGGGTTATCCATGGAGCGAGGCTACGCGACCGGCACGAAAGGCCGACGACCACCGCTCTCCCTTCCCTAGATTCGCGCTTCAAGACGAGACCGCGTCCGGGATGTACGTATAACCCGCACGATGAAGTGCACGGTGACGGGGCGACAACTGCAACCACAGCGCCGAGACCAGAGGGAAAGCAACTTCCGCCGGCGCCCCCTTAAAGTCGGAGTAATTTCCGCGACGCCGAGAACCGTCAGAAACGGTCACCCCAGCGTTTTGACGCTTTCGGTTTTGACGATGAGTTTTGACGGATCAAGAGCCTCAAGTCCTCGCGGTTCGCTAAGCGCACCGCAACGACCTCCAGAAACGATCGTTTCTGCTTAGTGCTCGTCACCGCCGCTGCTCAGCGTCAACGGACGTATGTCGTATCGATACCTGGTTTCGGGAGAGTTGTCTTCGGCCGCGAGTCTCAAGACGTCACCCCTTGTCGGGGAGCGCCCCCATCGTCAGCTCCGGCTCTGAGCTGGCGGGTACAGGGAACCACGCGAGAAAGGTAACGCCTTCGCTGGTTGCGTCGAAGCGAGCGATCGTCTCGTTGCCGGGCTCGTAGAAAGTGTCACCACGGTGGAGCACGGACTGATCGTTGGCCCCCACCTGGAAGTACACAGAGCCCGACTCGATAACCCCAAATACGGGTCCGTTGTGCCAATGCGCTCCGGCATGAAAGTCCGGAGCGATCGTGATCCGACGCACCTCGACGGAAGCGAAGCTTGGGGCCCCATTTAGCTCGAAGGTGTTCAGGGTTACTCGCTCGACCGGTAATTCGCTCATCCATCGATGATGCCAGGCGGTTGGCGGGCACCGGAGTGTCGGTGGTGTGCCGTACGCTGGATGCAAGCACCGACATGGTGCAGCGGAACAGCCGTCATGGCGGTTCCGTGCCGAGTGACCTGACGCCGACATGGCCAAGGGCCTCCCCCGGATAAGTACCGGGGCAGGCACTCTCGGAGCTAGACGCTGATGCGGGGCGGGGCCCCAACTCAGTAGCGCAAGGCCGGCGGGACCGGCGAAGCGTGGCGAAGATCTCTCACCGCCTCTGCAACTGATGGATTCCTAGAAGATCCTTCATTGCACAGTCGACACCGGCAGGGCTCTTAGCAAACTCATCCGTTCAACCACCGCAACACCGTCGACCTTCAAGCGGTCGGGTTCTAGGTCCACCGCTAGTCAAGGAGACACCATGCTTTGGTTGACCCCGTTCCTCCTGCTCACCGGCGGGCTGGTGGCCGTCGTGCTCTTCCTGTGCGTCGCGGCAGTCACGCAGACACCGAAGGAGCGCCGCGGCGATCGCGCGGTGGAAGTGCTGCGCGAGATCCTGCTCACGGTGCGCAAGCACCCACACCGCCGGCGCTGACGCCTGGCCAGCCGCGCCGGGCCACTCGGTGAGCTGCACCGGAACGTCGACCGAGGCGTCCTGCCGGTCAGTCCACACCAAGCACGCCCGGAGCACCTTGTGACTTGGCGTAGGCGTCCCACTCCTCGATGCGCTCGTCGAGGTTCTTGCTGAGCTCGTAGGCAGTGGTGGAGTGCAAGTAGTGGCGCACGCCGTGCACTGTCAGGACGATGCACTCGCCCTCGTCGTCTCCCGTGAGCTCAACATTCACGTGACCGTCCGGCCAATTTTGCGGCACAGGCGGCTCGTGCGTTATCAACGCCACCCCGGTGCGCTGGCTCTTGATGCGACTTGCTTTCCCCACGTGGGCTCCCCTGTTGAATCGAATACTTCTGAACAGAGCGTGCCACCGGCCCGAGTCCCGTGCCACCCCGGGGAGAACCCGCGTCGTACGCTTCCCCTATGACTGATCCGAGTCCGGGCGAAGACACCGGTAGCGCGCCTTCACCACGCACCGATCCGATCGAATCAAGAGACGATCGCCAGTTTCTCCACGATGGAGACTGGAACTCGTTCCAGTTCGTGCCGCCGCTGACCCATGAGGACGCACTGTTGGTGAGTGCCCGCGCGGAGGAGCTTGGGTACAAGATGCTTTTTCGCCGGGCTGATTACTCCATGGAGGATGTGCAAGCTCAGCTCGAGGATCGTGGTCCCAGCTCGTTCCTGAATATGACCTGGATCGAGGAAGACATCTCGCCGAAGGCGCCTGCGCCTACGGCGGAGCGGCGCATGGCCGACCGGCTTCGGAAGCTTGCACCAGTCAGCAGTCTCATCATCACGGACCCGTACCTGTTCACCTCTAGCCGCAAGAACGACTCAGCGGCTTATGCGGCGTCGGTTGCCGCCATGATCGAACCGGCTTTATCCCCAGGGCTACAGATCACAGCGATCGTGGACCTGCGGTCGTCGCATGCGACCGTTCAAGCTGCAGTCGAGGCCGAGCTACACGCTCGCGGCACCGATCTGCGGATCTCGGTCGTAGATTCCCAAGACTTCCATGACCGGTTCTGGATTGCTGATCGGGATCGTGGCCTCATCATCGGTGCGTCTCTGAACAAGATTGGTGGCCGGATTTTCTTCGTGGACGAGCTGAGCGACGCTGACGTGTCTGCGGTACTAGACGAGGTCGACGGTATCCTCGACTCGCACTAGGCGAGGAGTTGCACGGGGACGTCGACCGAGACGTCCTCTCCGTTGACGGTACCGAACCCGGTGATGCTCTTGACGGTGTCGGTACCGAGCGAGGAGTCCGGGAACCGGACGACGACCGAGGCTCCGGCGTCGTCAACGTGGGAGGCGTCGTAGTTGGCCTGGGTGGCGCTGGCGAAGTCGAAGATGAACATCGCGGTTTGCGTGGGCGAGAACCGCACGGCGAAGTGCTTGACAAGGGCGCCGCTCTCGTCGACGAGCGCGATGCCGTACGTGAACCACTCCGCGACGGGCTCGGCCGGGAGGGCGTCGCCGAGGTCGAACGTGGCGACAATGCCGTCGACGTCGACGTCCACGAGGACATTGACGAGCTCGCGCGGCGTTGGGGTGGGCATTACCTCACACTACGGACCTTGGGGACGCCGCCGGTGCACTGACTCGTGCTTGGTTTGATCGGTGATTGACAACTTGCAGCGAGCCGGCCGGCGAGTGTTCGCCTCGGCTCGAGAGCTGCACGCGACCCGGTTTAGGAAGTCCACTCTGGTCGACGAGCTCGCGACGGCGCCGGCCAGGGCCTACGCCGTTGGCATCCCTCGGATCTCCGTCCCGTCTCTCGGCAGACTCTTGAACGAGGGCGGGAAGTACTGCGGGCCGCGAGGGTCTGCCTAGAGCACGGCATGACGGTACGTGGGTCCGCCGACCAACTTGGGACCAAAAATACGGCCGCGGCACGGGGCCTCGCAATGCCGGCGCTTGCGTCGACTCCTTCGGGGGCGCAGTTCCGTGGGGTGCGCGAGGGGCCGGCCCCTCGCCCGGCCGCTCGCGGGCGGCCGGGCACCGCTGGGTCAGGGCGTGCGTGTCGAGCTGGTGACGGCCACGCGCACGTGGTCGTGGTCGCACTCCCAGAAGTTCGACAGCACGTCGGCCACAATTCGGTCGGTAAAGGCGCCGGTCGAGGCCGACTCGGGATACGTCACGGTCACGGTGATGGTGTGCACGGGATCGGGGGAGGTCGGACCGTAACCGGCCCCTCCGTGCTCGTACGCCCATGCGATCGCGACGGCTTCGGCGGGTCCGTCTCCGAGCTGGCCGAACACGGCGCGGTGCTCGTCGTCGGTGTGAGCTCGGCGCCGGGTGCAGCTCCACGGGGTGCCGCTCACGTCGACCGTCTCGGCCTCGCACTCGTACCCGGCGGGGTCGAGGTCTGCGGCGGGAGCGTCGGGGTCGAGCTGCTGCGGGTCGAGGTCCTGGGGGCGGCTGTAGGTGATGAGCACGGCGGTTCTCCTGCGGGGTCGTGGGGCTGCGGTGGCGGCTCGGCCGCCGGGGTGAGGGGCCGCGGCGCTAGCCGAGACCCCTGGTCGCCGTCAGGCGGCGTCGGCCTCGTCGGTGTCCTCGTCCTCGGGGTCGAGAATCGCGGCGATCCGGTGCGCGGTGGCGAGCACGCGGGCTGCCGTGCCGCGGATCAACTCGACGTCGGCGTCTGCCCATCCGGCGACGTAGCCGACGCTGTAGGCGCTGGTATCGAACCCGACGAGCCCGGCGACGACGTAGGCGACGCTCTCGGCCTCGGTCTCCATGAGGCCGCGGTGCTCGGCGTACTCTGCGAGGTCGTCGACGTGCCCCATGAGCACGTGGGCCGTCTCGTGGATCATCGTTTTGGCGGCGTGCTCGGGGCTGAGGTGGTTCCCGATAACGACTCGCTGGCCCTCGGGGTCGCTGTAGCCGTTGCGGCCACCGCTGAGGTCCTGGTGCTCGACGGTCCAGCCCTCGCCGTCGAGGTAGGCGCTGAGGGTGTCCACGATGCCGTGGTCATCGGCGCCGGTGAGGTTGTCGACGATCGTCCGGTCTGTCTCCCCCTCGATCACGTCGGTTTGGGCGATGTCGAACACGGAGAGGATGGGGAATCGCGCGATGCACTTTTTCACCTCGTCGCCGTTCTCGTCCTCCTCGGTCACCTTCTTGGTGCTGTAGCCGAAGATCCGCACGGCCTTTTCTCCCTTGCGGACCTGACGGCCGAGGCTCTGCCACTTGCGGAACCCCGCGACGCGCCCGGCGTCGGGGCGCTGACTGAGGATCAACAACACGTTGTTGAGGCTGTAGGCGTGGAACGCGGACGCGAACGCGAGAAATGCGGTCCAGCGGTCGGAGTCGCGGAGGGCTTCTACCTGAGTCGCGATCGACTCGTGGAGGGCGGCGGCCTGGGCCTTCTTCTCCTCGATCGTCTTGCGGGGGGCGGCGGTCTTGGCGGGGCGGCGGGTCTTGGTGGTGGTGGTCATGGTCTGTGCCTCCTGGGCTGGTGTCGGTGATGATGGGAGGCGCGGGAGGGGGCGATTACGGTTCGTCCCCTCCCGCGCTTGCTCACTCGCTGTCGCGGGTGAGGGTGTCCACGAAGGTCACGCGCTCGGTGCCGGTGATGACTTGCGTGTTGTGGAGCGTGTAGCGAACCCGGCCGAGCGCGGCCAAGTCCTCATCGCGCATTGCCAACTGGCGCTCACGCAAGGGCCCGTCGTCGTCTCCGGTCGGAACGGTGGTGGTGACGGTGGTGATCTGCTGCATGTGTTCTTCCTCTCCCTCTCGTTTTTTTGCCGTGAAGGCGGTTTCCCGCCTAAGCAACCGGAGGGCGCAGTGCAACCCGAAGGGCGGCAGGGGAGAGAATTTCGGCGCGAAATAAGGGAGCTTGCGACCGCGTGCCGAAAATCTCGGAGGAGCCGGTGGCGTAGCCACTTGAACGGAGTCCCGGAGGTAGCTACGAGGGAGCGAAGCGACCGAGCCGCCGAAGGCTTCACGGCAAAAAGACGTGCCCGAAGGGCATTGAGCGCCGCACAGCGGTTCCCTGGGAGCGCAGCGACTCCCCTGGACCGCGGAGCGGGCCGTGTCTGCCGGCACCGGTACTCGAGAACGGTCTGCGGGCAGAGAGAAGCCCCCGCGCGGTTGGGGGGAACCTGCTGCGGGGGCTGGTGCCGCCGACCGGAGGGGGGTCCTGTCGGCGGCTCTCCGTCGACTGGGGAAGCCGATACCACCACGGTACGCGGTGGGTCTGACGTCGGTGATCCGCTTAGGTGGCGTCGACGGCCGCCGGCTTGGCACGGTGGCGCACGGCCATGCGCCACACCCATGCTTGGAACATGTGGCGGTCCTCGGTCCACCGGACGCACACCGCGTCTGGTGTCGACGACACGGCCAGCGCGTCGACGCGGTGCTGCGTTCCGTCGTTGGCCGGCACCCACGCGCGCACGGGCCGCAGTCCCCCACCCTCCACGGGTCCGCCGATCGCCTCGGGTGAGAGGAAGTACCGCACCTCCTCAGGCGCGGTGTACCGGTCGCTGCGACGGCGGCCCATGTCAGTACGGGGCGACGGAGGTCACGACGTGCCCCTAGGGCAGCGTCGCGCGCACGCGCTCGACGGCCTCGGCCGGCGTCGCGCTGTCGACCTCGACGGCCACGGCGTCAGCCGTGGTGTCGTCCTTGGGTCGGTGTCGAACGAACCAGGTCATACCGGCCACTCCTCGGGTTCGGGGCTCAGGCGACGTGAAAGCGCCGACAGCTCCCGCTCGTGCTGGATCATCCACGCTACGGCGCTGTTCAGACTGTCCGTGCGGCGGAGCCACGGGCGGCCTCCGGCCTCGTCGCGGCCGTGGGCGTAGCAGTGGTAGACGGTGATGCCGTGCTCTTGTCGAGACAGCACGTAGCCGAGCGGCGCGGCGCGATCGCGGCGCACCTGCCACACACCAAAAGTGCCGGGGATCGGCGGCACTGCCAGGGGGTGCGACGGGATGGGTTTGCGGAGAATCTTCGCCGCTGCCCCACCTGATCCCTGAACACCCACGGCGGGAGCGTATGAGGACCCTCCGTCACTGGTGACGGGGCCGGGTCGATGGGGGCTCAGCGGCCGAATCGGCCGGTGGTTCGCTTGGACTCCCACCGGTCGAGCTGGTGCAGCTCGTCGCGCGTGTGGCCCACGGCCGACATGGCCTCCTTGATGCGAGCTAGCGACAGGCCCGCGGCCGCCGCGCGGTCGAGGAGGCTGGGCAGCATCTCGTCGGTCTGCCCGTTGCGGTCCCACCCGTTGTTGCCGATGAAGTGCAGCGATTCCAGGAGGTCGTGTTGCTCCTTGGTGAAGCCGATCCAGGACAGGTTGGCGGGAGGCGGTGTCATGCGTCGATTCTCCCGTCCCGCGCGTCCGATAGGCGATCGCCAACCGGACGCCCGGCATTGAGCCCTTCTCATTGCGACGGCGTGCCCAACAGACGATTCTCTGATCCATGAGAAATGACCGTCCACCTAGCCCCCTCAGCCGTCAGGACCTGATGGCCCTCCTCGGGATTGTCAGCGGCTTCGAAAGCAGTTTTCTGATGGATGATGCAGCCGCGGTCTTGGCGAGCATGAGACGACGTCTGGTCGAAGACACTGGTGGAATTAGCAGAGACGCGAATACAGCCACTGAGGAGTCGGTCGCGTATCTGCGACAGCTCAACTCGCTCATTCGTGCATCCCTGGGCGAAGGGATTCCCCTAGATACTCCCTAAATGGTTTTTCTTGCGTCGAAGCTGTTCGAAAACGGGTCCAATAGTCGATCCTCTATCGGGCACCTTCATGGAGCCGCCGCCGTAGCTCCTAAATACATCGAGCGTCCCCACCTAGAGAGAAAAGACCACCATCCTCACCGTGGCCGATGAGCCCGTACAGATCGCGCCCAGATCGCCAGTAGGCATGTAGGCCACTGGTCGGGTGCACCGCTGGCGAATAGCAACTCATCCCAACGAAGCGGTGGCCCTACGGTGCCGCTCGAGCGCGCAGATGACCAGGGCGACGACAGCCCCCAGGACCGCTCCGACGGTGTTCATGAACCAGTCGTTCGTGTCGCACCGGCGACCGAGGACCGGCGCGAGGGCCTGTACGACTTCGATGACGGCGGAGAGGGCGACCGCACCAGTGAGGACGGTGAGCGGCCGGTTCGTCGCCGTCCCGAGGAAGAGCACGAGCGGCAGCAGCATCGCGACGTTGGCGAGCGTGTCGATGCCCTGGAACGGGACGCTGAACTGCACGGTGCAGGTAACGCCGCCGGGCCGAGATCCGTCGGGCAGCAGGGTCAGGACGAGCACCGCGGCGAGTGTGACAGCCGAGAGGCCGAGGAGGACACGCCGGAGCCGGAGCCGGTGCAGGCCCCAGGCGAGCAGGGTGGCGGTCGCGACGGCGATCCAGAAGCCGATGCGGACGAGGGGCGCGTGTTCGACGAGGAACGTGGAGATCACCGGGGGCCGTCGCTTTCTCGGTCGAGGCGCGTGAGCCAGACGTTCATGAGCGCGGACTCTTCGGGGAGGAGGGCGCCGGGCCCTCCCTCGGCGAGCTGCGCACGGAGCTGCCGCCGGGCGGCTGTGGCAGAGTCGAACGACGCCGGCGGGTAACCCGCGACGAGGACGGCACCGAGGACGGCGTCGCGGAGCGCGTCGGCGACCGCATTCGCCCGTCGCGCGGGACGCACGGTCGTCATCTCGTCGAGGGCGAGCCCGACGTTGGCCGCCAAGATCATCCCCGATGCGACGTCGACTTCGAGACGGAGAAGCCCCGCGGCCGCGCACCGAGAGAGCGTCCGCTCGAGCAGCGCCCTCACACCGTCCGCTGCGCGACCGCCCGCCCAGGGTCGCGGCGCGAACATCAGGCGATAGAGGGCGGGGTTCTCCCTCGCGAAGTCGAGGTGGTCACCCCACCCGCGGCGCAGGTCCGCCGCCGGGTCGTCGGTGGCCTCGAGCTCGGCCTTGCGGGCGGCGTAGCGCTGCAGGCCCGTCTCGGCCAGGGCGTCGAGGAGTCCCCGCTTGTCGCCGAACAGCCGATACAGCACCGGCTGGGTCACACCGACAGCCTCACAGACCGCTCGTGTGGCGATCTCGCCATCGGACGCGGCGACCAGTTGTTCCTCGGCCGCCGCGAGCAGCGCGCTCCGGAGGTCGTCGTCGGATCGGATCATGGCCCCCAGCCTAGGCCACTTGCTATCGCGTGTCGTATCTGTGATAGTCAGAGCATATCGACGAAACTGTTGACCGATAGCAACGAAAGGCACAGCATGAGCAACGAACCGCAGCGCGTCGCCGTCGTCACGGGTGGCTCCCGCGGCATCGGCCGCGCCATCTCCACCCGACTCTCCCGTGACGGGTTCACCATCGTCCTCGCATCAGCCAGCGGGGGTGCCGCGGCCGCCGCGACCCTCGACGAGATCACGAGCGCCGGCGGCCATGCCGTCGCCGTGCAGGCCGACGTCGCCGACGAGCACGCCGTGGCGGCGATCTTCGACAGGGTCGCGAACGACTTCGGGGGCGTCGACGTCGTGGTGCACTCGGCCGGACGCCTCGGCTTGTCGACCATCGCCGAGCAGGACCTCGACGCCCTCGACGCCCTGCACAGGACGAACGTCCGCGGCACCTTCGTCGTCGCACAGCAGGCAGCACGTCGACTGCGCTCCGGGGGTGCCTTCGTCGGCATGTCAACATCCGTCGTCGGAACGCAGTTCCCCACTTACGGCGCCTACGTCGCGAGCAAGAGCGCGGTCGAGGGCATGGCACTGATCCTGGCGAAGGAGCTCCGTGGCCGGGACGTCACGGTGAACGTCGTCGCTCCTGGCCCGACCGCGACGGAGCTTTTCCTCGACGGGAAGACGCAGGAGCAGATCGACGCCCTGGCCAAGGTCCCGCCGCTCGAGCGCCTCGGCACCCCGGAGGACATCGCCGGCGTGGTGGCGTTCCTTGCAGGGCCGGACGGGCGCTGGGTGAACGGCCAGACCATCCGTGTCAACGGCGGCATGGTCTGATGACGGCGCCACTGGTCATCCTCGTCACCGGCGCCTCGACAGGATTCGGTCGACTCACGGCAGAATCGCGGGCACGCGCAGGCCACGTCGTCGCAGCGGGCATGCGCGCCATTGACGGGAGGAACTCGGCTCATCGAGACGCCCTGGCCGACCTCGCCTCTCGTGAGGGGCTGAGGCTCGGCGCCGTCGAGCTCGATGTCTAGTCGCAGGAATCCGTGGACGCTGCGGTCGACACCGTCATCAGGGCGTACGGCCGCATCGACGCGGTCGTGCAGAACGCCGGCCACATGGCCTTCGGTGCCGCTGAGGCTCTCACGCCTGAACAGTTCGCGTACCTGTACGACGTCAACGTGGTCGGCGGCCACCGGGTAGCCCGCGCCGTCTTGCCGCACATGCGCTCCCAGCGCTCGGGCTTCGTCGTATGGGTGGGCAGTTCCTCCACCCGCGGCGGGCACCCTCCGTTCCTCGCCCCGTACTTCGCCGCCAAGGCCGGCATGGACGCCCTCGCCGAGAGCTACGCGGCCGAGACGATCCGCTTCGGCATCGACAGCTCGATCGTCGTCCCCGGGGCGTTCACCTCGGGCACGAACCACTTCACCAACGCCACCACCCCGGCGGACAAGGCGCGGGTGACCGACCACGACGCCGAGTACGGCACGCTCCGCCGCCAGCTGACCCGCCGCCTCGCCGCGATCGTGCCGCCCGAGGCCGACGTGCAGGACGTCGCCGACGAGATCGTGCGCCTGGTCGGTCTGCCCCAGGGGACGCGCCCGTTCCGGTCGCACGTCGACCCGTCCCGCGACGGCAGCGAAGTCGTGTCCGCCGTCACCGACCGCATCCGTGCCGAGTTCTACCGCCGCATCGGCATCGAGGATCTCTTGCCCTCGAACGCCGCCCTCTGACCCCCGGAACGTCCGGGCCACCACCGAAAGGAACCACCATGCCCTTCGCCAACCTCAAGGTCCCCGCGGACACCCTCACGCCTGAGTCCAAGAAGAAGCTGCAGGACGCCGTCACGGACGCCATCGTCGACGTCTACGGAGAACGAGCACGCCCGACGACCCTCGTCATCCTCGACGAGGTCGCCGACGGCGGCTGGATGCTCGGCGGCACCATCCTCAACGAAGCGATGCTCGGCCGCGTCTAGTACCGCATGTCACAGGATGAGGGGCCCGGGCGACCGGGCCCCTCATCGCGTTCGCGGCACCGAGCCTGCCGCGACTCGAGCGCGTCGGTCCCGGTTCACCCGTCGGGGGCGGTGACCGGTCCCTGGGCGGCCGTTCCGAGCTGCTGCTCGATCTGCGGCAGGAGCGCCCGCACCGCGGCGACGACGACTTCGTCCACGCGATCCTCGGGAAGCCGGCCGGTGGCGGCCAAGGCACTGATGCCTTCTGTCGTCGCCGCGACCAGGAACGGCATCGGGCCCATCGACTCCGGACTGCTCTCCCCAAGCAGCTCCGCGCCCACTGCGAAGAAGCGCTCGGCCGAGGACTGCGCCTCGGGGTCGCGCCCCGCATTCGTGCCGTCGTCGGTCGACGCGAACATCAGCTGCATCAGGGGGCCGTTGTGCTGCGCGAAGCGAGCATGAGCGCGGATGTACTCCGTGAGCCGGCGCTCGAGGGTGCCCACCTGCCGGGCGGCCTCGAGATAGCGACGCAGCTCGTCGAAACCGTCCGCGGCGATCGCGGCGAGGACGGCGTCCCGGTCACGGAAGTGACGGAGCGGCGCACCATGGCTGACGCCCACGCGGCGCGCGAGCTCTCGCACCGTCACCGCCTGTTGCCCCTCCTCGATCAGGAGCGCGCGCCCCTCGCGGACGAGCTCTTCACGCAGCGACCCGTGGTGGTAGGAGCGTGCTTGCTGTGCCATCCGAACAGTGTAGACGTTGACAACAATGTGGCCAGTGTCTACATTGGGGGCATGGACGACACCAGAGCAGGCCAAGCACCGACCAACGAGACCGTCATCATCACCGGCGGCACCAGCGGCATCGGCCGAGCGACCGCGGTCGCCCTGGCTGAGTCCGGATCACGCATCATCCTCGCTGTCCGGAATCAGGAGAAGGGGCAAGCCATGGCAGCGACCCTCCCCGGCACTCCGGGAACGCACCGCGTCCTGCCACTCGACCTCGCGCGGCTTGAGACGGTGCCCGACTTCGCAGACCGGATCGACGAACCGATCGCCATCCTCGTCAACAACGCAGGCGTCGAGTCGAAGGACCTCCAGCGGACGGCCGACGGTCACGAGCTCCAGTTCGGCACGAACCACCTGGGGCACTTCCTCCTGACGACGCTGCTCCTGCCGCACATCACCGACCGCGTCGTCACCGTCGCGTCCCAGGCGGAACGGATGGCTCGTCTCGACCTCGACGACCTCGATTGGCACCGACGCCCGTACCAGGCGAGCCGGGCGTACGCGGACTCCAAGCTCGCCAACCTGCTGTTCACGTCGGAGCTGGACCGGCGGCTGCAGACGTCGGGCTCTCGAGTGCGGGCGCTGGCCGCCCACCCGGGGTTGGTCAAGACAGCCATCTACGACCGGCCGGCCGGTCAGCGCCCCAACCTCTGGGACCGGCTCGTCCCGATCTTGGGGCAGGAGCCGGAAGACGGTGCGCTGCCGTCGCTGCTCGCCGCCTCAGCCGACCTCCCCGGCGGCACCTTCGTCGGACCCCAGCGGATGATGCACATGCGAGGCGGGGCCGAGGTGATCAGCCAGTCGAAGCAGGCACGGAACCCGGAGACCGCAGCGAGACTCTGGTCGATCTCCGAGCGGATGACAGCAGCGGGCACCCGCCCGTGAGCCTCGTCCAGGACCGTCCCCGCGCACTCTGGACCGCTGTACGCGGATGGCACCGACCTCTCGTCGCCTTCACCACAGTGATGTGCCTCTGGGCTGTGGTGTGCCTCGTCGGGCTGATCCTCGATCCGCGGACATTGGCAGACGACCCGATCTGGGCCAAACCTCTGAAGTTCTCGATCTCCCTCGCGCTCTACGCGATCACCCTTGCGTGGATGCTCTCGATGGTGCAGCGGCCTGTCCTGCGTCGGATCGGTCGGTGGGCCGGAACCATCGGCGCAGCGGCGTCCCTCCTGGAGATCGTCGTCATCTCGATCCAAGTGGTTCGCGGCGTGGGAAGCCACTTCAACGTCTCGACTCCGACGAACCAGCTCTTCTACCAGCTCATGGCCGGTGGGGTCACCCTCATGTACTGCGCGACACTGGTCATCGGAGCCTTCCTGGCCATGTTCTCCCGGATCGAGGACAGGGCGCTGGCGTGGTCCCTGAGGCTCGGACTGATCATCGCCCTGGTCGGCCTGTCCGTGGGCTTCCTCATGGTGATCCCCACCGCGGCCCAGCTGGCCGACCCGACATCGTCGACCTACGGCTCCCACTCCGTGGGCGGTGACGACGCGACCGGCGGCATCTTCTTCCTCGGCTGGAACACCGCCCACGGAGATCTCCGCGTGTCGCACTTCATCGGCATGCACGCACTACAGGTGCTGCCGATCCTCGCGATCGCGCTCCCCCGGGTGCTCGGTGAGGCCGATCGGCTCCGCACCGTCGTCGTGGCCGGAGCGACGTACGCCGCCGTCACCGCGATCGCCCTGTGGCAGGCGTTGCGGGGACAGTCGGTCATCCACCCCGACGCCATCACCGTCACGGCAATCGGGGTCACCGTCGTTCTGGCTGCGATGAGCTTCACGATCATCGCCGTGCGCAGACGCCACCCGCACAGGTAGCGCCAGAACCGGGTAGAACGTTACGCGGCACGGACGGAGTCGAGGTGCTGCTCGACGAACACTGAGTCTCCCCGCCAGGTCTCTCAGGACCATCGGCTGTCTGACACATGGTGGACTCGTAGCTCGCCGACGATCTCATGGCCGGGTGATGACACGAGTTCTGACCAGCGCTAACGAAAGGCTGACGACCACTTACCCACCGAGCGAGCGCCCCGGTGAAGAACTCGAATGCGTCAGCAACGTCATCGATCGGGGCCGTTCGCGAGCCGAGAGGGCCTGCAGCCCTCACCATCGAGCGGAGCGGGTCCTCGTCCGGCGCTGCACTGGTGTACCCGGCGTCGTTCGTCGCGCTGGCGATGATGGTGGCGGAAGGCCTCGGCCGCGGGCTGCATCTGACAGGTGCGCGTCCCTGTCTCAGGCGCCAGCGCCGCCGTCGACGGGCACGATGGCGCCCGTCACCGCCGAGGCGCGATCACTGAGAAAGAACCCCGCGACCTCCGCGACTTCGAGAGCGGTTGCCATGCGGCCGATGGGGCTAGCTGCGTTGTTCGCCTCGATGATCCCCGGGGTCCTCTTCTCCCATTCGTCCATCATCTCGGTCGCGGTTCCACCGGGCATCAGGCCGTTCACCCGAATGCCTTCGGCAGCCCAGGTGACCGCGGCGGTCTCCGTGATGCTGTTCAGTGCCCGCTTCATGGCCCCGTACGCCGGCAGGGGCGGCACGGCACGTCGACTGCCGATGCTGGAGGTGTTCACGATCGCGCCGCCGCCGGACTTCCGCATGAGAGTTGCTTCGGCGACCATCGCGACCCAGTGTGCGCGGAAGTTGACGGCGAATTGCTCGTCGATGTCGTCGTCAGACGTGGTGTCGAGCGGACCGGTCTCCTGCTGATTCACGCCGCCGTTGTTGAATGCCCCGTCAAGGCGCCCATGGAGTTCCTCGACGCGATCGATGGCAGCGCGGATGCTGGCTTTGTCGGCCAGGTCCATCGCGACGGCGTCAGCCGTGCCGCCCTGGGTGCGGATCTCGTCGACGAGGGCATCGAGCGCCCCCGTGCTGCGGGCTGCCAGCACTACGGATGCCCCCTCGCGAGCGAAGAGACGGCCCGCTGCGGCGCCGATGCCGCGGCTGGCTCCGGTGATGAAGATGACCTTCCCGGTCAGCAGGCCGACCGGCGTGTTCTCGTTGTTGTTCGTCATGTGATGAGCGTCTTCGCCTCGGGAATCCGCATCCAGGCACAAACGGTACGAGGGTCCGCGGCCTGACCGGGCGGAGAATGGCGGCATGGACAAGGGTGAGCTCGCAGCTTTTCTCCGGAGTCGCCGCGAGCGTCTCCGCCCCGAAGACGTCGGCCTCTCGTCCGGGTCTCGGCGGAGGACTCCAGGTCTTCGGCGTGAGGAGGTCGCCGTCCTCGCCCACGTCTCGACCGAGTACTACGCCCGACTCGAACAGGGCCGTGCGCCTCGGCCCTCAGACGTCGTCCTCGCAGGCATCGCGGGCGCACTGCGTCTCACCCCCGAGGAGTCCGACCACCTGCACCGGCTGGCCGGCACCGCCCCCACTCCGACGGGACTGCACAGTCGGGACGTACGTCCGAGCATCCTGACCCTGCTCGAACGGCTCCCCCACACCGCCGGGATCGTCCTCTCGGCCACCTTCGAGGTGCTCGCCTGGAACGACCTGGCGGCAGCTCTCATGGAAGACTTCGCCCAGCTCGCGCCTCGCGATCGCAACCTCGCGAGGAAGACATTCCTCCACGATGGGCAACCGTCAGAGGAGATCTACGGCATCTCCGACGAGGTCGCATTCCGGGAGGGTGTCGTGACTCAACTCCGCAGTGCCCAGGCCGTCTACCCATCAGACCCGAGCGTCCGCGAACTCATCGACGACCTCCACGCCGGCAGCGCAGAGTTCGGACGACTCTGGGAGCGACACGACGTCCAAACGCCACCGCCCCTGCAGAAGACCTTCCGCCGCACACCGGCCGGGCCGATCACCGTCAACTGCGATTCCCTCGCCATCACCGAATGGGACCAACACCTCGTGCTCTACACCGCACCAGCGGGCTCCCGAGACGCTGAGAACCTCGCCTTGCTGGAAGTCATCGGCTCCGAGACCCTCGTCGAGCCGCAGGGCACCTGAACGGCCCATCCAAGCTGAGGCTTCGAGAGATCGACGAACTTCGCGGCCGAGTCTCGATGGCCGATCGGTTATCGGACGCCCCCCGATCCACATCCGGCCGTATCCGGTGAGTGGTGCGCGGCGTGTGTGTAACGACAAGGCGGTGTTACCGCTGGCCGCCCTCGGTGCCTTCCCAAGTGGGGTTCTCTACTGGCTGATACGGCCTATGGCGTTTGTCCAAGAACGTGATCCGCGGCGATTTCAAGGAGTTCCGTCGTGTACTGCCGCGTCACCAGGACAAGGGTGCGCAGGCGCTTGTCGAGCGAGCCCCAAGGGCGGCCGGGCTGTCCCGAGGGGCCGACGCTCTCTGTCACGTTCGTCACGTCGACATCGAACTCGACCCTCAGATCGAAATTGTCGGGAGCAAGGATGAAACCTTCAGCTAGGTGCAGGCTCACGATCGGGTCACCATCACCAATGATGCCTGGCCGCCCCTGATCGAGGACTTCGATGTAGCGAAGGTCGGCCTTCATGCGCAGTTGAGAGAGGTACAGCCCCAGACCGTGCATGGATCGGTGCCGGTCCACCCGCGCGAGCTCGTGCAGGATCGCCAGGCTGTTCCACCCCGGTAGCTGGGCCTGGTAGGGCTGCACCTTCTCGAGCGCCTCCCTAATCACCGGCGGCAGGTCGCGGTACCTACCGGCCTGGCTTTTCCACTCTGCCGGCGTTTCGCGGATCGGCCATTCCAGCCTCCCCGCGCTGGGTGGTGGGTTCTCTCCCGAGACGAGCACCGCGATCGCGTAGAGGCAGTTGTCAAGTGCTGCGCGCAGCTCGTAGAGCAGCTCCCCGAAGGTCACCGACAACTCGACGGGGAGCGGGCTCGTTCGGTGCAGCCGCACCGTCAAAGTCCCATCACTTTCAGGGGTGTGCTGGAGCTTGTGAGGCCGCGTGCTTAGGTACTCGTCCCACGTTTCTTGGAACATCCGCAAGTGCTCGTCAGCCCGATTGAGCCGCGCGTGCACAAGCCGGATCTCGGAGGCGATGGGGTTGAAGACGGCAGGAAACGATTCAGCCATGACGCAATGATTCCGGATCGCAGTCCAAACGCCGAGGAATGAACACACTGCCCCTCCCGAGCGAGCGCAAGCGCAGCCAGGGCACACCGAGCTCGGCTACACCGATCGTCTAGCCATCGGCTGTCTGACACCTGAGTTCGTGCCCCACCAAGCCGGCTAACTACGAGGTTGGGCGTAATGACCACGCAGATCGATACGAATACTCATGATCGACGAACTCGGCTACATGGAACTCGACCGCCGGGGCGCCGAGCTGCTCTTCCAAGTCCTTACCGAACGAGAAGAGAACAACTCCATCGCGATCGCCTCAAACGAGTCGTTCTCCGGCTGGACGAAAACCTTCACCGATCCACGCCTCTGCGCGGCGATCGTCGACCGGCTGACCTTCAACGGAACCATCATCGAGACAGGCACCGACTCCTACCGACTGGCGCACACCCGGAACAACAAGGCGAATTCTGCTTCGGAATGGGTCTGACCGAGCCGGGACAATGCCAGGGCGACAAGTTTTTTCGGCTCAGTGACCGATCCGGCCTGGGGTCGTGAAGACCCAGAACACAGTGGGCGCGGCAAGCACGAGCACGATTCCCACAACGACTCCTACAACGTTCTGATGACCAATCAGCAAAAAGACCCCAAGAATGAGCAGGACGATCGAGACAAGGACCCACCGGGGTCCAGTTCTCCCGCCTCGGAAGCCAACGCGTTCCGTCAGGAAGTTGTGGTCATCAGCCATGGTTCCCCCAAGTTTTTTCTCGCACATTACTGCGTCTTCGGGGCTCCCGAAACTCGACTGCGTGCATCTGCGTCGACCACGCACCTCAAGAGCATGGAGCCCCTACAGGGGTCCGGCCTCCGCCCGAGCGTCAGGGAACCTTTCGGTGGGTCCGGCTTGGATTGCCCCGGTGGGTCCGATTTAGGTTGACATAGCCAGCGGGCGACGACCATGGCCGGCATGCGCGTCCACCGGGCACGGGCGGCGCGCCACCACGTGTCACGCGTCCGTTCGTGAAGACCTACCTGACCGATCCGGTAAACGGAACTACCAACGCAGTGATGGCACCGGCCAACTGGGCCGGCGCCATCACGGGGTTTGGTATTAGAACGACGTGCTGACGTCCTTTGCCTCGATGGCGAACATCGACAGGTTCGGGTGGATCGGAGCTGACGCCGTGTCCCCCGTCGGCTGCGAGATCCACCGCTGATTCAGCGGTTCACAGACGCCGTGGTCTTCGGAGTCCGAGCGGATGTCTACGAGTTTGAGTTGCGTCGTCGGCAGGTTCTCTGCCGCTGCGATGTTGTCCAGTGCCGTCTGCTCGGTGTCGCTGAGCTTGTTGAGCAGCCCTTGAAGGTACTGAGTTTCCGCGGCGGTGTAGGACCAGGCGGTGGTGCCGGTGCCTCCGGAGCACGACACGTTGGTGCCGGTCCCAAAAACGGACGGGTAGCTGATGAATCGGATGCGGGCGTTGGGTGCCGCGGCCCGAATCTGGTCCACCATAGGTCGAAAGTTCGTTGTCAGGGCCGCGAGAGTGATGTCCGCTGCTCGGAGGCCCTTCGTCCCGTCAGAGTTCGTTGCCGCCGGGTTTCCGGATGCGTCCAAGCAGGCCTTCTGGTAGCAGGCGTACATCTGCCCGACGACGGAACCTCTGAAGCTGCCGTCTGATGACGCGTAGACGTCGTTGCCTCCGATGGTGACTGTCACGGTCGTCGTCCCGGTTCCGAGGGCTCCGGCGCCGGGTGCGGTGGATCGGTACCCGGCCGAGGCTTCGGCGATCTCGTCCCCGACGGAGCTGGTGGTTCCATCAGCGTTCGTCGCGTTCGCGATGCTGCCGCTGATGTCGCCGGGGCAGGATGCGTCATAGAACTCGTCTCTCTGGCCGAACCGGTCCGCAAGGTAGTTCACCTGGTTCCACCTCGAACGCTGGCAGGCGATGACCGTCCCATCCACACCGTTCTTGATGAAGCCACGCGCGTTGATATTGGTGGTCGGGGCCACTCCCGGTCCTGCAGCATACGAACTGCCGAACCCGACCGTTTTGGCCCACCCCTGACCCGCCGGGGTGATCGTAAGCCGGTCGAAGTTGAACCCGCCCTGTTGGACCAGGACGTACAGCGCGTGAGTGCCCTGTGGAACGGGGACCTGTTGCGTTTCCGAAAGCCACGTCTGGAAGCCACCGGTGTTCGGAACCCCCAGGGTGGCCGGGCTGACGATGTTCGACGTGGAGTCGATCGCGTAGGCGATCTTTCCTGACGTGTACCCGGACGCAACCCGTGCGCTGATGTCGTAGTTCCCGGCGGTGGCGGCGTAGATGTCGTACCGAAGCCACTCGCCGTCAGCAGTGCTGCCCACGTCGAAGTTGTCCAGTTGTGACGTCTCTACCGACGCCGGCTCCAGGTCAACGTCTCCGCCGCGGTAGTAGCCCACGAGGGGGTTGCCGGCGTACGTGGTGTTGCTGTTGCCAGCCGTGGTGTCGTGGTACCCGACTCCTTCCCCGCCTGCTCCGAAATCTTCCGCCTCGACGACAGCGCCGGACGCGATGGCGTTGACTTTGGATACCGTGAGATATCGGAAGTCGTAACCAGCCGTCGTGACAACGAGGGTGAGCGTGTGGACACCGTCGGGAATGGTGACTCCGTAGAGCGGGACATTGGCCCACGCACCGTTCGTGTTCGGGACGGAAACCGTCCCGAGAGGCTGGCCATCCAGGAGCACTTGGTATTTAGCCGTGGCCACGGACGACTTGAGGCGCGCTTGGATGTCGAAGTTGCCGCCAGCGACGGCGTCGACGGTGTAGTTGAACTTGTCGCCCGTCGACAGGCCGCTGACATTCTGCCCACCGCCGTACGTGGTGTCGGTCGTGGCGACGATGTTCGTACCGTCAGAGCGGTAGCCGGTGGCGACACTGGAGGCCTGCGGATTCGCGATCGAGTACCCGACTCCAGATCCGCCGTCGTTGTAGTCCTGGGCAAAAATAGTTCCGGGAAGCACGCCGGTGTCGGCCGTGAAGCCGGAGGCAAGCCCGGCGGTCACGGTCGATGCGTGCTGGAGGCCGGTCGTGGGAAGCGGTATCACCCGGATGCCCGCGACCGTGGGGGTGCCAGCGACAGCGACGGTTGCGAGGTTAAGGGTCCCGTCGGTGACATTGAGGTAGATGGACTTGCTGGTCGCTTTCTTCCCCCCACCGGCCAGGGCGTACGGGTCCACGTTGGACAGCCGCGTGGTCCCCTCGGCCGTCACGTTGAACACGCGTTGCCCGGAGGCTGTGGACGTGTTGTCGCTCAGTAGCAGTTGAACCCGGTATCGACCGTTCGGAAGCGGCAGCGAGTAGGCGGCGGCTCCGTCACGAGTGCTCTGGTACAGAGTGTCGTCAGCGGTGTTGGCGATAGCGGAGGTCGTCGTGACGTTCGTGCCTCCCGTTACGGAACTATCACTGGTGAAGTGCTCCCCCGCGATGTCCGTGTAGGCCGAAGCCGAACCGGTGTTTACGGAGTAGCTGTCCTTTGGTGCCGACCAGGTGAAGGTCGTTGTCGAGTGGGCGGCGACGCTGGCGGTGAAACCGTTGGTCCCGTCACCGACCACCATGGACGTGGCCGGGCCACTGTTGACGGCGACCAGGACTCGGGCGCCGTCGGGGTTCTCGAACGCGGTCTGGGCGACGTCGTCTCCGGCGAGGCTCCCTTCAGCGCCGATGCGGTGCGCGCCGGGCTTGACGAACTTGGAGAACTGCGCGAGCTCATAGAACTTCGGCATGTACGACACGGTCGCCGGGCTGGCGCTGGTGTCAACTTCCACCAGCGGCTCCTGAGGAGCCGAAAGTGGAGTGACGGGACCACCGTTCTGGTCCAGGACCATGTTCCAGTAGATGTACGCGCCCTCCCCGTGGTTCATCTGCTTGACGATCTCCTTGGACCACTTCTCGTCACGGATGTAGTTGGTCGGTTCGGCCTGACCGAGGTCGGTGTGCTCGCTCATCCACGTGGAGTAGCCGGGGGCCGCCTGATTGAAGAGGTCAAGGTTCGCGTCGTCGCAATAATTTTGCCCGAAGTCGCACTCGTAGGGGTGGAAGTCCGCGCCAGAGGCGTAGGGCTTCACGGTGGCGTCGTTGAGCACGTTCGCGGGGTAGTACCAGTGGTCTTGATTGTGCTCGTAGACGCGAATTTTGGTACCGGTGCCCGTGAGGTCGGGGCCGAGGTAGCTGCCGACGAACTGAGCCATCTGCGTGTCGGTCCAGGTGGTCGCCTCGAACGAGGCCGGGTTTTCCGGTTCGTTCTGCACGGACACGTCGGTGACGTCGATGCCCTGCTGCTTGTAGGCGGCGATGAAGGCCTTGAAGTAGTCGGCGTAGGCCTGGTAGAAGCGGGCATCGGTTGCGGGGGTGACCACTGTCGGGTCTCCGGGCTGGCCGAGGAGGGACTTGTTGTTCTTCAGCCACGACGGGGCTGTCCAGGGTGAGGCCATCAGTCGGAACGAGCCACCGGCGGCCGTCTGGGCCGCCTTGATGTACGGGATCAAATACTGCTGGTCGTGGGCCGTGGAGAAGTTGGCGAGCGAGAAGTCGTTCGCAGTTTCGTCGTAGGAGTAGTGCGATAGAGAGAAGTCGTCGGAGCCGATCGGCGTCCGAGCGATGGAGAATCCGGCGCCGGAGGACGGGTTGAAGAGCTGGTTCATCACGGCGGTGCGTTGGGATGCGCTGACGCTGGACTTGTTCAGCGTGTCCCATCCGGCTTCGTTGAACGTGGCGCCGAATCCGTCGATGGCTTGGAACTGCCGGCTCGCGTCGACTCGAACGTCCGGAACGGCCGTCCCGAGGGATGCGAACGACAGCGCGGTCTTCGACGTGAGACGGTCACCTGCCAGGGATGTCGAGGTGACCGCGACGGAAGTGCCGGAATCGGCTGCGACCGCCCGGCTCGAGGCAAGTCCGGCGCTTGTCAGGCCCCCGCCTGCCAGCGCAGCGATCGCTGTAAGCGCGATCAGGGTCCGTGGTTTCATTTTGCTCCTCATTGAGCCCGCCGTGATCCGCGGGATTGACGCAAGCGTAATTACTTACTGGTTAGTAACTGAGTAACAAAACGATAACGATGCCCGCGGCGGGGCGTCGGGAGGTTGAGGTCAGGCGCCGCGGAGGTGGGTCGTGATGGCGTCGATCGTCATCCGCACCGAGGCTCTCATGTCGACCGCGTCTCCGTTGAGTAGCCATTGCGTCTGGAGACCATCCATGGTCGCGATGATCGCTGAGGCGGCCTGGCTGACGCGAGGGTCGTCGCCCTCGAGGTGGGTCGCGTCGGCGACCGCTGAGCTGATCATGTCGCGCAGGCCGATGTACCGGCCGGCGAAAAACGACTTGCCCGGATGACTGTCGGTCACGGATTCCCCGAGCAGCACGGTGTAGGCCTGGATGATTCCCGGTCGCTGCTCGTTGGTCGCCGTCGTATCGACGAGGTGATCGAGGAGCGCTGCTCCTCGGGGAGCGTGATGTCCCTCGAGTTCGGCGACGTCCGCGTCGTCGCGATACTCCAGGAGGGCGATGAGGAGCTGCTCCTTGGATCCGAAGTGGTGAAGGACACCGGCGTGGGTCATCCCGACCCGTTCGGCGATGTCACTCAGCGATCCGTTGGCATAACCGTGTTCGCCGAACACCGCCATGGCGGCCTGGAGGATATCGGCCCGCTTCTGGCCGGATCGTTTCTGCGGACGTGTGGCCTTGGCAGCGCCGGAGGACGGTGATGCTGGCCAGGTTTTTTGTGCGGGCATCGTGGACTCCCTCGGATTCCACGAGTGTAGCCGGAAAAAAAGACTTACCGTGCTGTTAGTAAGTGTGTCATGCTGTCCTGCACCAACCCGTCCCCCACACCTTTCACGGATGCGAGATCCGACAATGACGCCCATTCACCTGCCCCACCTTCCTGATCAGTTTGTTTGGGGTGTGGCGACATCCGCGTTCCAGATTGAAGGCGCACCGGCCGCCGACGGCCGCACGCCGAGCATCTGGGACACCTTCGGCCACACGCCTGGCCAGACGCGACACGGCGACACCGGCGACGTCGCCTGCGACCATCGGAACCGCTGGTCCTCGGATTTGGACCTCATGGCGGAAATGAACATCCCGGCCTATCGGCTGTCTCTGTCCTGGCCCCGTCTGCAACCCGGTGGCCGCGGCGCCTTGAGTTCCGAAGCGATCGCCTGGTACCGGGACCTTCTCGAGGGGCTGCACGAGCGCCACATCCGCCCGTTCGTCACCCTGTATCACTGGGACCTCCCCCAGGAGCTGGAAGACGCAGGCGGGTGGACGAATCGCGACACTGCCTACCTGTTTGCCGAATACACCCAGGGGGTTGCCGAAGCGCTCGGGGATCTCGTCGACGACTGGATCACGATCAACGAACCCTGGTGCGCGTCATTCCTCGGCTATGGCCTCGGCGTCCATGCGCCGGGACGGAAGAACTTCACCTCCTCTGTCTCCGCAGCGCACCACCTGAACCTGGCCCACGGCCTCGCAACCGAGGCCCTCCGCGCTCAAGACAAAAGCACACGCATCGGAGTGACGAACATCGTGGCCGATCTGGTGCCCGCCGATGCATCGAACGCTGCTGACATCGAGGCCGTCGCCCGCGTCGACACGGTCAATCACGACCTCTTTCTCGCTCCGGTCTTCCAGGGCCGCTATCCGGAGCGCGTCCACCAACTCCTCGATCCCTATGGTCTCGCGGACGTCGTCATGGACGGGGATCTGGAGATCATCGCCGCACCTCTCGACTTCGTCGGGGTGAACCACTACCAGCAGGTTGCCGTCACCACCGATCCCTCGGGCGGTCCCGCCCGAGCAGCCGAGACACCCACCGGTACGAACCACACCTCGTTCGGGTGGTCCATCACCCCCACCGCCCTCACACGGGTGCTGCAGCTCGTGCAGCAGAGATATACCTCCCTTCCGGTGTACATCACGGAGAACGGCGCCTCCTTCAATGACTACGTCACCCCCGACGGCCACGTCCACGACCCAGAGCGCATCTCCTACCTCGCTGGGTATCTGGAAGCCATCGACGCCGCCGCCGCCCTGGGAGTCGACGTCGCCGGCTACTTCGCGTGGTCATTCCTTGACAACTACGAATGGGCCGAGGGGTACGACAAACGCTTCGGCCTCGTCTTCGTCGACTTCGGGACCCAAGCCCGGACCCCCAAAGACTCCGCGCAGTTCTACTCCGACACCATCACAGCCCATCACATCCAAACAGCCGTCGCCCCCCTCACCGCCTGAAGCACCCCACTCACCGCACCACCATCCCGAGAAAGAAAGAACGAACTTCGATGAAGAAGCTCCTCACCACCCTGACCGTCACCGCCCTCGTCGGCCTCGCCCTGACCGGCTGCGCCAGCGGATCCTCCAGCGCCGGAGGGAAGGTGACACTCACCTTCCAGAACCAGTTCTCCGACTCCGAGTCAACGGAGCTGAAAAAACTCGTCAAGGAGTACGAGTCAGAACACACGAACGTGACCATCAACGTGGTCCGCGACAACGACTCGTCCTACTACGACAAGCTCGTCACACAGATCAGCGCCGGGAAAGGCCCCGACATCGTTCGCCTCGAACCCCCGAAGGTGTCCCAGTACGCCGCATCCGGTTTCCTCGCCCCCGTCGATGATGCGCTCGGGACGAAGTCTGACTACTTCGCCAACACTCTCGAGGCCGCCACGAAGAACGGTCACGTCTACGGCCTCCCCCAGGACGTCTCTACCTTGGCGATGTTCTACCGCAAAGACATGCTCACCGCAGCGGGCATCAGCGCCCCTCCCACCACCTGGGAGGAACTGAAAGATGATGCCCAGAAACTCACCGGCGGGGGCAAGTACGGGGTCGGCCTCTTCGGCGGCTGGGGAGCGTACGAGTTCTACCCGTGGCTGTGGCAGTCCGGAGCCGAAGTCCTGAACTCCTCCGGCACGAAGGCGACCTTCGATTCCGCAAACGCCGTCCGAGCGCTGACCTTGTGGAGCGACCTGCAGAAGAACGGTATGCCGCCCGGTATGGCCTCAGCCACAGAAGATGACGTCCGCGGGCCCTTCACCAACGGCAACCTCGCCATGTTCACCTCCGGGCCGTACATGACATCCATCCTCAAAGACTCGGGCCTGAAAGACTCGCAGTGGGGCGTCGCGCCGCTGCCCAGTGATACGGAAAGCGCCTCCGTGCTCGGCGGACTCGACCTCGCGGTCCTGAAGAACAGCTCCCACCAGAAGGAAGCCGTCGCCTTCCTGAAATGGTTCGGCTCCGACAAGGTGCAGACCGACTGGGCCGAAACCCTCGGCTTCGTCCCCTCGAAAAATTCCCTCTATCAGCAGGCTCCCTTCAAAGACGACGCGAACATCGTGACCTTCGGAAAGATCATCGACGCTTCGCAGTCGCGACCGACCGTCGCCCGTGCCGCTGACGTGGACACCGCCCTCGGCAACGCCGTCAACGCCGCGCTGTCCGGGGCGGAGACTCCCGCCAAGGCCCTGAAGGACGCCGTACAGAAATCGGATGACTCCCTCAATGGCTGACACCTCTCTCCGCCTAGCCGGCGCGCCCGCAAAGGTGCGCCGGCCCCGCCGGCGGCCCGACCGGTTCGTGCCCGCCATCATGCTCGCCCCCATCACGATCGCCTCCGCCGTCGTCATCGGGTTCCCCATCGTGTTCGTCGTCATCGAATCGTTCTTCGACGTCAACCCGAGCAGACACACCGGCTGGACGTTCACCGGAATCTCGAACTACCTCGAGATCGGCGGAGATAAAGCTCTCGCTCCCGTTCTCCTTCAGAGCGCGATTTGGACATTCGGTTCGGTGATCTTGCAGTTCGTCATCGCCTTCGCTGCCGCGATACTCGTCCGGGAGAGCCTCCAAGGCCGGGCCTGGACGTGGCTCCGCTCCCTTTATGTCCTCCCTTGGGCGACACCCATCATCGTGGGAGCCATGTCGTGGCGGTCGCTGTACCAACCCCAATTGGGTCTCATCAACGATGTCCTCAAGAACATCGGTCTGGGTTCTCTGCAGCACGCATGGCTCAGTGACCCGCACACCGCACTCGGCGCCGTGATGGCGACAAACATCTGGCGCGGATTCCCGTTCATCATGGTCATGCTGCTCAGCGGCATGGCATCCATCCCGGACGAGGTGTACGAAGCGGCGAAAGTCGACGGTGCACGCTCCGCACAGACCATCATCTTCATCACGCTGCCGTTGCTGCGCCCAATCATCCTCCTCAGCACACTGATGTCCTTGATCTGGACCTTTAACAACTTCGGACTCATCTACGTGATGACGCAAGGCGGCCCCGACGGAGCCAGTGACATTCTCACCACCTTCGTCTACAAGAACGCATTCCAGAACTTCAACTTCGGCTACGCGTCCGCCCTGTCCGTCTTCCTGTTCGTCATTGTCGCCGCCGGATCACTCATCTACGTCCGTTCACTTGGAAAAGACGCCCTAAAATGACCACCACCCTCCAGCAGCCGGCGAACCCGCAATCCGCGACCATCGCCACCGCAACGTCGACCAGCACGACGACACGGCGACGTCGGGTTCCCGTCCGTCCAGGCACGATCGTCGCACGAGTCATCGCTGTCATCATCGGACTTTTCGCCGCCATCCCGGTCCTCTGGACGGTGTCGTCGTCGTTCAAGAACAACACGGAGATCTTCCGCAGCCCGCCGACACTCATCCCCCAAAACCCCACCCTGGAAAGCTACGGATACGTCCTCTCTCGAGGTGCCGTCGGGTTCTGGTTCCTGAACTCCGCCATTGTCTCCGTCGCCACCGTCGGCATCGGGTTGCTCATCGGCATCCTCGGCGGGTACGCCCTGTCCCGTTTCGACATTCGCGGCAAGCGGTTCATGCTCATCGGACTGATCATGACCCAAATGTTCCCCAGCGTGTTGCTGATCATCCCGCTCTTCTGGCTCATTTCCCACATCGGCCTGTACGACACACTGCCCGCTTTGGTCCTTGCAGGGGTTGCCGCGTCGGCGCCTCTCGGGGTGTGGCTGATGAAGACCTCGTTCGACGAGATCCCCCGAGAACTTGACGAAGCGGCCCGCATCGACGGGGCCGGTTGGTTCCGGTCCCTGTTCAGCGTCGTCCTCCCGGCAGCACGGCCAGGAGTCATCGCCACCGGGATCTTTCTCTTCATCGGTGCCTGGGAAGAGTTCATCTACGCCCTGACGTTCACCAGTTCCGACGACAAACGCACCCTCCCCGTGGGCCTATCCCAGCTCAGCTCTGCATTCCAGGTCCACATGAATGACGTCTCCGCCATGAGCGTCCTCATTCTGATCCCGTCCCTGGTGCTGTTCATCTTCATCCAGAAATGGCTCCTTGGCGGAGCCCTCGCCGGAGGCGTCAAAGGATGACCCGCCACCCACTGTTCCTCGACGGGGAGTTGCCCGTCAGCGGCGAAGTACAGTTCTGGCGAATGAACCCCGACACATGGGAACCAGCACTCCGCGCCGTCAAAGAGATCGGCATCAGCACCATCGCCACCTATCTCTCCTGGCGACGACTCGAACCGACACCGGGCTCGTTCAACCTGACCGGTGTTCACGGGCCCGAACTAAACGTGCACCGGTTCCTCGGCCTGTGCCGTGACATCGGCCTGCGGGTCATCCTGAAACCGGGCCCGTGGATCTGCGCGGAAGAACCCGGTGGAGGGTTCCCCGACTGGCTTCTAGAGAACGACAGCATCATCGCCCTCGACTGGCAGGGTCAACCCGTGTCCGGGTACAACCCGCCTTTCAAGCACCCCATGCCGAGCTATGCCAGCGTCACGTACCGCAAACACGTCAGCGACTGGATCCACAACGTCTGGTCGGACCTCGCTGAGTTCACCGGCGCCAATGGCCCCATCGTCGCCACGCAATACGACAACGAACCCTCCCTCGGGTTCCAAGACACCATGTACGGGTTCGACCACCACCCCGACGCTCTAGTCTCCTGGCGCGAGTTCGCCGGTCCCGACGCCATCCCACCGCAGCCCCGAACCACAGGACCATCGGCACCATCACCGGTGGAAATCACCTGGGCCCAGTGGCAACGACGCTACGTCGACGAGTACCTGGAATGGCTCAAAGCGACGTTCGAGCGTGCCGGGGCGGGACACCTGGCCGGGAGCATCAACCTGAACACTCACCCTGTCCGGGGCTGGCCACAAGATGGTTCCACAATTGCCGAGACACTCACCGACACCGTCGTCGGCGAAGACCACTACTTCATTCCACCCTTGGACGAGCAGGATCTCACCGGCCTCGCCCTGGCAGCCGCCCAGGTTAGAACCACGAGCACGCCGCTTCGCTGGGCACCGGAAATGCAAGCCGGAATTTGGCGCTCACCCGGAGAACCAGTCGACTACCCCGACCCCACCGTGACGGAAATGATCGCCTGGTGGACGTCAGCGCTGGCGTTCGGCTACCACGGTTTCAACCTGTACATGCTCGTCAACCGGGAAAACTGGGAACACGCTCCCATCGACAACGACGGGACAATCACCCCGCTCGGCCATGCCCTGAAGGAACTCCTAGTCACGTTGCGGGCCGTCCCCGACCTGTCTGCTTTCACCACGATCGCCGACACGAAAATCAAGTGGGATCCCGCCGACCGAATCTCCGCCTATCGGATCCGTGGCACCCAGGCGGCACCGAGCACCGCTTGGGATGACCCCGAAGCACGGGCCGGATACGACGACGACGAATACGCAGCCCGGCTCGCCGTCACCTCCGGCCGGCAATTCGACCTCAGCGCCCACAACACACTCGGAGGACCACCGCCCATCGCGACGAGCCCCGGAGTTCTGGCGCGCGTGCTCCACCATCCAGACGGGCGGCGGGTCGTCATCATCGTCCGATGGAAGAACGACGGCGAACCCGCCACGGACATGCGTGTGCCGATCGGACTTTTCGACCCCAAATGGAACCTTAGTGATGCGGTCACCAACGTCGCCCTGGCAGGCCGTGGCAACAAACGCCTCGTCCCCTTGGGGAAGCTGGGTGTCGCAATCTTGCTCGTGACCTGAGTTCCCGACCGACCTGTTAATGGGAGTCCGGCTAGTGTCCTGGATTCTGGAAAGATGTGGCCAGTTCGACCGGCCCAGAAAAAGACCCGTCTTTGAAACGACGTTCACATCCAGGCTTGATCACTTCGCGATGTGTGCTTCACGCTTCGAGATGACCTCGTCCATGTGTTCCTCTGCCCATCGTTTAAGGCCGCGAATGGCGTCCTGCAGAGAGAGGCCGAGATCGGTCAGTTCGTAGGTGACGGTCACCGGCACAGTCGGCTCGGCTGTCCGAATCAAGAGGCCGTCGTTCTCGAGAGAGCGCAGGGTCTGCGTGAGCATCTTCGGACTCACCCCTGCGAGTGTTCGGGCTAGCTCGGAATAACGCATGGGTGCAGGTTCCCCTGCGCACTCCGGCCCGCTTCCCAATGCCGTCAGAATAAGGGTGACCCATTTGTCGGAGATCCGGTCGAGAAGCTTCTGACTCGGGCACACCGCCCGGAAAACATTGTACTTCGCCTTGCTCTCGGCTCGTCTCTCTGCTGCCGTCATCGTGGGCATCGCGACTCCTCATTCCCTAGCGGTATCAAGGCACCTGAAGGTGCGTACTTCCCAAGCGGAAGCTACTTCCCAAGAATGAATCACGGAGCCACATGGCACCACCCCGTTCCACCGAAAGGCACCACCATGACGACAGCAGCCCCCACGCTCCCCGGCGGCACCTGGCAGCTCGGCAACCTCGAAGTCACCCGGTTCGGCTACGGAGCCATGCAACTCGCCGGCCCCTGGGTCATGGGACCCCCGGCCGACCGAAGTGCGGCCCATGCAGTCCTTCGCGAAGCTGTTCAGCTCGGCATCACGCACATCGACACCAGCGACGCCTACGGGCCACGTGTCACCAACGACATCATCCGTGAAGCCCTCCACCCCTACAGCGAGTCCCTCCACATCGTCACCAAGGTCGGCGCGAACCGCGACGCCCAGGGCGGCTGGCCCACGGCCCGCGAACCCGAACAGTTGCGGCAGCAAGTCAGGGAGAACCTCTCTGCGATCGGAGTTGACACCCTCGACCTCGTGAATTTTGCGAGTCGGCAATGCCCAGGGGCCAGTGGCCGAATCAGTGGGCCAGGCGTTCGAGACGCTGGTGGAACTACAGCAGGAGGGGCTCATCCGACACCTCGGCATCAGTAACGCCACCACGGAGCAGGTTGCCGAGGTCCAAACCATCGCGCCGATCGTCAGCGTTCAAAACATGTTCAACCTCGCCGTCCGTGGAGATGACGACCTTATCGACCAACTCGCGGCCGAGGGCATCGCCTATGTGCCTTTCTTCCCCCTCGGAGGCTTCAGCCCCCTTCAATCCGAGGCCCTCTCGACTGTCGCGACACGGGTCGGCGCCACTCCAATGGCCGTCGCTTTGGCCTGGCTGCTTCAGCGGTCGCCGAACATCCTCCTGATTCCGGGCACTTCCTCCGTCGCACACCTACGCGAGAACGTCGCGGGAGCCGCTTTGACACTGACTCCGGGCGATCTCGCCGAACTCGACCAGATCGGGCGGTGAACCGAACCGCGCAAGACGAACGATGGGCACACGACAGATTACATCGTCGACATTCAGGACCAAGGAACACCGAAATCTACATTTGCCACACGCTGAGATAAACCGTGAAGGGCGGACAACTGCAACCACCGGTTCGCTCTTAGCTTTGGCATCCGGGCGCCCTCGATCCACCTTGCCTGCGGATCGAGATGAAACGAGCGTCAGAACACGCCGCTTCGTTTTTCAAGTGGCCTCACAGGGTCTTGAAAAACTATAGATTGTCGAGACGTCTCACGGGCTTACGGGAGCGACTGGCCGAAACTCCCCACTCTCCCAAGGCTTGGGTCGTGTGGACAGGAACCGGCTCGCAGCCCTCAAGAGCGTTGAGAATGCCCGATGGGCATCTCGAAGCGGTCGGGCGTCATTTGAGTGTCGCGTGTCCGAGGATGGCTTGGATCGCGGGTCCGACGGTATGCACGAGCGTGTCGGTGTCGGCTCGGACGAGGGCGGGCACGCCGATTATGCGGCGGCTCAGTATGACGCCGATCAACATGGATGCGGCCAAGCCTGCGCGGAGGAGCGCGTCGTCCCCTCGTCCCTTCATGCCGTGGGCGAGGCGGGACTGGATGAAGTCGCGGAGCTGCCTGCTGGCGTTCTCGTTGACGACGGCGCCCCGAAGCATCGCCATGAGCGGTTCCGATTCTGCAGCTGCACCCTCCCACGCTTCGAGGTAGGCACGGACCACGTGCTCTCCGATGTGCTCCTCGGGCGCTTCGAACGCCGTGTCGAAGCGGGTGAGCGCCGAGGCGGGGATCGCCATGACGGCGGCGAACAGGTCATCTTTCGAGCCGAAGAACTGCATGACCTGCGAGGGGTCGACGCCTGCGTCGGTCGCGATGACACGGATCGTCGTCGCCGTGTAGCCGTCTCGGGCGAAGCGTGCCCGCGCCGCGGCCAACACGTCGTCACGACTGCTGACCGGGCCGCGCCGACGGCCGACGCGCAATGCAGAGGGGTCTGTTGCCGAGATGGCCATGGCATCAGGATAGGCGCCCCAGCCGCTGATCTCAACAACTGTTGAGTTTTGCGGCAATTGGTCTTACGCTCTCCACGGCACGAGTCCGACGACGGCCTCGCCAGAAGAAGGAGCCCTGATGACCGACCAGAGGATGTACGTCCCGTCCACCCCGCTGCCCGCACCCCGGACCGGGATTCTGACCCCCTTCGAGCCCGGCACGCGGACGCTCGAGGCCGGCTTCCGGATCGCACCGCAGTTCAAGCCGCTGCCGGTCGACGTCGTCTTCGAGAAGGACACCGCCGTCCAGTTGCGAGACGGCACCACCCTGCACCTCGACGTCTTTCGGCCCACCGGCGAGGGGCCGTTCCCGGTGATCGTGGCGTGGAGCCCGTATGGGAAGGCGCAGGGCACCTCGGTCAGCGTGATGGGCGTCTTCGGCTTGGTGGGGATCGCCAACAGCGAGGTCTCTGGGCTGGAGAAGTTCGAGGCGCCGGATCCTGCGTATTGGTGCGCGCGCGGCTACGCGATCGCGAACGTCGACGTTCGCGGCGTCGTCGATTCTGAGGGCGACAGCGTGCTGTGGGATCGCCAGGAGGGGCGCGACTGCTACGACGTGATCGAGTGGCTGGCCGAGCAGGAGTGGTGCGACGGCAAGGTCGGCATGAGCGGCACCTCGTACCTCGCCGTGTCGCAGTGGTTCACTGCCGCCGAGCAGCCTCCGCACCTCGTCGCGATTAACCCGTGGGAGGGCGTCAGCGACGTGTACCGCGACCTCGTGATGCGCGGCGGCATGCCCGACACCGGGTTCGCGCAGCAGCTGCAGGACGGCAGCTTCTTCGGCACGAACAGGAAGGAGGACATTCTCTCGGAGGTCGAGGCCCACCCGCTGATGGACGACTTGTGGGAGAACAAGATCCCCGATTTCGAGAAGATCACCGTGCCGGCCTACGTGGTCGCCAGCTACTCGAACACCCTCCACACGGCGGGCACGTTTCGTGCCTGGCGCCGCATGGCGTCGGCGGATAAGTGGCTGCGGATCCACAACTCCCAGGAGTGGCCCGACTACTACGACGCGCAGAACGTCGACGACCTGCGCCGCTTCTTCGACCACTACCTCAAGGGCATCCACAACGGGTGGGAGACGACCCCGACGGTCCGGTACTCGGTGCTCGACCTCGAGGGCGGCGACCGCGTCAATGTCCCGGCCGAGTCCTTCCCGCCGGCCGACGTCAGCTCGACGAGGTTCTACCTCGACGGCCGCACCCGCACGCTCTCGGCCGTCGCTTCCTCCGATGCGGTCGAGGCGGTCTACGCGGTCGACTCCAACCCGTCCGCAGTGTCGTTCCTGACCTGGTTCGACGAGGAGACGACCCTGGTCGGCTACCCGAAGGCGCACCTGTTCGTCGAGGCCCGCGGATCCGACGACATGGATCTCTTCGTCCTCGTGCAGAAGCTCGACCGCTGGGGCACACCGCTGCAGGCATTCACGGTGCCGAATGTCTCGGCGATGGCGCACGATCTCACCGACCACGGCGCCACGATCCTGCGGTACAAGGGCTCGGACGGTCGCCTCCGCGCGTCCGCCCGTCACCTCGACGAGCACCTCGCGACCGACGACGTGCCGGCGCACACCTTCGACCGCATCGAAAAGCTCGGCGAGGGCGAGATCGTCGAGCTGGACATCGACCTGCTACCGGTCGGCCTCGCCTTCCACCCGGGGGAGCAGCTGCGGTTCGTCGTCAGCTCGAAGAATCTTCTCGGCACCTTGATGCCGGGCATCCGGGAGTACGTCGGCCAGAACTCCGGCCAGCACGTGATCCACACCGGCGGCGAGCACGCCTCCTACCTTCAGCTCCCCGTCCAGAAGTGAAGGCCGAGACCATGACCGCAGGATCCAGCACCCCCACCGTCCGTCTCGAGGGTGACGACAGTGACTCGACCATCGACGGCTACGAACTCTTCGGCGCCCGCCGAGCACTCGCCCTGTTGAAGGAGAGGCTCGGCCGCGACCGCATCCTTGACCTCCTCGCCGACGAGATCGCCGACGGCGACGCGTTCCTGCGTAATCACCTGTCCCGGTCGGCCGGCGAGGAGGCGACCGGCACGACCACCCTCCGCGCCCACGGCATCACCGCCGACGAGTTCACGAGATGGCTGGCCCGAGCCTTCGCGAGGGAGGACGTCATGCTTGCCGGAAACCCCGAGCACTACTCGATCCACGCTGAACCCGGTGCGAACGTCAACATCGTCGAGACCCTGCACGACCGGGTGTGCTCATTCTTCATGCGGCCCTACGACGCCAGTATCATCGTCGACCAGGAGCTCCCCGCGGGGAAACCTGCGGGTCGTCGGTCACACATGCTCCTCACCGACGGCACTGTCGTCGGATCCATCGCCAACGCGTTCGACGAAGAGGAGGACGGCTTCACTGCGCGGCTGTCGGTGACGCTCCCGGCGACCTGCGCCCCGGACGTGATCGAGCAGCACCTCGAGCACTTCGCCGTGGAGTTTCGCACCTGGATCCTGCGCGCTGCACAGGAGCTCCGGGCCGGATGACGGTCAGCGGCCAAGGAGGGCTCCGGCATTGCGGGTGGTGAGCTCCCGCCAGCTCGAGGCTCCCTCCGGGGCAGGTGCTGCATCGATGGTCGCGATCTGCGCGTCGACACCGGCGGCCGGGGTCCAGCAGGAGTCGCTGCCGTAGACGATGTGCTCGGATCCTGCGACCTTCTCCAGGACCGGGATGTCGGTCGGGAACGGGGTACCCGCGGTGTCAAACCACAGCCGGCGCATCGCCTCCGACCAGGGCATTGCATCGCTGGCCGCGCGGAATAGCTGCTGGAACAGGGCGATACGGTCCGACAGGAACGGAAGGGTCGCGCCGGAGTGCGGCACGATCACGCGCAGATTCGGGTACCGCGTCAACACTCCAGCGAATACGAGGTCGACGATGCTGCGCGTGCTGTCGAACAGGAACTCCAGCATCGGACGCGGACGCCCCAGAGCCGTCTTCTCCCACCCGACCGGAGACGTCGGATGCACGAAGACGACGGCGTGCCGTTGGTCGAGCTCCGCCCAGAGCGGTTCGAGCGCAGGGTCGCCCAAGTACTGGCCGTGGGCGTTCGACTCGAGCACAACCCCGACCGCGCCCAGCTCGCCCATCGCCCGCCGCGCCTCCCGAACGGCACCGACGACATCCGGGACGGGAAGGGACGCGAAGAACGAGAGGCGATCAGCTACCGGGCGCGGTCTGCAGAAATCCGTTGCGCCGATGATTCAGCCGATGCTTGCTTATAGTGGGGAAGAGCCCACGCGCCACCTCGATCCGTCGTAGCTCGTGCTGCGACGCGTTCGGGGATGCGGAGGGCGCAGGCCACGGAGAACGCCGCCTGGAGCGCAGCGACAGCAAGTCTCCGCCGCGGGAACCCGAACGCCAGCAGACGAGGTTTCACCACGGCCTGGATCTCATCAACGAAGGGGCGAAGGGTCAAGTCATACCGGCGTAGGGCGCCCTCCAGGTCGTCGGGCGTGGCGTTGATCTCACCAGCGAGGACGTACGCCCCGACAAGCCCGCCCGAGATGCCCATACCGCTATAAGGCGAGGCGCAGTGCGCGGCATCTCCGAGCAGGACGACGCGGCCCTTCGACCAGGTGCCGGTGCGGACCTGCAACACTTCCTGCGAGTAAAAGAACGGTGCCTCTTCCATACCGTCGGTGAACCGCTGCGTCTGCCAACCGGCATTCCGGAACCGGTCACTCCAGAGCCGTTGCTGGTCCGCGATCGGAGCGCGGTGGATTGCCGAGGCCTGAGCCGACGAGTCGCGGACGATGAAGTACGCCTGCGTCTCGGCCGCGTTGTGGCTGCGCCGCATGATCTGCCGGCCACCCGGCGCGGCGTAGGTCTCTCGCATGTCGCTGTCGGAGGCGATTCGAGGCACGAACCAATACGCCATGTGCAAACCGGTCCGCCAGTAGACGTCCGCTCCCTCAGGAAGGATGGCTCGTCGGATTCGGGATCCCTGACCGTCAGCTCCCACGAGCAGATCGAAGGTCTCCTCGGAGCCGTTGGAGAAGTGGGCGGTGACCTGGTCCTGTGCCAGGTCGAACCCGTCGACGGTCAGCCCGAAGCGATAGTCGACGTCCTCTTTCGTGGCGTCGTGGAGGATACGGACGAGGTCGCCGCGCATGATCTCGAACTCGGAGGTGAAGGTCTGCTTTCCCTCACCGGAGGTGTTCGCCATGATGGCTCCGAGCTGTCGTCCGGCTCCGTTCACGAATGCGACACCGGGCTCGGTGACGAGATGCGCCCGGACCTCGTCCAACAGGCCCATCGCGACGATCGCCTCGATGCCCTGCCCGCGCAGGTCGACCTGCGCTCCTGTTGCCCGGAGCGCTGGGTACCGCTCCGCCACCGTGACCCGATGACCGGCTCGCGCCAACCAGAACGCCAGTGCAGGACCGGCGACTCCACCGCCTGCAATGAGGACCCTCAATGACTTCTTCTTCTCCGCGACCATGACATTGCTCCCATTAATCTATCGGTGATAGTTGCTGTGCCCGAAGCATGCGCCTATCGGTGATAGATTGTCAAGCATGGCGAAGATCGATAGAGGGGCAGTGGTCCGGGAAGCGTTGGCGCTGCTCGATGACGTGGGCCTGGATGGGGTCAGTACCCGTGCTGTTGCTCGGCGACTCGGGGTAGAGCAGCCGTCTCTGTATTGGCACTTCAAGAACAAGCAGGAATTACTGGCAGCCATGGCCGCGGCCGCGCTTGAGCGGCACGAGGAGCTTCCGCTACCGCAGGTCGGCGACGACTGGAAGTCGTGGTTCCTGGAGAACTACCGGAGTTTCCGCGGTGCCCTCCTGGCGCATCGCGACGGGGCACGCCTCCACGCTGGCTCCGTCCCCGACGGCGCCTCCCGGGAACGGCTCCTGCGGAAGTTCGCGTTCCTCATCGAGGCCGGCGTGGCCGAGCAGGATGCAATCACGGGGATGCTCGCTGCGAGCAGGTTCACTGTTGGCAGCGCCCTCGAGCAACAGGCAGACCCCGACGCGGACGGGGCCTCGCCAGACGCAGTCGAGCAGCCCGTTGCCCCAACACACAAACAAGCCTTCGAGGCAGGCCTCCTGATGCTGCTCACCGGTCTCGAAGGCTCCACCGCAACCGCTAAAGCTAGACGACTCTGACGCGCTTCAGTACACCGGGAACACCGGTACTACTTGCCTCTCATAGTTCGGAGTCTCGATAGCCGACCCCCTAGTGTGCGCTCTGGGCCAACGCCAACCTTGGTCGGTCAAAGAAGTACCCGACTGCCCTCGAAGTCCTGAGCCTGGCGAGGGAGCCCGGAGAGATAGAGAGTGAGAATCCGTGTGGCGTCAAAGGTCGCTGCTCGCGCCGCGCCGTACATGAGAAGCGCATCGACGACGGCGACGAGATCTCGTGCATGAGTAGACGGGTCAAGGACGTGCAACGCTCGCAGTACGCCCTCTGCCGCTTGAAGCAGAAGCTGCCGCACCGGGGCCTGCTCGGTGAGAGCGGCACGCATTTCATCGTCGTGTCGCAGCTCGAACAAGAGCGCGAACCTCGCGGCCTGAGCATCTTCCCGCAACGACAGGTGCTCGAGGAAGCCGACGGCCACTGCGGCCGCTTGCGCCGGCGTGAGGCTCGGCGGCACCACGAGACCATCGAGGTCCTGCTGCGTGTAGTCGGCGAGCCGGTCGACGACGAGGGCCGTGAGATCGCGGCGGGTCTTGGCGTAATAGGTCGTAGAACCGGGAGGGAGTTCTGCCTCTGTGTCGACGGCACGATGCGTGAGCGCGCGGATACCTCCGCGGGCGATCAGACGCACCCCGGCGTCCCCGATGTCGTCTAGCCGCGTCATATCGCTCCTCGTCTCCCACCCTCTACAATCTTAGAGTCTCTACGTCTGTAGAGCTTTGGTTACTGTGGAGGCATGCTGTGAAAGCGATCGTCATCGGTGGAGGAATCTCGGGCAGGGCAATTCAGGGGGCACTGGTAGAGCGCGGTGCGACCGTCGAGCTGCTGTCGCGATCAACAGGATTCGATGTTCTCCGAGACGACGCAGCCTCCCGACTCAACGGCGCGGATGCCGTCGTGGAGGCCATCGGACGGTTCACCACGAGCCGGAAGAGGGCGACCGAGTTCTTCACGAAGTCCACGCGCGCCATCTCGGAAGCCACACGACTGGTCGGTGCTAAGCACGTGCTCTTGTCGATCGTGAATTGCGAGCTGCCTGAGGTTCAGGGATACGGGTACCTCGCCGGCAAGGCCGCCCAGGAGCATTTGGCGCACGAATTGAGCGCGGACCTCACAACTGTTCGAACGACGCAGTGGTTTGAATTCGCGCAGCAGACCCTCGAACGTATGGGCGCGGGGCCCGTTGCGCTCGTTCCACGAATGCTCATCCAGCCCGTTGCGTTGAGTGGCGTCGCGCAGGTCATTGCCGACGTCGCCGTGGGTCACCGCCACGGCGACGTCATCAACCTCGCGGGCCCGGAGTCGATGACTTTGAGTGAGATGGTGAGACGGGTCCGGCCGACCAAATCCCTGCGGCTTCCCCTGGCATTACCGGGTGCGACGTGGAGAGCGATCAGCGACGGAGCTTTGCTCCCGGCCGGTGACGTCGAGACGGTCGGTCCCACGTTCGTCGAGTGGCTCAAGAAAGCGTGACGACTCGACGACAGGGAGTCGCAGTCGTCTGCAGCCGTGCCGAGACACGGTAACTCGGAGTCATAGCCTCGGCGGCGGTAGAATGCCGCATGCGAGTCGCAATGGTGCTGGCGTCCGTCTCTGGCGACTATCTCTACAACCAGTACGTCCTGGAAACGATCAGATTCTTCCTGATCGTTGTCCTTCCAGCTTTGGCAATTGCCCTATTCGTGAGATTCCTTCTTCGTCGACGGCGAGATAAGGATTGAGTCGTCCTCCCACTGCGGCGGTATCTTCCGACCATGAAATCGGAACGCGATGGCGTCAACACCGAAGACTGGGTCGTCTTCGACGATGACGCGCTTCGCACCGCAAACGCGAAACGCCTCGAATTGCTGACGCCTATTCTGATCATCGCTACCCCCGTATGCGGCTTTGTAACCAAATCAGGCCCACTCCCGCCCTATGCACCGTGGTGGATCATCCTCCCAGCGGGAATGCTCCTGGGATTCCTCATCAGTTTGCTCGTGCGGGCCGGATTCGCTTACACGTACCGACCTTTCGCTGCCAACGAGAAGACCTCCGAAGTGCAGATCCGCGGTAAGACGAGCAGGGTTGCTGACGTGACAGCGGCAGGCGTCATGGTGATGTCGGGTGATGGGGTCGAGTTGTATCACCGCGACGTGCTCCTGGCTGTCATACGTGGGTCGTCGATCGTCCGGCCCCGTGACCCCTATGACAAGAACGGGACCTTCGGCAGGTACAACCATCCCTACACACTGGACCGAGCTGACGCCGAATCCTTCGTCATGAACCCTCCCGGGCCGGGCGATTCGCGACCCTGGGGCCAATGAAGACCACCCGAGGGCGGCCACGGCGAGCCCACTCTCTTCGTTCTCCCGACGGACGCCGCCCAGGTTGCCTGGCCCCTATCGTGTGACCATGACTGCGCCGATCATCGCCTCGCCTACCTCGGCCGTTCCGACCCGAGCGTCGAAGGCCACCACAATTGCGCTGGGAGCAGCTGCAGCCACCCTGAACGCGACCTTCCTGCTCTTCTTCGTTCTCTGGTCGCACGCTGACGAGTGGGCCGTTGACAGATCAGAGGCACGAGGTGGCTTCGACCCTACGCAGTTGCTACCGCATGGTGGACTCATGTGGGTCGCAGCGCACGTGGCATTCGCCGCTCTTCTCGGTTGCGACGTTCTCGGGATGGTCGTATTCGTGCGCGTCCGGAAATCGGCACATGCCCATTGTCGAGCAGTCGACGGGAGCAACAGCTAGAAGCTGCGCGCCGCACTCTCGAACTAACCCGTGTGCCGCTATTGCCTGGCTCCCCGTTTCGATCCAGTCGTCGATAAGCGCGACCCGGGCGACAGCCCCTAGATGTCAGTCGCGGCACGAGATGGGCTGAGCACGCCCGAGATGAGTAGCTGCACGAGGGCGCCGGCCTTGTACTGGGCGTCGCTTGCGGCACCGATGCAGAGGTTGCCGATGCCTTTGAGCACGTTGTACGCATCGATCGAGGGAGCTAAGTCAACCGACGTGAGCGCTGCCTCGAGGAGGTCACCGCATACCGGCACGAGACGGCTGACGAAATAGGTATGCAGCGCGTCCGAACCGGCGCTGTCCCCGTGGAGCGCGTCGGCGAGGCCGTGTTTCGTGACGAGGAATTGCACGAACAGTGCCACCCATGCCCGCAGGGCCGCCTCGGGCGTCGCGCTCTCCGCGAGTAGCCGTGGACCGGCCTCGGCACACGCCTCGACCTGGTGCCGGTACACCGCCACGACGAGTTCCGGACGCGTCGGAAAGTGACGGTAGATCGTCCCCACACCAACGCCGGCCCTCGCTGCTATCTCCCGCACCGGCGCGTCGACGCCAGAGATGACGAAGACCGCTGCGGCCGCATCGAGAAGTGCCTGCTGACTTCGACGCGGACGGCCCACTTGCGGCTGCGCAGGGTGCGACTGGTCGCTCTCAGTCTCAGCCATAGACCCGTCCTCCCTATGTCGATCGCACATCCTTGCATTTCGGAGCATTGTTCCGTAACGTTGCGGAACGACGCTCCGATAAGCAGTATCGCAGAGTGCACCCGTAGAGAGGAATAGCCATGACCTCGAGTCTCGTCGATGCGCTGGACGGCGTTATCGGAACCGGCACTCCAGTAGTCTCCGTCGCTCCCGTCAGGCTGTTTGCCCCCGGACGACCGGTCCCGTTGGAGGTGCGCGTGTCGGCGCCGACTACCGGGACAGACCTCCCTGTGGTGGTGTTCTCGCACGGCAATGGGTGGAACCTCGATGGCTACGCACCGCTCACAGCGTTCTGGGCATCGCAGGGGTTCGTCGTGATCCAGCCCACCCACCTCGACTCGCGCCGAAACGGGTTCGGGTTCGACTCCCCGGTGTTCCCGACGATCTGGAGAGAGAGGATCGCGGATCTCACCCGCACCCTCGACCAGCTCGACACCCTCGAGGCGGCCGTCCCCGGGCTTGCCGGTCGCATCGACCGCAGCCGCGTCGCCGCCACCGGACACTCCTGGGGCGGGCAGACAGCGCAGTCGCTCCTCGGCGCGCGAATCGTCGACGACGCCGGCCGCGTCGGCGAGGACATGTCCGACAGCCGCGTCACCGCGGGCATCCTGTTCGCAGCAACCGGTCTCGGCGGCGATGACCTGCATCCGTTCGCTCAGGCGAACTTCCCGTTCATGCGACCCTCGTTCCAGGAGCTCACCAGCCCCACGCTCGTTGTCGCCGGCGATCACGACCAGTCCAGGATGTCCAGCCGCGGACCCGACTGGTTCACCGACGCCTACACATACAGCCCCGGCGCCACCGACCTCCTCACTTTCCACGGCGCTGAGCACGCCCTCGGTGGGATCGTCGGCTACGAAGTGGCCGAGACCACCGACGAGAACCCGCAGCGGGTCGCCGTCATCCAGCGGATGAGCACCGCATACCTTCGGACGGCTCTGCGAGTCGACGAGAGCAGCTGGTCCGCTGCCCGCTCCGCATTCCGGGACAGCGCCGATCCGATCGGGCATGTCGACACTAAGTCGTAGGTGCAGTACCGGACCGATCCATGCGCCCCGGCTGCGAGCGGGAGTCCGACATCAATCCGCGCGAACGATGCACCAGGCGGAATCGAAATCACGGGCATCGAGTTCGGACTGCCGCATCCACACCTCGAGCGGACACGCGTCACCGAACCAGCCCTCGAGGGTCGTCCAGCTCTCGATGTCGAGCACGAGCCGGTACCGGTCACCAGGCTCCGTCAGCGGCAGGCACGCTGGCAGGATCGCCTCGACCGCCTCGAGGCCGCCCGCCTGACTGTGGCCGTAGAGGTGAGTGATCGGAAGGGGCCTGCTCCCGCGAATCATGGTCCGCTGCCATGACCACATCCACTGATATTCCTCCAGGGCCCTCTGGTTGGCCGTGAACGCCTTCGTCGATTCGCGCGCCGCGGCGCTCTCAGCTGGGATCGACCACGTTGCGAAGAGGTGAAACGCCTGACACGCGTCGCTGGGCAGTTCGAGATCAGCGGGGCCATTCGCAAGCACGCTGAAATCGGGGTCGGGAATCCACTGCACTTTCCACCCTCCCCTAGCCCGATCGTCGGCGTCCGTGCCGTGCGTCTGAGTCAGGTCGTGGAACACCTGCAGCACCCCGTGATCGGGCAGTCCGCCGATCGCGTTCGGCCAGTCCGCTTGTGTCTCCACACCGAGGCACTGGTCCACGGCCCACAGGTTGATCGTGGCCACGTGGGCGAGCGGAATACCATCAGGGCATCTGGGCCACTCCTCGGCGGCGATTCCCAGCGCCGGACCGCCCAGCCACGACAGACCGCCTTCGCCGGCCGCCGCGGAGGCCTGCAGCTCCTGATCGCCCGGCGGAAGGGACTGCTCCGACCAGGCGATCGAGAACTGCAGCTCGTCCGCGAGACGCGCCGCTCGGAGATTCGGCCGGTCGAGCCAGTCGACGACCAGCGATCGCGCGCTGTGGATGGGAGCGGTGTTCTCGTTCGCCTCCGTCATGCCCTCAGGGTTCCAGTCCTGCGAGGTGGATCACTGAGAACGTGCGCGGACTGCACGCCGGCCCTCTCCGGCCACTCGGTCGCCGAGCGCCTCCCACCCGCCCGGCACCGAGGGCGCTACTCTCACGGGAGGAAGGAGCGACGATGGAGCAGATCCAGGGGTACGAGGCGCAGGGGGCACGAGCGCGCGAGGCTCGGGCTGATGACGGGCTGGGGCCAGTTCCTGCGCTGAGGGCCTTGAGCTGGCTCGGCGCCGCGTTGATCGTCGCGGCGGTCGTGCTCGTGACGGTCCCGTTCCAGACGCCGCACGCGACCGAGGCCGGCTACGCGCCGCTGCAGTCACTCGCTGGGACCACGGTCGTCGTCGCGGTGGTGCTCGCGTGCACAGGTGTGGTCGTCATCGCCGTCCGCGTGGCCGCCGGCGCCGTGATCCGCTCGCTGCGGTCGAGCTGAGTCGCGAGCCAACCAGCACGGCCCCTCACTGCACCCCCATCACACCGACCTCGCAAGGGAGCGCCATGCCGAAGATCGTCACTCTGATCCGATCCGCCGAGCTGTCGAGCGTCGCGCAGTACGCGTATGCCGCGACCGCGCCGGCCGACGCGCGGCTCGTCTTCCTCGCCGGGTCGTGCCCGCTGAACGCAGACGGCTCGACCGCGAGTGTCGGCGACTTCGCCGGGCAGGCAGCGAAGTGCCTGGAGAACATGGTCGTCGCGCTCCGCGAGGCCGGCGCGGGGATCGACGACGTCATCAGCACGCGGGTGCTGGTCGCGTCGTCCGATCGCGCCGATCTCAGGACCGCGTGGGAGGTCGTCAGGACGACCTTCGGCGATCACGACGTGCCCAGCACGCTGCTCGGCGTCACGGTGCTCGGCTACGACGACCAGCTCGTCGAGATCGAGGCCGTGGCGGCGGTGCGAGGCTGACGCGGGGTCGGAGATCAGGCCGGAGGCGGCACCACCTCGTGATACCTCAGGAGCCGCGAGCCGAGCGGCGATTTCAGGTGGAGCGTCCAGCTCCCCTCGAGGCCGACCCCGCCGCAGGCGCGGATGCTCGGGTCGTGTCGCACGTCGTCCCAGACGTCGACGACCACCTCCGTGGGGGTCTCGTCGAGGTAGACGTCGGTCTCGCGGTTCGGCACGCCGCAGTTGCCGTAGCTCCAGCGCACGCCGATCGCCATGGAGCTCGGCGTCGTCGCGGTGGCCTCGAGAGTCGCGGGCACGAGGTCGGCCGGGATCCTGCCACCCTTCTCGACCACGTGGATCTCGAGGTTGGTCCTCCCTCGGGTTCCGGCCGCAGGAACTTCGGGAACCGCCGCCAGCATCTGCCTCTGCCCGCTCTCGAGCCGCGCCACCTGCTGTGGCCGCGTGTTGGCGTAGACCAGGAGCCCGACGACCGCGGCCGCTACGGCGAGACCGACGCCCAGCCTGAGCAAACGTCGCTTCGCCATGCCCCGAGACTAGGTGGCCGGGCAGGCGGTCCTGATAACAAGTCGGCTACGACTGCTCCTTACGAGGCGAGATTGTCGGCACGTTGCGTGACTGCGCGAAGCGCGTTCACCTCAGCCGTCGACAGCTGCACCGTGACGGTCGCCTCGAGCCGGACGGCCGGGCTCCCCGAGTCCAGGCCTGGGTCGCGATAATGAGCGAGCACCATGCGGAGCCCCTCGCGAAGGAGCGCGCTCTGATTGAGGTGCGTCACTCGCGCTAGCTCTTGCAACTCCGCCTGCTCTTCTTCTGCGACCCGGAAGCGCAGGACGGGTGATTGAGCGCCCGATCCACCAAGGGCGGCGGGGCCTCGGCGAGCGCGCGTGATGACGTCGTCGGCAGGAACCGCGTCGTCGAGCAGCATTCGTCCTAGCGCCTTGGCTTCGTCACCAGTGACCGGCCCCGGACGGCTCTCCCAGGTCGGGATCGGGATCGTTGGGTCGGCCAGGTCTTCGTCGCTGTTCTTGTCGATCATGCTTGCGTCTCCTCTAGGAATGGCCGGAACTTCGGCCCCAACTCCATTGCATGGAACACGTTCTTGTCTCCCGAGGGAAGCGCCCGGACGAGGATCTCAATCAATCGGTCGGTCTGCCCGTGCGGGTGACCGATGATGAGGAGGACGTCGGGCTCGACCAGTTGGACGACGGTCGGGTTGGCGATCGCGTGGCGTTGGTCGGCCTCAGGAATGCCGTGCTTCTCAGACGAGCGAGAAAAGTGGATCGGCGGCATGGCCAACTGTACCACCGTTGTGCCACAGATTAGATCCGTGGAACGCTTTGGCTGAGCCCAGTGGTCCGCCGCCGCAGGCGATCCTGATGACGAGTCGGCTACGACTACTCGGCGGCCGTCCTGATGAGCGCGCGCAGGGTCGACGGGTCGGCCTCACCGAGGATCCGTGCGCTGACCCGGCCGGTCGGATCGACGACGAGCGTGGTGGGCGTGGCGTTGGGGCCGCGGGTTCCGGCGAAGGCGAGCTGGACGGCCGCGCGGCTGACGTCGGACGTCGTGTCGTAGGTGACGCCGAACGTGCGGTCGTAGGCCGTGATCGTGTCGACCTCGTCGCGGACGTTGACGCCCAGGAAGGTCGCCTTCGCCTTCGTGTCCTGACTGACCGACTGAAGGTCTTTCGCCTCGGCGCGGCAGGGCGGGCACGAGGCGTACCAGAAGTTCACGACGAGCACCTTGCCCCGGTAGTCGGCCGCGGTCTTCGTCGTTCCTGAGACGAGGTCGGTGGTGAAGTCGACGGGGGTGCCGCGCCGACCGTCGGGGTACTCCGTGACCTGCTTCGTCTTCGCGATGGCCGGCTGCTGCGTGACGGCGCTCGAGGAGCACGCCGTGAGGCCGAGGGCGAGGAGGGCACCGGCTGCGAGGGCGAGGAGGGCGGGGCGGAGGCGCATGGGTTCAGGGTAGGGGACGGCGGTGGGGCAGTTCCTGCGCCCTAGCGCGAAGCGGGCCGGCGCATCGAGAGGACGAGCCGGACGAGAAGACCGAGCAGGCCGACCACCCCGAGCACGGCACCCGCGACAACCAGCAGGCCGGCGCCGATGTTCGCGCCGTCGCCAGTGTCCTGGGCGCTGGCGATGAGACCGGTGGCAGCGAGGGCGATGCCGACGATCAGGATGACCGTCGCGGCTACCCCGAGCCGTCTCGATGTCGTCATGGTGCGCTCCTCCGCTTGGAGCACCACTCTAGGAGGCGCGCCCGCTTCTCAGGATCTCGGACGTACGAGAGAAGACGGGGCTGCCCGATCAGGATACGATCCGCCTCGTCCGGTCACCGCAGCGCAAGCTGCCGGGGTGAGGGAACCACGCGGACAGCCGGCGATGCGCCATCATCGAGGCATGAAGCTCGAAGCCGTCGACGGCAGCCGGATCGCGATCACGGTCGCGGGACTCGAGTGGACGGCGCTCCGGATCCCGGTCGTGCGCACGAACGATCCGCGTCACCCGCGGGAACCGAAGCGCGAATTCGGTCGGTGGCGGGGTGCCGGGGCACCGGGGCGGGACGATGTCATCGCCCAGATCACGGGCATGCTCGATCACGACGATGACACCTCTCACATTCTCACCATCCAGCGTGCGCACGCCCCCGGCCTCATCGAGGTGCTCGAGCAGAACCGCCGCGTGGAGTGGAGCCTCCCGCTCGTGCCGCGAGAGCTCGTCGCTCAGATGACCGCAGCCGTCACCGCCTTCGCAGCCGGCGACGCTGTCTCGCCTGTCGACACCGAGCGCATCACAGGTGAATGGAACGCCGCTCGAGACGACGAGTGGGGTCGGCACGACTGGCAGATCTCCGCCTCGCGGCTGAGTGAGCGCCGGGCCCGGTGGGCTGCACGGGTGCTGCGGATCCTGCGCCTCGGCGATTTCTGCATGGTCGACCCGCACCGCTCGTTCGATGTCCGCCTCGACTACACGACGGCAATGCATCTGCGTGCGGCGCTGTCGAATGCCGAGCACGAGAGCGTCGTCGACTACTCCGACGGCGCGCTCACCTCCATCGCGACAGCCCAGGCCCGGGATGAGATGCAGGAAGTGCTCGACATCGCCGACTTCCTCGACCACGCCACGACACCGAGGCCCGCCGAGTTCGACTGAGGCCCGCCGCGCCCGACCCGAACGGGGACTTCCGCGCTCGGCTCGGTCCCCTAGCGTGGAGGCAGCACGCCACGACCGGAAGAGAGGGCGCACGATGAGCTACGACATCCTCGCGTTCGACCCCGATGCGACGACCGACGCGGACTTCGGCGCGTGGTGGGAGCAGGAGTCCGAGTCGGACGACGGGCGCTCGTACGACGACGCCAGCGTCACGACGCCGGCCCTCCAGGCGTTCCTGGCCGAGCTGACCCAGACCTACCCGCCCCTCAACGGCCCCGGCTCGCCGAGCAGCGACGAGCTCGACGCTGACGAAGACCTCCTGCACCGCGCCACCGACTACTCGATCGGCCGCAGCCTCGTCTCCGCCAGCTTCTCGTGGAGCCGGGCCGAGGCCGCCCGCGCGCTCTTCCTCCAGCTCGCCGCCAGGCACGGCGTCGCGGTGGCCCTCGTGAGCGACGGCGACGAGATCATCCGACCAGCGTCGGCCAAGTACGCTCGTCACCCCTTCTGGCGCAAAAAGCAGCCGCGCCCATGACCGCCGACGACCCCATGCGCGAGCTGTTCAGCGCAGGAACTACCGACGTCGTCCCACCGGACGACGCCCGACAGGCCGCGGGTCTCGCGGGCGCGATGTCGGTGCTCGCCGTGGTGTCGGCCGTCGTGGTGTCGGCGGCGTTGGTCGGGGCGGGGACGGCTGTCGTGTGGGCTTTTCTGCTGTTCGTCCGGCCGTGAGGGCGCGGCCTTTGGGAAGGATCGACTGCGTGTTCGCGAGGATGGGCGCTGGGTTGTGCAGCGCTGACAAGGAAAGGCGGGGCGAAATCGTCCTTTCTTAAGGACGCGCTCCCCCAGAGTCCTCAACTAAGGACGCGAGACGCGAGGCCCACACGCGCGTCACAACCGCAGCACCAGCGCGTTCGCCGTCAACCCCGCCGCCGTCCCGCACAGCAGCACCGTATCGCCCCGCCCGAGCCGCCCCTCGTCGAGGCACCGCGCGAGCGTGTAGGGCACCGACGCCGACACCATGTTCCCGTACTCGGTCACATTGTCGACGTACGAGCCGACGGGCATCCCGAGGCGGCGCATGGCCAGGCCTATCGCGCCGCTGGCCTGGTGCGGCACGACGAGGTCGATGTCGTCGAGACCGAGGCCGGCCTTGACGAAGAACCGCTCGAAGAAGCCGGGCAGCACCGTCAGCATCCCCATGAGCGCGCGGCGTCCGTGCATCGTGAAGACGTAGTCGGCCGGGTCGCCGTCGGCGTAGTCCTGAGCCGGGTGCAGCGAGAGGCCGCCACGTAGCTCGGTGTCGTGCGCGTGCTCAGGCCAGGTCTGCTGGAGGCTCGCGATGACGCCGGGTCCGTCGGCCGAGTCGTCCGACCGCGTCAGCACGACGGCCGCGGCGGCGTCCGAGAACAGCTCGTAGCTCTCGGTCTGCGCCGGGTCGAGAAACCGCGAGCCGACGTCGCCCGAGACGATCAGGATCCTCTCGTACTCGCCGTCCACCAGGTACCGCGACGCGATATCGACAGCCGTGATGAAGCTCGTGCAGGTCGAGTTGACGTCGAACGCCGCGGCGCGGGCGCCCGGCGCGACACGCTCCATGACGAGCGCCGCCGTGCACGGGATCGGCTGGATGCCCGCGGCGCAGGCCGCGATCACGCAGTCGATGTCGTCGGGCTCGAAGCCGGCCATCCTGATGGCGTCCCCCGCCGCCGACGCGAGCATGTCGAGCTGCGACATGTCGTCAGGAATCCGATACCGCGTCTGCGTGCCGAACGTGACGCTCTGGGTCGGGCGGAACGTCCCCCACCCGCCGATAGTGCAGTTCTTCATGATCCCCCTCGGATCTCGTTCTCAGGCGTGCGCCAGCAGGTCGACGCCGCTCGGGTGCCGATCGTGGCTGAACAGCAGACGGATGCCGGTGCGCTCGACGGCGAGCAGCGACCGGGCGGTGGCGGTCTGGATGGCGAAGGAGTGGGCGACGGCTCGCGGCACCGGCTTGATGCGGCGCTCCTGGCCGAGCATCTCGCGGCCCCAGGCAGCGTCGGCCGCAAGCAGCACCCTGCCTTCTACGAGAGCCCCGACGTGGCCACGCGAGTGGCCGGGGAGGTCGACGAGGCGGTAGCTCCCGTCGCCGAAGAGGTCGGCGGCGCGGAGTTCCTGCGCCCAGGGCTCGAAGCAGGAACTCCCGACCACCGTCACCCTCTCGTCGAGCCAGGAGGGCAGGAGTCCGCGCAGCAGGCCCGCACGCAGCTCTGACAACCCGTTGTGCGACGACCTGAGCGTGTCGCGGAGTCCTTCGGTGAGGATCACATGCGCTTCGGGGAATGCCTGAATCCCGCCCACGTGGTCGGGATGCAGGTGCGAGAGCACGACGTGCGTCACCGTCGACGGATCGAGCTGCTCGCCGATGGTCGCGCCCGCGGGTACGCGCGGCGGGAGCAGCCGCCGGTAGATCGAGCCCGCGAGGCCGGCGCGCCACGGCTCGGGCGCGTACCCGGTGTCGAAGAGCACGCGGCGGTCGCCCGACGTGTAGAGGAATGCTCCGGCCGGGAACACGCGGCGCTCGCGCGGCGCACCGCGGAGCAGCTGGTGCATGCCGCGCGTCGTCTCGCCGCACGCGAAGTACTCGAGGCTACCCACGGGCGGCTCCTGCGCTGGCATAGCTCGCTAGGCTCTGGTCGAGCGTCACCGCCGGCGCATACCCGAGCAGCTCGCGCGCCTTCGAGATGTCGAGCGTCTGCGAGTGGGCGATCGTCGTGACCGTGTAGCGCGTGACCGGCGGTTCAGGACGCCCCGGGAGCATGCCGCAGACGGCCTCGAGGATTCCGGCCAGGGCATAGACGCCCCGCGCAGGCAGCGCCGGGTGCTTCAGCGGCAGGCCGAGGCCCCCGAGCAGCTGGTCGAGCAGCTCGATGAACGGGCGCGGATCGCCGTTGGTGATGTTGAACACCTCGCCGTCGATTCCCGGCGCCTGGGCGGCGAGCCGCACCGCGAGCGCGACGTTCTCGACCGCGGTCAGGTCGATGAGCCCGCGTCCGCCGCGAATCACCGGCACGCCCAGGCGCTCGTGCACCCTCAGGAGTCGCGGCACCAGGCTCGGGTCGCCCGGGCCGATGATGCCGCGCGGTCTCAGGATGACGACCTCGGGTCCGCCTGATCGCGCGACGGAATCCTGAAGCAGCGCCTCCGCCTGCAGCTTCGACCGGATGTAGTGGTTCATCGGGTGGCGGGCGTCGACCTCGCTCTCGCGCAGGTTCACGAGGTCGTGCGGTGCGGCGTAGATCCCGGGCGACGAGATGTGCACGATGCGACGAGCGCCCATCCGCTGCGCGAAGCTCAGGACGCGCTCGGTGCCGACGACATTGGCGTGGAAGAACTCCGACCAACGGCCCCACGGCGACGACAGGGCGGCGCAGTGCACGACGACGTCGCACGGAATCGATGCCGTCGCGAGATCGTCGAGGTCGCCCACGAACGTCGGCCCGCCGGCGGGCAGCGCGGGCGCACGCCGGCCGGCGGCTGTGACGTCGTAGCCGTGCGCCCGGAGTTCCTGCACCACATGCCCGCCCAGGAATCCGCTCGCGCCGGTGACAAGCACCCTCTCCCCCATGTGACGATCCTAGGCGGGCTGTGCCTAGACTCCGTTCTGTGCGGATCGCCCTCGTCACCGACTACTACCCGCCGACTCTCGGGGGCGTTCAGACCGCCGTGAAGGCTCTGGCCGAGGCGCTGTCGTCGGCCGGGCACGAGGTCACGGTGTTCTGCCCGCTCGCGCCGGGGGCTGCAGCGGTCGACTCGGCACCCGTCGCCCCGTCGGGCGGGCCCGCGGTCGTCGGCCTGCCGGTGTCGCGCGTGTTCCGCCCCGACGGCTACCCCTTCGCGTGGTCGCCGCGTCAGGTGCGCGAGAGGCTCCGTCAGGAGTTCCTGCGGCGCGGTATCGAGGTCGTGCATACGCACAGCGAGATGTTCGCTGCGCTCGGTGCGATTCGGGCGGCGCAGGAACTCGCCCTCCCCGTCGTCCACACCATGCACGGCCGCATCGACGTCTACACGGCCAACGTCCTGCCGGTGCCCGCCGTCACGACGGTGCTGCTCGCCGCCCTCCACGCCCGTCAGGTCAGTCACGCCGGACTCCGCGTGTCGGGCGACGCCGCCTACACCGCCACCGCCGTCGCTCGGCGCATGTGGAAGCTGATGCTCGCGCAGTCGCGTGCCGCCGCCCACGTCATCGTGCCGTCGGCGCACTTCGCCCGGAAGCTCGTCGATCAGGGCGTCGAGACGCCGATCACCGTCCTGTCGAACGGGCTCGAGGAGTCGGTACTGGCTCAGGTCGGGACGCCGGTCGTAAGGACGCTCACCCCCGGTCAGGATCTCAGGATCGTCTGGGTGGGGCGGCTGTCGCCCGAGAAGCGTCCTGAGGTGTTGGTCGAGGCGGCGCGCGGCTTTCCTGACGGAGTCGTCGTCGACGTGTACGGCGATGGAGTCGCCCGCAGTGCAGTCGCGCGCGCAGCGGTGGGCGCGCCGGTCACGCTCCATGGCGCGGTCGCCCACTCCGAGGTCCTGAGCGCCATGCGCTCGGCGCACCTGCTCGTCTCCAGCTCCGTCGACTTCGACAATCAGCCGATGGTGATGCTCGAGGCGATCGCGACCGGACTGCCGGTGCTCTTCTGCGACCCCGACCTGGCCGAGGTCGTGCCCGGCGGCGGCGGGTTCCCGGCGCCGACGCCCGACGCGGCCGGGCTGGCAGACGTGGTGCGGCGTCTGCGTACGACGCCCGCGCTCCTCGCCGACGCGAGCGCCGCGATGACGGCGGCGCGCGCCAGCGTCGCCCAGCCCGTCGCCGCCGTGGTGTCCGTCTACGAGCAAGCCCTCACATCCGGCCGCTGAGGGGTCGCTCGTTGTCGGCGCAGGTGCCGCCGGCGAGCAACGAGCGACTCCTCACCGCCCTGGTGCGGGGGCTCTAGGGTGGGGCGATGGAGCGCGTTGTCGAGATCGGCGGGTGGGAGCACGAGTGCTGCGGCCGCGCGTACGAGCGCGGCGACAGGGTCGAGCTCGACTGCATCCGGTCGCAGGGCGCGGGCGACATCGCGCAGCTCGTCGAGTCGCACCACATCACGCGGACCACGACGAAGGTGCGCGGACGCGTCACGGCGATCAGCATCGTGCACGCGGACGGGTCCGAGAGCCCGATCCTGCGCCTTCCGAGTGGCACGGCTCTCTGCGGCTTCGATGACGACGACGACGGCCACCTCGAAGACCCCTGGACCTCGGCGCCCATCGAGAACGACTCGTCGGAGTTCCGCCTCACCGTCGTCGAGCGGCGGTAGGTGGCCTCCGCGTGCTCGCGCGCCTAGCCTGAGACGGTGAACCCGCCGCCGACGCCGAAGCGCGATCTCCTTCTCGACGCGCGGGTGCGGCTTGCCGCCCTGACGATGCTGCTGGGCGTCCTGATCGGGGCGTCGGTGGCTGCCTACGGCGTCCACCTGTCGTGGCCGCACCCCGCCGTCATCGCGGTTGGCGCCGTCGTCGTCGGGGCTGTCGTGGTCGTCGCGACTCTCCTCTCGTGGCGGCGGGCGGGCGGCCGCGAGTCGGTCGAGCAGATCGACCGGTGGGCCAGGTCGGGGCGGCTTCCGTCCGACGTGCCGCTCGGCGCCACCCTGTCTGGAATCGCCGGACGCATCGACTCGGCGAAGTCGGCGCTCTGGTCATCGGGCGTGCTGTTCGCGCTCTGGGCCGCACAGTTCGCGTTCCACCTGGCTGACCCGGCGCAGGATCGCACCGACGTCGTCGTCTTCGGCGTCGCGTTCGCCTACTTCGCCGCCAACCTGGCCTGGAGCCTCTCCGCCTGGTTCCGCCGGGTGCCGACCCTGCGCGAGCTCCTGCACCAGGGCCAGCTCCGCTTGGCCCCCGGCGCCCCTGCGCCCGGCGCAGCCTCAGCCCAACCCCGACCCGGCCGGTGAAGAGTCGCTCGTTGTCGTCGCGCCCCCGCCACTCGAGCAACGAGCGACCCCTCACCGTCGCGGCGTGACGCCTGCGCGCCGATGAACCCGCGGCCTAGGCTGGACGCATGGACACCGTCGTCATCGCCCCTCTCCCCCCGCTGCACTGGAGCGGCGCTCCCGCCGGCGTCGAGCAGCCGACCCCGGACGCGCTCGTGCTCACCGCCGCAGCCGGCACCGACTGGACCAACGACGCGTTCGGCGGCCCGCAGCAGCACGCGTCCTCCTCCCTCGGCTTCACCCCGACCGAGGACTTCTCGCTCAGCGCCCGCGTGCGCGTCGAGCCTCCGCGCACCACGTTCGACGCAGGCGTCCTCGCCATCTGGGGAGACGCCGACCACTGGGCCAAGCTCTGCTTCGAGTTCTCTCCGCAGGGGCAGCCGATGGTCGTCTCCGTCGTCACCAACCTCTACTCGGACGACTGCAACTCCACCCTCGTCGACGCCGACCACGTCTACCTGCGCGTCACGCGTTCCGGCCCGGGGTGGGCGTTCCACTCGTCGGGCGACGGCGTGCAGTGGCACTTCGTCCGCGTCTTCCGCCTCGACTTCGACGGCCCGGTGTCGGTCGGCTTCATGTCGCAGGCGCCGATGGGCCCGACGTGCGTGGCGACGTTCGACGAGATCGCCTACTCGTCGACGCCGCCGTCCGACTTCCGCGACGGCTCCTGACGCCAGCCGGTCCGGCCTCGAGATGGCCCTCTGCGTCGGGTCGGCGGGCGCGAAGCGACGGCGAGGGCCATCTCGCGACCCCCGGGCGCAGGAACTGCGCCACCCACGCCGGCACCGACCCCGCCGGCGAGGCACGCGTCAGACGACCCAGCCGCCCTTGGCGAACGCCTCGCGCAGCGTCATCTGATCAGCCTCGTCGCGGAACTCGTTCCACTCGGCGAGGGCGAAGGCGCGTGCCGACTCGGGCGCACCCACGCCCGCGGCCGTGCTGTCGATGATCCGCGGCGCCAGCTCGCCGAGCTTGGCGTCGAGCTTGAGATCGACACTCGCGTTCGGCTGATCCGGGAACTGCCGCCGGACGTCCTCGCTCGGCTCGTCGCGCTCCATCAGCTCCAGGGCGGTGCGACTGCGCGTCCGCCCCAGGAAGGAGTCGCGGACCGACTCGTCCGGGTCTTTCGCGAGGACGAGCTCGACCTCGAGGGGAAGGTCGTCGGCGCCGGCCAGTTCCAGCCGCTGCATTCGGGTGCCCGACACCGCCGTCGCCAGGTAGGGGTGCGGCGCGCGAGCCTCCGTGACCGGCGGCGCCGGCATGGCCTCGATGTCGGCGATGTCGACGTCGTCCACCTCGTCGTTGCTCGCGCTCGGGAAGCCGACTCCGGCGTAGGCCGTGTGGCCGATCGGCAAGGCCCCGATGGACTGGTGCAGCGCGTTGGCCGCGAGCTGCACGCGCTTCTGCGTCACGTCGCCGCCGGCCTCCCGAAGAATCCTCGCGTAGGCCCGGACCACCGCGACGTGTCGCTCGGTCGCGGCTTCGAACCACTCCCAGCCCTTCTCGGCCCCGTAGGTGAAGCCGGTCAGGTGGACGCTGACGCGCGTCGGGTCCTGCAGCCCACCCAACTCGACACCTTCGCTCATGCCGCTCGCCGTGAAGGTCATCTCGTCGTCGTCGCTCATGCACTCATCCAACCGCACGCCGCCCTGCCTCCGCGCTGGCGCCGCAACCGGCCGGTGAGGGGTCGCTCGTTGTCGTCGCGCCCCCGCCGCCCGAGCAACGAGCGACCCCTCACCGCCGGGTCGGCGGGCGGGGCGGGCGGGGCGGGCGGGGCGGGCGGGGCCCGCCGACGGCCGCGCTCAGCGGACGCGCACGGGCAGCGCCTCGACGGCGTGCACGAACTCGCCCGGCGCGTAGGTCGCCGGCCCGACGCTGAGCCCAGGCATCCGCTGGTGCACCTCGCGGAGCACCGCCGCAAGCTGTGCGCGGGCCACGACGCTGCCGAGACAGAAGTGCACGCCCCCTCCGCCGAACGCGACGTGCTGGCGGGCGTCGCGGGCGAGGTCGAGGCGCCCCGGATCGCCGAAGACGGTGGCGTCGCGGTTGCCGGAGCAGTAGAACAGCGCTACCTTGTCGCCGGCAGCGACGGTGACGCCGCCGGCCTCGGCATCGCCCGCCTGGCTGAGATCGTCGCCACCCCCGCCGAGGCGGACGTCACGCGTCGCCGTGCGCGCGAACGAGATGACCGGGGAGGCGTAGCGCAGCAGCTCGTCGAGGGCGCCGTCGATCCGCGGCGCGAAGTCGGCGTGCAGCCACGCGCGCTCGACGGGGTGCTCGTCGAGAGCGATCACGGCGAGAGACGTGGCCTGCTTCGTCGTGTCGTCGCCGGCCACCACCAGCAGGAGCGCCGTCGACAGGATCTGGTCGTCGGAGAGGGGACGGTCGTCGACCTCCGCCGACACGAGGGCCGTCAGGAGGTCGTCGGCGGGGTTCACCCGGCGATGGGCGGCCAGGGCGGCGACCAGGGCACGAAGGTAGTCGACCTCGCGGCGGAAGAACTGCTCGAGGGTGAGGCCGGGAGGGAGTTCCTGCGCCAGGGATGACCCGACGTAGGTGTCGGCGGCCCGCACGAACGCCGCCGTCTCGCTCGGCGGCACCCCCAGCAGGTCGGCGATCGTCAGGAGCGGCAGCTGTGACGACACCTCTCGCACGAAGTCGAACTCGTCGTGGACGGCGGCGCGGGCCACGATCTGCTTGGCCCGCCGGTCGATCTGGCCGCGCAGGCGCTCGACAGCTCGCGGGGTGAAGAACGGGCTCACGATGCGGCGGTAGGCGGAGTGGTCGGGCGGATCCATCACGAGCATGTTGTCGGCGATGCGGAAGGGCTCCGGACGCACCGACACCTGTCCTGTCGCCGAGCTGAAGGTCTCGTGGTCGCGGCTGATGCGCACGATGTCGGCCGCGGTCGTGACCGCCCAGAACCCTGCCTCGCCGTGCTTCGACCGCGGGTAGCCCGGCGTCTCGAGCGGCGGGTGCCACGACACCGGAGCTGTGCTGCGCAGCTGTTCGAAGGCGGCGTCGCGCTCGTCGAAGCCCTGCGACCAGAAGCGCACGCTCGAGATGTCGACGCCCGACGTCTCCGGATGCCCGGTGCCGTGGAGCCGCGGATCCCGCCGCCGGGCCGACACGACTACCCGGCTCGGAGCTGGCGCACCGCGTCGTCGATCGTGGCGAGGATCGCCACGGTCTCGTCGAGCGTGTGCAGCGGCGACTCGGTGCGCCCCTCGCCGACGTAGCGGGCGAGCGCCGTCGCCTCGTACGAGAGGGCGTCGAAGAGCGTGAGGCCCGTCGGGTCGGTCCACTCGAGGGCGGGCGCGAACGGCTCGTTGCCCGAGAGGCGGAAGGCCTGCGGCGTGTAGAAAAACGAGTCGAACTCGACTCGCGCGTCGGAGCCGGCGACCATCGCAGTGGTCGGGGTGCGGGTGAGCATCGACGTCGTCAGGGTGGCCTGCGCGATGCCCGGGTAAGTGAGGATGAGCGACGAGTACGCATCCACTCCCGTCGACGTCATTCCGCCGACCGCGGTGACGCCCGTCGGCATGCCCAGGAGCATCGATGCGAACTGCACGGGGTAGATGCCGAGATCGAGCAGCGCTCCCCCGCCCAGCTCGGGCCGGTAGAGGCGGTGGTTCGGGTCGACGGGGATCGCCTGGCCGTGGTCGGCCGCGACCGAGCGCAGATCGCCGAGCACGCCGTCGGCGACGAGCCTCTGCAGCACCGAGGTCTGCGGCAGATAGCGCGTCCACATTGCCTCCATCAGCATCACGCCGGCGCGACGGGCGGCGTCGGCGAGCTGCGCGGCGTCTTCGGCCGTCGTCGCCAGCGGCTTCTCGATCAGCACGTGCTTGCCCGCCATGATCGCCAGAAGGCCCTGCGCGAGGTGCTCGCTCTGCGGCGACGCGATGTAGACGACGTCGACGTCGTCGCAGGCGACGAGAGCCTCAGCCGAGTCGAGCGGGGCGTTGATGCCGTGCGCGGCGGCGAATGCGGCGGCCCGCTCAGCCGACCGCGAGGCGACAGCGGTGAAGCGCTGCGGCGTGTGGCGGTGCACGGCCCCGACGAACTCGCCGGCGATCCACCCTGGGCCGATCACCCCCCAGCGAAGGGCCGGCTCACCTCGACCCGGGGCGAAGACGTCGGCGTCGGGGAACGACGAGGGCAGCATGCAAGACCTCTCGGTAACGGGGCCGGCGCTCAGGACGGCGCCGCGGCTCACACCGTAGCAACGTTTTTAGCACGAGCCAAGCATCGACCAAGTGAGTGGCCGCACAAGCGTTGGCACGCGCTAAAGTGGGCGCGTGACTGAGACCGGCCCCGTCGAGCCCCTGACGACCAGCGCCGCCGGAGTGCGGACCGGGCCGGCGAGGACCTCCGCGGCGTCGTCCGCCTCGAGCCGAGCCACGACCGCGGCCACGGTCGCCTCGACCGTCGCCTCGATGTCCTGCCGCAGGCTGGTCATGTCGTGGTAGCTGAGCGCCGAGACATAGCTGTCGTCGAAACCCGTGACCGAGACGTCGCCGGGGACATCCACGCCGGCCAGAGCCAGGACCGCCAGCGCTCCCGCAGCGCAGTGGTCGCTGCAGCAGACCAGGGCTGTCGGCCGAGTCTCGCGGCGCAGGAACTCGCGGGCCGCCGCCGCACCGCTCTCTTCGTCGAAGCCCGCCGGGAGCACCTCCGCCTGCCCGGAGAGCCCCGCCTCGGCCATCGCCGCCCGGTAGGCCGCGGCGCGCTGCTCGCCGACGAAGCCGCCGAGCCCGCCCGCGTAGACGATGTCGCGGTGGCCGAGCGACACCAGGTGCTCCACGATCAGCTCGAGCCCGCGCTCCTCGTCGGCCCGCACGTTGTCGACGCCGTCGAGCCGTGCGCTCTCACCCAGCCAGACGACCGGCACGCGCACCGCGGCGTCCTGCAGCGCCGGCGACGCCGGGTCGGGGTTGAAGGCGACGAGCGCCTCGACGCGCTGGCTCATCAGCTCGGCGACCACGTCTTCGGTGCCGCGCTCCGCGGTCTCCGGGCCGAGCACGAGGCCGAAGCCCTGCTCGGCGGCGCGCACGAACAGGCGCTCGACGAAGCGCACCTCGAAGGCGTTCCGCATCTGGAACAGCACGCCGATCAGGCCCGTGCGGCTCTGCCGCAGCAGGCGCGCCGAGGCGTTCGGACGGTAGCCGAGCTCGTCGGCGGCGGCCAGGATGCGCTTACGCGACTCGGCGCTCGGGCCGGGCACACCGCGGAGCACGAGCGACACGAGCTGGCGCGACACGCCGACGTGGTCGGCGACGTCGCGCATCGTGGGCAGCGGATTGGGCATGGTCCTCAGTGTTCCATGACCCCCACCCTTCGAAGTCCTCTGACAGACGCCCCACCACCCGAAAGGCACCCATGACCGATCATCTGCAGCTTCAGGAGGACGAGCTCGTCTTCGACACCTTCGACCTCGTCGACGCGTGGCGCCTCGGCACGCTGATCACCGAGCGAGCGATCGCCGACGACCTCGCCGTCGCCGTCGACGTCCGCCGCGGCGACCACGTGCTCTTCCGCGCCTCGCTGCCCGGCACGACCGTCGACCAGCAGGACTGGATCCGCAAGAAAGCCGCCGTCGTGCAGCGCTTCGAGGCGTCGAGCGCCCTGGTGGCCGCCCGCTTAGACGGCGTCGACCTCGCCGCGTTCGGCTGGCTCGATCCGTACGACTACGCGCTGACCGGCGGATCCTTTCCGATCCGGCTGCGTGGCAGCGGAGTCGTCGGCGCCGTCACCGCCTCGGGACTCACCTCCGAGGAGGACCATGACCTGGTCACCTCCTCCATCGCCGCGTACCTCGCCTCGACTTCGTCCTCCCCTACAGAAAGCGCGTCATGATCCAGCACACCGTCTCGTTCGCCCTCGTCCACCCGGCCGGCAGCGCCGAGGAGAAGGACTTCCTCGCCACCGCCGCGTCGATCCTGCCGACCATCGCCGGGGTGACCGACTTCGGCATCTCCCGCCAGGTGAACGCCAAGAGCGACCTGACTTGGCACTTCACGATGTGGTTCGCCGACCAGGCCGCCTACGCCGCCTACGACTCGCACCCCGATCACCAGAACTTCGTGCAGACGCGCTGGGTGACCGAGGTGGCGGCGTTCCAGGAGCTCGACTTCGAGCCCGTCGACGTCGCGGCGGTCGCACTGTGACCGATGACGACACGGTGGTCGGCCACGACGCCGTGATCGGCGACATCGACCCCGCCGCCCTCGAGCCCCGCCGGCTGCTGCCCGGCCAGCGCTGCGAGATCCGGGTGTTCGATGTCGCGGCCGGAACGTCGCGGCTCGTGCACGAGAGCGCCGACACCCTGTACGAGGCACCGAACTGGACACGCGACGGCCGGCTGATCGTGAACGCGGAGGGCGGCCTGTACGAGCTGCCCGCCGACGGGTCGTCCGTTCCTGCGCCCATCGAGATCACCGGGGTGCCCGGCCTCAACAACGACCACGTGCTCTCGCCCGTCGACGACTCGGTGTTCGTGTCGGCGAACGACTTCCACATCTACCAGGCCCCGCTCGCCGGCGGCCCGGCTCGGCGGGTCACCCTCGACACGGATGCCCTGCACTTCTTGCACGGGGTCTCGCCCGACGGGCAGACCCTCGCCTACGTGCGCGTGAGCCTCGACGGCTGGGGCGACGTGCGCGTGCACGAGGTCGGGCTCGACGGATCGGGCGACCGGGCCGTCACCACCGACCCGGGGCCCGCCGACGGCTCCGAGTACAGCCCCGACGGGGAGTGGATCTACCTGAACACCGAGCAGTTCTCGCGCGGTCAGGCGCAGATCGCGCGGATCCGCCCCGACGGCAGGGAGCTCACGCAGCTCACGTTCGACGAGCGGGTCAACTGGTTTCCGCACGTGGCTCCGGTCGGCGAGGACGCGGTGTACATTTCGTTCCCGGGCGGCACCGAGGGGCACCCCGCCGACAAGGAGGTGCGGCTCGTGCTCGTCACGGACGCCGACTGGGCGGCCGGCCGAGTCGTCGAGACGTTCAACGGCGGCCAGGGCACCATCAACGTCAACAGCTGGGCACCCGACGGCTCGGCGTTCGCGTACGTGAGCTACCCGCGCGCCTAGGGGGCGGGGCGGCACCACGATCGGGACCCGGCACCGCGAGAAGTCGTGGTGCGGAGTCCCGATCGTGGTGCGGGGCCGGGGCGGGGACGAGCGTGCGGGGCCTCAGGCCCGACGCGCGGCGGCGAACAGCCCCTGCTCGAAGGCGTACACCTCGTCGGAGTCGACGTGCCCCTCGTTGACGTAGCTGCGCGTCGGCAGGCGGTCGGCGGTGGCGGGGCTCCACGGCGAGGTGCCGTCGGCGATGAAGCCGACCCAGTCGGCGTGCATGCGGTCGGCGAGCGCCTGCGAGGGCGTGTCGCCGAGCACGACGGGCACACCCTCGGCGTCGAGGAGGTCCCAGGCGAAGGGGATGTCGGAGCAGTGGCCGCTGGGGTCGGCCTCGAAGCGGCGGCCGGCGAAGTCGTAGGCCCAGGTGCGCGCGGCGGGGTCGGCGGTCTGGCGGGCGGTGGCAATGCGCGGCACGGCCGTGCGGAACAGCGCCGACGTCACGAGCTGGCTCTCGGCGCGGTCGGACCCGACGCGCGCGACCTCGGCCTCGAAGGCGCGGATCGCCCCGTCGGAGACCCCGGCGGCCTCGAGGTCGCGGCGCACGTCGGCGACGTCGACGCGCCCGCCCGGGGCCGAGAACTCGTTGCGGGTGGCGCCGAGCAGCAGAGGCACGGCGGCGTTCTGCGCGAGTCCTGCGTCCATGGGCCCGGCGAGGACCTCGCCGTCGATCACCGGTGCCCAGGCCAGGCCGGTGCGACCCGAGGTGCTGCCGTCGGCGAGCCCGGCGACGAGATCGGCCGCCGAGACCGGCGGTTCGTCGGCTTCGAGGACGGTGTCTCCGACGTGGTTGAAGTCGCGCTCGGTGGCGGTGATGCGCTCTTCGGGGATGGTGCTCCACGCCTCGAGGGTCGGCGCGATGCCGAGCGAGTCGGCGTAGGCCCGGGCGATCGGCTCGGCCGCGTCGGCGGAGAGGTCTCCAGCGGCGCCCGAGTGCGAGATGACGGCGCGGAACAGGTCGCCCCGCAGCGGCGACGCCAGCAGGGCGAGGACACTGCCGCCGCCCGCCGACTGACCGCCGATGGTGACCTTGGCCGGGTCGCCGCCGAACTGGCGGATGTTCTCTCGCACCCACTCCAGTGCGGCCAGCTGGTCGAGAAGGCCGCGGTTGAACCCGCCGCCGTCGACCCAGCCGAAGCCCTGGAAGCCCAGGCGATACGACACGGACACAGTGACGACGCCGTCGCGGTTGAACGAGCGGCCGTCGTACCAGGGGCTCGCGGGCGATCCGGCGAAGTAGCCGCCGCCGTGGATCCACACGAACACCGGCAGGTTCGCCTCGGTGTCGCCCGGTGCGGGCGTGAAGACGTTGACGTTGAGCGTGTCGGCGCCGGGAATCGACGGCTCGGGGATGGTGACGAAGGGGCCGAACGGCTCGCGCTGGGCCGTGGCGCCGTACTCCACGGCGGGACGGACGCCGTCCCAGGCGGCGCGGCGACGCGGGGCCGTGAACCGCAGCTCGCCGACGGGGGCCTCCGCGAACGGGATCCCCAGGAACGCGACCGAGTGCGGCGTCTGCACGACGCCCTGGACCCGGCCCGACGCGGTGGTGACGACGGTGGACTGAACGAGAGTCATGGCGGCCTCCTTTGGCAACGGGGCGAGCCTACCGCCGGTCGGTATGCGGCGGCGGGCCGATGGAGTCCGCGTTCCGGCACCCGCCCTGGGCCGCGGCGTGGCGTGAGTGACGCTGCACGGGGCCTACCGGCCCGACGGTGCCAGTCGATCGCGGAACGCCCGCCCGCCGACCACGACGACGGCGACCACGGTCGCGGCACCGTACCCGGCGACCAGCCACGCCTGACTCGGAACCACCGCCGCCGCCCCGAGCCCGACGAGCGGGGCCGAGAGCGCGCCGAAGCTGTACTGCGCCACCCCGAGGATCGCCGACGCCGTGCTCCCGGCGTGCCGGTCGACGCTCATGCCGATCGCGATGACGTTCGAGCCCAGGAAGCCGGCGCACATCACGACGACGGCCAGCATCCCGAGGATCACGCCGAGGGGCGCGGCGGCGGCGAAGGCGACGACGAGGGCGAGGCCGTCGGCGGCGAGCGCGCCGGCGGCGGCCGTGGCGACGACGCCGGGGCGGATCCTGCGCACGAGACGGGCGTTGACCTGCGCGGCGATCAGGAGACCCACGGCGTTGAGGGCGAAGACGACGGCGTACTGGGTGGCCGAGAGTCCGTAGCGATCCTGAAGCAGGATGCTCGTGCCTGCCAGATACGACAGCAGGGCGCCCGACGACAGGCCGATCGCGAGGGCCGATGCGAGCACGGCGCGCTGGCCGAGCAGGGTGCGGACCTTCCCGTGGCCTCCCGTCGACACGTCGGAGGGCACCTCGCGCTCGGCGGGCGCGAGCGACCGGTCGATGCGGTCGGGGTGGGTCTCGGGCAGGGCGAGCACGACGACGACGAGCACGACGAAGCCGAGGGCGCCGATCATGGCGAAGATCCAGCGCCACGATCCGCCGGCGTTCATGAGGGCCGAGCCGACGAGCGGGCCGACGACCGGCGCGATGCTCGTGATGGCGGCGAGCTGCGAGAAGAACGGGGCCAGGCGCCTGCGCTCGAGCACGTCGCGGCCGAGCGTGCGCGACGTCGACACCCCGATCGCCGCGGCGACGCCCTGGAACAGCCGCGCGACGATCAGGAAGGCGATGTGCGGGGCGAGCGCGCAGGCGAGCGTCGCGATCAGGAAGACGACGAGGCTGCCGATGAGCGGACCCCGCCGGCCGAACCGGTCGGCGAGCGGCGCGCCGAGCAGCTGGCCGAGCACCAGCCCGGCGAGGCTGGCGGTGAGGGTGAGCTGCACTGCCCAGTCGCCGACCCCGAACTCGCGGGCGATCGATGGGAAGCCGGGACTGTACGCGTCCATGGTGAACGGGCCGAGCCAGGTCAGGAAGACGGCCACCACGACGATCCGCCGCACCAGCCCCGCCCGGGAACGGGTCGCGGTATCGGCGGCGATGTCGATCGTGGTCATGGCGGTGCTCCGTTCGCGCCGGGCTCCCCGACGTTCTCAGAGTGGGGGCGGCGTATTTCCGGGCGGGTCCGCGCGCGTTACGGGTGGTTTACGCCTCTGCGCGGGCGTGGCGCCGGCGCGGCCTAGGCCGAGGCCACGGGCGCAGGAACTCCGCCCGCCCCCTCGTGCCGCAGCAGCAGCCCGCCCCGGCGCCCGACGGCCCACACCGTGAGCGCGACCCCGCACAGCACGGCCCCCCCGAGGGTGACCGCCGTCCAGCCGCCGTGGGCCCAGAGCAGCGTCGCCAGCCCCGAGCCGATCGCCCCGCAGATGAAGTTGTTCGTCACGAACGCCGTGTTGAGGCGGCTCCGTGCGGCGGGGTCGATCAGGAACATCCGCGACTGCACGGTGATGTTGTGCCCCTGGATGGCGACGTCGAGCACCACGATCGCGACGACGATCCCGACGACGCTGTCCGCGGCGAGCCCGGCCACGACGAACGAGACGAGCACGAGCGCCCAGGTCACGCCGATCGTGGGCATCGCGAGTCCGCGGTCGCTGAGGCGTCCGGCGCGCTGGGCGGCGGCGGCTCCGGCGAGCCCGACGAGGCCGAACAGCCCGATCGCCGTCACCCCGAACGAGAACGGCGGCGCGCTCAGCAAGAAGGTCAGCGACGTCCAGAACATCGTGAAGACGGCGAACGAGATGCCGCCGAGCACGAGGTGCCACCGCACGGCGCGCTCCCGCCGCACGATCGAGAACACCGACGCGATCAGGGCCGGGTACCGCATCGCCGTGCGCGGCTCGAGGCGCGGGATCGCGAAGTACAGCAGCACGGCGAGCACGAGGGCGAGCGCCGCCGCCACCACGTAGATCGCGCGCCATCCGGCCGCCCCGGCGATGAGCCCCGAGACGGTGCGCGAGACCAGGATGCCGATCAGGATCCCCGACACGACGGCACCGACCACCCGGCCGCGGCTCGAGTCGTCGGCGAGGTCGCCGGCCAGCGGCACCAGGATCTGCCCCGACACCGTCGTGAGCCCGACGAGCGCCAGCGTGACGAGCAGCACGGCGAACGTGGGAGCGAGCGCGCTGGCGAGCAGGGCCGCCGTCGCGCACAGCAGCGCGATCGGCACGAGGATCCGCCGGTTCACGACGTCGCCGAGCGGAACGAACAGCAGCACGCCGAGCGCGTAGCCGATCTGGGTGGCCGTGACGAGCAGGCCCGCCGACGAGGTGTCGGTCTTCAGGTCGTCGGCGATGAAGTCGAGGAGGGGCTGCGACCAGTAGAGGTTGCCGACGGCGGCGCCACCGGCGATGGCGAAGAGGAGGGTGAGGCGGCGGTTCATGCCCCCAGCCAAGCGCACACGGGCGGCGCGTGGGAGTTCCTGCGAGTACACCCTTCGGCGCTACCGCGCCAGCGTCAGGATCTCGGCCCCGTCGGCGGTGATCGCGATCGTGTGCTCGGTGTGGGCCGTGCGGCACCCGGTCGCGCTGCGGAGCGTCCACCCGTCGGGGTCGGTCACGAGCACGTCGGTGTCGGCCATGATCCACGGCTCGAGCGCCAGCAGGAGGCCCGGCCGCAGCGTGTAGCCGCGCCCCGGCCGCCCGGTGTTCGCGACGTGCGGGTCCTGGTGCATCGTCGAGCCGATGCCGTGGCCGCCGAACTCGACGTTGACCGGGTAGCCGGCGTCGTCGAGCACGGTGCCGATCGCCGACGACAGGTCGCCGATGCGGGCACCGGGGCGGGCCGCGGCGATCCCGGCGGCGAGGGCGCGCTCGGTCGTCTCGATCAGGGCGAGGCTCGACGCGGGCTGCGTCGGCCCGACCACGAAGCTGATGGCCGCGTCGGCGGCGATTCCGTCTGTGAGGACCGCGAGGTCGAGGGTGAGGAGGTCGCCATCGAGGAGCGCGTAGTCGTGGGGCAGGCCGTGCAGCACGGCGTCGTTCACCGCGGTGCAGACGTAGTGGCCGAACGGACCGCGCCCGAACGACGGCGCGTAGTCGACGTAGCACGACTCGGCGCCGGCCTCGACGATCATCTCGTGGGTCCAGCGGTCGATCTCGAGCAGGTTGGTGCCGACGGTCGTGCGGCTCTTCAGCGTCTGAAGGATCGTGCCGACCAGCGCGCCGCTGACCCGCGCCTTGGCCAGCTCGGAGGGGGTGAGGATCTCGATCATTCCAATAACTATACCGGTACTAGTATTGGGCGCATGGTCCGCCTCCCGCTCTCTCCCGCCGATGTCGAGCGCGGCCGCCGCCTCGGGGCCCTTCTGCGGCGAGCGCGCGCCGACCGCTCCATGCTCGACGTCGCCCTCGCCGCCGGGCTGTCGCCCGAGACGCTCCGCAAGATCGAGACCGGCCGCGTGGCGACGCCGTCGTTCCCGACCATCGCCGCGCTGGCCGACGTGCTGGGGCTCTCGCTCGACGAGGTGTGGGCCGCGATCCGAGCGCAGGAACTCGGCGCCCTCGCCGGCTGACCTCGCCCCGCCGCGCCCTCCCCTCCCCGCCAGCCCTGCCTAGTCGAGCGGGATCTCGACCCAGTGCCACCCGTCGGGCAGCGTCTCGGCCGGCAGGTCGGCCGGTCCGTGCGACACGGCGCCCGCGGCGTCGATCTGGACGACCTGCGAGGCCGCGGAGGCGGTGCTCACGGCGGCCATCAGAGCACGTCCACGAGAACGAGGTCGGCGCCCGACACGCGGAGGACGGCCGAGAGCTCGCCGCCGGGGCCGGCCCCCGTCACGGCGGGGATGGTCGTCAGCGCGTTCGGCGCGACGAAGTCGAACCCCCGGTCGGTGAGGCGGTCGGCGAGGGCGCGCCGCGACTGCCGGCCCGACGGCCACTGCGCGAGTTCCTGCACCACTGCGAAATCGAGGGGGGCGAGCAGGAGGGGGCGCCCGCCCATCCAGGCCTGACCCGTCGCCGTGTCGAGCACGAGGTCGCCCCGCACGACGCTGGTGGGCAGCTTGCCCTGCTTGCGGAACAGAGCGGCGAGCGTGGCGACGACCTCCTCGAGCGCGAACGGCTTGGTGATGTAGTCGTCGGCACCGGCGGCGTAGGCGGCGAGCCGGTCGTCGATCGACGACCGGCCGGTGAGGAAGAGCACGGGCGTGTCGACGCCGCGCTCCCGCAGCCGCGACACCACCTCGGTGCCGAGCACGTCGGGCAGCATCATGTCGAGCAGCATCGCGTCGGGGGCGTCGATCGTGGCCGCCTCGAGCACGCTGAGGCCGTCGGGGAAGCGGGTGACCTGCCACCCCTCCATGCCGAGGGCGATCGACAGGAGGCGGGTGATCGGGTCCTCCTCGTCGACCACGAAGACCCGCAGGACGCCGATGGGCCCCTGCGGCTCGCGGGTCGGAGTGTCGCCCTGCTGTGGAGCGACGCCGGTTGCGGTCGTGACCATGATGCGTTCCCTTCGGTCGGTGCTTCGGATTCGGTACGTCCACTCTCGCCAGCCGGCGCCGCGGGCGCGTCCCCCGGGCGAATCGATCCGCGTACTGCGATCGGAGTACGAGACCCTCACGGCCGCGACCCGGGCGGGTGATGCGACGCACATGCGCGTTGGGCAGGATGGGATGGCGCCGCGCTGCGACCGTCGGCGCTGGGAGGAGCCCGCGATGAGTGTCGTCCGTCGCGCGTCGCCGACCCCGCGCTACATCCGACCGCGCGGTCTCGGCTGGCCGACGACCGTCGTCTTCGGCCTGATGACGCTCGCGTTCGCGGTCACGCCGACCGACGTGGGCGGCAGCGGCATCCCGGCGCACCCGGTCGCGGCGATCACGGTCGGGGCCGCCCTCGCGGCGATCGTCTTCCGCGAGCGCTTCTGCCGCACCGCCACCGTGGTCGCCATCGTGTCGGCGGCGCTCGGCATCGCTACCGGCGGCCCGACGTTCGCCTTCCTGCCCGCCGTGCTCCTGACCGTGTTCACCACCGCCGTGCTCACCGACCGCATCACGACCGCCGTCGCCGTGGTGATCGCGTCGAGCGTGGCCGGCGAGGTCGCGACCGGCGTGCTCCCCCACTTCTTCCGCGACTCGCGCGTCGTGATCCTCTGGGTCGTCCTGACGGTGCTCGCGGCGATGACCGGAGACGCGGCCCGGTCGAGGGCGGCCTACATCGAAGGGGTGCAGGAACGCGCGCGCCGAGCCGAGGCGAATCTCGAGGCGGAGGCGCAGCGCCGCGTCGTCGAGGAGCGGCTCCGGCTAGCGCGCGACCTGCACGACGCGGTGGCGCACCACATCGCCGTGATCAACCTCCAGGCGGCGGCCGCGCGGCGTGCCCTCCCCGAGGGCGCCGACGCATCGGCGCGATCGCTCGACACCGTGACCGACGCCGCGCGCACCGTGCTGGCCGACATGGGCAACATGCTGTACGTGCTGCGGCAGGGCGACGCCCAGGGCGGAGGCCAGGCGCCCATCGCCGGCCTCGAGGAGGTCCCGGCGCTGCTGCGGGTGTTCGCCGCCGACGGACTCCGCGTGGAGCTCGTCGAGACCGGCGCCCGTGTCGCCCTCGATCAGCCCGTCGACATCGTCGCCTACCGGTGCATCCAGGAGGGGCTGACGAACGCGCACAAGCACGGGGCGGGCGGCACGGCCGTGCTGCGGCTCGACTGGGGCGAGGGCGCCGTCGAGGTCGAGGTCGAGAACGGCACCGCGGCTCCTGCGCCCGATGCCCCACCTCTGCCCGACGCCCCCGACCGGCACCGCTACGGTCTCGCCGGGGTCCGCGAGCGGGTGGCCAGCGTCGGCGGCACCCTCGAGCTCGCCGAGACGATCGGCCGGAGCTTCGTCTTCCGGCTGCGGCTGCCGCTGCAGACCCCCGCCTCTCGAAGGAGCGCCCCGTGAGCCCGATCACCGTCATGCTGGCCGACGACCAGACGCTGATCCGCCAGGCCGTCGCCGACCTCGTGTCGCAGGAGGACGACATCGAGGTCGTGGCGCAGGCGGCCGACGGCGCGGAGGCGATCCGGACGGCCCGCGAGCTGCGGCCCGACGTGATCCTGATGGACATCCGGATGCCCGGCACCGACGGCATCGCCGCCACCTCCGCCATCTGCGGAGACCCCGCGCTCGCCGGCACCCGCGTGATCGTGCTCACCACCTTCGAGAACGACCAGAACGTGCTCGACGCCCTCCGCGCCGGCGCGAGCGGCTTCGTCGGCAAGGGAACCGACCCCGAGGCCCTCGTCGCCGCGATCCGGACGGTGCACGACGGCGACGCCCTGCTCTCGCCGAAGGCGACGAAGGCGCTCATCGACCGGTGGCTCGTGCCCGCCGAGCCGCCCGTGCGGCCTCGGCCGCGCGAGCTCGACGACCTGACCGAGCGCGAGGCGGACGTGCTCGAGCGGATCGCGCGAGGCCGCACCAACGCCGAGATCGCCGCCGACCTCTACCTCTCACCCCACACCGTGAAGACGCACGCGCACCGGATCATGGCCAAGATCGGCGCGCACGACCGGGCGCAGATCGTCGTCTTCGCGTACGAGAACGGGCTGCTGGTCCCTGGGGCGTAGCCACCCGCGCGTGCGGCCGAGGATCGCCGCCGCGGCGGGCCGTTCCTGCCGCCGGCGCGGGTCGCTCCCCGTATCACCGGCGTAACACAGCCGACACATCCGTGCGGCAGAGTGAACCCATCGGTTCACTGACCTCGGAGACGCCATGACAGCCCCCCTCACCTTCGGCATGTTCCAGACGATGGGGCTCTCCGGCTCGTGGCGTCTGCCCGACAACACGACGCCGGGCTTCCTGACCCTCGACTACTGGACGACGCTCGCCAAGCGCAGCGAGGAGGCCGGCGTCGACTTCCTGTTCATCGCCGACGACTTCGGCTACCCGCTGATCGACGGCGAGGTGTCTCCGACCGCCGTCGAGCACGCCCTGCTCTTCCCGCGCGGCGACCCGTCGATGGTCATGTCGGCGATGGCCGCGGCGACCGAGAAGCTCGGCCTCGTCGTCACGATGTCGACGAGCGTCGACCGCCCGCCGGCGCTGGCGCGCCGCATGGCGACGCTCGACCACGTGACGAACGGCCGCATCGGCTGGAACGTCGTGACCGGCGCCGGCCAGAACGCGTCGGCGCGCCTGTTCGGCGAGCCGATGAAGGCGCACGACGACCGCTACGCGGCCGCGGAGGACTACCTGAAGCTCGCGATGACGCTGTGGGAGGGGTCGTGGGAGGACGGCGCCCTGAAGGTCGACCGCGCAGCCGGGGTCTACGCCGACGCTGCGATGGTCCACGAGATCCACTACGACGGCACGCACTTCCGCTCGGACGGCGTGTTCACCGTGCCGCCGTCGCCCCAGCGCACGCCCCTGCTCTTCCAGGCCGGCGCCTCGACGAAGGGCCGCGACGTCGCCGCCCGCTACGCCGAGGCGGTCTTCCTGGCAGCCGAGCCCGACGCGGTCCGCGACCAGATCGCCGACATCCGGGCCCGGGCAGTGGCGGCCGGCCGGGAGCCCGACGCCATCAAGTTCCTGATCGCCGGCACCTACGTCGTGGCGCCCACGCACGACGAGGCCCTCGCCCTCCGCGAGACCGTGACCGCGTTCGTCACGACCGCCGATGCCGCCGTGCAGTACGCGTTCTTCACCGGCCTCGACCTCACGAAGATGGACCCGTCGAAGCCCCTGCAGTCGACGGCCAGCGAGCAGGGCCGCACCAACATCGAGCGCTTCACCGGCGAGGACGCCCCGACCGTCGGCGAGATCCTCGAGGAGTTCCGCGTGAACGGCGTGATGAGCCGTCCGTTCCTCGGCACGCCCGCGGAGGCCGTCGACCAGACGGTCGCGCTGATGGAGCACACCGGCGCCGACGGCGTGCTCGTGCAGCCCGGCCCGACCGGCGACTCGGCGTCGTTCTTCGAGCTCGTCGTGCCCGAGCTGAAGCGGCGCGGCCTGATGGAGGGCCCCGCCCAGGCGACGACCCTCCGCGAGAGGCTGTTCCCCGCAGGATCCGCGCACCTGCCGCCGAGCCACCCCGGTCACGCGCTGCGCGTCGGCCGCTAGGCCCGCCGATGGAGTACCGCGACTACCTCCGCCTCGTGCCCAAGATCGAGCTGCACTGCCACATCGTCTCGACGATCCGGCCCGAGCGGCTGCTCGGCTGGGCCGCCGAGCGGGGCGTCGCGCTGCCGGCCGACACCGCCGAGGCGCTGTTCGACTACGACAACATTGTCGACTTCCTGGCGGTGTTCAACGCCGCGCACGAGGTGTTCCGCACCCGGGAGGACTTCGCGACGCTCGCCTACGAGGGCGTGGCCGACGCGGTCGCCGACGGCAATCTCTGCTATCGCGAGTACTTCGTGAACCCCGACAACTTCAGCCATCTCGGCCTCGGCTACACCGACGTCGTCGACGGGCTGATCGACGGGCTGCGCCGCGCCGAAGACGAGTTCGGGGTCGGCTTCGGGCTCGTTCCTGCGATCAACCGCTCGATGGGGATCGACGTCGCGATGGCCCTCGTCGAGTCGATGGCGGCCAACCCCCGGCCCGAGGTGCTGGGCCTCGGCCAGGACGACCTCCGCGCCGACGGGCAGGAGTCGCCGCTCGACTGGGCCGAGCCGTTCCGGCGGGCGCAGGAACTCGGGGTCCGCCTCACCGCTCACGTCGGAGAGCTCCCGTCGTCGAACGCCGCCTCGGTCGTCGAGTCGTGGGACGCCCTGGGGCTCGACCGCGTCGACCACGGCTACCACGTCGCCGACGACGGGGCCCGCGTCGCCGAGGCCCGCGAGCGCAGGATCCCGTTCACCTGCACGCCGCGGTCGACGCAGTTCCTGTCGGGGTGGGCGCTCGACGCCGAGCACCCCATCGCCGCGATGATCCGCGCCGGCCTCCGGGTGACGCTCGCCACCGACGACCAGGTGTTCTTCCGCACGACCCTGCGCGAGGAGTTCGAGCACGTCGGCCTCGGCATGGGCTTCGGGCCCGACGTGATCGACGGCATCGTGCTCGACTCGATCGAGGCCACCTGGCTGCCCGAGGAGCGCAAGCGCGCCCTCCGCGCCGACTTCCGCCGCCAGCTGCGAGCGCTCCACGGCGCCCTCGAATCCACCCCGTCTTCGACAGGAACCGGCTCATGACCCTCTCCCTCGGCCCGCAGACGCGGCGCGACTCCCGCATCGACGCCTTCCTGGCGGCGTCGCCCCAGCGGCTGCTCATCGGCGGCACCTGGGTCGCCGCCGCATCGGGCGCCACCTTCGCCAGCCACGATCCCGCGACCGGCGAGCACCTCGCCGACTGCGCCCGCGCCGACTCGGCCGACGTCGACGCCGCGGTCTCCGCCGCGCGCACGGCCCTCACGTCGCCCGCGTGGAAGGGCATGACGCCCGCCGACCGCGGCGCGCTGCTCTGGCGCGTCGCTGACCTGCTCGAGGCGAACCTCGACCAGCTGGCGCAGCTCGAGTCCCTCGACCAGGGCAAGGCCTGGGGCACCGCGCGGTTCGGCGAGATCCCTGCGGCGATCGCGCAGTTCCGCTACTACGCGGGCTACCCGACCAAGATCCTGGGCACCACGATCCCGTCGTCGCTGCGCCGGCAGGGCCCCGACAGGCAGGTGTTCGCCTACACGACCCGCGAGCCGGTCGGAGTGGTCGCCGCGATCGTGCCGTGGAACTCGCCGCTGCTGATGGCCGCGATGAAGGTCGCCCCGGCGCTGGCCGCGGGCTGCACCGTCGTGCTGAAGCCGGCCGAGAACACGTCGCTGACGGCGATCCGCCTCGGCGAGCTGCTGGTCGAGGCGGGCGTGCCCGACGGCGTCGTCAACGTCGTCACCGGCTACGGTCCGGAGGCGGGCCAGGCCCTGGCCGACCACCCCGACGTCGACAAGGTCGCCTTCACCGGCTCGACCGCCGTCGGAAAGCGCCTCGTCACCGCGGCCAGCGGCAACCTGAAGCGGCTCACCCTCGAGCTCGGCGGCAAGAGCCCGGTCATCGTCATGGGCGACGCCGACCTCGACCGCACCGTGCCAGGGGTCGCCGCGGGCATCTTCGACAACGGCGGCCAGGTCTGCGTCGCCGGCAGCCGCGTCTACGCGCACCGCGACGTGTACGCGGAGCTCGTCGACCGCCTCGCCGCGCACAGCCGCACCCTCACGCTCGGGCACGGACTCGCCGAGGGCACCGACCTCGGTCCGCTGGTCAGCCGGGCGCAGTCCGACCGCGTCGAGCAGTTCGTGCGCGAGGCCGCGGGCGACGGCGTCGACGTCGTCTCGGGCGGCGAGCAGGAGGGCGACCTCGGCACGTTCTACCGGCCGACGGTGCTCACGGGCGTGACGCAGAGCATGCGGATCATGCGCGAGGAGGTCTTCGGACCGGTCGTCACGGTGACCCCGTTCGACGAACCTGAGGAGGTGCTCGCCTGGGCGAACGACAGCTCGTACGGCCTTGCCGCGAGCGTCTGGACCGAGGGGCTGTCGAACGCGCACCGGATCTCGAGGGGCATCGACTCGGGCACCGTGTGGATCAACTGCCACTCGTACTTCGGCCCCGAGCTGCCGAAGGGCGGCCACAAGGAGTCCGGCTGGGGCTACGAGAACGGCGCCAACGGCCTCGAGAACTACCTCGAGACCAAGACCGTCGTCACGGTCTACTGATGCCGAAGCAGATCAGCCTCGGGGTCTTCGAGATGATGAACCCGAACAACGGCATGCCGACGTGGACGCACCCGCTCGGCAAGGGCGACCGCTACGACAGCGTCGAGTACTGGGTCGAGGTCGCGCGGATGCTCGACGCCGCCGACGTCGACTTCCTGTTCTTCGCCGATACCTACGGCTACGCGACGATCGACGGCGCCATGCCCGACCTGGTCGCCGCGCACGGCATCCAGTTTCCGGGCTTCGACCCGATGCTCCTGATCTCGGCGCTCGCCCGCGAGACCGACCGGCTCGGCTTCGTGCTGACCTCGCCGACCACCGTCGAGCGGCCATACGCCACCGCGCGCCGGTTCGCGACGCTCGATCACTACACCGCCGGCCGCATCGGCTGGAACGTCGTCACCGGCAGCTCGCAGGCCACCACCGACGACCTGTTCGGCGTCGCCGACAGCGGGACGCACGACTCCCGGTACGACGTCGCCGACGAGTTCGTCGATGTCTGCCTCGAGCTGTGGGAAGGCGTCTGGGAAGACGACGCGCTCGTCCGCGACCCGTCGCGCAACCTGTTCGTCGACCCGGCCAAGCTCCACCCGATCGCGCACCGCGGCACGCACTTCGCATCCAGCGGCGTGTTCGCGATCCCGCCGGGGCCGCAGCGCTCCCCGGTGCTGTTCCAGGCCGGCACTTCCGCCCGCGGCCGCGCCTTCGCCGCCCGCAACGCCGAGGCCGTCCTGATCCAGGGGCAGTCCATCCCGAAGGCGCGGGAGCACGTCGACGACATCCGAGCCCAGGCCGTCGCCCACGGCCGCTCCCCCGACGACGTGAAGGTCGTCACCGGCGTCACGATCACCGTCGCGCCGACGCACGACGAGGCCGTCGCCCTGCGCACAGAGCTCGAGGGCCTCTACGCGGTCGAAGACGCAGCCGTGATCTTCGCGGGTTTCACCGGCGTCGACCTCTCGGCGTTCGACCCGTCCGAGCCGCTGACGGCGATCGCCTCCGACCAGGGCCAGACCCTCGTCGACCGCTTCGTGCGGCCCGGCCAGCCCGTCCCAACCGTCGGCGACGTGCTCGGCGACTTCCGCCTGCGCGCCAACCGCGGCTTCCAGATCACCGGCGACCCCGCCGAGGTGGCCGACGAGCTCCAGGCCATCGTCGAGGGCACCGGCATCGACGGCATCATGCTCGAGCCGACGTTCGGCGGGCCCGAGGCGTTCGAGGCCTTCATCGATCTCGTGCAGCCGATCCTGCGCGATCGCGGCCTGCTGCCGGCGGCCCGCTCGGCCTCGAAGCCCACCCTCCGCGAGAGGGTCACGGGCGCAGGAACACCGCACCTCCCGTCCGCCCACCCGGGCGCGCGCTTCCGCACCTTCTGACCGCCCCTTCGCCCCCTGCCAGAAAGGCACCCTATGCAAGCCGAAGCCGTCGACGCGGTGATCCGCGGGCTCAAACGAGCCGGGATCAGCGTGGTCTGCTACCTGCCCGACTCGCTCTTCAAGGAGCTGTACCCGGCGCTCGACGCCGATCCCGACATCCGCACGATCCAGGTGACCAACGAGGGCGAGGGCGCGGCGATCGCCGGCGGGGTCTTCCTGTCGGGCAAGCGCGCCGTGCTCATCATGGAGAACTCGGGCCTGCGCGCCGCCGTCGAGCACCTGGCCCGGATGGGCCTCGGCGCCGGCATCCCCGTCGTCATGCTCATGAGCTACCGGGGCGACCTCGGCGAGAACAACTGGTGGGCCATCCCTCACGGCATCACGATGGAGCCGATCCTCGACGCGCTCCGCACGCCCTACCAGGTGATCCGCCACGCCGACGAGATCGAGCAGGCCATCGTCGACGCGTCGACCTGGTCGCACACCGCCTACTACCATTCCGCAGTCGCGCTGAGCGGGGAGATCGTCCGATGACCGAAGCCACACCGTTCGTGAAGCCCGAGCACGGCACCATGAGCCGCTACGCGGCCATGGAGGCCCTGGGCCGGCGCCTCGACGACGCCCTCGTGATCCTCTCGCTCGGGGGCGCCGTCGACGAGTGGTACAACGCCGCCCCGCACATGCGTGCCGCCAGCCTGTTCCAGCAGCAGCTCGGCTGCGTCACCGGCGAGGCCCTCGGCCTGGCCGTCGGGCTGCCGCACCGCCGCATCGTGTCGCTCGACACCGACGGCGGCCTGCTGTTCAATCTCGGCATCATGGCCACCGTCGCCAACGAGCAGCCGGCGAACCTCTTCATCGTCGTCTGGGACAACGAGCAGTACCAGTCCATCGGCGGGCCCAAGACGCACACCGCTTCGGGCCGCGTCGACCTCGCGGCGATCGCCCGCGGCTGCGGCATCGCCAACGCCTTCACCGTCGACACCCTGGACGAGTTCGACGCCCACTGCGCCGCCGGCCTCGCCGCGACGGAGCCGTACCTGCTGGTCGCCAAGACCGACGGCATCCTCGAGCCCGGTATCAAGCGCAAGCACTCCGACGGCCGGGAAGACAAGTACATCTTCGTCCGCCACGTCGAGGAGACCGAGGGCATCGTCATCATGGGCCCGAGCGAGCACAACTGATGGCGGCGGTCGGCTACGACTTCGTGATCGTCGGCGGCGGCGCCGCGGGCTGCGTGCTGGCGAACAGGCTCTCCGCCGACCCGGCGGCGACCGTGCTGCTGATCGAGGCCGGGCCGACCGACGCCGGCGTGCCGGAGATCCGCGACGCCTCCCGGTGGGTGTCGCTGCTCGGCTCCGAGTACGACTGGGGCTACGAGTACGAGCCGACCCCCGACGTCGCCGGCCGCAGCATCGCGATCCCACGCGGGCGCGTGCTCGGCGGCTCGTCGAGCATCAACGCGATGCTCTGGTACCGCGGCCACCCCGACGACTACGACGCGTGGGAGGCGTCGGGCGCCACGGGGTGGAGCTGGGCGACCATGCTCCCCGCGTTCCGCGCGAGCGAGGACTGGGAGGGCGGCGCCGACGCCTTCCGCGGAGCCGGGGGCCCGATGAGGATCGAGACGTCGAGAGACCCGCACCCGATCGCCGAGGCCATGCTCGCCGGAGCGCCCGAGATGGGCGTGCCGGTCGTCGCCGACCCCAACGGCGCCTCGAACGAGGGCGCGACGCTCGCGAACCTCAACGCCACGACCGAGGCCGACGGCACGATGAGCCGGTGGAGCACCGTGCGCGGCTACCTCGACCCCGCGCGCCACCGGCCGAACCTCATAGTGCTCACCGACACGACGGCGTTGCGCCTCGTGCTCGAGGGCGGGCGCTGCGTCGGCGTGGTGCACACGTCGGCGGGCGAGGCGACCACCACGTTCGCGACCTCCGGCGTGGTGCTGGCGCTCGGCGCCATCGACACGCCCGCGCTGCTGCAGCGATCGGGGGTCGGGGGGCCCGAGTTCCTGCGCTCGCTGTCGATCGACGTGCTGCACGACCTGCCCGGAGTCGGCGAGAACTACCAGGACCACCCGCTCGTCTCGGGGATGAATGTCGCCTCGAGCGTGCCCCTCGGTCCGATGCGCGACAACGGCGGCGGCAGCATGATGAACTGGCGCTCGTCGCACGCCTCGGCAGGGCCCGACCTGCACGCGTTCATCGTGCAGGAGTCGCGGCCAGCGGCGGGGATCCACCAGGACCTCGACGGTGACGTGTTCGCCGTGTCGCCGGGCCTCATGCGCTCGGTCAGCCGCGGGCACGTGCGGGTGCGGTCGGCGTCGCCGTTCGAAGCACCCGAGGTGCAGCCGAACTTCCTGCGCGAGGGGGCCGACCTCGATCGCCTCGTCGAAGCGGTCGGCGGCGTGCTGGAGCTGCTGGGCACGGCGCCGTTCCGCTCCCTCGGCGCGCGGCCGCTCGTCGATTTCGCCCCGGGAGACCGGTCGGCCGTCGTGGACTTCATCCGGCACGGCGTCGACACGTTCTTCCACTCGTGCGGCACCGCGCGGATGGGCACCGACGAGCTCGCCGTCGTCGACCCGGCCTCGCTGCGGGTGCGCGGGCTCGACGGGCTGTGGGTGGCGGACGCCAGCGTGATCCCGGTGATCCCGACGAGCAACACGCAGGCGCCGGTCATCGCCATCGCCGAGCGGGCCGCCGCGCTCATCGCCGCCGCGGTCTGACGCCGTCGCTGCCTGCCTGCCTGCCTGCCGCGAGCGCCGCACCACGATCAGGACTCGGCACCACCGCGGCTGAGCACCGCACCACGATCGGGACTCGGCACCACCGCGGCTGAGCACCGCACCACGATCGGGACTCGGCACCACGGGATTTTATGGTGCCTTGTCCCGATCGTGGTGCCGCGGCGGGCCGGGAGTCCGGCTCCGCGCTCTAAGCTGGCTGCGAGGGGGCACTGATCATGCAGTACGCGGGGGAAGCCTGGGTCGAGCGGCTGCGCGCCGGGGTCGTGCCGCGTGCACGCGGAGTCGCGATCGCCGTCATCGTGCTCGTCGTCGCCGGCGTCGGGCTCACCGTGCTGGAGTGGTCGCACCCGCGCTTCCTCGCCGAGGCGACGACCGGCTGCGGCGGCTTCGCGTTCGTCATCGGCCCCCCGGGCATGGTCGTCGGCGGCATCGCCCTCGCCATCGCCTCCTGGTGGCGCCAGAGATCTGACCGCGTCATGATCGCGAGGATCCGAGGGGGCGCTGATGGTACGAGCGGGGCGCCCGTGCTGTTCGTTCCGGTGGTGGCGAAGGGCCAGTTCCTGAGCGAGGATCTCCCCGCGCCCCGCCCGACGATCTGGACCGTCGACGCCGCCGGGCTGCACGCGTGGACGCCGTCGGAGGCGAAGCCGGTGCTCGACCTGCCGTGGGAGACGATCACGGGCTTCGAGCTCGCGACCAATGACCGCGCGCCGGTGTACGGGCAGCGGATCGACTACGGGGTGCGGGTGCTGGGGGCGAAGCGGCCGATCGTGCTGGTTCCGCGGGCCGATCTCGGGCGACCGCTCGGAGCCGGCGCCTACCGCCTCGACGTGCTCAAGAGCCTGCTGCGGTCGTTCCAGGCGCAGCTCGGCGCCTGACGCCCGCGGCGGCGGGATATCCGGCGGCGCGTCACGACCGGGGCGCAGGAACGTCCTGACGGGTACCACCTGTGCCCCTCGCCCCGGCCGCCGCCCGCCCCGCGATACGGTTGTCGGACCATGCAGCAGCACCCTCTCGACGACCCCATCCGCTCAGCCCTCACCGGCCGCCACGCCCCGATGGCGATCACCTCGGGCACGGCCGAGCGCTACCCCGGCGACGTCGCGCCGTTCGGCTCGATGCCGCTCTCGCCGACCCCCGCCGACTGGGCGTCGCTGGCCGAGATCGCGACCGACGACGCCGTCGCGATGTTCGTGCCGACCGAGTTCGTCGTGGCCGACGGGTGGAGCACGCACCTCGAGCTCGGCCTGGTGCAGCTCACGGACGACGACGTCGACACGTCGGGCACGCGCGGCGACGACATCGTCGACCTCGCCGACGCCGATGTGCCCGAGATGCTGCGGCTCACGGCGCTGACCCGGCCGGGCCCGTTCCTGCCGCGCACGATCGCGTTCGGAGGCTACGTCGGGGTCGTCGACGGCGGCCGGCTCGTCGCGATGGCCGGGCGGCGCCTCAGCATGCCCGGGTGGGTCGAGATCAGCGCCGTGTGCACCGACCCAGAGGCACGCGGCCGGGGGCTGGCCCGGCGGCTCATCACCGAGGTCGCGCGGGGCGTCCGGGCTGACGGGGATCGCGCGTTCCTGCACGTGGCAGCCGGCAACCCCGCGCAGGGCCTGTACGAGGCGATGGGCTTCGTCGTGCGGCGCACCTCGAAGGTCGTCGACGTGACGCCGCCGCGCTAGGGGCTCCTACTCGTCGTCGATCGCGAAGATCGCCGAGTCGGGCCGCACCGCGTCGGGGTCGGGCCCGCTGCGCACGCCGAGGTCGAGCGCGTCGATCGCGGCGAGCTCGGCGGCCGTCAGCTCGAAGTCGAACACCGCGAAGTTCTCGGCGATCCGGCCGGGGTTCACCGACTTCGGGATGGCGCTGCGGCCCTGCTGGAGGTGCCAGCGCAGCATGACCTGGGCGGCCGACTTGCCGTGCGCCTCGCCGATGCCGGTGAGCACCGGGTCGCTCAGCGGGTTCTTGTTGCCGGCCTCGTTGAAGCCCGGGTAGAACGTGATGCCGCCGATCGGCGACCAGGCCTGGGTGACGATGCCGAGCGCGGCATCGGCGGCCTCGTTCTCGTGCTGCGCGAAGTAGGGGTGCAGCTCGATCTGGTTGACCGCCGGGACGACCGTGCGATCCTGCATCAGCCGATCGAGGTGCTCGCCGGTGAAGTTGCTGACGCCGATGGACCGGACCCTGCCGTCGGCCAGCAGGGTCTCGAGCGCACGGTACGCCTCGAGGGTCTTGTCGAACAGCCACGGCGCCGGCTGGTGGAGGATGTACAGGTCGATCTGCTCGACGCCCATCTTCGCCGTGGCGATGTCGAAGGCGTGCAGGGTCTCGTCGTAGCCGTACTGGCTGATCCAGACCTTCGTCTCGATGAACACCTCGTCGCGGGGCACGCCCGACCGGCGAATGCCCTCGCCGACCTGGCGCTCGTTGCGGTAGGCGGCGGCGGTGTCGATGTGGCGGTAGCCGGCGCGGAGCGCGGCGTCGACCGCGTCGACGGTCTCGGCGGGCGCGCTCTGGAAGACGCCGAGGCCGAGTGCGGGCATCGTGACGCCGTTGTTGAGGGTGAGGATCTCTGTCATGCCTCGACGCTATGCCCGGGAGCGGTGCGGCTGAGAGGGCGGGTCAGTACCCCGGTGGCCGGTACCCGGCAGGCCCGACTCGACAGGGCTGCGCCCCAGTCACCGCCCCGGCGCCACCGCCGTGCTCCCCCGCACGACCAGCTCGGTCGGCACGATGACGTCCTCGGGCCGAGCGGCGTGGGCGATCTCGCCGAGCAGCAGGGCGATTGCACTGCGGCCGACGCTGTCGAAGCTCTGCCGGATGGTCGTGAGCGGCGGCCAGAACGACTCGGCCTCGGTCATGTCGTCGAACCCGACCACGCTCAGGGACGCAGGAACTGCCCGCCCGGCCTCGTGCGCCGCCCTCAGGACTCCGAGCGCCATGCCGTCGTTGCCGGCGAACACGGCGGTGATGTCGGCTCGGCGCGCGATCTCGCGCCCCGCCGCGTACCCGGACTCCGTGCTCCAGTCGCCGCGGAACGGCTCGGGCACGACCCGCCCGTGCGCCTCGAGCGTCTCGCGCCAGGCGGCCTCGCGGCGCCGGGCCGCGTAGTAGCCGCTCGGCCCGGCGACGTGCCACACCGTCTCGTGGCCGAGGTCGAGCAGGTGCTCGGTCGCGAGCCGGGCGCCGAGCGCCTGGTCGGTGTCGATGAACGGCCGCTCGCTCTGGCGGCTGGAGTCGATGATGACGACGGGGAGGTCGGCCGGCAGCTCGACGTTGCTCTCCGAGAGCAGGTCGGCCTCGATGACGATGACGATCCCGTCGACGGCCTGCTCGGAGAGCCGCGCGAACGCGCCGGTGACGTCGCCCTGGGTGCGGTGCGAGACGGGCAGGAGGGTGATCGTGTAGCCGGCGTCGGAGGCCGCCTCGGCGATCGCCTCGAGAAACTTCGCGTTGCCGTACGAGGACAGCGTGAACATGATCACGCCGATCGTGTGGAACCGGCCGGAGCGGAGCGCGCGGGCGGCGCGATTGGGGCTGTAGCCGAGCTCGGCCATCGCCTCGCGGACGCGGGTCGCCGTCGCGGGCTGCACGTTGTCGAGACCCCGCGCCACGCGCGAGACGGTCTGCATCGACACGCCGGCGGCGCGCGCGACGTCGGCGGCGGAAGCCTTGCGCGCGCTGGGCTCAGTGATCACGACTTCCCTTTCGATGTGGCGATGGCGACGTTGACATGATACGGTCCCCTCCGAGATGTTGACGTAAACATCTGCGAGTGAGACAAGGAAGTTTCGATGAGTTCGAGAGCAATCCAGGCCACGCGCTCCGGGCGCACGCGCCGCGGGAAGCAGACCGGCTGGCTGTTCGTGGCGCCGTTCATGGTGGTCCTGGTCGCCATGCTGATCGTCCCGATCGGCTACGCGCTGTACCTCAGCCTGTTCCGCGACCAGCTGATCGGCGGCAACCACTTCGTGGGGTTCGCCAACTACATCCAGCTGCTGCAGGACAGCAAGTTCTGGTCCAGCTTCCTGCGGGTGCTGATCTTCCTGGTCATCCAGGTGCCGGTCATGCTGATCCTCGCGCTGGTGGCGGCCCTCGCCCTCGACAGCGCCAGGCTGCACGCCGCGGGCTTCTTCCGCATCGCGATCTTCCTGCCCTACGCCGTCCCCGGCGTCGTGGCGGCCCTGATCTGGGGCTTCATCTACGGCCCGCAGTTCGGCCTGACCGGCTCGTTCAACGACCTGCTCGGCAGCGACCTGCTCAAGCCGTTCACCTCGACCTGGATCCTGACGTCGATCGGCAACATCGTGACCTGGGAGTTCCTGGGCTACAACATGATCATCTTCTTCGCGGCCCTCCGCGTCGTCCCCACCGAGCTCTACGAGGCCGCATCGCTCGACGGCGCCGGCAGCCTCCGCACGATCATCTCGATCAAGCTCCCGGCCCTCCGCGGCGCGATCGTCATCGCCACGATCTTCTCGATCATCGGCAGCTTCCAGCTCTTCAACGAGCCGAACCTGCTCAAGACCCTGGCGCCGAACGTCATCGGCACCTTCTTCACCCCGAACATGTACGCCTACAACCTCTCGTTCGCCGGCCAGCAGTTCAACTACTCCGCGACAGTCGCGATCGTCATGGGCGTCATCACCGCCGTGATCGCGTACGTCGTCCAGGTCCGCGGCACGAGGCAGGAGAACCGATGAGCGCGCTCACCACACCCGAGGTCATCCCCGAAGAGAGGCGCGCAGGATCGCGCAGCCTCCGCAAGGCCGCCCGCCGCCCCGGGCCCAGCGGCTACCGCGACAAGAAGTCGCTCGGGCTGACCGCCGTCATGGTGATCTTCCTGGTCTACTCGCTGGTCCCGCTGTTCTACCTGCTCGTCAACTCGACGAAGTCGCAGGACTCCCTGCTGGCGTCCTTCGGCCTCTGGTTCGGCGACGGGTTCCACCTGTTCCAGAACATCCACGACGTCTTCACCTACAACGGCGGCATCTTCCTGACCTGGTTCCGGAACACGCTGCTGTACGTCGTGGTCGGCGCCGGCGGCGCCACCCTGCTCGCCACGCTGGCGGGCTACGGGCTCGCGAAGTTCCGCTTCACCGGGCGCCGCGCCGTCTTCGCCGTCGTGCTCGGGTCCATCGCGATCCCCGGGACCGCACTGGCCGTGCCGACGTTCCTGCTGTTCTCGCACCTGGGCCTCACCAACACCCCGTGGGCGATCATCCTGCCGTCGCTGATCAGCCCGTTCGGCCTCTACCTGGTCTGGACGTACGCGGTCGACGCCATCCCCGAGGAGCTCCTCGAGGCCGCGCGCATCGACGGGGCCGGCGAGATCCGCATCTTCTTCACGATCGCGATCCGACTGCTCACCCCGGGCATCGTGACCGTCCTGCTGTTCTCGGTGGTCGCCACCTGGAACAACTACTTCCTGCCGCTCATCATGCTGAGCGACCCGAAGTGGTACCCGCTGACCGTCGGCCTCAACCAGTGGTCGCAGCAGGCGAACGGCGTGGCCGCCGACCCGATCTACAACCTCGTCGTCACCGGCTCGCTCATCACCATCGTGCCGATCGTCGTGGTCTTCCTGCTCCTGCAGCGCTACTGGCAGTCCGGCCTCGGCGCCGGCGGCGTCAAGATGTAGCCCCTTTTCCTCTCCTCCCGCACCACCCTCCTGAACACCACACACACAACGAAGTGAAAGGACCCTCATGCACAAGCGCTTGAGGACGATCGTCGGCGCAGCGCTGACGACGGTCGCAGTCACCGCAGCCCTCGCCGGCTGCTCCAGCAGCACGGGCGGCACCGGCGGAGGCGGCGGAAACGCCGACCAGGTCGACGCCGCTCTGAAGGCCGGCGGAACGCTGACCTACTGGTCGTGGACGCCGTCCGGCGCCGCGCAGGTCGCCGCGTTCGAGAAGGCCTACCCGAAGGTCAAGGTCAAGCTCGTCAACGCCGGCACCGGCAACGACGAGTACACGAAGCTGCAGAACGCCGTGAAGGCCGGCTCGGGCGCGCCCGACGTCGCCCAGGTCGAGTACTTCGCGCTTCCGCAGTTCGCCCTGGCCGACTCGCTCACCGACCTGTCGCAGTACGGCTTCGACGACCTGAAGAGCAAGTACACGTCCGGCACCTGGGGCTCCGTCGACCTCGACGGCAAGCTCTACGGCCTCCCGCAGGACTCCGGCCCCATGGCGATGTTCTACAACAAGACGCTGTTCGACAAGTACAGCATCGCCGTGCCGAAGACGTGGGACGAGTACATCGCCGCCGCGAAGAAGCTGCACAAGGCCGACCCGAGCGCCTACATCAACTCCGACACCGGCGACGCCGGCTTCACGACGAGCATGATCTGGCAGGCCGGCGGCCGTCCGTTCAAGGTCGACGGCACCAAGGTGACCGTCAACCTCCAGGACGAGGGCACCAAGAAGTGGGCCGACACCTGGAACGAGCTCGTCGAGAACAAGCTCCTCGCTCAGACCCCCGGCTTCACCGACGACTGGTACAAGCAGCTCGCCGGCGGTGAGATCGCCACGCAGATCTCGGGCGCCTGGTTCCCCGGCGTCATCGAGTCGGGCGCCAAGGGCGGCTCGGGCGACTGGGCCGTGGCTCCGATCCCGACCTACGACGGCAAGACCGCCGTCACGGCCGAGAACGGCGGTGGCGCACAGGTCGTCATGAAGCAGTCGAAGAACCAGGCTCTCGCGGCCGGCTTCGTCAAGTGGCTGAACTCGTCGGACGGCAGCGTCAACACGTTCCTGGCCTCGGGCGGCTTCCCCTCGACGACCGCCACGCTCACGTCGAGCGACTTCCTCGCCACCAAGCCGGACTACTTCTCGAAGCAGCCGATCAACGAGGTGCTGAAGGGCGCCTCCGACTCGGTCGCCTCCGGATGGCAGTACCTGCCCTTCCAGGTGTACGCGAACAGCATCTACGCCGACACCGTCGGGCAGTCGTACGCGAACTTCTCCGACATCAACACGGGTCTCAAGGCCTGGCAGTCGGCGCTCGTGAAGTACGGCAACGAGCAGGGCTTCACGGTCTCCGCCAAGTAGCAGCACAGCACCACCAGCACTCCTCAGCAGAACGGGCGCGGCGCCCTCGCAGGGCCGCGCCCGTTCTGTCGATCACACCAGGAACGAGACCCACCATGACCAGCAGCCGCTTCGCGCTCGGCGCGACCGACTTCCTGCTCGACGGCGCACCGCACCGGATCCTCTCCGGCGCCCTCCACTACTTCCGCGTCCACCCCGACCACTGGGCCGACCGCATCGAGAAGGCCCGCCTGCTCGGCCTCAACACCATCGAGACGTACGTGCCCTGGAACGACCACGAGCCCGTCCCTGGCGCCTGGACGGCCGACGGCGCCCTCGACCTCGCGCGCTTCCTCGACCTCGTCCAGGCCGCCGGGATGCACGCGATCGTCCGACCCGGCCCCTACATCTGCGCCGAGTACGACAACGGCGGACTCCCCGCCTGGCTCTTCACCGACCCCGAGGTCGGCATCCGCCGGTTCGAGCCGCGCTTCATGGCCGCGGTCGAGAGCTACCTCCGTCGCGTCTACGACATCGTCGCGCCCCGGCAGATCGACGCCGGCGGCGCCGTGATCCTGGTGCAGATCGAGAACGAGTACGGGGCCTACGGCTCCGACAGGCAGTATCTCCGCGCTCTCGTCGACATCACCCGCGACGCCGGGATCACCGTGCCCCTGACCACCGTCGACCAGCCAGAGCCCGAGATGCTCGAGAACGGCAGCCTCCCCGACCTCCTGAAGACCGGCTCGTTCGGATCGCGCAGCCCCGAGCGCCTCGCGACCCTCCGCGCCCATCAGCCGACCGGCCCCCTCATGTCGTCGGAGTACTGGAACGGCTGGTTCGACTTCTGGGGCGGCGAGCACCATGTCACGTCGGCCGAAGCGCAGGCGCGCGACCTCGATGCGCTCCTCGCGACCGGGGCCTCGGTCAACCTCTACATGTTCCACGGCGGCACGAACTTCGGCTTCACGAACGGCGCGAACGACAAGGGCGTCTACGAGCCGACCGTCACCAGCTACGACTACGACGCCCCGCTCGACGAGGCCGGCAACCCGACGCCGAAGTACTTCGCCTTCCGCGAGGTCCTGGCGAAGTACACCGACGTGCCCTCCGGACGCCTCGACCGCGGCGAGTCCGACCTGCGGACCCCGGCCGTCCGCTCGATCGGCGCCATCGGCCTCCTCGAGGCGCTCGAGCACCTCGGCTCCTGGCGCGGCACCGGCACGACGCCGGCCACCTTCGACGAGATCGGTCACTTCCGCGGCCTGATGGCGCTTCGCACCGCCCTCCCTGGCAACGCCACGACGCTGCGGGTCGGCGAGGTGCGCGACCGCGCCACCCTGTTCGTCGACGGCGTCCTCGTCGGCGTCCTCGACCGGGCCAGCGGCGATCGGGCGCAGGAACTCCCGGCCGGTCGCGTCCTCACCGTCGTCGTGGAAGACCAGGGCCGCGTCAACTACGAGCGGCGGATCGGCGAGCCCAAGGGCCTGATCGGGCCGGTCGAGCTAGACGGCCACGACGCCGAGTGGGAGGCGCTCGCCCTCGACGTCGCGCACCTGGGCGACCTTCCCGTGACAGCGGATGCCGACCCCGCCGCCGCCGGCGTGCACCGGTTCGAGTTCGACCTCGACGAAGCGGCCGACCTCCAGCTCGACACGTCGGGCCTCGGCAAGGGCGCGGCGTTCGTCAACGGCTTCGCGCTCGGTCGATACTGGAGCGTCGGCCCGCAGCACACGCTGTACGTGCCGGGGCCGGCGACGCGGGCGGGCGCCAACGAGCTCGTGATCCTCGATCTGGCCGGGCCGGAGTTCCTGCCCTCGTTCGCGCCGCGGGCCGACCTCGGCCCCGTCGTCCGCGACACCCTCTCAGTACAAGGAGCCTGACCAGTGCGATCGCCCCTCACGCCGTACGTCGCCGACGACGAGCGCTACGCCAAGCTGCCCTACGACCGGATCGGCCGAAGCGGCCTGCGCCTGCCCCGGATCTCGCTCGGGCTCTGGAACAACTTCGGCTCCGACCGTCCGCTCGAGACGCAGCGCGACATCCTGCTGCGGGCGTTCGACCGCGGCGTCACGCACTTCGACCTCGCCAACAACTACGGCCCGCCCTACGGCTCGGCCGAGGAGCAGTTCGGCCGCGTCTTCCACGCGAATCTGCGCCCCTACCGCGACGAGATCCTGATCTCGACGAAGGCCGGCTACGACATGTGGCCCGGCCCCTACGGCGACGGCGGATCGCGCAAGTACCTGCTGTCGTCGCTCGACCAGTCGCTCGGCCGCCTCGGCCTCGACTACGTCGACATCTTCTACTCGCACCGACCCGACCCGACGACGCCGATCGAGGAGACCATGGGCGCGCTCGCCACGGCCGTCCGCCAGGGCAAGGCGCTCTACGTCGGGATCTCGAACTACGACCCCGCCCAGACGCAGGCGGCCGTCGATGCGCTCGCAGCCGAGGGCGTGCCGCTGCTCATCCACCAGCCCCGCTACAACATGTTCGACCGCAGGCCCGAGGGCGGGCTCTTCGACACCCTCCTCGCCAACGGCATCGGCTCGATCGTCTTCTCGCCGCTCGCCGGCGGACTCCTGACCGGCCGCTACCTCGACGGCATCGCGCCGGCCGGATCGCGCGCCGCCGAGGGGCGCTGGTTCACCTCCGACGCCTTCGACGACGACTACCTGACCCGCGCCCGCGGCCTCAACGCCATCGCCGAGGCCCGAGGGCAGTCGCTCGCCCAGCTGTCGCTGCTCTGGGTGCTGCGCCAGCAGGCCGTGACCTCGGCGCTGATCGGCGCCTCCAGCGTCGCCCAGCTCGACGACAGCCTCGACGCGCTGCACGGCGCCGACCTCACCGACGACGAGCTCGCCGCCATCGAGCCGCTCGCCGTCGACGGCACCGGCTCCAAGCGCTGACCGCCGCCCCGGACTGGGGTCGGACGCCTGGCGAGATGCGACACCCCGCTCCCCTATGATTCTCAAAAAGCGAGCCGTGATCACATCGTTCGCATCACCACAGCACGGGGGAACACACCACATGTCAGCACCACGTCTGCGCCGTCGCGCGCTCACGATCACCGCCGCTCTCGCCGGCACCGTCGGGCTCGCGCTCGCCGGCGTCGGTCCGGCGACCGCCGCCACGCCGTCCACGAGCACCACGAGCTCCGCTGTGTCGAGCCGCATCGTCGAGGCTCTGCACGAGAAGGGCCTCGGAACCCTGGGCAGCCGCTCAGCCGTCGCGCGCGCCCTCAGCGACTCCGGCATCACCTCGTCGGCTTCGCAGTCGCGCACCGTCGCGCCGTCGGCCGTCACACCCGCTCCCGCCGGGGTGCGTCCCGCGGCCGAGGTCGACCAGAACGCGAACCGCGACGCGGTCGTCGGCCAGGCCGTTCTCGGAGACGAGCTGTACGGAGCGGGCGAGGGCTACAACGCCGACGCCTCCGACCTCGAGCACTGGACGAACGTCGGCTGGAAGCCGGTTGCGGGCTCGCCGCACGAGATCGACTCGCAGGTCGTCAAGGTCGGCGACGCCGTCTACTTCACGGTGACGACCTACTCGAAGAACTACAACGCGAGCGCCACCCTCTGGAGCTACGACGGCACGACGTTCAGCGCGCTGAAGAAGTTCGACGGAGAGGTCGGTCTCGCAGCCGCGGGCTCGAAGCTGACGCTGCTCCAGTACACCTACGCCGACGACGAGGAAGACTCCTTCTTCGAGTTCAACCTGCCGACCGCCACGGTCTCCCAGTACGACGGCACCACCTTCACGACGCCGTTCGAGAGCAAGAAAGTGCTCTATGCGCCCATCGCGATCGGCGACACGCAGTACTTCATGGCGGTCTCGATCACCTCGTCGACGGTGAACTCGGCCATCTACCGCCTCGACGGCAGCAGCCTCACGCGCATCAGCACCGCACCCTTCGGCTACTCCGGAGTCGAGTGGGACGGCGCGTTCTACTACGGCGGCGTCTCGGCCAAGGGGGTCGAGGGCATCTACCGCTTCGACGGCACCGCCACGCCGACTCTCGTGAAGACCGGCGTCTCGTTCGCCGGCGCGTACAACCTGCCCGATGTCGGCACGTTCGACGGCGACCTGGCCTTCACCGGCCAGAAGCGCGACAAGACGCCGACGCTCTACACCTTCGACGGGACGACCACGGCGAGCGCCGGCCCGATCGGGACCACCGACTACGACTCCGCCGTCTTCCAGGAGTTCGACTCGAAGCTCTTCTACGCCGCGGACGGATGGGACGGCACGGACACCTGGATCTACGACCCGAAGGCGACCACGAGCGATCCCGCGACCGTCGTCGAGTCCTCCGTGCCGACGATCACGGGCACCCCGACGGTCGGCAAGGTGCTCACCGCCCTCGGCGGCGACTGGACTGCCACCGCGAAGCTCTCGTACCAGTGGCTGAGCGACGGCAAGGCCGTGAAGGGCGCTACCAAGGCCCGCCACCGCGTGACGGTCGGCGACTACGGCCACGCGATCAGCGTGCGAGTCACGGGCTCCGGCCCCGGGTTCACCCCGGCGACGCAGACCAGCGCCGAGACCGCCAAGCCGCTGAACGGCACCATCGACTTCTACCCGGAGATCTCGGGCAAGTCGAAGGCCGGCTCGACCCTCACGGCCAAGGCGTACTCGCTCACCCCGTCGACGGCGAAGCTGACGTACCGCTGGTACCGCAACGGCACGCCGATCATCGGCGCCACGAAGAAGACGTACAAGTCGACCTCGGGCGACGTGGGCAAGCGCCTGACCGTCGGCGTCCGCGCCTCGAACACGGGCTACGACGACGCCTCGATCCTGAGCGACCCGTTCGGCGTCCGCTCGAAGTAGAACCGATCACTAGAGACTCCAGCACCTGGTGGTCCGGCGCAGCCGCGATCGACAGGTGCTGGAGTCTCTTCGTTGAGCGACACTCGACGCCGAGCAACGTCGACGCGCGGTAGGTGAGGATAGCCTAAGCTAACCTCTCGTGACCCAGACCGCCGCGCCTGCCCCCACGCCCGCGCACGGCGCCGCAGTCGCGGACCGGCGGCGCGGCCCCGGGGGCAGGCGCGTGGGCATTCTGCTCGGCCTGGTCGTGGCCGTCGCAGTCACGGCGGCGGCGAGTGTGGCGTTCGGGAGCAACCACGTGCAGTTCCTGCGCGTGTTCGAGGCCCTTCTCCACCCCGGCGACGACGAGGCGACGACGATCGTCCAGGGCGTGCGGATCCCCCGGACGATTCTCGGCATCGTCGTGGGCGCCTGCCTCGGCGTGGCCGGCGCGGTCATGCAGGGGCAGACGCGCAACCCGCTCGCCGACCCCGGGCTGTTCGGCGTCTCGGCCGGCGCAGGTCTCGCGGTCGTCATCGGCGTCTTCGTGTTCGGGGTCGCCGACACCGGGCTCGACGTCTGGTTCGCCCTGGCCGGAGCCCTCGTCGCGAGCGTCGCCGTGTTCTCGATCACGGCCGCCGGCAGCGGCACGGCCAGCCCCGTCCCGCTGGCACTGGCCGGAGCCGCGGTCTCGGCGCTGCTCGACGCCTTCACCTCGTTCATCGTTCTCACCGACAAGGACGCCCTGAACGCGTACCGCCTGTGGGTCGTCGGATCGCTGTCGGGGCGCGATGCCGGCGTGATCTCGTCAGTGGTGCCGTTCGCGCTGGCCGGCCTGGTGCTGGCGTTCCTGAACTCGCGCGCCCTCGACAACCTGGGGTTCGGCTCGGACATGGCCCGCAGCCTCGGCCAGAACGTGCTCGTCGCCCGGATCACCGGCCTCGCGTCGATCACGCTCCTGACGGCGGCGGCCACCGCCGCCGCCGGGCCGGTGGGCTTCGTCGGACTCGTCGTGCCGCACCTCGCGCGGGCGATCGTCGGCGGGAGCCACCGGTACCTGATCCCCGCGTCAATGCTCATCGGCATCGCGCTCGTGCTCGGGGCCGACGTGGTCGGGCGGCTGATCGGCGGTTCGGGCGAGGTGCAGGTCGGCATCGTGCTTGCGGTGCTCGGCGGGCCGTTCTTCGTCGCGGTGGCGCGGCGCCGGTCGCTGGTGGCGCTGTGAGCGGGCGCGTGTCGACGTCGCCCGTTGCTGTGCGCGGGCCGGACAGGAACCCGCGAGCAGGCGTCGTCGTCGGCCCGATCGGCCTCGCCTGGCGGCCTCGCCTGATCGCCGTGACGGTCGTGGCTCTCGCCGCGGCCCTGGTGCTGCTCGTCGTCAGCATCGGCGTCGGCAGCGTCGCGCTGACTCCGGTCGACGTTGTCCGCGCGCTCACCGGCGGCGGCACCGACCTCCAGCGCCTGATCGTGCTGCAGCTGCGTCTGCCCCGCGCCCTCACCGGCGCCCTGGTCGGCCTCGTGCTCGGGATCGCCGGAGCCCTCACGCAGACGTTCACGCGCAACCCGCTGGCGACGCCCGACGTGATCGGCGTCACCTCGGGCGCTTCGGCGGGCGCCGTCGCGGCGATCGTGCTGGGCGGCGGAACCTACTCGGTGAGCACCCTCCTGCTGGGCGGCGGCATCCCGGTCGCAGCGACCCTCGGCGCCCTCATCGCGGCGGCACTGGTCTACGGACTCGGCTGGCGCGGCGGCGTCGAGAGCTACCGCCTCATCCTGGTCGGCATCGGCGTCGGCTCCGTCCTGACCGCGATCACCAGCTACCTGCTCGTCCGCGCCCAGATCTCAGAGGCCCAGCGGGCAACGGTGTGGCTCGTCGGCTCGCTGAGCGGCGCGTCGTGGCCGAGCCTCTGGCCCCTGCTGGCGGTCGCCTCGGTGGCCGTGCCGCTGTCGATCGCGACGAGCACGGCGCTGGGGCTGTCGCAGCTCGGCGACGAGACGGCGGTGGGCGTCGGCCTGTCGATCCAGCGCCACCGCCTGACGGTGATCGCCCTCGCCGTCGTGCTGACGGCCGCGGCCGTGGCGGCTGCCGGCCCCGTGGGCTTCGTCGCGTTCGTCGTGCCCCAGGTCGCTCTCCGGGTCGCAGGAACCTCCCGCCCCCCGATCGTCCTCTCCGGCCTGGTAGGCACCGCGCTCGTCCTGGCCGCCGACCTGGCGGGGCGGACAGTCTTCCCGGGCGAGGTGCCCGTCGGCCTCGTCACCACGGTCGTCGGTGCTCCGTACCTGATCTGGCTGCTGGTCCGCCACCGAAAGGAGCTCGTGTCGTGACGACGACCACGCTTCCCGCCCTCGAGGCCCGCGGCCTCCGCCTGGCCTACGACGGGCGCACCGTCTTCGCCGGCCTCGACCTCCGCATCGAGCCGGGTTCGGTCACGACCCTGGTCGGCGCGAACGGCAGCGGCAAGTCGACGCTGCTGAAGGCGCTCGGGCGCATCCTGAAGCCCTCCGCGGGCGAGGTGCTGCTCGAGGGCGAGCCGATCGCGCGCCTCGCCACCAAGGAGGTCGCGCGCCGCCTGGCTCTCCTGCCGCAGAGCCCGAGCGCTCCCCCGGGCATGAGCGTGCGCGACCTCGTGCTCCGCGGCCGCAACCCGCACCAGACCTGGGCGCGCCCCTGGTCGCCCGACGACGCGGCCGTCGTCGACCGCGCACTCGAGGCGACCGGCCTGACCGACGTCGCCGACCGCGATGTCGCGGCCTTGTCGGGAGGACAGCGCCAGCGCGTCTGGATCGCCCTCGTCGTGGCCCAGGAGGCCGCGACCCTCCTGCTCGACGAGCCGACGACCTTCCTCGACCTGACCCACCAGCTCGACGTGCTCCGCCTGGTCCGCCGCATCAACCGCGAGAGCGGCTCCACTGTGGTCATGGTGCTGCACGACCTGTCGCTGGCGGCGCGCTACTCCGACCGCCTCGTCGTCCTGCACGGAGGCGGCGTCGTGGCCGACGGCCCGCCCGCCGAGGTCATCACGCCGGCCACGCTCGAGCTCGCGTTCGGCCTGCGCGCCCGCGTCATCCCCGACCCCGTCACCGGGACGCCCCTGGTCGTCCCCGAAGACGACTGACCCCCTGCCACCACCGAAGGAATCCTGAATGAAGAGAATCGCCACCGCCCTGGCCGTCGTCGCCGCGGCCGCCCTCGCCCTGTCGGGCTGCTCCGCCACGTCGGGAGACAGCACCGGCACGGCCACGACCGCGACGTGGTCGTTCACCGACGACCTCGGCAAGACCGTCACGCTCGACCACCGGCCGACGAAGATCGTCGGCCAGGGCGAGACGGTGGTCTCGCTGATGAACTACGGCATCACGCCGGTCGGCACGTTCGGCTCGTTCGACATCACGAAGGACGCCCGCTACGAGAAGCTCGACACGAAGGGCATCACGCAGGTCGGCACCGAGTACGGCTCGTTCGACCTCGAGAAGCTCGCGGCGCTCCAGCCCGACCTCATCGTCGCCGACGTCTACCCGGTCGATGCGAAGGGCACGATCGACAAGGCTCAGCCCGACTTCGGCTTCTCTGACCTCGCGCAGATGAAGCAGGTCGAGGCGATCGCGCCCATCGTGACGATCGTCATGGGCGGCGACGGCGCCGACGTCATCTCGAGCATCGTGAAGCTGTCGTCGGCGCTCGGCGCCGAGTCCGGAACGATCGCGACCGCCAAGAAGGCGTTCGACACTGCGAGCGCGAAGCTCCAGGCCGCGGCGGAGGAGTCGAAGGTAAAGGTCGCGACGGTCTACGCCGACGCCGACGGCTACTACGTCGTCAAGGCGGCGGAGGACCCCGCACTCGATCTCTACGCCGACCTCGGCGTCGACTTCGTGAAGCCGACGCCCAAGGGCTACTACTGGGGCATCTACTCGTGGGAGAACGCGGGCAAGGCGGGCGGCGACGTGATCCTGCTCAACCAGTCGGGGTACCAGAAGAAGGAGCTCGCCGCGCAGCCGACGCTGGCGAAGACGGCGGCCATCACCTCCGACCAGGTCTACCCGTGGCTCTCGGCCGGCCTCGACTACGTCGGCCAGGCGGGCTACATGACCGAGCTCGCCGGCTACCTCGCCAAGTCGAAGGTCGTGACGAGCTGAGCCCCGATCCGCTGAGCCTGCGCGGCAGCACGCACGACGTCGGCGGCCTCCCGGTCTGGTTCCGCCGGCTGAGCGAGGCTCCGGCCGGGTCGCCGAAGGTCCTGCTGCTGCACGGCGGGCTCTCCGACTCGCGGGTCTTTGAACCGCTGGCGCGCAGACTGGCCGTCGACCACGACCTCTGGGCCTACGACCGGCGCGCGCACGGCCGGACGCCCGACACCGACGGCCCCCTGGGGTTCGAGCAGATGCTCGCCGAGGCCGTGGCCATGATCGAGGGGCCGATCGGCGGGCCCGTGCACGTCGTCGGACACAGCGACGGCGCGTCGCTCGGCCTGATGCTGGCCACCCGGCGGCCCGAGCTCGTGTCGTCGGTCGCGGCCTTCTCGGGCAACCTCGACCCGTCGGGCATGGCGCCGAGCACCCTCTCCCGCGCGGAGCTCGCCGAGGCCCTCGTCGAGGCCGTCGCTCCCGACTACGCCGCCGTCTCGCCCGACGGCGTCGGGCACCTCGCCGTGGTCGTCGACAAGGCCGTCGCCCTCTGGTACTCCGAGCCGAGCCTCACCCCCGACGACCTGGTGCGCATCACCTGCCCCGTGCTCGTGGCCTGCGGGGAGCGCGACTCGATCGAGCGCGCCCACACGCTGAGCATCCACGCCGCCATCGCCGGCGCCCGGCTCGCCGTCGTGGCCGGGACCGGGCACCTGCAGGTGGCGGAGGCGCCGGAGGCGTGCGCGGCGCTGGTGGCCGAGCTCGTGGCGGGCAGTCGCTAGCCTGAGCGCATGACCTCCGACGACCTGGCCGCCTTCGCGTACGGCCTGCCCAAGGCCGAGCTCCACGTGCACCTCGAAGGGAGTCTCGAGCCCGAGCTGCGGTTCGCCCTGGCCGAGCGAAACGGCATCGAGCTGGCCGAGAAGACCGTCGACGAGATGCGGGCGACGTACGTGTTCGACGACCTCACGTCGTTCCTCGCCGTCTACTACCCCGCGATGGCGGTCCTGGTGACGGCCGACGACTTCCACGACCTCGCCTGGGCCTACCTCGAGCGCGCCCGGGCCAACGGGGTGCGGCACGTCGAGATGTTCTTCGATCCGCAGGCGCACACCAGCCGCGGCGTGGCCTTCGACACCGTGATCCAGGGCCTGCGGCGGGCCGTCGTCCGCGCCGAGGCGGAGCTCGGGATCGACGCCGCGCTCGTGCTGTGCTTCCTCCGCGACCTGCCGGCCGACTCCGCCATGGCCACGCTCGAGGAGGCGCTCCCCTACCGCGACTGGATCGTCGGCGTCGGTCTCGACTCCGACGAGCGCGACAACCCGCCGACGAGGTTCGAGGCCGTCTTCCGCCGAGCGCGCGCCGAGGGGCTTCGGCTCACGATGCACTGCGACATCGACCAGGTCGGCTCGATCGACAGCATCCGCTGGGTGCTGGAAGAGCTGCGCGTCGACCGGATCGACCACGGCACCAACATCGTCGAAGACCCGGCGCTCGTCGAGGCCCTGGTGGGCTCCGGCATCGGCCTGACCTGCTGCCCCGTCTCGAACTCGTTCGTCACCGCCTCGATGAAGGGAGCCGAGATGGTCGACCTGCTGGCGCGAGGCGCGAGGGTGACGCTGAACTCCGACGACCCCGCGTACTTCGGCGGCTACGTCGCCGACAACTACGTGCGCCTCGCCGAGCAGTGCTCGCTCGGCCGCGACACTCTCGCCCAGCTGGCGATCAACTCGTTCGAGGCGAGCTGGCTGCCCGCCGAGCGCGTCGCGGCCTACGTCGCCGAGGTGCGGGAGTTCGTGGCGGCGCAGTAGGGCCGCCGACGGCGGGGCGCCTAGGCGGGGAAGAGCCCGTCGGGGTCGCCCACCGACGCGAGGTACGCCGAGCGCCGGGCGAAGAGGCCGGGCACGAGCAAGCGCACGCGGGCGATCAGCTCGGCGAGGTCGGCGTTCACGAGGACGCCGTCGCGAGCGACGACCGCGCCCGCGACCATGGTCAGCGACACGTCGGAGCCCTGGACGGCGTGCACGAGGTTGTGGTGCACGTTCGCGTACGGGCCCTCGCCGATCAGCGGTGTCATGCGGGGCGTGTCCGAGCGCACGGCGATGAGGTCGGCCTGCTTGCCGACCTCGAGAGAGCCGAGCCGCAGTTCCTGCCCCAGCGCCTTCGCACCGCCGACCGTCGCCATGGTGAGGACCTCCCACGAGTCCATGGCGGCGGCGTCCATCGTGCGGAGCTTGCCGAGGAGGGACGCGGTCTTGAGCTCCTCGAACATGTCGAGGTTGTTGTTCTCCTTCTCGCCGTCGGTGCCGAGGCCCACGGGGATCCCGGCAGCCAGGAACTCGGCGACGGGCGCCATGCCGCTCGCGAGCTTCATGTTGCTGACGGGGTTGTGCGAGATGCCGACGGCCCGGCCTGCGAGCACCTCGATCTCGGACTGGTCGAGCCACACGGCGTGGGCGAAGAACGCCCGCGGCGCATCGAACCAGCCGAGCTTCTCAAGAGCCTGGATCGGGCGCGCGCCGTACCGCTCGTCGAACTCGGCCAGCTCGATCTCGGACTCGCTCAGGTGCGTGTAGAGGCCGGTGTCGTAGTGGCGGGCCATCGCGATCGCCCGCTCGCGGCCGGCGTCGTCGGCGTAGAACGGGTGCTCGAGGCCGACCCACGGCACGATGCGGCCGTTCGCCGCCCCGCTCCAGTCGCGGAGCATGCGCTCGTTGTCGTCGAGCGTGTCGAAGTAGTCGTAGTCGGGGTGCGCGCCGGTGTAGTTGACAGTCACCAGCCGGTTGCCGAGCGTCTCGGCAGCCCGCGCCGCGCCGTCGAGGTAGCGCCACATGTCGACGACCGTCGTCGTGCCCGACAGGATGCCCTCGGCGTAGCAGAGCCACGCGGCGGCCTCGGCCTCCTCCGGCCGGAGCACTCGGTGCATCGGGTCGATGTGCAGCCGCAGCCACTCCCACACCGGCAGGTGCTCGGCCGTGCCGCGCAGCATGCCCGAGTGATGGTGCGCGTTGACCAGGCCGGGCATCAGCACGACGGCGCCCAGGTCGTCGCGCGCAGCGCCGGGATGCGCCGCCACGACGTCGTCGATCGTGCCGACCGCGGAGATGGCGTCGCCGTCGATCGCGACCGCTCCCCCGACGATCACGTCGAGGGCGGCGTTCATGGTGACGAGGTGGTCGGCGGTCAGGATGCGCATGCAGACGACACTAGTTGCCCGACTCCCCCAACGTGATCGACGGAGGAGAACGGGTGCGACTCGACTCGCGTGAGCGCCTGCGACTGTTCGACAGGTGCATAACAGACAGGCTCGATTATGTCCATCCCTAGGCCGGTTTATCTCGATGAGTGAGGATTATTCTCACTCGCGCGATTAGATGGATCAGGCGTGCGAGACGAGCGGGGTCTCACGGGCTTCGCTCGACAGCTCCTTCGGAGTGTCCGGTCGGGCGCACACTCCGAAGGAGACACCCATGGGCTACCTGGTCTACAACAGCGAGCGCCTCGACCTCCAGATCGAGGACCGCACCCTGGCCCACCTCCAGATAGTCATCATCAACAAGCTCCGCAAGAACGAGAGCTTCGCGTTCTCGTGGATGGACTCCCGCGAGTCGGGCGACGGGCGGTCGACCATCTGGGTGACGCCCGCGAGCGGCCTCCACTTCAAGTTCGCCGGCAGCCGCATGCCCGAGATCAGTGCAGCCTGGCTGCAGGTGCTCTACGAAGCCGCCGGCTCGGGACGCGGCCTGTACGTCGTCGACGAGCCGACCGACTCCGTGGACGTCACGATCGACGCCGACGCCACGACGCCGGTGGGGCTCCCCGAGCGCCCCCTGGGCACGGCGACCCGGGCTGCACGTCCGGCGGGATCCTGATCCGCACCGTGCTTTCCGCAGGGAGCGGTCGGTCACCCCGGGCCGCGGGCACACTGCACTCATGAGCGACGACACTGCGACTACCCACGACGGCCCCGCGCCCTCCTCCGACGGCCCTGCGCCCTCCCACGACGGCCCCGACCCCCAGCACACCCGCCCCGACGGAGTCAGCGACGAAGTGGTCACCGCCCTGGGCAAGCTCTCGGAGGGCCTCGAGGTGATCGAGCACGCCCGCGGCCTCCTCTACGGCTTCCACCGCCTGACCGGCATGGGCGACCTGGCGCTGGGCGAGGCCGCCGAGCTGCTGAGAGAAGCCGGGGCGCAGGAACTCGCCGACGCCCTCGAGCACGACGTCATCGGCCGCAACGCCATCCGCGGCCGCTGGACCTTCCAGATCGTCGAGGACTACGACGACGGCTACTACGCCACCGCCAAGGCGTTCGAAGCACGAGCGCGCGACGAGCTCGCCGACGGCAGGCGGCACCTCTTCGAGGCCGAGATGAAAGAGGACCGGCGCACCCACGGGGCGCCGCACCACGAGGCGACGCCCTAGGCGGCGGTCAACGGGTGGCGGCGAGCAGCGCCGTCAGCTCGTCTCGCACCCGCTCGAGCTGCGCCAGCGGCACGCCGAGCCGCTCGACGATCTGGCCGGGCACAGCCAGCGCCTTCTCGCGGAGCGCCTGCCCGGCGGGTGTCAGTGCGACGTCGAGCGACCGCTCGTCGCCGGGGTTGCGCTCGCGCGTGAGCAGCCCGGCCGACTCGAGCCGCTTGAGCAGGGGGCTCAGCGTGGCCGGCTCGAGGAACAGCTCGTCGCCCAGGTCGCGGACCCGGAGCGGGCTGCGCTCCCACAGGGCGAGCATGACGAGGTACTGCGGGTGCGTCAGCCCGAGCGGCTCGAGCACAGGCCGGTAGAGCGCGATCACGCTGCGGCTGGTGGCGGCGAGGGCGAAGCACACCTGGCGATCGAGGGCGAGCGGGTCGGCTAGCGGGTCGGCGAGATCGGTCTTCGACATGCGCCTAGATTAGCGCGTACACTAACTATTCGTGGACAAGCAGAAGGCACCGAACCCGTACGAGCACTCCCGCGGCCTCATCGGGCGGCTCAACCGCTTCCTGTACCCGATCGCCGGCCCGGCCTCGCTCGGCGCCGGGCACCCGGAGGAGCCGTACCGGGCGCCTGCGGATCCGTCGTGCCCGGTCTGCGGCACTCCGCTCCGCCTGCACGACATCCAGCGCGGCACCGCGTCGCGTCCGTCGCAGCTGAACTGCCCCGTCTAGACGCCCGCGCGGCCCTCGGCGAGCCAGGCGAGGCGCCGGAGGGCCTCGACGTTCCGGACGTTCAGGGTGGCCGCCATCAGCGGCGCCGGCACGAGCCGGCCCGGGCCCTTCGAGGCGTACTCCTCCATGCGCACGACGCACCCGCCGGGCCGCGGCTTTGCGTCGATGATGACCGTCGCCTCGCCGATCGGCCAGCCCTGAGCCACGAAGTGCGCGTGACGCGGGGCGTCCCACGCGACCACGTGCGTCGTGTCGTCGATGACGGCCGGCCACACGCCGAAGGAGTGGTGGATCTCTGCGCCCACGGCGGGCCAGGCGTCGTCGACCCCGCGGATCCGCGAGGCCCCGACGACCCAGCTCGGGAAGAGCCAGCCGTCGGCCAGCACCTCGAAGACGGCCTCGGGCGGTGCGGCGATGAAGCGGTGGCGGACGGACACGGTGCTCCTCTCAAGCCCCGACGGACAGATCGGGAAGGGTGTGGATGCAGAACTCGTGGCGGAGAGCGCTCCGCGCCGCGTAGGCGCCGCCGAGGCCGTGGACGCTCGGCCCGGGCGGCGCGGACGACGAGCCGAGGTAGACGCCGCGGACGGGCGTGCGCCACGGATCGACGTCGACGACCGGTCGGGCGATGAGCTGCCGGACGCTGGGTGCGCCGGTGGCGATGTCGCCGCCGACGTAGTTGGGGTTGTAGTTGCCGAGTTCCTGCGCCGTCTTCGATGCCGACGCGAGGATCGTGTCGCGGAAGCCCGGGGCGTACTTCTCGATCTGCCGGGTGATCGTCTCGGTCTGGTCGACGTCGGAGTCGCGGGGCACGTGGCTGTAGGTCCAGAGCACGGCCTTGCCCTCGGGCGCGCGCGTCGGGTCGACGGTGCCGGGTTGGACGGCCAGGACGAACGGCACGTCGGCGTGGCGGCCCTGCGCCACCTGGCGCTCCGAGAGCGCGACGCCGGCCCGGTCTCCGCCGAGGTGGACGGTGGGCGAGCGGCGGACGGTCTCGTTCAGCCACGGGACGGGCTCCGACAGCGCGAAGTCGACCTTGGAGGCGGCGTTGCCGTAGCGGAAGCGGCGGAGCGCACGGGAGTACCAGCCCGGGAGGCGTTCGCCGCCGATGTCGGCGAGCGAGCGGGCGCTGACGTCGAGCACGACCGCCTGGGCGTGGCCGACCTCGTCGAGCGAGGCGACCTCGACGCCGGTCTCGATCGTGCCGCCGTGGGCGACGACGTCGGCGGCCATCGCGTCGACGATGCTCTGGCTGCCGCCTTCGGGGAGAGGCCAGCCGCGAGCGTGAGCGTGCACAGCCAGCGCGAGGCCTGCCGCCGACGCCGAGAGGCTGGGCATGGGCCGGATCGCGTGCGCCATGACGCCCGCGAGCATGGACGGTGCCAGGTCGCTGCGCCAGCGCTCGTTCCACCACGGCATGCCTTGATCGAGCATCGACAGTCCGAACAGGGCGATGGTTGCCGGGTGTCGGGGAACCTGGAGCAGGGCGGAGAGGGAGAACTCGGCCAGAGCATCGTCCCTGTCGACGAGGTCGGCGAGCAGACGGCGGTACGAGGGGCCGTCGACGCCGAGGCCGGCCACCGTCTGCTCGAGGTCGCGGTAGGCGATGCCGGCTCGGCCGCCGTCGAGGGGGTGCGCATAGCTGACGTCCGGCGTGAGCATCCGGATGCGCTTGTCGAGCTCGAACCGGCGGAAGAACCCCGACACGGCGCCCATCGGGTGCACGGCCGAGCAGACGTCGTGCCGGAACCCGGGCAGGGTCAGCTCGGCTGTGCGCGCTCCCCCGCCGATCGTGTCGTTCCGCTCGAGGACGGTGACCTTCACGCCGGCGCGCGCGAGCACGACCGCAGCCGCCAGGCCGTTGGGCCCGGCGCCGACCACGATCGCGTCGTCGGTCACGCGCGCTTCTTGAGACCGGCCACGAGGGCGCCGACGCCGGCCGCCGCAGCGCCGATGGCGGCGACGTACGACACGGTGCGGTGCTGGGTGTACCAGATCTGCGGGCTGGTCGATTTCGCCTTGTCGCTGAAGATGCCGCGCGACCCGTGGTCGCCGGCGACAGGCTCGTAGAGGTTGGACGGCAGCATGGGGTCCTTCTTATCAGGAGCCTGCTGGCCGGAGTAGCCCGTCTTCGCCAGGTACACGTCGAGGAACGGAGCGACGAAGCGGTTGCCCAGCACGGTCATGACGGTCGGCTCGCCGATCCAGCTGCGACGTCGCGGGCTGTCGGCGACGTCGGCCACGGCGCGGGCGCACGTCTCGGGCTCGAAGATCGTGGGCACCGGCTGCGGGTGATGCGGCAGCTGCGACTTCACCCAGTTGAACTGGACGGTGTTCATCGCCGGCATGTCGACCTGCGAGATGCGCACGGCGCTCTTGTCGTGGATCAGCTCGGTCAGAACCGACTCGGTGAAGCCGGTGATCGCGTGCTTCGACGCGCAGTAGGCCGCCTGGAGCGGGATGCCGCGGTGCGCCAGCGCCGAGCCGATCTGGATGATGTGGCCGCGGTTGCGCGGTTTCATGCGCGTCAGGGCTGCGCGGGTGCCGTTGACGAAGCCGAAGAAGTTGACCTGAACAGCGCGCTCGAAGTCGCGCGGCTCGGTGGTGACGAACTCGCCGAACACGCCGGCCATCGCGTCGTTGACCCAGAGGTCGATCTCGCCCAGCTCGCGTTCGATCTGCTCGGCCGCCGCCTCGACGGCGTCGTTGTCGGCCACATCGACCGAGAGGGGCAGGGCCCGCCGGCCAGCGCGCCTCACATCGGCCGCGGCGCCCTGCAGGCCGTCCTCGCCCCGGGCCAGGATCGCGACGTCCCAGCCCCGCTCGGCGAGCTCTCGCACGATGGCGCGGCCGAGGCCTGCGGTTCCTCCGGTGACTACTGCGATCTTGGCGGGCATGGAACTCCTTGGGTCGGCTCTCCAGTCTGCTCACTCGCCGCTGTGGAGGGGTACAGGGAGGAGTGCGCGCGCCGAACGCCGCGGAGCCGGGCAAGATGGCCCCATGACGACGCTCGACCGCATCCGCCAGATCACCGTCGCCGTGTGCGCCGTTCTCGCCATCGTCGGGTCGTTCATCGGCTCCGGCGCGGCCGGCGGCACGCCGATCGCCGAGGCCGCCGGCGGGGCGCTCGCCGCCGACGCCACTCTCGTCGCACCCGGCACCGGCGCGTTCCAGATCTGGGGCATCATCTACGTCGGCCTCCTCGCCTACGCCGTGTGGCAGTTCGTGCCCGCGCAGGCGACGGCCGAGCGCCACCGCCGGCTGGGCTGGTGGGTCGCCGCATCGCTGCTGCTGAACGCGGCGTGGATCCTCAGCATCCAGTTCGACCAGCTGTGGCTGAGCGTGCCGGTCATCGTCGTGCTTCTCGTCGTGCTCGGCATCACGTTCCGCATCGCGTACTCGACCGTCTCGACGAACCCCCTCGACGCGGTGTTCACCGACGGCACGATCGGCCTCTACCTCGGCTGGGTCTGCGTCGCGACGGTCGCCAACGTCACGGCGTGGCTCGTCGACCTCGGCTTCGACGGCCTCGGCATCGCCCCCGAGGCCTGGTCGGCCGCCGTCGTCATCGTCGCGGGGCTGGTCGGCGTCCTGCTGGCGGTCGTCGGGAACGGGCGCCTCACGCCCGCGATCTCGCTCTCGTGGGGGCTGGTCTGGATCGCCATCGCCCGACTCTCGGGTGCGCCGCAGTCGACGCCGACGGCGGTCGCCGCCCTGGTCGTCGTGGCTGGCGTGCTCGTCGTCACCGCAGTGTTCCGGGGCCGGCGCCCATCGCGCCACCCCGCGCGCGTGCCGTCGCCCCGCTAGCCGCCCGCCAGCAGCTCGGCCTCCGCAGCGACGCTCAGCCCCGCCCGCCGCACCCGGCCGACACCGCGCTCGACCTCGTCGACGAGAGTCCGAGCGATCGTCTCGCGCAACGGCCGGAGCACGCCGCGCGACGCCACGAACTCCCTGTTGCAGCGCCGGGCGAAACCCGTCGCGTCAGCGGGAAGCCACAGCGGCAGCGAGCGGGGGCCCGCCCAGTAGTCGACTCCGGCGGCGATCAGCGCGGCGTCGTCGAGGGGGCGGAGTGCGCCGTCGAAGCCCACGACGTCGGCGACCTCGGCGAGGTACATGCCGAACGGCACGGGCTCGCCGACGGCGTTGACGATGCCGGTGCGGCGGCGCGTTCCTGCGCTTGTGATCCAGGAGGCGAGGTCGCCGACATCGATGGCCTGGACGAACCGGTCGTCCGTCTCGGGCACGACGACCGCGCCGCCCCGGCTGAGGCGGGCCGGCCAGTAGCCGAAGCGGTCGGTCGGGTCGCCGGGGCCGACGATGAGGCCGGCCCGGGCGATCAGCAGGCGGTCTCCCACCGCGTCCGCCGTGTCGCGTTCTGCGGCGACCTTCTGCTCGCCGTACCCGTCGGGCCCGGGCTCGAGAAGCCGGGCCGACTCGTCGGCGCCGGGCTCGTCGTCGCGGGCGTAGACCGAGATCGTCGACACGAGCGTCCAGTGCGCGGCCCGAGCGGCGAGCGCTTCGAGGGCGGAGCGCACGAGCTCGGCGTCGTACGAGATCTCGACGACGTCGTCCCAGTCGCCGGTCAGCGCGTCGTAGGCGCCCGGCTGCCGGCGGTCGGCGCGCACCAGGCGGGCCCCGACGGGCACGTCGCCGGAGTCGCCGCGCGCGAGGCACACCACCTCCGCGCCGCTGTCGACGGCCCGGCGGGCGATCTCGCGCGCCAGCCAGGCCGTGCCGCCGAGGATCAGCACGCGTCTCATGCCCCCACGCAACCACGCCGGCCCCGGGCGCGGCTGGCCCGTCCGCTCCCGGCAGACGCCGCAGAGAAATTCAAGGAGATTGTGACGTCGGCCCCGGGTCGATCGCCGTGCCGCGGCCCCCAGGGTGAGAATCTCCTTGCATTTCTGGGAGCGCAGGAGCGCAGGAACTCAGCCGCCCGCCAGCGCCACCATCTCGGCGACGGTCCCGCGCAGCGCGGCGGCCAGCGCCGTCCGCGACACGACCGGTTCGCCGTGCACGGCCACCATGAACGCGCTCATGACGAACGCCACGGCGACGTACGCCACGTGGTCTCCGGCGGGCTCGGCCGTTCCGGTGCGCTCGGCGACGGCCGACACGATCGCCCCGCGAAGCTCCTCCATCCACGCGTGCACGGTCGGCACGAGCTCGGGGTGCTGGTCGATGAGCCGCTTCATGCGGACCCGGTCGGCCGGGAGGTCGATGGTGTGGGCGACGAGCTCGCACAGGTCGCCGATGAGGTCGGCCTGGCCCCTCCCCTGCCGGAACCGCTCCAGCACGTCGTCGCGCACCACCGGAGGGGTGAGCCCGACAGCGGCGGCGGCCTTCGACGGAAAGTAGTTGAAGAACGTGCGGGTCGACACGTCGACCTCGGCGCAGATCTCCTCGACTGTCACTCCGGCGAGGCCGCGCTCGAGCACGAGCGTCGTCGCGGCCTCGTGGAGGGCCTGCCAGGTGCGCTGCTTCTTGCGCGCCCGGAGGGAGGCGGCCTCGTCCGGGTCGGACGAGGCGAGCCACTCGGGGGCGGGCGCCGTGCTGGTCGTCACGATGCGGTCGATCAGGCGGCCGCGGCGGCGGAGTTCGACTGCTCCTGCAGCGCCGAGTGCTGGCGCAGCGGCGGGACGCGGAAGAACAGCGAGAGGACGAACGCGAGGAGCACGACGCCGAGCCCGACCCAGTAGATGCTCACGGCCGAGGCGTTGAAGCCGGTCATGAACGGGCGGGTGAGGCGCTTGTCGGCGCCGTTGAGGTACGACGTGTCGCTGGTCTCGCTTGCCGAGGAGCTGTTCGACGACGTGCCCTTGCCGAGCTGCGTGACGAGCGCCGGGACGACCTGGCCGACGTAGTGCTCGCGCTGCGAGGCGTTCGACCAGTCGACCGTCAGGGCGCCGTTCTGCACGGTGGCGTGGGCCTTCGTCGCAGCGGCCTTCAGGGCGGCGGCCTCCGCGGCGGGGGTCGCGGCGGCGACCTGCTGGTCGATCACGGTCTGCTGGGCGGCGGCGGGGACCGTTCCTGCGGCCACCTGCTTCTCGACGGCGGCGGTCACCTGCTGGGTGACGGCGTCGTCGGCGGCCTGCTTCGCGGCGGCGGTGCCCTTGTCGAGGCCCGCCTGGATCTGCTTCTGGATCGGAGCGACGATCGGGGTCCAGATCTGCTTCATGACGCCGGCGTTCTCGCTCGCGGTCGCGACCGTCGGGTTCGTGGCGGCGTCGAGGGCGGCGGTGAGGTTGTCTCTGTCGGCCGTCGCGTGGACGATGTTGGTCGGCAGGAGCGAGAACAGCACCGAGAGCAGCACGGCAGTGCCCAGCGTGCCGCCGATCTGGCGGAAGAACGTGGCCGACGAGGTCGCCACGCCCATGTCGCGTGGGGCGACGGAGTTCTGCGAGGCGAGGGTGATCGTCTGCATCAGCTGGCCGAGACCGAGTCCGATGAAGAACATGCCGATCATGAGGAACCAGAGCGGTCGATCGATCGTCATGAAGGTCAGGACGGCGAAGCCGATGGCGGTGAACGCGGTGCCGATGATCGGGAAGATCCGGTAGCGGCCGGTACGCGAGACGATCTGGCCCGAGACGATCGAGGCGATCATGAGGCCGCCGATCATCGGCAGGGTAGCGAAGCCCGACTCGGTGGGCGTGAGGCCGGTGACGATCTGGAGGTAGAGGGGGATCGTCAGCATCGCGCCGAACATGGCGAAGCCGACCAGGAAGCCGAGCAGCGTGGCCATCGAGAAGGTGCTCGACCGGAAGAGCTTGAGCGGGATGATCGCGTCGTCTTTCATCTTCGTCTCGATGACGAGGAAGGCGACCAGGCCGACGAGGCCGATCACGTAGCAGGCGATCGCCTGGCCGGAGCCCCAGCCCCAGGTGCGGCCCTGCTCGGCGACGAGGAGGAGCGGAGCGAGGGTGAGGATCACCGACGTGGCGCCGAGCCAGTCGATGCGCGGGCTGCGCTTCTCGCCGACCTTCGGGAGGTGCAGGAAGGCGATCACCATGAGGAGCGCGGCGATTCCGATCGGCACGTTGATGAGGAACACCCAGCGCCAGCCGGAGATGAAGAGGATCTCGTTCGCGCCCGAGAACAGGCCGCCGATCAACGGCCCGATGACGGACGAGATGCCGAAGACGGCGAGGAAGTAGCCCTGGTACTTGGCGCGCTCGCGCGGCGCGAGGATGTCGCCCATGATGGCCAGCGGCAGCGACATCAGCGCGCCGGCGCCGATGCCCTGGACAGCGCGGAACCCGGCGAGCATCAGCATCGTCGTCGAGAACGACGACAGCAGCGAGCCGAGGATGAACATGCAGATGCCGAAGATGTAGAGCGGGCGTCGGCCGAAGATGTCCGACAGCTTGCCGTAGATCGGCGTCGAGATCGTCGAGACGATCAGGTAGGCCGTGGTGACCCAGGCCTGCTGGTTGAGACCGTGGAGGTCGTCGCCGATGGTGCGGATCGCTGTTCCGACGACGGTCTGGTCGAGAGCGGAGAGGAACATCCCGGCCATGAGGCCGTAGATGACCAGGAGGATCTGGCGGTGAGACATGATCGGGCGGCTGGAGCCGTCCGTGGTCTGCACCGGGCGCGGTGCGGTAGCTGTCGACATGGGGTCCTTCGGGGCGTGCTGGGGTGCGGTGTCGGAAGTCGCTGCGGTGAGTGCGCGCACGGGAGGCGGGCGACGTTTTGCAGGGTTGCAAGATTACACACCATGCATAAGTGCCGTCAACGCAAATGCCCGGTCGGATGTGCGGCGCGTACGCTCGACCGGTGCCCGCCCCCGAACCCCTCAGCCGTCTCGCCCCGGCGCTGCCCGGTCGCGCCGTCATCTCGCAGCACTGGGGCGACCTCGCTTTTCTGCACTGGCGCGTCGACCCCGCCCTGGTGGCGCCGCACCTGCCACCCGGCGTCGAGCCGGACGTCTTCGACGGGTCCAGCTGGGTCGGCCTCATCCCCTTCGAGCTGTCGCGCTCCGCAATCGGGCCGTTTCCGCCGGTGCCGTGGCTCGGCCGCTTCGCCGAGACCAACATGCGGCTCTACGGCGTCGGCCCCGACGGACGCCGCAGCGTCGTCTTCCGCACCCTCGAGGCGTCGAAGCTCATCCCCGTCGTCACGGCCCGCGTCGGGCTCGGGCTGCCGTACACCTGGGCCGACATGTCGATCGTGCGCGGCGGCGGGCTCATCGCCTACTCCAGCCGCAGGAACTGGCCCGCCGCCGACGGCCCCGTGCCCCGCCCCCGCACCCGCGTCGTCGTGCGCCCGCGGCCCGGCGCCGTCGTCGACGACCCCCTCGCCGACTTCCTCACCGCCCGCTGGGGAATGCACGTCGCGCGCGGCGGCCGCACCCGGTTCTGGCCGAACCACCACGCGTCGTGGAGCCTGACGGCGGCCGACCTCGTCGAGCTCGACGACGAGCTGCTCGCCGCCACGGGGTTCGCCGGCGTCGCGGCGCGGCCGCCCGACTCGGTGCTGTACTCACGGGGCGTGTCGACGCGGTTCGCACTGCCGGCGCGGCGCGCGGTGTAGGCACCCGCCGCGGCTGCGGGTCCTTTGCCGCCGGCACGGGTGCCGCTTCGCGGGGTCTGCCTCGAACCCGCCGGATCGGCGCAGACCCGCCGTCGCGACGGCGGGCGTGTGCCGATCCGGCGGGTTCGACGGCGGCGTCCGGGCGGCGCGTCAGCGGACGCGCGGAGGCCCGGCGCTCTCGCGCACGACGAGCGGCGGCCGCGACGTCGACCGCGCGACCGCGGCATCGCCGTCGAGCTGCGCCTGCAGCAGCTCGAACGCCCGGCGCCCGAGCCCCGGGAAGTCCTGGGCGATCGTGGTGATTCCCGGCCGCCAGATCCGCGCCAGGGGGTGATCGTCGAACCCGACGACGCTGACGTCTGCGGGCACGTTCTTGCCGGCGTCGCTGAGCCCCGTGATGACGCCCATGGCGATCTCGTCGTTGCCGCAGAAGATCGCGGTGACCGAGTCGTCGGCGGCGAGGCGGCGGCCGATGCGGACGCCGGAGGAGGCGTCCCACGTCGCCGGGATGATCTCGGGCACCTCGGCCCCGGCCTCCACGAGCGCGTTGCGCCAGCCGGTCGTGCGGTGGTCTTCGTCGCGCGAGGCCGGCACGGTGACGTGGTGCACGGTCGGATGCCCGAGCGACAGCAGGTACCGCACGATCTCCTCGCCGGCGGCGACCTCCTCGATGGAGGCCTGGGAGACCTCGTCGGACACCTCGCCCGACACCGCGACCCGCGGGATGTCGGGCGGCAGCGCCTCGAGCACCCGGACGCCGACCGGGTCGAACTTGAGCACGATGATGCCGGCGAGCGGCTGGCCGAGCACGAGCTCGACGGCCCTCTGCGCCTCGTCTTCCGTGGGGTTCTCGACGACGGAGATCACGACGAAGTACCCCTCGGCGCGAGCGGCGGTCTCGATCCCCTGGATCGTCGCGGAGTAGCCGAAGATGGCCGTCTCGCTGGTCATGACGGCGATGATCCGCTGCTTGCCGCTGACGAGGGCGCGCGCGGCGCCGTTCGGCCGGTAGCCGAGCTCGTCGATGGCGAGCAGCACCCGGTCGCGCTTGTCGGGCGACACCTTCGCCGCGCCGGTCAGCACGCGCGAGACGGTCGGCACGGAGACGCCGGCGACACGGGCGACGTCGGCGATGCTGGCCGGCTTTGCAGTGGCACGCGACATGGTGTGCCCACTGTACTGGCTGACCTCCGTCACGATCCGACGACCGCGACCCCGGTGGTGAACGCGTCGAGGGTCGCCCGGACGAGCCGCGGACCGGGTGCGCCGTCGACGGCGCCGAGTCGCAGCTCGGTCACGCCGACGCCGATGGTGACGGGAACGCTGATCTCGCGGGGGCTCTCCCACGACGACGTGAACCGGAACGGCACCCTCTGCACGGCGTCGCCGGCGCTCAGCTCGAGGAACCTCGTGATCACGTCGGCGTTGTAGAGGTGACCGGTCGCGCGGTCGGCGTTCGCGAACTCGATCGTGAGCAGGTATTCGCCTGCACGACCCCCGCCCGCCGGCGAGACGGAGGCGTCGAGCGGCAGGGAGTGCTCGGCGCCCGCACCGAGATCCCAGACGGCGACGGGCGGGGTCGACGACGCCGTGACGTCGACGTGCTCCACCACGGCGGCATCGGCGGCGCCGACCGTCACGACGGAGAGCCCGAGGGGCAGGGCCACGGTGGCCGAGCCGTGGGAGTCCAGCGGCACGAACCTGCCGTCGACGGCGAGGCGGGGAGTTCCTGCGCTCGTCGCCACCGAGATCCAGTGCGCACCCCGGTGCGCGACCGCCACGAAGAACCGGGCGCAGGAACTCGGCCCCACCCGAACCGCGACCGGCCCGGTGAGGGCGCCCTCGCGCTCGTGCACCAGCTCCGCCCCCTCGTCGAGCCAGGCGTCGAGCGCCCCGTGGCGCTGCGTGCCGCCCGTCGTCGCGCGGGCGAGCCGCAGGCCGTCGATCGCCACATCGCCGGCTCCCGACTCGTCGTCGGCGCGACGGCGGGCCATGACCCGGTGCGACCCCTCGGCGAGCTCGACCGGCACGTCGGCCCGGCCGAAGTAGAACCGCGACAGCGTCGCCGGCAGCTCGATGCCGCCGAGCGAGACGCCGTCGACGAGCAGCTCGACCAGGCCGGGGCGCGCGTCGGTGCCGTAGACGAGCCCCAGCAGGTACTCGCCCGCCTCCGGCACGGCGACGTCGAACTCGACCGAGCTCGCCGCGTGCGGGAGGCCCGCAACGGCATAGCGGCCGGCTCCCGTGTACTCCTGCGGGTCGTCGCCGTGGCGACGCAGGGGCGCCTGGACGATGCGCGCCGACTCGACGCCGACGGCTGCCGACCAGGGCGCCACCGCGGGGGCGGCGCCGGGGCCTGCGGAAGTCACGACGACGAGGTACGCGGCCTGCGGGTCGCCACCCGGCAGGCGCACGGAGGCCCGACCCGAGGTCACCGGCGTCTCGGCGGAGAGGATGATCGGAGGAGTTCCTGCGTCGCCTTCGTAGCCCGTCCACGTCGTGCGCGAGACGGTGACGCGCGCGGACTCCCCCGCCCAGTCGACGCCTCGCAGCTCGAGGTCGACCTCGTCTGCCGTGCCGCCCACGATCACGCGGAGCACGAGCGAGTCGGCGTCGACTGCGGCGAGCGCGCTCACGCTGTCGCGGACGCCGGCGTGCGGGAGGGTCACGCCGACGGTGCGGCCTCGGAGCGAGGCGTACCAGTGCAGGAGCCACCAGCCGCCGTTGGCCTGGTTGGTGCCGACCGCGTGGTCGTCGAGGTTGCCCGCCATGGTCCAGTAGGCCAGGTCGGCGTCGACCCCGGTGCCCTCGAACAGCGCCAGCCACTGGATCAGCTGGCCGGGGTTCGACATGTCGCGCTTGTTGCCGTACTCGTCGATGTTGATCGGCAGCGGGCCGACGCCGAGCCGGCGCTCCAGGGCGCGGTAGTGGGCGAAGTGCGCCGGGTAGCGCTCGAGCGACGACGGCGAGAGCTCGTGCCAGCTCATCACGTCGGGCAGGACGCCCTCGTCGCGGGCGAACTCCAGGAAGTCCGTCACGCGCGCCGGGAAGTACTGCGACTCGTTGGGGCCGGCGATGCGTGCGCCGGGATCGACCTCGCGGATCGCGCGGTAGACGGTCGCCCAGTCGGCGAGGAACCGGGCGCGGCCCGCCTCCGACCAGTCGGAGTACCAGATCCAGTCGCCCTCGTTGAAGGGCACCCAGGTGAAGCGGCGGCGATCGGCCACCCGGCCGACGAGGTCGCGCACGAGGTCGGCGTAGGCGTCGATGCCGAGCTGCTCGTACGGCCACTCGCGGAGGGCGTCCTGGAGGTAGACGACCATCTCCTCGCCGCCGGCGGCGAAGTAGCCGTCGGCGAGCACCGCCGCGTCGCCGCCGGGGTGCTGGGCTCCGCCCGGCGCCTTCTGAGCCATGGTGCGCGGCTTCACTCCCTCGACGAGCGCGCGCGACGGCACGCCGGGCTCGCCGAGGCCGTAGAGCATGCCGGCCGCTCCGCCGTGGACGTCGCTGCCTGTCTGGGTCGCGTCGACGACGACGGTGACAGCGGGCCGCTCGGTCGTCAGCCGGAAGGTGCGCGCGGCGACCTCGCCGCCGGTGGCGCGCACGCGCAGGATCCCTGCGGCGGCGTCCCACTCGGTCTGCCACGGGTCGAGTCGCGCGGGGAAGACCGTGTCGACGAACAGCTCGCGACCGCGGAGGTCGGGCAGCGGCACCTCGATCGTCGCGACGGAGCCCGCGCGGCGCCAGAGCGTCAGGTAGCGCGCGTCGGCGGAGCCGATGGCGAGTGCGACCCAGGGGGCGTCCCACTGGTCGATGCCGAGCGGCCACGACGCGTGCCCGACCGCGAGATCGGCGCGGATGCGCTTGTGCGCGGCAACGGCCTCGGCGACGAGGGTGGTCTGCGCGATCGACATCGTGTCGACGTGGCCCGAGAGGTAGAAGCGCCCGAGAAGGGCGGTGCAGAGGGTGAAGGCCAGCTCCTCGTCGCCCATGCCCGGCTGCGGGTAGGCCCAGTTGGCGGCCTGCTCCGGGAGCATCATGAGCGGAGCCGCCGCCGCGATGGGCGGGTACGTCTCGGGCTCCTGCTGGTCGCTCGTGGACTGCAGCTGCAGGCGCTGGAGCATCGCCTGGTCCATGCGCATGGCGCCCGACCCGCAGTTCTCGAGCACGAGCCCGGGGTGGCGATCGAGCACCGACTCGAGCCACGCGAGGTGCGCCCTGTTGTGGTCGAGCAGGGCCGCCCCGGGACTCGTGGCGGCCACGTCGGTGCCGGCGCCCGGGTTGATGTTGTAGTCGAGCTTGAAGTAGCCGACGCCGAACTCGGTCACCAGCCTGTCGACGGCCTCGTCGAGGTGGGCGACGACGGCCGGGTGCCGGAAGTCCAGGTGGTAGCGGCCGTGCTCGACGATGCGCACCCCGTGCCGCTGCAGGAAGGCGTCGGCCGGCAGCGAGTCGGCGGCTCGGCTCGTGACGCCCACGACCTCGGGCTCCAACCAGAGTCCCGGGATCATGCCGCGGTCGCGGATGTGCGCGATGACGCGGTCGAGACCGCCGGGGAACCGCACGGTCGACGGCTGCCAGTCGCCCACCGAGTACCACCAGCCCGAGTCGTCGTCGTACCAGCCGCAGTCGATCACGAAGTACTCGACGCCGGTCTCGGCGGCCGCGTCGATGAGCGGCAGCAGCTTCTCGGTCGTCGGGTCGCCCATGAGCGTGTTCATGTAGTCGTTGAAGACCACGCCGAGCGCCGCGTCGTCGGGGTGCGGGCGCCGGGCCGCACGCCGGAAGTCGGTGAGGGCCGCGATGGCGCCCTCGAGGTCGTCGCCGGCGGCCACGGTCGCGGGGACGGTCTCGAGCGACTCGCCGGCCGCGAGCACGCCCAGCCACTGGTGGTCGGCGTCGGTGGGGCCCGAGAGGGCGAGCGAGGTGCCCTGCTCGTCTTCGCCGATGTCCCAGCGCCAGCCGCCGTTGTGCTCGATCTGCCAGGCAAGTGCTCCGCCCGACACGGCCTCGAGCACGCCGGTGGGCAGTGCCCGCGAGGTCGACCAGGTGCCCTCGGAGGCGGCGACGATCGCGCCGCGGCTGCCGGTCCGGTGCTCGGCGAGACGGAGGTCGGCGAGACCCGCCTCGCGGAGCGGCTTCCGCGACCAGCGCGCCTCGCCGATCCAGTCGCTGGCGGCGCTGGCGAGAAGGAGGCCGTCGGGGCTCGAGACCGCGGCGTCGCCGAGCCCGATCCGGAGCGCGAGGCTCGCGACCGAGCGCACGACCCGAGTTCCTGCGCCCGCGGCATTCTCCAGTCGCACGGTCGAGCGGATGGCGAGGCCCGTCGACGGGAGCGAGAGGCGCAGGAACGCCGACAGCCCGCCGGCGAGGCCGTCCTCCTCGAGGGTCACCACCAGCGACCGCCACCCCCGCTCGTCGACCTCCTCGACGTGGGAGGCGTAGCGCAGCCGCGCACTCACGTCGCCCAGCGTCAGCCGCGACGTCGACGGAGCGTGCCCCGAGTCGACGGTGACGACCTCGACGGCAGGCTGGCCGGACGGCGCATCGGCGGCGGACCCGCGGCGCCCCAGGCGGAGGACGCGCAGGGCTTCGCCCGGATCCTGCCTCAGGACGATCTCGAGGTCGTCGTTGCCGAACTCGATGGTCACGCTGTCGAGGCGGCCCGACGTGCGCTCGGGGGCGAGGGTCACTTGACTGCTCCTGCGGTGATGCCGGAGACGATCCGGCGCTGGGCAACGATGAAGACGATGAGCATCGGAAGGCTCATGATCACCACGTACGCGAAGATGAGGTTCCAGTTCTGGGTGTATTGCGTCTGCGACGCGACCTGGAACAGGTTGAGCGGGAGGGTCGAGGTCGAGCCGCCGCCGAGCACGAAGAACGCGTAGAAGACCTCGTTCCAGACGCTGAGGGTGACGAGGATCGTCGCGGTCGCGATGACCGGGCCGAGCAGCGGCAGGATGATCCGCAGGTAGACCTGGGTCGGGCGGGCGCCGTCGATGCGGGCGGCCTCTTCCAGCTCGACCGGGATGCTGCGGACGAATCCGGTCACGAAGAAGATGACCGTCGCCATGAACATGCCCATGTAGACGCCGACCATGCCCAGGACGGTACCGGCGAGGCCGAGGTTCTTGAGCGTGAGCACGATCGTGATCACGGCGGGCGGGAGCACGATGCCCGAGATGCCGACCGAGTAGAGGAACGACATGACGCGGGTGGTACGGCGGGCGAGCACCCACGACGCGGCCGAGCCGACGACGAGCACGCCGACGACGCTCGGCACCGTGACCAGGAGGCTGCCGAGGAAGCCGCCGACGATGTCGCCCTGCGTGAAGACCTGGGCGTAGTTCTCGGCGATGTTCCAGACCTTCGGCAGGGCCAGGTTCGGCGACTGCGACTCCCCCGTGGTCTTGAACGAGTTGACGAGCACCATCCACATCGGGATGCCGACCACGACGAGCGTGACGATGACGACCCCGATGGGCCGGACGTAGTCGCGGGCGTGGCGGCGCGACGTCCGGACGGGAGCGGTTCTTCCGATGGCGGTCACAGGACTTCCTCCCTCTTGCGCAGGAACTTGATGACGGGGAACGCGATGATGATCACCACGAGGAACAGGATGAGGCTCATGGTCGTCGCCTGGGCGTAGAGGCCCTGGCCGAACGTGCGGTAGATGAAGATGTTGAGCACCTCGGTGGTCTGGGCGGGCCCGCCCTTCGTGGTGCCCTGGACGACGTCGAAGCCGTTCATGGAGCCGAGCAGCGCCGTGGCGACGTTGAAGGTGAGGGCCGGGGCGAGCAGCGGAAACCTGATGCTGCGGAGCGTGCGGAGCCAGGAGGCGCCGTCGATCTTCGCCGCCTCCAGGACGTCCTCCGACATCGTCTTGAAGCCGGCCAGGTAGATCAGCATGCTCAAGCCCATGAACTTCCACGACTGGACGAGGGCGACGACCACGATGGTCCAGGTCGTCGAGCCGAGCCACGGGATCGAGACCGAGTGGCCGGCGAACAGGCCGAGGAAGCCGTTGAGGGCGCCGTCGGGCTGCAGGATCGCCTGGAAGATGTAGCCGACCGCGAGCGACGACATCAGGACGGGGATGAAGAAGAACACGCGGGCCGTGCGGTTGAGCCGCGTGTCCTTCTCCAGGAAGAGCGCGAGGACGAACCCGAAGAGGTTCTGGAACACCGCCACCAGAAGCGCGTAGATCAGCGTCGTCCGCAGGGACACCAGCACCTGGCCGTCGCTGAACAGCGAGACGAAGTTGTCCCAGCCGATGAACGCGACGCCCGGGTGGAAGGCCGACCAGTTGGTGAACGCGTAGACGAAGTTGAGGATCGTCGGCACGAAGAAGAAGACCGCGAGGATCGCGAACGCCGGGATCAGGAACCAGGCCGGGTACGACCTCGCCTGAGCCCGCGCGAGCGAGCGGAGCTTCTTCGTGTTGTGCCGTTCGGTCTTCGACGGCCCTCCGGGAGCCCGGCCCGGCCTCTCGGCAGGGCCGGCGTCTCGACGGAGCACGTCGGAGTTCGGCGCTTCGGTGGCGGATGTCATCAGAATCCCTTCGCGCCCTGGGCCTTCGCCAGCTGGGCGAACTGCTTCTGCGTGGTCTCGGCGACCTGCTCCGGGGTCTGCGTGCCCTGGATCATGTTGGCGAGGTTGATGTAGAGGTCGGGGTTGGCGATGGCGAGCGACTGCATGGAGCCGACCGACGTGCCGAGCGACGCCGCGATGGTGTCGGCGATCTTCGGCACTCCGGCGGGGCTGTCGACGCCCGTCTCGATCGACGGGGTGCCGGCGGCCTTGATGAACGAGGCGTAGTCGGTGGTCATCCAGAAGTTCAGGAACTGACGGCTGGCCGCCTCGCGCTTCGCGTCGCCGGTCTTGAAGGCCACGACCGCGTTGCTGTTGTCGGGGATGTTGGTGCCGATGGCGCCGTCCCCCGAGATCGGGAACCAGCCGAGCTTCTTGTCGATCTCGGACGTCGACGCAGTGGTCTGGATCTGGTTGAGGTACGAGTTCACCTGCAGCACCATTCCGACCTTGCCCGACAGGAGCGAGGTCGCCTGCTTCTCGAAGGTGCCCGTCTTGATGTCGGAGTTGAAGTAGCCCTGGTCGATCAGGTCTTTGTAGTTCTGGATCGCGGTGAGCATCGTCGGCGAGGTGAACTGCTGCTTGTTCTCGTTGACGTCCTTCCAGAAGGTCGGGGCCTTCGACCCGAGCTGGGCCTGCGGCCACCACTGGGTCGGCCACTGAGTAGCGCCGGCCTCGTAGAAGGCGGTGCCGCCGTCCGCCTTGATCTTCTTGGCGTCGGCGAGCATCTCGTCCCAGGTGGTGGGCTCGTCGGTGATGCCGGCGTCCTCGAAGACCTGCTTGTTGTAGTACATGCCCATGACGCTCGGCGAGGTGACGAGCGCGGCGTAGCGGGTCTTGCCGACGAAGCCGGTGATGTCGCGGACCGACGGGTCGATCTTCTCGAGCCACGGCGCCCCGTCGAGACTGAGCAGGTTGGTCGGCGCCTGCAGGGCCGTCAGCTCGCTCGTCGTCGGCTGCCAGCTGGCGAGGTCGGGCTTGTCGCCGGTCGCGACCTTCGTCAGCAGGCTCTGCTCGTAGGGGTCGGGGTAGGCGACCTTCTTGAACTTCACGTTCGTCTTCTTCTCGAAGGCCTTGATGACCTGGTCGATGGGCCCGCCGGCCACGCCGCCGCCGTAGGTGAGCGTCACGCCGGAGAGGTCTTTGCCCGGGTCGTTCCAGACGACCTTGCCCGAGTCGTCGCCGCCCGAGCCCGAGAGGCTGCCGCCGGAAGCGCAGCCCGTGAGGAGGAGGGCGGCCGAGGCGACCAGCGCCAGGCCGGTCGCGAGGGAGGATTTCTTCATTGAGTGTCCTGAGTTCGTAGCGAGGGGTTAGTGGTGCGGGGTCGCCGAGATCGCCGCCGGGTGGGCAGCGAGACGGGGTCGACGGAGCCGCCGGCCGCAGTGCCCGACGGCTTCGTCAGGTGGGGCGGAGGGTGCCGGTCCGTCGATTTTTGAAAACGTTATCAGAGAACTCGGGCGGCGCAAGGGGTGCCCCTGAAAACGTTATCAAAATCGTGACGACGGGCCCCGGGGGTAGCGTCGAGCCATGGACCTTCAGATCTCCGACCGCGTCTACCTCGTTCTCGGCGGCGCCGGCTACATCGGCTCCGCCATCGTCGACCGGCTCCGCGCCGAGGGGGCCATCGCCATCTCGGCGTCGCGCCACGCCGTCGACGGCATCGCGATCGACGGTGCTGATCCTGCGTCCGTGAAAGCGGGGGTCGACGCCGCCGTGGCCCAGCACGGCCACCTCGACGGCCTGATCGTGACGGCCGCCCCGAGCGCGTCGACGCTCGACGCGGAGCGGCTCTCCGACCCGGAGCAGGTGCTCAGCGCGTTCGACGGCAAGGCGATGACCTTCCTGCGCACCGCGAACGAGGTGATCCCCCACCTCCGGCAGCGCGGCTTCGGCCGGATCATCGGCGTCTCGGGGCAGAACGCGTACTTCACCGGCAACATCACGGCGTCGATCCGCAACGCGGGGCTGAACATCGTCGCGAAGAACCTCGCCGACGAGCTCGCCGGCTCGGGCATCACCGTCAACACGGTCAACCCGGGCGTCGTGGCCGACGAGCCCCGAGCCGAGGTCTCGCGCGCGGGAGCCGGCCAGTCGAGCCCGCAGCAGATCGCCGACCTGATCGCCTTCCTCGCGTCGCCGCTCTCGTCGACGTCGGGCGAGCAGATCGCCGTCGGCCACCGGGTCCTGGGCATCGCCAGCGCCTGACCCGACGGCGGATGCCGCCGCCGAGGTGGCCGTGGGCGTCGGGGGCGGCAACGCGACCCGACGGCCACGGCCATCTCGCGAGCAGCGGGCGGTGCGCGCTTGGCACCGGCCGCGGCTCAGGGGTCGGGGGCTCAGGGGGCGACGGCGACAGCCTGCAGCAGCGCGAGCTTCTCGGCCGACTCGCTGCCGGGCTCGGCGTGGTAGATCGCGACCGTGAGGTTCGGGGCCTCGCCGACGACCAGCTTCTCGCGGCCGAGCTCGAGCTCGCCGACCTGGGGATGGTCGAGGCGCAGGATCGCACCCCGCCGCCCGCCGACGTCGTGACGATCCCAGAGCCGCCGGAAGCGCGGGCTCGCGATCGAGAGCGTCCCGACCAGCTCGACGAACCTCGGGTCGTCGGTGTCCATGCCTGCCGCCTGCCGGAAGTGCCCGATCAGCTGCTCGGTGGCGGGCTCCCAGTCGACGAACAGCGCGCGCTCGTCGGCGTCGAGAAAGACGTCGAGCAGCCGGTTGCGCCCTGAGGCCAGGCGAGGCGACAGCGCCGTGGCCATCGGGTTCGCGGCGAGCACGTCGAGGTAGCGTCCCTCGACGAACGCGGGCTGCGGGAGCTGCGCGAGCAGCCGCCGGACACCCGGGGGCACCGTCTCGCGCTGGGGCCGACGGCGGGCGACGCGCGGCTTCTCGGCGTCGAGCGCGAGCAGGTACGCGGAGCTCTCGTCGTCGAGGAGGAGCACGCGAGCGATCGACTCCAGCACCTGCAGCGACGGGTTTCGGTAGCGGCCCTGCTCCAGCCGCAGGTAGTACTCCGCGCTGATGCCCGACAGCATCGCGACCTCCTCGCGGCGCAGCCCCGCGACCCGGCGGGTGCCGACGACGGGGAGTCCCGCCTGCTCGGGGGTGACGAGCTCGCGACGCGCACGCAGGAACTCGCCGAGGGGGTTCGGCTCTTCGGTCATGCTCCACGGTAGGCCGATCGCGCCCGACTCCGGGTGGGTGCGCCGCTACCAGTACGGCGGCGGACGCACCGAAGCCCGCCGCGCCTCTCGACGTGACGGGCCCCATCGGGTCGTCCGGAGCATCCAATCCCCGGACTGATCTCCCCCGGGCGAGCCCGGTGAAGACTTCCTCCCGCCGTCGACCCTCGGGCGCGGCGCAGTCGGAGACACGGAAGAGCCCGCCGCGATGGCGGCGGGCTCTTCAGTGATGGTGGGTGCTACTCGGCGATCTGGGCGGCGATGGTGGCGGTGCCGACGAGGAGTCCGGGCTTGACGGCGTCGGTCTTGAACGTGGA